>JBOEGO010000008.1:0-71865 GCA_050633465.1 Paracoccaceae bacterium | reverse complement strand
ACAAATCTAGGGGCACCTCAGAGAGATTTCCTGTACCTAGTGATCATAACGGGTTCACATTGAACCGCCTCCAGGATTTCAGACGTGTTGCGTCTCAATTGGGTCGTTGAAAAGGCCTTCAAATCTTGCCCTCGTAGCGGTCTAAGTGTTGAGTTTCGCCCTATGCTCAACATAAGCGCTGTCCTTGGCCTTGGAGCCAAAAGCGAAATCACCCAGAATCCAAAGTTGGTCCTCCGGGCCGACCACCTTCCACATGTTTTCCAACAGTGCCGCGTCCATCTGCGATGCCGACATGAAGGGGCGGTTGCAAAACCGCATGATGTTTTCGTGGCCGAAATGCGTATCAGCCGTATACCAGATTGTCATTGTGTGTTCTCTCGGCTCGGTCAGCCCGCCAGAGCCCTAAATTCCTCAGGGGTGTAGTCGAGGGCCAGTAATTTCAGAAAGAGCAGTTCCAGCGGCAATTGTGTCTCCATCCACTGCACTTTTTCGGCATTGATGCTTAGATCGAAACCGCCAAACTTGTTCAAGGAAATGCAAATTTCACGCCCATTTAGAAAATCCCAAAGGAGCTCGGAAAACGGACCCTCCCCACTCTTTGGATGCGTTGAAAGGCCGGAACACTGAGCAAGGATTGATGGCAATACGTCCGTAAAGACAGCCCATGCCTGATGTAGCTCCTGTATTTTCAATGTTTGCAAACTAGAAGTGGGCTGCAGTGCTGTCGACTTTAGCGCCAGTACCGGTGCAAACTTCGATAGGATAGCTTCCTTGGTGTTTGAGACATCGCCTGCTTTCACGCCTGTCATCTCAACACCCAACCTGTATGTCGTCGATGGCAGCTGAATCCAGAGAGCTTTGCGAAACGCCCAAAGCGCAATACAGGTCCGCAAGGGTTATATGTATATTTGGCATCACTACCCACCTTACATGTATAATCTGATTTTTAGATAATCTGAAAATGAGATTACTGGAAGTGTCCGAAGCATCTTACGGACACTCAATTGACCAAAACACTTCACACCGACGGACACTTGGCGCTCATTGAAGCGCTCATTTCAGCCCGTAAATCCCAAAATCTCTCACAAGCAGCCTTGGCGGAGCGGTTAAGGTGTCATCAATCGTTCGTTGCGAGGATCGAGTCGGGTCAGCGGCGTATTGATGTGCCAGAATTGGTGATCATTGCGCGGGCGCTCGATGTTCCTGCGGAACACTTTTTCGAAGCCGTCATTAAGGCCGTACCACCGGGTGAACGGATTTAAATATCTGATTTTGTTTACTAATCACGCAACCAACAAAGGACTTGTACGACTTTGGATGTGACCGAAGCAAGATTTTCGCGTCCAAAATCTACTCAAGCCCCATACTCAAAATAGAGACGGCTTCACCCCGAAAGCATCGTTGTGAAGCCGCTCAATGTACAAACTATGTGTAGATAGTGGACCCAAGTTAGAACGAAATGGGCAATCTATGGGTCACTTCACAACAACAACTTTTCGCCCGCCCTGCGCCTAGCCGCATTTCGAATGGCCGCAGGACGAACAGGTCATGCAGCCCTCGACCATCATCATCGAATACTGGCCGCAGGACGGGCAGGCCTTGCCGCGCCGCTCGTTGTCCAACCCGACTACCTGCGCCTGAGGGTCGGTTTTCAGGCCCATGCCCTCGCCCTCGATAAACCCGATGGCGATCATGTGGCGCTCGATCACACCGCCGATGGCCGCCAGAATGGACGGGATATATTTGCCTCCCATCCACGCGCCGCCGCGCGGGTCAAACACCGCCTTCAGCTCCTCCACCACAAACGACACATCACCACCGCGCCGGAACACCGCCGAAATCATCCGCGTCAGGGCCACGGTCCATGCAAAATGCTCCATGTTCTTGGAATTGATGAACACTTCGAACGGGCGGCGATGCCCGCCGATAACAATATCGTTCACCGTCAGATAAATAGCATGCTCTGAATCCGGCCACTTCAACTTGTATGTCGCCCCGTCCAGCTCTTGCGGGCGGTCAAAGGGCTCGGTCATGTAGACCACATCCGCGCCGCTGTCCGCCTCGGGGGCTTTATCGCCCTCTTCGCTGACCGTCAAAACCGAGCCCGTCACATCATTCGGCCGATAGGTGGTGCAACCCTTACAACCGCTTTCATAGGCCTCCATATAGACCTCTTTGAAGGCCTCGAACGAAATATCCTCGGGGCAGTTGATCGTCTTGGAAATCGACGAATCCACCCATTTCTGCGCCGCCGCCTGCATCTTTACATGGTCCAGCGGGGCCAGCGTCTGCGCATTCACGAAATAGTCGGGCAGGGGCGCATCACCCATTTTTTCGCGCCACATCTGCACCGCGTAATCCACCACTTCTTCCTCGGTGCGGCTGCCATCCTTTTGCAAAACCTTGCGTTTGTAGGCATAGGCGAACACCGGCTCGATCCCCGAACTTACGTTGCCCGCATATAGTGAAATCGTCCCCGTCGGCGCGATAGATGTCAGCAATGCATTGCGGATACCGTGTTCGCGAATGGCATCGCGCACATCGGCGTCCATGCCCTGCATCGCGCCACTGGCCAGATAGGCATCGGCGTCAAACAAGGGGAACGCCCCCTTCTCCTTGGCCAGATCCACTGACGCCAGATAGGCGGCGCGGGCGATCGCGTGCAGCCAATCCTCGGTCTGACGCGCCGCTTCGTCCGACCCATAGCGCAGGCCAACCATCAACAGCGCATCGGCCAAACCCGTCACACCCAGCCCGATCCGCCGCTTGGCCGCTGCCTCGCGGGCCTGTGCCTCTAACGGAAATTTCGACGCATCCACCACGTTGTCCATCATCCGCACGGCCACACGCACCAGATCGTCCAAGGCCGCGCCATCCAATGCCGCGCCCGCCTCGAACGGATCAGAAACCAGCCGCGCCAGGTTCACAGACCCCAGCAAACAGGCCCCATAGGGCGGCAGGGGCTGCTCGCCGCAGGGGTTCGTCGCTGCAATCGTTTCGCAATAGGACAGGTTGTTGGCCGCGTTGATCCGGTCAATGAAAATCACACCCGGTTCGGCAAATTCATAGGTCGATTGCATGATCCTGTTCCACAAATCACGCGCCTGAACCGTCTGGTATACCTTGCCGTCAAACTGCAAATCCCACGGGCCGTCTGCCTTGACCGCCGCCATGAAATCATCCGTGATCAGCACCGACAGATTGAAATTTCGCAACCGCGCCGCGTCGGATTTCGCGGTGATGAACCCTTCGACATCGGGGTGGTCACACCGCATCGTCGCCATCATCGCACCGCGGCGCGACCCTGCCGACATGATCGTGCGGCACATCGCATCCCAGACATCCATGAACGACAACGGGCCGGAGGCATCCGCCGAAACGCCCTTCACGTCCGCGCCCTTGGGCCGGATCGTGCTGAAATCATAGCCGATGCCGCCGCCCTGCTGCATGGTCAGCGCCGCCTCTTTCAACATGTCGAAAATGCCGCCCATGCTGTCGGGCACCGTGCCCATGACGAAACAGTTGAACATGGTCACGCGCCGTTCGGTGCCCGCGCCCGCCGTGATCCGCCCCGCAGGCAGGTATTTGAAATCGGACAGGGCGTCGTAAAACACGCCTTCCCATTTTTCCTTGTCGCCCTCGACACTGGCCAGTGACCGTGCGATTCGCCGCCATGAATCCTCGACCGTGCGGTCAATCGGCGTGCCATCCGCCTGTTTAAACCGGTATTTCATGTCCCAAATCTGTTCGGAAATAGGGGCGGCAAAACGGCTCATGGCGGCGTCCTCGGATCGGTTTCAGGGTCTTTGCGGAAGGCTTTCCACCATACGCGCCGATGCTGCAAGGGTCAATTGATCTCGTGGGCAAATGCCCTATCATATACCATCCCTAGTCCGAGGCACGCATGTCCAAACCGCTCCACATCCTCAAACTTTCTGTTGGCACCGATGATGTTGACGGGCTGATCGCATGGCAAAATCAATACCGCCAATCCCTCCCCGACGGGCTGCCGCGCCACGTCACCCGCATGTGGCCCAAACGCGCCGATGAAATCCTGAACGGCGGTTCGATCTATTGGGTGATCAAGGGGCAGATCCTGTGCCGCCAGCCCATTCTCGGCCTGTCCGAGGTCGACCGCGGCGATGGCATCCGCCGCTGTGGCATTGTGCTGGACCCCGAAATTATCCGCACCACCGCCGCCCCCCGCCGCCCGTTTCAGGGCTGGCGCTACCTCAAACCGGCAGATGCCCCCGTGGACCTGCCCAAGGGACGCGAAGCCGAAGAAACCCTGCCCCCCGAACTGTCCGCCGCGCTGGCCGAGATCGGGTTGCTGTAAGCTCGGGGAAAAGGGTTGCTATAGGGCAAGGAAGCCACCGCAAAACGAATTCAGGCGTCGCAGGCGCGGTCGCGGCAACGCAAAGGGCAGCACCTTTCCGTCGGGTGGCATCGCCCTTGATGCAGGCGCTATATTCCAGCCGAACAGCCCGGCCACCAAGGCCCGGCTTTCTGTGGCTGGAACGCCTTGGCCATCGGAACATCACCAGCAAACGCGCCCCTCACCGTTCAGGCATCACCGATTTCCGCGTGAGAACATCCTGTGCGCTGTGTGGTGGTATCGGGATTGAGTGACAGGAAGGCTCGCTTGGTCCGCGTTGCGATCAATTAAACGAATGCGATTGTTTCAAAGCGCGATCCCGGGGGCGTGAAGGCCCGTCGGCGAGAGGGTGAAAATCTCGAAACCGTTGGATGTAACGCCAATCGAATGTTCAAATTGTGCCGAAAGGGATCGGTCCCGTGTTACGGCGGTCCAGTCATCGGCGCGCATTTTGACATCCCCGCGCCCGAGATTGACCATCGGCTCAACCGTAAAAATCATCCCCTCGCGAAGCTCTGGGCCGCTGCCCGTTTTTCCGAAGTTCAAGATGTTGGGGGAGTCGTGAAAGACCTGCCCGATCCCGTGCCCGCAGAAGTCGCGGACGACCGAGCATCGCTTGGAATTTGCGTAGCTTTGGATTGCATGGCCGATATCGCCCAGATGCGCACCCGGCCGCACCGCCCTGATCCCCTGCATCATCGCCTCATGTGCGATCCGGATCAGTCGTTCAGCCGCGCGTTTTGGTTTTCCCACCACATACATCCGACTTGAATCGCCATACCACCCGTCATGAATCAGCGTGACATCGACATTCACGATATCCCCGTCGCGCAGCTTCTTCTGGTTCGGAAACCCGTGACAGACCACGTGGTTGACCGATGTGCAGCAGGCGTATGGATACCCCTTGTAGCCCAGTGTTGCAGGCGTTGCATCATGGGCGGAGGCAAACTGGAGAACGAAGGCGTTGATCCGGGCCAAAGCGGTGCCGTCGTGGATAAGGTCGCAGACGCCATCGAGGCATCTGGCCGTCAACGCACCTGCGCGGCGCATCCCCTCAAAGGCGTCCGGCCCGTAAAGTTTGATGGCCTCGGTTCTGCGGGCGTCCCGGGCCTTGGGGGCTATGGGGAGGTCGATATAGCTGTCCATCGGGTGTCCTTTTTGGTGTCGTGGCACGGCCATATTGACCACGAGCGCATGGTGGGTGTATACGAATCATATACGGTTTATATATTCGCAAAAAGGAGAGAGGTCGATGGGCATCGTAAAAATCGGGGATGACCTGCACGAGGAGCTGCGCAAGTCCAGTTCGGTCATGTGCCGTTCGATCAACGCGCAGGCCGAATTCTGGATGAAGGTCGGTATGCTCTGTGAGGCCAATCCGGGTTTGTCCTATACCGAGATCATGGCGCATCAGCTGAAGAATGCCGATGTGCAGACACCGGAAATTGAAGCTGCCTGAAGCCGGCTGAAGCCTGACGACCCATTCTAACCTCTGTTCTGCTGCGCGGCGGACCTGGCAGCGGACCTGTCGGCGGGCAGTTTTGGATTTAATGATCTTGCAAACTATTATCTAGCTATGTAATCTGCCCCCGACAGCGGGAGGAGAACCGATGCTAGATTATGACGCGCTGATGGCGCGGGAATTCACGCCAGTTGAACAAACCTATACGCAAAAGGATACGATCCTGTATGCCTTGGGTTTGGGGTTGGGCACCGACCCGTTGAACCCGGCGCATTTGCGCGCCACCTATGAGGGCGCAGAGGGATTTTGCGCCTTGCCAGCGATGGTCAATGTGCTGACCTATCCCGGGTTTTGGGCGATGGAGCCGGACACGGGTATCACATGGCAGCAGTTGCTGCATGGAGAGCAAAGCCTGACATTGCATGCGCCCTTGCCCGACAGTGGCACCCTGATCGGTGTGACGCGCATCACCGGAATTGTCGACAAGGGCGAAGGCAAGGGCGCGCTGATCTATTCCGAACGCGCCATCACCGACAAGGCCACAGGCAGGTTGATCGCCACCGTGGCGGGCACCAGTTTTGCCCGTGGCGATGGCGGGTTTGGCGGGCCATCGGGGCCGGTGAAATCTGTCCATACGTTACCGGATGGTGCGCCCGATGCGACCCATGATCACAAAACGCCCGAAGGCGCGGCGCTGATCTATCGGCTGAGCGGTGATTTCAATCCGTTGCATGCCGATCCGGCGATTGCCAAGGGGGTGGGGTTTGACCGCCCTATCCTGCACGGGCTGTGCAGTCTGGGTGTGGCGGCCTGGTCGATCACGCAGGCCATGGCGGGCGGGCGATCAGAGGCGCTGAAACATCTGCAATTGCGGTTTTCATCCCCGGTTTATCCGGGCGAAACCATCCGCACCGAGATGTGGAAAAACGGCGACGACATTTCATTTCGCGCCCGCGTGGTGGAACGCGACGTGGTGGTATTGAACAACGGACTGGCCCGATTGGGCTGAACTGAACGAGACACAGGAAGTTTGACAAGATGAGCCAGAGACAAGAACCGGTCATTTACCCGGAAACGCAATTCTATTGGGATGGCGCAAAGGCGGGCAAGCTGATGCTGCAACGCTGTGCGCCCTGCGATGCGGCCTATTTTCCGCCGCGCCCGTTTTGTCCCGGTTGCGGGTCGCGCGATGTGGCCGCATTTGCCGCATCGGGGCGGGGGCGTTTGTATTCCTATGTCATCAACCAGATGCCCGCGCCGGGGTATGAGCCGCCGTTCGCCGTGGCCATTGTGGAGCTGGAGGAAGGCCCGCGCATGATGTCCAACATCGTTGATTGCGCAGCCGACCCCGAGGCGTTGCAACTGGACATGCCGCTGGAGGTCACGTTCGAGCAACGCGGTGAAACATCCGTGCCACAGTTCCGCCCGGCGACAGGAGGTGCAGCATGAGCCGCGCTAAAAACTCCCCCGAAATCGCCATTGTCGGCGCCGCCGAATCCACCCGTATGGGCAAGGTGCCAGAGTTGTCGCAAACCGGATTGCACGCCGATGCCGCGCTGAATGCGCTGGCCGATTGCGGGCTGACCGTTGCCGACATCGACGGCATCGCCACAGGCGGCCATGACGCCGCCGAAATCGCACAATATCTGGGGATCACGCCGACCTGGCTGGATGGCACATCGGTTGGCGGCTGTTCGTTCATCGCCCATGTGCGCCACGCGGCGGCGGCGATCAAGGCGGGGTTGTGCACCACGGTTCTGATCACCCATGGCGAAAGCGGGCGGTCGAACAACCGCACGCACCGGCCGTTGTTTCCATCGGCGCAGCAGCAGGAATTCGAATCCATCTACGGCGCGCTCTTTCCGCCTTCGCGGTTCACCCTGCCGGTGCTGCGCAAGATGAAAGACGACGGGCTGACGCTGGAACAGATCGCATCGGTTGCGGTGGTGCAGCGCGAATGGGCGGCGAAACACCCCCGCGCCACGGCGCATGATCCGTTGACGGTGGATGATGTGTTGAACGCGAAAATGATCGCTTGGCCTTTCACCAAATTGATGTGCTGTCTGGTGTCGGATGGCGGCGGTGCCCTGATCCTGACCAGCGCCGAACGGGCCAAAGATTTCCCGACCAAGCCCGTTTATCTGCGCGGTATGGGCGGAGAGTCGGCCGAGGGGCCGATGATTTCCCAGATGGAGGATTTCACATCGTCCAAAGCATTTCGCGTGTCGGGCAAGATGGCGTTTGAAAGTGCGGGCATCAGCCATGCCGATGTGGATCATCTGATGATCTATGACGCCTTTGCCCACCTGCCCATCTATGGGTTGGAGGATCTGGGGTTTGTCGAAAAAGGCGAGGGCGGTGCATTTATCGCCGAGGGCAACACAAGGCCCGGTGGCAAGCTGCCGATGAACACCAATGGCGGCGGGTTAAGTTACATGCATTCGGGCATGTATGGCATGTTTGCCCTGCAAGAAGGCGTGCGCCAGATGCGCGGCATTTCCCCGGCGCAGGTCGAAGGCGCGAAACTGTCGCTGGTGCATGGGGTCGGGGGCATGTTTTCGGCCTCTGCCACCGCCGTGTTGACCAATCAGGACCAGTGGTAACATGACCGCCGGCGCATTGGCGGGGCTGCGCGTGTTGGACCTGTCCGATGCGCGGGGCATTCTGGCGGGGCGGATGCTGGCCCTGATGGGGGCCGATGTGCTGGCCATAGAACCCGACGGGGGCAGCAGCGCACGGCGGCTGGCCCCGTTTGACGATCAGGGCAATTCGCTGTTCTGGGCGGCATGGGCTGTGGGGCGGCGGTCCCTGGTTCTGGATCATGGCGATGCGCGGTTCAGGGCGCTGTTGGCGCAGGCCGATGTGGTGCTGCAATCGGGCAATCCGGCGCGTGACAGGCTGCTGGACACGGATGAATTGCTGGCGGTCAATCCTGCGCTGATCCATGCGATTGTCACCCCCTACGGGTTAAGCGGACCCAAGGCAGGATATGCCGACAGCGACCTGACCATCTGGGCCGCGGGCGGGCCGCTGAAGCCCACGGAATCGCAGGCGGGCATGCCCACACGGATGACCCTGCCGCAGGCGTTCCACCATGCAGCCGCCGATGCCCTATGTGGTGTCATGGTCGCGTTGGAGGCGCGGCGCCAGTCGGGGCAGGGGCAGCGGGTTGTGAGTTCGGCGCAGGCATCGGCCACGCAATCGACCCTTAGCCTCAGCATGGCCAGCGTGATCGGCCACCCGAATTACGTGTTCCGCGCCGAGGTCAAATCAAAGAAAAAGCGCCAGCTGGATCTGTCGGGCAGCGGGTCGCGCACCCAGCGGTCGAAATGGCCGGTGCGTGACGGGCTGGTGGAAATGCATCTGGGGCTTGGCCCGGCGGCGGGGCGGTTCACCAACAATCTGTTCGCGCTGATGGCGGCGCGCGGGGCCTGTTCGCCCGAATTCGCCACCTGGGATTGGGTGACCCTGCCCGCCCTGATCGAAGACGACCAGATCCCCGACGAACGGATGGAGCAAGCCCGCGAGGAGGTGGCGCGGTTTCTGGCCGGTTTGACCAAACGAGAGGCCGTGGACCTGGCGCTGGAACACCGCCTGATGCTGGCCCCGATCATGTCGATGGCCGATCTGGCGCACAGCCCCCATGCCGCCGCACGCGGATTTTTCGACGATATCGGCGGGCTGAAATTGCCCGGAAAACTGGCGCAGGGGTTTGATGAGGGGTTCGTCGTGCCGCGCCCCGCGCCCATGCTGAACGAAGGCGGCACGCAGGCCGAGGCCGCGTGGCAAACCGCCCGTGACACCGTGCCGTTCATGGCTGATACCCCCGCCGATGCCCGCGCTGATGCCCCCGCGCGCCCCTTGCAGGGGTTGCGGGTGCTGGACCTGTCATGGGTCGTGGCGGGGCCGATGATTGGCCGGTGTCTGGCGGATTTCGGCGCCGAGGTCACCCGCATCGAAAGCGCGAAAAAACCCGAGGTGGCGCGGCTGACCGGCCCATTCCCCGATGGGGTGCGTGATCTGGACCGTTCCGGCCTGTATGAAAATTGCAACGCGGGCAAACAGGGGGTGACGCTGGACCTTGGCACCGCCGAGGGGCGCGAAATTGTGGCCAGACTGGCGGCCAGGGCCGATGTGCTGGTCGAAAGTTTCGCCCCCGGTCAGATGGCGCGTTGGGGCATGGATTACGATACCCTGTCGCGTGACAATCCGGGGCTGGTGATGCTGTCCACATCATTGATGGGGCAGGCGGGGCCATGGCGTGCGCTGGCCGGTTTCGGCAATATCGGCGCGGCCATGTCGGGCATCCAGATGCTGGCGGGGCAGGCGGGTGGTGATCCGGTTGGCCCCTATGGCCCCTATACCGATTTCGTCGCGCCGCGCCTTGCGCTGAGCGTGTTGCTGGCCGCGTTGAATGATCGCCGCGCCACGGGGCGGGGCCGGTTTCTGGACATCGCACAGGCCGAGGCAGGCATGCATTTCATCGCCGAAGGGTTCGCGCAATATGCTGCCACGGGGCAGGTCCCGGTGGCGCAGGGCAACCGCGATGCGCATATGGTGCCCAACAATGTGTATCCCTGCGCTGCAGCGGATGGCGAAACCGCATGGGTGGCGATTTCGGCGCAGGATGATGGCGCATGGGCGGCGTTATGTGCCATTGCGGGCGGTGACGCCGCGCTGGAGCTGGAACAGCGCCGCGCAGCCGAGGGCGAGATCGACGCCGCATTGGCCGCCTGGTGCAAGGCCCGCAACGCAAGCGAAGTGGAACAGCAGTTGCAGGCCGCAGGCATCGCCGCCCATGTGGCCGCCGCGCCCGACGATCTGGCCCGCGATGCGCAATTGCAGCACTGGGGGCATTTTCAATCGCTTGCGCGCCGCGATGGCACGCCCGCGTGGTTCGAGGGCTGCCGTTTCCACCTAAGCGCCACGCCTGCACAGACCACCCGCGCCGCGCCGCATTTCGGGCGTGACACCGATGCGGTTCTGGCCGGGCTGGGTTATGATGCGGCAGCGATTGCGGCGCTGCGGGATGCGGGCGTTTTGACCTGACTGGGGTGAATGGACAGTGCCCCCCCGATGATAGGGGCACTGTTTTCCTTGTGTTATTTATCCAGCAGCGCCCGCCGGATTGCGTTTTTGTCGATCTTGTTGGTGGGCGACAGCGGCAGCGCCCCGTCCCAGATCGTGATGCCGCGCGGTGCCTTGTAATGCGCGATCAATTCGCGGCAATGGGCGATCAGATCGGTTTCGTCAGCGGATGCGCCATCATGCAGGGCAACCACGGCATGCACCGTTTCCCCCCAATGGGGATGGGGCAGGCCCAGCACCGCGCTTTGCGCCACAGCCGCATGTTTGGACAGCGCGTTTTCGGTTTCGATCGGATAGACGTTTTCACCGCCGGAAATGATCATTTCCTTGGTGCGCCCGACCAGAAACAGATACCCGTCTTCGTCCAGATATCCGGCATCGCCGGTGTGATAAAACCCGCCGCGCATGGCATGGGCGGTGTCGTCGGGGCGGTTCCAATAGCCGTTCATCACCTGCGGGCCACGCACCAAAACCTCGCCTGACTGGCCTGTCGGCACTGGGTTGTCATCCTCGTCGACCACGCGCAGTTCGGCATAGATCATCGGCTTCCCGACCGAGGCCAGTTTGCCAATCATCGGGTTGCCCGGCACGTGATCGGCGGGGGGCAGCACCGTCAGCACGGGCGAGGTTTCGGTCATGCCATAGCCCTGACAGAACACGATGCCGGGGATGGCATCCAGCGCGCGTTCCATCAGTTTGATCGGCATCGGGGATGCGCCATAGGTCAGGCAGCGGATCGAGCTGAAATCGAAGCGCGAAAATTCCGGGTGGTCCATGATCATGCTGAGCATGGTAGGGACCAGCGTCATGGTCGAAATTTTCTGTGCCTCGATCATCTGCATGGTTTCGGTCACTTCGAATTTCGACTGCACCACCATGGTCGCGCCATAGGCCAGCGCGGTATAGACACGGCTGCCGGTGCCAAGGTGGAACATCGGGCCGGAGAGCAGCAGCACGTCCTCTTGCAGGAACCCGTAGAGGTGTCCCGATCCGGTGGCATTCACCAAGAGGTTGGAATGCGACAGCATCACGCCCTTGGGCGCGCCCGTGGTGCCGGATGTGTAAAACAGGATCATGGTGTCGTCGGATTTGCTGGCCCGGTCCACAAAGGCATCATTGGCAACCGGCGGGGTTTCGGCCAGCAGGGTGCCATAATGGATCGTGTCGGCGGGCAAGCTGTCGGTCGGCGTGTCCCAATCGGCGAAAATCAGGTGTTTCAGGGAGGGGCACAGCCGCATCAGGTCTGCTGCGCGGTCCTGAAAATGGCGATCCACGATCAGCACGGTGGGGGTGCAATCGGCGATCAGGTCAACCATTTCCGATTCGGACAGGCGGAAATTGATCGGCACCGCGATGGCGCCGATCATGCAGGGGGTGAAATAGGTTTCGACCAGCCAATGCGAATTCTGGCCCAGAAAGGCAACGCGCCCGCCCGGTTCCACGCCCAGATTGACCAGCGCCTGCGCCATGCGATGGCAGCGGTCATTGAACTGTGCCCAAGTGAAATCGCGCCCTTCAAAATGCAGCGCGCGCCGGTCGGGCGTGGTCGCTGCGTATTTGCGGATAAAATCCGGAAACTGGATCATTTCGCGCCCCCTGTGACCGAACGGCCCACGATTTCGCGCATGATTTCGCCAGTGCCGCCCGCGATCCGGCCCACGCGGGCATCGGCCCATGCGCGTGCAACGGGATATTCCCACATATAGCCATAGCCGCCAAACAGTTGCAGGCATTCATCCAGACATTTGCACAGGGTTTCGGATGTGACCATTTTCGCCAATGCGGCGTCCACGGCATCCAGTTTCTTCTCCATATGCATTTCCAGACATTTGTCGGTGAAAATGCGCATGACCACGGCCTGGGCCTTTATCTCGGCCAGTTTGAAACGGGTGTTCTGGAAATCGGCGATGGCGCGGCCGAATGCCTTGCGCTGGGTCGTGTGTTCCACTGTCCATTCCAGCGCCGCCTCTAATGCAGCCGAGGCCCGCACCGCCTGAATCAGCCGTTCCTGTGGCAGTTGCTCCATCAGTTGATAGAAACCGCGCCCCTCGACGCCCAACAGGTTGCTGGCGGGCACGCGCACATTGTCAAAGAACAGCTCGGCGGTGTCCTGGGCCTTCCAGCCGACTTTTTCCAGCAGGGTGCCCTTGGTGAAACCGGCGCGGTCTGCTTCGACCAGAATCAGGCTGGTGCCTTTGGCCCCTTGCGACGGGTCGGTTTTGCAGGCCAGCACCAGAATATCGCAATTTCCGCCATTGGTGATGAACACCTTTTGCCCGTTGATGACGAAATCGTCGCCATCGCGGATGGCGGTGGTTTTGATGCCCTGCACGTCGGACCCTGCGGCGGGTTCGGTCATGGCGATGGCCCCGATGGCACGGCCCGCGGCCATTTCCGGCAGCCATTTCTGTTTCAGCGCATCATTGCCGTAGTGCAGGATATAGGGCGCAACGATATCGGAATGCAGGGAAAAACCCGGCCCCAATGCACCTGCGCGCGACAGTTCCTCCATCACGATCATGGAGAACATGAAATCGGCACCTGCGCCGCCGTATTCCTCGGGCATGGCGGGGCATAGCAACCCGTTTTCACCGGCCTTCAGCCATGCCTCGCGGCTGACGAATCCCTGTTTTTCCCATTCTGCGTGATGTGGTGTGATTTCATTTTCGACAAACCGGCGAACCTGATCGCGAAACATTTCGTGGTCTTCGTTGAATATGGAGCGTTCGAACATTGGGTTTCCTCCTCCCGCTGATGCGTTTTGTTATCGACAGCATAATTATCTTGCAAACAGTGAGCAAGCTAATTAAATATGTGGCCAAGCAAATTGCTCGAGGAGGAGGACAGAATGCTGGATGGTAAGGTAGTGGTCGTAACCGGAGCGGGCCGTGGCATCGGGCGCGATATTGCGCTGATGATGGCCGCACATGGCGGGCGCGTGATTGTCAACGATCTGGGCGGTGCGGCAGATGGCGCAGGCGCCGATGCGACCCCCGCGCAAGAGGTGGTGAACGAAATCCGCGCCAATGGCGGCGAGGCCACGGCGAATTTCGGCAATGTGGCCAAGGCCGCCGACGCGGATGCCATGTATCAACAGGCGATGGACGAATTCGGAGCCATCGACGTGGTGGTCAACAATGCGGGCATCCTGCGCGACGTGATTTTCCACAAGATGACCGAAGCGGACTGGGATTCCGTGATCGCCGTGCATCTGAAGGGCAGTTTCAACATGGCGCAGGCCGTGGCGAAACAATTCAAGATGCAGGCTTCGGGGTGTTTTCTGAACTTCACCTCGACCTCGGGTTTGATCGGCAATTTCGGGCAGGCGAATTATTCGGCGGCGAAAATGGGCATCGTCGGGCTGTCAAAGTCGCTGGCGCTGGATATGGCGCGGTTCAACGTGCGGTCCAATTGTATCGCGCCCTTTGCGTGGTCGCGTCTGATCGGCACCATCCCCGCGAAAACCGATGCCGAAAAAGCCCGCGTGGAGCGGATCAAGGAAATGACACCGGCGAAAATCGCACCCTTATGCGTGGCCCTGGCTGCGCCCGATTGCGACACGACGGGGCAGATTTTCTGCATTCGCAACAACGAGATTTTCCTGATGAGCCAGCCGCGCCCGATCCGTTCGGTGCATCGGTCCGAAGGGTGGACGCCGGAAACCGTGCGCGACCACGCCCTGCCTGCGATGAAGGCCAGCTTTTTCGATCTGGACCGTTCGGCGGATGTGTTCGCATGGGACCCGATCTAGGGCATGGAAACGGGGCGCGGGGTTCGAAAACTTGATTTGAATCCGCGCCTCGCGTAAGGAATTGCGATCTGGCGGTCAGTCCGACATGGAACAGGAAATAATGCCAAAAGAGACGTCCCTAAGCGCAGACAATAATCCTGTGTATCAGGATATTGCCCGCTTTCGTGCCATCATTTTTGACTCTTTCCTGAAACCCCATGACATGACCATGTCACAGGGGTGGGTATTGGTGCATTTGATCCGTGAAAACGGGTTGCGGCAGGCCGAACTGGCCAGCCGTCTGGAAATTGCCACTGTCACCACGTCAAAACTGATCGACCGGCTAGAGGCGCGCGGGTTTGTAGAACGCCGCGCCGACCCCGATGACCGCCGTTCCAACCGCATCTATGCCACGACCAAGGCCAAGGCGCTGGTCAAGGTGATGACGCAGACCATTTTCGAGGTGGACGAGATTGCCAATGCAGGCATTTGCGACGCCGATCTGCAAGTCACGCTGAAGGTGCTGCGCCAGATGCGCAGCAATCTGAAAACGGCAATCGCAAGCCGCTAGGGCCTGCGATCGGGGCGGGGTGACCCGCCAATCATGAAAGGATACCGGATGCTGGATAACGCATCTGCGCCCCCGCTTGCGGGGCTGCGCATCATTGAATTCGCGGGCATTGGTCCGGGTCCGTTCGCGGGCATGATGCTGGCCGATATGGGGGCCGAGGTGATCCGCATCGACCGTTCGGGGGCCGTGGCGGACCAGCCCGAACTGGATTACATGGCGCGGGGTCGCAAATCCATCGCGCTGGATCTGAAAAACCCCGATGCGGTGGCGCTGGCGCTGCGGTTGATGGCCGGTGCTGACGGGTTGATCGAAGGGTTCCGCCCCGGCGTGATGGAGCGGCTGGGGCTTGGCCCCGATGCTGCCCATGCGGTCAACCCTGCGCTGGTCTATGGCCGTATGACCGGCTGGGGGCAGGATGGCCCCGTGGCGCATACGGCGGGGCATGACCTGAACTATATCGCGCTGTCCGGCGCCTTGTGGTCCACGGGCGAGGCGGGGCACAAGCCCAGCTTTCCGATGAACCTGCTGGGTGATTTCGGCGGCGGCGGCATGTTTCTGGCCTTTGGCATGGTGACGGGGCTGTTACAGGCCGCACGCACCGGGCGCGGCGATGTGGTGGATGCGGCGATTTGCGATGGCACCACCGCATTGATGAGCATGATCTACAGCCGCCGCGCCATGGGCCGCTGGACAGACGAGCGCGCCGCGAACGCGCTGGACGGTGGTGTGCCATGGTATGGGGTTTACGAATGCGCGGACGGTGGATGGATCACCATCGGCGCGTTGGAGCCCAAATTCTGGGCCTGTCTGTTGGGCCTGTTGGGGCTGGAGGCCGACCAGATCGGTGATCGCGACGACCCCGCCACATGGCCCGACATGCGTGCCCGGTTCACGGCGCTGTTTTTGTCGCAACCCCGCGCCCATTGGGTGGAGCTGCTGGAAGGGTCCGACGCCTGTTTCGCCCCCGTCCTTAGCCCGTCCGAAGCCGCAACCCACCCCCATAACATTGCGCGGGGCACATTCGCGCCCGATGGCCCGGTGCAACCCATGCCCGCGCCGCGTTTCGGCGGCACCGTTTTGCCGCTGCCATCCACGCCCCCCGCCCCCGGTGCCAACAGCCGTGCGGTGTTGCAGGACGCGGGGCTGGATGCGGCCGAGATCGAACAATTATTCGCGCAAGGCACCGTTGCCTGACCCAAGTAGCCAGACCTGACCGGAGGAAAAGACATGACACTTCCCATCCAAATGCAAAACCTGCGCCTGCCGCTGATCGCCAGCCCGCTGTTCATCATCTCGACCCCCGAACTGGTGATTGCCCAGTGCAAGGCGGGAATTGTCGGGTCATTCCCTGCGCTGAACGCCCGCGAAAAAGACGGGCAAAGCCTGGACGAGTGGCTGACCCGGATCGAAGAAGAGCTGGACCGCCACAATCAGGCCAATCCCGACAATCCCGCCGCGCCTTTTGCCGTCAACCAGATCGTTCATAAATCCAATGCACGGCTGGACCGCGATCTGGAAATCTGCGCCCGCCACAAGGTGCCGATCTGGATCACGTCATTGGGCGCGCGGGTCGAGGTGAACGAGGCCGCGCATTCCGGTGGCGGCATCGTGTTGCATGACGTGATCAACAACCGTTTCGCCCACAAAGCGATTGAAAAGGGCGCGGACGGGCTGGTCGCCGTGGCCGCAGGGGCGGGGGGCCATGCGGGTGCGCAATCACCGCTGGCCCTGATCGGTGAAATCCGCGACTGGTTCAACGGGCCACTGTTCCTGTCCGGCGCCATCGCGCGGGGCGATTCGATTTTGGCCGCCATGGCGATGGGCGCCGATGGCGGATACGCCGGGTCGGCATTCATCGCCACGCAAGAGGCCAACGCCGTCCCCGGTTACAAACAGATGGTCGCCGGATCAGGGGCCGAGGACATCGTATATTCCAACCTGTTTACCGGCGTCTGGGGCAACTATTTGAAACCGTCGATCGCGGCGGCGGGCATGGACCCTGACGCGTTGGAACGGTCCGATCCATCCAAGATGAATTTCGCCGAAGATCGCGAAAAACCCAAAAGCTGGAAAGAGATATGGGGTTCGGGGCAGGGAATTGGCGCGGTGCATGATGTGGTGCCCGTGGCCGATCTGGTCGCCCGGCTGGAGCGCGAATTCAACGCCGCGCAGCAACGGCTTTCGGCGCAGCTGGCCCGCGCAACAGCTTAGGGTTGCGCCCGGATCTATCTGCAAAGCAGGGTTATAATTTGTCAGCAAATAGGTTGCTAGATTATAGTTATCTTGCTATCATTTTTAACGGAGGACAGACCGGGCACAAGGCCCGGCTGGTCACAGGGAGGACTATCCATGAACACATTTTTCAAAACCACGCTAAGCGCGGCCATTCTGGCCGTCACCGCCGCAACGGCGCAGGCCGAAACCAGTCTGATCGCCAATGAACCCGGCCCCAATCGTGGTGTGCGCGCCAAGGCGGTGAATTACATCGCAGAACAAATTGCCGAGCGCACAAACGGCGAAGTGACCGTTGACCAGAACTGGGGTGGCGCGCTGTTCAAAACCAATGCCGCGCTTGGATCCTTTTCCGTTGGTGTGGCCGATCTGGGCGTGATCATCGGCGCCTATTCCGCATCGGAATTCCCCGAATTGCAAATGGCCGGTCTGTTGCTGGACAAACCTGCGCACCCTTGGGTGATGATGCAGGCGGTGTATGAGATGTTCACCACCAACGAACGGTTGCAGGAACGTCTGGACGAAATGAATCTGGTCTATATCGCGCCGTTTTCCCTGTCGCCCGCCATTCTGGCCTGTCGCGGCGATGGCATTCGTTCGATCGAAGACATCAAAGGCACCAAAATTGCCCATACCGGATCGTCGGGTGATGTTCTGGCCGCGCTGGGCGGTAACATGGTCAACATGCCGATCTATGACGTGTATCAAAGCATGGAAACCGGCCTGATTGATTGTTCGGTCACCTATGCCTATTACGCCGTCGCCTCGAAGTTGAACGAGGAAATCGACACCATGACCGAGCTGCGCTATTCCACTGTGACCAGCCTTGCCACCGTGATGAACAAGGACAGGTTCCTGTCCCTGACCGAAGAACAGCAAGCCGCCATTCTGAGCATCGGTCCCGATGTGATGAATTTCTATGGCGAGGCACTGGAAGAGGCCGACGTCAAGGCGCTGGAAACCCTGACAACGGGCGACGACGCAGTTGAATTCGTCAAGCTGAGCGATGCCGGTTACGACAAGATGAGCGAAACCAGCGCGCCGATGATCGAAAAGTGGAAGGTTGACGCCGAAGCCGTTGGCACCGATGGCACCGCCCTGCTGAACGAGCTGTATGCCCTGATCGACAAATGGGAAGCCGTGATGGAAGCAGACGGCCTGCCCTGGAAGTAAAGGGCAAGCATCTGCGATCTGTCGCAGCATTGCCCGATGCCTGCCCCGTTTTCTGGCCCTCCCGTCAGGATCGGGGCAGCGCAAAACCGACAAGTTTTATTTCCCAATTCCGTTGGAGAACCCCATGTTCAACCGTATCGAGCTGATTCTCGACACGCTTGCTGCTGTGGCCGTGGTGCTGCTGTGCCTGCTGATCACCCTGAACATTGTCGCCCGAGAGGTCATTCTGATCGGCATCCCCGACAGTATGATCATGGTGCGCGAATTGATGGTGCCCGCGATCCTGTTCCCGCTGAGCGGCGCAACGGCGCGGCGCGCCCATGTTGCAATCGAATTTATCGCCAACCATTTCCCCGACGGGTTGAACCGCTGGATTGCGGTTCTGGCGGGGTTGATTGGCATGATCGTGGTTACGTCGCTGCTGGTGGCGGGCTGGATGGAGTTTTCCAAGAACTTTGCCCGCGGGTCGCATTATGGCGGCGAATATCAACTGCCCAAATGGCCCAGCCGCGCATTGTTCGTGCTGGCGATCGGAATGTTCTGGCTGCGTCTGGTTCAGGTTTTTCTGGTTGATCTAAAGGCCGCGGTGACGGGCAAGCCCGCACCGGCCGAATTGTAAGGAATCACACATATGGATCCGGCAACCATCGGTTACATCGCTTGCGCCGTCGTCATCTTTTTACTGGCGATCCGCGTGCCTATTGCCTATGCCATCGGCGGCGTGGCGGTCACGGCGATTTTCATTGTCTTTGCCACGCGCACGGGCACCTTTATGCCCGAACGTGCGCTGTGGACCACGCTGTCGCTGTCGTTTTCGTCCAGTTTCGATCTGGTGCACAGCTACGATCTGTCGATGATCCCGCTGTTCATCGCGCTGGGGCATATCGCCTATAAGGCGGGCATCACCACCGAAATATACGAGGCCGCCCGCGTCTGGCTGGTGCGTTTGCCCGGTGGCGTGGCCATTGCATCGGTCGCGGGCTGTGGCGGGTTTTCGGCCATATCCGGTTCGTCCATCGCCTGTGCATCGACCATGGGGCGCATTTGCACCCCCGAAATGCTGCGCCTGAACTATGACCCGCGTCTGGCCACGGCATCCGTCGCGGCGGGGGGCACGTTGGGGTCGCTTATCCCGCCTTCGGTTTTGTTCATCATCTATGGCATTTTCACCGAAACCTCGATCAGCCAGCTGTTTATGGCGGGGTTCCTGCCGGGGCTGATTTCGATGCTGGGCTATGCGCTGGTCATCGTGTTGTGGGTGCGCCGTTCGCCCGAAATCGCGCCGGTGCCGGATCAGGTGTTCACCATGCGTGAAAAACTGATGGCGGCGCTGCGGTCATGGCCAGCCGTGTTGCTGTTCGTTCTGGTGATCGGCGGCATCTATGGCGGGTTTTTCACCGCAACCGAGGCGGCGGCGATTTCGCTGTTGTTCGCGACCCTGCTGGGCATGGCGCGCGGGTTTATCAAGCTGCGCGATGTGGTGCCATTGCTGCGCGAAACCATGACCACCACGGGGGCAATCTTCTTTATCGCGGCCTGCGCCAAGATTTTCGTGTCGCTGATTGCGCTGACCGGCCTGTCCAATTCGCTGGTCGCCGCGCTGGGAGAGGCAAACGTAGGCCCGTGGATGTTCATTTTCGTGGTTTGCGTCATCTATCTGGTGCTGGGGATGTTCCTTGATCCGGTTGGCATCATGGTGCTGACCCTGCCGCTGATGATCCCGATGGTCGAAAGCTACGGCATGAACCTGATCTGGTTCGGCGTGGTGATTGTGAAGCTGTTGGAGATTGGCCTGATCACGCCGCCCGTGGGGTTGAACGTGTTCGTTCTGGCCGCCGCGATCGAGGAAAAGATCGAAATCGGCCAGATATTTGCAGGGCTGTGGCGGTTTCTGGGCATTGATCTGGTGGTGCTGTTCCTGCTGATCATGGTGCCTGCAATTTCGCTGTTCCTGCCCATGTCGATGAATTGACCGGAGTAGACCATGACTTCTTTCTTTAACCCGCCCGAAATCGACAATGAAATCCTGACGAGTTTTGGCGCGGTGATTGCCGCCAATGCAGAGCGGATGGGGGACAAACCCGCGCTGGTCTGCGGTGATGTGACCCTTAGCTGGCGCGCATTTGGTGATCAGGTGGCGCGTGTGTCAGGTGCATTGCAGGCGCGTGGCGTGCAACGCGGCGATATGGTGGCATCATTGGCGGAAAATTCTGCCGCGCATGTGGTGTTGTTTGCCGCGGTGGTGTCGGCGGGGGCCTGCATGGTGCCGCTGCCATTCAGTGCCACGGCGGATGCCCTGCGCGCCATGATTGCCGACAGCGGGGCGCAGATATTGTTTGCCTCTGATACGCAGGCCGGACTGGCGGCGCAGATCGGGGCGCGCACCGTATTGGGTCTGGATATGGTCGATGACTGGGGCAGCAATGCAGCCCCCGCCGCGCCGGCGGATGTGCGCCCGCAAGACCTGTTCAATATGATCTATTCATCGGGCACCACGGGCATGCCCAAGGGCATCATCCATGACCACCGTTTCCGGTCCCGGCAATTGGGGCGGATCACCCGTTTCGGGCTGACCGAGGATGCGCGGATGCTGATTTCCACCCCGGTCTATTCCAACACCACGCTGTTCGGTTTGCTGCCGATGCTGACGCTGGGGGCGACCCTGGTGATTATGCCCAAGTTCAACGTGACGGGGTTTTTGACCCTGTCGCAGGATTGGCGCGTGACCCATACGGTGCTGGTGCCCGTGCAATATATGCGCCTGATGAACGCGCCGGAGTTCGGCCAGTTCGACCTGTCCAGTTACCGTTGCAAATTTTCGACTTCGGCCCCCTTGCCGGGCGCATTGATCGCCAAGGTCATGGAACGCTGGCCCGGCAATCTGATCGAGGTCTACGGCATGACCGAGGGGGGCGTTTCCACGGCGCTGAACTGCGGTGAATTTCCCGATAAATGGGATACGGTGGGCCGCGCTGGCGAAGGGTCCGACCTGCGGGTGATCGACGATCAGGGCAATGAATTGCCAACGGGTGAAATGGGCGAAATCGTGGGGCGGTCAACGTCGATGATGACGGGCTATCACAACCTGCCCGACAAAACCGCCGAACTGCTGTGGCGCGACGAACAGGGGCGCGATTTCATCCGCTCGGGGGATATGGGCCGCATTGATGCCGACGGTTTCTTGCAACTGCTGGACCGCAAAAAGGATATGATCATTTCCGGCGGGTTCAACATTTACGCCGCCGATCTGGAAGCGGTGCTGCGCGCCCATTCCGATGTGGCCGATGTGGCGGTTATCGCCATTCCGTCACCGGATTGGGGCGAAACGCCGCTGGGATTTGTGGTGCTGAACAAGGGCGCGCATATCAGCGCCGATGACCTGCGCATATGGGCCAATGACCAGCTGGGCAAAACCCAGCGGTTGTCAGCCATCGAACTGCGCGACGACCTGCCGCGCAGCGACATTGGCAAGGTGTTGAAACGCGATTTGCGTGCGCCATACTGGCCGGATCAGGCGGGCGCCTGAAGCAGGTCAGGGCAACCGCCCTGTGGCGGTGCAATAGGCGCGCATATGTTCCGCCAGTTCGGACAGTTGCGCCGCCAGTGGCGTGGTTTTGCGCCAGATCATGCCCACCTTGCGCGTCGGGCGCGGCTGCGACAGCCGCACCACCGACACCTGTGCCGAGCGGGTTTCAACCGGCAGCGCCATTTCGGGGATCAGGGTCACGCCAATGCCCGCGCCGACCATCTGCACCAATGTGGTAAGGGAGCTTCCCTCCATCAGATCGCGGGGCGGTTTGGCACCGAATTCGCAAAACGACAGCGCCTGATCGCGAAAACAATGGCCTTCCTCCAGCAGCAGCAACCGCATTGCGCGCAATGTATCGGGCGTGGGGACGGGGTTTTCGGCATCGCTGAGCGGGCGCACCAGAACGAATTCTTCGTCAAACAGGGGTTCCTCGTGCAGGGTCGGTTCCGACACGGGCAGGGCGACGATGGCCACATCCATTTGCCCGTCGATCAGATCGTTCAGCAAGGTCCGGGTCACGGCCTCGCGTGGCCAGAAATCCAGATGCGGAAACTGCCCGTTCAGATGCTGGATCAGACCGGGCAACAGATAGGGCGCGATGGTGGGAATCACCCCGATGCGCAGCCGCCCCGCCAATGCGCCGTCGCGAATGCGGGTCAGGTCCTCGATTTCATCAACGGCGCGCAGGATGTCGCGGGCGCGGGTGGCCAGGATCTCTCCCAGGTGGCTAAGGCGGATCTGGCGGGCGTTGCGTTCGATCAAGGGCGCGCCGATCAGCGCCTCCAGCTCTTTCATCTGAACCGACAGCGCGGGCTGCGAAATCGAACATGCCTCGGCGGCGCGGCCGAAATGGCCGTGTCTGGCCAGTTGTTCGAAATACCGCAGGTGTTTCATGGTCAGGCTTTTCATAACCATACCTTATCGCAATCATTTGAAAATCGTAATTTTAATAATTCTAAAAAGTGCTAGATTCAAGACATCATGACACGGCAAAGAGCAGGCGAATCTGCCCCGCGCCGCACGGCTCACTTTTAACCCAAGGATCAAACCCATGGATGGAAACGACACCCCCACAGGCAAATGCCCCGTCATGCACGGCGGCAACACCGAAACCCGCCAATCGGTGATGAGCTGGTGGCCCAATGCCCTGAATCTGGACATTCTGCACCAGCACGACACCAAAACAAACCCGATGGGCGATGATTTCAATTACCGCGAAGAGGTGAAATCGCTGGATGTCGAGGCGTTGAAATCCGACCTGCGCGCCCTGATGACCGACAGTCAGGACTGGTGGCCCGCCGATTGGGGCCATTACGGTGGTTTCATGATCCGCATGGCGTGGCATTCGGCGGGAACCTACCGGCTGGCCGATGGTCGCGGCGGCGGTGGCACCGGCAGCCAACGGTTTGCGCCGCTGAATTCATGGCCCGATAACGTCAGTCTGGACAAGGCGCGCCGCCTGCTGTGGCCGATCAAGAAGAAATACGGCAACAAGTTGAGCTGGGCCGATCTGATGATCCTTGCGGGCAATATGGCCTATGAAACCATGGGGTTGAAAACCTTTGGCTTTGCCTTTGGTCGCGAAGATGTCTGGGCGCCCGAAACCGATATTTACTGGGGCGCGGAAAAGGAATGGCTGGCGCCATCCGATGAACGCTATGGTGATGTGGACAAACCGGACACCATGGAAAACCCGCTGGCGGCGGTGCAGATGGGCCTGATCTATGTGAACCCCGAGGGTGTGAACGGCCACCCCGATCCGTTGAAGTCGGCGCAGCACGTGCGCGAAACATTTGCCCGTATGGCGATGAACGACGAAGAAACCGCCGCCCTGACCGCCGGTGGCCACACCGTTGGCAAATGCCACGGCAATGGCGATGCGGGCGCATTGGGTGCCGACCCCGAGGCGGGCGATGTGGAATTGCAGGGCTTTGGCTGGAGCAACGACAAGATGGACGGCAAGGCCAGCAACGCGGTGTCATCCGGGATCGAAGGCGCATGGACGGCCGAGCCGACCAAGTTCGACATGGGTTATTTCGACATGCTGTTCGGCCATGAATGGGAGCTGCGCAAATCCCCCGCCGGTGCGCAGCAATGGGAACCCGTGAACATCGCCGAAGAAGACAAACCCGTCGATGCCAGCGACCCGTCGATCCGCCACAACCCCATCATGACCGATGCGGATATGGCGATGAAAATGGACCCGACCTATCGCGCGATCTGCGAAAAGTTCATGGCCGATCCGGCGTATTTTGCCGATACATTCGCACGCGCATGGTTCAAGCTGACCCACCGCGACATGGGGCCGAAACCGCGCTATATCGGCCCCGATGTCCCGTCCGAAGACCTGATCTGGCAAGATCCGATTCCCGCAGGGCCAACGGCGTATAACGTAGATGCGGTAAAGGCGAAAATCGCTGCGTCCGGCCTGTCGATGGGGGATCTGGTCGCCACCGCATGGGACAGTGCGCGCACCTATCGCGGGTCTGACATGCGCGGCGGTGCCAATGGCGCACGCATCCGTCTGGCCCCGCAAAAGGACTGGCACGGCAACGAACCTGCGCGGCTTGCGCATGTGTTGTCGGTGCTGGAACCGATCGCGGCAGAATTCGGCGCATCACTGGCCGATGTGATCGTGCTGGCGGGGAACTGCGGCGTGGAACAGGCGGTCAAGGCCGCAGGGTTCGACGTGCCCGTGCCATTCGCCCCCGGCCGTGGCGATGCCAGCGCGGAAATGACCGATGCCGACAGTTTTGATCCGCTGGAACCGCTGGCCGATGGGTATCGCAACTATTCGCAAAAGGAATATGTGGTCAGCCCCGAGGAAATGATGCTGGACCGCACGCAATTGATGGGCCTGACCGCCCATGAAATGACCGTGCTGGTCGGCGGGATGCGGGTGATGGGCACCAACCATGGCGGCACCGAACACGGTGTGTTCACCGACCGCAAGGGCGCATTGACCAATGATTTCTTTGTCAATCTGACCGACATGGCCAACAGCTGGCACCCGATGGGCGATGGCACCTATGAAATCCGTGACCGCAAAAGCGGCGCGGTGAAATGGACGGCCACGCGCATGGATCTGGTGTTCGGGTCCAATTCGGTTCTGCGCTCTTATGCCGAGGTTTACGCACAGGACGACAATGCCGCGAAATTCGTGCGCGATTTCGTCGCCGCATGGACCAAGGTGATGAATGCGGACCGTTTCGATCTGGTCTGAACCGGCTTTCCCCTGCGTTGACATATCGCAGGGGAATTGGGGCAGAAAATTCGATTCTGGCCAAAAATAGTTGCAGGGGCGGCGGGTGGTATAGCCATGCGTCGCCCCTGTGCGTTCGACCCGGGGCGTCCAAAGACACCCCGAAAATATGCCTTTTTGCAAGCCATTGGCATGATTGACCTTAATGGCAATTGCCACCTGAGACGGAGGGCAGGCAAACCATTGCGGATCACGATCAAATTCAAAAAACATAATGCATTTAATGACTTAGCGGGCCTGATTTTGCCCGTTGCGACATGACATAAGTCAAATCGCACGAAATTTTGCGCTGGTATGGCTCGTTCAAGCGAACAGCGAGCAATTCTTATGCAGTATGTGCCAGCCAAACGCGCCTTTTTGAAAGGCCGCTTTGATCAGCCCGACCACATCCGCCCCCCCGGCGCGGTGGGCGGGTTTGTCGACGCCTGCACGCAATGCGGCGATTGCGCCACGGCCTGCCCCGGCGAAATCATCTATCGCGATGCTGACGGGTTTCCTGTGATCAACCTGCTGGCGGGGGAATGCCTGTTGTGCAGCGGTTGCGCCGATGCCTGCGAGGCGGGCGCGATTTTGCCGACGGACACCTGGGATATCCGCGCCACTGTGGCCGATTCCTGCCTGTCGATGAGTGCTGTCACCTGCCGCAGCTGCGAGGATCAGTGCGACGCCCGCGCGATCCGGTTTCAATTGCAATCAGGCGGGCGGTCGACCCCGCTGATTGATCCCGAAACCTGCACCGGGTGCGGCGCCTGCGCGGCCCCCTGTCCGGTGGGCGCGATCCGGTTTTACCAACGCCAGCCACAGCCAAAGGAAACACCATGCTGAATATCTGCGGATGCCTTGTTCATGCCATGCCCGACAGCGTCGATAGCGTGGTGAACGCGATCAATGCCATGGCCGGATGCGAGGTTCACGCCCATGAAAAAGGGCGCATCGTTGTCACCGTCGAAGACACCGATACCGAAACGGCAGCCGGCCCTGATGTGCTGCGCGCCTCGGATCAGATCATGGAAATGCACCAAATTCCCGGCGTGGTCACTGTCACGCTTACCTATCACCATTTCGAACCGCTTGGCCCGACCATGGCCGATGCGACCGCGCTCTGAGGAGGGCCAGATATGACACTTGAAGCTTCCCGCCGTTCCTTTTTGAAAGCCAGCGCCGCTGCCGCCACCGCGTCAGCCGCCGGTATCACCCTGCCCAATGCCGTGGCCGCACAGACCGGCAAACCCGACATCCGCTGGGACAAGGCCGCCTGCCGTTTCTGCGGCACCGGCTGTTCGGTTCTGGTCGGCACCAAAGAGGGGCGCGTGGTCGCGACCCAGGGCGACCCGGAGGCGCCGGTGAACCGTGGCCTGAACTGTATCAAGGGCTATTTCCTGTCCAAGATCATGTATGGCAAGGACCGTCTGACCACGCCTCTGCTGCGCAAAACCAATGGCGTTTACGATAAAAACGGCCAATTCGAACCTGTATCATGGGATGAAGCCTTTGATATTATGGCGGAAAAATGGAAAAAGGCGCTGGCGGAAAAAGGCCCCGATGCGGTGGGCATGTTCGGATCCGGCCAGTGGACCGTATGGGAAGGCTATGCCGCCGCCAAATTGATGAAGGCGGGATTCCGGTCTAACAATCTGGATCCGAATGCGCGTCACTGCATGGCCTCGGCCGTGGCCGGTTTCATGCGCACCTTTGGCATAGACGAGCCGATGGGCTGTTACGACGATCTGGAACATGCCGATACCTTTGTTCTGTGGGGGTCGAACATGGCGGAAATGCACCCGATCCTGTGGTCGCGCCTGACCGACACGCGCCTGACCAAACCGGGGGCCGAGGTCCATGTTCTGTCCACCTTTGAGCACCGCTCGTTCGAGTTGGCAGACAATGGCATGATTTTCACGCCGCAGTCGGATCTGGCGATCCTGAACTATATCGCCAATTACATCATCCAGAACGATGCGGTGAATTGGGATTTCGTCAACAAGAACGTGAATTTCACCAAAACCGCGACCGATATCGGTTACGGTCTGCGCCCTGAACATGAACTGGAACAGGCGGCGGAACATGCCGCCCACACCGGCACCCATGGCAAGCTGGAAAAGATAGATTTCGAGGCCTACAAAGAATACGTTTCGGAATACACCCTTGAAAAGGCTGTGGAATTATCCGGTGTTCCGGCCGAAAAACTGGAACGTCTGGCGCGCCAGTATGCTGATCCCGAACGCAAGGTGATGTCGCTGTGGACCATGGGTTTCAACCAGCACACACGCGGCGCATGGGTCAATTCTCTGATGTATAACGTCCACCTGTTGGTGGGCAAGATTTCCGAACCGGGCAATTCGCCGTTTTCGCTGACGGGGCAGCCCTCGGCCTGTGGCACCGCGCGCGAGGTCGGCACATTCGCCCACCGTTTGCCCGCCGATCTGGTGGTCACCAATGACGAACACCGCGCCCATTCCGAACACCTGTGGAAACTGCCCGCCGGCCTGTTGAACGCCAAGGTCGGTGCCCATGCCGTGTTGCAAAACCGGCTGCTGAAGGACGGCAAAATCAACGCCTATTGGGTGCAGTGCAACAACAACATGCAAGCCGCCCCCAATATGAACGAAGAGGGATACCCCGGTTACCGCAACCCTGAAAACTTTATCGCGGTATCGGACCCTTATCCGACGGTCACCACCATGTCGGCCGACCTGATCCTGCCCACCGCCATGTGGGTCGAGAAGGAAGGTGCCTATGGCAATGCCGAACGGCGCACCCAGTTCTGGCGCCAACAGGTCGACGCCCCCGGTGATGCAAAATCGGATGTCTGGCAGTTGATGGAATTCGCCAAACGGTTCACCACAGACGAGGTGTGGCCCGCCGAAATTCTGGATGCCAACCCCGAATACAAGGGCAAAACCCTGTATGAGGTGCTGTATACCAACGGTCAGGTCGACAAATTCCCGCTGTCGGAAACCGCCGAAGGTTTCGCCAATGACGAAAGCGAACATTTCGGGTTTTACGTGCAGAAGGGCCTGTTCGAAGAATACGCATCCTTTGGCCGGGGGCACGGGCATGACCTTGCGCCGTTCGACACCTATCACAAGGCACGCGGTTTGCGCTGGCCCGTGGTCGATGGCAAGGAAACCCTGTATCGGTTCCGCGAAGGCTACGACCCCTATGTCAAAGAGGGCGAGGGCGTCAAATTCTACGGTAAACCCGACGGGCGCGCCAATATCATCTTTGCCCCGTTTGAACCCGCCGCCGAAACCCCGGACGAGGAATTCGACCTGTGGATGGTCACGGGCCGCGTGCTGGAGCACTGGCATTCCGGTTCGATGACACGGCGGGTGCCGGAATTGCACCGCGCGTTCCCGTCGGCTGTGGTGTTCATGCACCCCGAGGACGCCAAGGAACGCGGCCTGCGGCGCGGGCAGGAAATCACCCTGTCGACGCGGCGTGGCGAATTGCAATCGCGTGTCGAAACCCGTGGTCGCAATAAAATGCCCCGCGGTGTCGTGTTTATGCCGTGGTTCGACGAGGGCCAGTTGGTGAACAAGCTGACACTGGATGCGACCTGCCCGATTTCGAAAGAAACCGATTTCAAGAAATGCGCCTGCAAAGTGTCGCGCGCGTAACCTGACAAAGGTCGAAAGCCATAGCCATGCCCGCCAAAACTGCAAAATCCAACGGCATCAACCGCCGCCGGTTCCTGACGGACACGGCGCGCGGGGCTGCGGGATGTGCCCTGGCGGGCATGGGGCTGGCCTGGCTGGCGCATGACGCGCGGGCCTTGCCCGCCACCGCATTGCGCCCGCCCGGCGCCCTGCCCGAGGATGATTTTCTGGCCGCCTGCATCCGCTGCGGGTTATGCGTGCGCGATTGCCCCTATGATACGCTGGATCTGGCGCAACTGGGTGTGGATGGTGCGGCCACGGGCACGCCATTTTTCACCGCCCGCGATGTGCCCTGCGAAATGTGCGATGACATCCCCTGTGTCGCGGCCTGCCCCACCGGCGCGTTGGACAAGGGGCTGACCCGTATCGACGATGCCGACATGGGCGTGGCCGTGTTGATCGACGAAGAACACTGTTTGAATGCTTTGGGCCTGCGCTGTGATGTCTGTTACCGCGTCTGCCCCGTGATCGACAAGGCGATCACATTGGAACAATCCCACAACGCCCGTTCCGGCCATCACGCGATTTTCATGCCCACGGTTCATGCCGATCACTGCACCGGCTGCGGCAAATGCGAAAAATCCTGTGTGCTGGAGGGGGAGGCAGCGATCAAGGTGCTGCCGCAGCGTTTGGCCCGCGCCCGGGCCGCCAGCCATTACCGGCTGGGCTGGGAAGAACGCGAAGGCATCGTTGACGAGCTGATCGACCTGCCCGACCGCCTGCCGGGGCGCGGCACCGATAATCTGGTCGCGCCGGGCGGCTATATCGACGGCGAAACCGCCCCCGCATTCGAACCCCTGTTCAAATTGCCAAACGGGGGGGCGGGCCAATGAGCGCGAAAACCAAACGCCCCGTCGGGGCCGAGGCCATCGAGCTTAAGGGCTGGTTCAACGCCTACAGGTTTCTGATCCTGCGGCGGTTCAGTCAGGCGCTCTTTTTGGGGGTGTTCCTGTTGGGGCCGTGGTTTGGCATCTGGTGGGTTAAGGGCACATTGGCGGGGTCGCTGACCCTGAATGTGCTGCCGCTGACCGATCCGTTCATAATGCTGCAATCCATGGCGGCGGGGCATTGGCCCGAACTGGCCGCGCTGGTTGGTGCGCTGATCGTGGCCGTGGTTTACGCGCTGATCGGCGGGCGGGCCTATTGTTCATGGGTCTGCCCGATCAATCCGGTGACGGATGGCGCGCATTGGCTGCATAGCAAACTGGACCTGCCCAAGGGCTGGCAACCCAAACGCCAGACCCGCGTGATTGCCATGCTGGGGGTGTTTGCCACCTCGGGTCTGACGGGCGTGATTGCATGGGAATTGGTCAATCCGATCACCATGTTGCACCGTGCGCTGGTGTTTGGCGCGGGGTTTGCATGGACCTTTGTTATCGGGGTGTTCCTGTTCGATCTGTTGCTGTCGCGGCGTGGCTGGTGCGGGCATCTGTGCCCGGTGGGTGCGTTTTACGGGGCGCTGGGCGCGAAATCCCTGCTGCGCGTCACCGCCGTTGATCGCGCCGCCTGCGACGACTGTATGGATTGTTTCGCCGTCTGCCCCGAAATGCATGTCATCACCCCCGCCCTGCGCGGCACGCAGGGCGACACACCGCTGATCCTATCGCCCGATTGCACCAATTGTGGCCGCTGCATCGATGTGTGTTCGGTCAATGTCTTTGAATTTACCCATCGTTTTGATGCCCGCCCTGCACCGGGGCGCGTGAAAACCAAACCCAACCCTGCGTCCAAGGCCGATCAAGCTGCCTGAGCAAGCAACGGAGTAAGTGAAATGAAAAAGCAAAACCTGCCCTTTGCCCTGACGGTTCTGGCCCTGATGGCCGTCGGCGGCACGGCCCTTGCACAGCAAGCAACCGTCGGGGTGGAAACCCTGCGTGGCGCCGAGGTGGACGAATACGTGCCCATCGACGATGTGTTCCATCAGGATGAAAACCGTTTCGTGCGCAATTACCGCCAGCAACCGCCGCTGATCCCGCATACGATTGAACAATACCAGATCGACCTGTCAGCCAATGAATGTCTGGCCTGCCACGACTGGACCAAAGCGGGCGATCGCGGCGCGCCGACCCTGTCGATGACCCATTACATGGACCGTCAGGGCAACCAGTTGGACAGCATCGCGGGCACCCGCTGGTTCTGCAACCAGTGCCACGTGCCGCAGGCCGATGCGCCTGCGCTGGTCGACAACCTGTTCAAACCTTCGAACTAGGCCGCTGGCGTCTGAAAGGAATATACTATGGCTGACAAGGATACCAAAGACGCCCGCCCGGGGTTTCTGCGCCGCGTCTGGCGGTTCATCGCATCGCCTTCGGGGGTGTTTTCGCTGGGCTTTTTGACGGTGACGGGTTTTGCGCTGGGCATCATGTTCTGGGGTGGGTTCCACTGGGCGCTGGAAATGACCAACCGCGAGGAATTCTGCATCGGCTGTCACGAAATGCGTGACAATGTTTATGCCGAATATCAGGGCACCATTCACCAGAACAACCGTTCCGGTGTGCGCGCCACCTGTCCCGATTGCCATGTGCCCAAGGATTGGGGGCCGAAAATGATCCGCAAGGTGCAGGCCACCAAGGAACTGTATGGCCACTTTATTTCCAAATCCATCTGGACCGAGGAAAAGTTCAAGGAGCACCGTATTGATCTGGCGACCAACGAATGGAAGCGGATGAAACGGACCGACAGTAAGGAATGCCGCAACTGCCACGCCTTTGAATTCATGGATTTCACCATGCAGGAAAACCGCGCAGGCGATAACCACCAGAGGGCGCTGGACGATGGCATGACCTGTATCGACTGCCATCAGGGCATCGCGCATAAACTGCCGCCCGACTATCTGGATGCCTATCGCGGTGTCGTCGCCGAGCTGGAGGCAAACGGCGATGTTCCGGTCCAGACCAGGGATGTGGCGGCGGCCAAGGCCGATATAAAACGCTACCTTGGGTCCAATTGAACAGGCGGCGCGGCGGGTGTTATGATCCGGCGCGCCATATCTGAACCAACGGGGGACGATCCCATGAAATTCGCCTATGTGACCCATGCCGAAGGTGCGGTTGTAAACCGTGCATTGGCCGGATTGGCGCTGCAATTGCTGGATGATGGTGTGCGCGTGATCGGCACCACCCAAACCGACACGCCGCGCCCGAAATCGCACAAATGCGACATGGATGTGCGGGTGCTGCCCGATGGTGGCGTGATCCGCATCTCGCAGGATCTTGGCCCCAATTCGCGGGGCTGCCATCTGGACCCGAACGCGCTGGAACAGGCGGTGGGCCTGACCGCTGCGCGGCTGGAGGGGGCCGAAATTCTGGTGATCAACAAATTCGGCAAACACGAGGCTGGCGGGCGCGGGTTTCGCGATGTGATTGCCGCCGCCGTGATGCGCGACATTCCGGTGATCGTCGGCACCAACGGATTGAACATAAACGCGTTTATGGAGTTCTGCGGTGGCGATGCCGTGGCGCTGGATGCGGATGTGAACACGTTATTGTCATGGGCGCGCCCGTTGCTGCGCCGCGCCGCCTGACCTAGGGTCGGGGCCATCGTTCACCCCATGCAAGGATCACAGCCATGACCACCCTCAACCGCCGCTCGTTTGTGATGCAGTCGCTTGCCGGGGCTGGTGCCGTGATCGGTGCCGGTGTCGGGTTGGGCGCATGGCCCGCGCTGGCGGTGGCCGGAAACGCGCCATTGGTGCAGGTGGTCAAAGACCCGTCCTGCGGATGCTGCGGTGCATGGGTTGCGGTGTTGGAACAGGCGGGGTTTACCGTCGAAACGCGCCACGCCGACAATGATGCGCTATATGCGTTCAAGGCGCGGCTGGGCATTTCGCCGGATCTGGCATCCTGCCACACAGCGCTGGTCGACGGCTACGTGATCGAAGGCCACGTTCCCCCCGCCGACATTCGCAAATTGCTGGACACCCGCCCCGATGCGATCGGGCTGGCGGTGCCGGGAATGCCCTTCGGGTCACCCGGCATGGGGCCGGAATCAGAACGCGATGCCTATGATGTGATGCTGGTCGGACGCGACGGCAAGCCGGGCCTGTTTGCGCATTATCCGGCCGCGTGAATCCGCTAATTCCCTGACATCCTGATGAAAACTGTCGCATTCCGGATTTTGAATTTTAAGCCGCTGTAATTATTGCGAAAATGCTTTGACTAAAGTCAATGTGATCGCGCCCGTTTCATTTGAAACCTTGGCGCATGACACGGTTTGTGCCCCTTTTCCTATCCCTGATTCTTGCTGCCAGCCTGGGTTTGGCGGCGGGGTTTGGCGGCTATTTGAAAACCGCGCATGATCTGGCCCGTGCGGGCCAGCAGACGATCACGATTTGCAGCGGCTCTGGCGCGCAATCGCTGGTGTTGGACGCGCGGGGCAATCCCGTTTCACCACAGCAATCACAGGAATGCGCCCATTGCGCAGACTGTTCCCTCGTGCCGCTTGCCGCCCTGTTCGCGCCCTTTTCGGTGGTGGCTGATGCGGCGCGGGGGGAACCCGGTTTCATGGCCCTGACATCGCTGCCAATCCGCGCCCTGCGGGTGTGGCATCCGTCCCGTGGCCCCCCGTTTCAAAGCAAGGTCTAAGATATGCCCAGCTGTTTCCAGCCCTTCCTTTTTCGTCTGCACAATGCCGTTTCGCTGCTGTTTGTGGCGGTTTTATTGGCCCTGATCTGTGCAAACCCGCTGCGCGCCCAGTCCAACCAGCCGGTGCTGGCGCAGTTTCTGGCCAAAATTCCCCCCGCTGATATGGCCCAGGGCGCTGATGCCTATGGTCCCATTCGTGATGACCTGCCCGTCGCCCCGATCATGCGCGGCGGCGTTGAAATCGGCCATGTCTTCATCACCTCTGATTTCGTGGGCACCACGGGGTATTCGGGCAAACCGATCCATACCATGGTGGCAGTGGATGCTGATGCGCGCATTCTGGGCGTGCAACTGGTCAAACATTCAGAACCCATTGTTTTGATTGGCATTCCCGACACCAAGATCAAGGCGATGGTGGCCGGATACAAAGGTATGAACCTGGTCGAGGAGGCCGCCGCAGGCGGATCGGGCCATGAATTGAACATCATTTCCGGCGCGACTGTCACCATTATGGTGATCGACGACAGCATCGTGCGGGCCGGGTTGAAAGTGGCGCGCGCACTGGGTCTGGGCGGGTTGCACGCCGAGGTCGACACAGGCCCGAAATTCACCATTGATGCCGGTGCCAGTGCGCCCGGTGACTGGACCGTGATGGAGGGCGACGGCACCCTGCGCCGCCTGTCGCTGGACGTGGGGCAGATCAACGCCGCGTTCGAACAAATGGACGACCCCCGCGCCGCCAAACGCGCCCTAAAGGCGCCGCCGGAAACCACATTCATCGACATGCAGGTGGCGCTGGTATCGGTGCCGGGCATCGGCAAGGCCATTCTGGGTGACGCCGAAAACACGAACCTGACCAATTGGTTAGAGGAGGGCGAACATGCCATCGCCGTGGTCGGGCGGGGTCTGTATTCTTTCAAGGGGTCGGGATATGTGCGCGGTGGCATTTTTGACCGGATCGTGCTGATACAGGATGATGTTTCGGTGCGGTTTCGTGACCGTGGCCACCGCCGCATGGGGGTGATTGCCACATCGGGCGCGCCGGAATTTGTCGAAAAGGATCTGTTCAAAATTCCCGCTGATGTGGGGTTTGACCCGACCAAACCGTTCCGGCTGCAATTGCTGGTGCAGCGCGATGTCGCCGCGATTGAAAAGGTGTTTACCACCTTTGATCTGGGGTATCAGTTGCCCGCCGCCTACCTGACACCCGTGGCCGCCCCCGCGCCTGTGCAGGCCGACACCGCCGCCAGTGAAAACGCCGCGCAAAACGCGCTGTGGCAACGGATCTGGCAGGATAAGACCACGCAGATTGTGGCGCTGGGCGTGATGTTGCTGGTGCTGACCGGGGCGTTCTTTTTCCAGTCCTATGTCACGCGCTCGGCCAAATTCACCTATTGGTTCCGCATGTCATTCCTGACGCTGACGCTGGTTTTCCTTGGCTTTTATGCCAATGCGCAACTGTCTGTTGTCAACCTGATGGCGCTGTTTGGTGCCTTGACCACCCATTTCAGCTGGCAGGCGTTTTTGCTGGATCCGCTGACCTTTATCCTGTGGTTTTCCGTGGCCACCGCGCTGCTGTTCTGGGGGCGTGGTGCCTATTGCGGCTGGCTGTGCCCGTTTGGCGCCCTGCAAGAGCTGTCAAACCAGATCGCGCGCAAGATCGGCATCCCGCAGTGGACCCTGCCCTGGGGTTTGCATGAACGGCTGTGGGCGCTGAAATACATGATCTTTCTGGGGTTGTTCGGGGTTTCGCTGTATTCGATCGAACAGGCCGAACATCTGGCCGAGGTCGAACCGTTCAAGACCGCGATCATCCTGAAATTCATCCGCGCATGGCCGTTTGTGGCCTATGCCGGGGCGCTGTTGATTGCGGGGCTGTTCGTGGAACGGTTTTATTGCCGCTACCTGTGCCCGCTGGGCGCGGCGCTGGCGATTCCGGCGCGGTTGCGCATGTTCGACTGGCTGAAACGATACAAGGAATGCGGCAGCCCCTGCCAGACCTGTGCCAATGAATGCATGGTGCAGGCGATCCATCCCACCGGCGAAATCAACCCCAACGAATGCCTGAACTGCATGCACTGTCAGGTGCTGTACCAGTCCAGCGAAAAATGCCCCGTCGTGATCAAGAAATTGAAACGGCGTGCGGCAGTATCCGCACCCGATCTGCCACGGCCCGATGCCGCAGCAATCGCAAATCATCCCAATTTAAGATAACCAAGGAAGGAAGACGTCAATGTCTGATACAATGAAAAATGGCCTGAGCCGCCGCAGTTTCATGGGGGCCACGGCCACCGGAGCGGCGCTGATGGGTGGGGCTGGCGGGCGTTTGGGCCTGTTGGGTGGCACGGCGGCCATGGCCGCAGCCAGCGCAACATCGGCCACCGCCGCCGATGGCCATGCGGGCATCCCCGGACCGGGCGAGTTGGATGAATATTACGGGTTCTGGTCATCGGGCCAGACCGGCGAAATGCGCATTCTGGGCATTCCGTCGATGCGCGAACTGATGCGCGTGCCCGTGTTCAACCGCTGTTCCGCCACGGGCTGGGGGTCGACCAATGAATCGCTCAAGGTGCTGAGCGAGAACATGTTGCCCGAAACCAAGAAGTTTTTGGAAGCGCAGGGTAAAAAGGTCCATGACAACGGCGATTTGCACCACGTGCATATGTCGTTCACCGAGGGCAAATATGATGGCCGTTTCCTGTTCATGAACGACAAGGCCAACACCCGCGTCGCCCGCGTGCGCGGCGATGTGATGAAATGCGACAAAATTCTGGAAATCCCCAACGCCAAGGCGATCCATGGTCTGCGCCCGCAAAAATGGCCGCGCACCAACTATGTGTTCGCCAATGGCGAAGACGAAACACCCATGGTGAATGACGGCAAGGTGCTGGATGATCCGTCGCAATACGTCAACTTTTACACCGCCATCAACGCGGATGAGATGACCGTGGCCTGGCAGGTGATGGTGTCGGGCAATCTGGACAACACCGATTGCGATTACGACGGCAAATATGCCTTTTCTACCTCCTATAACTCGGAAATGGGTATGAACCTGGCCGAGATGATGGAAGCAGAGATGGACCACGTCGTGGTCTTTAACATTGCCGAAATCGAAGCAGGCATCGCCGCCGGTGATTTCATCGAATTGAACGGGGTCAAGGTTCTGGATGGTCGCAAGGGCCAGAACAAAAAATACACCCGCTATATTCCGATCCCCAATTCGCCCCATGGCGTCAACATGGCACCGGACAAAATCCACCTGTGCATCAACGGCAAGCTGTCGCCCACGGTATCGGTGATCGACGTGCGCAAGATTGATGCGCTGTTTGACACCGATATTGATCCGCGTTCGGTTATTGTGGCCGAACCGGAACTGGGGCTTGGGCCGCTTCACACCTGTTTTGACGGACAGGGCAACGCACTGACCACGCTGTTTTTGGACAGTCAGGTGGTGATGTGGAACATCGAAGACGCGGTGCGCGCCCATAACGGCGAAGACGTGGACCCGATCCGCACCAAAAAGGATGTGCATTACCAACCCGGCCACAACTCTACCTCGATGGGTGAAACGCTGGATGCCGATGGCAAATGGTATATTTCGATGAACAAGTTTTCCAAGGACAGGTTCATCAATGTCGGCCCGTTGAAACCGGAAAACGAACAGCTGTTTTCGCTGAATGGCACGGATATGGAGCTGGTCCACGATGGCCCCACATTTGCCGAACCCCATGACAGCATCATCGTTCACCGTTCGGTTGTGAACCCTGTGTCGCTGTGGGATCGCAATGATCCGACATGGGCCGATGCCCGCATTCAGGCCGAAGCAGACGGTGTGGATATCGACGATTACCAGGACACCATCATCCGTGATGGCAACAAGGTGCGCGTTTACATGTCCAGTCAGGCACCGCAGTTCAGCCTTGAATCCTTTACCGTGCAAGAGGGCAACGAGGTCACCGTTTACGTCACCAATCTGGATGACATCGACGATCTGACCCACGGGTTTACCCTGAACAACCACGGCGTTGCGATGGAGGTCGGCCCGCAGGCCACTGCCTCGATCAGCTTTGTCGCGGCGAAACCGGGCGTCTATTGGTATTACTGCCAATGGTTCTGTCATGCGCTGCACATGGAAATGCGCGGCCGTATGTTCGTAGAGCCTAAAGCATGATGAAACGCCTTGCCCATATGATGCTGGCCATGATCCTGATCGCGGCGCCCGCGCTGGCGGACCGGATCGTGCTGGCGCCATCATCGGGCGGGGCGCTGTCCGCCGCCGTGGCTGATGCTGCGGCGGGGGATGAGATTGTGCTGACGGCGGGGCGGTATTCCGGCCCGCTGAATATTGATAAACCGCTGCGGCTGACGGGGCAGGCGGGTGCCGTGATCGACGCGGGCGGGCAGGGCAGCGTGATCACTGTCAACGCTGCTGATGTCACCGTTTCGGGGTTGTTGATCACGGGGTCCGGGCGATCGCACAGCACCATAGACGCGGGCGTAAAGCTGACGAAAAAGGCGGGGCGTGCGCGTGTTGCGGATAACGACATTCGCGGCAATCTGGTGGGGGTCGATATTCACGGTGCGCGCGATGCGCGGGTCATCGGCAACCGGATCACCGGCCTGCGGCTGGCGCGGATGAACGACCGGGGCAACGGGGTATACGTCTGGAACGCGCCCGGTTCAGTGGTTGAAAACAATGAAATCCGTTACGGGCGCGACGGGATTTTTTCCAACACCTCGCGCGATAACACCTATCGCGGCAACCTGATGCGCGACCTGCGGTTTGCCGTGCATTACATGTATACCAATGACAGCCTGATCGCCGGCAATGTGTCGATCGGCAACCACCTTGGCTTTGCCATGATGTATTCTGATCGCATCACCGCCCGCGACAACATGTCGATCAATGACCGCGATTACGGTGTCATGCTGAACTACACCAACGCATCCGATGTCTTTGCCAATCTGGTGACGGGGGGCGCGAAAAAATGCGCCTTTGTCTATAACTCGCACCGTAACCTGCTGGCGGAAAATACGTTTCAGGGCTGTGGCATCGGGGTGCATTTCACCGCCGGATCAGAGCGCAATACCATCACCGGCAATGCCTTTATCGCCAATCGCACACAGGTCAAATATGTTGGCACCCGTGATGTGGAATGGTCCTATGACGGAACCGGCAATTACTGGTCCGACCATGCTGTGTTTGATCTGGATGGCGATGCGCGGGCCGACAGCATTTACCGCCCCAACGACCTGATAGACCATATTTTATGGTCGCAACCCGCGGCCAAACTGTTGCTGGGTGCCCCTGCGGTGCAACTGGTGCGCTGGTCACAGTCGCAATTCCCCGCCACGCAAACCGGGGGGGTGGTCGACAGTCATCCGCTGGTCGCTGCACCGCTGCGCGATCTGCCCCAACCCTTGCAATTGCTGGCGCAATCAACCCCGCTTTGGGCGGGCAAAGGATATGAAAACGATGCTGACGCTCTCTCGGCTCACTAAACGCTATGGCGCGCAGGCCGCGCTGGATGATGTATCGCTGGCCGTCGCGGCGGGCGAGCGGGTGGCGCTGCTGGGCCATAACGGCGCGGGCAAATCCACCCTGATGAAACTGGTGCTGGGCCTGATCAGCGCCGACGCGGGCGATATCGCCATTGCGGGCCATGCGCCGGGGTCTGCGGTGGCGCGGGCGCTGACCGCCTATTTGCCGGAAAACGCTGCCTTTCATCCGGCGCTGACGGGGCGCGAACAGATCGGGCATTTTCTGCGGTTGCGCGGCGAACCCGCCGCCCGCGCCGATGCCTTGCTGGAGCGGGTCGGGCTGGGTGATGCTGCCCGCCGCCGCATCGGCACCTATTCCAAGGGGATGCGCCAACGTATCGGGTTGGCGCAGGCGCTGATTGGCGCACCCCGTCTGATGGTTCTGGATGAACCGACATCGGGATTGGACCCGGTTTCGCGTCGCGAATTTTATGGCATTCTGGATGATCTGGCGGCGCAGGGCACGGCGATTTTGCTGTCATCCCACGCCCTGTCCGAGGTCGAGGCCCGCACCGACCGCATCGTGATCCTGTCCAGGGGGCAGCAGGTGGCCGAGGGCACGCTAAACAGCCTACGCAGTGACGCGGGGCTGCCGTTGATGGTCACCCTGCATCCGCTGGCAGGGCAGGACGCCGCCGCCGCTGCCGCCTTTCCCGAGGCGGTTCAGAATGGTGGCGTGTTCAGTTTTCCCTGCCCGCAAAGCGACAAGCAGGCAGTGCTGACGCGGTTGGTGGCGGCATCCGGCCAGATTGATGATTTCGACATCCACCCGCCCTCGCTTGATGACATATACGCCCATATCAGCCGGAGGGCCGCATGATGTTTGCCCGTATCCTGACAACCGCCCGTATCGAATTCCTGATCGCGCTGCGCAATCGCTGGGTTGGGGTGGGGGTGGCGCTGATGGTGTTGTTTTCGCTGGTGTTATCGGCGGCGGGCGCGGGGGCCGCGGGCAATCTGGCGGCGGATCCGCTGTCGGTCACCGTGGCCAGCCTGACATCGCTGTCGGTCTATCTGGTGCCGCTGATCGCGCTGCTGATTTCATTCGATGCCATCGCCGGAGAGGTCGAACGCGGCACGCTGCAACTGCACCTGACCTATCCACTGTCGCGCAGCGAATTGTTGCTGGGCAAGCTGGCGGCGCAGCTGGCCGTGGTCACGATTTCCGTCATTGCGGGGTATGGCGCGGCGGCGGTGCTGGCGTTTTTTGCAGTGGGGGGCGAGGCCGCGCAGGGGCTGGGCGCGCTGTGGCGGCTGGTCTGGTCCTCGGTCCTGTTGGGGGCTGCGTTCATATCGCTGGGGCATATGATGTCGGCCATGGCGCGCCGCCCGTCGGGCGCGGCGGCGCTGGGCATCGGGCTGTGGTTGCTGGCCATTGTGCTGTATGATCTGGGGCTGTTGGCGGCGGTTGTTGCCGACAATGGCGGCGCATTCACCACAACCGTTTTCCCATGGGCGCTGGTGATGAACCCCGCCGATGCGTTCCGGATTTTCAACCTTGCCGCTTCGGATGCCACGGGCGCTGCCTCTGGCCTTGGCGGGGCGGCCAATACCATTGCGATCTGGAAACCGCTGGCGTCATTGCTGGTCTGGCCGCTGCTGGCCGCGGCACTGGCGCGGCTGACATTTGGAAGGGTGCAGATATGAAACGGCTGTTGCTTTGGTTGCCGCTGGCCGTTCTGGCCCTGTCCGCCTGTCGTCAGGACACCGCCGCCCTGCCGGACCCCGTTGAAATGACGCCTGAAACCGTGGGGTTCTATTGCCAGATGGCCCTGTTGGAACATGACGGCCCGCAGGGGCAGATCCATCTGGATGGCATGCCCGCGCCGCTGTTCTTTTCGCAGGTCAAGGATGCCGTGGCTTATCTGCATATGCCGGAACAAAGCCACGCCGTGGTGGCGACCTATGTGCAGGATATGACAGGTGCGACATGGCAGACCCCCGGCCCCTGGATCGAGGTGTCACAGGCCGTTTATGTGATCGAATCCGACGCGAGGGGCGGCATGGACGCGCCCGAATTCGTGCCGTTTTCCGACCCGACAGCGGCGGCGGAATTCGCCGCGCAACATGGCGGCAGGGTGTTGGCCTATGGCGATATCACCGCCGGTGACGTGCTGACCGCCGCGCCCGAACCCGCCGAAAACACTGAACCCGATGATATGGCCGCACGCCTGAAATCGCTGGCCCGAAACCAAGGGAACTGATGCTATGACACTGACTCGCCGCCGTTTTTTCACCCTTGCCTCGGCCGCATGGCTGATGGCTGGCGCACCTGCGCAGGCCTATCGCTGGCAGGGCACCGCGCTGGGCGCAAAGGCGCAGATCATTCTGGATCACCCGAAGGCCGAACAGATCACCGCCCGCGCCATGGGCGAGTTGTCGCGGTTGGAACAGGTGTTCAGCCTTTATCGCCCAACGTCCGATCTGTCGCGGTTGAACGCGGCGGGGCGGCTGGATGCGCCAGCGTTTGAACTGCTGGATTGCCTGTCGCTGGCGCGCCATATCCATCGGCTGACGCAGGGCCGGTTCGATCCCACCGTGCAAGTGCTGTGGCAGGTGCTGGCGCGTGCGGCCATTGCAGGGCAGGCGCCTGATGCCACCGCGCTGGCACAGGCGCGTGGCGCAATCGGGTTTGACCGCGTGCAGTTTGACGCAGGCGCGGTGCGGCTGGGCCGTGGTCAGGCGCTTACGCTGAACGGCATCGCGCAGGGTTATATTGCCGATCGCATCGCGGCGTTGATGGCCCGGGAAGGTATCACCGATGTTTTGATCGACACCGGCGAAATCACCGCAATGGGCCGCGCCGCGGGGCATGACGGCTGGCCCGTCAGCATCACGCAAGAGCCGCAAAAACGCCTGTTGCAAAACCGCGCGCTGGCGACCTCGGCCATCATGGGCAGTTTGATCGGGGCGGGGCAGGGGCATATTCTGGACCCGCGCAGCGCTAAGATCGCCGCCACCGGTGCCAAACAGGTGTCGGTCAGCGCCGATAGCGCCGGGCTGGCCGACGGGCTGTCCACCGCGCTGTCGCTGACGCGATCACGGGCCGAAGCGGCGCAGCTCTTGAGCAATGTCAAGGAGAGCCGGATTGAAAGCTATATCGCTTGAATTCTGCAAACAACGAAGGGAAAGACCATGAAGACCATGATTGCGGCGCTTGTCGCGCTGCCTGTGCTGGCCACCGCGGCCATGGCCGGTGATGCCGCCAAGGGCGAGGGTGATTTCAAAAAATGCAAGGCCTGCCATATGATTCAGGCCGCAGACGGCACCGATATTGTCAAAGGCGGCAAAACCGGCCCCAACCTGTTTGGCGTGATTGGCCGTGGCATGGGCACCTATGACGGGTTCAAATACGGCGATGGATTGAGTGCCGCCGCCGAACAGGGGCTGGTCTGGGACGAGGAAAACCTGGCCGCATATATCACCGACCCGAACGGGTTTCTAAAGGAAACGCTGGATGATCCCAAAGCGAAATCCAAAATGACCTATAAACACAAGAAGGGCGCCGAGGACATGGCCGCCTATCTGGCATCGCTGAACGGCTGAACCAGGGTCTGAACAACGGCAAAGGGCGTCGCGCTGCGGCGCCCTTTTTCGTTGCCGTCTGCTTTTGGGGCGGTGCAGGTTACTCGGATGCCTCGTCCAGCAGCCCGTCAACCCAGCGGGCAAACAGTATGGTCGCGGGAACACCCAGCGGCAGCGACAGAACCAAGGCCCAGACAGGTGGCAGGGCGGGCAGGCCGAACACCTGCAACACCAGACAGAACATAAACAGGTTGATCGCCACCGCCGCCGCCGCAAAGGGATATAACAGGATGGCAATCCTGCGCCGCGACCAGCGGGCGTGGGGGAACAGATGGTCAGCCATTATTGTCACCTTTCAAACAGGGGCCGATTTCGCGTTTTGCCACCAGATGGATGCGGATGCATGTGCCGTTGGCGCGGATGCCCTGCACCGCGCGCCTGTCGTCGGGATCGGGGCGCAAGGCGATCAATGGCGCGCTCAGATCAATACGCAGCCGCGCAAACCGCCCGCGTTCCTGTGACAGGCTTTCCTCCATTCCGGCGATATAGCTGTGGACGAACCCCTGATGATAGGGGCCGGCATCGGCATCCAGCGCGACCAGCCACAATTCGGGCGCCTGGCCCAAGGCAACCAGAAACGCGGGCGGGGTATCATGCGCCATGATCGCCGCGGTGGAAGACAGGGCATGATCGCGCGCCACCAGCGGGCGGTCATGGGCAATGTCGCCCGTCGCCTGATCGCGGATAACCAAATGGGCATTGTCGATTTCAGCCTGCCAAAACCCGTCGCCGCTGTGCGGCTGCGCGGGGGCAGGCGCAGACAGGGCTGTCAGGTCAGACAGGTCAGACAGGGCTGTCAGGGCAAACAGGGCCGTAAGGCAGGGGGTGAACAGGCGCATCATGCGGTGGATATTGCCCTGCACGGGCGCATTCGCGCCTTGATCAAAGTCATCCCATACGGCCAGCCGACCGGATGCCAAAAACAAATCGGCCACGGCGCAAACCGTGGCCGAAAAGCCGGGCGAGGGGATGAAAAGGGACGCGAACAGCCCCCCGCCCGATGCAACACCTTCTTAGGTCAATAGATGTCCTTTTGGGTGTTCATCACGTTGAATTTGCCCGTGGGCGTGATCAAACGCGGGTCCTTGATGACCTGTTTCAATTCCAGCGTTTTGTCGTCAACCACGACGATTGCGCTTTCCTTGTCTTTCGAATTCCAGACCGAAAACCAGACCTCGGTCCCTTGTTTGTTGAATTCGGGCTGCACGACGCGCGGTTGCCCGTCTTTGATTCCGGCCCATTCACCAATCGGAAGGGTGACGTATTCTTCGTCGGTTTCGCGGTCGCCATCGAAATCGGCAATTTTGAACACCGCAACCGAAGCAGAGGTATCGGCGTCAGGGTTCAAGGGTGCATCCACATAGAGGTGTTCCGAATTCGGGTGCGTTTTGATGAACAGCGACCCGCCGCCCAGACCATAGAAGCTGTCAACCAGCGTCCATGCCTGATCTGCGTGGCCTTCGGGGTCGGTGCCGATCAGGGCGATGGATTCATCCCCCAGATGCGAGGTGGCCCAGACCGGACCGAATTCCGGGTGGACAAAGTTGGCACCGCGACCGGGGTGCGGTGTCTGGCCTTCGGTTTCGATCAGGGCGGTCAGTTTGCCCTCTTTGGTGTCGACCACGGCGACCTTGCCGCGTGCGTTGGCCGCCACCATGAAATAGCGGTGCGTGCTGTCCAGACCACCATCATGCAGGAAACGCTCTGCCTCGATTTCCACCGTTTTCAGGTTTTTCAGGTCGGAATAATCGACCATCAAAATCTTGCCGGTTTCTTTGACGTTGATGATGAATTCGGGTTTGTAATGCGACCCCAAAATCGAGGCGACACGCGGTTCGGGGTGATATGTCTGATCGTCATAGACATTGCCACGGGTGGACACGATTTTCAGCGGTTCCAGCGTGTCACCATCCATGATGACATATTGCGGCGGCCAATAGGCACCGGCAACGGCATATTTGTCCTCGTAGCCCTCGTATTTCGAGGTCTCGACCGAACGCGCCTCCATCCCGATCTTGATTTTGGCCACGGTGTCGGGCTGTTCCATCCACAGGTCGATCATATTGACCAGCCCGTCACGGCCAATCACCATCAGGTAACGGCCCGATGCGGAAATGCGGCTGATGTGAACAGCATAGCCCGTGTTGATGACAGAGCGGATTTCATAGGTATTGCCGTCGATCAGTGCGATCTGACCGGCGTCCCGCAGGGTGACAGACATCAGGTTTTCAATGTCGATGTCGTTCATTTTCCGGGTCGGGCGATCCTCGGGGGCGATCACCACTTTCCAGCTTTCCTTCATGTCGGGCATGCCCCATTCGGGCGGCGCGGGCGGTTCCAGCAGCAGATAGCGGGCCATCAGGTTGATCTGGTCCTCGGACAATTCGCCCGATGTGCCCCAGTTCGGCATCCCTGCGGGCGAACCGTAGGTCATGATCGATTCCAGATAGTCATACCCGTGTTCGCGGGTGATATCGGTGGTCAGGGGTTTGCCCGTCGCGCCCTTGCGCAACACGCCGTGGCAACCGGCGCAGCGTTCGAAATAAATCTTGGTGCCGGTTTGAAACTCCTCTTGGGTCATGACCGGATCGCCGGGCTTCATGCCGGGCACTTCGACCTGGATTTGCCCCAGCGTGGTCATCGAGGGTGAATAGGCTGCTGCGGGTCCGCTGCCGTGTGCGTTGTCCTCGGCCAATGCGGGGGTTAGCCCCCCCGCCATCGCCAAGGCAACCGTGCCAAGCAGGATCTGCCTGATTTTGGTGGCTCGGGTGAACATCTGAATTCTCCATTTCGCTGGTGAGGCTGGGCACACATTCACGCCGCTGTGATCTGCGCACCTTGATTTTTGTTAAGGCTGCGGATTCATGCGGGTGCAAGGGTCGCCGGATACGATGCGCGGTTACAGGATTTGGCTGATGAAACGGTATTTCGCATTTTTTCTGGGCGACGGGTTTCGCGCCTTTTTCATGGGGGCGGCCCTGTTTGCGCCGCTGTCGCTATCCCTATGGCTTTTGGCATTTTTTGGCGGTTTTGATGTGCTGCCTGACCGGATGCCGGCGGTGCAATGGCATGCCCATACACTGGTGTTCGGTTATGGCGGTGCGGTGCTGGCGGGGTTTTTTCTGACCGCGGTGCCCAACTGGACAGGGGCCAAGGCGGCGCGCCATGTGTTCATCGGCGTGGCGGCGGCTGTCTGGGCGGCGGGGCGTTTGGCGGTGTTTTCTGCGGATTTGCTGCCGCCCGTGCTGGTGGCGGGGGTCGATCTGGCCTTTGCGCCGATTCTGGGGGCCAAAATCGCCACGCAGTTGATTCGCAAACCCAAGCCGCAGAATGTAGTATTTCTGCTGTTTCTTAGCCTGTTCTGGATCGGCAATCTGGTGCTGCATCTGGATTGGATCGGGATCGCCACGGGGGATGCGGATGCCGGTCTGCGTGTCGGGCTGCTGGCGCTGGTGTCGATGATCATTGTGCTGGGCGGGCGCGTCACGCCTGCGTTCACCCGCAACGCCATGCACCGCGCAGGTATTGAAACGGGCACGCCCCATGATCCGGCGGTGTTCACGCCCATGGCCATTGTGCTGGCCGCGCTGTTGCCGCTGTCGGCGCTGGTTGCGGGCGGCACGCTGGCACAGGCGCTGCTGTTTGTGATCGCCGGGATGTTCGTTTTGCTGCGCGGCCTGCGCTGGCATACGCGGTTTCAATGGGGCCAGCCGATTCTGTGGACGCTGCACCTGTCCTATGGTGCGATCGGTCTGGGGCTGGTGCTGTGGGGCATTGCGGGGCTGACGGGCGATACCGACGTGCCTGCGTTGCATTTTCTGGCCATCGGCGGGGTGGGCGGCATGACCGTTTCGGTGATGTCGCGCGCCACGCTGGGCCATTCGGGCCGCCCGCTGGTGGCCCCGCGTGCGGTGGCATTGTCATACGCGCTGATCCCCGTCGCAGCGATTTTGCGCTGGATGGGCGGGGTCATGGGCGGGGTTACGGGCGGCGCGGCCTATACGCCGCTGGTGCTGGCATCGGGCCTGCTGTGGTGCGCGGCATTCGCCCTGTTCATTGCCGCCCTATGGCCGCTATGGGCCAACCCGCGCCCGGCACGCGCGTCCGCCAACCCGCCCCCCGAATAATACCGCAGAATGCCGCATGATAATGCCATGCAAATCCGCGGCGATTGACTTTCGTTAAGGATGATCCCGAGCGGGCGCGCCATCAAGGTGCCACCATAACTGTTAGTCAAGGAGTCAGCGCCATGCGCGAAGTCATGACCAAGAGCATGGCCCGCAATGTGTTCTACGGCGGATCACTGTTCTTTATTCTTATTTTTCTGGGGCTGTCGGTGCACAGCCACCTGTATATCGTCAACACATCCACAGACGAGGCCACGCTGACCCCTTCGGTCATCGAGGGCAAACACCTGTGGGAAAAACACGGCTGCGTAAATTGTCACACCATTCTGGGCGAGGGCGCGTATTTCGCCCCCGAACTGGGCAATGTGATGACCCGCTGGGGCGTCGATGATGACCCCGAGGGCGCCTATGAGGGGCTGAAAGGCTGGATGCAGGCCATGCCCACAGGGATCGAAGGCCGCCGCCAAATGCCGTTTTTCGACCTGAGTGACCACGAATACCGCGCGCTGAGCGACTTCTTGTTGTGGACAGACACGATCCGCAATCAGGACTGGCCGCCGAACGACGCGGGCTGAAAGGGATAGACCGATGAAATATCAAACTCAAAAAATCGCTCTGGCCTATTTCGTGACTGCAATGGCGCTGTTTGCCGTGCAGGTCACGCTGGGGCTGGTCATGGGCTGGATCTATGTCGACGGGAATTTCCTGTCGGAAATCCTGCCGTTCAATATTGCGCGGATGCTGCACACCAATTCGCTGATCGTGTGGCTGTTGCTGGGGTTCTTTGGCGCCGCCTATTACCTGATCCCCGAAGAAAGCGAACGCGAAATCCATTCGGCCAAACTGGCCTATCTGCAACTGGGCATTCTGGTGCTGGGCACGGCGGGTGTGGTTGTGACCTATCTGTTCAACCTGTTCGACGGGCATTTCCTGCTGGGCAAGGAGGGGCGCGAATTTCTGGAGCAACCCAAATGGGTCAAGGCGGGCATTGTCGTGGCCGCGCTGATTTTCCTCTATAACATCTCGATGACGGTGCTGAAGGGGCGCAAAACCGCGATCACCAACATCATGTTGCTGGGGCTGTGGGGCATTGCGCTGTTGTTCCTGTTTGCATTCTACAACCCGTCCAATCTGGCGTTGGACAAACAATACTGGTGGTATGTTGTTCACCTGTGGGTCGAGGGCACATGGGAACTGGTCATGGCCGGTATCCTTGGCTTCTTGATGCTGAAATTGACCGGCGTTGACCGCGAAGTGGTTGAAAAATGGCTTTATGTTATCGTTGCCACGGCGCTGTTTTCCGGCATCCTGGGCACTGGCCACCACTATTACTGGATCGGCACGCCGGGCTATTGGCAGTGGATCGGCTCGATCTTCTCTGCGCTCGAGGTGATCCCCTTCTTTGGCATGATGGCCTTTGCCTTTGTCATGGTGTGGAAAGGGCGGCGCGATCACGCCAACAAGGCGGCGCTGCTGTGGTCGCTGGGCTGTGCCACGCTGGCATTTTTCGGCGCGGGGGTTTGGGGGTTCCTGCACACCCTGCATGGCATCAACTACTACACTCACGGAACGCAAATCACCGCGGCCCACGGGCATCTGGCATTTTTCGGGGCCTATGTCGCGCTGAACCTTGCGATTATCACCTATGCCATGCCGGTTCTGCGCGGGCGTGACCCCTATAATCAGGTGCTGAACATGGCTTCCTTCTGGCTGATGTCGGGCGGGATGCTGTTCATGACCTTTACCCTGACGTTTGCGGGCACGGTGCAAACCCACCTGCAACGGGTCAACGGCGAAGGCTTCATGGATGTGCAGGACCAGCTGTGGATCTTTTTTGTGATGCGGTTCGGGTCTGGTGTGGCCGTGGTGCTGGGCGCGGTGTTGTTCATCTATGCCGTGATGATGCCACGGCGTGAAATGATCGAACCCGGTCCCGTTGTTGGCCAGGCAGCGGAGTGATGATAATGAAAGACCTGACAAACACAGCGAAAGGGGCGGCTGACGCCCCTTTCTACCTGCCCCAACGCGACGAAATCGCGGTGTTCGAAGCAGCGGCTGAACACGACCTTCCGGTGCTGCTCAAGGGGCCGACCGGCTGTGGGAAAACCCGTTTTGTGGCGCATATGGCGGCGCGTCTGGGACGGCCATTGTATACGGTGGCCTGCCATGACGACCTGTCGGCGGCTGATCTGATCGGGCGCTACCTGTTGAAAGGCGGCGAAACCGTCTGGGTCGATGGCCCGCTGACCCGCGCCGTGCGCGAGGGTGCGATCTGTTATCTGGACGAGGTGGTCGAGGCGCGCAAAGACGTGGCCGTGGTGCTGCACCCGTTGACCGATGACCGCCGCATCCTGCCGATTGACCGCACCGGAGAGGAGCTGAAAGCCGCCAGTGGTTTCATGCTGGTGGCCTCCTATAACCCCGGTTACCAGAACATCCTGAAAACCCTGAAACCATCCACCCGCCAACGGTTTCTGGCGCTTGATTTCGATTTCCCCGCGCCTGCGCTGGAAATTGCCGTGGTCGCCGCCGAAACCGGCCTGCCCGATGATCAGGTCAAACCGCTGGTGCGGTTGGCGGGCAAATTGCGTGCGATGAAGGGGCAGGATGTCGAAGAGGGCGTGTCCACCCGTCTGGTGGTTTACGCCGCCACCCTGATCGCGGGCGGCATGGGGGTGCAACGCGCCATCGAAACCGCAATGATTGAACCGCTGACTGATGATGCGGACACGAAACGCGGGCTCCTCGATCTTGTCACAGCCGTTTTCGGGTGAGGCCGGCCATGGGCAAGATCGAATTTGAGCCGTGGGAACCCGAAGAAACCATCGGGAAGCTCTGGCACAAATGGGCCAGCCGTTTTGATGCGCCACCGGTGCATGAGGGAGCCCGTGTTGATCTGTCCCGGATCGACGGGCGGCTGGCCGTCTTTTTTCGCGGTATGGGGGGGGATGCATCGGTTGAAATCAAACCGGTGTCGGATGAACAATCGCGCCACCGCCTGTCGCGTCTGCGCGCCTTGGGCACCTATGCCGATGCCCTGCCAAGGGCCAGTTTTGACGGCGCATCGCTGCGCCTGCCCGCCACGCTGGCCGCGTTTCCGGTGACGGAAATGAACGCTGCCGCCTATGTCTGGCTGGCGGCGCTGGGCGCGTTTGTCGCGCCGGTTCAGGGGCATGACGACCCGCTGGTCAGCGATTTGACGGCGCTGGCGGGATTGCGGGTGGCGCTGGCGCGCTGTGATGGCGATGCGCCGGGTTTGCGGACCCTGTATCGTGAGCTGTCCAGCCTGCACCTGTCGCTGCGCGACACCCCCGCCCTGCCACAGGCCGAACGGGCGGTAGAATGCGTGATCCGCCATATGTTGGGCGATGAGCAGCCATTACAGGGCAAAGCGGCCAGGATGTGGGCCAGCATGGAAACCGGCGATTTCACCATCTGGCGCGCCCCGCGCAAATACCGCCCCTATCTGCCCGTGCCGATCTGGGTCGAACCGCGTGCGCTGTTCCTGTCCCATGGCGATGGCGTCGCCACAATGGAGGCCGGTCAAGCCCCCGAAAACAACAACGCAGAAGATGGCAAAACCCGACGTGCGCGCCGCCGCAAATCGGATCAGATCGAACGCAAGGACAGCTTCATCCTGCATAAATTCGAGGCCATCCTCAGCTATGCCCAATTCGTCAACCTGAACCGCCGTGTCGAGGACGACGACGAGGACAGCGCCAAGAAAGCCGCCGACGATCAGGATGAAATCGGGCTGGGCCAGATCAAGAAAGCACCGGCAACGCGGCTGAAGCTGCATCTGGACCTTGCGCCCGAAGATGCTGATATCGAACGGATTTCCGATGTTTGCACCTATCCCGAATGGGACGTGCGGCGTGGTGCATACCTGCCCGATCACACCCGCATTCTGGCGCATGATATTGATGCGGGTGGCGGCACAGTCACGCCATTTGATGCCCGCGCCCGCAAACGCATCACCGCCGTGCGGCGCCAATTCGAGGCTCTGCGCCCCTCAATGATAACCACCTCGGGCCATCTGGACGGTGATGAACTGGACAGCGAGCGCGCCGTGCGTGCCCTGGCCGATTTCGCCGCCACAGGCGAAAGCGACGGGCGGGTCTGGCGGCAAAACCGGCCGCTGAAACGCGATCTTTCGGTGTCGATCCTGCTGGATGTGTCGCGTTCAACCGAGGCAACAGTGACCTGCCATCGCGGCCACGCCCGCCCCGTGATCGACATCGAACGCGAGGCCCTGACCGCGCTGGCATGGGGGCTGGATGCCTGCGGTGACAGTTTCGCGATCAACGGGTTTTCGTCACTGAAACGCGACCGTGTTTACATGGCACAGGCCAAGGATTTTGATGATCCGATGAATGCGGGCGTTGAATCGCGCATCGCTTCCCTGCGCCCCGGTTTTTACACCCGCCTTGGCGCGGCCATCCGCCATGCCAGCACCGGATTGTCGGCGCAGGCCCGCAGGCGGCGGCTGTTATTGGTCATCACCGACGGCAAACCCAATGATCTGGACCATTACGATGGCCGCCATGGAATCGAGGACAGCCGCATGGCCGTGATCGAGGCCCGCCGCGCAGGTCACGCTGTGTTCGGCATCGCGATTGACCGCGACGGCAAGGCATGGTTTCCGCGCATTTTCGGGCAGGGCGGTTACGCGTTGGTCCCCGATCCCGACAAATTGACCGAAGCATTGCCGCGCATCTATGCGCAGATCGTGGGGCGCTGATTGACCCCCGCCAAAGCGGAACACCTGCCCCATGATTTGATGATCTGGGTTCTGATCCTGTCCGAATTACTGGTATTTGGCGCGGGGCTGTGGGCATTTTTGGCGGTGCGTATCGGTGATCCGGCGGGTTTTGCGCAGGCGGCGGCGCATTTGCATCCTGTCGCTGCGGGGTTTGGCACGATGTTGCTGGTCACCTCGGGGTTGTTCGCCGCCATTGGCGCGCTGCAAAACCGCGCGCTGCCGCTGGTCATTGCCGCAGTGGGCGGGGCCGGATTTCTGTGGTTGAAATCGCATGAATGGGCCAGCCTGTCGCGCGATGGCATCAACACCGAAACCCACCCGTTTTTCACCTTTTACTACTTGTTGACGGGGTTTCATGCTGCCCATGTGGTAGCGGGGATCATCCTGCTGGCGACTGTATCAATACGCAGGCGTATGGATGAAACATCCGGCGCTGTGGCGTTCTGGCATATGGTTGATCTGGTCTGGGTTTTGCTGTTTCCGGTGATCTACCTGCTGGGGGCGCTATGAAACATCTGGTCAAGGCATGGGGGATGCTGGTGCTGGCATCAGCCCTGACCACGGCCCTGACGGCGGCCCTGAGCGCGATGCCTGCTGCGGCGGCATGGCTTGGCCCCGATCTGATTGCACCCGATCTGATTGCCGCGATTCTGATTGCGCTGGCGCTGATGAAATCGCGGGTGATTCTGTCGGATTATCTGGAGCTGTCGCAGGCCCCGCGCATCCGTGCGGGGGTGATGGCGGCGTTTTTTCTATGGGCGGCGGTGGCCTTGCTGCTGATCATCGCGGCATAGGGCGCGCGGCCTAACGGGTCCATGCGGCGGCGGGGTCATCCTCGGCATAGGCGCGCAGAACCTCGATATCGGCGATATCGGCGGCGTTCTGGCGCACGGTCACCCCCTGATCTTTCAGCTTGGCAAAGGCGCGGCTCAGGCTTTCGGGTTTCATGCCCAGACGGCCCGCAATCAGCACCTTGTCATAGGGCAGGCGCACCTCGCAGCTTCCGGTTTCGCAGGCCGCCAGATCCAGCAGGAATTCGGCCACCCGCTGTGGTCCGGTGCGCGATTTCAATTGTTCGACCTGTGCCACAAGGCTGTTCAAATGCACATAGGTTGCGGTCAGCATCGCAATCGCGACTTTGGGGTTTTCCTGCAAACTGTGCAGCATGATCGACGCATCAATGCGCACCAGTTCGCATTCGCTCACGGCCTCGGCGGATACCGGATAGGTGTCCGAGCGCAGGGCCACGGCCTCGCCAAAGGAATGGCCCTTGGTAAAGGTGCCCACCACGGCCTCGGCTCCGTTTGCGGCGATGCGATAGAGTTTCACCCAGCCATCCGCGACGATAAAAATCGTATCCGCCGGATCATCCTGCAAAAACAGGGTTTCGCCACGGGCATGTTGCGTGACATGGGCATGCGACAGCAAGGTATCGACCAGCGCAGGCGGAGCAGTGGCCAGCAGCAGGGAACTGCGTGCGATTTCAGCGATTTCAGGGCGCATCGGGGTCAGGCCATTCTTGTCAGGATTTCATTAACGGTAAGCTGGTTTGCAGATTTTCACAACCATGGTGCGGCGTCATTTCGGGCGCGGATTGATTATTATCAAGTTCATCACCGCCGCAATGGCCCAAGGTCCGGTCAAGGTTACAACAGACGGTTTTGGGACAGATACTATGTTGGATATGATGCACAAGAGGGCGCAGGGGCTGCGCCTTGCCCCTTCGGTTTTGTCAATCGCTGCGGGTTTGGGCCTGATGCCTGCCACGGTGATCACCGCCACGGCTGAACAGGTGTTCGAACTGGATGCGATCACCGTCACGGGCACCGGCCTGCCCGTCGAAGTGATGGACAACCCCGCCAGCCTGACGGTGCAGGGCGCAGAGCAGATCGCCCGCATACCGCCCAAATCCGTCGCCGCCATCCTGAAAGAGGTGCCCGGCGTGCAGGTATCAGAGGAAGGAATCGAGCGCATTTCCATTCGTGGTGAAACCGCCGCGCGGGTGGCTGTGCTGATCAACGGGCAAACCCTGACCGATCATTCCAATTACGGGCAACCCATACTGGTCGATCCCAACACGATCGAACGGATCGAGGTGGTGCGCGGCCCGTCGTCGGTGATCACGGGGTCATCTGCCATTGGCGGCGTGGTCAATATCATCCTGAAAAAGGGTGCCGAGGTGCCGTTTGAAATGAAAACCACAGCCGGGTATTTTTCCGGCACCGAGGGTTGGCGTGTGACCCATTCGATGGCGGGCACTGTTGCGGCGGGGGCGGGTGATCTGGATTACCGGCTTAGCTTTGGCGCGGCTGAAAACGGTGATCGTAAAACCCCCAATGGCGTGCTGACCCCCTCCTCGAACGAGGATAAAAGCATTTCCGCCCATCTGGGTTGGGCCAATGGCAACCACTATTTTGCAATGGATGCGCTGGCGTTTGATATGTCGGCCCATGCCTATACCGAAATTCCCGGGTTCGACATCAACCTGCCCCAACGTGATTTGCGCAAATTCGCCCTGTCATACGAGGGCACAGATCTGTCCGACACCGTTGAGCGCCTGTCGCTGAATGCGTTTTACCAAACCATCGACCGCAGATTCGACAGCGATATCGCGGGCGGCGCATTTCCGGTGTTTGTGGATGTGAATGCCCTGTCACAGGATGCCCAATCGACCAAAGGTATCAACGGCAAGGTCGAATTGTCCCTTGGTCCTGCCAGCCGGACGGTGCTGGGGTTTGAATATGTGCTGGACGGGGTGAAAACCGACAAACTGACCACCACCCGCATCCGCAACATGATCGCAGGCAGCAATACGACCACCACGCGGGTTGGTTATGACGATGCCACCATTCGCACATTCGCCCTGTTCGGGCAGCATGAAATGGACCTGACCAACGACCTGACCGCCACATTGGGCGCGCGTTGGTATGATGTGCAGGCGGATTTGAACGCATCCAGCACCAATGGCGTGGCCAATGCGCCAAGCAGCAATTCCGACAGCGGGGTTTTGGGCGCGGCGGGGCTTGTCTGGCGGCGGGGTGATGACCTGACGCTGCGGGCGAACCTGTCGCAGGGCTATATCTATCCCACGCTCAGCCAGTTGTTTTTGACCACGGTGGGCGGGTCAAACACGGTGTCGGGCAATCCCAACCTGACCCCGGAAAAGGCAACCACATTCGAATTGGGCGCGCGTTACGATGGCGGTGCCACCCTGCTGGACGCCACGCTGTTCTACACCAAAAGCGACGATTACATCGCCAAGGTGATCACGGGCCGCAGCGGCAACTGGCAGAACGTCGATGGCGCGGTGGCCTATGGTCTGGAACTTCTGGCCGAATATGACACTGCGCGGGGGGTGACGCCCTATGCCTCGCTGGCGTTGATGCGGCGCGAAATCACCTATGCCAACGGCTATTCCACCTATGACAGTGGCACGCCGTTGTTGTCGGGGCGTATCGGTTTGCGCGGCGGTTGGGATGCGTTCAATATGTCGGGCGATTGGGATGTTTTCGCGCGCGGTCAAAGCAGCGCAGGGATGCGCGACCAAACCGGCGTGATGGATGCGCAAAGCTATGGCGGGGCCTTTGCCACGCTCAATCTGGCGCTTACGGCAGACATCACCGATAAACTGAACGTATCGGTTGAACTGGGTAATATTTTTGATCGCGGATACGAGGCATACGACCAAAACCCCGGAACGGGTCGCAGCATCAGCATATTTGCGACCTCGACGTGGTAGGGGCCTTGACGTGGTAGGTCATGGGCGCTGTTCAGGTTTGCCGGGCAGGGGGGCGTTGTTGCGCGACACCGGTTCAGCCCCGGTTCAGCCGTTGAAATTCAGGCGCAATCCGGCATAGGGCCAGCGGCCGTGGAACAGGGTTCCGGTGCCTGATCCGGTGATCCATGCGTCGCGCATATCCGGACCGCCGAAACAAATATTGGTGATATAGGGGTCATCGGGCAGCTGGATATATTCGACGCTGTGATCCTCTGCGACAATCGAAATACCGCCACGGATCAGGGTGGCGACACAAACGCGGCCATCGGCCTGCATGGCCAGACTGTCGAGCAGTTGATAATCGGGCAGGGTGGTCAGCAACCGCCCCGGCATCAGGCCCGTGGGGCGCTGCACCACGCCGGGTTCCACGATGTCATGGCCCCAGACGCGCCCCGTGCGGGTTTCGGCAACATATACGGTGTCGCCCCCCGGCGACAGGCCAATGCCGTTCGGGGTCAGCATCGGGCCGAACACGCGGTTGATATGGCTGCCATCGGGGCGGGCATAATAGAACGCGCCATGTTCGATATGGTCGCGGGTGGTTTTGCCCAGATCGGTGAAATAGAACCCGCCCTGGGCATCAAACACGATATCATTGGGGCCGCGCAGGGGGTGCCCGTCGCATTCGGTATATAGGGTGGTCACCGCGCCGCTGGACAGATCGACCCGCTGGATCGACCCGCCCGTATAGTGCGCGCCCTTATGGCCGGGGTGATTGATGCCGCCCTTTTGGTGAAATTCGAACCCGCCGTTGTTACAGACATAAACCGCCCCATCCGGCCCGATGGCCGCGCCATTGGGGCCGCCGGGCAGTTCGGCGATGGTTGTGCGGGTGCCATCGGGGGTGATGCGGGTCAGGGTCTGGCGCTGGATTTCGACCAGAATGACCGAGCCGTCAGCCATGGCAATCGGGCCTTCGGGGAATTGCAGGCCGGTGCAGATGGTGGTGAATTCCGGTTGGTGGTCCATTTCGGGTTCCCTTTTTGCTGCGCGCCCTAGCTGGCCGTAAAACGGGGTTGGCGTTTTTCGACGAACGCGGCTGCGGCCTCTTGGTGGTCATTGGTAATGGTCGATGCCATGTGGTTGCGCGCCTCGTTGTCCAGACAGGTCGCCAGCGATGCGCCGCTTTCGGCCATGGCGATGTTTTGTTTGATCCGGCCCAGTGTCAGGGTGGGACCAGCGGCCAGCGATTGCGCCAGTGCGCGGGCAGTGTCCTGCACGCTGCCCGCAGGGACGGCGCGGGACACAAGGCCGATTGCGGCGGCTTCGCTGCCTGACAGGACCGGAGAGGTCAGGTAAAGTTCGCGCGCACGGCCCGCGCCCAGGATTTGCGTCAGGAAATAGGTGCCGCCGAAATCGCCCGACAGGCCGACCTTGGCGAATGCGGTGGTCAGTTTGCTGTTGTCGGCGCAGATGCGGATGTCGCAGGCCAGCGCGATGGACAGGCCCGCGCCCGCCGCCGCGCCATCAATCGCGGCGATGGTGGGTTTGGGCATGTCGTGCAGATAGGCGGACACCGCCATGCGGTCGCGAAGGCGGTGCTGGCGTTCGCCATATGACAGGTCCAGCCCCGCGCCTTCGTTCATGGCCTTAACATCGCCACCGGCGCAGAAATGCCCGCCCGCACCCGTCAGCATCACGGCGCGCACCGATGGGTCGGCGGCGGCATTGGCAAGCACATCGCGCATCAGCGTGACCATAGCGGGGGTAAAGGCGTTGCGCCGCTCAGGGCGGTTCATGGTCAGGGTCAGCAGGCCATCGGCCTGTTCGATCAGCAATTCATCGGTCATTTTATTTTCCTTTGTTTCTAATGAGGGGGCGGGTTGTTACCACGGGTCGACCATCGGGCGTTTGCCGCCCGTGCCCTGTGGGCGTTTGCCGCCCGTGGCCTGCGGGCCTTTGCCGCCCGTGGCCGGGGCGCTGCCCTGTGGCGTGGTAGAGCGCAGCCCCGCCAGCACCCATTTGCGGGTGTCCACCGGATCAATCACCGCGTCGATTTCCAGCGTTTGCGCCACCGATATGGCCTTGCCCTGTTGGTAATATTCACCCAGCAAACGGTCATAGAGCGCCTTTTTCGCGACCGGATCAGAGATCGCATCCAGTTCGCGGCGATAGCCCAGCGTCACTGCACCCTCTAGCCCCATGGGGCCGAATTCGCCCGTCGGCCATGCCACGGTAAAGGCGTTGTTATAGGTGCCGCCGCCGATCATCCCCATCGCACCCAACCCGTAGCATTTGCGCAAAACCACGCCGAACAGCGGCACGGTTAACGACCGTGCGGTGACAAACATGCGGCAGGCATGGCGCACCAGCGCGGTTTTCTCGGCCTCTGGTCCGACCATGAAACCGGGGGAATCGCACAGCGAAATCAGCGGGATGTCAAAGGCATCACAGAGCTGCATAAACCGACTGGCCTTGTCCGCGGCGGGGGCATCAATCGCGCCGCCCAGGTGGCGGGGGTTGTTGGCGATCACGCCAAATGGTTTGCCCTCGATCCGGATAAAGGCGGTGAGGATGCCCAGCCCGAATTCGGCGCGCAATTCCAGCGTGGAATCCTTGTCGGCGATGCCGTGAAGGGCGCGGCGCATATCATAGACCCGCAGCCGGTTTTCCGGCACCACATGGCGCAACTCGCGCGGATCGGGCGCCTGCCATCCGGTGGTATCCCCTTGAAAATACGACAAGTATTTACGCGCGATGGCACAGGCCTCTGCCTCGTTGCGCACGCGGATATCGACCACGCCATTGGCCGACTGGCTGTCAATCGGGCCGATCTGTTCGGGGGTGTAGATGCCCAATCCGCCGCCTTCGATCATGGCGGGACCGGCCATGCCGATATTGCTGGATTCGGTTGCGATGATCACATCGCAACAGCCCAAAAGCGCGGCATTGCCCGCGAAACAGCGCCCCGATACCACCCCCACCATCGGCACCTGCCCGCTGAGGCTGGCGAATTGCGCGAACGTGCGGTTTGCGACGCCGGAATAGGTGGACTTTTCGGTATCGCCCGGCCTGCCGCCGCCGCCTTCGGCAAAGAACACCAGCGGGATATTCCAATCGCCCGCAGTGTGCAGGATGCGGTCAAGTTTGCGGTGGTGGCGTTGCCCCTGCGTGCCCGCCAGCACGGTGTAATCCCCGATTGCAAAGGCGCATCGGGCATCGGCGAATTGATCGGCATTGACCGTGCCCAGCCCCGTCAGCATCCCGTCGCCCGAGGTGTTTTCCACCAGATCGTCCATACTGCGGCGCTGGCGTTGGGCGGCCACGGCGAATGCGCCGTATTCCACAAATGATCCCGCATCACAGACCTGATCCAGATTTTCGCGCGCGGTTTGCTGGCCGCGTTTGTGGCGTTTTTCCACGGCCTGCGGGCGGTTTTCATCCAGGGTAAAGGCGCGGCGGGTTGATAGCTCGGCCAGATCGGGGCGGATGTAATCAAGGTTAATATCGGCGCTGTTTTCGCTGGCCGTGGTGGCGGTATCACCGGGTTCAATCGCCAGAATTGGCGCGTTTTGCATCAGGGTATCGCCCGTGGTGGCGAAATGCGCGGTGACGGTGCCGGACAGGGGCGCGGTGATCACATGCTCCATTTTCATTGCCTCGATCACGGCGATTTGCGCGCCTTTGGTCACGGTGTCGCCTGTGGTCAGGGCGCTGACCACGGTGGCCTGCATCGGCATGGCAACGGCGGTAGAGCCAGCGGGGATTACGGCCTGCGCCGCAGCGTCGGCGGGGGTGTCGCTGGCGGTATCCGTGCCGTCAGCATCGGGTAGCATGGCGTCGAAAATCGCGCCCGCGTGGGTTTCGACAAACCGTGTATCAATGGTGTTGCTGGCCAGTTCGGGGCGGGCCAGAAGCGCGCGCAACCACGCGATATTTGTATCAACCCCGGTGACGCGGAATTCGCCCAATGCGCGGGCCGCTTTGGCCATGGTGGCGCCATAGGTGCCGTGGCGGTTATAGGTGATCAGTTTCGCCAGCAGGCTGTCATAACGGGGCGAGGTGCGATAGCCCGCATAGCCCATGCCATCCACACGGATGCCCGCACCCGAGGGTGGTTCATAGATGCCGATCTGCCCGCCTGCGGGGGTGGCCTGTGCCGTGGCATCCATGGTTTCCATGTTGATGCGGATTTGCACGGCGTGGCCTTGTGGCATTGGGGTTTGCGGCAGGATCTGCGCCATGGATTGCCCCATGGACAGGCGCAATTGCAGGGCGACAAGGTCCTGGCTGAACACCTCTTCGGTTACGGTATGTTCGACCTGAATGCGTGGGTTTGCCTCGATGAAAAACATGTTCTCGCCGTCGGGTTCATTGTCGCAAAACAGGAATTCAAAGGTGCCGAGCGAACGGTAAGCGGCGCTGTTGGCAAGGGTCAGCGCATGGCCGGTCAGGGTGTCGCGTTGCGGTGCTGTCAGGCTGGGCGAGGGGGCGATTTCCACCAGTTTCTGGTGGCGGCGTTGCAGGGTGCATTCGCGTTCGCCAAGGGCGATGCAGCGGCCTGCGCCATCGCCCAGAATCTGCACCTCGATATGGCGTGCGTCGGGCAGGAACCGTTCGACATAAACCGAAGCATCGCCGAATGCGGCGGCGGCTTCGGATTGGCAGCGGGCATAGGCGTCGGGCAGGGTGGCGGCGTCATGCACCACGCGCATTCCGCGCCCGCCGCCGCCTGCCACGGCCTTGATCAACATGGCGGTGCCGGGGGGCAGAGAGGCGAAGAATGCGCTGGCATCGGCAAGGGTGGCATTGGTGCTGCCCGTAAGGCAAGGCACGCCCAGATCGGCGGCGCGGGCCTTGGCTGTCAGTTTGTCACCGAACAGGGCCAGCGTTTCGGGCGTGGGGCCGACAAAGGTTAATCCGGCCTGTTCCACGGCGGCGGCAAAACCGGCATTTTCGGCCAGAAAGCCGTATCCGGGGTGGATGGCATCGGCGCCGCTGTCGATTGCGGCCTTGATCACGGCATCGCCGTTCAAATAGGCGGCCGCGCCTGCGCCGGGCAGTTCGATATGTTGCGTAGCGCGGCGGATATGCAGGCTTTCGCAATCGTCACGCGGTGCGATGGCGACGCATTCCAGCCCCAGATCGGCGGCGGTGCGCGCAATGCGCAGGGCGATTTCGCCGCGATTGGCGATCAGCAGTTTCTGCATCGTCATGGGCGCGCGCCGATGCGTTGGCGCGGGTCGGAATGTTGCATTGGCCCTCTCCCCTTGGCATGCTGACAGTTGTCAGGTTATGGTCGCCCCGTGAACCGGTCAAGCGCCCTGCGGGGGATGTGACGTGCCGTTCCCTTGCAGGGGGGCAGAGTTCAGGCCAGTGGTTGAGCGGGTGCCAAAGGGGAGAAGCGGTTGCCGACAGATGGGAAAAAACCCGATCAGGGTGCGCGCCTGCAAGAGGCCCGCATCACCAGTGTTCAGAACGAAACGCTGGTGGCGTCGCGGCGCGAGCAGATATGCGATGCGGCGCTGGAACTGTTTCTGGAAAAGGGGTTTGCGGCCACCACAATCCGCGACATTTGCGCAGGCTCCGGCGTCAATCAGGCCAGTATTTACGATTATATCGCCAATAAGAATGATATCCTGCGGCGGCTGTTGAACCAGCTGTGGTTCCGGCGCGATGTGGTGTCACTGCCCGATTTGCTGGCCGACGAGAGCCTGTCGCTGGAGGAGGTTTTTACGCGATATTTTCGCGAGTCATGGGACAAGAAGCGCAAGGGCACGGTGCTGGTCTATCGGTCGGTCCCGCATTTGCTGGAGGAGGATCGCCGCGCCATGCGGGCGCATGATCTGGCATTAATCAAGGCCTTATCGGATCAATTGCGCAAACGTGCGGGGCCGGATGATGGCGCAGCAGAGGTTGAACTGCTGGCCAATATGTTGATCTTTTTGGCGGCGTTCGGGCCGATGCGCGACTGGCTGATCGGGGATGTGCCGCAAGAGCGGGTGATCCGCAGTGTGGCGGCGGGCGCGGCGGCGATGGCCCGCGAGATGTTGGGCGGGCGGGGGTGACGTGGCGGTGGCCTGCCGCGCTGCGAAACAATATTCCGCAAGTATTGACCTTGGGGTGATTAGGCCCTTATTCTGCGGCTGACAGGTGTCAGGATACGCCAAACGTGACCGGAGGGGAGGCCGGAAAACCGTGATTTCAGACAGGTTTATCAGGTTCTGCCAAAAGGAATCGCAGGGGCGTTGCCCTGCGGCTGGTGGATCGCGCGCGGGCCATGGCACCGGATTGCCAAATAAATATTCAGGATTGGGGAATTGCAAATGACGGACGCAGAACAGGCGGCATTGTCGGATTACATCGCGCAATCAGGCCGCAACGCATGGGTGGTGGACGGGTTGCCCGCAGGCACCGCGCTGCGCCCGATTGCCAAGGTGGGCATCATCGGCGCGGGCACCATGGGCGGCGGCATCGCAATGAATTTTGCCACCGCCGGATACCCCGTCACCATCGTCGAAACCCGTGCCGAGGCATTGGAGCGGGGTCTGAACGTGGTGCGCGGCAATTACCAGCGCAGCGCCGACAAGGGCCGTTTTCCGCAAGACGAGGTAGAGGCGCGCATGGGGCGTTTGACCGGAACGCTGGATATGAATGATCTGGCCGATTGCGATCTGGTGATCGAAGCGGTGTTCGAGAACATGGAGATCAAAAAAGAGATTTTCACCAATCTGGACCGGATCGTGAAGCAGGGGGCGATCCTGGCCACCAATACCTCGGCGTTAAATATTGATGACATCGCGGCGGTGACGAAACGGCCCCAGGATGTGATCGGGCTGCATTTCTTCTCTCCTGCGAATGTGATGAAGCTGCTGGAAATCGTGCGCGCCGATCATACGGCGGATGATGTGGTGGCCACGTCGATGGATCTGGCGAAAAAGATCAATAAAATTGCGGCCTTGGTCGGGGTTTGCCCCGGATTTGTCGGCAACCGTATTTTGTTTGCACGTCAGGCGCAGGCGAACAAGCTGCTGTATCAGGGTGTGATGCCATGGGATGTGGATGCGGCGTTGAATGCATTCGGGTTTCGCATGGGGCCGTATCAGATGTCGGATCTGGCGGGGCTGGATATTGGCTGGTCCAAGGGTGCGGTGACGCAAAACCCGATCCGTGACGCGCTGTGCGAAATGGATCGGCGTGGCCAGAAAACCGGCGCGGGGTTTTACGATTACGACGCCAGCCGCACGCCGACGCCATCGGATGTAACGGCCAAAATCGTGCGCGACATTACGGGGGCCGAACCCGCCAGCATGGACGCGGAGGAGATCATTGAAATCTGTATTTTCCCGATGATCAACGAAGGGCTGCGCATACTGGAAGAGAACAAGGCGCAGCGCCCGTCCGACATCGACGTGATCTGGTTGAACGGATACGGCTGGCCCGCCGATAAGGGCGGCCCGATGTATTACGCCGATATGGTCGGCGCGCAAACCATACTAAACCGTATGGAGAAGCTGGGCGCTGATGATCCCGAATTCGCCCCCGCAGACACCCTGCGCAAATTGGCCGCATCGGGCGGCAAATTTACCGAACTGGATTTGGGCGGGTTGAAAACCGCCAATACCGCAGAAAAGGCAGGCTGACCCATGTCATATGAATTCGTCACAACCGAAAAGCGCGGCAATGTGTTGCTGGTGACCATGAACCGCCCCGATGTTTACAACGCGGTTCACGCGCCGATGCACAATGAAATGGACGCGGTATGGAACGATTTCGCCGCCGACGAGGATCTGTGGGTCGCCATTCTGACCGGTGCGGGCAAGGCATTCAGCGCGGGCAATGATCTGAAATACACCGCGCAGGGCGGCAAGGGCAAAGCGCCCGCCAGCGGGTTTGGTGGCCTGTCGATGCGCGGTGATCTGGAAAAGCCGGTGATTGCGGCGGTCAACGGGTTTGCCATGGGCGGCGGGTTTGAAATGGCGCTGAACTGCGACATTATTCTGGCCGCCGACACGGCGAAATTTGCCCTGCCCGAGGTCAAGGTCGGATTTTTCGCCGCCGCATCGGGCGTGCAATTGCTAAGCCGCCAGATCGGGCGCAAACCGGCTGTGGATATCATGCTGACCGGCCGCCATGTGATGGCCGAGGAGGGCCGCGAACTGGGATTCGTCAATCAGGTGGTCGCGCCGGATCAATTGATGGATGCGGCATTTGCCAAGGCGGCGGAACTGACCGCCGTTTCACCATCGGCGATCAAGGCCACCAAGCGGGTTTTGAACGCGATGGATGAATTGGATAACCTGCATGCCAGCCTGCAATATTCGCGTCAGGTGATCATGGATTTGCGCGAAACCGAGGATTTCAAAGAGGGCGTGACCGCCTTTGTCGAAAAACGCGCACCGCAATGGAAAAACCGCTAACTCCATACGCTGGCGTATGTAGATAATTCGAACGCAAGAGAGGAAATGAAATGTCCCACCCTACTGACGAGTTGAACAATCTGGCGATGTCCGAAGGGGCGCGCCCCTTGCTGGATAAGGTTGTGAAACACATCCGCGAAAACTGTGACCCTGCATGGGTTGAATATGAAAAACTGGACGCGCAGAAACCGTCGCCCTTTGTCTATGCGCCGGGCCAGTTGGAAATCATCGAGGATTTGAAAAACAAGGCGCGCGCGGCGGGTCTGTGGAACTTTTTCCTGCCCAATGCCGAAACCGGCGAGGGGCTGTCGAATCTGGATTACGCCTATCTGGCGGTCGAGCTGGGCAAAAACCCGCTGGCATCGGAATCGATGAACTGCGCGGCACCGGACACGGGCAACATGGAAGTGTTGGAGCGGGTCGGCACGCAGGCGCAAAAGGACCAGTGGCTGAAGCCCCTGTTGGAGGGCAAAATCCGGTCTGCCTTTGCCATGACCGAACCCGATGTGGCGTCATCTGATGCGAAAAACATTGGCACCAAGGCGGTTCTGGAAAACGGCGAATGGGTGATCAACGGCGAGAAATATTATATCTCCGGTGCGGGTGATCCGCGCTGTAAGATCATGATTGTTATGGTGAAAACATCGCCCGACGCGGAAACATTCCGCCAGCAAAGCCAGATTCTGGTGCCGATGGATGCGCCCGGTGTGGAAATCGTTGGCCCGATGAGCGTGTTTGGCCATGACGATGCGCCCCATGGTCATATGCAGATCCGGTTCACAAACGTGCGCGTCCCCGAGGAAAATATCCTGTGGGGCGAGGGCCGCGGTTTTGAAATCAGTCAGGTCCGCCTTGGACCGGGCCGCATTCACCACTGCATGCGTTCGATCGGTGCGGCGGAAAAGGCGCTGGATCTGATGATCCACCGCGGCCTGACCCGCGAGGCATTCGGCAAGAAGATCATTGATCTGGGCAAGAACATGGAGACAATTTCGCGCAACCGGATCGAGATTGACGCCATGCGCCTGATGGTTCTGAAAGCCGCCAAAGCGATGGATGTTCTGGGCAACAAAGAGGCGCGCATCTGGGTGTCCAAGGCCAAGGCGATGGTGCCGGAAAAATGCTGCCAGATCATTGATGACGCGATGCAGGTGCATGGTGCAACAGGGATCAGCCAGTGGTCGCCGCTGCCCGACATGTATATGAAACAGCGCACCCTGCGGTTTGCCGATGGCCCCGACGAGGTGCATCACAATGTGATCGCCCGCGCCGAACGCCGTGAATTCGAGGCATCGAATGAACGTCAGGCCGCCGCACGCAATGCCACAGGTGGTGGCATGTTGTTCGAGGGACCATAAACCATGAGCCCCATGTTTGATCTGACCGGAAAGGTGGCCCTGTTGACGGGCGCATCCAAGGGAATGGGCAGGGCCATGGCCGCCGCATTAGCGGCACATGGGGCGCAGGTTGTCATATCGTCGCGCAAGCAAGACCAGCTGGATGCGGCGGCGGATGACATCAACACAGCCTGTGGCGCAAACCGCGCCACGGGCATCGCCGCCAATGCCGGGCGCAAGGATGAATTGCAGGCGCTGGTCGATAAAACCCGCGCTGATATCGGCCCGATTGATATTGTGATCGGCAATGCCGGTGTGAATGTGCATTACGGCCCGATTTCGGACATTCCCGATGATGCCTATGAAAAGATCATGCAGGTCAATGTGCAGGCCAACCTGTGGCTGACGCGCATGGTGGTGCCCGACATGATCGCCAAGGGTGCGGGATCACTGGTGTTTACCTCCTCGGTGGGGGCATTCAAGCCATCGGATACTTTGGGGTTGTATGGCACATCGAAACTGGCGCTGATCGGGTTGGTGCGCAATCTGGCACTGGAATACGGGCCGCAGGGCATTCGCGCCAATGCGATTTGCCCCGGCGTGGTGCGCACCGATTTCGCCCGCGCCCTGTGGGACAACCCCGAGGCCGAAGCGCGCGCCAATTCGCAAATTCCGCTGCGCCGTCTGGGCGACCCTGACGATTTTGGCGGGGTGGCGGTGTTTCTGGCGTCAAGCGCCAGCAGCTATATGACGGGTCAGGCGCTGACGGTTTGTGGCGGCACCAATATGTGGGCCTGATCTGGCCCGATCTGGCGTGAATTGGCCCTGTTTTTCAAGTAATCCGTTGATTAAATGCGGAAAAACCGTTGCGCCAGTCGCGGCATCAGCCCCTTGAACACCAGCGGTGCGTCGGTGGCAGCCAGACAGATGCAGGGGCATTCGTTGCCCGCAACGGGGGTATGTTCCAGCGTATCATCGGCAATTTCCAGATCACCCGTGTTGAACTGGCCGGTTTCGTCGTGAAACGACCCTTGTAACACCAGTGTCAGTTCCAGACCGCCGTGGCTGTGATCGGGCATGGCCTGCCCCTGCGGGATTTTCAGCAGGCGCACTGATCCCGTGGTATCGGCGTGCAGGATCGCCTGTTTCACCCCCAGCCCGACAGAGCGCCAGCGCGGCGCGCGTTCGCCCATGGCCTGAAACACCGGCGCGGGGTAGGGGTCTTCGCCGGTTGGTGCAGGCATGGCGGCGGGGGCGTTTTCGGGCGCATCCAGATCATCCAGAATGCGGTTGCGTAGCCCGTCCGACAGGTTGGCCGCGCCGGTTTCATCCAGCACCGCACCGCCCGCACATTCCACCGCGCCCAGTTGCGCACGGCATTCATCGCAGACCGACACATGCGCCGCGACAACCAGTTCAAAGGCATAGGGCAGGGTGCCCGCCGCATAGGCGACCAGCATGTTTTCGGGCACATGATGCGCTATTTTGCTCATGTCGTTGGTCATGGCTGGCGCAGTCCTTTTAGTTCGTGACGCAGCCGTTCCAGACCCAGCCGGATGCGGGATTTTACCGTGCCAAGGGGCAGGCCGGTTTGTGCAGTGATTTCGGAATGTGTCAGCTCGCCCAGATAGGCCTGTTCGATCAGCGCCTTTTGGTCGGGTTTCAGGCGGGACAGCGCGGCGCGCAGCTGTGCGGCCTCTTGCTCCAATGCCAGTGATTGCGCGGCGTCGGGTTCTGCATCCGGTTCGGGGGCCAGTTCCTGTGGCACGGCGCGGGCGGCCTTGCGGGCCAGATCGACGTTGCGGTTGCGGGCGATGCGATAGACCCATGCCGACACCTGCGCGCGTTCGGGGTCGAACATATGCGCCTTGCGCCACAGGGTCAGCATCACGTCTTGCACCACGTCTTCGGCGCGGGCCGGATTTGCACCGCCGCGCATCAGCACGCCCTTTAGCCGGGGGGCGTAGTAATCGAACAGTTGTGCGAATGCGGCCTTGTCGCGGTGGTCGCGCACGGCCAGCATCCATCGGGTTTGTTCGGACAGGGAAGGGGGAGGCAGCGTTATGTCGTGTCGTCCTTTGAGCAGCGCAGGGGGCAGCCCGATGGGGGGCGGCGCAGGCGCGGGGGAATATGTGTCAAAGGTCAACATACCGCAATTACGCGCCACCCCAAGGGCTGGATCAATTATGGGGTAAGAAATCTCGTTGGCGGAAATTTTGGCGGTAATGTTGATCTGATCGGGGGCGGGGGGCGTATCCCTGTCAAAAGCAAGGAAATGCCCATGTCGTTTGACGCCTCACCGCGCGCGCAACAGAATATCGCCATTGTCGGTGGCGGAATATCCGGTCTGGCGGCGGGGTATCTGTTGTCGTCGCGTCACCGTGTCACCATATACGAGGCCGCTCCGCGATGGGGTGGCCATGCGCGCACGGTGATGGCGGGGCTGCGTGGTGATCAACCCGTGGACACCGGATTTATCGTGTTCAACTATGCCAATTACCCGCATCTGACGGCGATGTTCCGTGATCTGGATGTGCCGGTGGAACGCAGTGACATGAGTTTCGGGGCCACCATTGACAATGGCCGCGTTGAATACGGGCTGCGCGATCTGGCGGCCCTGATCGGGCAGAAACGCAATCTGGCGCGGCCTGCGTTCCTGCGGATGGTGCGCGACATTTTACGGTTTAACGCAAGGGCCGAGTCCGTGGCCACCAGCGACGACATGACGGTGGATGATCTGGTGGCGCGGCTGGGGCTGGGCGACTGGTTTCGCCGTTACTATCTGTTGCCGGTTTGCGGCGCGATCTGGTCCAGTCCGGTTGACGGGATTGGTGGTTTTCCCGCCCGCACGCTGGTGCGGTTTTTCCGCAATCATGCGTTGTTGTCCACTGCGGGGCAGCACCAGTGGTGGACGGTGTCAGGCGGCAGTATGCAATACCTGCGCCGTTTGACCAGCTATCTGGAGTCCATGGGCGTGGCGTTGCGCGCAGGCACACCCGTCACGGCGGTCACGCGGTCGGATGCGGGGGCGATGGTGCATGCGCAGGGGGGCGAACCGGCGCTATACGACCATGTGATCATGGCCTGCCATTCGGATCAGGCCCTGGATTTACTGGCAGACCCGTCACAGGCAGAGCGCAGGGCGTTGGGGGCGATCCGGTATCAGGACAACCACATGGTGTTGCACCGCGATACGGGCCAGATGCCCAAACGCCGCGCCTGCTGGTCGTCATGGGTTTACAAATGCGATGGCGGGGCCAAGCCGCAGATCGGGGTCAGCTACTGGATGAACCGTTTGCAGAACATCCCCGAGGACGACCCGTTGTTCGTGACCCTGAACCCCGCGCAACCGGTGGAGGAGCACCTGATTTATGATCAGAAAACATTCCGCCATCCGGTGTTTGACCGTGGCGCGATTGCCGCGCAGGGGCATCTGCGCGACATGCAGGGCCAGCGCAACACATGGTTTGCCGGGGCCTATACCCGCCATGGTTTCCACGAGGACGGCTTTGCCAGCGCGGTGCGGATCGTGCGCGCCATGGACAAACAGTTTGCCAGCCCTCTGCTGGCCGAGAGCGTGGCATGAGCGCCCCCGAAATGATTGCCGCCCACACCACCCATGTGCGGCGCGGGGCGGTGCGCAACAGTTTTCGTTATTCGGTGGATTACGTGTTGCTGGACCCCGAAAGCAAAACCGCCCCGCGTCTGTTTTCGCGCAACCGTTTTAACCTGTTTTCGGTGCATGACCGCGACCATGGCGGGCCGCGTGGCAAGGGGTATGGCGTGGTTTGGGCACGGGATACTCTGGCGCGCCTTGGTTTGCCGGGCAGCCGGTATGATCAGCTGTTGCTCTTGACCCAGCCCGCGTTTCTGGGGCGTGTGTTTAACCCCGTGTCGTTCTGGCTGGCCATGGACGGGGGGCAGCTGCGCGCCGTGATCGCCGAGGTAAACAACACATTCGGCGATCGCCATTCCTATCTATGTGCCAAACCCGGATTCGCCCCGATGCGTGGTGCGGACAGGGTAACAGCGCGCAAGGTGTTCCATGTGTCCCCGTTTCAGGATGTGGCCGGGAATTACAGTTTTGCGTTCAATATCGACGCCAGGCGCATTTCGATACTGATTGATTTGCGCGATGGTGATGGAGGTTTGATTGCCACGCTGTCCGGCCCGCGCGCGCCGCTGCGAAATGCTGCTATCCTCAGGTCCAGCCTGATGCGCCCGCTGGGGGCGATACGGGTTGTTGCATTGATCTATATGCAAGCCATTATACTGAAACTGAAGGGCGCGCGCTATCGCAACCGCCCGACCCCACCCGAACAGGAGGTCACCTGATGGCGATTTTTGACAGCCGCATTCGACAGGAGTTTCTAACCGCCTGCGAGGGCATCGCCCATGGCACCCTGCATCTGAAAACACCCGAGGGCGACCTGCATGTGTTTGGCAATGGCAGCCCCGTGGCCGAAATGCATATCCGCGATTGGGCCTGTGTCACCGCCATGGCGGCACGGGGCGACATAGGGCTGGGGGAAACCTATGTTGACGGGCTGTGGGATACGCCCTCGGTTGAATTGCTGACGCGGGTGGCGCTGCTGAACCTGTCGCATTTCAGCGGCTTTGCCTATCCGTCGTTCTGGCAGGGGTTAAAGTTTCGCACCATTGACCGTTTGGTCAGGGCCAATTCGCGCAAAGGATCGTCGCGCAACATTCGCGCCCATTACGATGTGGGCAATGAATTTTTCCAGCTGTGGCTGGATCCGGGCATGACCTATTCGTCTGCCCTGTTCGCTGACGGGGATACCGATCTGGGCCGTGCGCAGAACCGTAAATACGACCGCATTCTGAATGGTCTGTCGGATGGCGAAACCGTGCTGGAAATCGGCTGTGGCTGGGGCGGGTTTGCCGAACGCGCCGCCGATCAGGGGCGCGCTGTGACCGGGCTTACCATCTCTCCCAGCCAGAAAGGTTATGCCGATGCACGGCTGGACGGGCGTGCCGATATCAGGTTGTGCGACTACCGCGATGTGCGCGGCACCTTCGACAATATTGTCTCGATCGAGATGATCGAAGCCGTGGGCGAGCGGTATTGGCCGATGTTTTTCAACACGCTAAAGGCGCGTCTGGCCACGGGAGGCAAGGCAATGGTGCAGGCGATCACCGTGCCTGACAGCTATTTTGAAACCTACCGCAAGGGGTCGGATTTCATCCGCCAGCACACCTTTCCCGGTGGGATGCTGTTGTCGGATGGGGCGATTGCGCGTGCGGCGCAGGATGCCGGGCTGCGGGTGCGCGATAATTTTTCACTGGGGCGCGACTATGCCCGGACCTGTCGCATCTGGGACGAACGGATGTGCGATACCGCGGCCAAGGCGCAAAAACTGGGCTATGGCGAGGGTTTCCTGCGCAGCTGGCGGTTTTACCTTGGCATCTGCGCTGCGTCCTTCGAGGTGGGCCAGACGGATGTGGTGCAAGTGAAGCTGTCGCATGCCTGATTTGCGGGGCAAAACCTATTGGTTGGTCGGCGCATCCGAAGGCTTCGGCCGGGCGATTGCGGTGGCATTGCGCGATGCGGGGGCGGGGTTGGTCCTGTCGGCGCGCAGCGCGGATAAATTGCGCGCCATGGCCGATGATCTGGGCCAGTCCCGCGCCGTGCCGATGGATGTGACCGATATGAATTCGGTGCGCGCGGGCGTGGCCGCTGCGGGTGATGTGGACGGAATCATCTGGTGCGTGGGCTACTACGATCCGATGACGGCGCAGGAATGGGACGCAGGCGGCGCGGTTGCGATGGTCGATACCAACCTGTCGGGCGCGATGCGCCTGTTTGGCGAAACCGTGCCCGCCATGGCGCAGCGCGGCCATGGGCATATTGTGATTATCGGGTCGGTTGCGGGCTATCGCGGGCTGCCCGGAGCCATCGGATACGGTGCCGCCAAGGGCGCGCTGCAACATCTGGCCGAGGATATGTATATCGACCTCAAGGGCAGCGGTCTGCGCGTGCAATTGGCCAACCCCGGTTTCATCCGCACCCGCCTGTCGGACAAAAACGATTTTGATATGCCGCAACTGATGGAGCCGGAACAGGCTGCGGCTCATGTGATCAAACTGATGCAATCGCGCCGCTTTCGCCGCGATTTCCCCCACCCTTTTGCGTGGGTTTTCAGCCTTGGGCGGTTTTTGCCGATGGCGTGGTTTGCGCGGCTGATGGGGGTCTAGGCTGGCCCCGGGCGATTCCCTGATGGATCACATAGCCAGCAGGCGCAGGGCGATCCGTTAGCGCCAAAACAATGGTAGATTGCATTGTCGCCTGTTATTGCGCGGGTGCAGCATCTTTGCACCTGCGTGCCTGTCTAGCCCTTGCTTTTCTTGGATAATTTACAATTCATTAACTAAAATTTACATCTTGCGTCACGTCTTGTGGAAAAATTTTTACAAAAAATAAAAGCGATTTCCGTAGGTTATTCCAAAATTTTCCATTTCTGGTAATTTGATCCTCAGGATTGAAAAGGCCCTGTTGTGACAGATCACAACACCGGAGGAGGGCCGAACAGCTGGAGGAGACCGTTCCATGTCCTTGGATGAACAGCAGAAAACCTACGCCCCTACCGCTGATTTTGCGGCGCAAGCGCATATTGATGCGGATCGTTATGATGCGATGTATGCGGCCTCGATCAGTGATCCTGATGCGTTTTGGGGCGAGCATGGCAAGCG
>JBOEGO010000007.1:0-138628 GCA_050633465.1 Paracoccaceae bacterium | reverse complement strand
TGTTCTGCGCCTCTTTTGCATTTCAAAAGAAAACCTGAAAACGACCCCCCGAAATACCCCTGAAATTTGTGTTTATCACATAAAAACGCCCAACCCGCCGTATATCTGCCCGAATTGCCCGCCATATTCGATCAACATAGGCGCAGAACCGGCAAATCCACCTGCGGCTGCTTGAATGCAACACATGAGCAAGACGAGGCAACTATGCGTAAACTCTTCAAAAACTTCCGCGCTGACGAAGACGGCGCAGTCACCGTGGACTGGGTCATGCTGACCGCGGCCATCGTTGGGATCGGCGGCATCAGCATCCTGGCGGTGTCTGGCGGCGTCTCGACGCTCTCTGCTTCGACTGCGACCAATATCACCAACTGATCCGGCCAGTTGGCCATGATCCGGGCGGGCCGCACCGATCATCCGGTGGCCTGCCCGTTTGTTGTTTGATGTCTGTGAAACCGGCGCATCCAATACCGCCAGTTTCCCCGCATCAATTCCAAACACGAAACAATCACCCTCGCACCGCGTTTTTGCCACATTCGCCTGCGATGGTGTCCTGGAATTAAACCGCGTCAGCCACGGCCATTGGCCCATGGCGACGCCCAGATAAGGATAGTGACATGCGAGCGATCTTCGGACTCGTCCTTATTGCCGGCCTCGGCCTTGCAGGCTTTGCCGTCTATATGCTTCAGGATTATGTATCCGGCCTGACCACGCGTCTGGCCCGTGCGGAACAGGCCTCCAAACCGCCGTTCAAGGTGGCGGAGATCTATGTGATCGACAAGGCGATTGATTACGGCGACGTGTTGACGCCTGAACATGTGCGCAAAATCTCGGTCAATGGCGATGCCCTCCCCGAGGGCACATTCCCCGCCGATTTCGAACTGTTCCCCGATGACAACAAAGAACCCCGTATGGTTCTGCGCCCGATGGAGAAGAACGAACCGCTCCTGGCCAGCAAGATCACAAATCCGGGCGAAGGCGCGGGGCTGACCTCCCTGCTCGATCCCGGCATGCGCGCTTTCGCGATCGAAGTCGACGTGGCCTCCGGCGTGTCCGGCTTCCTGCGCCCGGGGGATAAGGTCGATATCTACTGGACCGGCAGCGTCACCATGGCCAGCACCAAAAACACCGAAGGCATGGGCGGCAGCCGCCGCGATGTCACCAAACTGATCGAAAGCGGCGTGGAAATCATCGCGGTGGACCAGCAGGCATCGGGCGATGTGACAGGCGCAACCATTGCGCGTACCGTCACCGTGTCCATCCGCCCGCAACAGGTCGCGCGTCTGGGTCAGGCACAGTATAATGGCAAACTGTCGCTGTCGCTGGTGGGTCTGGGTGATGAAACCGTGGCCGACAATATCGAGGTCGACCAGAACGCCCTGCTCGGTCTGGTCGCCGCCCCCGCCCCCGTGATCGAGGAAAAAGAGCAGGTCTGCACCATCCCCACCCGCCGCGGCGCAGAGGTCATCGAAATCCGGATCCCCTGCACCAACTGATCGGGCACAAACTGATCGGGCCAAACAGATCGGGGCAAGCATGTCTGCCCCGATCAACCCGAACCGGATCAATCGCGGCGCGGCACCCCCGCGCCGCGTTGCATTTTCGCCGCAGGTTGTATGCGAATCACCCGGCAGTCACATAAACCCCCCCTTCGAACCCATTGATTCTTGCAAAAATTTTAAAATTCCCCCAAGGTCACCCCAATCGTGGGCACTAAGACCCGCAACCGAGGCGTGATCGGAGAGGCAGGTCACATGAAAATTGACAGATTTATCAAGGCAGCCCTGTTGGGCTTTGCCGTAGCGAGCAGCCCGATGGTTGCCGTTTCCAACGCAAACGCAGAATCCCTGCGCGTGGTCAAACGAGGGGTGGCAACCAAACTTGCCGTGCCCATGAACCGCGCCGTGGTGGTCGAAAGCGACGTTCCCTTTTCGCAACTGTCCATCGCCAACCCTTCGATCGCGGATATCTCTTCGCTGTCGGATCGCACGATTTACGTGCTGGGCAAGGCGCCGGGGCTGACCACATTGACCCTGCTGGACGCATCCGGCCAGCTGATCACCAACGTCGATGTCCACGTGGCCGCCGATGTTTCCGAATTCAAGGAACGCCTGCGCCAGATCCTTCCGGGTGAAAAGATCGAGGTGCGCACCGCCAATGACGGCATCGTGCTGTCGGGCACCGTTTCCTCGGCGCAGCGTTTGCAACGCGCGCTGGATCTGGCCGAACGCTATGCGCCCGAACGCGTGTCCAACCTGATGAGCGTCGGTGGCGTGCAACAGGTCATGCTCAAGGTGCGCTTTGCCGAAATGCAGCGTTCCGTTTCGAAATCCCTGTCCACCTCGCTGGCGCTGGATGGTTCCGCCTTTGGCAACGATCTGGGCATTTCGGGTGGCACCAATTCCAACGCCAACTCGATCACACAGGGCAATTCGCTGGGCGGCTCCACGCCCGCGATCACAGACAAAAACGGCGCAATCCTGTTCGGCTTCAACGCCGGTGCGGTTCAGGTTGGCATCCTGCTGGAAGCCCTTGAAAGCAAAGGCATTGTGCGCACATTGGCCGAACCGAACCTGACCGCTTTGTCAGGGCAAGAGGCCAAATTTCTGGCAGGCGGCGAATATCCGGTGCCCGTGGCCCAGGATGGTGGCGAAATCTCGATTGAATTCAAACCCTTCGGCGTCGAACTTAACTTCATTCCGCGGGTGATTGACGGTGATCTGATCAATCTGGAAATGAACGCGGCCGTTTCGGCGATCGACTCCTCTAACGGGATCGAATTCAACAATTTCAAAATTGATGCCTTCACCCGCCGCGAAACCTCCACCACGGTGGAAATGCGCGACGGCGAAAGCTTTGCCATTGCCGGCCTGTTGCAGGATGATTTCATCGACCTGAACGGTCAGGTGCCATGGTTGGGTGATATCCCGATTTTGGGGTCGCTGTTTCGCAGCGCCGAATACCAGCGCAAGCAATCCGAACTGGTGATCATCGTGTCGGCCCATCTGGTGACCCCGACGCGGGGCGAGGCCCTGGCGCTGCCCACCGACCGCATCAAACCCCCGACGGAAAAGGATCTTTTCCTGCATGGACGGGTCGCAGGCGGTGGAAAACGCCTGAAAGGTGCCGCTGGCGAGGTTGCAAAACAGGACTTCACAGGCTCATATGGCTATGTGATGGAGTGATAGGATGAACAGGTTGGGGCATATGCGCAAATATCTTGCAATCGCGGGGCTGGTGACAGCCGGGGCCTGTTCGTCCAATGATCCGGTTTATTCCAATTTCCATGGCGAGGCGGGCGCGCTGGTGGCGGGCTATCAGGACTACGGCAACGCCACCATGAACAACACGCTCGTCATGCGTGGCGAAAAGGGCTATGTGCTTGATCTTGCACGGCGTTTCGCCACAGATGTCGTATCTACCGTGAATTTTGAATTCAACTCGGCGCGGCTGGATGCCGGTGCGATGGATGCCCTGCGCGAACAGGCCGCCTTTATCCGTCAGTTCCCCGAGGTGACATTCCGCGTGTATGGCCATACCGATGCGGTTGGCTCGAACGGGTTTAACAAACGTCTGGGGCTGGCGCGTGCGCGTGCTGTTGTCTCCTATCTTACGTCGCAGGGAATTTCGCGTTCCCGGTTGGAAGCGGTGGTATCTTATGGCGAAACCCAGCCGCTGATCGTGACCGAGGGGCGCGAACGCCGCAACCGGCGCACCGTGACCGAAGTGTCCGGTTTCGTGAAACGCCATCCCACGGTTATGGACGGAAAGTATGCACAAATCGTTTACCGTGATTACGTGGCATCGGGCGTGTCCAAAACCACGCTAACGGGTATCGCATGGGGGTCTGGCAGCTCCACCTCCACAGACTAACCCATTGATAATTAGCTAAATAATAGAAACGATCCTCCAGACTGGGCCCCTTTACGGGGCCCTTTTTCCGTCTGATCGGGGGCATGGGGCGCGCTGAACAATCCCGCATCAGCCAATGTGATCGTCGCAGCATTCCGCACAATGGGGCCAGTCTGGCCGTATTCTCGCCCAGATTCTCCGGCAGTTTGTCTGCAATGGGAGACCTGACGGCAATTTACGAGTCGTTAAGTCGTCCATGATCGGATCACGGGACAGAGCAGGTTCCGCCGTCATGGATCACCCCGACAGAAAAGGACGTATGGCAATGACAAGTAACGCAGCTCTGCAATCGGATCACAGCCCGCTGGTGGCCTGCACGATCAGCCGTGATGTGCAGAATTTTGACCTGCTGATCGAGGATATGGAAACCGCGCTGGGTGATGGCTGGGGTGATCTCGGCTTTGCCGAAGCCTTGGCATTCTTTGGCCAGCCCGAGGCCGAAACCCTTGAATTTGTTGCCATGGCGATTGACGAAGAGGACGAGGAAAACCTGGTTCTCATGGGAGAGCTGATCGCCCGCGCCAAGGCCCGCCATATCAAGGTGATCCTGATCGCCGAGGATGTGTCGCCCGCCGCGCTGCACCAGTTGTTGCGCACCGGCGCTGATGAATTTGTCCCCTACCCCCTCCCCGAAGGCGAGCTGCAATCGGCGATCGACCGCATCACCGCGCCCGAACCCGAACCCGAAATCGCCCCTGCCACCAAACGCGGCGGCGCTGCGGGTGACCGCGAGGGCGTGGTGATTGCCGTTCAGGGTCTGTCCGGCGGGGCCGGATCGACCACGATGGCCGTCAATATCGCCTGGGAACTGGCCAATGTCGCCAAAAAGGGTGAAACCGATCCGCGCGTCTGCATCATTGATCTGGATCTGCAATACGGCTCTGTTTCGACCTTCCTTGACCTGCCACGCCGGGAATCGGTTTACGAAATGCTGTCCGACACCGAATCAATGGATGACGACAGTTTTCAGGCCGCCATGGTCGGATTCGAGGAAAAGCTGATGGTGCTGACCTCGCCCACCGAAATGTTGCCGCTGGATTTGATCACCTCGGACGATGTGAATCGAATTGTCGAAACGGCGCGCCGGAATTTCGACTATGTTGTGGTAGATATGCCATCAACCGTGGTGCAATGGTCCGAAGCGATCCTGAACAGCGCCCATGTGTTTCTGGCCATGTTGGAAATGGATATGCGGTCGGCGCAAAACGCGCTGCGTCTCAAACGCGCCCTTCAGGCCGAGGAATTGCCCTTTGAAAAGCTGCGCTTCGTGTTGAACCGTGCGCCCAAGGGCATGGATTTGAACGGCAAAGCCCGTGTGAAACGTCTGGCCGAAAGTCTGGGCATCGCGATTGACGTGCAATTGCCCGACGGCGGCAAAGCCGTAACGCAGGGGGCCGACCACGGTTTGCCACTGGCCCTGTCGGCGGGCAAGAACCCGCTGCGCAAGGAAATCGCCAAGCTGGCGCGCTCATTGCATGAGCTAGGCCAAAGCGAAGCGGAGGCGACAGGCTAAGCCAAAGCGTAGCGGAGGTCACCAACCAGGCCAAAGCGAAGCGGAGGTCACTAACCAGACCAAAGCGAAGCACCGGGTTAACCCCCGACACGAACAAAAGGCGGCGGGCAACCCCCGCAACAGAGCAGATGAACAACGGCGGATAAACCGCTCGTATCACAGATTTATATGGGAAATGGGGTAACAGATCATGTTCTCGCGTTACAAAAAAAACGGATCAGACGCAGGCAACGGGGCCAAGCCTTCCGCAGGTAAGGTCACGCAAATGCCGACCACGCGGCCGGTGCAATCCGGTGCCGCCCCTGCCCCCAAACCCAAACCCCAGGCCGAACCGGCACAGCCGACTTCGATGCGTAAAAACCTGCCCAAAGCGGGCAAAGAGGCCCTGCCCGACAAGGAGCGCAAGCGGCGCGAACGCATTGGCGACATCAAACTGGAACTGCACAAGGCCCTGCTGGACAACCTCAACCTGTCCGCCCTCGAAGGTGCGACCGAACAGGATCTGAAATCCGAAATCGGCTCCATCGTCTCCGAAGTGCTGGAGGAAAAAGGCATCGTCCTCAACCGCGAGGACCGCACCCAGCTCAATCAGGAACTCTATGACGAGGTGCGCGGCCTTGGCCCGCTTGAAACCCTGCTCAAGGATGACACGGTCAACGATATTCTGGTCAACGGCCCACAGCGCATCTTTGTCGAACGCGATGGCAAACTTGAACTGACCGACATCACCTTCAAGGATGAAAAACACCTGCTGCGCATCATCGACAAAATCGTGTCGGCCGTGGGTCGCCGCGTCGATGAATCCAACCCCTACGTCGATGCGCGGCTTCAGGACGGTTCTCGCTTTAACGCAATGGTGCCGCCCGTTGCTGTGGATGGATCGCTGGTTTCCATTCGGAAATTTAAAAAAGAAAAACTGGGCATCGACGATCTGGTGAATTTCGGCGCCTTCTCCGAAGAGATGGCCGCCTATCTTCAGGCCGCCGTTGCCACCCGGCTGAACGTGATCGTGTCCGGCGGGACGGGGTCGGGTAAAACCACCACGCTGAACGCGCTGTCGTCCTTTATCGACAACTCCGAACGCATCCTGACAATCGAAGACACCGCCGAATTGCAACTGCAACAGATCCACGTCGGCCGCATGGAATCGCGCCCCCCCAACGTCGAAGGCAAGGGCGCCGTGACCCAACGCGACTGTCTGCGCAACGCTTTGCGGATGCGCCCTGACCGCATCATCGTGGGTGAAACCCGCGGCGAAGAGGTGATCGACATGTTGCAGGCCATGAACACCGGCCACGACGGGTCGATGACCACGATCCACGCGAACAGCGCCCGCGATGGCGTCAGCCGCCTGGAAAACATGATCGCCATGGCCGGTATCGAAATGCCGCTCAAGGCGGTGCGCTCGCAAATTTCATCGGCTGTGAACCTGATCGTGCAGGCCTCGCGCCTGCAGGACGGGTCGCGCCGCATGACATCCATCACCGAAATCACCGGGATGGAGGGCGAAGTGATCTCCATGCAGGAAATCTTCAGGTTTCAACGTGTTGGCCTGACGCCCGAAAACAAAATCATCGGCCATTTCACGGCCACCGGGGTGCGCTCGCACTTCTCTGATCGGTTCCGCTTGTGGGGGTTCGACCTGCCCCCCGCAATCTACGAACCCGTCGCAGCGGAGTAAAATATCATGGCTCTTTCTATCGAACCGATCATCTATATCCTGATTTTCGTCGGTGTTCTGGTCATCGTCGAAGGTGTGTATCTGACGGCCTTCGGGCGCTCGATCTCGCTCAACAGCAAGGTCAACCGCCGTCTGGAAATGCTGCAAAAGAACACCAACCGCGAAGAGGTGCTGGAAAAACTCCGCAAGGAGATGAACCAGCATATGAACGCGCGGTCGATCCCGATCTACACCATGCTGGCCGACAAGGCGCAAAAGGCGGCCATCGCCTTTACCCCCGCCCAGCTCATCATGTTGATGGGGGCCGTGTCGGTTGTGGCCTTTCTGGGGCTGACCATCGGCACCGAAACATCCATGGCGGTGCGCGCCATCGTGTCCACGCTGATGGGCATCGGCGGGGTCTATTTCTGGGTCAATTCCAAGGCCAAGAAACGCTTGGGCATGATCGAGGAGCAACTGCCCGACGCGGTTGAACTGATGGTGCGCTCGCTCAAGGTGGGGCATCCCTTTACCTCGGCCATTCAAATCGTCGCCAAAGAGGTGCCAGACCCGCTGGCCACCGAATTCGGCATCATCGCCGATGAATCCGCCTATGGCCGCGATGTCGGCGAGGCGCTGAAACAGATGGCCGAACGCCTTGATATGCAGGATTTGCGCTTTCTCGCGGTGGCTGTGACCATTCAACAGCAATCCGGTGGTAACCTGGCCGAAATCCTCGAAGGTCTGGCCAAGGTGATCCGCTCGCGCTTTCGCCTGTTTCGCCGGGTCAAGGCCATCACGGCCGAGGCCCAGTGGTCGGGCAAATTCCTGTCCGCCTTCCCCGTGCTGGCCCTGATCGGGGTCAACGTGCTGGACCCGCATTATTACGACGAAGTGTTGGACCACCCATGGTTCATCCCGTCATGCATCATCGTGGGGGTTTTGCTGACGCTGAACCTGATCGTGATGCGCCACCTGACCAACATCAAGGTCTGAGGAGACAACGAACATGACATTCCTCACTGATATGCTTGGCCCCTTTGGCCCCGTGATCCTTGTCGGTCTGCTGGGTCTGGCCCTGATCGCCGCCGTCATCCCCATGATGCTGAAAGAGCGCAACGACCCGCTCAACAAGCTCAAGGATGCCGGTGCCCGTGGCAACACCTTGAAACCGGGCGCGAAACTGCGCACGGCCAAATCCAACGACAAGCTGCAAAAATACTCCTCCTTCCTCGAACCCCAAGACGAGGAAGAATACTCCGCCGTGCGCCAGAAACTGATGCAGGCCGGGTATCGCTCCAAGGACGCGGTGCGCTTCTTCCACTTTGCGCAGTTCGCGCTGGGTCTGGGGCTGCTGGTCGCTGGCGTGGTCTATTTCATGCTGTTCGTTTCGGGCGGTCAGGATGTGACCACGCAACAAACCCTGTTCTATGTCTTGGGGCCGGGTTGCGTGGGCTATATGGCCCCGAAATACTGGATCAACAAACGTCAGGCCAAGCGGCAGGAACAGATCACCGCCGGTTTCCCCGATGCGCTGGATATGCTGCTGGTCTGCGTCGAAGCAGGGCAATCGCTGGAACAATCCATCGTGCGCGTGTCCAAGGAAATCCGCCCCGCCTTTCCCGATCTGGCAGACGAACTGGAAATCGTGTCGCTCCAGATCAAGGCCGGCATGGAAAAATCCGGCGTCTTGCGTGACATGGCCGAACGCTGCGGTGTGGCAGATGTGTCATCCTTTGTGACCGTGATGATCCAGTCCGCCGCCTTCGGGACATCCATCGCCGAAGCATTGCGGGTTTACTCCTCGGAAATGCGTGACAAACGTGTGATGCGCGCCGAAGAGGCCGCAAACAAGTTGCCTACCAAGATGACACTTGTCACAATGATGCTGACGGTGCCGCCGCTGTTGATCATCCTTGTTGGTCCCTCGGCTGTAAGCATCTCGAACTTTGGCTAAAGCCACGAGGCACAAGAATATATGCGGCGACACGCAGGCCCATTGATCAAAACCGGCCTTCTGGCCAGTATGCTAACCACAGCCGCCTGTTCATCAACGGGCGGCTTTGGTGCGACTAACCCACTGAAATCAGGGCAAGTTTACGCGCCGGGCGTGGCGAAACGCGGGGCGAGCGTCGATGGGTTGGTGGTGGGCAACCGGCTGGTGCAGGCGGGGCAATACGAACTGGCGCTGGATGCCTATTCCCGCGCCGCGATTGATCACGGCATGACCGTCGATGTGCTGTCGGGCCTTGGCACTGCCAATCTGGGCCTTGGCCGTCTGGGGCAGGCCGAACGCCTGCTGCGTCAGGCCGTCGCCACCGATCAGGCCGTGCCTGAAACATGGAACAACCTTGGCGTTTTGCTGATGGAAAAGGGCGAACTGGCCGAAGCCGAACAAATGTTCCGCCGCGCCTATGCGCTGGACAATGGCCAAAGTGACTCAATCCGCGACAATCTTCGCTTGGCACTCGCAAAATCGGAAAAAAACGATTATGCTGATGAACAAGAACAAGAATATAAATTGGTGCGACGGGGCAGCAGCGAATTTGTCATCCGTCAGATACCTTGAGGCAGAGCAGTAAAAGGACGCAAAACATGCGCCACCCGTTTATCCTTTCCCTGTGCCTGGCCGGGTCCTTTGCCCTGTCTGGCTGTGACAACTTCATGAGTGACAAGAACAAGGTCGACCGCACCTTGCAAGACCTCAACGTCGTTGATGAATCAAACCTGAACGATGTCATGCTGACCGTCGCCGACCCGGACGAGGCAGTGACCTATTTCAAACGCGCCTCGGCCAATGCCCCCGAACGCATTGATTTGCAACGCGGAATGGGCAAATCCCTGATCCGCGCCAAACGCAACACCGAAGCACTGGCAGCATGGAAACAGATCACCCAGCACGCCGATGCCACCGATGATGACCGCGTTGATCTGGCCGATGCCCAGATCCGGGCGGGCGATTGGGACGGGGCCGAAAAAACCCTGTCGGCCATTCCCCCGACCCATGAAACCTATCAACGCTACCGACTCGAGGCGATGGTGGCGGACAGCAAGAAACAGTGGAAAAAGGCCGACAGCTTTTATGAAACGGCTGCGGGCCTGACCACCCGCCCCGGTGGCGTGATGAACAACTGGGGCTATTCCAAACTGACCCGTGGCGATTACGCCGATGCCGAACGCCTGTTCGGAGAAGCCCTGCGCCAGGACCCTAAACTGTTCACAGCAAAGAATAATCTGGTGCTGGCCCGTGCGGCACAGCGCAATTACAACATGCCCGTTGTGCCGATGTCACAGGTGGAACGCGCGCAATTGCTGCACACCATGGGCCTGTCGGCGGTGAAACAGGGCGATGTCGAAACCGGCAAGGGCCTGCTGCGCGAAGCCATCGAAACCCACCCCCAACACTTCGAAGAAGCCGTGCGCAGCCTGCGCGCCCTGGAAGGTTAAGCAAACCCCGCGATGGACATTCTGGCCGATCTTTTGGCGCCATTTGCCCGTATCGCGGGGGCGCTGACCATTCCCGATCTACAGGCGCGATGGTTTTTGCCCTTTGTGCTGCCGCTTTGTGCGGCCGCCATCCTGACCGACCTGCGGGTGATGAAAATCACCAATCGCACCACCGATCTGCTGGGGCTGGTGTTTCTGATCGTCGGGATTTTCCTGATGCCCCTGCCCGATTACGGCTGGCGACTGGCGCATATTGCCATCGTGCTGATGATCGGCATCGTCGCCAATGCCGGTGGGTTGATGGGGGCGGGGGATGCAAAATTCCTGGCAGCCGCAGCACCTTACGTGCCACTGGCCGATGCCAAATTCGTCGGGTTTCTGTTTTGCGGCATGTTGATCGGGGCCGTCATCACCCAGCGCACACTAAAATACACCCCCCTGCGCCGCCTCGCACCCGATTGGGAAAGCTGGACCCGCGGCCTTGATTTCCCCATGGGGCTGGTGCTTGGCTCTACCCTTGGTCTCTACCTGATCCTCGGCGCGCTTTAGGGCGCGGGCATTGCGGCGACCAGACACCGCTCACCACCGCAACGTGCCTTTTTCTCCATCATTTCGCCACTTTGCCCGCGCATATTCAGGGCCAAATCAGTGACGGAAAAGGCACCCGCCCATGAATATGCAAGCGACCCCGCCGCAAGGCGTCAAACCCCCTCCTCCGCCCAAAACGCTCGAGGATATGCAGCTTCCGCTGACCATGATGCGGGATATCCTGCTCAAAACCATCTTCCGCAAAAGCCTCTCCATGGCCTCGGAACTGGCCCGCGCCATCTGCCTGCCCGTCGCCGTCACGCAAGAATTGATTGATGCCGCGCGCGGTGAACGCCTGCTCGAGGCGACAGGCACGCTCAACGCCAATAACAGTGGCAATGAAATGGGCTATCAGTTGACCGATCAGGGCAAATCCCGTGCGCTCGATGCCCTTGCCCAGTCCGAATATTACGGTGCCATGCCGGTGCCGCTCGATGTGTATCGCGAACAGGTCAAACGCCAGTCGATCCGCGATATTTCCATCACCCGCGACCAGTTGACCAACGCCATGGGCCATCTGATCCTGCCGCCCGATCTGCTGGGCAACCTTGGCCCCGCCGTCAGCTCGGGCCGCTCGATCCTGATGTATGGGCCGCCGGGCAACGGGAAATCCTCTATTTCCAATGGCATACGCGATGCGATGGGCGACAAGATTTTCGTGCCCCGTGCGCTGGAATATTCCGGTCAGGTGATCACCGTTTATGATCCCATCGTGCATTCCGCCGCCGAAGAGGAAACCGACGATCCCAATTCGCTGCGCCGTCGCCGCACATTTGATGCGCGTTATGTGCGCTGCGAACGCCCCACCGTGATCACCGGCGGCGAACTGTCCCTTAACATGTTGGATCTGGTTTATAACCCGACCGCACGCACCTATCAGGCGCCGCTGCAACTGAAATCCACCGGCGGAATTTTCATCGTGGATGACCTTGGTCGTCAGGCCGAACCACCGCAAAGCCTCGTCAACCGCTGGATTGTCCCGCTCGAGGAATCCAAGGATATCCTTGCCCTGCAATCGGGCGAAAAATTCGAGGTGCCGTTTGACACATTGGTGATCTTCTCCACCAACTTCCACCCCAATGAAATCTTTGACCAGGCCGCCCTGCGCCGGATTTTTTACAAGATCAAAATCGACGGTCCCAGCCAGCAGAACTTCCTGAAAATCTTTGCGCTGGTCGCCCGCAAAAAGGGCATGCCGCTGGACGAACCGACCCTGATCCATCTGTTGAAAAAACGCTATCCTGAAATTGAAAACAACTATGCCAATTATCAGCCGGTGTTTCTGATTGATCAGATGATTTCGATCTGCGAATTCGAAGGCATCCCCTATCAGATGAGCCCCGAACTGATTGACCGCGCTTGGGCCAATATGTTCGTCAAGGACGAGGAGATCGTGCGCTAATATTCGCAAGGTGGTGGGGTGTTTGCATCATCAAGCCCCGCCATTTTCGCAAAACCAAACCGCTACGCAGCCATGCGCGCAAACCAAAACGCAAAGCACCCCCTCGGGCTTTGCGTTTTCATGGATTCACCCCCTTGAATCTATGGATTCTCTGGATTCATACGGTGTTTCATACGATCCGTATCGGCGGTTTTCGCCCTGCGGCAATCCCGGCACTACACCGTGATCAGCCCTGCTTGTTCCAGGGTCTCTCGGTATTTCCGGCTGACGGGCACCAACGCGCCATCAACCATACGCAGGAACAGTTTCGCCCCCTCGCGCTCGGTTGATTCGACCGCCGCCGCCACAACCCAATGCGAACGATGCGCGCAATATCCCAACACCGCATCCATTTCCGCAATCGCATCGTTGAACCGCATCCGCACCTGATGCGTGCCCTTTTCCGTATGGATTAAAACGAAATGATTATCGGCACTTAGCCGCAAAATTCGGCCCTTGGCTTCTGTTGGCAGGCGTTGATGCAGGCGCGGGAATGGTGCCTCTTGCACGCCTTCTTCGCTGGTCTGTTCGGCCAATGTGATGTCTGCGGCACTGCCCGATTTCAACGACAGGCGCATGATGCCAACCACCGCAGAAACGATCCCGATATATATCCCCATCTTGATCATTCCGGGGGGCGTCCAGCCAGTGCCATCCAATACAAACCGCGTCAGAAATACCAAAAGCGGCGTCAGGACAATCGGCATACCGATCAGCACAGCAAGGGAATCACGCCACACCGGACCATCTGGCCACAGCTCGTCCGCCGTGGCGCGGACCAATGCGGAACAGGTCAAAGACAGGAAAACAACCAGCCCCCAATAGGCCACTCTTTCCGGTATCGAAAACAGGATAAAGGTGCTGAACGGGCCCGCAATCGCCACTGCCATGGTTAACAAAACAGCCACCGCAATCGGCCGCGTCGAAAACAGTTCTGCCAACATCTTTCGTAAAATGGACTTAATCGACACCTGGCCCCCCGATTGCATTGGGAACAAAAACCCTTCTATTTCGGTCTGTTACTTGAAAAATCGCCCAATAGGCAAGCCCCGCCACCTAGGGTTGATCGCAGCGTTACTTTGCACCTTATGCCTTGCGGTTGGCTATGGCACCATGCATCTTAACCTTTTTGGCGCAGGTATTAACGACCAAAATTCCCGATAAAAAAGGCGCAAACCGTGATGGCAGATACGCTCCATGATCGCATCAAGCACAGTTTCAAAAACCAGCCAATGATGGCGACACTTGGTGCGCAGATTGTCGAGATAGACCAGGGTCGGGTGGTGATCGAGGCCCCGATCCTGCCCGGCGCGCGCCAGCATCAGGGGCATGGCCATGCGGGGCTGACATTTTCAATCGACGACACAGCCGCGGGTTATGCCGCGCAAACCGTCATGCCCGAAAATACCGTGGTCGTGACCGCCGAAATCAAAATCAACCTGACCGCCCCTGCCCGTGGTGATCGGCTGCGCGCCGTTGGGCGGGTGGTGAAACCCGGCCGCCGCTTGGTGGTCGTCACCGCCGAAGTCTTTGCAATAGAAGCAGAAAAAGAGGTTTTGATTGCTGTAATGCAAGGCACAATGGTGCCCGTTCAAATCTAGCGCCCCGCCAGTTCAGACAATCAACCCCGCGGCTTTGACGGCGGGCCGGAACGATCTGCTAACCGGCACTTCGGCCTGATCCGCAGTCACCAGAAAATCACGCCCGTCGCGGCGACGGTGGCCGACCACGCGATCAATCGCCACCCAATGCGAACGATGCACCCGCATGCCATGCGCCGCCTCCAGTTCCGCCTCGGCATCGGCCATACGCAGCAAAACAAGGGCTTCACCCGCTGTCGTAACCACGTTCAGGTAATGATCCTGCGCCTCTAGTCGCACCACAGCACCACGTTTATCTATGGGCAGACGGCGCAGAAAACTCTCGGCCGGATCGCTGCCGGGCGCGGTGGGGGCGCTGGCCGGATCGGGTGACAGAATGATCAGCGTGCCCTCTATTGCGGCGCCGACTGACATGACAATAAATGCCAGCCACAGCAGGTCTTGCCACCCGCCCCAATGGGCAAAGACGATACGGTTCATAGCATGAATTATACAAGCTAAAACAATGGCATAGGGAATGCGCCCCAACAGACGCCAGTGCCGGGGACGCCCGCGCAACAGCCACCGCAACCCGCAATCCAATGCGATCGAAACCGCCACCACTGCAGCCCAATAGGCCAGCCTTGGCGCGAATTCCAACAGGTCAAAAGTGCCGAACGGACCTGCCATTGCCGCCAACCCCGACAATACGATCCAAAGCGCAATAAAAAACGCCAACGCCCCAGACGGTGATTGGCGAAGCGTGGCTGACTGGCTGGATTCGGGTTGGGTCATTCGCGAAGGATTCGGGTGCTTTGGCGCAAGGCGGGTTGAGTGATCGCAGCCCAATCTGGCACGGCTTGCCATATCAAGCAACCGCCACATTTTTCAATCCGTCAAAGGTGTTACATGTCCCTTGCCCCGCTTTTTGCCGCATCATTTCCGGTCCAGCTTCATGCCTTTGCCGCGCTGCTCCTGATTCCGCTCACCCTGACGATATTTGCACTGCCACGCGGGTCGCGCCTGCACAAAGGGTTAGGCTGGGCATGGGTGGTGCTGATGGCCACCGTCGCCCTGTCCAGCTTTGCGGTAAACAGCATCCGCATGATCGGGCCGTTTTCGCCGATCCACCTGCTGTCGGTTCTGGCCCTGTTTGCATTGTTCGGGGCGATTATCGCGATCCGGAAACGCCGTGTGGCGCAGCACCGGAAAATCATGCTGGGCCTGACATATGGCGCGTTGCTGGGCGCAGGGTTGTTCACCCTGCTGCCCGGCCGCATCATGTATGATGTTGTATTAGCGGGGTTTTTCACCCCCGCAACCGGGGGATGACAGATCAGGCGGTCAAACCTTCGGGTTCGGGCAAACCGTTGGCGCGACAGCATGCAGTCAGCGTATTGGCCAGCAGGCAGGCGATTGTCATTGGCCCGACCCCGCCCGGCACCGGCGTGATTGCGCCCGCCACCCCGGCAACAGAGGCGTAATCCACATCTCCGACCAACCGCGTTTTGCCTTCGCCCTTTTCCGGCGCTTCAATCCGGTTGATGCCCACATCAATCACCGTGGCCCCCGGTTTGATCCAGGCGGCGTTCACCATCTGCGCCCGCCCCACGGCTGCCACCACGATATCGGCGCGGCGCACCACCTCCTCGATATCCTTGGTGCGCGAATGGGCAACCGTCACGGTGCAACTGTCGCGCAGCAGCAATTGCGCCATCGGCTTGCCCACAATATTGGATCGCCCGATCACCACGGCGTTCATTCCGGACAGATCACCATGGCGATCACGCAGCATCATCAAACAACCCAGCGGCGTGCAGGGCACCATCGCCTTTTGCCCTGTTGCCAGCAGGCCCACGTTCGAAATGTGAAACCCGTCGACATCTTTCGCGGGATCAATCGCATTCAAAACCCCGGATTCATCAATATGTTTGGGCAGGGGCAACTGCACCAGAATGCCATGCACCGCCTTGTCTGCGTTCAAATCAGCGATCAGCGACAGCAAATCGGCCTCGTTTACGCTGGTATCCAGCTTGTGTTCAAACGATTGCATCCCCGCCTCGACGGTCTGGATACCTTTGTTTTTGACATAGACCTGACTGGCCGGATCCTCGCCCACCAGCACCACCGCCAAACCGGGTGTGATGCCATGCACTTCGCGCAGGCGCGCCACCTGTGTCGCCACACGGCCCCGAACATCCGCCGCAAAGGTTTTTCCGTCGATCCGATCTGCAGTCATGGGCATCACTTTCGCTAATTGGTCCAAAACATCCCCTTGGGGCAGGGTCATGCGCGGCCTTCTTATCCCCATCACCGGGTCAGTAACAGCCCTGCACGCAAAGGCGCTATAACGCTGCCTAACCGCTTGCTACAATGATAAATTGGCCATTTTCGACGCAATTACGCCAGGCAACGGCGCGGATCGGTCAACCGCGTTTCCCATTGGCGCAAAACTGAACAGATCATGTTGCAACACGGCGTTCCGGACGATTACCGCGCCGCTTCCAGGTGGGACCAGATACGTTGGTCGGGAATATGCAGGCGCAGGGCTTCGCCCAAACGCAGCGGCCCCTCGCGTTCGACCCATGCCGTTACGCCGCGCAGACCGTTCGCCGCCGCCTTGAACCTGCGGGCCTTTTCCTCGGGGTATTCCCGTGCGATTTCGGCGATTGGCAGGGTGCAGGGGCGGTTTTCCATGTCGATTACCAGCGTGGTTCCGGTTTCCGATTGCAGGCGCGATGACGGGGGCAGATGGGTTAAATCCGGCAGACCCGACAGGCAGATGGATGCCCCCACCCATTCCGGCGCCACCCTGTCTACGCCCATTTTTGTCGCGATTTCAGACAGTTCCTCGGCAGAGATAATGCTGAACTGGCGCACATTCCGGATCGTCGTGCCGCGCGGATGTTGCGCGGTGACGCGGCTACAGGACGGGCGGTTGATGCCGCTGTGCTCCTCGCCTTCGACCCCTGCCCATGTGGCCAGCACCTCTTGTAACGGATCCGAGCGCAGGCTTTCATCACGCCGCGCCACGCGGCCCAGATATGTGATTTCACCATAGAATTCAGTGGGTTTCAATGCGGGCACCGGCGCGCTCCTTTTCCTGTTCGCATCAGTTTGGCGCAGGCCCGCCGTGCCGTCAAATCGCGATTCGTGAAACGGCCCATCACGCGCTTGCCCCACATCCGATCCCGCCTTAGGGTGCGGATAGCGCAGCAAAAGGGCAGCAAAGATGACGCATAAATTGCCGATCCGGGTCTATTACGAAGACACCGACATGGCCGGAATCGTCTATTACGCCAATTACTTACGCTATATCGAACGGGCGCGCAGCGACTGGGTGCGCGGGCTGGGCATTGATCAGCGCGCCTTGAAAGAGGACGAAGGCCTGGTCTTTGCCGTCCGCCGGGTCGAGGCCGATTACCTGCTCCCCGCCAAACTGGATGACGAACTGACCGTGATGACCGAGGTCACAGCCGTCACCGCCGCCCGCCTGATCATGGATCAAAAGGTGATGCGCGGCAAAGAAGAGCTGTTTCACGCCGTGGTCACGGTGGTGATGATCAACGACACCGGCCACCCTGCCCGGCTTCCGGCAAATATTCGCCTGCTTTTGCACTGATAACGCTGGCTCACAACGGGTTGTGTTGGCAATCACGCCTGTGATCGGATAACCTGCTGCGCAAGATGGCCGGAAAACGGCCCCAAAGAGAGCAGGCAGATGAATCAAGAAACCTTGGCCGCCGTGTCCGAGATGGATTTTTCCATGTGGGCGCTGTTTGCCCAATCCACATTTACCGTCAAACTTGTGATGATCGGGTTAATCGTCGCCTCGTTCTGGGGCTGGTCGATTATCGTGCAAAAACTGATCGCCTATCGCCGTGCGCGGGCCGAGGCCGAGGCATTCGACCGCGCATTCTGGTCCGGTGACCCTTTGGACGAGTTGTTCGACAAGATCGGCACCGAACCCTCTGGCCAGTCTGAAAAAATCTTTGCTGCGGGCATGATCGAATGGCGCCGCAGCCACCGCACCGATGGCGCGCTGATCGCCGGTGCGCAGGCCCGCATTGACCGTTCCATGAACGTGGCCATCACCCGCGAAGCCGAAGCCCTGCAAGGCGGGTTGCAGGTTTTGGCGACCGTTGGCTCCACCGCGCCCTTTGTGGGATTGTTCGGCACGGTCTGGGGCATCATGCACGCCTTTATCGGCATCGCGGAACAGCAAAACACCAATCTGGCAGTCGTGGCCCCCGGCATCGCCGAGGCCTTGCTGGCAACGGCATTGGGGCTGGTTGCGGCCATCCCGGCGGTGATCTTCTATAACAAACTTAGCGCAGACAGCGACCGCATCGTCGCGGGTTACGAAAGTTTCGCCGACGAATTCGCCACCATCCTGTCGCGCCAGTTGGACGCCTGAACCATGGGCGCGGGTGTCACGCAAAAATCCGGCGGATCACGCCGCAGGCGGTCCCGCGCAGGCGGGGCCAAACCGATGGCCGAAATCAACGTCACGCCTTTTGTTGATGTGATGCTGGTGCTGTTGATCATCTTTATGGTCGCCGCGCCGCTGATGACGGTGGGGGTGCCTGTCGAACTGCCCAAGACCGCCGCCAACGCCCTGCCGGGCGAGCAGGAGGAACCATTGGCCGTCACCATCACCGCAACGGGCACCGTGATGATCCAGACAACCGAGGTGCCGATGGATGACATGGTGAACCGTTTGCGCGCCATTGCTGCCGAACGGTCCGGTGACCGTGTGTTCCTGCGTGCGGACGGGGCGGTGCCCTATGCGCAGGTGGTGCAGGTCATGGGGGCGCTGAACCGTGGCGGGTTTTCCAACATCGGGCTGGTGACCGATGCCGGTGGTCCGCGCCTTGACGGGACCGACGCCGCGACCGGCAACAACTGAGGCCGGAGGCGCATAGGTGCATATCGGTCATTACATTTCAGGGGTCGGGCACGCGGGGTTCATCGCGGCGCTGCTGTTTGGCGGCTTTGCCCCCACACCCGAACCGTTTGACGTGACCGAGGTCACGATGATCACCGGCGCCGAATTCGACCGCGCGCTAGAGGGCGCACGCCCGCCGCAAACCGCCACCGATGTGACCACACCCGAAACTCCCGATGCGGGCCAATCCGACGCGCCCGCCCCCACCCAGCAGGACCGTCCGCCACGGGTGACACGCCCTGCCGAAACCCCGCCTCCACAGGCCGAAACCCCACCGCCGCCACCGCCCCCACCGGCCGAAGCCGAGGTGACGGACCAGCCGCCGGTGATCGCGCCGCCACCGCAGGAACAGGCCGTGCTGGCCCCGCAAACCAGCGACCGGCCCGTGCCGCGTCCAGTGCCCCGCGTCGCGCCGCAAGCCGTGGAACAGCCGGCCCCCGAAACCCGACCGGACGAACAACTGCGCGAGCAGGTGGTGCCCGACACCGCCCCCACAACCACGCCGCAACAGCCACAAGAGGCAACTGCGCCAGAAGAGGCCACAACCGAAGTCGTAACAGAGGCAACCGAGCCGCCATCCCGTGCGCCCACCACATCCCTGCGCCCGAAAACGCGCCCCAACCGCCCCGCGCCGACGCCAGCGCCGACGCCAACGCAACAGGCGGATAACGCCCCCGCGACCGATCAATTGGCGGTGAATGATGCGCTTGCGGCGGCCCTTGCGGGCGGCAGCGCCACCTCCTCTACGCCGTCCAGCACCAGCGGCAATGGCAGCGCCCCCAGTGGCCCGCCGATGACCAGCGGTGACATGAATGCGTTGCGTGTGTCGGTGCAACGCTGCTGGAACGTGGGCAGCCTGTCCGCCGAGGCCATGCGCACATCGGTCACCGTATTGGTGGAAATGGGCCGTGACAGCAAACCGGTGATTTCATCCATCCAGCGGCTGTCGTTTCAGGGTGGCAACGAATCTTCGGCCCGTCAGGCATACGAGGCAGCACGCCGCGCCATCATCCGCTGCGGCAATGACGGGTTTGACCTTCCGCCCGAAAAATACGACCGTTGGCGTGAACTGGAACTGGTGTTCAACCCGGAAAAAATGCGCATCAACGGGGTGCAGGAATGAACCAAACGGCCCCCTTTGTGTTGATAGCCCTGATGGGATTGACCGGTTTGACTGGCCCCGCAATGGCCAATGATCTGCGCGACATCAGCAAATGCTGGAACGTCGGCATGTTGTCCGATGCCGCCAAGCGGGTGAAAGTCACGCTTGTTTTTGATCTGGCCCGCGACGGAACCCCCGTGGCCGACAGTATAACCTTGCTGGGCGATAGCGGGACAACACCCCCCGCCCGTCAGCAGGCATTTCAGGCAGCCCGCCGCGCAATTCTGCGCTGTGGCGCGGGCGGGTTTGACCTGCCGCAACAGACGTATGAACAATGGCGCAGGGTCGAAATGACATTCGATCCCGCCGATATGAGGAGCAAGTGATGGTGCCCGTGAACAGGTTTGCCGGATTGGCCATGGCTGCGATGTTGGCCTTTATCCAGACCCCCGCCATGGCGCAGGACAGCGGGCGGCTGCGGCTGGAACTGACCGACGCGGTGATCGAACCGATGCCGATTGCAGTGCCGCAATTCATTGCCGAATCCGCAGGCGCATCCGATATGGCGGCGCGCATCACACAGGTCGTGGTGGACGATCTGGCAGGCACCGGCCTGTTTCGCCAGATCCAGCCAAGCGCATTCATTTCGCAGGTCACCGCCTTTTCCAGCCCCGTGCAATATGCCGACTGGAAAGCGATCAACGCCCAGGCCCTGATCACCGGCGCGGTCACCACCGATGCCAGTGGCAATATCAATGTCAAATTCCGCCTGTATGATGTGTTTGCAGGGCAGGAAATGGGCGACGGGTTGCAATTTGCCGCAACGCAGGACGGCTGGCGGCGCATGGCGCACAAAGTGGCCGATGCCGTCTATGCCCGCATCACCGGCGAGGGCGGGTATTTCGACAGCCGCGTGGTTTACGTGGCCGAAGCAGGCCCGAAAAACCAGCGGCAGAAACGGCTGGGCATCATGGATTACGACGGTGCCAACGTGCAATATCTGACCGACAGTTCCGCCATCGTGCTGGCGCCGCGGTTTTCACCCACCGGAGACCGCATCCTATACACCAGCTATGAAACCGGCTTCCCCCGCATCTATGTGCTGGATGTGGCCAGCGTTGGCCGCCGTGCCCTGCCGATCCCCGAAGGCGACATGGCGTTTTCCCCCCGCTTTGGTCCCGATGGCAGCACAGTGGTATTTTCCCTGACCCAGGGCGGCAATACTGACCTGTGGCGCATGTCGGTGGACGGCTCCGCCCCTGTGCGCCTGACCAATGCGCCCTCGATCGAAACCGCACCGTCGTTTTCACCCGATGGCGCGCGCATCGTGTTTGAATCCGACCGCTCCGGCAGCCCGCAATTGTATGTCATGAGCGCAAGCGGCGGCGAACCCACCCGCATATCATTCGGTCAGGGGCGTTACGGCACGCCGGTCTGGTCACCCCGCGGGGATCTGGTGGCCTTTACCAAACAGAACAAGGGCCGGTTTCACATCGGCGTCATGCGGGTCGACGGATCCGAGGAGCGCCTGCTCACCGCCTCTTTTCTGGACGAGGGGCCATCATGGTCACCCAACGGGCGCGTCATCATGTTCACCCGCGAAACCCAAGGCGCGGGCGGCGAGGCGCGGCTGTATTCCGTGGACAGCACAGGGCGCAACCTGAAACCCGTCGCCACCAGCGGCGGCGCATCTGATCCGGCATGGGGACCGTTGCAGAACTAGACGGTTAAAATTGATGGGGCGATATCAATCGGTGCAAAACCAGGCGGATCACCGCCAGTTTTGCACAGTCGCGCAATCGGCAAGCCCCTGCGCAGACGCGAATGTGATGAAACCGCTGATTCCCATGTGGATTAGGCTGTGCTAGGGGTGAATCAGCAAAAACAAATGAACGTGGGACACACGACATGAAACTTCTGGCACGAGCAGCCCTGATCGCAGGCGCATTGGCGCTTTCCGCTTGCGCAAAAACCGGCGCAGACCGGTTTGGCAATGAAACCAACCTGACCGGCGGCGGCGCGGCATCCGGCATCATACCGGGCAGCGCGAATGACCCGACCTCGGCGGCATATTTCCAACAGGCCGTAGGGGATCGCGTGTTGTTTGCCGTGGACCAGTCCACCCTGTCGTCTGAAGGGCGCAGCGTGCTGGACGGTCAGGCCACCTGGTTGATGACCAACAACGACTATACCGCCGTCATCGAAGGCCACGCCGACGAACAGGGCACCCGTGAATACAACCTTGCGCTTGGCGCACGCCGCGCCAATGCGGTGCAGGAATACCTGATCTCCAAGGGTGTGTCCTCGGCGCGTTTGCGCGTTGTTTCCTACGGTAAGGAACGCCCGATCGAGGTATGTTCGACCGAATCCTGCTATGCCAAAAACCGCCGCGCTGTCACCGTGCTGGCCGCAGGCATGTCCTGATCCGTCGGGCAGAATTTATTAAAGGGGTCGCCATGAAAACGCGTTTCAAACTTGCTCTTGCTCTGGTCCTGATGCCGCTGTCACTGACGGCGCAGGACCGTGCCGAAACGCTGGCCGATATCCGGCAGGAACTGACCGTTTTGCATGTCGAGGTGCAGAAGCTGCGCCGCGAACTGTCCACCACGGGCGCGGCCAACGTGGCCGTGGGCGGATCGACCCTGCAACGGCTGGACGCGATTGAAGCAGAACTGTCGCGCGTCACATCCAAGGCCGAACAACTGGAATTTCGCATCAATTCTGTGGTCACCGACGGCACCAACCGCATTGGCGATCTGGAATTCCGGCTGGTCGAACTGGAGGGCGGCGACATTGGCAAACTGGGCGAAACCAGCACCCTGGGCGGCGAGGCACAGGGCGCAAGCAATACCGCGCCTGCCGCGCCCTCGACCAATCTGGAAACCGGCATGATCGGCAATGATGTCGAACTGGCCGTCGGCGAAAAGGCCGATTTCGAAGCCGCCAAAGCCGCGCTTGACGGTGGCTCCTTTGAAGAGGCCGCCAAGAAATTCGCCGTGTTCAACGAAAGCTACCCCGGTGGCCCGATGGCTGTGCAGGCCTATTTGATGCGCGGCGCGGCCCTGTCGAAAATGGGCGACAAAACCGGCGAGGCCCGCGCATATCTGCAAGGGTTTACCGCCGATCCCGAAGGACCAGAGGCCCCGCAGGCCCTGTTCCGTTTGGGGGATGCATTGGCGCAATTGGGCCAGACCCAAGAGGCCTGCGTGACACTGGCCGAGGTCGGCGTGCGCTTTCCCGGTGCCGCTGCTGTGGAACAGGCCCAAACCGCCCGCGCAAGGATCGGCTGTCAGTGAACCACAAGGCGGCTAGCCCAAGGGCCGACCGCATAGGCCCGCTCACCGACAGCGTCGCGCAAGCGTTCGACAATCTGTTGCCAGTGCCCCTGCCCGACCGGATCGGGCTGGCCGTATCAGGGGGCAGCGATTCCACGGCCCTGCTGCATTTGGCCGCCGCTTGGGCCGCAAAAGGCAAAACCGCCCTGCATGTGGTCACGGTCGATCACGGATTGCGCCCCGAAGCCGCACAAGAAGCCAGCGATGTCGCCGCCCAGGCAGATGCATTGGGCCTGCCCCACACCACCCTGCACTGGTCGGGCGGGGACGGGACCGGCAACCTGATGGACCGTGCCCGCCGGGCCCGCTACGCGCTGATGTCAAACTGGGCCTTGGCGCATGACATCAGCTATATCGCACTGGGCCATACGGCCGATGATGTCGCTGAAAACCTGCTGATGCGTCTGGCCCGCGAGGCAGGCGTTGACGGGCTGTCCGCCATGGCCCCCAGTCGTCGCCATGAAAACACAGAGTTTTTTCGCCCGCTATTGTCGTTCAAACGCAATGATTTGCGTGAATACCTGACCGCTAGAAATCAAACATGGGCTGATGATCCCAGCAATCAGGACACCAAATATGACCGGGTGCGCGCCCGCCAGATACTCGCGGCGCTGGAACCTTTGGGCGTGTCGGTTGACGGGCTGGCCCACGTGGCCAGCACCCTTGGCGATGTGCGCAACGCCTTGAATTGGTATGCCTTTCTTGCGGCCCGCGATTGTGCCCGCGTGGAACAGGGCGATGTGCTGTTTTGTCTGCGTCAGCTGCGCGTGCAGCCGGACGAGATCACCCGCCGCCTGTTGGTGCACGCGCTGTGCTGGGTGTCGGGTGCCGAATACGCCCCGCGACGCCGCGCCGTGCAACAATTACAGGACGGCTTGTTTGATGCACGGGGCATGGCCTTGCACGGGTGTCGCGCCGTTTACCTTACTGGTGCAGATCGCGGATTGCTGCGTATCTGTCGCGATCCGCGTGCCGCGGCTGAAACCACTGCCGCCCCCGGCCAGAACTGGGACGGGCGCTGGCGGGTTGACGGGCCATGGCCACAGGGCGCCGAAATTCGCGTCACGGGCGCTAATGGTTTGAAAGAACTGGAAAACTGGCGCGCATCCGGCCTGCCCGAACCTGCGGCACAATCCGCCCCTGCGGTCTGGCGTGGCGACCAACTGATCGCCAGCCCTTTGTTGGGGAAAGCCGCCGGATGGACCGCGACACCGCTACGTCAGGACGAAGAGTTCTTTAACTCTTGCCTGATATCTTGACCTTGCGACCCTAAACCACGGCTTTATCCCCCCTTGGGGGGCGATTGCACATTGAACCCTGCGCGGGGATACCTATTTTACCCCTCAGGCTTGTTGTGCTACCTGCTCGGGCTAGCATCTATCGGGCCAGCATCATCGGGAGGTTTTCCTTGGGAAACGCTAGAAATATCGCTTTTTGGGTCATTTTATTGCTTATGCTGATGGCCCTGTTCAGCCTGTTCAACGGGCAAGGCAGCACGCTGAACAGCTCGGCGGTGAATTATACAGAATTCGTGCAAGCTGTTGATAATGGACAAGTTTCCAGCGCAACCGTCGATGGGGAACGCGTCCGTTATCGCGGCACCGACGGCAAGGATTACAGCACCATCAAACCCGACGATGCACAACTGACCGATATGCTGGTCGCCAAGGGCGTGGCCGTCACCGCCGAACCGCAACAGGAATCGCTGTTTCAGGCGTTTCTGGTCGCGGTGCTGCCCTTCCTTCTGCTGATCGGCGTCTGGGTGTTCTTTATGAACCGGATGCAGGGCGGCGGCAAAGGTGGCGCGATGGGCTTTGGCAAATCCAAGGCCAAGCTGCTGACCGAAAAACACGGCCGCGTCACATTTGACGACGTGGCAGGCATCGACGAAGCCAAGGAAGAGCTGGAAGAGATCGTTGAATTCCTGCGCAATCCGCAGAAATTCAGCCGCCTTGGTGGTAAAATCCCCAAGGGCGCATTGCTGGTCGGCCCTCCGGGCACCGGTAAAACCCTGCTGGCCCGCGCCATCGCCGGAGAGGCAGGCGTGCCGTTTTTCACCATTTCCGGTTCCGATTTCGTGGAAATGTTCGTGGGCGTTGGTGCATCCCGTGTGCGCGACATGTTCGAACAGGCCAAGAAAAACGCACCCTGCATCGTGTTCATCGACGAAATTGATGCCGTGGGCCGCGCCCGTGGTGCCGGATACGGCGGTGGTAATGATGAACGCGAACAGACACTTAACCAGCTGTTGGTCGAAATGGACGGCTTCGAGGCGAACGAGGGTGTGATCATCCTTGCCGCCACCAACCGCCGCGATGTTCTGGACCCTGCGCTGCTGCGCCCGGGCCGTTTTGACCGTCAGGTCACCGTGCCCAATCCCGATATCAAAGGCCGTGAAAAAATCCTGTCGGTGCATGCCCGCAAGGTGCCGCTGGCCGCTGATGCCGACATGCGGATCATCGCGCGCGGCACCCCCGGGTTTTCCGGTGCTGATCTGGCCAACCTTGTGAACGAGGCCGCGCTGATGGCCGCCCGCGTTGGCCGCCATTATGTCACCATGGAAGACTTTGAAAACGCCAAAGACAAGGTGATGATGGGGGCCGAGCGCCGTTCAATGGTGCTGACCCCTGATCAAAAGGAAAAAACCGCCTATCACGAGGCAGGCCACGCCGTTGTCGGTCTTGCCCTGCCGCAGTGTGATCCGGTCTATAAGGCGACGATCATCCCCCGTGGTGGCGCACTTGGCATGGTGGTGTCCCTGCCCGAAATCGACCGACTGAACTGGCATAAATCCGAATGCGAGGAAAAGCTGGCGATGACCATGGCCGGCAAGGCCGCCGAGATCATCAAATACGGTGCAGAAAATGTATCCAACGGCCCTGCAGGCGACATTCAACAGGCCAGTGCACTGGCCCGTGCCATGGTGTTGCGCTGGGGCATGTCCGACAAGGTCGGCAATATCGACTATGCCGAAGCCCACGAGGGATACTCCGGCCAAACGGGCGGTTTCTCTGTCTCGGCCCACACCAAGGAGTTGATCGAGGAAGAGGTCAAAACCTTTGTGCAAAACGCCTATGACCGCGCCTTTGAAATCCTGACGGAACGCAAGGGTGAATGGGAAAATCTGGCGCAGGGTTTGCTGGAGTATGAAACCCTGACCGGCGAAGAAATCAAACGCGTCATGAAGGGCGATCCCCCCAGTGCGGTGGACGAGGATGAGGATGACAATTCCGGCTCCGCCCCTTCGGTCACGGCGATCCCCAAGACCAAGCCAAAGGCCAAGCCAAGCGGCGGGGGCGGGATGGAACCGGAACCCACCGCATAAGCGAAACACCAAAACGGCCGGAGGAAACTCTGGCCGTTTTTCATTGATGATAAGGGGCGAAAAATTGGCCGATTGGTGTCCTGAAAAATATGCGCGCTTCACCGGTCAGCGCCTGCGCCCGGCGCTGGATCTGTTGCGTGCATTGCCGAATTTACCCAATGGTCCGGTGATTGATCTTGGCTGTGGTTCGGGCGCTGTTGGCCCTGCATTGGCCGCACTGGGGCGGGAAATCACAGGCATCGACAATTCCCCCGCCATGCTGGAAAAAGCGGCAATAACAGGGGCTTATGCCCATATTTCCCTTTCTGACATCAGCATATGGTCGCCCGAAACGCCACCCGCGCTGATATTTTCCAATGCGGCGCTGCATTGGCTGCCTGATCACGAAACCCTGTTGCCCCGCCTGGCCGCCATGCTGGCACCAGCAGGCACATTGGCTGTGCAACTGCCCGCGATGAATGACGCGCCATCACATGCAACATGGCTGACGCTGGCGCGGCGCATGTTCGGGTTTGCGCCTGACGATACACCCGGCATCCTTGGCCCCGCGCAATACCATGCGTTGTTGTCACCACTGGGGCAGCTTCACCTGTGGCAAACCGAATATTTCCAGATTTTACCAGAATCAGAATCAGGCCACCCTGTGCGCAATTTCACCGAAAGCACATTTGCCAAACCCGTGTTGGATGCGCTTGCGCCGGATAAGCGCGCCGCACTGATCACCGCCTATGATGCAGCGATGGAAACCCATTACCCCCGTTTGCAAGACGGCAGCGTGGTCTTTCCTTTTCGTCGGTTGTTTTTCACCCTTAGCCGCTGATCGCCAACCGCGCCGCCAATCGCAGGGCGTGGCTGGCGTCCTGTGCCACGTCGGGCATCACCGGATCATAGGCGGCGCGGATCACCCCCGCGATATCGGGCCGCAAAACCGTGGTGCCATCGGCCACGGCCAGCGGCGACTTATCCGCAAACGCACGATCCGACCACAGCAAAATCACCTGCACCGCTTGCGTCAGCGACAGCACATCGGCAGGCAAATCCGCCATTGCCGCATCCATCCGCACGAAACAGAATGCCGCCTGAATTGCGCCGTCATCGTCAAACCGAAAGCCACGGTATTGGCTGGCGTTCTGCGATTTCAACCGCACCACCAGCGGGGCCAATCCGTCCACCAATTTGTCCAGATTTGGCACGTCCAGCAATTCATCCCAATCGCGGAAAAAGAACATCATCAGGTTGGCCCCCAATTCGGGGTCGGTTTCCGCCATTTTATGACCCGCCAGTGCCACCACGGCCTCGACCGCGCCCTTGATCACGCCCAGGGTCTGATCTTCGACCCCGAATACGATCGGCACAATCGGGCGCCCCCAACGGGCAAAACGGTATTCCCCCGAGGTCGATGTGAACAGCGGTTCGATTTCATTGGCTTGGGTCATGTCACCTCCGGCAGGTATGCGCCCCGTTTTTTGCCCAAGGCGGCGGCAAGGTCCAGCCCTGACTAGGTTTGAAACAGGTCACGGTCAGATTTCGGCGCATCCAGCCCCAGATGGGTCCATGCTGCCTGCGCCAGCATCCGACCGCGTGGGGTGCGTTGGATCAACCCCTTTTGCAGCAGATAGGGTTCAATCACCTCTTCCAGTGCATCGCGGGATTCCGACAGGGCGGCAGACAGGGTTTCAATGCCCACGGGGCCACCACCGTAACTCTCTGCAATCAGGCGCAAATACCGGCGGTCGGCGCCGTCCAGCCCCAGTTGATCCACCCCCATGCGGGTCAACGCATGATCGGCGATTTCGCGGGTGACACGCCCGTTTCCCTCGACCACGGCGAAATCGACCACGCGGCGTAGCAACCGCCCCGCGATACGTGGCGTGCCACGGGACCGCCGTGCAATTTCACGGGCGCCGTCATCTTCGGCCGGGGCATTGAGCAGGCGGGCGTTGCGGGTCACGATCTCGTTCAGCTCTTCCACCGTGTAGAATTGCAACCGTGTGGGAATGCCGAAACGGTCGCGCAGCGGCGTGGTCAACAGCCCCATCCGCGTGGTCGCGCCAACCAGGGTAAAGGGCTGTAGTTCCAGCCGGACGGTGCGTGCAGCCGGCCCTTCGCCGATCACCAGATCCAGCTCGAAATCCTCCATCGCTGGGTATAGCACCTCCTCTACCGCCGGATTCAGGCGGTGGATTTCATCGATGAACAGCACATCCCGGGCTTCGAGGTTGGTGAGGATCGCAGCCAGATCGCCCGCCTTGGCCAGCACGGGGCCGGATGTCATGCGAAACCCGACGCCCAGTTCCTTGGCCATGATCTGTGCCAGCGTGGTCTTGCCCAAACCGGGGGGGCCGTGAAACAGGGTGTGGTCCATTGCCTCGCCTCGTTGCTTGGCGGACTGGATGAACACCTTGAGGTTGGCGCGGGCCTCGGCCTGACCGATGAATTCGCCCAAACCCTGCGGACGCAGGGCGCGGTCGTTGTCATCGGGCTGGCGATCGGGGCGCAAATCGGGGTCTGGCGTGGTCATCCGCTATCCTTTCGGCGCAAGCAGCTTCAGCGCGGCGCGGATCAGGGCCTGGGCGTCTGCGCCCTCGGCCTCTCCCGCTGCCTGCGCCACGGCCTGCGCCGCATCGGCGGGGGCATAGCCAAGGTTCGACAGGGCCGACAGCGCATCGGATTGCGCGGCTGCATTGCTGCTGGCCTGCTTTTTGGCAGGGGTCCGGCGGGGTTTGAGCGCAGGTTCGACCGGTTCCAATACCACCGCGTCCATGCCATCCATCGCGTCGGACATGCTGCCCCCCATGGCCATCAATGCCGGGGCTTTGTCTTTCAATTCGATCACCACGCGCTGTGCGGTTTTTGGCCCGATCCCCTTGGCCGCCTTGATCGCGGTCACATCACCCAGGGCAATGGCGCGCCCGACGCCCTCGGCGCCCAATGTGCCAAGGATCGCCAGAGATGCCTTGGCCCCGATCCCCTGCACCGACGTTAACAAACGGTGCCATTCCTTTTCCAACATGCTGGGAAAGCCGAACAATTGCAGCAGATCCTCGCGCACCAGCAGATCGGTGAACAGGGCCGCAGCTTCGCCAACCGGGGGCAGGGTTGCGAGCGTCCGGTCAGAGCAATAAACCAGATAGCCCACACCGCGCACGTCAATCAGCACGTGATCTTCGCCGCGATATTCGATCCGGCCAGTGACTTTACCAATCATGCTTGCGCTCTCTTTTATCTATCATGCCTGCGCCCGCAGCGCGGCTTCCATTGCGCCATTGGCGCGGGCGTAATGGGCGTGGCACATGGCAATGGCCAGTGCATCTGCCGCATCGGGGCCGTTGATCACCACGCCGGGCAATTGCATCCGCACCATGTGGTCCACCTGTTGTTTGGCAGCGTGCCCCACACCAACAACGCATTTTTTAACCTTGTTGGGGGCATATTCGCCCACGTCCAGCCCGGCCTGCGCAGGCACCAACAGGGCGATGGCACGGGCCTGCCCCAGTTTCAGCGTCCCTGCCCCGTCCTTGTTCACGAATGTATGTTCGACGGCGGCAGTGGTGGGGGCAAACCGTTGCAGCACCTCGGTCAGCTGTTCGTGCAGCAGCAGCAACCGCTGCGCCAGTTCGCCCTTGCCCGAATGGCAAATACCGTTGGCAACATGGCTAAGCCGCGATCCATCCACGTCGATCACCCCCCAGCCCATGTTCTGCAAACCGGGATCAATACCTAAAACCCGCAATATTTCGCCCCGCCCTGTTGCCTTTTGGATGCAGTAGCACGAAACGCGAACAAACGCCAATATGAATAGAATGCAACACTTTGCCCGAATGGCAGGTCTGCAACATGGGTTTTGCGCAAAAACGACGCCTAAAATACCGAAACCGTCACAGGTCTTTCGCATTAACTTATTATTTTTGTTATTCTTTTTCTGCCCAAAAGATATGCACAAATTGCAAGGCGCTATGCAAAAAACGCCAGTTGTGCGGATGCAGCTTCGGGACTAGATGCCAGATCGAACGCAATCGGGGCCAGAAGTTGCCCCATCCCTTCTTTGATGGAGCCTTCCCATGGCCATGTATGACACCAACCGCACATCTTCGCTTTCGCTAGAGATTTCCGCCCGGATCAGCCGCGCTGTTTCGGTTTTGATGACCGGCTTTTCCGACCTGCGCGCTGCACGCCGCACCCGCGCCGCCCTGTCCAACCTGACCGACAGCCAACTGGAAGACATCGGATTGTGCCGTGGCGATATTGCCGCCTATTTCTGATCCAGCACAATCCGTTTGAAACGAAAACCGCCGCGCCCGAAACGGGACGCGGCGGTTTTTATTTGGTCAGGGCCGGATTGCGGCGGCACTGGCAAATGTCGCAATCAGCGCAAAAGCGGGCCAACCTGTCCGGCCACCCAGACGCTGACCGCATCGGGCGACAACGCCGCAGCGCCCGCCTGTTCGATCGGGGTGCCGGAGGACAGGCGCGTCAACCTGTCATTATAGGTTTCTGCCCCCAGATGGCCCAGCAACAGCCCCTTAAACCCGAAGAAGCCGCAAACCAGCAGTGCGATGCCTTTCACCGGAACACCACGGCGCGAACGGCGTGGTTTCACGATGATCAGCCCGTCTTTGCCGACCACGGATGTATAACCGTTTGCCAGCTTGGCGCGTTTACGGCCAATCCGACGCAGGCGTGTTTCAAATTCTGCAAATGTGTCGGCCATGACAACAGCCTCCGAATAATGGTGTCTAACAAGCTTACCTATGGTTAACCCGAGTTTGTGTTAAAAATCGGGCGCCCATATGAAGATTGCCGAAACATTTACACATTCACAAATTTTGGCGCAGGATTAGCGTTGTCCATTCACCAATATCGGTGCGTTTCACCAGATTGATGCCGTTTTCGGCGTAAATCGCCACCACATCATCGGCCTGCTCTACTAAAATCCCTGATAGAATCGCATATCCCAGTGGTTGCAGGTGCGCCGCCATATCCGGTGCAAGGTCGATCAACGGACCCTTCAGGATATTGGCAAACACCAGATCAAAGGGGGCGGCATCGGTCAGGTCGGGGTGGCCGAAACCCGCCCCTTCGACGCAGATCACGCGCCCCTCCAGATCGTTCGCAGCGACATTGGCGCGGGCCACGTCCACTGCGACCTCGTCAATATCGCCCGCCAGAACGGGATTGGGCCAGATGCGGGCGGCGGCCATGGCCAGCACCGCAGTGCCGCAACCGATATCGGCCACGTTTTGCCCGACGAACCCTTGATCCGCCAGATAATCCACGGCGCGCAGACAGCCCAATGTCGTGCCGTGATGGCCGGTGCCAAATGCCATTGCGGCCTCGATCAGCAGGGCCTCTTTGCCTGCGGGCACCTTGTCGGCGTCATGGCTGCCATAGACGAAAAACCGCCCCGCCTCGACCGGGGTCAATTCGCGGCGCACCTTGGCGACCCAATCGGTTTCGGGCAATTCCGACACGGTGAACGGTTTCGCGCTGTGGATCGCGGCCAGCAATTCCAGCCCTGCAATATCGGGGGATTCGATGAAATAGCCGCCGACCTCCCACAATCCGCTGCCGTCTTCGATTTCGAACACGCCAACGCCGGTGGGTTCAGGGGTCAGGCTTTCCATGGCCAGGCCCAGTGCCTCGGCCGGGGCTTTGCCTGTCAGGGTGGTGATGGCGGTAAAGGTGGGCATGATGCTGCTACTCCGGTTGTTGCCCCGTGGGTTAGGGCGGCGCGCAGGCGGGGTCAAGCATTGTGGTCGCCGCCCCTGCCCTACATCGGCGGCACGGCCGGGTTGGTGACCGGATCGGGCACGGGATGTTGCGGCGCGCGTGCGCCGCCCATGCGTTGCACAAACCGCCAGCCGACCCAGGCCGCGGCGATGCCCGCAACCGTATTGGCCACCGCCTGCCCGACCACCACACCTGATGCCCCCATCCACGCGCCAAACAGCATCGCCAGCGGGAAAATCAAAAGCCCGTCACGGGTCCAGTTGGCGGCGGTTGCCCAGAACGGTTTGCCCAGATTGTTAAACGCCGCGTTGGATACGAACAGCGCGCCGGTGAACAGGAAAAACCCCGAGACGCGGGCGAATACATGAACCACCTCTGCGCCCTCTGGCCCTAATCCGAATGTGCGCGATACCGGGTCGGACATGGCCACCAGAACGGCCCAGACCACCATGGTATAGCCCGCACAAAATATCAAAGCGTCACGATAGGCCGAGGCCACACGATGCGGCAGCCCCGCGCCATAGTTCTGGCCGATGATGCCGCCAATCGCTCCGGACAGGGCGAAAATACCGCCAAAGGCCAGAATGGTCATACGCATGGTCACGCCCAAACCGGCCACGGCGCTGTCACCATGTTCGGCCATGGCACGGGTCAGAACCCAGTTGCCAAAGGGGGTGGAAATTGTGGTGGCCACCGCCGGGCCTGCAATGGCGATGAATGCGGGCAGGTTCTGGCGCAGGTCCGGCAGGCTGGGACGGCCCAGCAATTTGCGCACCTTGATCGCCCAATACAGCCCCAGCGAAACCATGACCGAGCGGCTGATGATGATCGCAATCGCCGCACCGGGCACGCCCAACCCCATCCAGATGATCAGCAACGGGTCCACCACCAGCGCCACCAATCCGGCGGATGTGGTCACCAACATCGACCGCCACGCATCACCCGCCGCACGCAGCACCGCCGATGCGGTCATGCCCGCCGCGATCATCGGCAGCGATGGCAGGGATATGGTCAGGAATTGCACGGCCACGTCCAGGGCCTCGCCCTCGGCCCCCGACCAGGCCAGCAGGGGGCGGCGAAAAACGAATACCGTCGCCGCGATGACCGTTTGCACCGCAATGGCGTAAACCATGGCCGACCCTGCGATCCGGCGCGCCTCCTCTTGGTCACCGCGCCCCAGGGCGCGACTGACCAGTGCCACAGCGCCAATCATCATCCCCATGGCCACGGACACCACGAAAAACTGGATTACACCCGCAAAACCAATGGCGGTGATCAGCACCTCGTCATTCAGGCGTGAAATCCAGAACAGCGCCAGAAAATCCACCAGAAACATAAAGCTAAGGCCCAGAGAGCCGGTCAGGGTCATGACCATCACATGACGCATGGTTGATCCGGTGGTAAATTTGCCCGGTGTGTGCATTGGATGTCCTTTCGCGCGCCTGTCCGACAAGGGATAGGGCATTACTTGTGTCCTATACCTAGACCGAAGCAATGGGCGCGAACAGGGTTGGTTGACGTGACGTTCAGTTCTCCCGCAGGGCGGAAAAACGCTTATTTATTCCGCAGCACCCGGCGCAGGGGTGGTAAAGCGTGAAAAAACCGTCTCGTTTCCCTTTTCCGGATGGCGCGGGATCAGGCTGGCCAATGCCAGCGATGTGCCAGCCATGCCCGCCGCCAAAAAGAACACCGCAGCAGGCGACACCAACCACAAATACCCCAGTCCTGCGGGTAAAAACACCGCCGCAATGTGGTTGATCGTGAATGCCACCGCTGCCGTGGGGGCAATATCGCCCGGGTCGGCGATTTTCTGGAAATAGGTTTTCAACGCCAGCGCCAATGCGAAAAACATGTGGTCAATCACATATAGCGCCGATGCCACCAACACCCCCCATCCAAACCAGTAAACCCCGCCATACAGCAGGAACACGATCACCAGCCCGACATATTCAAACCTCAACGCATTGCGTTCGCCAAACCGGTGCACAGCGCGCCCCAACAGCGGCGCGAAAACCATATTGGCCACAAGGTTGATCAGATAAAGCGCGGTCACCTCGTGGACCTTGAACCCGAACAATTCAACCATCATGAACCCGGCAAAGACCACAAAAATCTGGCGGCGCGCCCCGGCCATGAATTGCAGTGCATAATACAGCCAATAGCGGCGGCGCAGAATGAATTTCTTGACCTGCGGATCGGGGCTTTCGAATTGCGGATAGGCAAAGAACGCAAACAGTGCCACCGCCGCGGTGAACCCTCCTGCCATCAAATAGACGATGTTATAGGTCAGGCCCAAACGGTCCCATGTCAGCACGATCAGCACATAGGCCACCAGCGTCGCGGCCGATCCTGCGGCCAGCAACCAGCCCAGCATTTGCGGCGCGCGCTCCTTGGGCAACCATTGCAATTGCAGCGACTGGTTGACGGTTTCATAGTAATGAAACCCGATGGAACTCAGCATTGTGATGGTCAGAATTCCGCCAAGTGAGGGAAATTGCGCGGTCAACGCCGTGGCCACCCCCAACAGGATCAACGCCACCAGCCCCAACACCTGTTCGCGAATGAAAATGATCAGGGCAATCACCCCGATCGCCAGAAACCCCGGTATTTCGCGCACCGTATGCAGCCAGCCAATGTCAGATCCGTCAAAATCCGCGACCTCGATCACGAAATTGTTCAACAACGCCGACCAGGTGGCAAATGCCACAGGCATGGCCGCAGCCATCAGGAACAACAGCGCCGCAGGACGGCGCCAGAACGGCAGGTTTGCTGCCTCGGACAGGGGAATGATCTGTTTCATGCCCCGCCAATACGCCTTTTGTCCGGCCTTGACGAGGGGGAGATTACGCCCGGTTCACCCCTGCGCCACTGCCGAAAACCGGTAATCCACCTCGGCGAAACGTGCATTGGGAAACACATAGACAAATTTCAAACCCTCCGGCCCCGCAACGGTGCCGTGTTCGGCGTTTGACGGCACAAAAACCGCAATGCCCGGCGCAATTTTATGCGCAATGCCGTCGATGGTGACGGTGCCTGACCCCTCAACGCCATAATATACCTCGGCCGGTAGATGGCGGTGCGGCAACAGCGTGCCCCCCGCGTCGAATTCGGCCAGCCCCATCACCATATCCGACGATGGCGTGCGATCGGCACAGACAAGTGTGCGCCACATCACACTGCCGAAATTCGCGCCGAATTCGGAACCACTGCCGCCCTCTTGTGGCAGGGTCGCCGTGTCCACGCTGAACGCCACAGACGACGGGGCCAGCGGTGACTGTTCACTGGTCAGGGCCGCTTCTGTGACCTCTTCTACCAGCGCGGTCATATCGTCGGGCGACACCATAGAAAGGCCCGTCATCATTTCATCGTCATATTCGGCGGTCATCGCGCGGCCCTCCTTGGTTTGGGGTTTACCCCCCGACCGTGATCGCGAATCACACCCCCGTCATGCCCATGTGCGACCCCGAACAGGTCGCATTTGCCCCGCCGCCACAGGGCAAACTGATCTGCATCAAGGCACAAACCCCGCGCCCATCATATGCAGACACCTGAATTTCTATATGTGAAAGGCGCGTCATGGACCTGCTCAGCATTGTCGAAAGAATTGGAGAGGCCCCGTCAGCGGCACTGTTCGGGTTGATAACCGGCGTGGTGTTCGGGGTGGCAGCGCAACGATCACGGTTCTGCCTGCGCGCCGCCACCGTGGCATTCGCCCGTGGCCAGATGAACGACAAGGTCGCGGTTTGGTTGCTGACCTTTTCCACTGCTGTGGTCTGGGTGCAGGGGGCGTATCTGCTGGGCCTGATGCAACCACAGGACGCCCGCATGATGGCCGTTCCGGGCAGCTGGTCTGGCGCGATCATCGGCGGGCTGGTGTTTGGCGTCGGCATGGTGCTGGCGCGGGGCTGTTCGGGGCGTTTGCTGGTGTTGGCCGCAACAGGCAACCTGCGCTCGCTTGTATCCGGCCTGATCTTTGCCGTCGTGGCACAGATGAGCCTGCAAGGCATCCTGTCGGATTGGCGCGACCAACTGGCCGCGATCTGGATAACCGAGGGCGGGCGCAACATGGACCTGCTGGCGTTCACAGGCCTGCCCGAATGGGGCGGTTTTGCCATCGGTGTTCTGATCGCCCTTGCCGCGCTTTATGTATCGCGCAGAAACCGCATCGGCGCGGCGCGACTGGTCTTTGCCTCGGGTGTGGGCTTTGCCGTGGCGCTTGGCTGGGTGCTGACTTTTGGATTGTCGCAAATTGCATTCGATCCCGTGCAAATCGAAAGCGCCACCTTCACCGGCCCTTCCGCCCATACGCTGATGTTCTTTCTGGAACGCGACGCGGTGCTGGAATTCGATGTCGGGCTGGTGCCGGGGGTGTTCCTTGGCTCATTTCTTGCCTCTTGGGTCACAAGGGAATTCAAATTTCAGGGCTTCACCGATGAATCCAACATGCGCCGCTCGATGCTGGGCGCAGCCATGATGGGATTTGGCGGGATGCTGGCAGGTGGCTGCGCCATCGGGGCTGGGGTCACAGGCGGATCAATCTTTGCCGGAACCGCATGGCTGGCGCTGTTTTGCATGTGGATCGGCGCCATGGCCACCGATTTTCTGGTGGATCAACGCGGCGAACAGGCCGCAGCGGCGTAATTCCGGCCCAAAGGCCGGACAAGGGGCCAGCCCCTCGCCCTTACGGGCTCACCCCGGAGTATTTGAACCAAGAAAAAGCCCACCCCTAAAAAACAAAAGCTGCCTGTTTTGCGCCTCGCTTGCACTTTTTCTTGGTCAAAATACTCGCGCCGCAGGCTCCTGTGCTGGCAAGGCAGATCATCAATAAAAACTTTGCGGGTCGATATCCACAGCGAGGCGGGCCTCGCGTGGCAGACGGAACTGCGCGATCCAGCGTTTCAGCGCCGGTTGCAGCGCCACGCCTTTGTCGGCCTTGACCAACAGGCGCACACGGTGCCGCCCCCTTATGCGCGCAATTGGGGCGGGTGCGGGGCCGAACACCTGCGCATTGATCTGGCGCAGGGGGCCGTCGCGCCGCGCCATGTCATTCCCCAGATCAAACACCGCCTGAGGGTCAGGGGATGACAGGATGATGCCCGCCATACGGCCAAAGGGGGGCACCCCTGCAAGGCGGCGCTCGTCGGATTCGGCGGTCCAGAACCCGACCTCGTCCCCTGCCAGAATGGCGCGGATCACGGGGTGTTCGGGTTGATAGGTTTGCAGCAATGCCACACCGCGTTTTTCGGCGCGGCCCGCCCGCCCCGCCACCTGCCGCATCAGTTGAAACGTGCGTTCTGCCGCGCGCAGGTCGGACCCTTGCAACCCCAGATCGGCGTCGATCACTCCGACCAGCGTCAGGCGCGGAAAATTATGCCCCTTGGCCACCAGTTGCGTGCCAATGATCAGGTCCACATCACCATGGGCGATGCGCGCGATTTCCTCCTTTAGGGCGCGGGCGGATGCATACATATCCGAGCTGAGCGTCACCACATTGGCATCGGGGAACAGGGCCGTGGCCTCTTCGGTCAGGCGCTCCACTCCGGGGCCGACGGGGGCCAGCTTGCCCTCGACCTCGCAGGACGGGCAGGCCTCGGGCATGGGTTTGGTTTCGCCGCATTGATGACAGACCAGCCGTTTCAAAAACCGGTGTTCCACCATCATCGCATCACAATGGTCACAGCCGATCTGATGCCCGCAGGCGCGGCAGATCGTGACCGGGGCATAGCCGCGCCGGTTGATAAACAGCAGCGACTGTTCACCCCTTGCGATCCGCTGTTGCACCGCCGTTTGCAGCGCGCCCGATATCCACCGCCCCGAGGGCAGGTTTTCGCGCCGCATATCCAGTGCCTTCATATCCGGCAAAACCGATTCACCAAACCGCGCCGTCAGGTCCAACCGCTGGTATTTGCCCGCCTCGGCATTGGCCCAGCTTTCCAGTGATGGCGTGGCCGAGGCCAGAACCACCCGCGCATCACAAAGCGATGCCCGCAACACCGCCATATCGCGGGCGTGATACAGCACGCCATCCTCTTGTTTATAGGACGTGTCGTGTTCTTCATCGACAACGATCAATCCTAAATCCATGAACGGCAGAAACAGGGACGACCGCGCCCCCACAACCATCTGCGCCCCCCCCTGCCCGACCATTTTCCAGATGCGGCGACGTTCGGTCATGGTCACACCCGAATGCCATTCGGCGGGGCGTGCGCCAAACCGTGCCTCGACCCGGGTGATGAATTCGGCGGTCAGGGCGATTTCGGGCAGCAGCACCAGTGCCTGTCGCCCTTGCGCCAGACATTCGGCCACGGCTTCCAGATAGACCTCGGTTTTGCCCGATCCGGTGACACCGCGCAGCAGGGTGGTGCCATAGCGCCCCGAGGCAACCCCCGCCCGCAGGGCCGCCGCGCCTGCGGCCTGATCCTCGGTCAGATCCTTGCCCGCATGCAACGGGTCCAGCGGCGCGAATGGCACATCGCGGGGGGTGTCCTGTTCCTGCACCGCGCCCTGCGTCACCAGCCCCTTGACCACCGATGGCGTGACCCCTGCCTGATCCGCCAGTTCCTTGAGCGTGAAGGCCAGCCCGCCATATTCGCGCAGCACACCCAATACCCGCGTGCGCGCCGCCGTCACCCGATCCGGCGTTCCGGTTCCCATGCGAAACACCTTGCGCATCGATGGCGGGTCACCCAAGCCCGGCGCACGGGTCGCCAGCCGCAACATCGCCGCCAGCGGCGTCATGGTGTAATCCGCCGACCGTATAATGAAATCGCGCAATTCGCCGCGCATCGGGGCGACATCCAGCACCCGAATGACCGACCGCACCTTGGCAATATCCCAATCGCCCTGCCCCTTGCCCCAGACCACGCCCAACACCTTGCGCGGCCCCAGTGGCACCTCGACAAAAGCACCCGAATGGCAGCCGCCTTCGGGTGCGCGGTAATCCAGCACGCGGTCCAGCGGCTGCGTGGTCAACACGCCTACCAGTTCGCCATGGTCGAAATAGTCCTGCAACACGCGGTCCTTAGGCGGAAAAGGGTTTCGGGAAACGTGCCCATGGGGTAAAGGCTTAACCAAGCAAAGTCCAACCACCCAAGGGGCAGAACCATGAAATTCTTTGTAGACACGGCCGAGATCGACGCAATCGCAGAACTGAACGATCTGGGCATGGTGGATGGCGTCACCACCAACCCCTCGCTGATCATGAAATCGGGCCGCGACATCATCGAAGTGACCAAAGAAATCGCCGCGCTGGTCGATGGCCCGGTATCGGCCGAAGTGGTCGCAACCGAATTTGACGACATGCTGGCCGAAGGGCGAAAACTGGCCGCTATCGCCGACAATATCGCCGTAAAGGTGCCGCTGACATGGGCCGGGTTGAAAACCTGCCGCGTGCTGTCGGGCGAAGGGTTCATGGTCAACGTGACCCTGTGTTTTTCCGCCAATCAGGCGCTGATCGCGGCCAAGGCGGGCGCGACATTCATCAGCCCCTTCATTGGCCGTTTGGATGATATCGCGCTGGACGGGATGCAATTGATCGAAGACATCCGCACCATCTATGACAACTATGATTTTGGCACCGAAATTCTGGCGGCATCGATCCGGTCGGCCAACCATGTGCAGGAATGCGCGCTGTTGGGTGCCGATGTGATCACCGCGCCCCCCGCCGTGATCAAGGCGCTGGCCAACCACCCGCTGACCGACAAGGGGCTGGATGCCTTTATGGCCGATTGGGCCAAGACCGGCCAAAAAATCCTGTAACACCGACCCGACGCGATACAGCGTCACCGCGACACAACATATTGCCCCGGCCGCACAATGCGCCGGGGCTTTTGCGTTGACAGGCCGCAACACAGCACGGCATTTGGGGGAAAATCCGCAATAAATGCGCAAAAACCGCCGACCTTCTGTTAGGCTGGTGGCAACGAATAAAGAGGCAGGCATGAGCAGCAATCCCAAGATGGACGATCAATTGCGCGAAAAAATCATCGCGCAGCCCGATGTTATCCTAGAAGATCAAGACCTTATGCGCGCCCTGATCGCCGCGAACGAACGCGCCATGGGCGGCAATATCGTTGATCTGCGCGGCATCGCGATGGATCGTCTGGAGGCACGTCTGGACCGGCTGGAGGATACCCATCGCGGTGTCATCGCCGCCGCCTATGAAAATCTGGCAGGCACCAATCAGGTGCATCGCGCCATTCTGAAAATGCTGGATCCGGTGTCCTTTGAACAGTTCCTCAAGGGGTTGGGCAGCGAAGTGGCCGATATTTTGCGCGTCGATGCGGTGCGTCTGGTGCTGGAATCCGTGCAAAACGACAAAGACCCCGCTGTGATGCGGTTGGGCGACGTGTTGTCCGTGGCCGAACCCGGTTTCATTCAGGATTACCTGACCGGCGGGCGCGATCTGCCTGTGCGTCAGGTCACCCTGCGCCAGATGCAGGAAGGATCGCCCGCGATTTACGGCGACAAGGCATCATGGGTGCGTTCCGAGGCCTGCTTGCGCCTTGATTTCGGCGCGGGCCGCCTGCCCGGCATGTTGGTCATGGGGGTCGAGGACCCGCACCAGTTCGCCCCATCGCAAGGCACGGATTTGCTGGCGTTTTTCGCGGGTGTGTTCGAACGGGCCATGCGCCGCTGGCTGTCGTGATTTCCCCCGCCGCACGCGATGCGATGGCGGGCTGGCTGGATGCGCAGACCGCGCTAAAAGGCGCATCCCAAAACACCATTGATGCCTATGGGCGCGATGTGGCGGATTTTTTAGCGTTTATAACAGGTTACAAGGGCGAGGCGCAGGGCATTGGCCCGCTGTCGTCCCTATCGGTGCGCGATATGCGCGCATGGATGGCGGCCGGTCGCGCCGACGGCATCAGCCCGCGTTCAATGGCGCGCAAATTGTCGGCGGTGAAATCATTCATCCGCTGGCTGTCTGACCGCGAAGGCTTTGACCCCACTGCCGTTTTATCGGCCCGCGCCCCTAAATTCCCGCGCAAACTGCCCCGCCCCCTGGCCGAAGACGCCGCGCGCGACATGATTTCGCAGGTCGAATTGCAATCCGATCAGGGCTGGATCGGCGCACGCGACAGCGCCGTGATGACCCTGCTATACGGCTGCGGCTTGCGCATATCCGAGGCACTGTCCCTAAAGGGCAGCGATGCCCCATTGGCCGAGGTCATCCGCATCACCGGCAAGGGCGGCAAAGAACGCATCGTGCCCGTCGTCCCCGTGGCACGGCGCGCGGTGCAGGATTACCTGCGCCTGTGCCCTTGGCCGGTTGAACCCGACGCGCCGCTGTTTCGCGGCAAACGCGGCGGCGCATTGGCCCCGCGCATGGTGCAAAAGGTGACGGAACAGGCGCGGATGCAACTGGGCCTGCCCGCATCGGTCACCCCCCACGCCATGCGCCACAGCTTTGCCACGCATCTGTTGAATGCGGGCGGTGACCTGCGCGCGATTCAGGAATTGCTGGGCCATGCCTCGCTGTCGACAACGCAAAACTATACCGGTGTCGATACCGTTCGCCTGCTCGAAGTATACGACAGCACCCACCCCCGCGCTGCTGGCGGCAAGGGTTGACCAAGCCCGCACAGGCCGCTACCCCGCACCCATTGTAATACAGGCGAATTGACCCCATGCCCCTTACCATCAAGGCCCATCTTGTCCACCTGTTGACCGCCACGGGCGCGGTATTTGCCATGCTGGCGATGCTGGCCGCGGTGGATGGCAAATGGGCGGTGATGTTCCTGTGGCTGGTGGTGGCGTTTTTTGTCGATGGCATCGACGGGCCGCTGGCGCGCCGCTATGATGTGAAAACCAACGCGAAAACCTTTGACGGGGTGTTGCTGGATCTGATCATCGACTACCTGACCTATGTGTTCATCCCCGCCTTTGCCCTGTTCAAATCGGGGCTGCTGCCGGGGTGGACCGGCTGGGTGGCGATCATCGTGATCACCTTTGCCTCGGCCATGTATTTTGCCGATACCCGCATGAAAACCAAGGATAATTCATTCTCCGGCTTTCCGGGGTGCTGGAACATGCTGGTGCTGGTGCTGTTCGCACTGAAACCCGATTTCTATGTCAGCCTTGTGTTGGTCACGGTGCTGGCGGCGGCGATGTTCGTGCCGTTGAAATTCGTCCATCCCGTGCGCACGGATCGCTGGCGCAATCTTACCCTGCCGATGGCACTGGCATGGACCTTTTTCGCAGCCTGGGCCGCTTGGGTCGATTTCCACCCGCAAAGCTGGGCGCATTGGGGGTTGATCGTGACCTCGGTCTATCTGTTGGTCGCGGGGATCGCGCAGCAGGTGATCTATGGCAAAGACGGTTAAATCAACAGCCCTGCCGCGCCCTCATGACGCAACAATGCGACCTTGGTTTCGACCCCGCCCGCGCCGGAAAACCCGCCCAAACCGCTGGCCGATAATATGCGATGGCAGGGAATGATCAGCGGAATCGGATTGGCACCACAGGCCTGCCCGATCGCCTGTGCAGGCATTGCCAAATCGCGCGCCAGATCACCATAGGTGCGGGTCTCCCCCAGCGGGATCGCCAACATCAGCGCGCCCACCTGCCCCGTCAGCCCACCGGCCATTTTCAGCGGCAAATCAAATACCTGCAAGTCATGGCTAAAGTATCGCATGATCTGCGACTGTGCCGCGACCAGCAGGGGCGAGGCCTTTGATCCCTCCTCCATGCCCCAACCCGCCGCGACGATTTGATCGTCGCTTTCGACCAGTGTGAACCGGCCCGTGGGGGTGTCGAAACTCAACTTGTTCATGGCCCGAAGCATAGCCCGATCAGCCCCACGAAAAAAGGGCGGCACAACAGCACCGCCCTTTATCCGCATCATTCGGGTCGGATCACCCCAATGCCGTATCGCAGCGTTGGCAGGTCGCCGCATGGCTGTGGGTGCCAACATCGGGCAGGATTTTCCAGCAGCGTTGACATTTTTCGCCCGTCGCTTTGGCAAACACCACCGCCACCCCTGCCGCGTCGGGCAGGGTGAACGCACCTTCGGGGGCGGGATCGGTTGTCAGCGTCACCGCCGATGTGATGCACAGATCGGCAAAGGTTTCGGGGTTGGTGATGATCGCCGCCAGTTCCGCGCTCAGGTGCACCACGGGCGCGGCCTCGAGCGACGAACCGATGGTTTTGTCGCGGCGGTGTTCCTCTAGTGCGCCGGTGACGACGCGGCGCACCATGCGCACCATGACAGAGCGCGCCGCCAGTTCGGGGTTCAACCATGCCGCAGGCGTTTCGGGAATGTCCTGCAAATGCACCGAACTGTCCGCGCCGGGGTTCCGCTCCAGCCAGACCTCTTCCATCGTGAATGTCAGGATCGGGGCCAGCCATGTGGTCAGCCGTTCGTAAAGGCGCATCATCACCGTGCGCGCCGCACGCCGCCTTGCAGAATCGCCATCGCAATACAGCGCATCCTTGCGGATATCGAAATAAAACGCCGACAGATCAATGGTGCAAAAGTGGAACAGCGCCTGAAACACGCCCTGAAAATCATAGGCGTCGTAACCTTTGCGCACCACCTGATCCAGCTCGGCCAGACGGTGCAACATCAGCTGTTCCAGTTCCGGCATATCGGCCAGTTCCACCTCGTCCTCGGGGCGATAGGCAGACAAAGCACCCAGCATAAAGCGCAGCGTATTACGCAAGCGGCGGTAGCTGTCGGCCACCCCTTTCAGGATTTCCGGCCCGATGCGTTGGTCATTGGTGTAATCGGTCTGCGCCACCCACAGGCGCAGAATATCCGCGCCATATTGTTTCACGACCGTTTCCGGCACGATGGTATTGCCCAATGATTTGGACATCTTCATGCCCTTTTCATCCAGCGTAAACCCATGGGTCAGCACCCCGCGATAGGGGGCGCGGCCAATGGTGCCACAGGCCTGCAACATGGATGAATGAAACCAGCCACGGTGCTGGTCGGTGCCTTCCAGATACAGATCGGCCAGCCCGTCGTCGCTGCCATCCTCGCGGTCGCGCAGAACAAAGGCATGGGTGGAACCGGAATCAAACCAGACATCAAGAATATCAAACACTTGGTCATAGTCATCAGGGTTGACGATCCCGTCAAGGAACCGCTGTTTCGCGCCGTCCTTATACCATGCATCCGCGCCCTCTGCCTCGAATGCTTCGGTGATGCGGGCGTTGACAGCCGGATCGCGCAGCAGGAAATCGGCATCGGTGGGCAACGCGCCAACCTTGGTGAAACAGGTCAGCGGCACGCCCCATGCGCGTTGGCGTGACAACACCCAATCGGGGCGCGCTTCGATCATCGAATACAGGCGGTTGCGCCCCGTGACCGGAGTCCACTTCACCAGTTGGTCGATAGATGTCAGCGCCCGCTGCCGGATGGTTTTGCCATAGGTGTCATCGCCGCCGATTTCCTTATCAATCGCGGCAAACCATTGCGGCGTATTGCGGAAAATCACCGGCGCCTTGGACCGCCATGAATGCGGATAGCTGTGCGTGACACGGCCACGGGCGATGATGCCGCCCGCCGCAACCAATTTGTCGATCACGGCGGTGTTGGCCTTGCCTTCCTTGCCCTTGTGATCCAGCACTTTCAGACCCGCAAAGAACGGCACATGCGGCAGGAATTCGGATTCCTCGCCCACGTTATGGGTCATCCGGTCGGTCCACCCCCGCGCAACGAAACATTCATAGTCGTCGGCACCATGAGAAGGCGCAGTATGCACAAACCCCGTGCCCGCATCGTCGGTGACATGGTCGCCGTCGATCATCGGCACGTCATAATCCCAGAACCCTTCGGACCAATCCTGCCCCGCAAAAGGATGCGCCAAAACCAGCCCTGCCAGCTCATCTGCCGTCACATCGCGCTGCCGCTGCCATTGCCCGTCTTCCAGCCGCGCCTTGCCCAGAACCTCGGCCGCCAGCGTATCGGCCAGCAAATAGCGATCACCAACCGCGCACCAGCATTCATCCGGCGTGGCCGTGACCTCATACAAACCATATGAAATCTTGGGGTTATAGGCGACCGCCTTGTTCGACGGGATCGTCCACGGGGTCGTGGTCCAGATCACCGCCTTGGCTCCGGCCAGATCACCGGCTGTCTGCACAACAAACGGCACCCAGATCGTGTGGGATTTGTGATCGTGATACTCGATCTCGGCCTCGGCCAGGGCGGTTTTTTCCACCGGCGACCACATCACGGGTTTCGACCCCTGATACAGCGCACCATTCATCAGGAACTTCATGAATTCCTCGGCGATCACCCGCTCGGCATGGAAATCCATCGTCAGATACGGCTTGGGCCAGTTGCCCGTGACACCCAAACGCTTGAATTCGTCACGCTGGATGTCGATCCAGCCCTTGGCGAAATTGCGGCACTCCTGACGGAAATCCAGAACCGGAACCTCGTCCTTGTCCTTGCCTTTTTGGCGGTATTGCTCCTCGATCTTCCACTCGATCGGCAGGCCGTGACAATCCCAACCGGGGATGTAACGCGCATCGCGCCCCATCATCTGCTGCGAACGCACGATAAAATCCTTTAGGATCTTGTTCAGCCCGTGACCGATGTGCAGATGCCCGTTGGCATAGGGGGGGCCGTCATGCAGGGTAAAGGGCTTGCGCGATCCATCCGCCCCCTTGTCGCGCAACCGGTCATAGATGCCGATATCGGCCCATTTCGCCAACCATTCCGGTTCGCGTTTGGGCAAGCCCGCGCGCATCGGAAAATCGGTTTTCGGCAGGTTCAACGTGTCTTTGTAGTCGGGGTATTCAGGCGTGTCGGCGCACATGGGTTGCGTCCTGTTCTGTCATTTTGGCAATCAAGGATGAGGGTCGGCGCGGTTTCCCATACGCCTTGTCCCGGCGGCTCGATCAATCAGAGCGCCGGGCAAGTAATTCGAATGATGATGGCAAGGCGATACATCATGGCCGCGTTATAGGACGGCCCCCGCGCCCCGTCCAGTGGTCAAAACAACTGTCACACAGGCAAAACTCCCGCCCACTCGGTGATTTTCTGACGAAAAACCCTCTTGGTTGGGCGTGGCCACGCGGGCTGGCGCCGCGTGGTGCGCCGCAATACCGCCAGCCGCTGCTTTTTCTTGGCAAAAATACTCGCGCCGCAGGCTCCTGTCGGCGCATCCCCGCGACGCCCCGCCCTATGGCAAATCCCGCAGCAACATTATACCCAATGCCAACACGCACAGCGCCAAAGGCCCGCCCATGTCCATCCTGCCGCCCAAATTCGATGTCACCCGCGATGAAATCGCCCGCGTTGTGGCCGCGTTCTACGAGTTGGTGCGCCAACATCCCGGCCTTGGCCCGGTGTTTTCCGCCCATATCACCGACTGGCCCAAGCACGAGGAAAAGATCACCCGCTTCTGGGCCAATGCGATCCTGTTTGAACGCAGCTATGACGGCAATCCGCTGGTGGTTCACCGCGATGCAGGCAACGTCAAACCCGGCATGTTCGACACCTGGCTGGGCCTGTTCGACCTGACCCTGCGCAGCGAATTACGCCCCGATCAGGCGGCGGCCTGGTCACAACTGGCACACCGGATCGGGCGATCCCTGCGTGCAGGCGTGGTCGAACGCGAAACCCTGCCCGGCGGCATCCCCAAACTACGCTAAGGGATCTTCAGGCGGTGCATCCGCCTGTTCCGACTTGGCCTCGGGCGGGCCATCCTGCCCATCCTGCCCATCCTGCCCCTTGTCCCATTGCGCGGCCATCACACGGTTCAGCCATGCCAGCCCCGCCAGCGACAGGCCCAACCCCATGAAACTGGCGACACGGATCAGCCCCGCCAGCCCGCTCATGTCGATCAGGAACACCTTGGCGATGGTCACGCCAACCCCTGCCATCGCCAGCTTGCGCAGGGTGTCGTTGCGCCGCGCAAAAGCCAGAAACAGCATCCCCACCGAAAGCAGCAACAGCGCCACGGTATAGGAATACAGCTCTCCGTCATAGACACCCTGACGCAGGCTGATGTTGGCACCATGCCACAGGTGGCGCACCGACAGGGCCAGATAGCAACCAACCGCCAGCAGAGCCATGCAGATCAAGGGTTTGAACCCGCGCCCCTTGGGACCGGCCACCTTCCATGCGGCGACGGCAAACACCGCTGCCACTGGCAAACAGGCCACCGCCAGCGAATTGAAAAACGCGACCCCCAGCACCCTTTCGCTGCTGAAAAACAAAGGGTTGGACAAACTGGCCAGCAGCGCCACAACACCCAGCCCGACCAGCGTGAAACACAGCGCCAAACCGCCGCGCACCAGCGTCGACAACTTGCCGCCAATCCGCATCCGGTAGATCTGGTTTGCGGCCGATCCAAACCAGATCGCCGCCATCGGTCCCAGCACCCAGTGGCTGGTTTCATCCGCACGACCCACGGCGCGGATCAACAACAGGTTGGCAAACACGCCGCCAATGGTCCAGCAGGCGCTTTCCAGCATCACCCGCGCTGCGCTGCCCTTGCGGTGCCCCGCAAACCACCACGCCGCCGCCATCAACACCAATGTGCCGCCATAGATCAGCAGTATCTGCGCCAGTGACCCAGACAGGGCACGATCGACCCCCGGATCAATCACCAAACGGTATCCGATCACCACAACACCCAACTGAATGAACCCGTCCAGCAGCGGCAGGTTGAACCGCCGGTCCAACAGAACGGTCAGCAAAACCATCACCGCCAAGGCCAGCGTCAGCGCGCCCTTGGTCAGGATCAGGAACAGCGCCAGCGCGATCAACACCAGCGCCCCCACGGCAAAGAATGCCACCCGCAACAGGCGGTCCGGTCCCTCGGTCATCCGCGCAATGCGTTCGGCCAACAGGGTCAACAGAGCCGCCCCCGCCAACACATGCAGCGCCCAGATGTAATCACCCAGCAGCGCCGCGGGGTTCCACAGCATCGACAGCGCCATGATGGCCGAGGGCAGGAATACCGCCGCCGACAGCGCCCGCAGGGTCAGGGCCAATTGCCCCTCGGATCGGTGCGCCCAATGCAGCCGCCAGAACAACAGCACCGTGACAAAGGCCGCCATCAACGACAGGATGGTGAATGTCATTGGTGCGGCCACTTCGGGAGCGCGATCCATTGCGGCGCGCCCCTGTTGAAACAGCGCCCCCTGCCCAGATCCGCCAACCGCCAGCGCGGCCAGAAACGCCCCCCCCGGCAACACGGGCATTTCGGCCAAAGCAGGGGCATCGCGCATCCAGATCACCGACAGGACCAGCAGCACCAACAGGAACAGCAACGCCAGCAATTCCATATCGGCGCTATGCGCATCGGCCACCATGAACCACCCCGCAAAGCTGGACACAGCCATCACGCCGATCACCAGACGGGTCGGGAAATCGGGCAATGTCAGCGCTTTGGCCCTGTCTTTGGTGGACCTGTCTGTTGTGGCCCTGTCCGCTTTGAACGACATCAACAGCGACAAAACAGATGGCCCGTTGTGGCGGGGTGTCAGACTGCGCACGGGAATAGCCGTGGCCGCGATGCTGACCACCAACAAGAAGGCCATGAAATGCAATTCCGCCGCGCCGTCCAGAAACAGCAAGGCAGCGCCTGACACCGTGGCGATCAACACAACCGCCGACACCCATGCCCAGCGTTTCACCGTATCCACCGCCAAACCGGCCACAGCGATCAAGGCGAAGTAGTAATAGAACACCCATGGCGCATCCGAACTGCCCCCCACAAGAAAGGGCGCAACCGTGGCACCGACAATGCCAACCGCCGCCAGCACAGGCCCGTAAAACCACCCCAATAGCACCGCAAGCGCCGACACGCAGACCAGCCCGACCAGCGCCAGCTCGGCCCCGATCAACCCGTATAACCCGCGTGCCGCCACCACCCCTGCGAACAGCGCGAACAGCCCCGCGCCAGACAGGGTGGATGGCAAATGCTTGGTCGCGCCTGCATCGTCGCCCGCACGGCGGCGGATAAATTCGCCCCCCGCGATCAGGCCAGCGCCCATGGCCAGCACGCCCATGACGCGCCAGAACGGGGTTAGCAAACCGTTTTCCACGCCGTATTGCACCATAAACACACCGCCCAGAACCAGCGACAGCGCGGCCACGGCCAGCACCCAGTTTTCGGTCAGCCAGGCCGCCAGCGCCGCACGGTTGCGATCATTGAACACATAGTTTTGCGCAGGTGTTTCGGGGGTTTTCGGGGCAATCGGGGCATAGACCCGTGCCGCCGCAGGGCGATCCGCCGCCGCGGGCGCATCGCCCTCGACTTTGGCCTTGTCCGATGCGCCGGTTTTGGGCGTCGCCGCGGCCAAGGTTTCGGCAGGCATTTCGTCGGGCGTTTCGTCGGGCGTTTCGTCAGGTATTTCAGCAGGCATATCATGCGGCGTCTTTTCACCCAGCCCAGCCGGTGACGGTGCCGCGGGGGGCGTGACCTGCGGTGCCACTTGTCGCAGGGCTTGCGGATCAACGGGCTGCATCTGCTCGGATGTGGCCAGCGATGCCAGCCGCGCCTCTAGCGCATCAATCCGGCGGCGCAGCCCCGCGTTTGCAAACAGTAAAAAAGGCAGCCCGATCAGGATCATCAACCCATAGACCACGCCCAAAACAATCGCCAAACCTTCCAACCGCCAACACCTTCTAATCTATGAAAGAATAGCGGGCAGACTAGCTTTGGGAGAAAAGCCCTGTCAACGCACGCTTAACCGTGGCAGTAACAGAGGGGCGGGTGCGTTTCGTAAATGGCACAGGGCGGCAGACTTCCATCGCGGCGACACCGACGCGGGCGGTCAGCGCGCCGTTGACCACGCCTTCGCCGAAACGGCGCGACAGTTTGCCCAGCACACCACCGCCCACGAAGGACCCGATCATATCGTCGCCCATGGCCACCGCGCCCGTGGCGACCAGATGGGTCATCACGGCGCGGGTCAGCCGCCAACTGCCCAACATGCCCGAGCGCCCGCCGTATACCTCGGCGACGCGGCGGATCATGCGGATGTTGGATGTCAGCGCCGCCACCACATCGGCCATGGCCAGTGGCACAAGGGCCGTGACGGTGGCAACCTGCCGTGCCGCGGCCTCTACCTCTTGCAGGGCGCGGGCGTCCAGCGGGGCCATCAGTTCGGCCTCGGCCAATGCGATCAGGGCGGGGGCGTCGAACACATCGTTCAGGCGTTCGCTCAATCGGTCGCGGTGCCAATCCAGATCATCGCGCGCCGCATATAGCGCGGTCAGATCCTTGATCACGGCGCGGGCGGGGGCCAGATCGGGGGCCAGTGCTGCCTCGCGGGCGGCGTGTTGCAAACGGTCGATGCGGGCAAGGCGCGAAAATGCGGCCAATTCGCGGATAATGATGATCAGCGCAACCAGCAACAGCGCCGCGCCCAGCCCCGTCACCGCCCAGCCCAGCACCGGCTGGCGCGCCACCAGCCCCATGGCGAAATCCCATGCCGCAACCGAAACCGCCGCCCCGACAAAGGCCACCAGCAGGCCCCAGAACCAGCGCGAAAGGCGCGAAGGTTTGCGCGTCGCCAGCACCGCCGCGGCCTGCATCGCCCGCCCCTGCGCCGGGTGCGCGGCCAGATCGGGCACGGGGGGTGCCATATCCGGCCCCTGTTCGGGCGGGGCGTCCAGATCAATCAGGATCGGGCCTTTGGGGGCGTCATTCATGCGAAATGCCTTTCATCGGCGGCGGGCCGGGATTTTTGCCAGACCATATGGATATCGGGGATGTTTTCATCATTGCCCGCGCCATCGCTGCGCTGGATTTCGGCAAACCCCTGTGCGGTATAAAACCCGCGAGCATTGTCATTGGCCACGGCGGTCCACAGTTCCAGGCGGTTGGCCTGTTGTTTCGCACTGTCCAGAAGCCGCCGCCCCGCACCCTGCCCGCGCCCGCGTGCCAGCACGTATAGCGCATGAACGCGCACCCCGTCGCGGGCGATAAACCCCACAGGGCCACGGGCATCGCGCAGTATTTGCACCTGCCCGCGCCGCACCAGCAATGTAACCATGCGCAAATCCGTCAGGCGCGAACGGCGGCGCGGCAGCCAATCGGCCTCGCGCCCGAACGAACGCAGGATCGCCACCAATCGCGGCACATCGCGCAGGCGCGCCGGTTCGGGGGGGCGAACATACAGTGTCACAACTTATCCCCGAACAGAAATTGCGCGGCGCGGTCCAGCCGGATATGCGGCGGCCCCTCGCCCGGTTTCAGCGACAGTTTCGCGGGGGCAAACCGCATCACGCCGTAATCCGCATCCAGCCAACCGGATGCACCCGCCTGCGCCTGTGACAGGATGCGCGCCGGATCCTGAGGCAGTTCGCCGGGGTAAAACGCCGCCTGTTTGCCTGTATCCAACAGCCGCCCGCGCACGCAGTCCAATGCACGCCCGTCGTGTTGCAGGGTTTCCTCGACTGTGGCGCGCAGGGCGGCGATGGCCATGGCATCGGTCTGCGCCCCGGCAAAATCGGCGCGGTCACGGGCCTGACGGGTCAGCGCCTCCATGATCGCCGTCAGGCGGGGGTGTTGGCTGTGGTGCAGATGATCCGATTTGGTGGCGGCAAACAGGATGCGTTCCACGCGTTTGCCCATCAACAGGCGCGACAAGAAAGCATTGCGACCGGGGCGGAACGTGGACAGGATTTCGCCCATGGCGCTGCGCATTTCCGCCACCGCCTGCGGGCCGTTGTGAATGGCGCCCAAGGCATCGACCAGCACAATCTGACGGTCAATACGTGTGAAATGATCACGAAAAAACGGCTGCACCACCTGTTTTTTATATGCCTCGAACCGGCGGGCCATTTCCCGCGCCAGCGACCGGCGCGGCGCATCCGATGCAGGCAGCGGCGCAAAGGTCAGAACTGGCGATCCCGCCAGATCACCGGGCAGCAAAAACCGCCCCGGTGTGCAGTCGTAAAACCCCGCATCCCGCGCCGCGTTCAGGTAATCGGTAAAGGTCCGGGCCAGCCTCTGCGCCTGCGGTTCGTCATGGGGCGCATCGGGTTGCAGCCCGCCCAGCGCATCCCGAAACGCCGCCGCCTGCGGGCGCGCAGCGATGCGGGTCAGCGCCTCGGCTGACCATTGTTCATAACTTTTGTCCAGCAGGCCCAGATCCAGCAGCCATTCACCGGGGTAATCGACAATATCCAGATGCACCGTGCGCGGCCCCTGCAACCCCGCCAGCAACCCCGCCGGACGCACCCGCAGCGACAGGCGCAATTCGGACACCGCCCGCGTGCTGTCGGGCCAATGTGGCTCTGGCGCGGTCAGCGCAGCAAGGTGCTGTTCGAAATCGAAACGCGGCACGGTGTCATCGGGTTGTGGTTGCAGGAACGCCGCCAGAATGCGTCCCTCGCCCTGCGCGGTCAGCCCCGTCATGCGGGCACGGTCCAGCATATTGGCCACCAGTGACGTTATGAACACCGTCTTGCCCGAACGCGCCAGCCCCGTGACCCCCAGCCGGATCACCGGTTCCATGAAAGCGCCCGAAATCGTATCGCCCACGGCCTCGACCTGGCGGGTGATTCCGTCTGCCAATCGTCCTATGACCAAACTGCCCGTCCCCTTAATGCGCGCCTGTAACGGCACCTTTGTATCCAAGATAGGGGCGTGCCGCACATTCTGCCAGTGCTGCGGTGCATGCATCTACTTCCCAGCGGTGAAACGATGCGCTAATGGGGGGCCATGCCCAGATATGCCCTGAAAGTCGAATATAATGGCGCGCCCTTTTACGGATGGCAGCGCCAGACAGATTTCCCCTCGGTGCAGGGGGCGATCGAATCTGCCCTGGCCAAAATCGCGCCCGGCCCGCATAAAATCGCGGCGGCGGGGCGCACCGATGCGGGGGTGCATGCCACCGGACAGGTGGCCCATTGCGACCTGTCCCGCGACTGGAACGCATTCCGTCTGGCCGAGGCAATAAATTACCACCTCAAGCCTCTGCCCGTGGCCATTGTCGATGCGGCGCAGGTGCCCGATGACTGGCACGCGCGGTTCTGGGCGTTGGAACGGAAATATACCTTTCGTATGCTGGTGCGCCGCGCCCCCGCCACCCATGACGACGGGCTGGTCTGGCAAGTGAAAAAGCCGCTGGATCTGGACCTGATGCGCGCCGGTGCGGCACGCCTGATCGGGCATCACGATTTCACCACCTTTCGGTCGACCACCTGTCAGTCACCCAGCCCGATGAAAACCATGGATGAAATCCGTATCGAGCTGATCCACGGCATGTCCGGCCCCGAGGTGCGGTTTTATCTGCGCGCACGCTCGTTCCTGCACAATCAGGTGCGCTCCATTGTTGGCACGCTGGAACGGGTTGGCGCGGGCACATGGACGCCCGATGATGTATCGGCTGCGCTGGCGGCAAAATCGCGCGATGCCTGTGGCCCGGTCAGCCCGCCGCAGGGGCTGTATCTGGCGGGGGTGACCTATGCGGTTGATCCCTTCGCGGGATCGGAGTGTTCGCAGCAGGCGCAGAAATAATTCTGTCAGGCCAGCCATAGCCCCTGCACGGCAGCTAAGACAGGCCCAGCGCGATCCCTTCGGCCTGCAATGCGGCGCGCACGGCGCGGGCGATATGCACCGCCTCGGGCGTGTCGCCATGCAGGCAGATGGTATCAATCCGCGTTTCGATCTGCCCGCCGTTTGCGGTGATAATCGCGCCCGCACGCGCCATATCGGCCACGCGCCGCCCTGCCGCAGCGGCGTCATGGATCACCGCGCCGGGCAAGGCACGATCGACCAGCGTGGCGTCATCATTATAGGCGCGATCGGCAAATATTTCACCCAGCCAAGTGATTCCCAGCGCCTCGGCGGCGCGTTGCTGCGCCGTGGCGGCCAGCACCATCACCGCCATATCGGGGGCAACCGACAGGGCGGCGTCAAAACAGGCGCGGGCCAGCTCTGCGTCCTCGCTGGCCATATTGGCCAATGCGCCATGCAGTTTCAGGTGGTGCAATGCGGTGCCATTGGCGCGGGCGATGCCCTGCGCCGCCCCCACCTGATACCGGATCTGGTTTTGCAGGGTTTCCAGCGGCACATCCATACGGTGACGGCCAAACCCCGCAGGATCATCAAACCCCGGATGCGCCCCGACCCTGACCCCCTTGGCCAGGGCCAGCGCCATGGTGCGGGCCATGTCGTCCGGCCCCCCTGCATGAAATCCGCAGGCCACATTGGCCGAGGTCACAATGCCCAGCAGCGCCGCATCATCACCGATTCCCTCGCCCATATCGGCATTCAGATCAATCCGGCGCATCTGCTAATCCCCTTCGTGATGGGCCGAAACCGCCCCGTCGATCAATTGATATGACAGTAAATCACCCATTTGCGCCGGATCACGCAACAATGGCCGCACCGCTGCGCGCAGGCCCGCCAGATGGGCGCGGTATGACTGTTCGGCCAACAGGGCATCGGCACGGCTGACAAAACGGAACCGCAGCCGCGCCCCTGCCCCCGCCTGCGCGGCCCGGGGCATATCGCAGGGCAACACCGTGCCGATGCGCGGATAGCCCCCCGTGGTCTGGCATTCGGGCAACAGCACAAAGGGCAACCCCGCGCCCGTCATCTGCACATCGCCCGGCACGATCACCTCGGACAACACATCCAGTTGCGCAGCGGTGGCAAAGGGCGCGCCATCATGGGTTAGCTTCATCCCCATCCGGTTGGCGCGGGCATCGCGGCGAAATTCGGTATTGGTAAACCTGTCACGCTCGGCCGCACTGAAGTCTTCGGTCTGGAGCGAGGCCAGAATGCGCAATTCGCCCCCCGCAAACCGGTCCGCCACATCCAGCCCCCTGCCAACTGCCGCCAGATTGCCCTGATCCCTGCCCAGCGCCAGACGGTCACCCGATTGCAACAGCGCCCCCAACCCGCCCGACAAATGGGCCGAACGCGCGCCCATGATCATCGGCGCATCAATCCCGCCAGCAACATGCAGATAGCCATAGGCACCGGCGCGCGCCCCGCCAATGCGCAATTCGGCCCCCGCAGGCATCAGATGCGCCGCGTTCCAGCGCAGCGCCACCCCATCCAGCATGGCCAGCATCGGCGCGCCGGTCAGGGCAATCCGGCAGGGCGCGGTGACAGTGAACACCCCGCCCATGCCCGCCATTTCAATCGCTGCGGTGTCAGGTGTTTGCCCCAGCAGCGCCTGCCCCTCGGCCAATGCCAGCGGGTCCGCCGCGCCACCGCGTGACAACCCCTGCCCCAGATGGCCAGCGCGCCCCATGTCTTGCAGGCTCATGGCTGGTCCGGCGCGGGTGATGATCAACGCAGCGTTCATATCGCCGTCACCTCGGCGCCGCCCATGGGGTCGGCGGCGTCAGAAATCGCCTGTAATTCATCGGGGTCAGCGGCGCGAAACTGCACCTCGTCCCCCGCGTTCAACAGAAACGGCTGCGCCGCACCGGGTTGGAACGGGCGCAATGCGCTTTGCCCCACATGCCGCCATCCGGTGGGCGAGGGGTTGGGAAATATGATCGCCTGACCGATCGCCACCGCCACCCCGCCCGCCGGAACCGAGACCAGATCAGACAGGCGCGCAATGTCGAAATCCGGCAGCGCGCCCATATAGGGCAAACCGGGCGCAAAGCCGATGGTCATCACCCGCAATGGCGCGCATAGCGCCGCCAGCGCCGCAGCGTGATCCAGCCCCGCCGCATCCGCCGCCGCGCCGAATTGCGGGCCATGATCCCCCCCAAACACACATGGCACAGTAAAACGCCGCCGCCCGGTGGGCAGCGGCACATCATACCAGTCACGGCTGGCCAGCAAGGCGTTCAACCGCGCAGCGAGATCATCAAATTCAACCACCAAAGGGTCAAACCGCAGGAATGTGGATGTCAGCGAGGTGGCGCATTCTGCCACACCATCCCACGCCGCATCTTCGACCGTGCGACGAAAGGCCAGCGCGGCGCGGTTGGCAGGTTCCGACAGATGGTCGGCAAAGCGCACCAACACCCCGCCCAAGCCAACGGCGGCAATTCGCGGAAACTCAGACATTACGCATGGCGGCGAATCCCATCGCGATTACTTCGCGGCTGTGCCTGCGGTTTTTTCCAGCGCGTCCAAGCGGGCCTTCAGCGCCTCGTTTTCTTCTCGGGCCTTTTGCGCCATGGCGCGCACCGCGTCGAATTCCTCGCGGGTGACGAAATCACGATCCGCCAACCAACGGTCCATCACGCTTTTCATCGCGTTCTCGGCTTCGCCCTTGGCACCCTGGGCCACGCCCATGGCATTCGTCATCAATTGCGAAATATCATCAAAAATCTTGTTGCGGGTTTGCATATCTGCCTCCGGCGTTACGTTCCCCCCCTATATGGGGCGCATCCGGCGCAGTCACAAGGTTGACTTGCCCCGCAACTGACAGGCAGATGAGCACATGCAGGCACAAATCCCCTTTCCCACCATATCACCCGAGATATTTTCCATATCGCTGTTTGGCATGGAATTTGCCCTGCGCTGGTATGCGCTGGCCTATATTGTGGGCATCATTCTGGCATGGCGCATTTCGGTGGCGGCGGTGAAACGGGCGCATCTGTGGCGGGATGGCGCGCCCATGACCCCGACCCAGATCGAGGATCTGGTGACCTGGCTGATCATTGGCATCATCGCAGGCGGGCGGCTGGGGTTTGTGCTGTTTTATCAACCCGCCTATTATCTGTCGCATCCTGTTGAAATTCCAATGGTCTGGCAGGGGGGCATGTCATTTCACGGCGGGTTTCTGGGCGTTGGGATTGCCGCGCTGGTCTGGACGGGGCGGCACAAGGTGCCACGGCTGTCGGCGGCTGATACCATTGCGCTGGGCGTGCCTGCGGGGTTGATGCTGGGGCGCATTGCCAATTTCATCAATAACGAACTATGGGGCCGTGCCACCGATGCGCCATGGGGCGTGGTGTTTCCCGGTCCGTCGGCGCAGGATTGCGGGCAGATCGCGGGTGTCTGCACCCGCCACCCCTCGCAATTATACGAGGCAGGGCTAGAGGGGCTGCTGCTGCTGGGGGTGATGCTGGTGCTTGCCTTCCGCCGCGGTGCGCTGAAAATTCCGGGCCAGATCACCGGCGTATTTCTGGCCGGATATGGCATTGCGCGGTTTATCGTGGAATTCTTCCGCCAGGCCGATGACCAGTTTATCACTGTGGACAATCCTATGGGCTATGTGATCCGGCTGGGCGATTTCGGCCTGTCGATGGGGCAATTGCTGTCGCTGCCCATGGTGTTGGCAGGCGTGGCGCTGATTATTTACGCCCGCCGCCGCGTTAAGGGCCAGCCGGCATGACCGCCCCTGATATGACGCTGCTGCACCATATCCTGAGCCGCATTGCGCAAAACGGCCCGATGACGCTGGCCGAATATATGGGCGAATGCCTGCTGCATCCGACGCTGGGCTATTACAGTGCCCGCGACCCGTTCGGCGCGGGCGGCGATTTTACCACCGCACCGGAAATCAGCCAGATGTTTGGCGAAATGCTGGGCCTGTCGCTGGCGCAGGCATGGCTGGATCAGGGATCGCCCGCGCGCTTTACGCTGGCCGAACTGGGGCCGGGCCGTGGCACGCTGATGGCCGATATCCTGCGCGCCACCCGCAATATTGCGGGCTTTGGCGCTGCGGCGGAATTGCATCTGGTCGAGGCATCGCAAACCCTGCGCGCCCTGCAACGCGAAAAAATGCCCCGGGCCACATTCCACGACAGCACAGAAACCCTGCCCGATGCGCCGCTGTTTCTGGTGGCCAATGAATTTTTCGATGCGCTGCCGATCCGCCAGTTCATCCGACAAGGTGACGGATGGTGCGAACGCCTGATCGGGGCGGATGGCGATGCGCTGACCTTCGGGCTTGGCCCGCAAGGGGCGCAAACCGCCCTGTCGCACCGCCTGAACGACACAAACGACGGTGATCTGGTTGAAACCTGCCCCGCCGCCGCGCCCATCGCCCACCGAATCGGCGGGCTGATCCAGCAGCATGGCGGCGCGGCACTGATTGTGGATTACGGTGACTGGCATTCACTGGGTGACACGCTGCAGGCCCTGTCACAGCATAAAACCGCCGATCCGCTGGCGCGCCCCGGCATGGCCGACCTGACCGCGCATGTCGATTTCGAACCGTTGGCACAGGCCACGCCCTGCGCGCACAGCCTGCTTTGTCCCCAAGGCGTGTTTCTGGAACGGCTGGGCATAACGGCGCGCGCGCAGGCGCTTGCCAGTAAAATGCAGGGCGATATGCTGAATGCGCATATCGCTGCACATCGCCGCTTGACCCACCCGCAGGAAATGGGAACCCTGTTCAAGGTGCTGGGCCTGTTCCCTCGGGGGGCGATGCCGCCGCCGGGGTTGGAACCGGCAACAGTGCCAAACGCAACCGAACCGGACAAAGCCAGACCATGACGCTTGAAATCCTGACCGCTGACAGCCTTGGCCCGATCCGCCACGGGTTTTTCACCCGCAAGGGCGGCGCATCTTCAGGCGTGTTTGACGGGCTGAATTGCGGCCCCGGATCATCGGATCAGGCGGAAATCGTTGAAATCAACCGCGCCCGCGTGGCCGATGCCATGCAGGTGCCGCTGACCAACCTGATCACCGTGCATCAGGTGCATTCCGCCGATACCGTGGCAATCAATGCCCCACTGGATCAAAAACCCAAGGCCGACGCGATGGTCACCGCCACCCCCGGTCTGGCGCTGGGCATCCTGACCGCCGATTGCCAGCCCGTGCTGTTTGCCGACCCGACCGCAGGGGTGATCGGCGCGGCCCATGCCGGTTGGCGCGGTGCCCGCGACGGCGTGCTGGAATCCACCATTGATGCGATGGAAACCCTTGGCGCGACCCGTGCCAATATCACCGCCGTCATCGGCCCGTCGATTTCGCAACCTGTCTACGAGGTCGGACCGGAGTTCATTGAGGAATTCATGGATGAAGACCCGGACAATGCGCGGTTCTTTACCAATGGCACGGGCGATCGTTACCTGTTCGACCTGCCCGCCTTTGGCCTGCACCGTTTGCGCAGCGCGGGTGTGGGCCATGCGGAATGGACCCGCCATTGCACATACAGCGACCCCGACCGTTTCTTTTCCTACCGTCGCACCACCCACGCGGCAGAGGCCGATTATGGCCGCCTGATTTCGGTGATCCGCCTGTAACAGCACCCTACAGGTGATCGCGAACCGAAATCCGGCAGCAATGCGGCGCGCCCCCGCCACCTGATTGCCCCATTTCGCGAAACAATCCCGCCAAATTCGGCTGATTGCCTACAGGACCACCGCGAAACCCCAGCAAAAAAAGGGTCGCCTGCAATCAGACCCGCCTGCCACATTACCCGCTAAAATTTCGCGCAAATTTCTGAAAAATTTTATGCACCGCCAAATCATCGCCCGAATGCAGGGCGATAGTCAGGGCAACCCCGGCACAACGACCGGACAAAGCAGTAGGCAGGAGCACAAAGACATGAAACCGCAAAAACGCTGGATGACCTCGATTGTTGAAACCGCCAAGGCGGAAACCACCCAAATGCCATGGCAGCGCGGATCGCGCCGCGCCGAAATGATTGCACGCCGCAAGGGCGAACAGCCCGCACGTCGCACCGCCTGATCACACCGGACCGTCAAATGGGGCCGATCATATGGCACCGATCATATGGCACCAGTCACACAGAAATTTCCAGATTCGCCCGCCCGTGCGCATCGGACGGCGAAGGACTGCGTAACCAGTATCCCCCGGTAACCAGTCACGGCGGAGACCGCCTCCTTGGCAGCGGGCGGTCTCCCTCCTCCATTCCCGGTTAATTTTAGACAACTGCGAATCGGATTAAGGCAATTGCGTCAATCCCCGCGAAACAAACCCGCCGTTTCAGCGGGATTTATCGCGTTTCGGCGAACATTATCCCCCGATTTTTGACAATACCGCCCCGATCATGGGTATTCTGCATCATCCAGAATTTAACCCGTATCCTTTCGGTGTTGTCGGTGGGGGCCGACATTGGATGTGATCACCCTTGAAAAGGTGCCACATGAACAATTTTGTCCCGCCCAGCCGGATTCCGGCCCCCCCTTTGTCAAAACGGGATCTGCCGCGCCCCGCCGCATCCAATGATATGCCGCGCCGCAGGCTGCCGCTGATGCGCCGCTATGACGTGCATTTCCTGAACGATAACAATCAGGCCGAAACGCGCCAGCACACCGCGCCCGCATCCCGTCTGTTTGAAAAGGCATTTTCCGCCTTTGCCCGTGGCACCCTGATCCAGACCACCAATGGCCCCATGGCGATCGAGGATATCTGGCCCGGTGACAAGATCGTCACACAGGAATTCGGCCCGCTGTCCGCACTGTGGATCGGGTCGATGTCGATCATCCCGGATGCCCCGGTGGACCGTCCCGAAAACGCGCAAATGACACGGGTGATGGCCGATACCTTTGGCATGGGGCGGCCAATGTCCGACCTGCTGGTCGGTCCCGGTGCGCGGTTGTTGCACCGCCCCACGGCCCTGCGCGAATTGCCCGGCGGCGGGCTGGTATATTCGCCCGCCCGTGATTTTGCCGATGGTGACAGCGTGATCCAGATCACGCCGCAACGCCCGGTCAAGGTGTTCCACATTTGTCTAGCGCGTCACGCCACCATTCAGGCCGCAGGGCTGGATGCAGAATCCTATCACCCCGGCAAAGATGTGGCCAAAACCACCGGCCCCAATATGTTGCAATTGTTCCTGTCGCTGTTCCCCCATGTCGAACAGATCGAGGATTTCGGCCCGATGGCGCATCCACGCGGATCGGTCGCGGCACTGAACAGCCTGTCAGCGGCCTGAGCTTCGGCCCTGACAGGCTTACGAATGCCCTCCAAGGCAAAGGCGCGGCGGCCCATCGGCCCCGCGCCTTTTTCATGTCTCGCGATCGGGAACAGCGATCAGGCAGACCGGCTGAGCCGTTCCTCCAATACGTTGAACGGCACGCCCGGCTCATCCTTGGCGCCGCGGATCACCAACGAGGTCTTGACGCTGGCCACGTTGTCGGCGGCGGTCAATTGTTCGGTCAGGAAACTTTGGAATGTGGACAGATCGGGCGCGACACATTTCAAAATGAAATCCACCTCGCCGTTCAGCATGTGACACTCGCGCACCAATGGCCAGTCGCGGCAGCGCGTTTCAAACCGCGACAGATCGGATTCGGCCTGACTTTGCAATCCGACCATGGCGAAAACCTGCACCTCGAACCCCAGTTCGCGGGCATCGACATCGGCGTGATAGCCCTTGATCAGCCCTGCTTCCTCTAATGTGCGCACACGGCGCAGGCAGGGCGGCGCGGATATTCCCACACGTTTGGCCAGCTCGACATTGGTCATGCGCCCGTCTGCCTGCAACTCGGCAAGAATCTTGCGGTCGATCGGGTCCAGACGGGTGGCGGCCATTCGTGTTCTCCTTTTGGCGGTTTCTATACCAATTGGCAGGTGCCGCGCAATAATGTTTCGCGCGGCGGCAATATCGTTTCGCATTTGCTCTTGCAGCATTGCGAAAACATTTCCGGCGCGTCGGGGGTTTTCGCGCCATGGCGCAGGGTCTATATGCCATGCGACACTGCCAAAGGGGGCCAACCATGTCTGCAACACGTCACACCAAGGTTCTGATCATCGGGTCCGGCCCTGCGGGTTACACGGCGGGTGTATACGCCAGCCGCGCCATGCTGGAACCGATTCTGGTGCAAGGGATCGAACCGGGCGGCCAGCTGACCACCACAACCGAGGTCGAAAACTGGCCCGGCGAATCCGAAATTCAGGGCCCCGACCTGATGGTCAAAATGGAATCCCACGCCAAGGCGATGGGATGCGAAATCATCGGCGATATCATCACCTCGCTTGATACATCCTCGCGCCCCTTCACGGCCAAGGGCGACAGCGGCACCACCTATACCGCCGATGCGGTCATTCTATGCACGGGTGCGCGGGCGAAATGGCTGGGCATGGACAGCGAGGAAGCATTCAAAGGCTTTGGCGTATCGGCCTGCGCCACCTGCGACGGTTTCTTTTATCGCGGTATGGAAATTGTTGTGGTCGGCGGCGGCAACACCGCAGTCGAAGAAGCCCTGTTCCTGACCAATTTCGCCAGCAAGGTCACGCTGATCCACCGCCGCGATGAATTGCGCGCCGAGAAAATCCTGCAAGACCGCCTGTTGAAACACCCCAAGATCGAAACCCTGTGGTTTCACCAGCTGGACGAGGTGCTGGGCGATGACATGCCCAAGGGCGTTACCGGCGTGCGCGTGAAAAACGTGCAAACCGGCGAACTGTCGGAAATCCCCTGCAAGGGCGTGTTCATCGCCATCGGGCACGCCCCTGCCAGCGAACTGGTCAAGGATTCGCTGGAATTGCACAATGGCGGCTATGTCAGCGTGAAACCGGGCACCACGGAAACCTCGATCCCCGGTATTTTTGCCGCGGGCGACCTGACCGACCATAAATACCGTCAGGCCGTGACCAGCGCCGGAATGGGCTGCATGGCCGCGCTGGATGCCGAACGGTTTCTGGCCGAGGTTGACGACGCCGGCTAACCACACCTTTGCAAGGTCAATATCAAAGCGCGGGGGAGCATTTCCCCGCGCTTTTGTTTTGCGCTATCCTGCCCGTATCCCCATGCGAAAGGACGGCCAGATGCCCGAAACAGCCCCCGATACATATCTTGTCTCTGCCGATGACATCGCCACGATGGACGGGTTGGCAAAAACCCATTTCCTGAACCCCAACGCGCAGCGCATCAACAAATCACTGGGCGATCTGACCGGGCTGACCGGCATCGGGTTTCATATAATCGAGGTCCAGCCCGGCCACGACACCACCGAACACCATATGCATCACCACGAGGACGAATGCGTATACATTCTGTCCGGTCACGGCACCGCATATATCGGTGACGCGGCGCATCCGGTCAAAACCGGCGATTTTCTGGGCTATCGCAAGGGCGGGCTGGCGCATTCGCTGAAAAACACCGGCGATGACTTGCTGCGCTGCATCGTTGTGGGCCAACGCCTGCCCCATGATGTGGGTGATTACCCGCGACAGGGCAAACGCATCTATCGCAACGATGGCCTGCCATGGAACCTGGTCGATCATGGCGACATCGTTGACGTTAACGCAGGGGCCAAGAAATAACCATGCACGCGATGGAAACACTGTTGCCGATTTCCGCCGATTTTAGGCATGTTCGACCCTGATACCTGCAAAAAAGCGTCATTTTCGACCCTTTTTCGCATTGGCGGCAATGAACGCTTGAAATACATCGCGGCCAAGGTCTAGAGCGGCGCAACGGGGTGTGGGTTCACATCCTATTCCGCGTCCGATTTGCAAGAAACGAGAGTATTCAATGTCCACGCCCAATCTCGCCCCGATCCCCGAGCTGTATGTATCTGCCGAATCCGCCCAGAAAATGAAAATGGAAGCCGCCGAGCTGACCAGCTGGGACCTGACCCCGCGCCAGATCTGCGATCTGGAATTGCTGATGAACGGCGGGTTCAACCCGCTCAAGGGGTTCCTGACGGAAGAAGATTACAACGGCGTTGTTGAAAACATGCGTCTGGCCGACGGGTCGCTGTGGCCGATGCCGATCAACCTGGACGTATCCGAAGACTTCGCCGCCGGTCTGGAAGTCGGTCAGGACATCGCCCTGCGCGACCAGGAAGGTGTGATTTTGGGCACCATGACGGTCACCGACCGCTGGACCCCGAACAAATCGCTGGAGGCCGAAAAAGTATTCGGCGCCGATGACGATGCGCACCCCGCCGTCAACTACCTGCACAACCACGCGGGCAAGGTATACCTGGGCGGTCCCGTGACCGGCATCCAGACCCCCGTGCATTACGATTTCCGCGCCCGCCGCGACACGCCCAACGAATTGCGCGCCTATTTCCGCAAACTGGGCTGGCGCAAGATTGTGGCGTTCCAAACCCGCAACCCGCTGCACCGTGCGCATCAGGAACTGACCTTTCGCGCCGCGCGCGAGGCACAGGCCAACCTGCTGATCCACCCCGTTGTGGGCATGACCAAACCCGGCGATGTCGACCATTTCACCCGCGTGCGCTGTTACGAGGCCGTGCTGGACAAATACCCCCAGTCCACCACCACCATGTCGCTGCTGAACCTTGCCATGCGCATGGCCGGCCCACGCGAGGCCGTCTGGCACGGTCTGATCCGCGCCAACCACGGTTGCACCCATTTCATCGTTGGCCGCGACCACGCCGGACCCGGCAAAAACTCGGCTGGCGAAGATTTCTATGGCCCCTATGACGCACAGGAACTGTATCGCGCCAACCAGTCGGAAATCGGCTGTGAAATGGTTGATTTCAAACATATGGTCTGGGTTCAGGAACGCGCCCAATACGAAGCCATCGACGAAATCAAGGACAAGGATGACATCACCATCCTGAACATTTCCGGCACCGAATTGCGCCGCCGTCTGGCCGAAGGTCTGGAAATTCCTGAATGGTTCTCCTTTCCCGAAGTGGTCAAGGAGTTGCGCCGCACCAAACCGCCGCGCAGCCAACAGGGTTTCACCGTGTTCTTCACCGGCTTTTCCGGTTCGGGAAAATCCACTATTGCCAACGCTTTGATGGTGAAACTGATGGAAATGGGCGGCCGCCCCGTGACCCTGCTGGACGGCGATATCGTGCGCAAAAACCTGTCCTCGGAACTGGGGTTTAGCAAGGAACACCGCGATCTGAACATCCGCCGCATCGGTTATGTCGCGTCGGAAATCACCAAAAACGGCGGCATCGCCATCTGTGCGCCGATCGCGCCCTATGCCACCACCCGCCGCGCCGTGCGCGAAGACATCGAGGCCTTCGGCGCCTTTATCGAAGTCCACGTGGCCACCAGCATCGAAGAATGCGAACGCCGTGACCGCAAGGGCCTGTATAAACTGGCCCGCGAAGGCAAGATCAAGGAATTCACCGGCATTTCCGACCCTTACGATGTGCCCGTGAACCCCGAACTGTCGGTCGAAACCGAAAATGTCGATGTCGACAACTGCGCCCATCAGGTGATCCTGAAGCTGGAAAGCATGGGCCTGATTTCGGGCAACCAAGCCTGACCCGAACCCAACAAAACGGCCCCGTGCAGCGATGCGCGGGGCCGTTTCGATTTTATATGTGAGTGGTCGGCTTCGTATAATACTTGGGGTTCCGTGCAGGTCAGCCCTTGTTCGGGCGCATCCGCTGCAACAGGTTGTCCCTTAGATAAAACTGGTGAAACAACGCCGCCGAGATATGGCCTGCGATCAGGGCCAGCGTAATATTCACCATGATTTCATGGGCTTCTCCGGCGATCTTCACACCGCCGAACCACGCGACCAGACCGGCGACCGGCAGGGCAAATAACAGCAGATACAGCGCCCGATGCCCCCATGTCGCGGCCAGTTCGGTCAGGCCAGAATGACCCGCAGGCACGCCAGGCGCTCCATGGCGCATCCGCACCACCAAGCGCGCCACCATCAGCAGCAATAGCGTAATCCCCGCGATGATATGCGCCCGCGCCGTCAGGGTCGATATCGCCCCTGTTTCAGAAAACACCCGCAGGGCGCGGCCCATACCGTCTGACACGAAATAATTGAACGTAAACAACAGCGCGATAGCCCAATGCAGGCCAATTTGCAGGTTGGAATATCGGGCGGGGGAAACGCTGGAAGGCATCTGGCTTACTCCGTGTAACAACTGTGAGTGATACGGAGCGGCACAGATATTCCGTCGCGAAAAATTAGATCAAATTGTCATAAAAAAATGCCCCGCCGGAACGGGGCATTGAAACATCGCAAATTTCGGGATCAGTGAACCGTGACAGGCGCCAGATCGTTCTGTCGCGCCAGCAGGAACGCCAGCTTGCGATCCGCAACCAGTGCCAGCCGTTCCCCCGCCGCATCATGCACCGCATACAGCTGTTTGGCCGCGCCCACCTGTTCGCGCACATCATCTGGCAAATCTGCCACATCGACCGGGCGCACATAGACCATGCGCTGATCCTGCCCCATGCCAAAACGGTCAAAATCGAATGTTGTATCCATGACTTAGCCCTTTCTGATATTGATTGTTTGCACCACGGTTTCCGGCTGTGCGCGGGTCAGATCGACATGCAGCAAACCGTTTTCCATCACCGCCTCGCCGACCTCGACCCCGTCGGCCAAAACGAATGACCGCTGGAATTGTCGCGCCGCAATGCCGCGATGCAGGAACACGCGGTCGGCCCCTTCATCACCCTGACGGCCACGGATCACCAGTTGGCGATCCTCGACCGTGATCTGCAAATCGGCTTCGGCAAATCCGGCAACGGCCAGCGTGATCCGGTATGAATTGTCCGAGGTCTGTTCGATATTAAAGGGCGGATACCCCTCGTTTCCGGATTTCGCATTGCGTTCCAGCAGGCGTTCCAGCTGGTCAAACCCCAGCAAATAAGGGTGCGACCCCAATGTCAGCTTCGTCATCGACACGTCCTTAGCTTCAAGCGACTGTGCATTTCATTGGCCGATCCCGTTCGCGGCAATCGACCCTGAATCGAATATGGGCATAGGTTTCGCCCCTTGCAAGCCCCCCACGCTTTGCCAAACCCGCGAAATGGCCTAAGGTAAGATATTGGTAAGACTTGGAATCACCGCCCCATGAATGCGCCCACCGACATCTCTATGAAAACCGACGATGTTTTGCGGTTCGAACTCGAGGTATTCCGCCGTGAACACCGCGATCTGGACGAGGCGATTCACGCGCTGGCGGAAAAAGCATCGGCCGATCAACTGACCATACAGCGCCTGAAGCGCAAAAAGCTGGGATTAAAAGACCGGATCGCGTTGATCGAGGACCGTCTGACACCGGATATTATCGCCTGAATTCACCTGACACGGCCCCTGCTATCGCGGCCATAGTCCGGCACCGCGCGCAATACGGTCTATCGCTGCAACGATCTCTCCGTCGTCGGTCCAGACCGTCAGATCATACAAAAAATCGTCCTGCATTTGGGAAAACCCCGCCATGACGGCGCGGCGCGCGGGTGTATCGCGTGGGTAGGATGCGCCAAATAACGCCATGCCCGACCGGATCGCGGCGGCATGATCCGGCAAACCGCGCCGCTCTAGCGCCTCGGCCAGATTGGGGGCCAAGGTGCCGGAAGAGTTGAAAAAGAACTGATGCACAGACCCGTTATAGCTTTCGGCCAGCGCATGATCCATGATCAGCAGATCACGCTGCGGTTGCGCGATGGCGGCCAATGCGGCATCGGCCTCTGTCGGGTTTTGCCATGCCCCGAGACAGCCCCAGATCTGCGCCAGCATGTAACCACGTCGGCTGCTGTCATCCGCTGCATCACGTCGTTTGGTGTAGCGGGCCAATAGCGCCGGATCGGCCTGCACCATCGCAACGGCACGTTCGATCGGTCGTGGCGTGGCGGCGACAAAATCGCGCGACATCCCTGCCAACATCGCGCGCAGCGCGGGGTTGGTGATTGTGCCGCGCCCATCGGTCCATTGTGCGCGGCGACCTGCGGGCGTGACATTCCACAGCGGATAGGCCGCCTTGGCCCCGGCCAGCGCCAGGGAATGCGCGGTCAGGCCCTGCCGTTTGGTAGCAGCGATGAATTCATCCATCATAACCGAGGGCGAAAGGGTGGTCAGGCCCAGAAACACCTCTGCATTCGGTGGCGTGACCACATCCAGCAGGGCCAGAAGCCGCATGTCGCGCTCTGCCCCGGGCAATCGGTCCAGCGCCTGCGACACCGCGCTGCGGTATTCGGCCCCCTGGGGCAGACTGGTCTTTATCCTGTTCCAGTCGATCATCCCGTACTCGGCAAGATGCAGGTCCTGCGCTTCGCTGCGCAACACCTCGGACAGGGGATACCGCAGCCGCGCATCCGTTGCGCAAGGATCAGCCAGCAGTGGAAATGGCACCAATACAATCACAAGAAGCCCTGCCAAAAACCCGCGCATTTCACGCCCTCTCCTATTTGAAACCGACTTGTCACACCGACCTTAACGGCTATAGTGCCGCCTTCCTGACAGGGGGACAAGACAACATGAGTGACGTGAAAGTAGGCATCATCATGGGCAGTCAATCGGACTGGCCCACCATGAAAGAAGCCGCTGATATTCTTGATGAATTGGGCATCGCCCACGAGGCGAAAATCGTTTCGGCCCATCGCACCCCCGACCGGCTGTGGACCTATGGCAAAGAGGCCGCAGCCCGTGGTTTGCAGGTTATCATCGCAGGCGCAGGCGGCGCGGCGCATCTGCCCGGCATGATGGCATCGAAAACCCGCATTCCCGTGGTTGGTGTTCCGGTGCAAACCCGCGCCCTGTCCGGTGTTGATAGCCTCTATTCCATCGTGCAAATGCCCAAAGGTTTCCCCGTGGCGACCATGGCGATTGGCACAGCGGGTGCTGCCAATGCGGGGCTGATGGCCGCCGGTATTCTGGCGCTGCAAGATCCCGATCTGGCCACACGCCTTGATGCATGGCGCGCTGCCCTTTCCGATTCCATTCCTGACGAGCCTTCTGATGTCTGATACCTTACAAACCGGCGCCGTGATTGGCATTTTGGGCGGTGGCCAATTGGGCCGCATGTTGTCTGTTGCAGCGGCGCGGCTTGGCTTTCGCACGCATATATTTGAACCGGGTGCGATGCCGCCTGCGGGTGATGTGGCCCATGCGGTGACCACCGCCGCCTATGATGATGCCGATGCCCTGCGCGCCTTTGCTGAATCGGTCGATGTCATCACCTATGAATTCGAAAATATCCCGACCTCCGCGCTTGATATACTTGAGAAAATCCGCCCCATCCGACCGGGCCGCGAGGCGTTGCGCGTGTCGCAGGATCGCCTGACCGAAAAGGATTTCCTGACCGATCTGGGCCTGAAAACCGCCCCCTATGCCCCCGTGGACACCGCCGGTGATCTGGCCGCTGCCATGGCGGAAATTGGCACGCCCGCGATCCTGAAAACCCGCCGTTTCGGGTATGATGGCAAGGGTCAGTCGAAACTGGACAGCCCGCGCGATGCGGGCCGCGCCATGGCCGATATGGCGGGCGCACCTGCCCTGCTGGAAGGTTTCGTTGATTTCAGCCACGAGGTGTCAGTGATCGCGGCGCGGGGGCTGGACGGGCGCGTGGCCTGTTTTGACCCCGGTCAGAATGTGCATAAGGACGGTATTTTACGCACCACCACCGTGCCCGCCCTGCTGGGCGTGTCACAGCGCACCGATGCCGTGCTGATCGCAGCCAAGGTATTGAATTCGCTGGATTATGTCGGCATTCTGGGGGTGGAACTGTTTGTCACCGCGAACGGTTTGATCGTCAATGAAATCGCGCCGCGTGTGCATAATTCCGGCCATTGGACCCAAAACGGCTGTGCCGTCGATCAGTTTGAACAGCACATTCGCGCCGTGGCCGGTTGGCCGCTGGGTGACGGGCAGCGCCATTCCGATGTGGTGATGGAAAACCTGATTGGCGACGATATGGACCGCGTCCCCGAGATCGCCCGCGAATCCAACGCCGCGCTGCATCTATATGGCAAGGCCGAGGTCAAACAAGGCCGCAAGATGGGCCATGTCAACCATGTCAAACTGGGCAGTGTCACCCATTAAATCCGGTTGCAGCGCAGGGGTTTACGCGATGAACCGCTGCGCTGTTTCCCCCGCCAGATAGGTGATACGCCCGCCCGCAATCGTTGCGCCAACGCGGTTCCCTTGGTCCAATATCACCAGATCGGCCCGCAGGCCGGGGCGGATTTCGCCGCGATCCGTCAGGCCCAAAACCTGCGCCGGACCACTGGACACCAGCGCCCAAGCCTTTGATATACCCACCGTTTCCGCCAGCAGCAGCGCCGCCTGACGCGGCGCGGGGTAATGGTAATCAGATGCCAGCGCATCGCACAGCCCGTCCTTTACCAATTCTGCCGCGCTGATATGGCCCGAATGCGACCCGCCACGCACCACATTGGGTGCGCCCATCACCACCGCCCCGTTGTTCTTATGCGCCTCGATCGCGGCCGCCTGTGTTTCGGGAAATTCGGACACATCCGCACCGATGCCCTGCCAAAACCCGCGCGCATCCGCCGTGGCATCATCATGCGAGCCAAGCAAGACCCCCTGCCCCGCCAGCCCCGCCGCCAAGTCCGCAATCGCCGCGGGCACCTTGTCACGCGCCGCGTGCAATTGCTGCAACAGTGCCAGATGCGCATCGGGCGAGCGGCCTGATTTCAACGCCTGACCTGTCAGGCGCGGCGGACGTTTGCCCCTGGCCAGTGCAGCGTGCGGCACATGGTCGTTGAACACCACATAATCCACCCCGAACCGCGCCACGGCATCCTGTAATTCATCATATTGTTCAATCAGATGCGTTTCGAACCTGATCTGTTTGCGCAGGTCGGTGCCGCCCGCATCGAACGCCTGCAATGCCGCCAGAAACCGCAGCGCAAATTCAGGAGAGCGCATGCCCCCCTCCCAGCTCCAGAATTGGGCAAGCACCGCCGTTGTTATCCCGTTCGAGGCCAGCTCGGCCACGGTGGATTGCAACCCCGCCGACAGGTCACGCATCGCCCCGCGACGCGGTGCAAGGTGGCGTTCAAACCCGTCGCCATGGGCATCAACAATGCCGGGCAGAATGCGATGGCCGGACAGGTCTACCGCCTTGGTCCCCGTATCCTGCACCAAAATCCCGTCTGAATAACACAGATCCCCCGCGCCCAAACCATCGGGCCACAGCACCTCTGCCCCGTGCAAGGTCAGCGCGCTCATTACCCGTCCCTCATCAAGCGCAGGGCATCGGGCAACGTCATATCCTTTTGAAATCGGCCGGTTTTCAGAAATTCATAGGTCTGCGCAATCACCAAGGGATTGTTCATCATAAAGGTATGGGTGACCGGCAGAACAATATGATCGGCCATGCCCGCAACCCGTGTATGAGCAACCGATACCTTGCCATCGTCCGGCCCCTCTAACATGCTGGAAAACCAAGGGTTCAGGGACCGGTTCCCGGCGATTACCCCCAGATCAAAATCAGCCGCAGGCAGCGCCGCGGGCAGCCCGCCCGCAGTGCCCAATTGCATACCCGCCGGCCCGTTCAACCAACCGAACGCAGAAATTTCCCCAAGAACATCAACAATTTCCGACCCGCCATTGGGCGGAGCCAACATCACCACCCGCCCCAGATCCGCAGGGCGATGCTGCATCAACCAGACCCGCAGTAAAATCCCGCCCATCGAATGGGTTACAAAATGCAGACGTTCACCCGCGCAGCCCGCTATGCCACGCGGCAGCACATCCTGTGCCAGCACGCTGACCGTTGCTTTGGTCGATGGATACGACGGGCGTGACACGCGAAACCCCTTAGCAACCAACGCTTTTTCCATCAGCAGAAAACTATCGTCGGTCCGTGCCAGCCCATGCAGCAGAACCACGCAATCGGCCCGCACCGGACCGCAAAGCAGCAGAAAAAGCAATAATAACGGTTTCATCACATCTAGATACGCGGTTTCATCGAAATCAGAAAGACCCACATCGCAGCCCCCGCGCCGCCAGATGCAAAAGAATGGATTTCCCGACTTGCGCGCATTTTGCCCAAGCCGCAAAACTGCAATCAGAAACAAGAGGAACCAGCATGCGAGTTTGGGAAAACAGACGCTATGGCGGGCCGGATGTGTTAAACTTGGCCGAACGCCCCCGCCCCGTGCCAAAGCCGGACGAGGTGCTGATACGCATGGCGGCCACCACCGTTTCCAGTGGCGATGCGCGGTTGCGGGCCTCAGATTTTCCAGGTGGGTTCTGGTTTCCGGCCCGGATGTATTTCGGCCTGTTTCGCCCGCGTAAAACCGTGCTTGGATGCCAGTTGTCCGGCATCGTCGCCGAGGTCGGCAGCAATGTCACCCGGTTTGCCCCGGGAGACGAGGTCACGGCCTTTCCCGATATCGCCCTGGGGTGCCATGCCGAATTCGCTGCGGTGCCCCAACGCGTGGTCGAAATGAAACCTTTCGGGTTGGATTTTTCCGAAGCCGCCGCATTGGGGTTTGGCGGCACGACCGCGCTGTGGTTCCTGCGTGAAAAGGCACAATTAAAACCTGGCGCCCGCCTGTTGGTGATCGGGGCATCTGGCGCTGTGGGGTCTGCTGCAGTGCAAATCGGTCGCCACCTTGGCGCGCGTGTCACAGGGGTGTGTTCGGGGCCGAATATGAACCTTGTGCATTCATTGGGCGCTGCCGAAGTGACAGATTACACCCGCGCCGATCCCTGCGCGGGCGGGCCATATGACGTGATTTTCGACACGGTCGGGTCGACCGATTTTGCCCGTGTGCAGGCGGATCTGGCCCCGGCCGGTTGCTATTTGCTCGCCGTTGGCACCCTTATGCAGACCCTGCGCGCCGGATGTCAGAAAGGCGGGCAAAGAGTGGTGGCAGGCAGCCCCCCGGATGCCCCGGCATTGTTTGCGGATGTGGTCGCCATGGCCTCCGCAGGGGTGTTCCGCCCCCTGATCGACAGTCAGGTGCCGTTTTCCGACCTGCCAAAGGCCCACGAACGCGCCGACAGCGGGCGCAAACGCGGCTCGGTTGTGGTGACCCTGACCTGAATGGCAAAGCTTTGCCCACCAATGGCACCACCGGATGCGAATGATTGAAAAACCGTGAATATTGCGGCATATATGCGCGCAAACAGTTACCAACCTTTGGCATGGGCCAGCCACCAGACGGGGAAAACCCGCGGCAATCACGCTTTGAACAGCGCGCATTTAACGAGGCAAGACAAGATGAAAACCATCACCACTGCGGCCCTTTTGGCTGTCTTTATTTCCCCGATCGCGGCCGAGGCCGTGAACGCTGGCCCGATTTCGCGTGCCTGCATGTCATCGCCACGCAAACAGAAATCTGCCAGCCTTTGTCATTGTATTCAAAAGGTTGCCAACCAAACACTGGATGGGGCCGACCAACGGCGCGGCGCGAAATATTTCCGCAAACCCGAAAAACTGCAAGAGGTGCGCCAATCCGACCTGCGCAGCAACGAGGTGTTCTGGAAACGCTGGAAAGCCTTTGGTCAGGCTGCATCGCAGGCCTGTCGTTAGGTCTCAGGCCTGTTCCCCTTTGGCTTTGCGCCAGTGATCACGGATCGACGGCGCAAAGAACAAAATCCAACCTGAACTGACATATAGAAAAATCAACGCAGGCCACCACAGCACGGCGGCAATGGTGCCGATCCAGCCACTGATGCGGGATGCGCTGCGCGGTGGCAGCACCCGCATCAACGCCAGTTCCGACAGTTTGCCGCCGTCCAGTGGATGCACCGGAATAAGGTTCAGCAAAAACAGCGCCAGATTGATCCGCCCCAGCACATCCAGATAAAAACCAGCCACATATATCCAGGCGTTTTCCGCTGCGGCCTGGGTCATTTGCGCGGGGATTACCCCCTCTATTCTGTTGAAAACAAACGCATAAAGCGCCCATTGCGCCAACCCGGCCAATGCCCAGATCGCCAGATTGACCAGCGGCCCCATGGCAACGATCAACTCGCTTTGGTGGCGCGTGGCAGAGCGGGCCTGTTCACATAATCCACCCCCGCCATATAACACGACGCGGCGCACAGGCACGCCCTGCACCCGACACCCCCAGGCATGGCCCAGCTCATGCAAAAATATCGAACCGACCAACATTGCCACAATGCTCACTGCCCAAACCGGGTTCTGCATCCCCCCTGACAAAAACCCGATCAACAGCACCAACATGACCAAGGAACGGTCAATATCGACGCGAATGCCGAAAATATGAAAGGACATAACGGTCTGGGTCGGTGAAAACATGGTGCGCACTCGTTCTGAATCGTTAGGGTTGGTTAACTGATACTCTCACAGCATGGTGACGAAAATCAGGCAATCTGCATCAAATCAAATGCAGCAGGTGACCAAGGGCACAGCGACAAAGGGGGACCACATTGGAAAAAATCGTGATCTTGACGGGCGCGGGTATTTCCGCCGAAAGCGGGCTGGGCACCTTTCGCGATGCGGATGGTTTGTGGGAAAAATACCCGATTGAACAGGTCGCCACGCCCCAAGGTTTTGCACGCAATCCCACCCTGGTGCATGAATTTTACAACATGCGCCGCCGCGATGCCCGCGCCGCACGCCCCAATGCTGCCCATGACGCACTGGCGCGGCTGCAACGCGACTGGGATGGCGAAGTGGTGATCGTGACGCAGAACGTCGATGGACTTCACGAGGCGGCAGGCGCATCGGTGATGCACATGCACGGGCGCCTTGATAGCGCCTGTTGCATGGCCTGCACCGCCAGATGGCCCGCCCCCGATACCATGTCGCCCGCAGACGCCTGCCCCCAATGCGGCGCAACCGAAACGCGACCCGATATCGTTTGGTTCGGGGAAATTCCGCAGCAAATGGACGAAATCGCACAACACATTGGCGAGGCAGGCATATTTGCCTCTATTGGCACCTCGGGGCAGGTCTATCCTGCGGCGGGTTTCGTGCGCGAGGCCCGTCTGACAGGCGCAAAAACGGTGGAACTGAATCTGGAGCGTTCGGAAATTTCCGCCGCCTTTGACAGCCATCACATGGGCCTTGCAACGCAGGTGGTGCCCGCCTGGGTCGCCGACCTGCTTGCGCCTTGACCCCGCGAACCCCGCTATCAAAATGCGACCAGCCGCGCCTGTTAAGGCACGGCTGACGCTTGGCTAAGGGCTGCATCGCGGCCCGCAGTCAGGTGTTCCCCCTGCGCAATACGGGGGAACCGACGGATCAATCTGCTTTTTTCATTTTGCCATGGTCCATCTTGCCGTGGTCCATTTTGCCATGTTCGCCATGGTCCATGTCGCCGTGCTTCATCCCCATACCGGGCTTGCGCTCCAGATCGACGGGCACATTGACCTGCACCTCGCCCGCTTTTTCAAACACCAGCGTGACAGGCACCATATCGCCCTGTTTCAGCTCTTGCTTCAGGCCCAGAAACATCACGTGGTGCCCGCCGCGTTCCATCGCCAACTGGCCATCGGCGGGCACATCGAACCCTTCCTCGACATGCAGCATTTTCATCACGCCGTTGCTGTCCTCTTTGTGGGTGTGCAATTCGACCCGTTCCGCCACTGGCGACGCCACCGAAATCAGGTGGTCGGCTTCCGAGCCTTTGTTATGGATCATCATAAAGGCCGCGCCGGATTTCGACATCTTGGCCGACACACGCGCATATGGGTCATGGATCATCAGGTCGCCCGCCATGACATCATCAGCAGCCAATGCAGGCAGGGCAAAAACGGCGGTGGCAATCGCCGCGAAAACGGTGGATTTGAGGGACATGTCGTCCTCTCCTTCTCTTTATATATATCAGGTATTCTGGGTTGATCGGTTTGGTTTTGGAAAACTCAAACGCCCTGCGGTGGGCCGCGCGCGGTTGCACGCAGCGCCCGTGACGAGGGGGCGGTGATCGCAATGTCCGCATGGATCAGCCGCGACACACCCGTTGGACGCAACGGCATGTCAGGCGCATCATCCACAGCAGCGAAAAAGCCAAGCGCACAATCCGGACAGATATGGGCCGGGCCGACCGGATCGCCCTGATCATCTGTCAAAACGGTAATCGGGCCGGTTCCGGTGCACAGCACCATTTCACCCGAAGGTGTTTCCATAAAACGGGCAAGCGCCATCGACTGGCCGGTAAAGACCAGCACAAACGCCAATAAAAGCGCCGATAGTGATGCGCGTATCCGCTTCATAAGGCCGTTTATAGGGGCACCGCCGCCCGATTGAAAAGCGACAAATCGCGCCACAGGCAACGCCCCGCCGTCACAGCGAAAACAGATTTGGAAACCGGCATGACCCGGACACAGAAAAACCCCGCATGGCATATGCCAGCGGGGCCATTCAAACCTTGGCAAAAAGGATCAGGCGTTGGCCGCTTGGGCTTTCGCGATCTCTTTTTTTACTTTCAACGCAGTGGTCGACAGTTCAACATCTTTGGCCTTCGCCAGGAACTTGTCCAAACCGCCACGGTGATCGACCGTGCGCAAAGCCGCCGCAGAAATGCGCAGCTTGATACCACGGTTCAGCGTTTCGGATTGCAGGGTCACGTCGTTCAGGTTCGGCAGAAACCGACGGCGTGTTTTGTTGTTGGCATGGCTGACATTGTTGCCAGTCATAGGACCTTTTCCGGTCAATTCGCAGCGGCGCGACATGGGCTCATCCTCGTCTGGTGTGGCGGTCGCAGGGTTGCGCCCTGCCCGCTATATCAACACAAAGGGGCAGTGCCACAGGCAGCGCCCCGAATTCCGTTCGCGGTCATTAGGCGGAATCACCGCCCCCGTCAAGCGCCCTAGCCGCAAGGATCGCGATTCAGCCGCATTTTGGGGTCACTTTTTCGCTGTCTCGCTTGCATCACCCCCCAATCAACACGTGACGCAGGGCGAAACCTGCGCCATTCTACCCCACATGCCACATGACCACCATAACCACGACCACGATCACGCCCATGCCCTGTTGCCGCCCGATCCGGCACTGCGGGTGCGCGCACTGGAAACCATCCTGACGCAAAAGGGGCTGATCGACCCCGCCGCGCTGGATGAAATCATCGACACCTACGCCCATAGGGTCGGCCCGCAAGAAGGCGCCGCCGTGATCGCCCGCGCATGGGCGGACCCCGAATTTCGCGCCAACCTGTTGGAAAACGCCGATTCCGTGTTGGATGGCATGGGGCTGACGGGCCGTCAGGGCGAACATGTGATCGTGGTCGAAAACACCCCCGAACGCCATAACGTCATCGTTTGCACCCTGTGTTCCTGTTATCCATGGACCCTGCTGGGCATCCCGCCCGCGTGGTATAAATCCGATGCCTACCGCGCCCGCGTGGTGCGCGAACCCCGCGCCGTTCTGGCTGATTTCGGCCTGACCCTGCCCGATGGCCAATCCGTGCGCGTCTGGGACAGCACAGCCGAGGTCCGCTACCTTGTGCTCCCCATGCGCCCCGCCGATACAGAGGGCTGGAGCGCCGAACAGCTCCTGCCCCTTGTTACACGCGATTGCATGGTGGGCACGGGCCTGCCCCTGTCCGCGACGGCGGTGCCCTGATGCGCCTGCATGACATGGGCGGGCGGTTTGGCGATGGCGCGGTCATCCCCGATACCCCCGATGCCCCCGTATTCAAACACGGTTGGCACGCCCGCGCTCTGGCTCTTACGCTGGCCGCAGGCAGTCTGGGACGATGGAACCTTGACACATCACGCCACGCCCGCGAACGCCTGTCGCCCATGGATTACAGCCGCTTTTCCTATTACGAAAAATGGATCAGCGCATTGGCCGACCTGCTGGTCGAAACGGGCGTTCTGACCCGTGCAGAACTGGCCGCAGGCCATGCAATTGGCGACACCCCGCCCGACCTTCAGGCCTGCAAACTGACCGCTGCGAATGTCGCCCCCACCCTGAAACGCGGCGGGCCAACCACGCGCAGCGGTCCCGCAGCACGGTTTGCCGTGGGCGATGCCGTGCGGCTAAAACGCGCCCGTCACGCGCAGATCGCGGGCGGTCACACCCGCCTGCCCGCCTATATGTCCGGCGCGACCGGCACCGTGCTGCGCTGCCACGGCTGTCACGTCTTTCCCGATGCCAATGCGCATGGGGCGGGCGAACAGCCGCAACCGCTTTATACCATCGCCGTCAAAGCACGCGATATCTGGCTGACCCCCGAACATCCCGACGACGAGGTCACGCTGGACGCATTCGAACCCTATCTGGACGCCCTGACATGACCACAGCCGACACGCCCCGCTTTGATCAACCATGGCACGCACAGGTGTTCGCCCTGACGGTGGCCCTGTCCGAACAAGGGGCATTCACATGGCCCGAATGGACCAATCATTTCAGCGCGGAACTGGCACGGCGCGGTCAGGACCGCCCGCAAGACGGATCGAATGATTACTACACCGCCTGGCTTGCCACATTGGAAACACTGGCCGCCCAGCGCGATCTGGCCACACCCGATGCCATCGAACAGATGCGATCAAAGTGGGAGGCCGCATATCTGACCACGCCCCATGGCGATCCGGTCAAACTGGCCGACACCTAGGCGCACAGGCGTCGCGCCTGCCACATATCCCGGAATGCAGCGCGGCCCTTGGGCCGCTCCTTCGGGTTACGCCCCTATCCCTATTGACGACCCCATAAAAAAGGGGCCGCCCAAAGGCGACCCCCAATCTCTGCAACGCAGACGGATGATTTACATCATGCCGCCCATGCCGCCCATGCCACCCATATCGGGCATGCCGCCACCGGCTGCGCCGCCGTCTTTCGACGGTTTGTCGGCAACCATGGCTTCGGTGGTGATCAGCAGACCGGCAACCGATGCTGCATCTTCCAGCGCAGTGCGCACCACTTTGGCAGGGTCAATCACGCCGAATTTGAACATGTCACCATATTCTTCGGTCTGTGCGTTGAAACCAAAGGTCACGTCGTCGCTCTCGCGGATTTTGCCCGCAACAACGGCACCGTCAACACCGGCGTTTTCGGCGATCTGGCGCAGGGGGGCTTCCAGTGCGCGGCGCACGATGGAAATACCGGCGTTCTGATCTGCATTGGCGCCTGTCAGACCTTCCAGTGTTTTACCGGCCTGAACCAGTGCAACACCACCACCCACGATAACGCCTTCTTGAACGGCGGCGCGGGTTGCGTTCAACGCATCGTCCACACGGTCCTTGCGCTCTTTCACTTCGACTTCGGTCATGCCGCCGACTTTGATCACGGCAACACCACCGGCCAGTTTGGCCACGCGCTCTTGCAGTTTCTCGCGGTCATAGTCCGAAGTGGTTTCTTCGATCTGCTGACGGATCTGGGCAACGCGTGCCTCGATCTCTGCCTTCTCGCCGTCACCGTCCACGATGGTCGTGGTGTCTTTGGTGATTTCGATCTTTTTGGCCGAACCCAGCATGTCCATGGTCACGGACTCAAGCTTCATACCCAGATCTTCGGAAATCACCTGACCGCCGGTCAGGATGGCGATATCTTGCAGCATCGCCTTGCGACGATCGCCAAAACCGGGGGCTTTGACAGCAGCAATTTTCAGACCGCCGCGCAGTTTGTTGACAACCAGCGTGGCCAGAGCCTCGCCTTCAACATCTTCTGCGATGATCAGCAGGGGCTTTTGCGACTGGATCACTTGCTCCAGCAGGGGCACCATCGGCTGAAGCGAGGACAGTTTCTTTTCGTGCAGCAAGACCATGCAGTCTTCCAGGTCCGCGATCATCTTGTCGGGGTTGGTCACGAAATAGGGCGACAGGTAACCACGGTCGAACTGCATGCCTTCAACAACATCAGTTTCGGTTTCCATGCCTTTGTTTTCTTCGACGGTGATCACACCCTCGTTGCCGACCTTTTGCATTGCATCCGCGATCTGACGACCGATGGATGCTTCGCCGTTGGCGGAAATCGTGCCGACTTGGGCGACTTCGTCGCTGTCGGTCACGGGGCGTGCTGCTGCCTTGATCGCTTCGACGACTTTGGCGGTTGCCACGTCGATGCCGCGCTTCAGGTCCATCGGGTTCATGCCCGCTGCAACCGCTTTCATGCCTTCTTTGACGATGGCCTGCGCCAGCACGGTGGCGGTGGTGGTGCCGTCGCCTGCTTCGTCATTGGTGCGGCTGGCCACTTCTTTGACCATCTGCGCGCCCATGTTTTCGAACTTGTCTTCCAGTTCGATTTCCTTGGCGACCGATACACCGTCCTTGGTGATGCGGGGCGCGCCAAAGGATTTATCCAGCACGACGTTGCGGCCTTTGGGGCCGAGGGTCACCTTGACCGCATCGGCAAGGATGTTCACACCCTTGAGCATACGGTTGCGGGCGTCGGTATTAAATTTTACGTCCTTGGCAGACATGTGTGTCTCTCCTGAACAAAAGTTTCGTGGGGAATTCGACTTGATTGGGTCAATCGCTGGCCGCGTGGCCTTAGGCGATGATGCCCATGATGTCGGATTCTTTCATGATCAACAGCTCTTCGCCGTCCAGCGTGATCTCGGTGCCCGACCATTTGCCGAACAGGATCTTGTCGCCAGCTTTGACGTCCATTGCGATGCGGTCGCCGTCGTCATCCTTGGCGCCTGCGCCAACAGAAACAACCACGCCTTCGGCAGGTTTTTCTTTTGCGCTATCGGGGATGATCAGACCACCCTTGGTTTTTTCTTCGCCTTCCAGGCGGCGGACCAGAACGCGGTCGTGAAGCGGTGTAAATGCCATCTTCGAGGCTCCTTGGCTCAAAGTTTCTCCCTATGGCTCTGACCATTGCCAGAGCCGTTAGCACTCGCTCTGTTCGAGTGATAACGGTGCACAAGTAAGGACCACCCGAACCCGAGTCAACAAGCCATCTGGAAATTTTTCGCTTAACGGAAAACATGCTTACCCGGCAGTGAATGCCGCGGTGCGCTTGCCCGCCCCGCCCCCATTGGTTAGCCTGCCACAGGTTACAATTTCCCTTTATGAAAGCCGCCCATGCGTTTCCTGAACTTCGCCCTAACCCTTGCCGCTCTCGCCCTGCCCCAAATCGCCAGCGCCGCGTGCGAAGGTCGCGATTTGATGACGCAATTGCCCGCGTCCGAACTGAACCGTATCACGGCCGCGGCCGATGCAACCCCATACGGCAGCGGCCTGTTGTGGCATGCCAGCAAGGACGACAGCACCATCACCGTATTTGGCACCTATCATTTCCGCCACGACCTGACGCAGGCCCATATGGATGCGCTGACCCCGCTGATCGACGTGGCCGATGATGTTTATCTGGAAACCGGCGGCGACGATATGGGCGATGCCAAACGCGCCATGGCATCGGAACCCGACCTGATATTCATCACCGACGGTCCCAGCATGATTGACCAACTGTCACCCGAGGATTGGCAGACCTATTCCGCCGCGATGGAGCAACGCGCCATCCCCGGTTTCATGGCTGCCAAATTCAAACCCTTTTTTGGCGCCATGTTCCTGTCGCTTGGTCCCTGCCTGATCCGCAGCGGCGCGATGGAACAGGCGGGCATCGACATGCTGGTCAATGATTACGCCGCGGACAAGGCCGCCTCGCTAGAGGATTGGCGCGCCATGCTGGGCACCATCGACGCCATGCCACAGGACGAACAAATCGAAATGCTGCGCATGTCCTTTGGCTATATTGATCAGGCCGATGACCTGTCCCACACCCTGTTGCAACGCTATCTGGATCAGGACATCGCCCTGTTGTGGGAATATACCAAAGCAGAGGCGCTAAAAGCAGGTGCCACCGAAAAGGATTTCGCCGATATGGAAAAGCCCCTGCTGATTGATCGCAACATCGCATGGGCCGACCTGCTGAAAACCCGCGCTGCCGATGCGCAGGTGTTTGTCGCCGTGGGTGCGGGGCATTTGCCCGGTGAATTCGGCCTGCTGAACCTGTTGGCGCAGCAGGGCTATACCCTTAAACGTCTGCCGTTTCAGGCGCGCTAACAGCTGCGGTTCCCGCATCGGTCAGACCGTAAACACCCCGCGTCAGCCGTGCGAACCAACCGTAATGGTTGGCCGCCATGATCGCGGTGGCGCGCTCCACACCTGTTTCGCGCTTGATCTCGGCGCCGCTGGCCTGCCCCACCATCGCCAGATAGGCGGCACAACGCTGCGCATCCTGACGATAGGCGGTCACCCGCCCCGCGCGGGTTGCCGCCCCGCCCACATTCGGATCGCCCGTGCGGGTTTCGAATTCGCGGATCAGGGCCGCACGGCGGCGGGCATTCTTGCGCGGCTGGAACGGGCGCGGCTCGTGGTGCAGTTCCACCAGACCATCGGACAGGCGCACCGTCATCACGCCCAGCCCCAACCGCTTGCACAGGCCCAGATTGCCCCTGAACGCCTTATACCCCGCCTTGCCCGCCCATCGCGGCACGCAGACATAGACGCTGTCGCTGACCGACTGACGCGCCACCGCCTGTTGCAGCAGGGTCAGGGAAAACCCGACCTTTAGCTCTACCAACACGGGGTCGTCGCCATCGCGCAGGGCCATGACATCGGCGGCCCCCACCTCTCCTTTGACGCGGTATCCCTGCGTTTCCAGAAATGCTTTTACCGGCGCATATAGATCGGTTTCCGATGGTTTGTTCATGCTGTCATTCATATGTCAAAACCGCGCCATCCCCAAGCGCCAAACCCCCGGATGCCGCATTGCAGCATCAAGGGCGTGACAAGCCCCGCCCGCCTGCCTATAAGGCGCGCAACCACGACCCGTTTTGATGCGAAGGACATAACATGACAATCAAGGTTTTCGGCCACAAATCCCCCGACACAGATTCCACCGGCTCCCCCATCATCTGGGCCTGGTATCTTAGCGAAATCCGCGGCACCAAGGCCGAGGCGAAACTGCTGGGCGAACCCAACACCGAAGCCGCCTTTGTCATCAACAAATGGGGTTTCGACAAACCCGAAATCATTTCGGACGTGACCGCAGACGATCAGGTTGTCATCGTTGACACCAACAACCCCGCCGAATTGCCCGCCAGCATCAACGACGCCGACGTGATCCAGATCATCGACCACCACAAACTGGTCGGCGGGCTGGAAACCAAAGGCCCGATTGATATCACCATCAAACCGCTGGCCTGCACCGCAACCATCATGCACAACCTGATGGGCGAAAACGCCGACAAAATGCCCGACAATATCAAGGGCGCGATGCTGTCCTGCATCCTGTCCGACACGCTGGAATTCCGGTCGCCTACCACCACCGACCAGGACCGCGAACTGGCCGAAAAACTGGCCGCTGAACTGAACATCAACCTGTCGGCCTATGCGTCCGAAATGTTCGAAGCAAAATCCGATGTGTCCGCGTTTTCCGATGCTGAACTGATCCGCATGGACAGTAAGGAATTCGCGGTGGACGGTGTGAAATTCCGCGTATCCGTGTTGGAAACCACCGCGCCGAAAATCGTGCTGGACCGCAAGGCAAGCCTGCTGAACTCTATGGTCGATGTTGCCGCCGAGGATGGCGTGGACCACGTGTTGCTGTTCGTCGTCGACATCCTGAACGAAGAAGCCACCCTGTTCGTGCAAAACGATGTGGTCAAATCCGTGGCCGAGAAAAGCTTTGACGCGACCGTATCGGGCGACTCGGTCGTGCTGCCCGGCATCATGTCGCGCAAGAAACAGATCATTCCCAACCTCAAGGTCTGACCCGCCAGCACGGGCGGCGCAGCAGTTGCCGCATCGCAATGACAGGGCATCCCGAACGGGGTGCCCTTTTCCTTTGCCCCGTGATGCCCTAGGTCTGGGCCAACCCCACCTGATGCAAAGGCCGCGCCATGACCCAGATCATCCAATCCCTGTCCGATATTTCCACCCCATATGACGCGCTGTTCGTCGATCTGTGGGGCTGTGTGCATGATGGCGTGCGTGCCATCCCATCGGCGGTGGCAGCATTGCAGGATTACCGCAAGCGCGGCGGCATTGTGGTTCTGGTCACCAATTCCCCCAAACCCCGCGCCGGTGTGGCCGTGCAACTGGATGCATTCGGCGTGGCCAGGGATGCATGGGATATCATCGCCACCAGCGGCGACAGCGCCCGTTCGGCCATGTTTCGCGGTGCGGTGGGGCGCAAAGTGTTTTTCATGGGTGAATGGCAGCGCGACGAGGAATTCTTTCAGCCGATCAACGTGATAGAAAACCCCGTGGATATCGAAATCGTCCCATTGGAAGACGCCGAAGGCATTGTTTGCTGCGGCCCCAATGACCCGATGGCCGACCCCGATGTGAACCGCCCGCAGTTTCTATATGCCAAGCAAAAGGGCATGAAACTTCTCTGCGCCAACCCCGATATCGTGGTGGATCGTGGCGAACACCGTGAATGGTGCGCCGGTGCCCTGGCGCAACTGTATACCGAAATGGGCGGTGAAAGCCTGTATTTTGGCAAGCCGCATCCGCCGATTTACGATCTGGCACGTCGCCGTCTGGCCTCCTTGGGGTATGATATTCCTGACGGGCGAATCCTTGCCATTGGCGATGGCATCCAAACCGATATCAAGGGCGCAACAGGCGAAGATATCGACAGCCTGTTCATATCCGGCGGGCTGGCACGGGCCGAAACAAAAACGCAGGATCAGCCCGAAAAACAGGCGCTTGAGGCATATCTAAGCCAGGAAATGCAATCGCCGACCTATACCATTGGCGCATTACGTTAACACAATTCAGGGGTTGATTTTCTGCAACTGCGAAGTAATAAAGTTACGCAAAGCGGCCCACGGACGCCGCAAAGTTACTTAACGGACCTTCGGAGGGCCTGATGTTGGACAACCTGCCGCGCGGAACCATCTGTATCGAAGACATCGAAATGGGCATGGTGCGCCACCTGCGCAAAACCGTGACCGATAAAGACATCGAAATGTTCGCCGAAGTGTCGACCGACCACAATCCCGTCCATCTGGATGACGATTACGCCCGCGACACCATATTCGAAGGGCGCATCGCCCATGGCATGCTGACCGCTGGCCTGATTTCAGCCGTGATTGGTGAACAATTGCCCGGTCATGGCACGATCTACATGGGTCAAACCCTGAAATTTCTGGCCCCCGTGCGCCCCGGCGACATGGTGCTGGCCGAAGTCGAAGTGATCGGCATCGACCACGGCAAACGCCGCGTGCAACTGGATTGCCGCTGCTTGGTCGATGGTAAACCCGTGCTAAAGGGCGAGGCCACAGTGCTGGCACCATCGCGCAAATTCGACTGACCTGCACCACATCAATTCGGACCAGACGGGCGGGGCATTTCCCCGCCCGTTTCATTTTGCGCCAATGACGTAAGGGGCAGGCCGATTTGCGCCGCTTCACCGCTTGCACAAGCGCCAGCGCAGAGTTACCCCTGCAATCATGGACATCATCCGCGACTACAGCTTTGTATCTGACGAAAACCGGGGCGCTTCGGCGGCGATTGGCAATTTTGACGGCGTGCATTTCGGCCACCAAAAGGTGATTGATCTGGCCCGCGCCGCTGGTGACGCCATCGGCGCGCCCTTGGGCGTTATGACCTTTGAACCGCATCCGCGCCAGTATTTCGCGCCCGACGCGCCCGCGTTTCGCCTGATGAGCCCCAAGGCGCGGGCGCATCGGTTGGAAAAGCTGGGCGTAGAGAAACTCTATGAGCTGAATTTCAACGCCGCCCTGTCTGCCCTGACCCCGCGCGAATTTGCGCAAAAGGTGATCTGCGACGGGCTGGGCCTGCGTCATGTGGTTGTCGGCGCGGATTTCCATTTCGGCAAGGGCCGCGCCGGTGCGCCCGCCGATCTGGTCGCATTCGGCGATGAAATGGGTTTTGGCGTAACTGTGGCCGACCTGCTGCAAAGCGACAGCGGAGAGGTGTCATCCACCGCGATTCGCACCGCATTGGGCGAAGGCCGCCCGCGTGACGCGGCCGCGATGCTGGGCCATTGGCACCGGATCGAGGGCAAGGTCATTCGCGGCGATCAACGTGGCCGCGAATTGGGTTTCCCCACCGCGAATATGTCGATCGACGGGCTGCACCCGCCCGCATTTGGCGTTTATGCGGTGCTGGTCGATGTGCTGGATGGCCCGAACAAGGGCAGCTATCACGGCGCGGCATCCATCGGGGTGCGCCCGCAATTTGGCGTTAACAAACCCAACCTTGAAAGCTATCTATTTGATTTCAAGGGCGATCTATATGGCGCGCATCTGTCTGTGGCCCTGGTCGAATACCTGCGCCCCGAGGCAAAATTCGACAGCCTTGACGGGTTGATCACCCAGATGGATGCCGATTGTGACCGCGCCCGCGACATCCTGAAAGCCGAGGCATGAGCGGCCCCGACCGCACCGGCCTGCGCCCGCAATACTGGGAAACCACCCGCCCCGACCGCATGACCCAAGCCGAATGGGAGGCATTATGCGACGGCTGCGGCAAATGCTGCCTGAACAAACTAGAGGACGAAGACACCGGCGAGGTCGCCCTGACCCGTGTCGCCTGTCGCCTGCTGGATGATGCCACCTGCCTGTGCAGCCAGTATAAAACCCGCCACCAATTCGTGCCGGAATGCATTGTTTTATCTCCAAAAAATCTGGAAAAGAACCTGTATTGGATGCCCGAAACCTGCGCCTACAAACTGGTGTGGAACGGGCAACCGCTGCACGACTGGCACCCGTTGATTTCCGGCGATCCCGAAACCGTGCATCGCGCAGGTGTGTCCATGCGCGACCAGACGGTTTCGGAATATGAAATCGCGGATGAAGATTGGGAAGATTACATAATCGAGGAGCCAACCTGATGTTTTTCGCCTCTGACAATGCGGGGCCCACGCACCCCGCCGTGATGCGCGCCCTTGGTGATGTGAATGCGGGCTATATGCCGTCATATGGCGATGATCCGGTGATGACGCAGGTGCGCGATGCGATGCGTGCGCTGTTCGAGGCCCCGAATGCATCGGTGCATCTGGTCGCCACCGGCACGGCGGCCAATGCGCTGGCGCTGGCCACCATGACACAGCCGTTTCAAACCGTGTTCTGCTCGCCCGTTGCCCATATCCACGAAGACGAGTGCAACGCGCCCGAATTCTATATGGGCGGGGCCAAGCTGACCCTTGTCGGCGATGGTGACCGGATCACCCCCGATGCGTTGCGCGCCGCCATTCTGGCCGAGGGCAACCGCGGCGTGCATGGCCCGCAACGCGGCCCCGTTTCGATCACATCGGTCACCGAACGCGGCACTGTGTATTCTGTCGCTGAAATCACCGCGCTGGCGGATCTGGCGCACGGGTTTGACCTGCCTCTGCATCTGGATGGCGCACGTTTTGGCAATGCCGTCAGTGCCTTGGGCTGCACGCCAGCCGAAATGACATGGAAGGCAGGCGTTGATGCCCTGTCATTCGGCGGCACCAAAAACGGCTGTATGGGGGTCGAGGCAGTGGTGTTTTTCAACCCCGAAAAGGCATGGGAGTTCGAGTTGCGGCGCAAGCGCGGCGGGCATCTGTTTTCCAAACACCGCTACCTGTCTGCCCAAATGCAGGCCTATCTGGCCGAGGATCTGTGGCGCGATCTGGCGGCACAGGCCAATGCCCGTGCGGCGCATCTGGAAACAGGCCTGCGCCGGATCGGGGCGGGTTTTTTGTGGCAACGCGACGCCAATATGATTTTCGCCACCCTGCCCCGCGCCGCGCATAAACGCCTGTTTGCGGCGGGCGCGATGTATCACCTGTGGGATGGCGATCTGGACGGACCGGATGACGCGCCGCTGGGCTGTCGGCTGGTCTGTGACTGGTCGGTCACCGAAGCACAGATCGACAGGTTTATCGACATCGCGGCGGGTTAACCTGCGGCGACGCGTTCCAGAAACGGGCGGATCAGGGCGGCGGTTTGCACCGGATGGGTGATGGGCAACATATGCCCCGCCCCGCCCACCACGCCGCGCGATGCATCGGGCAGGCGCGCCGCCAGACCGCGGTTGATCACATCAACATATTCAGGGCTTTCGCCGCCCTCTAGCAGCAGCACAGCTGCGGTGACCCGATCCAGCACACCGGGTTTTAACATGCCTGCGCTGTCGTCGTTCAACATCGGGCTGGCGGCATTCACCAGATGGATGCGTTTTGCCATATCGGCACGCGCCGCTTCGGGCAGGCGATCCCAGCCGCGCCCGTCGCCCCATGTGCTGGTGAAATGGCGCGCCGCCTGTTCCATATCGCCTGCGGCCAATGCATCGGTATAGGGGCGCAACCCTTCGGCATGGCGCGGTTTGATGGCGGGGTCATCCGCGTAGGCCACGGCAAAAAATACCGGTTCAACCAAGATCAAGGCCCGCACCAGATCGGGGCGCTCGATCGCCAGCCGCAGGGCCACCGTCGCGCCAAAGCTGTGGCCGAAAATCACCGCCGCGCCGCCGATTTCATTTTCCAACAGGTCCACGGCCATGCCCATCGACACCGCCTGAATATCACCCTGCCCGCCCCAATCGCCGCTGCGGCCATGGCCGGGCAAATCATAGCCGGTCATCGCCACCTGATCGGCCAATTCGGCGGCCAGTGCTTTCCAGCTGCCTGCGTGGGCCAATGTGCAATGGATCGCCAGTGCGGGTTGGCTGGCGTCGGATTGAAAGCGGGTCCAATGGGTCGGAAACCCTGCGCGGCTGTCCAGTGGCATTACAAATCGCCCGCCAAATGGGCATCCAGATCATCAATCCGGTCCTGACCCCAGAATTTTTCCACCCCGTCGACCACATAGAACGGCGAACCAAAGGCCCCAATTTTCAGCGCCATTTCGGTGTTTTCCTCGTATGCGACCGCGCCCGACAACAGCCCGCTGTCAGCCAGCCCTGCGTCAAACCCTGCTGCGATCAGGCAATCGCGGATCACCGAATCTTCGGCTATGTTGCGTTCTTCGGCCCAGCAGGCGCGCATCAGACCATGGGTCAATGCACCCAGATCACCGCCGCCCGCCGCCTGCGCCGCGATGATCGCATAGGATGCGGGCGCGGGGTTGGTAGGGAAAAACGCCGGATGCGTGGTCAGGGGCAGGCCGGTTTTCACCTGCGCACGGCGCATTTCCTGCAATCGGTAATCCTGCCGCGCCTGCGGGCGCTCATGCACCGGTTTGCCGCCTGTCTGCTGGAACACACGGGCGATATCCATCGGGCGATAGGTCACCGTCGCCCCGTGGCGCGCCGCGATTTCCCCCAACCGGTTGCCTGCCAAATAGGCCCATGGGGAAATTGTCGTGAAGTAATAGTCGATATGCGCCATAACTTGCGCCCCTCCCCCTGCTGCATAGGTTTGCGTGACGTTAATGAAGTGCTAGGCAGTGTCAACGTCACGAATCTGTCACCGTGGCGTCATTACAGCACAGACCACACCCGGGGAAATCCACTCATGCGCTCAGCCAACGAACCCAAGCTCATTTCGGGCAACGCCAATCTGCCACTGGCCAAGGCCATCGCGCGACGTATGTCGATCCATCGCGGCACCTCTGTTGGTCTGGTCGAGGCGCGGATTGAACGGTTCAACGATCAGGAAATTTTCGTCGAGGTTTATGAAAATGTGCGTGGCGAAGACATGTTTGTCATCCAAAGCACATCCAACCCCGCCAATGACAACCTGATGGAACTGTTGATCATGACCGATGCGCTGCGCCGTTCCTCGGCTGCACGGATCACCGCCGTGATCCCCTATTTCGGCTATGCCCGTCAGGACCGCCGGACCAAGGCACGCACACCGATTTCGGCCAAACTGGTCGCCAATATGATGGTCGAGGCAGGCATAGAACGGGTTTTGACGCTGGACCTGCACGCGGCGCAAATTCAGGGGTTTTTCGACATTCCCGTGGATAACCTATATGCCTCGCCCGTGTTCGCACTGGATGTGATGGAACAATTTGCCGGATCGCTGGACGATGTGATGGTGGTGTCGCCCGATGTCGGCGGTGTGGCCCGCGCCCGCGAACTGGCCAAACGGATCAACGCCCCGCTGTCGATCGTCGACAAACGCCGTGAAAAGGCTGGTGAAGTTGCGGAAATGACCGTGATCGGCAACGTCGAGGGCAAAAAATGCATCATCGTTGACGATATGGTCGATACCGCAGGCACCCTGTGCAAAGCCGCCGAAGTGCTGACCCAAGCAGGCGCGAGCGAGGTGCACGCCTATATCACCCACGGCGTTATGTCCGGCCCCGCCGTTGAACGCGTCACCGCATCGGTGATGAAATCGCTGGTGATCACCGATTCTATTGCACCCACCGAAGCGGTGAAAAACTGCGCCAACATCCGTATTCTGCCAACCGCGCCAATGTTTGCGCAGGCGATTTTGAACATCGCCAATGGCACATCGGTATCGTCGCTGTTTGAAACCGAAACGCTGGAACCGATCTATGAAGGACAAATTCGCGGCTGACGCGGGGCGAAAAATCTTTCAAAGATTTTTGTTAATTTTCTTTCCAAGAAAATTGGCCCGGCCGCGCGGTTGGGCCTTTTTCTTGGGTTAATACAGATCCCATTCGTCGGCTTGGCGCAACTCGCCAATCGCCATCCAGCGCACGCGGGCGCGGGCGACACGGGTGTCGCCCCATGTGCGAAACACGATTTCAAAACCGTCAGTGTTGATTTCTTCGGCGGTGACATCGGCACGCACATTGGTGGCGTGGTCCATATCCCACATCGACAGGGCGCAATGCACCACAGGCGCCGAGCGGAAACTTTCGCCGAACGCCACATGTTTGCGGCGTTCACGGGGGCCGGTTCCGGTCCACATTTCACCGCCGTCTTCGAAATCGGAAAACAGGACGTTGTCGCCCTGATCAATGCCGATCCAGTGATTTCTAAGTCTTTTCATTGCTGTCTTACCTGCTCTTACCCAAGAGCTAATGCAAAATTCTGTCCAAACTTTGAACGGAAAAAGGAAATTCGGAAAATAATTTCCCGCAGGGGTTGCCAAATATCCACCACTCGCCAATCCACACACGCAAGGATTGCACAAAAAAGGCCCCGCCGATTGGCGGAGCCTTTGTTTCCAGCGTCAGAACAGACGTTTAGAGGTTGGGCACGTTCGGGTCCAACCCGATATGGGTGCCCATGGCCACCATATCCGCCAACAGCTTGGCCGCGTCATCAACGGGGCCCGGCTCGTTCTTGAACGTCTCTTTTGCGGTGGCATGTGCGGTATGGGCATCGGCGATCAGGGAATCATACAATTCCTGCGTCATTTCCGAAACCGGCACAGCATGTTCAGCCAGAACCGAGGTGCCCGCCGCGCTGATTTCGGCAAAACCGCCGGTGACGACATATGCCATCTCTCCGTCGGCACCGTTGGCGCGCAGGACACCGGGACGCAGCGTGGTGATGGTGGGGGCATGATCCGGCATTGCCGTCATGTCCCCGTCCGCGCCCGGGATCTGGACCGAAGTCACCTGAAGCGAAGCAAGGCTGCGCTCGGGTGACACCAGGTCGAATTGCATCATATCAGCCATCAGGCTCTCTCCTTAGGCTGCGTCTGCTGCCATTTTTTCGGCTTTTGCGATCACGTCCTTGATGCCGCCAACCATATAGAAGGCACCTTCGGGCAGGTGATCGTATTCGCCGGCAACAACCGCTTTGAACGATTCAATCGTGTCTTCCAGCGGAACCTGAACACCGTCAGAACCGGTAAACACTTTGGCAACGTCAAACGGCTGCGACAGGAAGCGTTCGATTTTACGCGCACGGGCCACGGCCAGTTTGTCGTCTTCGCTCAGTTCGTCCATGCCAAGGATGGCGATGATGTCTTGCAGCGATTTGTAACGCTGAAGCACCTGCTGAACGTCGGTCGCGACCTTGTAGTGCTCGTCGCCGATAACCAGCGGGTCAAGCAGACGCGAGGTGGAGCCCAGCGGATCAACAGCCGGGTAGATACCTTTTTCCGAAATCGAACGATCCAGAACCGTTGTCGCGTCAAGGTGCGCAAACGATGTGGCGGGCGCGGGGTCGGTAAGGTCATCCGCAGGCACGTAAACGGCCTGAACCGAGGTGATCGAACCGGCCTTGGTCGATGCGATGCGTTCCTGCATCGCGCCCATGTCGGTGGCCAGTGTCGGCTGGTAACCCACAGCCGAAGGAATGCGGCCCAACAGGGCGGACACTTCGGAACCGGCTTGGGTAAAGCGGAAGATGTTATCGACAAAGAACAACACGTCAGAGCCGGATTCATCGCGGAACTGTTCGGCCAGTGTCAGACCGGACAGGGCGATCCGCATACGCGCACCGGGAGGTTCGTTCATCTGGCCGTAAACCAGCGCGATTTTCGATTTTTCCAGATCATCAGGAACGATAACGCCGGATTCGATCATCTCGTGATACAGGTCGTTGCCTTCGCGGGTGCGTTCACCCACACCGGCGAACACGGACAGACCCGAGTGCACCTTGGCGATGTTGTTGATCAGTTCCATGATCAGAACGGTTTTGCCAACACCGGCACCACCGAACAGACCAATTTTACCACCCTTGGTGTAGGGGGCCAGCAGGTCGATCACCTTGATCCCGGTCACGAGGATCTCGGTCGCGGTGGACTGGTCCTCGAATGCGGGGGCATCGCCGTGGATCGGGCGGCGTGCATCGGTGTTCACGGGGCCTTTTTCGTCAACCGGATCACCGGTCACGTTCATGATGCGACCCAGTGTGGCGGTGCCAACGGGCACAGAAATCTGTGCGCCGGTGTTGGTCACGTCCTGACCGCGCACCAGACCTTCGGTCGCGTCCATCGCGATGGCACGCACGGTGTTTTCACCAAGGTGCTGCGCAACCTCGAGAACCAGCGGTTTGCCGTTGTTGTCGGTGGTCAGCGCGTTCAGGATCTCCGGCAGGTCATCGCTGAACTGCACGTCGACCACGGCGCCGATCACCTGAGTGATTTTGCCAATATTAGCCATTGTTAAGTCTCCGTCCTCTTAGAGCGCCTCGGCGCCCGAGATAATTTCGATAAGCTCATTCGTGATGACAGCCTGACGCGAGCGGTTGAACTCGATGGTCAGTTTGTCGATCATTTCGCCGGCGTTGCGGGTTGCGTTGTCCATGGCGGACATGCGTGCGCCCTGTTCGGACGCCCCGTTTTCCAACAGCGCGGTAAAGATTTGCGTGGCCACGCCGCGCGGCAGAAGGTCGGCCAGAATGGCCTCTTCGTCCGGTTCGTAGTCATAGAGCGTTGCCGCCCCTGCCTCTTCACCCTCAGCCGTATCAAAGCTGGCGGGAATGATCTGTTGCGCGGTCGGCACCTGGCTGACCACATTCACGAAACGCGCAAAGAAGATGGTCGCAACGTCAAACTCTTCCGCATCAAAGCGGGTCAGAACATCGCGGGCGATGTCCTGAGCATTGACGTAGCTCAGCTTCTTGACCTCGGACAGGTCCACGTGACCGACGAACAATTCGCCATATTCACGTTTCATGCTGTCGCGGCCTTTTTTGCCGACGGTCAGAATTTTGACCGTCTTGCCTTGCGCTTTCAGCTTGTCCGCATGGGCGCGGGCCAGTTTTGCGATATTGGTGTTGAAACCACCGCAAAGCCCGCGTTCAGCGGTCATGACAACCAACAGATGCACGTCATCCTTGCCCGTCCCCGAAAGGAGTTTGGGCGCGGATGCCGAACCACCAACCGATGCGGCCAGACCGGCCATCACCTTGCCGAAACGATCGGCAAAGGGACGGGCCTGTTCGGCAGCATCCTGCGCGCGGCGAAGTTTCGCCGCGGCAACCATTTGCATGGCTTTGGTGATCTTACGGGTGTTTTTCACACTCGCGATCCGGTTTTTAAGGTCCTTGAGATTTGGCATCGCCTATCTCTCCCTTATGCGAAGTCGGCGGCGAATTCGTCTAGCGCGGCCTTGAGCTTGTCTGCGGGTTCACCCTTGATCTTGGGATCTTCGTTGGTGATCCAAGCCAGCAGATCGGCTTTCTTGGAGCGCAGGAACTTCAGCATCTCTGCTTCGAAACGGCCCACCTCGGATACGGCGATCTTGTCCAGATAACCATTGGTGCCCGCAAAGATGACGCAAACGATTTCCGCGTTGGTCAGCGGCGAATACTGCGCCTGCTTCATCAGTTCCGTCAGACGCGCACCGCGGTTCAGCAATGCCTGGGTCGATGCGTCCAGATCGGAACCGAACTGCGCGAATGCAGCCATTTCACGATACTGGGCCAGCGACAGTTTCACCGGACCCGCAACCGAGGACATCGCCTTGGTCTGGGCCGAGGAACCAACCCGCGACACCGACAGACCGGTGTTCACAGCAGGGCGGATACCCTGATAGAACAGTTCGGTTTCAAGGAAGATCTGGCCATCGGTGATCGAAATCACGTTGGTCGGAATAAACGCCGAAACGTCGCCACCCTGGGTTTCGATAATCGGCAGCGCGGTCAGCGAACCGGAGCCGAAATCTTCGTTCAGCTTGGCCGAACGCTCCAGCAGGCGGGAGTGAAGATAGAAAACGTCGCCGGGATAGGCTTCGCGGCCCGGCGGGCGACGCAGCAGCAGCGACATCTGGCGATAGGACACGGCCTGTTTGGACAAATCATCATAGATGATCAGGGCGTGGCGGCCATTGTCGCGGAAATGCTCGGCCATCGCGGTGGCGGCATAGGGCGCAAGGAACTGCATCGGCGCGGGATCGGATGCGGTTGCGGCCACAACGATGGAATATTCCATCGCGTTGTTTTCTTCCAGCTTCTTGACCAGCTGTGCCACTGTCGAACGCTTTTGGCCGATGGCCACGTAAACGCAATACAGTTTCTTGCCCTCGTCGTCGCCTGCGGCGTCGTTATAGGACTTCTGGTTCAGGATCGCGTCCAGCGCAACGGCTGTTTTGCCGGTTTGACGGTCACCAATGATCAGCTCGCGCTGGCCACGGCCAATCGGGATCATCGCGTCGACCGATTTCAGACCGGTTGCCATGGGTTCATGCACCGATTTACGCGGGATGATGCCGGGTGCCTTAACATCGGCAATACCGCGCTTTTTCGCGCCCAGCGGGCCTTTGCCGTCGATCGGGTTCCCCAGACCGTCAACAACGCGGCCCAGCAGTTCATCACCAATTGGCACGTCCACGATGGAGTTGGTGCGTTTGACAACGTCACCTTCTTTGATGTCGCGGTCAGAACCGAAGATCACGATACCGACGTTGTCGGATTCGAGGTTCAGCGCCATGCCCTGAATTCCACCGGGGAATTCGACCATTTCACCGGCCTGCACATTATCCAGACCATATACACGCGCAATACCGTCACCGACGGAAAGCACCCGGCCCACTTCGGCCACTTCGGCATCCTTGCCAAAGTTTTTGATCTGGTCCTTCAGGATCGCAGAAATCTCTGCTGCTTGGATTCCCATTTATCCGACCTCTTTCATAGCATTCTGGAGGGAGTTGAGCTTGGACGCGATCGACGTGTCGATCATCTTGGAGCCCACCTTTACGATCATACCACCGATGAGGCTTTCATCGACGGTCGCATTGATATTGACGGTTTTGCCAATGTTGGCGGCCAGCGTCTTGGCCAGTTTGTCCGACTGTGCCTTGGTCAGCGCCTTGGCTGACACGACATCGGCGGTCACTTCGCCTTTGTCTTCGGCGATCAGATCACGCAATGCGGCCAGCAGCTGTGGCAACACATACAGCCGGCGCTTGGACGCCATAACGCCCAGCACATTGGTCATGGTTTCGGTCAGACCTGATTTCTTGGCGATGGCCGCGATGGACCCTGCCTGATCTTCGCGCGTATATACGGGCGAAGAAATCAGATCGCGAAACTCTGCGCTTTCGGCCAGCGATGCGTCAAGCGACGCAACGTCTGACTCGATCTTGGCGACAGAGTTGCTTTCTTTGGCCAGTTGAAAAACGGCCGTGGCATAGCGCGATGCAATGCCAGAGGAGATCGAAGCTGGTTCGGACACGTCCACCCTTCCGATAGTCTGGCCTCGGTCCTTGGTCATGAGCGACCTTCCCCGAGGGCGTTGAGCTGCCTTGATCCTTATCAAAGCATCAAAATCGGCGTGGGTGTAACAGAGCAATCCCGTTGCCGCAATATGCTATGCACTGACAGCATGGTTTGAAAAACTGTTATTTATCAAAGCACTACTAGAAATGCGGCGCTTTGCGCGGCACGACGCACGAAAAAACTTTGCCAAAATCTTGATGTTTTGCGATTCCTACCATCTGCCGTTTGCGCAAACGGTGGAAATATGGGCAGGTTGCGGCGCAACCCAAGTTACCGCTAGCACGCGCGGTTCGGCAGTCTTTGCCACGAACCGGGCCTACTTACCCCCGCCCCAGCGCGGTTTCCGGTTTGGCCGATGGCGACAGCACCTTGAGCGGGCGGCGCACGGCCTCTCCCAGTCCCGGCCCTGCGGGCGAATGCACACGTTTTGTCGCCTCGACGATCAAAACGCCACCGCCCATGATCATCGAAAACCGCCCGCCGGCGCGTTCCCACATATCCGCCGTTTTGCGCCAGAACCGGCGGGTAGATGGCGGTTGATACAGGGCCGATGCGCTGCGCTCGGGCATAAAATTGTGACGTTTCAGCTGGGCCTCTAGCTGGCTGAACGTATAGGGGCGGCCAAAGCCGAATGGTGTCGCATCAGACCGCGACCAAAGCCCGGCGCGGTTCGGCACCACAAACAAGGCCCGCCCGCCGGGGCCAAGCACGCGAAACGCTTCCTCTAGCAGGGCCGAGGGCTGCTCTGATGTGTCCAGCCCGTGCATCATCAGTAACTTGTCGACATGGCCGGTTTCGATCGGCCACAGGGTTTCCTCTGACAGGACGGCGACATTGGGCATGCCTGCAGGCCAAGGCATCACGCCCTGCGGGCCCGGCATCAGCGCCGTCACCCGCCGCGCGTCCTGTAAATAGGGGCGCAGCAATGGCACCGCGAACCCGAACCCGACAACGGACTGGCCCTGCGCCTCTGGCCAAAGGGATAGAACCTGTTGGCGGATCGCCTTTTGCGCCGCCCGCCCCAATGTCGAACGGTAATAGAAATTGCGCAGATCCTGAACATCCAGATGCATTGCGCTTGGGCCTTTCATCGGTCACTCTGATGCTCACAATACCAATCGCACAAGGAAACGCCATGCCCCTTGAAATCGTCACTATCCCCTGCCTGTCCGACAACTACGCCTATCTGGCGCATGACCCCGTGTCGGGACAGACAGCCGTGGTTGACGTGCCCGAGGCCGCCCCGATCATAGCCGAGCTGTCGCGGCGCGGCTGGTCACTGGATCTGGTATTGCTGACACATCACCATTGGGACCACGTCGATGGCCTGCCCGCCCTCTTGGCCGAATTTCCCGCACGCGTTGCCGGTGCCGCCGCCGATGCACACCGCTTGCCCCCGCTGGACGTCGCCCTGACCGAAGGGGGCAGCGTGCAGATAGGTCACGAACAGGGCCGCGTGATCGACGTATCCGGCCACACCATCGGCCATATCGCGTTTTACTTCGCTGATTCCTCCGTCGCCTTTACCGCCGACAGCCTGATGGCCATGGGCTGCGGCCGCCTGTTCGAAGGCGACCCCGAAATGATGTATAACAGCATGGTGAAACTGGCCGCCCTGCCCGCCAACACGCTGATTTGCTCTGGCCATGAATATACCCAATCCAACGTAAAATTTGCGTTAAGCGTTGAACCGGAAAACAGCGACCTTATCTTGCGTGCGAACAATGTCGAAACCGCCCGTGCCGCGGGGCAGCCCACCGTGCCGTCGCTTTTGTCGGACGAATTGGCCACCAATCCGTTTCTGCGGGTCGACAGCCCCGAAATTCGCGCCAATCTGGGCATGACCGACGCCCCGCCGGAACAGGTTTTCGCCGCCATCCGCAAACGCAAAGATAATTTCTGACGCCCGCAAACGCAGCGTAGACAGGCTCTTCACTAGGAATGTGATGCCAATGTGACAGAAAACACTTGAAGCTTGGCATTTATAGACCAAACTTTAACACCATGAGGCCATGGTTACGGGGAACACCCCCCGCGACCCAGATCAAGAGGAGCACCACAGTGCCTTCATTCTCGACCACACTGGAAAAGGCGATTCACGCGGCATTGGCGCTGGCCAATACCCGCAGCCATGAATTTGCAACGCTGGAACATCTGCTTCTGGCGCTGATCGACGAACCCGATGCCACCCGCGTGATGAAGGCCTGCTCGGTCGATATCGACGATCTGCGCGCCACACTAACCGAATTTATCGACGATGATCTTAGCAATCTGGTCACCGATATCGAAGGTTCCGAAGCGGTGCCAACCGCTGCGTTCCAACGCGTGATCCAGCGTGCCGCAATCCATGTGCAATCCTCCGGCCGCACCGAAGTCACCGGCGCGAATGTGCTGGTCGCCATTTTTGCGGAACGCGAATCCAACGCCGCCTATTTCCTGCAAGAACAGGAAATGACCCGCTATGACGCGGTCAATTTCATCGCTCATGGCGTGGCAAAAGACCCCGAATATGGGGAAAATCGCCCCGTCAGCGGTGCAACCGAAGAAAATGCCGACCAATCCGAGCGCGCTGAAACCGTCGAACAAAAAGATTCGGCGCTGGCAAAATATTGTGTCGATCTGAACGCGAAATCCCGCAAGGGCGATGTGGACCCCCTGATCGGCCGCAGTGACGAGGTAGAACGCTGCATTCAGGTGCTATGCCGCCGCCGCAAAAACAACCCGTTGCTGGTGGGTGACCCCGGCGTCGGCAAAACCGCCATCGCCGAAGGGCTGGCGCGCAAAATCGTAAACGGCGAAACGCCTGAAATCCTATCGGAAACTACGATTTACTCGCTGGATATGGGCGCGCTTCTGGCCGGAACCCGCTATCGCGGCGATTTCGAAGAACGCCTGAAAGCCGTGGTGACCGAACTGGAAGACCACCCAGATGCGGTGCTGTTCATTGATGAAATCCACACAGTCATCGGTGCCGGTGCAACCTCTGGCGGGGCGATGGATGCGTCCAACCTGCTGAAACCCGCGCTGCAAGGCGGCAAACTGCGCTGCATGGGTTCTACCACTTATAAGGAATTCCGCCAGCATTTCGAAAAAGACCGTGCGCTGGCCCGCCGGTTCCAAAAAATCGACGTGGCTGAACCCACAGTCGAAGATACGGTAAAAATCCTGAAGGGGCTGAAACCCTATTTCGAAGATCACCACGGGTTGAAATACACCGCCGATGCGATCCGCACCGCGGTGGAATTGTCCGCCCGCTACATCAATGACCGCAAACTGCCTGACAAGGCCATTGACGTCATCGACGAAGCAGGCGCCGCGCAACATCTGGTCGCGGAAAGCAAACGCCGCAAAACCATCGGCGCCAAAGAGATTGAGGCCGTAGTAGCGAAAATCGCCCGCATCCCGCCGAAAAACGTCAGCAAAGACGATGCTGAGGTGCTGAAAGATCTCGAACGCTCGCTCAAACGCGTCGTGTTTGGTCAGGACACCGCAATCGAAGCCCTGTCCTCGGCGATCAAACTGGCCCGTGCCGGACTGCGCGAACCGGAAAAACCGATCGGCAATTATCTGTTCGCAGGCCCGACTGGCGTTGGCAAAACCGAAGTGGCAAAACAACTGGCCGACACACTGGGCGTGGAACTGCTGCGCTTTGATATGTCCGAATATATGGAAAAACACGCGGTCTCGCGCCTGATTGGGGCGCCTCCCGGCTATGTCGGTTTCGATCAGGGCGGTCTGTTGACCGATGGTGTCGATCAACACCCCCATTGCGTGCTGCTGCTGGATGAGATCGAAAAGGCGCACCCAGATGTCTATAACATCCTGCTGCAAGTGATGGACCACGGCACCCTGACCGATCACAACGGGCGCACTGTCGATTTCCGCAATGTGGTTCTGATCATGACCTCGAACGCGGGCGCCGCCGAACAGGCGAAATCCGCAATCGGCTTTGGCCGTGATCGCCGCACTGGCGAAGACACCGCCGCGATTGAACGCACCTTTACTCCTGAATTCCGCAACCGTCTGGACGCTGTCATCAGCTTCGGTCCCCTCCCCAAAGAGGTGATCCTGCAAGTGGTCGAAAAGTTTGTGCTGCAACTCGAAGCGCAATTAATGGACCGCAACGTAACAATCGAACTTACCCGCCCTGCCGCCGAATGGCTGGCGGAAAAAGGTTACGATGACCGCATGGGCGCACGCCCCCTCGCGCGTGTCATTCAGGAACATATCAAAAAACCACTGGCCGAAGAGTTGCTGTTTGGCAAGCTGGCCAAGGGTGGTGTCGTCAAGGTTGGCGTCAAGGATGGCGATATCGACCTGCGCATCGAAGGACCGGAAACCCGCCGCCTGAAAGGTGACAAAAAACCACCACTTCTAACGGCGGATTGATCCACCGCGATGCCTGCGCCCATCATCCCCCTTTTGATGCTGGTGGCGGCAGCACTATTTTCCTCTGTCAGCATAGCGCTGGCAGAGGATTTTACCCTTCGACAACCGATTGCCTGCGAGTTGGGCAAGGATTGTTTCATCCAACAATATGTTGACCACGATACTGGACCCAAAGCCCGCGATTTTACCTGCGGCGCGCTTAGCTATGATGGTCACAAAGGCACTGACTTCGGCCTGCCTTCTTTATCTGCGATGCGTTCGGGCGTCGATGTTCTGGCGGCTGCATCCGGCAGGGTGGTTGCTTTTCGCGACGGAATGCCAGACACCGGTGCCGACAATACGCCACCGGACCAATTGAAAAACAGGGAATGTGGCAACGGCGTCGTGATCCGCCATTCGGGCGGGTATGAAACCCAATATTGCCATCTTAAATCCGGCTCGATCATCGTCAAAAAGGGGCAGACCATCCAAACGGGCGACATATTGGGAGAGGTCGGATTTTCCGGCCGCACCCAATTCCCGCACGTTCACCTATCCGTGCGCCGGCATGGTCAGGTGATAGACCCGTTCGCAATTGAACATTTAGATGAATGTGGCGGCGATTCCACCGGGATTTGGGCCAAGCCCCCACAATATACTGCTGGCGGTTTCCTGTCGGCAGGCTTCGCTGATGCAGTTCCCGATTACCAAGTGATCAAAGATGGCAGTGCCGCACGGTCCGAATTGCCAAATACCGCGCCCGCGCTGGTGCTTTGGGGGTATGCCTTTGGTGGACAGGGTGGCGACGAAATCACGTTCAGCATCACCGGTCCGAACGGTTCTTTTGCCAACAGCAGCCACAGTTTGGATCGTAACAAGGCACAGTTTTTCCGTGCAACAGGCAAAAAAACGCGAAATGGCCTACCTTCCGGCCGCTATCTGGGCGAAATGACGATTCTGCGTGGGGGTAAAGTGATTGACCGGATCACAACACAAACCCTTGTGGAATAACACTGGCACCTAGCGTTCGGTCAGTTTCAATTCGATCCGCCGGTTTTGTGCCCGTGCCGCAGCCGTATCCGCAGGGTTCACAGGTTGATATTGACCGAACCCGTTGGCCGACAGGCGTTCCGGAGGAAGCCCCAAATAATCCACCATGTAACGCACAACCGACAACGCACGGGCCTGTGACAATTCCCAATTGTCAGCAAATTCGCCCAATCCCGACAGCGGAACATTATCCGTATGACCATCGACACGGATCACCCAATCAATGCCCGCCGGAATTTCCCCCATGATATCGCGCAGGATATCCGCGATTTTTGCAATCTCGCCCTCACCTTCAGGTGACAAATCGGCGCGCCCTTGCCCGAACAGCACCTCGGATGAAAACACAAACCGGTCCCCAACCACACGCACGCCTTCCTGCGTGGCCAATACCTCGCGCAGACGGCCGAAAAACTCGGATTTGTATTTTTCCAGATCCTGCTTTTCGGTTTCCAACCGTTTGCGCTCGGCTTCTTCCAGCACGCGACGCTGGCGTTCTTCGGATGCGACACGGGCAAGAGCCGCGTTCAAATCAGAACCAAGCGTTTGTAATTGCACGTTATCCGCAGCGGCGCGCACCTTGTAGTCATCCAGCAAAGCCTGCAATTGGCCCAATTGCCCGCGCAATGCAGCAACTTGCCGGTTCAACAATGCCTGTTGTTTGACTGCTTCGGCGGTCTGCTCTTGTGCGGTTTTCAATTCGGTTTTCGCAGTGGCCAGCAGCGCGGCGCGGCGTTCTGATTCACTTAGGGTCTGTGCAATTTCAGTGGCGGCCAGCGCCTTGGCTGCAAGCGCCTCGGCAAGAGATTTCTGTAGCTCGGCCTCGCTTTGCGCACCTTGCGACATTGACCTGCGCAGTCGATCCAGTTCGGCCGCGCTGGCTTCGCCGTCAGACAGTGCAGCTGCCAGACGGGCCGTCAAATCAGAGCGCACCCGATCTGCTGCCGCCAAAAGGGTCAAAGTGTCCTCTGCCTTTTTGCGCTGGGTTTCCAATGCAAGAGTCGTCGCCGTCAGTTCGGCATCGGCCGATTGCAACCGATCACGCAGAGCCTGCGCGGCAGCCGCTTCGGCCAACTTGCCGCGCTCTTCCTCGCTGAGTGCCTGTTCCAGAATACCAATTCGGGTGTTGGCCTGTTCCTTTTCGGTATTCAAACCGGCAATCAGCGCCTCCATCGCCTCGCGTTTAGCGGCGGCCAGGCGTGCGTTTTCCAGCTGAGCATCGACCTCGGATCGGGCAGTCGCCAAGGCCAAACCCAGCGCTTCTTGTTCTGACAAAAGCCGCGAAGTTTCGCCCTGCAAATCCGCGACCATGGCACGGGCACCATCCCGGTCAGAGATCAACGCCGCCACCTGCGCCTCGAAAGCGGTGATACGGTTTTGCGCCGCATCCAGATCGGTGCGGGTCTTGTCCCGCTCGGTGGTTAACGATGCAATCAGGGCGGATTGGCGATCAACATTCGCCTGCGCAGCGGTCAATGTGGCATCTAATTCGCCAACGCGCGTGGTCAGGTCGGCGGCACGTCGGCGCTCTAATCCCAGCGCATCAGCCAGCGCCTGCACTTCGCCAGACAAGGTGTCCAGCTGGGTTTCTTGCCCGGTTATGGTTTCACGCAACACATATTGCACCACCATAAAAATGGTCAGCGTGAACATCAAAACCAGCAACAGCCCCGTCATGGCATCGACGAAACCGGGCCAGATGGAGGCCTGAAACCGTTGCCCGGTGCGGCGTGAAAGAGCCATGGGCTAGCCCTCGTTTTCGGGGTGATCAGGCGTTTTCAGCCGCATGATACGCGGGCGCGCAGTGCCCAGCGCCTTGGTCAATGCGGCCAGATCAGTGCGCAATTCGGCCAACATGTCCTGACGGCCCGCCGAGATTTCTTCGAGTATCCGCAGCATTTGCACGTCGATCGAGCGCAAGCGCATCCTGCTTTCGGCATCCATGCCGCCCTCTTGTCCTGCTTCGGCCTGTTGTGACAGCAGCGCGACCAATTGCTCCTGCCCATCAGCCACGCGGGTCAGGGCATCGCCGGATCGCGCATCGGGCGCAAGCCGATCCGTCAACCGTTCAATCGACACCGCAAGCGAGGCAAAGTTTTCATCAACTTCGGCACGGCGCAGGTCGGATCGGGCGATGATCTGTTGCAGCCCCTCCATCTGTTCGGCCATGTGGTCGATCATTTGCGCCACAGCCGACGATTCACCGCTATCACCATCACCGCCAAAGGACAGGCGCGTGATGGTGGACAGCCACTCCTCCAGCTCGCGGTAGAACCGGTTTTGGCCGTGCCCCGCGAACAGTTCCAGCAATCCGACGACCAGCGATCCGGCAAGCCCCAGCAGGGACGAACCAAACGCCACCCCCATGCCCGAAAGCTGCGAATCCAACCCCGACATCAAGCGGCCAAAGGTGTCGGCACCTGTTTCGCCCTCGGTCGGGGCGAGGCCGCGAATGGTATCGACCAAGGCGGGCACCGTGGTTGCCAAACCATAAAAGGTCCCCAAAAGTCCCAGAAAAATCAACAGGTTGACAATATATCGCGTGATCTCGCGGGCCTCGTCTATCCGGGTCGCTACGGAATCCAGAATTGAACGGGTCGATGATGCGCCAATTTGCATCCGCTGCCCGCGCGCGCGCAGCAAGGTTGCCAAGGGGGCCAGCATCTGCGGGGTTTTCGCGCCTTCGGAGGTTGCGCCCTGCCCTGCGAACCCTTCGATCCAGCGCACCGATTTCATTAGGGTCGCGACCTGCCCGAAACAGGCCAGCACGCCCAGAATGAACACAAACAGGATGAAACCGTTCAAATAAGGGTTGGCCTGAAACACCGGCAAAATGCGCGGCAGTGCCAGCATGACGACAAATCCCGTCAGCCCCAGAACCATGACCATCAGGATGATCTGGCGCACGGGTTGCGAAAAATGCGGCTGCGTTTCCTGTTTGGTAACAGGTTGCGGGGTATCGTCGGGCGCGTGCATGTGGCGCCTCCTGTCTGCTCGTTCTTGTGTCAGACTCTAGGGGGGAACCTGCCCCGTGCCAAATGGTTTATGCGTGATAAGCTGCGGGTGAAAGGCCGCGCCGTTTGATTTGCACCGCCCTAGGCGCAGAGGTTGCGCACGCGGGCAGACAACCAATCCAGATCCGCGTCTTCGATGCCCAGTTGCGACAGATGCGAAGCGGTGTTCCACAGGTATTCCGTATTCGGGCCACGCCCGCCGACCGCCTGTGCAATGATCTGCGCCTGCTGTTCCAGCGACAGCGTGCAATATTGATTGTGGTCGCGGTCAATCACATAGGTCACCGCATCAACGCGGCGGCCATCGGTCAGGTCCACCCGCAGATTTTTTTCCAGATAGGCGGCGGAAACCAGTTCGCGTTCGCGCAAATAGGCCAGTGTATCGGATTCCGCGCCGCTGGCCACGCGCAACGCCACGCCAAGGCAGGCCGCTCCTGCCGCTTCGTCCAGTGCCAGCACCAAACCGGGGTTGGCCAGGCTGCCACGGTGGTGGATCGAACGCATGCAAAAACTGCGATGGTAATCGGGCAGCCGCGCCAATACGGTTTCGGCCACGTCGAACCCCGGGTTCCACAGCAACGATCCATAGCCAAAGACCCACATCGGGGCGGTTGTTCTGTCTGGTTCTATCGTCATGCCCCCTGTAAACACCCGATTGCGCGTAAGGAAAAGGGGTGTGCGGAATGAAACGTCTGTTGGCGGTGATCCTGTTGGCGGCGGGGCTTTGGTCCGGTTACTGGTTTGTGGCGAAATCCGCGGTTCAGGGCGGATTGACCGGCTGGTTTGACGACCGCCGCGCCGAGGGGTGGCAGGCCGATTACAGTGATTTGCGCGTTGTCGGGTTTCCCAACCGGATCGACACGGTGTTGGATGATCTGGCATTGGCCGACCCCCATTCCGGCTGGGCCTGGCACGCGCCGAAATTCCAGTTGTCGGCACTGTCCTATCGGCCCAACCATGTGATCGCGATCTGGCCTGATGCACAATTGCTGGCCACCCCTTTGGGTAAATACCGCGTGAACAGCGCGGATATGCGCGCCTCGGCCCGCGTGTCCGGCACCGCTTTGACGTTGGAAAAGGTGTTGCTTAGCGCCGACAAGGTGTCGGTAAACCACGAGATCGACAGTAAAAATGCGGCTGCACTGACCCTGACCAAACTGAATGCGGGGCTGGAGCGGTTGAATGAAACGGCCAGCTACCGCGTTGCGTTCAACGCCGACGGGGTCGCCCCTGCCGCCGAATTCCGCAAACGGATCGACCCGACGGGGCGGTTGCCACAATCCCTGAACGCCCTGGCGATGGACATGCGGGTGACATTTGACCGCGCATGGGATCGCAAATCACTGGAACGCGCCCGCCCCGAATACCGCCGGATCGAGGTGAAACTGGCCGAGGCCACATGGGGCGATCTATCGCTGGCGGCGGCAGGTGCGGTCGATGTGGATGCTGCTGGCATGGTGACAGGACGCATCACAATCAAGGCGCGAAACTGGCGCGATATTTTGTCCGCATCCGTCAACGCGGAGGCCATACCAGCCGCAATGGCACAGCAAATCGAACGCGCTCTGGGGTTGGTGGCACAGCTGTCAGGCAACCCCAAAACACTGGATATTCCGCTGGACTTCAAAGGTGGTTTGATGCTGCTGGGGCCGGTGCCGCTGGCGCAGGTCAGAATCGACCATCTGCGCTAAACATGTTGGCCACCGTTAACCTCTATCTCGGTGCCCGAGATATAAGAGCTTTGCTCGGAGCACAGGAAATAGATCGCATCCGCGACCTCGGACGGTTGCCCAAGGCGGCGCAGGGGCAGACCCTCGACAATCTTTTCCGTGCCCGGTGACAGGATGGAAGTTTCCACCTCCCCCGGTGCAATTGCATTGACACGCACGCCTAAGGGGCCGAAATCATGGGCCATTTCCCGTGTCAGCGCCTTTAACGCGGCCTTGGACGTGGCATAGGCGGCCCCCGCAAAGGGATGCACCTGATTGCCCGCGATAGATGTCACATTGACCACCGCGCCCTTGGCCGCCGCCAATTCGCTGCGCAGCCCCCGCGCCAAAACGACGGATGCGAAAAAGTTAACATGAAACACATGACCCCAGGTTTTCAGGTCGGTTTCCAGCGTGTTCAACCGCCCGCCATCCGGTGATTTCGGCGAAATCCCCGCGTTATTCACCAACGCATCCAGCCGCCCGCCCAACCTTGCGCGAATCTGTTCGACGGCCGCGATGGTGCGCTGCGGGTCGGACAGATCAATCTGCACATGGTTTTCCTCGCCGCCGCCCCATGGGCATTCATCGGGAAAGGGTTGGCGCGAACAGGTGATCACCCGCCAGCCTTCGCGGTTGAAACGGCGCACGGTGGCATGGCCAATGCCGCGGCTGGCACCAGTCAGCAAAAGAGTGCGGGGCTTGGTCATGCGGTTCTCCGATTCCGGTAAGGCCACAACCTAGCATTTCAACCGCGACCTTCAACGCCCCTTGGCATGAAAGCCGCGCTTCTGTTATCAACCGCCCCATGCCCTTTCCAAGGAACCGAGGATGAGACCGCAAAACATGAACCGTGACTGGATCGCCACCGCCCGGACCCTTTCCGAGGCCCTGCCTTATTTGCAACGCTATACCGGTGCCATCGTGGTGGTAAAATTCGGTGGTAATGCCATGGGCGATGACGCGGCGATGGCCGATTTCGCCCGCGACATCGTGCTGATGCGTCAGGTCGGGGTGAACCCCGTTGTGGTGCATGGCGGCGGGCCGATGATCAATGATCTGCTGGGCCGTCTGGGCATCGAAAGCAAATTCGTGCGCGGCAAGCGTGTGACCGACAAGGCCACCGTTGAAGTGGTCGAAATGGTGCTGACCGGCCTTGTAAACAAGCGCATCGTGCAGGCCATTATGGACGAGGGCGGGCGCGCCGTGGGCCTGTCGGGCAAAGATGACGACCTGATGGTATGCGAGGCGGACGACCCCGAACTGGGTTTCGTCGGACGCCCGATTGAAATGAATGTGCAGGTGTTGCGCGATCTGTTCGCCGCCGGGATCATCCCCGTTGTGGCACCTGTGGCCACAGGCATGGACCCGCTGGAAACCTTTAACGTGAATGGCGACACCGCCGCCGGTGCCATCGCTGGCGCATTGGAGGCGGATCGTTTGTTGCTGCTGACCGATGTGGCCGGCGTCAAAAACAAAGAGGGCGAGGTTCTGACCGCAATCACCGCCCAGCAAATTCGCGACCTGACCGAGGATGGCACCATTGCGGGCGGCATGATTCCCAAAACCCAAACCGCGCTATATGCCATCGAAAAAGGTGTGCGGGCGGTGGTCATTCTGGACGGGCGCGCGCCCCATGCGACCCTGTTGGAACTGTTCACCGAACATGGCGCCGGATCACTCATCCGCGAGAGTTTCGACTAAACACTTGGCGCGGCGCGGCATAGGGATACATTCCAGCCATGGAACATGAAACCCTGATCCGATTGTCGGTTTTCCTTGGCCTCTTTGCCCTGTTCGCTGTGGCCGAGGCCATGGCCCCGCGCCGCATCCGCAGCCAGTCTCGCCAGCGGCGCTGGCTGACGAATGTCACCTTTACGGTGCTGAACACCCTGGCCCTGCGTGCCCTGGCACTGGCGCTGCCATTGCTGGCCGTGGGCGCAGCGATCGATGCGCAGGCGCAGGGTTGGGGGCTGTTCAACAGCCTGCAATGGCCGGTCTGGGTTGAAACTGTTCTGGCCGTTCTGATCCTAGATTTCGCCATCTGGGCGCAGCACCTGATCACCCATAAGATCCCGTTCTTGTGGCGTTTTCACAGGGTTCACCATGCAGATCGTGACATTGACGTGACCACAGCGATCCGGTTTCACCCGGTTGAAATCGCATTTTCCATGCTGTTGAAAATCGGGCTGGTTTATCTGATGGGGCCGACTGCACTGGCAGTGATCCTGTTCGAAATCATCCTGAACGGCACCGCCATGTTCAACCACGCCAATATCCGCCTGCCGCTGACTTTCGACAGAATGCTGCGCCCTGTGCTGGTGACGCCCGATATGCACCGCGTGCATCATTCGATCCACCGCGACGAGCATGACAGCAATTACGGGTTTTCGCTGTCGATCTGGGACCGGATGTTTGGCACCTATATCGCACAACCAAAGGCGGGGCATGACGATATGACCATCGGGCTGCAATGGCAGGATGACAGCCCGTCAAAACTGGGCTGGTCGCTGCGCCTGCCGTTTTCGCGCAAATGACGCTGACCGATCTGGAAGCCGGGGCCAAGGCCCGCGCCCTATGGGTCAGTGGTGTATTTCATGACGGGGCAGATACGGTTGCCATGCTGTCGCCAGCAGCGGATTTCTGGGCACGCTTTATTGATGACCCCGAATATAACGATGGCGCGCCCGACCCGATGGACCGCTGGTCGGCGCGGGTGATTGGCGCATGGGCCGCAGATTTGAATGCCTGCGCCCTGTTCCCCTTTGGCCCAGATGCTGCGCCGTTTCTGGCCATGGCCAAGGCCAGCGGGCGGGCGCATTCCTCGCCCGTGCATCTGTTGGTGCATGACATGGCCGGATTGATGATTTCCTATCGTGGTGCATTGCGAATGGCGGGGCATCTGGCGTTGCCCGCACCGCCCCCCGCCCCCTGCCCGACCTGCACACGGCCCTGCACAACCGCCTGCCCGATTGGCGCATTGACCACTGCGGGCTATGACGTGCCCGCCTGTCGTGCCTATTTACATAGCGATGCAGGCGCTGAATGCCTGAAAAACGGCTGTTTGGTGCGGCGCGCTTGCCCCGCTGGCCTGACCCATGTCAGGCTGAAAGAACAGTCCGAGTTCCATATGAGAGCCTTTTGGTGACACTGCGCCTGATATTGATGCGCCACGCAAAATCCAGTTGGAGCGACCCGTTCGCAGACGACCATGACCGTATGCTAAACCCGCGCGGGCGCGAAGCGGCGGAAAATCTGGGCGATTGGTTGCGCGATCATGGCCACACCCCGCAACTGGCCCTGTGTTCCACCGCCATGCGCACCCGTGAAACACTGGAACGGACAAACCTGCCCTGCCCCGTCAGCTATGAACCCGAATTGTATCACGCCCCCGCGGCCCGCATCCTGTCGGTGTTGCATCGCGGCACGCGGCCCGATTTGATCCTGTTGGGCCACAACCCCGGCATCGGTGATTTCGCCGCCCGTATCCTAAAAGATCCCCCACAGGACGACAGTTTTTTTGCCTTTCCCACCGGGGCCACAATGGTTGCGGAATTCGCCGCCGACAGTTGGGATCAGGTGGAATGGGCCAGCGGCCAATTGCTGGATTTCATCCTGCCCCGCAGCCTTGCAACGCAAGCCGCCGATTAATACCACGCCCCTGAAACGCGAAACGCCCCACCGGATTGGCGGGGCGCAGCATTCGCAATTTCAGGCAGTGGTCAGTGGCCCAAAATCTGGCTCAGGAACAGCTTGGTCCGGTCGCTTTGCGGGTTGTTAAAGAACTCTTCGGGTTCGTTCTGTTCGACAATCTGGCCCTGATCCATGAAAATCACGCGGTTGGCGACCTGACGGGCGAAACCCATTTCATGGGTCACACACAGCATGGTCATGCCTTCTTCGGCCAGTTCGATCATGGTGTCCAACACCTCTTTGATCATCTCGGGGTCAAGGGCCGATGTCGGTTCGTCAAACAACATGATGCGGGGTTTCATGCACAGCGAACGGGCAATCGCGACGCGCTGCTGTTGACCACCGGACAGTTGGCCGGGGTATTTCATCGCCTGATCCGGGATCTTCACCTTTTCCAGGAAATGCATCGCGGTTTCTTCGGCCTCGCGCTTGGGAACCTTGCGCACCCAGATCGGGGCCAGCGTGCAGTTTTCCAAAATCGTCAGATGCGGGAACAGGTTGAAGTGCTGGAAGCACATCCCCACCTCGGAGCGGATTTTGTCGATGTTTTTCAGATCATTGGACAGCACTGTGCCATCCACCGTGATACTGCCCTGCTGGTGTTCCTCCAGCGCGTTGATGCATCGGATCAGGGTGGATTTGCCAGACCCCGACGGGCCGGCAATCACAATCCGTTCGCCCTGATATACCGTCAGGTCGATGTCGCGCAGCACATGAAACGTGCCATACCATTTGTTCATCTTGTTGATTTCAATGGCGACCTGATCCGAGACTTTCATCTGCGAACGGTCAACCAAGCGGTCAGTGGCAAGATCAGACATATGTGTGACCCTTTCTTAGCGGTGGCCAGTCTGAAGCTTGCGCTCCAGATACATGGAATAACGGGACATGCCGAAGCAAGCGATAAAGAACAGGAGTGCGATGAAGCCGTATAGCTCCCATACCACACCGTTCCACGCCTGATCGGCACGAATGGCAGTGGACAGACCCAGTGGATCGTACAGCCCGATGATCGACACCAGGGTGGTGTCCTTGAACAGCCCGATGAACGTGGACACGATGCCCGGGATCGAGATTTTCAATGCCTGCGGCATGATCACCAGACGCTGCGATTGCCAGTAATCCAGGCCCAGACTGTCGGCCCCTTCATATTGGCCCTTGGGCAGCGCCGCGAGGCCCCCGCGCACCACCTCGGCCATATAGGCCGACGCAAACAGCGTGGTCATGATGATAACGCGCAGGATGATGTCGAATGTCGTGCCCGGCGGCAGGAAAATGTTCAACAGGGTTGATGCCACGAACAACAGGGTGATCAGCGGCACACCACGGATGAATTCGATGAACCCGACGCAGATTGCCTTGACCAGCGGCAGGTCTGACTGCCGCCCCAGTGCCAGCACGATGCCAATGGGCAATGACCCGGCAATCGCGACCACACCGATGGTCACCGACAACAGAAACCCGCCAAAATTGCGGCTGGCGACCGGTTCGATCCCGATGGGGATAAGGTCGGACAACAGGCCCGCAACAGGTCCCATCAGATACAGCCACCAGATCAGTGCAGCAAACACACCGACGATCATACCGATCAGAGTGCTGGATATGTCTGCTATGCCCTTGAACAGAAAGAACCCGATCACGAAACCGGCAATCACTGCCAGCGGCGTCCAGATCGTGCCGCCCCACAGCAACCATGGCATCAGGAACGGATAGATCGCCGAAAACCAGATCAGCTTGCGCGGCACTTTTTCCGAAAACAACACCGGTGCCAGCGCTACGGCCAACAGGACCAGCGCCAGAATGGGGCGCCAATAGCTTTCAGAGGGGTAGAAACCGAACAACAACTGAATCCAGCGGTCGCGGATCACGCCCCAACAGGCGCCGCCCATATGGCCGTCACGGCCAAGCCCCGCCAGTATTTCGCGGCATTCGCTTAGCGAAGCGGCATGCCATGTTGGCGAAATCGCCCATGGCACGATGACCGAGGTCACCAACAGGATAAACCCCAGTGCAACCACGGTAACGACAGAATTGAACCAGCCCGAAAACAGGTTTTCGCGCATCCACCCCACCGCGCCCACGGCGCTAGCGGGGGGGGATTTCTGTTCCAGCATGGTGTCGCGCACATAGGCGACGGTATGGGAATGTGTATCGCTCATGTTACCTCTCCACCAGTTTGACGCGGTTGTTGTACCAGTTCATCACCATCGAAATGGACAGCGAGATGACCAGATATATCAGCATGGTCAACAGCACCGATTCCAGTTCCTTGCCGGTCTGGTTCAGTGTGATCCCCATCAGGGTGCCGGAAATATCCATGTAACCCACCGCAATCGCCAGAGAGCTGTTTTTGGTCAGGTTCAGGTATTGCGAAATCAGCGGCGGAATGATGACACGCAGCGCCTGCGGCAGGATCACAAGGTTCATGATACGCTTGGGGCGCAGCCCCAGCGCGGCGGCTGCTTCGGTTTGGCCGGTGGAAATGGCCAGAATACCCGCGCGCACGATTTCGGCGATAAACGCCGCCGTATACAGCGACAGCGCCAGCCACAGCGCAATCAGCGAATTGCGCATATAGGTGCCGCCCTGAAAGTTGAACCCTTTCAGCGCCGGATAGCCAAGGTGGAACCCAAGCGCGACCAGCAGGATGATCACCGGCAAAAGCACCACGCCAAGACGCAGATACCAAACGGTGGGGCGGATGCCCGTTGCCTCCTGGGTCGCGTCGGCCTTGTGCTTGATCCGTGCCGATGCCCATAGCCCGGCAAACAGCACGGCCAGCAGTGCCATCAGATCCAACGAAACATCAAACCGCAGCGCGCTGTCACCAAACAGGTGGATATTGCCCAGACTGCGCGAAAACAGCGCCTCGGGTATGTAAAAACCACGGTTGGTAAAGGCGACGGTATCAAACAGCTTCAGCGTGGCCTCGGGGTTGGCCCCGCGGAAATCACGTGGTTGCGGCAGCGTTTCGATGACGATCGCCATGATCAGCACGATCCACAACAACACCGGCACATTGCGGAACATTTCCACATAGACCGTCATGATGCGCGAGATCAGCCAGTTTTTGGACAGGCGCAAAACACCGATTGTCACGCCCAGAATGGTCGCCGTGATGCAGCCCAACACAGCCACCAACAGCGTGTTCAGCAGCCCGACAAAAGCGGCGCGCAGATGCGAATTCTGGTTGTCGTAATCCACCAGCCGCTGGTTGATGTCGTAACCCGCAGGTTCCGACAGATAGCCGAATGACGGCTCCTTGCCCAAATCAGCAAGGTTTTGAACTGTATTCATCGCGATCCAGCCGATCAGAAGCAAGAACCCGATCAGCGCGATTATCTGGAAGGTGGTGGCACGGTATCGCGTGTCATAAATGAGCTGCGACAGCCGAAACGACTCCTTCGGAGCGTCGGATGCAATCGTCATGCAGAGATGTTCCCCGTCTTACGGCCCTGGGTATTTCCCCCGGCGTCATTATTGCGCCACGAGCCGTGATTGTTGTGCTTGATAAAGCGTGAAGGGCGCGAGGGTTTCCCCCGCGCCCTTCTTGCCGTCCCGCTTAGCGGAAGGGCGGAGAGTAAAGCAGGCCGCCGTCGGTCCACTGTGCGTTCAGGCCACGGGCCAGACCAATGGCAGTGTTTTCGCCAATGGTTTTTTCGAACAGTTCACCATAGTTGCCACCCGCCATGATGGCGTTTTTGGCCCAGTCAGCAGACAGACCCAGCATTTCGCCCAGCGTCCCTTCGGTGCCCAACAGGCGGTTCACTTCGGGGTTGTTGGTGCCAGCGGACAGTTCGGCGATATTGGCCGAGGTCACGCCCAGCTCTTCGGCTGCGATCAGTGCGTTCAGGGTCCAACGGGCCACATCGCCCCATTCGTTGTCGCCGTGGCGAACAAGCGGGCCAAGCGGCTCCTTCGAGATGATCTCGGGCAGAACAACGTGGTCATCGGGGTTTTCGAACGATGCGCGTGTCGCGGCCAGGCCGGATGCGTCGGTGGTATACGCGTCACATGCACCGGCCAGATACTGTTGCTGGCCTTCGGCATTGGTTTCGATCGGCACGGGTTCGTAGCTGATGTTGTTCTTGCGGAAGAAGTCCGCCAGGTTCAGCTCGGTTGTGGTGCCGGTCTGGATGCAAACGGTCGCGCCATCCAGTTCCTTGGCAGAGCTAACGCCCAGTGCCTTGGGAACGATGAAACCCTGACCATCATAGTAGTTCACGCCAACGAAATCGAACTTCAGATCGACATCGCGCGAAAAGGTCCATGTGGTGTTGCGGGCCAGCAGGTCGACTTCGCCGGACGCCAGCGCGGTGAAACGGGTTTTACCTGTGGTCGGCACGAATTCGACGGCTGTCGGATCGCCAAGAACGGCGGCTGCGACTGCGCGACAAACGCCAACGTCGAAACCTTCCCATTTGCCGTTCGCATCGGGCGCCGCAAAGCCGACAAGCCCGGTGGTCACACCGCACTTGAGTTTACCACTGGCTTTTACGTCATCGAGCGTCCCGGCTGCTGCTGCGCCTGCGGCCAGGCCGGCCACGGTCAGTGCGCCAAGAAATACGGATTTTTTCATTGTTACCTCTTCCTGATTTTCCGCCCATTGTTAGGGCGGTTCATTCGGCCACGTTGGGCCGAGGGCGAAACTTGAGAGAGGAGTGACCCCCCTAAGTGCGACAAGTTTGCGAGGATTCATTATTGATCGTCAAGTCAATGATCGGCTTTGACGATGAATTTTCCGGCATTTCCCTAAGGGAACCGATGGGTTAACGCCCGTTCTACGTGCGTCAGGCCAAATCGAAAAAGCGTTTGGCGTGCAGAAATGCGGCTTTTTTCACCTCTGCTTGGGCTGTCGCGTCGTCATCCTGGCCCCATTGCTCCTCTTGCCAGGTTTCGTCCAACCGCGATATCGCCCATGCCTCTTGGGCGGGCAATCGGTCCAGCGCGGTGGCAAAAGCCAGCACCAGCGACCCCGACATGCCCACCAGATCGTGAAATGCGGCCATTTGATAGGCATCCAACGCGGCAACCCGATTCGCCAGCCGTTGCAACGCGCCCGCATCCTGAGGCACGAACATAACCCCCGTGGCCGGCACCAACCTTGCGTCCAAGGCATCGGCCGCCCAATCCAGTAACGGATCCCAGATTTGTGCCTGTCGCTCTACCAATTCTCGTGGGGTTTCAGCGCGATAGCACAGCAAATCTGTTGCACCGTATTCCGCAAGCAGGGCCGCAACCTCTGCATGTTGCGTGGCAACCTTGTCTATTGCGGCATTGGCGGAACGGGTGACGGGCATGGTGTTGGGATCAACCTTGCCCTCTTGCGCATCCCATTCCCGCGCCACGGCATCGGCCATGGCCTGTGTCGGCAGAATCAGCGGCGATTTAGCCGGCGTTTTCACCGGGCGCCCGTCCAGCAACACAGAAAACCCGTTTTGATCCGGCTCGACTGTGGCCTCTTTCCAGAACCGTTTTGCTGCCCATGCGCTCATGCTGTCTCTCCCAACAGGGTGTCAATCGCGCCGGAAAGCGCGGCAAAATCATCAATGATCAGGCTGGCCGAAGACAGCGCCGCGCGGGCGTGATACCCCCAACTGACACCAATTCCGCAAATGCCTGCGGATTGGGCCATTTCCATATCAAAACTGGTATCACCCACCATCACCGCCTGATCCGCCGCGACGCCAGCATCGGCCATCGCCGCAAGAATCATCGAAGGATGCGGTTTGGACGGGTGAAAATCGGCCACCTGTCGTGTGATAAAATATTTTGCCAGCCCATGCGCATCAATCAACGCATCCAGCCCGCGTTTCGATTTGCCCGTGGCAATCCCCAACAGGGTGTCAGGCTGTGCGTGCAGGGTTTTCAGCACCTGCAAAGCGCCGGGATACAGCGGCGACGAATCCGCCCCCTTTTCGCGGCGCAATTCCTGATACCGCGCCTTATAGGCATCGACCATCTGCGCCTGCTGCACGGCTGTGCTATCGGGGGCCAGTTTCATCATCGCCAATGGCAAGGACAGCCCCACAATCGACAGGACTTTTTCGCGCATAGGCACCACGCGCCCGACCGCATCAAACGCAGACCGCATCGAGGCAAGGATATCGCCCTGACTGTCCACCAATGTGCCGTCCACATCGAAAATGACCAGACGTAGCGGGGTATTGCTCACAAAAAGAACTCCTCGAACGGGTCTTCCGGTGCCTCCGATGCGGCCCATTGGAACGTGTCCCATGTGCGTTGCATATGTTCGGGCAGGGGCGCGGTGATGTTCAGCAGCGCCTTGGTCACCGGGTGTTCGATTTTTAACGTGCGCGCATGCAGATGCAGTTTGCGACTGATGTCACCGCCCAATTGCGCCCCCCAACCATCGCCAAGGTTTTCCTGACCGGACCCGCCATATTTGCCATCGCCAATGATCGGATGGCCGATTTCGGCCATATGCGCACGCAGCTGGTGCGTGCGCCCGGTGATCGGCGTCAGCGCCAGCCAGGAACACCGCTGCCCCGCGGTTTCCAGCACGGCATAATCGGTGTGGGCACGTTTCGCGCCCTCGGTCTTGGCGACCTCGGCGGGGTGGACGCAATGCATCTTTTCGCCCTCGCCGCCTTTGCCGTGGCCTGCAGCCTTGACCAGACCGTATTTGATCGACCCCAGCTTGGGCATGGGGGAGCCTGCGACCAAGGCCCAGTAGATTTTGCGGGTTTCGCGGTGGCGGAATGCGGCGGTCAGCCCCTTTGCGGCCTCCCGCGTGCGGGCCAGCAGCAACACGCCCGACGTGTCCTTGTCCAACCGATGCACAAGGCGCGGGCGTTCCTCCAACCCGAAGCGCAGCGCATCCGACAGGCTGTCAACATGGCGAAACTGCTTGCTGCCGCCCTGCACCGGTAGGCCTGCGGGTTTGTTCAACGCGATGATGTGGTCGTCGCGATAGATCACGCAGCCTTGAATCATCTTGGCATCCGCCGGGGAAATATCCGTGCGCATCTGTTTTTGTTCTTCGCCCGGTGCAGGCAGCGGCGGCAGGCGCACGGATTGGCCTTCCTCGACACGGGAATTGGCCTTGACCCGGGTGCCATCCACACGGATTTCACCCTTGCGGCACAGTTTTTCAATCCGCACCTGCGAAATATGCGGATACATCCGGCGCAGCCAACGGTCCAGCCGTTGATCACCATCCCCCGCAGCCACGGTAATTGTTTGCACGCCAATCATTGGAACATCCCTCGCGCCAGCATCAGCCCCGCAAACAGCGCAGCCAGGGACAGCATGACCGAAGCCGCAACATAAAGTGCCGCCAAACCCACCTGCCCGCGTTCATATATCGTCATCGCATCCAGCGAAAACGCCGAAAACGTGGTGAACCCGCCCAACATCCCCGTCATCAACAAGGGCGCCATGCGTGTTGCATCCTTTTGCGCCAGCACCACCACCAACACACCCATCAGGAACGACCCGACGATGTTGACGGTCAGCGTGCCAAAAGGAAAGCCTGCGCCCAACAGGCGCATCGCGCCGACATTGGTCAGGTAACGGGCCATGGCCCCGATCGCGCCGCCAAGCGCCACTTGTATAAGGGATATCATCATTCCCACGCCATGCCCAAGCCCCGCGCCGGAGTCAAGCTATGCCCATGGGTCGGGGATGGGGGCCTGGGTCTGGATGCCTCCGGCGGGAGTATTTTTGCCAAGAAAAAGACAGGTGTGGCGCGCGTGTCACCGTTTGGCGCGCAGTTTGGCAAACCAGTCCACGCGTTTTTTCAGTTCGCGTTCGAACCCGCGTTCGACAGGGGCGTATAGCACGGGGCGCTTCATGGTTTCGGGGAAATAGTTCTGGCCCGAAAAACCGTCTTCGGCATCGTGGTCATAGGCATAGCCATCGCCATACCCCTGATCCTTCATCAGGGATGTCGGCGCGTTCAGGATATGTTTGGGCGGCGGTTCCGATCCGCTGCGCCGCGCCTCGGCCCGCGCGGCCTTGTATGCCACATAGCCCGCGTTGGATTTCGGGGCCAGCGCCAGATAGATCACCGCCTGCGCCAGTGCCAACTCCCCCTCGGGAGAGCCGAGCCGCTCATAGGTCTCCCATGCATGCAGGCAATGGGTCTGCGCCTGCGGGTCGGCCAGCCCGATGTCTTCGACCGCCATGCGCACAAACCTGCGGGCAAGGTATCGGGGGTCTTCGCCGCCCTCTAACATGCGCGCATACCAGTATAGCGCCGCATCGGGATCAGAGCCGCGCACCGATTTGTGCAGGGCGGAAATCAGGTTGTAGTGTTCCTCGCCGGATTTGTCGTATTTGGCGGCGCGTTTCATCAGGCGCTGGCCCAGTTGCGCGGTGTCGAGCTTGCTCGTGACCTTCCACGCGGCCACCTGTTCGATCAGGTTCAGCAGGGCGCGACCGTCGCCATCGGCCATGTCCAGCAATGCCTCGCGTGCGGGGCCATCCAGCGGCAAGGCGCGGTCCAGTTCCTTTTCTGCGCGTTGGGTCATGCGCTCCAGATCGGTTGGCGACAGGCGCTCCAGCACCAGCACCTGCGCGCGCGACAGCACCGCGGCGTTCAGTTCGAAACTGGGGTTTTCCGTTGTGGCCCCGACCAGCAGGATGGTGCCATCCTCCATATGCGGCAGAAAACTGTCTTGTTGCGCCTTGTTGAAGCGGTGGATTTCATCGACGAACAGCAGCGTGCCCTGCCCGTTTCCGGCGCGCATTTTGGCGGCTTCGAACACTTTGCGCAGTTCCGGCACACCGGTGAATATCGCCGAAATTTGCACGAAATGCAGATCGGTTTCATCGGCCAGCAGCCGTGCAATGGTGGTTTTACCCACCCCCGGCGGCCCCCAGAATATCAACGAGGACAGGCTGTTAGACCCCAGCATCACGCCCAGCGGCGCCTCGGCCCCCAGCACCTGTTCCTGCCCGATCACATCAGACAGGGATTGGGGGCGCAACCGATCCGCCAGCGGGCGGTGGCCTGATGTGGGTTTTTGCGGCGCAGTGCCGTTTTGGTCAAACAGATCCACGCGCTATATCCGCGCCGATATGACCAGCCGCTGCAACCCGCGCTGCACGTCAACGACGACGCGGCGCAGACGACCTGTTAGGGCTTTTTCCACATCGTCCGTCCCATTGACCCTGTCACCATTGACCACGTGCAACAGATCGCCCACGCGCAGGCCAAACCGCGCACCTATCGGGCCGGGGTCATCGACCACTACGCCCGTAGCGCCCAAGGGCAGGCCGTATTCTGCCAATACCGCAGGATTGATGCGCGATAGTGTCAGGCCGGGCATCGCCGTGCCATCGCCCAATTTGCGCTGATCGCGGTCCGGTGTGTCTGGCGCGGCCATCAGTTTGACGTCGATGTCCTCTGCCGCGCCATCGCGAAAGCGGCTGATCACGGCCTTGGCCCCCAGCCCCGCCACTGACATGCGAAACACCATTTCCGCAGGGGTGTTGACGGGCTGGCCATCAACGGCAGTGATCACATCACCCGCCTGAAATCCGGCCTCTAGAAAGGGGCTTTCCGCGTGCAGGTCTGACACCATGATGCCCTCGGGCCGGTCCAGCCCGATGGAGGCGGCGATATCGGCATCCACCGGCTGTCCGTTCATCCCCGCCCAGGGCCGCATAAACCGGTCATTTCCCGCCCCCGCCTGCGCCACAAACTGCGCCACAAGGTTGGACGGAATAGCAAAGCCGATGCCATTTGACCCGCCCGACCGCGTCAGAATCGAGGTGTTGACCCCGATCAGCGCCCCGTTCACGTCAATCAACGCACCGCCGGAATTACCGGGATTGATAGGCGCATCGGTCTGGATGAAATAGCCGCGCGCATTGCCCGTGGCCGTGCCGGACCGCGCCAGCCCCGACACGATGCCGCTGCTGACGGTCTGACCCACACCAAAGGGGTTGCCGATGGCAAGCGTCAGCTCGCCCACTTCGACCTCGTCACTGTTGCGCAGGGACAGATGGGGCATGTCCTTTGCGCCTTCTAACCGCAGGATCGCCAGATCGGATTCCTCGTCCGCCAGCAACACCCTGGCGGAAAATTCGCGCCGGTCGTTCAGGGCCACGCGAATGTCGGTGGCCCCGCTGATCACATGATAGTTCGACACCACGATGCCGTCTTCTGACAGGATCACACCAGATCCAAGCGAGTTTTCCACCCTTGGCCGCGTATCCCCGAAATCGCGAAACATATCGCGGAAAAACGGATCAGACCGGAACGGGCTGACGCGGGTTTGCACGATACGTTTGGCGTAGATGTTGACCACCGCAGGTGCGGCCTGTTTCACCAAGGGCGCAAACCCCAGCGATATTTCCGCCTGCGATGCGGGCACACGGGTCTCAGCCCATAGGGGCGCGGCACTTAGGGCGATGGTCAGAACAGTGACGAACGGTTTCAGCATGGTTTCCCCTTTGGCGGCTTGCCAAAGATATGCTTAGCGGGGCGCCGGATTGCAAGGCTTGCGGCACCCCCACATGCCCCAGGTGCGGCCCTAGATCGGGGTGCGAGTCACCCGATTGGCCAGCCAGAACGCCAGCGGGCCAACACCCAGCGACAACACGAATGCAATGGGCCAGGCGGTCAGCCACGCCAGCGGCCATGCCTGTAACCACTGCACCGTCAGGCCCATATGGATGGCCCCCATGATGCCTGACATCAAAAATGCCATCAGGCAGGAAATCAACAATTGGGCAAGGATAAGCGTCTTTTTCGATTGCATGTTTGCTCCGATCTGGTGGGACGGGCGTGCAACAGGGCACCGCTCCGCCCCGTTTGGGGTTGAGGGTGCCGTGGGTTCGGGCGGACCCGACTAGTGCTTGTCGCAGGAGGTTGCGTTGCAAGGACCGGACTAACCGAACCGGCCTGACATTTCTCGGCTAGGGGTCAGCTAAACCGGGCACCGCCCCCTGTCAAGAGAACACCTGTCGCGCGGTTGACTCCCGCCATAACTTTCAGTAATTTCTGTATGTTCAGAAATCACTGAAAGCCGAATCAATGCAGAAATTGCCAACAACCCGCGCCCTCTACAATTCTGATTGCCCCCTTTGCAATTCCGAGATGTGTGCCTACGACGCCTATTCGCAGACGCAGGGCCTCGCGATTGCTTTTGAAGACCTGAACGCGACGGACCTGGCCCGTTGGGGCATGTCCGAGAACGAAGCCACGCGCCTTTTGCATGTCATCCACCATGACGGCCTGCATATCGGCTTTGATGCTATTCTGGTTCTTTGGGAGCAAATGCCGCGCTTTCGCATATGGGCGCGCATGCTCAGGTTGCCCGGCATTTTTCATATATTCGACTGGCTTTATGCCAATGTTTTGGCGCGACTGATCTATCGACGCCACCAAAAGCGTAAGGCACGCGGACTGGTAGGCGCCCGCTGATCCGCACCAAAAAGAAAAACCCCCGCCGAAGCGAGGGTTTCAAATTCATACGATCCGAAGTGGACGCAAGGCAGATTTATTCTGCTGCGGCTTCTTCTTCGGCCAGACGGGCCTTGTCGCCCGCGCCTTTGGCGGATTCGTCACGATCGACGAATTCGATGATGGCCATGGGGGCCATGTCGCCATAGCGGAAGCCGGCCTTCATGATGCGGATGTAACCGCCCTGACGCTCGGCAAAACGGGGGCCAAGCACGTCGAACAATTTCGCGACCAGTTTGTCCTGTTTCAGCTGCGATGCGGCCTGACGGCGGGCGTGCAGATCACCGCGTTTGCCCAGCGTGATCAGTTTTTCAACGATCGGGCGCAGTTCTTTGGCCTTGGGCAGGGTGGTTTTGATTTGTTCGTGTTCGATCAGCGAACCAGCCATGTTGGCCCACAAAGCCTTGCGGTGTTCGTGGGTGCGGTTCAGGCGGCGGTAGCCTCTTGCGTGACGCATGTCATTTCTCCGTAAATATGCCCGTCGAGGGGCTGTTTTGCTTTGTCTGTCCGGCGATGCGTGTCACCGGCTCTCCTTGGGGCATGTGCCCGGATATTCCCCGCCAATGCGGGCATTTATGCGATGCGGCGGGGCGTTAACCCCGCCGCATGAAATCAAAAGGCGTCTTCGAATTTTTTCGCCAGATCTTCGATGTTGTCTGGCGGCCAGTCCTCGACGTCCATGCCAAGGTGCAGACCCATGCCCGACAGCACTTCCTTGATTTCGTTCAAGGATTTGCGGCCAAAGTTCGGGGTGCGCAGCATTTCTGCTTCGGTTTTCTGGATCAGATCGCCGATATAAACGATGTTGTCGTTCTTCAGGCAGTTTGCCGAACGCACGGACAGTTCCAACTCGTCTACCTTCTTCAGCAGCAGCGGGTTGAATTCCAGACCGTCGTCATCATCCTGACGGGTGGCCGATTCAGGCTCGTCAAAGTTGACAAAGATCGACAGCTGGTCCTGCAGGATGCGCGCGGCATAGGCCACGGCGTCGTCCGGCGTGACCGACCCGTCGGTTTCCAGTTTCAGCGTCAGTTTGTCATAGTCCAGAACCTGACCTTCGCGGGTCGGCTGCACGTCATAGCTGACTTTTTTGATGGGCGAGAAGATCGCATCAATCGGGATCAGACCGATGGGCGCGTCTTCGGGCTTGTTCTTGTCAGCGGATACATAGCCCTTGCCGGTGTTAACCGTCAGTTCCATATACAGATCGGCGCCATCATCCAGGTGGCAGATCACGTGATCCTTGTTCAGAACCTCGATGCCTGCACTGTCGGTGATGTCTGCGGCGGTCACAACGGCCGGACCTTTCGCATTGATCGACAGGCGTTTCGGCCCTTCGACTTCCATGCGCAGGGCAACGCCCTTAAGGTTCAGGATCACGTCGGTGACGTCTTCACGCACACCGGCAACCGAGGAAAATTCGTGCAGAACATTGTCGATCTGCACCGAAGTAATGGCCGCGCCTTGCAGCGAGCTAAGCAGGATGCGACGCAGCGCATTGCCCAGCGTCAGGCCAAAGCCACGCTCCAGCGGTTCGGCAATCACAGTTGCCTGACGCGCCGGATCATTGCCCGGTTTAACGTCAAGCTGTGCCGGCTTGATCAGTTCAGCCCAATTCTTGTGGATCATGCGTCCCTCCATTCCTGTCTGCCTTCCATGTCCCAAAAGGCAAACGCCCGAGGTTTCAAAATGACGTGCTGGGGCCATGCACGTGGCAAGGCCCCAGCGGGTACTGTCGGATTAAACGCGGCGACGCTTTGGCGGGCGGCAGCCGTTGTGCGCCATCGGGGTCACATCACGGATCGAGGTGATGTTCAGGCCCATGGCAGCCAAAGCGCGCAGTGCGGATTCACGACCCGAACCGGGGCCTTGAACTTCGACTTCCAGCGTTTTAACGCCGTGCTCTTGCGCTTTTTTGCCTGCATCTTCGGCGGCCATTTGGGCGGCATAGGGTGTCGATTTACGCGACCCTTTGAAACCCATAGTGCCAGCAGACGACCACGCGATCGCGTTGCCCTGCACATCCGAAATCAGGATTTTGGTGTTGTTGAAGCTGGAGTTCACATGTGCGACGCCAGTTGCGATGTTCTTGGAGACCTTTTTCTTGCCCCCACGACGGGTATCACGTGCCATTGGTGCTGCCCTCCCTTATTTCTTCTTACCGGCAATGGCCTTTGCGGGGCCTTTGCGGGTGCGAGCGTTGGTGTGGGTGCGCTGACCGCGAACGGGCAGGTTACGACGGTGACGCAGGCCGCGATAGCAACCAAGGTCCATCAAGCGTTTGATGTTCATCTGCGTTTCACGACGCAGGTCGCCTTCTACGGTATAGTTGGCGTCGATATGTTCACGCACGGCCAATACTTCGGCGTCGGACAATTCGTTCACACGACGGGTTGCGTCGATGCCAACAGATTCGCAGATGGCTTTGGCCGAAGTATGGCCAATTCCGGTGATATAGGTCAGGGCGATGGGGACCCGCTTTGCAGTGGGGATGTTTACGCCGGCGATACGTGCCACGTTACATATTCCTTTTCGTTGCGATTCCGTAATTCCGGAACCTTTTTTCACAACATGAGGCCCGAGGCGTCAAACCATCGGGCCGCAGCTGATTCAGGTGATCGATTCGGCCCACAGGTGCGACCCGCGGTAGAATCGTTACTCTTTCGAGATAGGGCTGGGTATGTAGAATAAAGGGGGCAGTCAAGCCCCCTCCCCTCTTTCTTTTGCGATAGACGGAATTACCCGTCGATCAGCGCGCCAAGAGCGGCCTGAACCACCTTGATATCGGCCATGCCGTCGATCCGTTTCAGCAGACCCTTGGCATAATAATACCCGATCAGCGGCGATGTTTTCTTGTAGTATTCCATCAACCGGATCTTGAGGCTTTCCTCGTTGTCATCCGCGCGCACGGGCTGTCCAGCAGCGGCGGCATCGGCGGCACGGCCCACGATGCGAGCCACCAGTGCCTCGTCACGAACGCGCAATTCGATCACCGCGTCCAATGTCTCGCCGCATTCCTGCAACAGGTTTTCCAGCGCGTCAGCCTGTGCCAGCGTGCGCGGGAAACCGTCAAAGATGAAACCGCCCTTTTTCTCGCCCTGCAATTTCTCGCGGATCAGGCCGATCACGATTTCATCGGTGACCAATTCACCCCGGTCCATGATCGCGGCGACTTTTTTGCCCATGTCCGTGCCAGATGTCTTGGCCTCGCGCAGCATATCCCCTGTGGACAACTGGATCATGTTGCGGCTGTCCACCAGATGGCTGGCTTGCGTTCCTTTGCCCGCTCCGGGCGGTCCAAGCAGAATGATATTCATCGACGAGCAGTTCCTTTTCTTGTCCGGCGCTTACCTTTACCGCGAAGCTGGGATTTTTCAATCAGCCCTTCGTATTGGTGCGCCAACAGATGCGAGTGAACCTGCTGGATCGTATCCATGGTCACCGACACCACGATCAGCACGGATGTGCCGCCGAAATAAAACGGAATGGCAAACTGACTGCGCAGGATTTCCGGCAGAAGGCAAACAAAGGCCAGATAGGCCGCGCCCAGAACCAGAATGCGCGCCACGACGTAATCCAGATAATCGGCTGTCTTTTTACCGGGGCGAATGCCGGGCACGAAGCCGTTTTGCTTTTGCAGGTTTTCGGCCACCTCGTCGGGCTTGAACGCCACGTTATAGGTATAGAAATACGCGAAAAACACGATCATGCCGGTAAAGAACAACAGATACAGCGGCTGTCCGGGGCCAAAGTAGGCCAGAATGGTGGACAGAACGCCACTGGTCTGGTTGCCCGAGAATGTCGCAATCGTGGTTGGCAAAAGCAACAGAGAGCTGGCGAAAATCGCGGGGATCACACCGGCTGGGTTGACCTTGATCGGCAGGTGGCTGGACCCGCCCTCGTATACCTGCATGCCACGCTGCTGGCGCGGATACTGGATATGAATCTTGCGCAGGGCGCGCTCCATAAACACCACAAACGCAATGGTGGCGACCACCATAACGATCACGCCAACGATCACAGCAGGGCTGACAGCGCCGGCACGACCCTGTGACAGGAACTGCGCCATGGCTGCGGGCACTTCGGCGATGATGCCGACGAAAATGATCAACGACACACCATTGCCGATGCCACGGTTGGTGATCTGCTCGCCCAACCACATCAGGAACATGGTGCCCCCGACAAGGGTTATCATCGCCGACACACGGAAAAACAGCCCCGGATCATGGGCCAGTTCGCCGGCCTCAAGGCTGGCCGCGATGCCATAGGATTGCAACGTCGCCAACGCCACCGTGCCGTAACGCGTATATTGGTTGATCTTCTTGCGCCCTGCCTCGCCCTCTTTTTTCAGGTTGGCCATGGATGGCAACATAGAGGTCAGCAATTGCACAATAATAGACGCAGAAATGTAGGGCATGATGCCAAGGGCAAAAATCCCCATCCGCCCCAGCGCGCCGCCGGTGAACATCGACAGGATGCCGCCGATGCCTGCGCCCGCGCCCTCCATGAACTGGCGCAGCGCCACGCCATCAATGCCAGGAACCGGAATAAACGTGCCAAGCCGATAAACAATCAAAAGCAAAAGGGTGAAAACGATGCGTTTGCGAAGATCGGTCGCCTTGCCAAGCGCGGCCCAGCTTGTGTTCGCGGCCATTTGTTCTGCTGCGGATACCATTCGTGGTCTCTTTTCATATGACAACGCCGCCAGAGCGGTTTTCCCGGCTCTAGCGGCGTCATTGGAAAACTGGGTCGTATGTAAGCGGCACAGCGGCCGCTCACAACCCGTTATTCGGCCGCAGCTGCAACCGGAGCAGTGATGGTCAGCGAACCACCCGCTTTTTCAACGGCTTCCACGGCGGATTTCGACGCACCGGTCACGGAAATATTCAGCTTGGCCGAAATTTCGCCTTTGGCCAGAACGCGGATACCGTCCAGCTTGCGACGGACCAGACCCGAAGTGACCAGCGTCTCTTCGGTGATGTTGGCGCCGTCCAGTTTTTTCTCGTCAACGAATTTCTGGATCAGGCCCAGATTGATGACGGCAAATTTCTTGCGGTTGGGCTTGTTAAAGCCGCGCTTGGGCAGACGTTGGTAGAGCGGCATCTGGCCACCCTCGTAGCCGTTGATCGCAACACCCGAACGGGATTTCTGACCCTTGATACCACGGCCACCCATTTTACCGGTGCCCGAACCCGGACCACGTGCAACGCGCTTGCGTTTCTTGTTTGCACCGGGATTGTCGTGCAGTTCATTCAGCTTCATGTCGCTTCTCCTATGCCGGAACTGCCCCCCAGCGACGGAACGGGCAAACACGGCTTGATGGTTATGATTCTTGCGGCACGGATGGCCACCGGGGGCGTATAGACCCTGTCCATTGGTCTTTCAAGTCTCAAGGCGCGGCCTACGCTCGCCTTTAAGATGGTGGGCATAGAAACTAAGCTTGGAGTTTAACTGTTTTAGGGACTCCAGCATAGAACAACGCGAACGGGACGGCCGCTTTCATCGTAGGCCGTTTGCTTGGAAACGACCAACGCCTGCCCAGTTTGCGATCCCTCATAGCCATATTCACAATTTGGTTGGAAAACTTGATCCGCAACCTTTGCGCTCGGTCTTTCGAACACTATCATCTTCATCAGGATGTCTCCATTGTCAGTGGCCCATAGTCACAGACACACAATAAAATCCGTTTTTGACTTGTGCGGCAAAAAAACGCCCCGCTGTTTCCAGCGGGGCGTTTCAACTCTCGGTGCCCGGAATGCTTCAAGCATTCCGTCCGTTTTCTTTACAAGAAAACGCTCAGCCGCGCTCTTCGATGATCTCGACCATATGCGAGATGGACCGGACCATGCCGCGAACGGAAGGTGTGTCTTCCAACTCGCGGGTCTTGTGCATCTTGTTCAGGCCCAGACCGATCAGGGTTTGGCGTTGCTTTTCGGGGCGGCGGATCGGCGAGCCGATCTGCTTGACTACGATGGTTTTTGCCATGTCTTCGTTTCCTTACGCTTCTGCCGTTTCAGCGGTCTCGGCAGCCGGTGCTTCGTCCTTGCGCAGGATATCAGCAACTTTTTTGCCACGACGCTGTGCCACGGAACGGGGCGACGTTTCTTTTGTCAGACCGTTCATGGTGGCGCGGATCATGTTGTAGGGGTTCTGCGAGCCGATGGATTTCGACACCACGTCCTTGATGCCCAGCATCTCGAACACGGCGCGCATGGGTCCACCCGCGATGATCCCGGTCCCTTCCGGGGCCGTGCGCATCACAACTTTGCCGGCGCCGTGGCGACCTTCCATGTCGTGGTGCAACGTGCGGCCCTCGCGCAGAGGAACGCGGATCATCTGACGCTTGGCCTGCTCGGTGGCTTTGCGAATGGCCTCGGGGACCTCTTTCGCTTTACCTTTACCAAAGCCGACACGGCCCTTTTGATCGCCCACAACCACAAGCGCGGCAAAGCCGAAGCGTTTACCACCTTTCACGGTTTTGGACACGCGGTTGATCGCTACGAGACGATCGGCGAATTCCGGCGTTTCGTCGCGTTGGCGACCCCGGCGGTTGTCTTCTCTTGCCATTTCTTCGTCTCCTTAGAACTTCAGCCCACCTTCACGGGCAGCGTCGGCCAAAGCCTTCACCTTCCCATGAAAGAGGAAGCCACCACGGTCGAAGTAGCACTCTTCGACACCAGCTTTCTTGGCGCGCTCGGCGATCGCCGACCCCACCTTGGTTGCTGCTTCGACGTTGTTTTTGCCCACAACACCCAGATCCTTCTCCAATGTGGAGGCGGCGGCCAGGGTGCGGCCATTCACATCGTCGATCAGCTGAACGCTGATGTTCTTGTTGCTGCGATGCACGGAAAGACGCGCGCGACCCGCGTTCATCTTCCGTAGCTTGTTCCGAACGCGCAAGCGGCGTTTCAGAAACAGGGTTCTTTTGCTGTTTGCCATCTTGAGCGTCCTTACTTCTTCTTGCCTTCCTTGCGGAAGATATACTCGTCTTTGTATTTGATACCCTTGCCTTTGTAGGGCTCGGGCTTACGCCATGCGCGGATATTGGCCGCGACCTGGCCGACGAGTTGCGAATCGGTGCCTTCGACGATGATTTCAGTCTGCTTCGGGGCCGTGACGGTGACGCCAGCGGGAACCTCGAAATTGACCTCATGCGAGTAACCGAGCGACAGTTTCAGGGTGTTCCCTGCCATTGCTGCACGATAACCAACACCGTTGATTTCAAGCTCTTTCTTGAAACCGTCGGTCACACCAGTCACCAGATTGGCGACCATAGTCCGCGACATGCCCCATTGCTGGCGTGCGCGCTTCGACGACCCGCGGGGGGTGATCGAAATGACATTGTCGTCAACCTTGATGGTGACATCGTCGGTTGCGGTGAAGGAGTGAGCGCCCTTGGGGCCCTTCACTTCGATGGTCTGACCCGACACAGAGGCAGTAACGCCGCTGGGCAGCTCGACCGGTTTTTTACCAATACGAGACATCAGACCCTCCTTAGAATACGGTGCAAAGCACTTCGCCACCAACATTATTGGCGCGAGCGTTTGCATCCGACATCACACCCTTGGGGGTGGAGACAATCGACACACCCAGGCCCTGACGGACCGAGGGGATATCCTTGACGCCCATGTAGACGCGGCGGCCGGGTTTGGAAACCCGCTTCACTTCGCGAATAACAGGGGTGCCTTCGTAGTATTTCAGGCTGATTTCAAGGGTCGCATGACCGTTGACATCCGTGCCGGCTTCGTAGCCGCGGATATAGCCTTCGTCAGCCAGCACATCCAGAACCCAGCCGCGCAGTTTCGACGCCGGGGTGGACACCACCGACTTGCCGCGCAGTTGCGAGTTACGGATGCGGGTGAGCATATCGCCGATAGGATCGTTCATATCACTCTCTCCCTTACCAGCTAGATTTCACCATGCCGGGGATCTGGCCATTAGAGCCGAGTTCCCGAAGCATGATACGCGACACCTTCAGCTTACGGTAGTAAGCGTGCGGGCGACCAGTCAGTTGGCAGCGATTGTGCAGCCGAACTGCCGAGCTGTTGCGCGGAAGTTTTGCAAGAGCCAAGGACGCGCGAAAGCGCTCTTCCATCGGCTTGGATTGGTCGTTGATGATCTCTTTGAGAGCAGCGCGCTTGGTGGCGTATTTCGCCACCAGCTTTTCGCGCTTTTTCTCGCGTTCGACCATGGATTTCTTAGCCATATCTAATATCCCTCCGCGATCAGCTGTTGAATGGCATGTTGAAATGCTTCAACAGCGCCTTCGCTTCCGCATCCGTCGGTGCGGTGGTGGCGATCACAATGTCCATGCCCCAGTTCTCATCGACCTTGTCGAAGTTGATCTCGGGGAAAACGATGTGTTCCTTGATGCCCATGGCATAGTTGCCACGGCCGTCGAACGACTTGCCGGACACGCCGCGAAAGTCGCGGATACGCGGCATTGCGACGGTGATCAGACGGTCCATGAATTCATACATACGCTCGCCGCGCAGGGTCACCTTCGCGCCCATCGGCATGCCTTCGCGAACGCGAAAACCAGCGATCGAATTCTTGGCGATCGTTGTCAGCGCCTTTTGACCGGCGATGGTGGTCAGATCTTCCTGAGCCGACTTCGCCTTTTTGCTGTCACGCACAGCAGCTGCACCGCAGCCGATGTTCAGGACGATCTTGTCCAGACGCGGGATCTGCATGTCGTTCTTATAGCCGAATTCTTCTTTCATGGCGGCACGGATCGTGCTGGCATAAAGTTCCTTCAGGCGCGGGGTGTAGGTTGCGGTATCAAGCATCGATCACGTCCCCCGTGGTCTTGGCGAAACGCACCTTTTTGTCGCCTTCCATACGGAAGCCAACACGGGTTGCTTTGCCATTTGCATCCAGAAATGCCAGGTTCGACAACTGCATCGGAACGGCCATCGGAATGCGCCCCCCCTGATCAGTTTGCGATTGGCGTGTGTGGCGGACGGCCATGTTGATGCCTTCCACGACGGCCTTGCCGGACTTGGGGTTAACCGAGGAGATCGTCCCCTGCTTACCCTTGTCCTTGCCAGCCAGAACGACGACCTTGTCGCCTTTTTTCAATTTGGCAGCCATCTTACAGCACCTCCGGCGCGAGCGAGATGATTTTCATGAAGTTCTTGGCACGCAATTCGCGAACAACCGGCCCAAAGATACGGGTGCCGACAGGTTCGTTGTTGTTATTCAAAATAACGGCTGCGTTGCGATCAAAACGGATCGCGGTGCCATCTTCACGACGGACTTCTTTGGCGGTGCGAACGACGACGGCCTTGCGGACGTCACCCTTTTTCACACGGCCGCGCGGAATGGCTTCTTTCACCGAAACGACGATGATGTCACCCACGGACGCGTAACGACGGTGCGAACCGCCGAGGACCTTGATGCACTGAACACGGCGAGCGCCGCTGTTGTCAGCTACATCCAGATTGGTCTGCATCTGGATCATTTGGTTTCTCCCGACCTTTGGGGGGGCTTGCAGCAGCCCTATACCCCAGGGTTTCGATTAAGTTGGGTTGCTCTCGCTTACGCGATCACTTCCCAACGCTTGGTTTTCGACTTCGGCGCACATTCCTGAATACGGACGGCGTCACCGACGTTGAACTGGTTGGTTTCGTCGTGAGCCCGGTATTTTTTGGACTTACGGATGGTCTTTTTCAGAACCGGATGCGTGAAACGGCGCTCCACGGAAACGGTTACTGTTTGTTCATTGGCAGTCGATGTGACGGTGCCGGAAAGAATACGTTTGGGCATCTCAGTGGCTCCTTATTCGGCTGCTGCTGCGGCTTTTTCGTTCAACACGGTTTTGACCCGTGCCACGTCGCGCTTGACGGTCCGCATGCGCGCGGTCGATTCAAGCTGGCTTGTCGCCTGCTGGAAACGCAGGTTAAAAGCTTCTTTTTTCAGATTGGCCAGTTCCTCGCGGAGCTGATCAGGCGTTTTATCACGCAATTCTTGGGCGTTCATGCCGCTTCCTTTCAACATCACTGGCAGGCCCCCTAAAGGGTCACCCTGATTCCAGTGGAGTTCATGATGAAAGCGCCGTTTAGACCTGTTGCCCCAACATAGCAACCCCTTGCAGCAAAGACTCTGCAAGAATTGGCGGCACAGCGATGGATCAAGGTTAATCGCAGGTTTGATTGCCTGTCAACGCCCCTGCCCGTCCGTGACCTTTGTCTGGAATTTACGACTGTCTGGAATTTACGACATATTTACGCAATTTTGCCATGTTTGCCTGAAATAACCTGCTTCAGGTTGTGACAAAAAGGTAGAATGTTATGGAACTGTTGTTTTTGCTCGGCATTTTCGGGGTCGGAATGGGGGCGCTGCTGTTTCAGGACAGTGAAGAACCGGAACAGGAACAGGAACCCGACACTGAGGAAGACGCGATCACCCTCGAAATTGATGCGAGTGGCGATTATGAGGGCAGCGCCGGCGCTGATTCCATCTCCATCGCCACGGGATTGGATTTTCTAGATGGTCTGACACTGGATTCCGGTGCGGGCGATGACAGTCTGGCGTTTGCCGAGGCAGGAACAGACGGCCCCGTCGACCCAGACAGCACCTATCTGGTTAACTCTGAAGTCGACGCAGGCGCGGGAAATGACACCATAATCGCCATCGGCGACAGCTCGGTGATTTCGGGCAATGACGGCGACGATATGCTGACCGTCGCCGGGTCGGTCACCATTTTGGGCGGCGCGGGCGACGACCAGATCATATCAGATGGGCTGGCCGGCGCAGTGTCGATCGAGGGCGGCGAAGGCGATGACGTGATTGATGCCACCCGCGTGACGCTGGGCACTGTCGATGGCGGCGCGGGCGACGATTCTATCTCTTTGTCCAGTTACAATTCCGCCGGACAGTTTGTTGCGGCATACGGTGGCGAGGGCGATGATACGCTTGAAATCGACGTGCGCACCCCCTCTGATTTCAGTGACTTCGATTTCTCACTCTGGGGAGGCGAAGGCGCCGACACTTTTCTAGTCCGCATCGGAGAGGGATTCGCCCCCGAAGGGGGAGAAACCGGAGCAGACACCGTCCTGCGCGGCCAGACCATCGAAGATTTCGACCCAAGCGAGGACCACTTGGTGATCGAACCCATCCTGAACGCCGACACAAGCAGCCTGACCGATGTAACCATAGAGGAAGCAACCGACAGCTTTGACGGGATCGGCACGGAAATCACCCTGCATTACGATCTGGTCAACGGCACCCGCGACGTGGTGATCTGGCTTCCCGGCGCAACGGGAATGTCGCTGGGCGACATCAGCCTGATCGGCGACCAGGCGGCGGGGCTGGCCTGACATCCCGCGCCGTCCTCCCTCGCCAAGGCGCGGTAACTGGGCTAAACAAAGGGCGAAATTCAAGCCCGAGGTCTGCCCATGCCCGCAATCGAAAACCTGTTTGTCACCCGCCTGTATCGCGCCCCCCTGTCCGAACAGGGGCCGAAAATCGACGCCGGTGAATTGGAAAACTCCTGCCTTGTGATCGCGCAGGATGATGAGGCCGGACAGGACTGGAGCGAGGAAAACGGATACCCCGGCTATACCTCTTATGCATCGTTGACCGACCTGCCGTGGCGGTTTCCGATCTTTGCCGATCTGGTAAAATCGCTGGACGCCCATGTCGCGGGTTTCGCCAGGGATCTGGAGTTTGATCTGGGCGAGGGCAAACTGGTGTTAGAGGATTTATGGATCAACATCCTGCCCGAGGGCGGCATGCACGCATCCCACATCCACCCCCATTCGGTGATTTCCGGCACCACCTATGTGGCCATGCCCGAGGATGCCTCGGCGCTGAAACTGGAAGACCCGCGTTCCGCCCGTATGATGGCCGCCCCGCCCCGCCGCAAAGGCGCGCGCCGCGATCTGCAAACATTCGTCTATGTCAAACCCGCCGTGGGTGACGTGCTGCTGTGGGAATCATGGCTGCGCCACGAGGTGCCGATGAACATGTCCGAGGACGACCGGATTTCGGTCAGCTTTAACTATAAGTGGGAATAAACATTGCCCGATTGGAAACAGGTGTCAAACCTGCGGGCGGGGGTGGCGAACCACGCCGATGCTTTAACGCTGGCTGCGCCGTCCTATTTGGGATTTCGGTCATTGGAGGAGGGCAGTCAGACGGCTGAATCAGACCAACTGCCCGCCTTTGCGTTAATCGACGGATTATTGGACCTTTTGCTGCAATTAAACCCGCGCAGGGTGCTTTCGCTGGGGCATGGCGCTGGTCCTGAACCGAGCGAAGAGGCCGCAATGGCCCTTGCCGCACTGCGCATCTATGTGCCCGACATTCCAGAGACAGTTCTTGGCACGCTGCACGGCCAATATATGTTTCTCAACAGATAGATCAGCATAGGGGGTTCCCAAACAGACGCCCTATCGCGATCTGATTGCGATCTATCCCCGCCCAGACAAATGAAAACCCCCGCCAGTTTCCTGACGGGGGTTTCTTTTTTCTACCGGAGCACGGGTCGTGAATTTTCGTCGAAAAATCGCGACACCACTTTCCTGACATTCCGCCAAAGGCGAATTGCAGGCTTACCAGTCTTCGCGAACCACAACACGGGTTTTGATCGGCAGTTTCATCGCGGCAAGGCGCAGGGCCTCGCGTGCGACATCTTCCGATACGCCGTCCAGTTCGAACATCACGCGGCCCGGTTTTACCTTGGCTGCCCAATAATCGACGGAACCTTTACCCTTACCCATACGAACTTCGGTGGGTTTGGAGGACACGGCAACATCCGGGAAAATGCGGATCCAGACACGGCCCTGACGCTTCATGTGGCGGGTCATCGCGCGGCGTGCTGCCTCGATCTGACGCGCTGTGATGCGCTCGGGTTGGGTCGCTTTCAGGCCAAACGACCCGAAGTTCAGATCCGAGCCGCCCTTGGCCAGACCCTTGATCCGGCCTTTGTGCTGCTTGCGGAACTTAGTACGCTTTGGTTGAAGCATTGTTCAGACCTCCTCAGCGACGGCCGCCAGCGCCACGGGGCGCGGGACCATCTTGGATTTCCTGTTGGCGACGGTCACGGGCAGCGGGATCGTGCTCCATGATTTCACCTTTGAAAATCCAGACCTTGATGCCGATGATGCCGTAGGCAGTCATGGCTTCGGAATGTGCGTAATCGATGTCGGCACGCAATGTGTGCAGCGGCACACGGCCTTCACGATACCACTCGGTGCGCGCGATTTCGGCGCCGCCAAGACGGCCCGCGACGTTCACGCGGATACCCAGGGCACCCATACGCATGGCGTTTTGCACGGCACGTTTCATCGCACGACGGAAGGACACACGGCGTTCCAGCTGCTGCGCGATGGATTCACCCACAAGGGCTGCGTCCATCTCGGGCTTGCGCACTTCAACGATGTTGAGGTGCAGCTCGCTGTCGGTCATGTTCGCCAGCTTCTTGCGCAGGGTTTCGATGTCTGCGCCTTTCTTGCCGATGATCACGCCGGGGCGTGCAGCGTGGATCGTAACGCGGCACTTTTTGTGCGGACGTTCGATGATCACGCGGGCAATACCAGCCTGCTTGCACTCGTCCTTGATGAACTCGCGCATTTTCACGTCTTCCAGCAGCAGATCGCCAAAATCTTTGGATTCAGCGAACCAGCGGCTGTCCCAGGTGCGGTTGACCTGCAGGCGCATACCGATCGGATTGACCTTCTGACCCATTATGCTTGCTCCTCAACTTGACGCACCAGAATGGTGAGTTCCGAGAACGGTTTCACGATCTTGCCGAAACGACCACGGGCACGCGGGCGACCGCGTTTCAGGGTCAGGTTCTTACCGACATAGGCTTCGGCAACGACCAGCTCGTCAACATCCAGATTGTGGTTGTTTTCGGCGTTGGCAATCGCGGACTGAAGGCATTTCTTCACGTCCACAGCGATCCGCTTTTTCGAAAAGGTCAGGTCCGTCAGGGCCTTGTCGACCTTTTTCCCGCGGATCATCGCGGCAACCAGATTCAGCTTTTGCGGGCTGGTGCGAAGCATGCGCAGTTTTGCCATTGCTTCGTTGTCGGCCACGCGGCGGGGATTCTTATCCTTGCTCATGGCTTATTTCCGCTTCGCTTTTTTGTCTGCTGCGTGACCGTAATAGGTCCGAGTCGGGGAATATTCACCGAACTTCTGACCAATCATGTCCTCAGAGACGTTGACAGGAATATGCTTGTGGCCGTTGTAAACGCCAAACGTCAGACCCACGAATTGGGGCAGGATCGTCGAGCGGCGCGACCAGATTTTGATAACTTCGTTGCGACCCGACTCGCGCGATGCTTCGGCTTTTTTCAGCACATAAGAATCGACAAAGGGGCCTTTCCAAACAGAGCGAGACATGGATTACCGCCCCTTTTTCTTGGCGTGACGCGAGCGGATGATCAGCTTGCTAGACGCTTTGTTCTTGTTCCGGGTGCGGGCACCCTTGGTCGGCTTACCCCAGGGGGAAACCGGGTGACGACCACCAGAGGTCCGGCCTTCACCACCACCGTGGGGGTGGTCGATCGGGTTCATAACCACACCGCGAACCGAGGGGCGAATGCCCTTGTGGCGCATACGACCGGCTTTACCGTAGTTCTGGTTGGAGTTGTCGGGGTTGGACACGGCACCAACGGTACACATGCATTCCTGACGCACCAGACGCAATTCGCCCGAGGACAGGCGGATCTGGGCGTAACCGCCATCACGACCAACGAACTGGGCATAGGTGCCTGCGGCGCGTGCGATCTGGCCGCCCTTGCCGGGTTTCAGTTCGACGTTGTGGACGATTGTCCCGATGGGCAGACCCGAGAAGGGCATCGCGTTGCCGGGCTTGATATCAGCCTTGGCCGAAGCGATCACCTTGTCACCAACAGCCAGACGCTGCGGGGCAAGGATATAGGCCTGTTCGCCATCTTCGTATTTCACGAGAGCGATGAACGCGGTCCGGTTGGGGTCATATTCGATGCGTTCGACCGTGGCCGATACGTCAAATTTGGTCCGTTTGAAATCGACGATCCGATAGAGGCGCTTGGCCCCGCCGCCTGTGCGGCGCATCGTGATCCGTCCGGTGTTGTTCCGGCCGCCCGATTTGGTCAAACCCTCAGTGAGGGCCTTAACCGGACGTCCTTTCCACAGCTCCGAACGGTCGATCAGAACCAGCCCACGCTGGCCCGGCGTCGTCGGTTTGTACGACTTGAGTGCCATGTTTACTGTCTTCCGTTTCTAGCAGAGCAGGTTCGGCCAGATGGCCAGCCCCCGCGATGTAAGCCCCCCGAAGGTGGCAGGTGGTATAGGCCCCCGTAGGTGCCTGGTTGCTTTGCTCAACCGAGCAAAAGACAAGCCCCGGACGAATCCGGGGCCATGCCGATGGGGTCGTTTAGGGCAGCCGATGCTGGGGGTCAAGCCCATAAGGGGAAATCCGGCGCGCAGGGTTTGAAATGCCGTTCAAGCAGGGAGCGTCAGCGGCAACCACGCCCACTCACACCAAGGCACATAGCCGAACATCGCCAGACTGCGGGGTGGCGAACAAACGCGGTTGCTGGCCACTTTATTCCAGCCAAACCCTCGCCCTACACTCTAAAGTCCAAGCTGCTTGGTCCATTTCTGCGTTGCTGCCGGCGAAAACCTGAGGCCTATGAATGTGCAACCAAACGGGGCCGTGTCCTTCGCCGCGCGTCGCTTCAACGCATCAGTTCTCCTCTTCACGGCATAAAAATCAGGCATGGTGATCTTGCGCTCGGACGTCATTTTTTTCACGGCCACCCAATTCGCGCGAAATTTCGGATAGTGTTTCTCCTCGAACAGAGCCTGCGCCTTTGTCAGTGCCTCATCAGCACGCGCCCCGGTTAAAGGGCGGCAATTATACATGATCGTCCCGGCCCCATCCGATAATTCACGGGTTAGCGCCACGCCAGTCTCGCGCGCCGCCTTCGGCTCAGAACAGGCAGTCAGGGCAACACAGCACAATGCGCCAAAGGCGAACTTCAAATTGATGGTTTTCAAAATACTCTCTCCACACACACCACAATACCACTGACGAATAAACCAAACGCCACAGCCACACACAAACAAAAAAGCCCCCCGCCTTTCGGCAGGGGGCTTTCGCATTTCATTTCAACAGAATCACAGTCCGGTAGAGACGTCGATCGTGTTGCCCTCTTCGAGGGTGACATAGGCCTTTTTCACGTCTTTGCGGGTGCCAAGGCGACCGCGGAAACGTTTGACTTTGCCTTTGGTGATCGTGGTGTTGACCGCTTTGACCTTCACACCAAACAGCGCCTCTACGGCCTCTTTGATCTGGGGTTTGTTGCTGTCGATGGCCACTTCAAACACGACCGCACCGTTTTCAGACGCCATTGTCGCCTTTTCGGTGATGATCGGCTTGCGGATCACGTCGTAATGTTCTGCTTTGGCGCTCATTTCAAACGGGCCTCCAGTGCTTCGATCCCCGCTTTGGTGATCACCAGGGTGTCACGCTTGAGGATGTCATAGACGTTTGCGCCCATCGTCGGCAGGATATCCAGACCTTCGATGTTGCGCGCTGCCTTGGCGAAACCCTCGTTGACGGTGGCACCGTCGATGATGAGGGCGCGTTTCCAGCCAAGTTTTGCAACCTGTTTCGCCAGAACTGCGGTTTTGCCTTCGGTTTCGGCGGTTTCGATGATGACCAGCGAACCGTCTTTGACCTTGGCGGACAACGCGTGCTTCAGGCCCAGCTTGCGGAATTTCTTCGTCAGCTCGTGGCCGTGGCTACGGGGCGTCGGACCCTTGTAGATACCACCCTTGCGAAAGATCGGCGCGTTACGGTCACCGTGGCGTGCGCCGCCGGTGCCTTTTTGGCGATAGATCTTCTTGGTGGAATACGAGGTTTCCGAACGGGTCTTTACCTTGTGGGTGCCGGCCTGCGCATTGTTGCGCTGCCAACGGACCACACGGTGCAGGATGTCCGCACGCGGCTCCAGACCAAAGATGTCTTCGCCCAGATCAACGGAACCGGCTTTGCCGCCGTCAAGATTGATCACGTCAAGTTTCATGCTTCACCTCCTTCGGCGGGCGCATCTGCGGGTGCCTCGGCGACCGCTTCAACCTGTGCCGATTTCAGAGCTGCGGGCAGGACTGCATTCTCGGGGAAGGGTTTCTTCACCGCGTCCTTGACCGTAACCCAGCCACCTTTGGAACCGGGAACAGCGCCCTTGACCATGATCAGGCCACGGCCCGCATCGGTCTTGATCACTTGCAGGTTCTGCGTGGTGACCTTGGCGGCACCCATGTGACCGGCCATTTTCTTGCCTTTGAACACCTTGCCCGGATCCTGACACTGACCCGTGGAACCATGCGAACGGTGCGAAATCGACACACCGTGCGTGGCGCGCAAACCGCCAAAGTTGTGACGCTTCATCGCACCGGCAAAA
>JBOEGO010000006.1:0-61865 GCA_050633465.1 Paracoccaceae bacterium | reverse complement strand
CGCCGCCGCGCGCCGCTATGTGGATCAAAGCTCGCCATCCCCGCCCTTTCGCTGCGCCCCTACACGCGCCCCGATGAGGAGCGCGCCCTGCCCCGACACCAGAGCAAATCATGTTTAACGATAGGTTAACGCGCGCCTCTAGCGCCTTTTTTGCCTGCGCTTTGAGCAATAAATCGCCTCGCCCGTGGCGCGCAGCTCACGTCATGCAGACACTTGCGCAAGCGATGGACCTGACAGGGGGCATGGATTAACACTTAAAGTAGGGCGCCGCCCGCGCCCCGCATTGCACCCATTTGTTTGAAAGAAAGCCATTCCAGTGAAATACCGCTCAGAAATCGACGGACTGCGCGCCCTCGCCGTTCTCCCCGTCATCCTGTTCCACGCCGGTTTCAGCGTATTTTCAGGCGGCTTCATCGGGGTCGACGTGTTTTTCGTCATCTCCGGCTATCTGATCACCACCATCTTGATCAACGAGCTCGAAGAAGGCCGCTTCAGCATCCTGCGATTCTATGAACGCCGCGCCCGCCGCATCCTGCCCGCGCTTTTCACGGTGATCCTGTGCACCCTGCCCTTTGCCTGGGTGTGGATGCTGCCGAGCCAGTTCAAGGACTTCTCGCAAAGCCTCATGGCGGTCAGCCTCTTTGCCTCCAACATCTATTTCTTCCTCAAAAGCGGCTATTTCTCGCCCGCCTCCGAGGAATTGCCGATGCTGCACACATGGAGCCTTGCGGTCGAAGAGCAATATTACCTGATCTTTCCGGTGTTCTTGCTGCTGGCATGGCGGTTCGGGCGGGCGCGGGTGTTCTGGATGATCATCGGGTTTTCCGCCCTCTCCCTCGCGCTCAGCGAATGGTCCGCCCGCCATATGCCTTCGGCCAATTTCTACCTTGCCCATACCCGCGCGTGGGAGCTGTTTGCAGGCTCTATTGCAGCCTTTATCGCCTCGAAACGCGGGGTGCGGGCCAATGATCTTCTGGCCGCGATCGGGCTGGCTGCCATCGTGTTCTCGATCTTCTGGTTCGACGACAGCACCCCCTTCCCCAGCCTTTACGCGGTGCTGCCCGTCGGCGGTGTGGTCTTGCTGGTGCTTTTCGGCGGGGCAGGGACGCTGGCCGCGCGCCTGCTTGGCCTCAAACCCGTGGTCGCCATCGGATTGATCAGCTACAGCGCCTATCTGTGGCACCAACCGCTTTTTGCCTTCGCCCGCATCCGCCAGAGCGGCGAGCCCTCCCATGCCGTGATGGGCGCTCTGGCGGCGGCGGCGCTGGCGCTTGCATGGCTCAGCTGGCGCTTTGTCGAACAACCGTTTCGCGGCAAGACGCCGCTTCTGGCCCGCCGCCGCGCGCTGTTTGCCGCCAGCGGCGCGGCGCTTGTCGCCCTCGCGGGTTTCGGGGCAGCGGGGCATGTGAAAAACGGGTTCGATTTTCGCCTCTCGCCGACCGATCGCGCGCTGTATGCCTTTACGAAATATGAGAAAAAAAGCGCCCCCCTGTATCGCAAGGGCAAATGTTTCCTGACCGTCAAACAAACCTACGCCGATTATGCGCCCGAGTGCACCATGGCGGGCGGCGCGGTGATCTGGGGCGACAGCCACGCCGCCGCGCTCTCGGTGGGTCTGCGCCGCCGCTTTGATGCGATCACGCAGCGCACCTCGACCTCCTGCCCGCCGATCCTGCCTTACCGCAGCGCCGCGCGGCCCCATTGTTTCGACACGAATGCCGCGATACTCGCCGAAATTACCGCCGCGCCGCCCAAGACCGTTTTGCTGCATGCCAGCTGGGCCTCCTATAGTGCGGGGCTGGCCGAAGGGGTCGAAGAGACCCTGAATGCGCTCAAAGCGGCGGGGGTGGAGGATGTGGTGGTGATCGGCAGCATGCCGCGCTACCGCCCGACCCTACCCGAACGCCTGATCCGCGCGGGGGCGGATCTACAAACGCCGATGCGGCTTGAGACCGACCTGCGCTTTGTGCGCGCCCAAGACAGCGCCCTGCGCCAAGCCGTCCAAAAGGCCGGCGGGCGCTTTGTCGATGCGGTGGGTGTGATCTGCGAAAATGAGGCGTGTTTTGCAACGATAGAGACTGAAAACGGCCTTGTGCCCGTGGCGTGGGACTATGCCCACCTGACCGAGGAAGGTTCGGTCTTTGTCACCGAAAAGCTCTTCGGACCCCGCCCCTGACAGCCCCCCGACAGGCGCCTCGATCGGCGCCGCAGAGCGCTGCACTTCCAAAGCGGCTTCAAGGCCCCGTAACGCCCTTTAGAAGCCCCGCGCGGCCAGCCAGTCGCGCAGGTCCGCCTCAAGCGCCGCATCGACGCCCGCGCCCGACAACACCAGTTGCCCCTTGCGGCGCGCCAGTTGCACGCCCTGCGCGGGCGCGGCGGTGTCCGCAGCAGGGCGCGGGGCCTCTTGGGCAGAAATAGTCTCTGCTTGCGGGGCAGGGGCCTCCAGTGCGCGTTCCAGCGCGGCGATCTCTTCGGCGGCGCTGGCGGCGGGGGTTTTGCGCAGGCGGTCGCGCAGACGGGCGGCAAAGGCCTTATCCGCCTCCAGCGCCTTGACCAGCGCAAGGCCCAGCCGTTCGGAGATCGCCGAGGCAAAGCGCAACCGGTCGTCCAGCGCATCGTGCAGGCGCAGGAAACTGCCGATCTTGGAGCGTTTGGCGCGGCTGGCGCTGGCAAACAGCCCCGACAGCGCCGCAGAAGTATCGGCAAAGACGCCTTCGGCGGCGGCGCGGGCGACGATGCGCGCGCGCTCGTAATAGCTCAGCCCGACGCGGATCTCGTTTTCCTCGACCATGGCGCGGTAAGCATCCGAAGCCGTCTCTGGACGGCGCAATAGAGCCTGTATCTTGCCGAATTTTGCGGCGTCTTCCTTGGCCAGTTCGCGCAGGGCGCTGAGCCGCCGCCAGCCTGAAATCAACCCGAAGCGCCCGCCGTCCAGCTCAACCACCTCGATCGGGGTTTGCTGTCCGCGGTCGCGCAGGCTGTCCATCAGGGCGGTCATTTCCGAGGCATCCACCGCGATGCGGTCGCGCACAAGGTAACCTTCATCCACCGCGTCCAAAGCGAGGCTTTGCACCAGACGGCCTTCGTCGCGGGCGCGGCGCACATCCTCGGCCAATTCTTGCAAGGCGGCCTCGCTGGCCGCTTGGCCCGCCACATGGGCGATCGGCGGTGTGGCGGCGGGGGCATGGCGGGCCACGCCCATGGGAAAGCCCGATTTGACCTCGGGGGCGGCGCCGTCGGGGCTTGCCGCGCGGGCGGGGGTCAGACGTTTACGCTTGGCCATCAGTCAGTCCTTTCATCACACATCCTGCGCCCAAAGGGTCGCGCAGAACCGTAAATGTTTCGCACGCGAAACGCACGGCAGTTAAGGCATTGAAAAAATTGATTTTTTTGTGGCAGTCGTTGGAATGTCCCGATGCGAAACAGATCATTGCGCGGCCTCCATACCCTTGTTTTCCTGCGCTTGGGCCACTTCGTCACGGCGCCAAATTCCAAGCAGAAGCTCTTTGAAGCTGGCATAGGTTTGATCGAAGGTGGCGCGCCCGCGGGCATAGGTTTCGCGGTTGAAATCGCGGTAATCGGCCTCGTAAATGCCGTTCACGCTTTCGCCCGCCTGCCCGATCAGCGCGGTGAAATCCTGCCGGTGCGGGGCCAGACGGCGGCCCATATAGGCCTGGATCAATCCGGCCATCTCGGCCTGTTGCGCGCCGTCATAGCGGGTGATCACCGCGCGCACCGCATCCCATTCAAAGGCCAGCTCCTCTCGCCCCAAGGCGCGCGCGGCGATGTTTTCGCCCTCCTCGATGGAGGCAAAGGTGGAATGCAGCATGTCGAAAAACCGCCCCGTCGAGTCGAATTCCAGAAACGATGCGCCGAGCGGCACCAAAAGGATATCGGCGGCGGCCAACCCGTTGATGGTCAGATAGCCGAGGGCAGGGGGGGTATCGAGGAACACTAGATCGTAGTCGTCCAGAATGCCGCCCTCGTCCAGCGCCTCGGACAAAGCATCCCACAGCTTCCAGCCGCGCGATTGCATGCGCCAGACGGGGATCTGGAATTCGGACCAATAGAGGTTCAGTTGCGCGCCGATCAGATCGATGTTCGGCCAATGGGTCGGGCGGATCACGTCGCGCACGGTCTTGCCGAGCGCCTCGGTCAATGTCTCGTCCAAGGGCACGGGGGTCTCGCCGCGATCGACGCGGCGCTGGTTGTCGCCCTGCAGGTGCTGCGCATAGTGGCGCGCCAGCAGCGGGAAAACCGTGGACCATTCATCCTCGATCTGCCCGCCGAAAATCGAGGTCATCGAGCCTTGGCTGTCGAGATCGATCATCAGCACCTTATAGCCGTCCAGCGCCGCGCTCATCGCCAGATGGGCACAGGTCGAGGTCTTGCCCACGCCGCCTTTGAAATTCGCCACGGCGACGATTTTCGCGGGCTGGTCCTTGGGGCGGTAGGGGGCGTAGTTTTTCGCCTTCGATCCTTCGGCGGCGAAATGCGCACGCAGGCGCAGCACCTCTTCGAAGGTGAACCATTTGGCGCCGCCTTCCGTCTCGCTGGCACCTTGGGGCAGATCGGGGTTCTGGCGCAGGACGCGGCGGAAATGCGCGGGGGCCACGGGCAGAATGTATTTGGTGATCTCCCAGGTCGAGAACAGGCGCAGCTTGCGGCTGCCGTCCTCGGAGAGCCCGCGCGAGGCCAGATCATCGCGCCCTGCGCGGCAGGCTTCGGCCACTTCGGCAAAGCCGTCCGTGCCCTCGGGCGGGGTCAGATCCTGCATCGCCAGATCGGGCGAGAGATTGAAATAGGGGGGAAGGCTGTCGCTGCTCATATCGCGCCTCTTATCCTCAGATGTAACCTGTTTTCGTCAATGTACCACGAAACACGTTACATGCAATGATAACCGCACATCACAGCGTTTTTCTAAGCAAATACGGGGGGGGATTCGGTTGGGCGATTCTGTTTGAGCAGAGAAATCGGCGTATTTTCGGCCGCTTTGCCTTGTGGATTATGAGGGGTTTGCGAATTTTTGTCCAAGTTATTTATATGTTATTTGATAGTTACAGGGCGGCTTGATTTTGAGAATTTGAAATAGTGCCTTGTTTTGATTTGTTTTTTTTAGGCGCTTTTGAAGAGGGGCGACTCCGAACCCACGATAAAGCGACTCTGAAACCACGTGGGGGCGACTCTGATCCCCCGAAGCCAAGACTGGACGCGCAGGCAGCGGAGCCGTAGCGTGGGTGTCAATGAAACACCGAAGCCGCATGAGCGGTGGGTGAAGGTTTCGATTTGAGTTGAGCACAGGTGTCTTTTGACCGGCGTAAGATCGGCAGGGGACAAACGGACAGGCTATGATGACAGCGGTAGGATCCTTGCGGGATCGGTGTGGCACCTCGTTCGGGGGGAGCTTGCAATGAGCGCGGCACCGGGCACGGCGGGTGCGATGCCGATGGGCGATCTGTTCGTGTGCGATTTCACCGCCGCCATGCCCAAACATGATCTGGCGGCGATGGAGCATCCTTTGTTCTCGCTGTCCACGCGCCCCGACCGGCGCATCCTGCATTATGAGCACAACGGCGCCGAGATCACCGTGACCCCTTCGGTCAAGGGGCGCGCCACGATCTTCGATGCCGATATCCTGATTTTCTGCATCAGCCAGCTTGTCGCGGCGATGAACGCAGGGCGCGGCACCGCGCGGCGGCTGACCTTGACGGCGCATGATCTTTTGCGCGCTACGGGGCGCGAGACCTCGGGCGATGGATACCGTCGGCTGCGCGAGGCCTTCGAGCGCCTCGCTGGCACCCGCATCACCACCAATATCGTCACTGGCGAGAGCGAGACCACCACCGGCTTTGGCTTGATCGAGAGCTGGGAGATCGTGCGGCGCACGCGGGCGGGGCGGATGGTGTCGGTTTCGGTGACGCTGTCGGAATGGCTTTACCGCGCGGTCCTGTCGAAATCGGTCCTGACCCTGAGCAGAGACTATTTCACCCTCAGAAAGCCGTTGGAGCGGCGGCTTTACGAGTTGGCGCGCAAACATTGCGGCCGCCAACCCGAATGGCGGGTCTCGGTGGAGACGCTGCTCAAGAAATCCGGATCGGCCAGCCCGCGCCGCGTCTTCCGCGCCATGCTGCGCGAGGTGATCAAACGCGGCGGATTGCCCGATTACGCCATGTATGAGGAGGCAGGCGATATCATCCGCTTTGCCCCCCATAGCGAGGCGGCTTTGGTCGAATTGCCCGAGGCTGCGCCTTTGTCGGACGAGACCCGCGCGCGCGGGCGCGCCATCGCCGAGCCGGGCGCGGATATCTATGCGCTGGAGGCCGACTGGCGCGCCTATTGGGCCCGTTCGGGGCGCCCGCACCTGCGTTCGGCCGATGCGGCGTTTTTGGGATGGCTGAAAAAACGCGGGCAAGGCAGCGAAGGCTAGGGGGCTAGGGTCGCCCGTGCCGCTTTTTGCGCCATCCGCGTGGCAAGACGGGCGCAGGGCGCGGGTTTTTGCCACGCGGATGCGCGCGCCTGTTCCGCTTTGCCCCGCTGTGACTGTATGAGGGCAGCGAAGCCCTTTTTGAACGTTCCAATTGACCGAGGCCCCCATGATCATCAGCTCCGCCCATAATTTCGGTTTTGTGCATATTCCCAAAAACGCCGGATCGACGGTGCGCCACCAATTGCGCCAGTATGACGACAATGAGGGCGCGTTCTTTCGCGTTGCCGAGGTCGAGGGCTACGGGCGGCTGAACCTCAACCATGTGCCGCTGCATCTGCTGCGCGAATTTTTCCCCGAGGCGTTTGCGGCGCTGGGGCCGCTCGAAACCTATTCGATGATCCGCGACCCCGACAGCCGCTTTATCTCGGCCATGGCGCAGCGGATGCGCGGCCCGCTCAAACGCGAGCCCTCGGAATTCACCCGCCCCGAGATTTTGCAGGTGCTGGCCGACGTGCGCACCGCCCTTGACCGGACGGCGGAATTTCCCGCCCATGATTTCGTCGTCTTCTCCAAGCAGACGGAGTATGTCGATCTGGACGGGGCGCGCTGGATCAAGGACATCTGGCCCGTCGAGGCGCTGCCCGATTTCATGGATCATGTGGAGGCCGAGCACGGCCTCAAAATGATCCGCGATACGGTGTTCAACCCGACCGTGACCTACCGCAACCAAGCCTTGGTCAAACCGCTCAAGGCGATGAAGAATGTCGCCAAAAAGGCGCTGCCGGTGGGGCTTTATTCGCGGCTGCGCGATACCACCGTTTCGCTTTTGACCACGCGCGGCGTGCCCTTGCTCAATGAAACCATTGCCGAAGATGCGCCCACGCAGGCGTTTTTGCGAGACTATTACGCCGCAGATTACGCGCTTTACGAGGAGGCGCGCGCCGCCCATCCGCCTGCGCCGCGGCCCGCAAAGGCGCCGCCCGCGTGAGCATCTGCCGTTTTGCGCGGCGCGTCGCATCACAATCTCTTGGGACGCGGCGCGCCCCCCTGTGCAGTTTTTGCTAAATCCTTTATAGAGACGTATAAACGCCCCACTACTGCCGCCTTTTTGCGTATTATATTTTAGACCTTTTGAACCGGAAGCACAGATGACCCTCGCCAGCGATCATATCCCCCCGACTAGCACCTTCTCCCGTATTGCGGGGCCTTTTTGGCTTTTGATGGCCATTGTCGCCGCCGCCGTGTTTTTCCAAGAGGGGGTGAATGCATTACTGCGCGCATGGTCGCGCCCTGAATACAGCCACGGACCGCTGATTCCCGTTTTGTCGGCGCTGCTGTTCTTGCGCCAGCTGAAAACCGAACCGGTGCATCTGGGCCCGCAAAACGACCGCTGGCAGGGGATCGCCTTGCTGGTTGTCGCCTTGCTTTTCGGCACCATGGGCAAGATGGCCGAGATCGACGATATCACCGCCTATGCCACCATCCTTTGGGTCGGCGCGGTGATCCTGATTTCCTTTGGCTGGAAACAGGGCAAATATTTCTGGCCGCCGGTTTTGCATCTGGTCTACATGCTGCCGCTGCCCGATGTGCTCTACTATAAGGTCTCGACCTTCTTGCAGATGGTCTCCTCCGAACTCGGCGTGTGGTTCTTGCATATTCTGGGCGTCACGGTCTTCCTCGAAGGTAATATCATCGATCTGGGCGTCTATAAATTGCATGTGGCCGAGGCCTGCTCGGGCCTGCGCTATCTGTTCCCGATCCTGTCGTTTTCCTACATCTTCGCCGTCCTTTATAAGGGGCCGATGTGGCAAAAGGCGGTTTTGCTGATTTCGGCGGCGCCGATCACGGTCTTGATGAACTCGGTGCGCATTGCGCTGGCCGGGGTGATTGTCGAACGCTGGGGGCTGGACTATGTCGAAGGCTTCTCGCATTTCTTCGAAGGCTGGGTGATTTTCATGGCCTGCGTGGTGATCTTGTTCTTCCTCGCGTGGTTGATGCTGTTTATCCACCCCGACAAACCCAGCCTGCCCGATGCTCTGGATCTTGAGGTTGACGGTCTGGTGACCCAAGCGGCGCGCATCCGTCTGGTGCAGCCCTCGCGCGCGATGGTTGCCGGAACGATGATGGTGGCGGCGGCGGCCGTGGCGTGGCACATGCGCCCCGAGGTCGAGCTCAAACTGCCTGCGCGCGAGCCTTTTGCGCTTTTCCCGCGCGAAATGGGACCGTGGCGCGCGGGCCTGCCCAAACCCCTGACGCCCGATATCGAAAAGGCGCTTGGCGCGGATGATTATCATTCGGTCACCTATACGCGCACATCCGCCGCCGCACCGGTCGAGTTTTTCTCGGCCTATTACAAGGATCAAACCAAAGGCGGCACCCATTCGCCCGAGGTCTGCCTGCCCGGATCGGGATGGGAGATCGCATGGCTGGAGCGGGTCGATATCGCCCCCGAGGTGGGGCTGGACGCGCCCTATATGATCAACCGCGCGGTGATCCAGAAGGGCACAAACCGGATGATCGCCTATTACTGGTTCGAGCAACACGGCCGCCATGTGGCATGGGATTTCGCCGCCAAATTCTACCTGCTCTATGACGGGATCACCATGGGGCGCACCGATGGGGCCTTGGTGCGGCTCATCACGCCGGTCGTGCGCGGCGAGACCGAGCAGGAGGCCGAAGCGCGCCTGCAGCAGATGTTCAAGCAAACCGTGCAGGTATTGCCGCGGTTCATTCCGGCGGAATAAAGACGAAAACGGGCGCCCTGCGCGATGCGGGGGCGGTCCCAAGGAGACGAGGCGCAATGACGCAAACGGCAGGGCCCTATGAGGGGCTGACGGGGTTTGATCCGGTGTTCATCTATGGCGCGATGCGCTCGGGCACCACGGTGTTTCGCCTGATGCTGGAGGCGCATGGGCAAATCTCCAATCCCGGCGAGGTGGATTACCTGTTCGAGTTCTTGCACCGCGACGCGGGCCATGCCAGCGGTTGGCGCTATGATCTGCCGCGCCTGCGGCTCGACCGGATTTTCCAATCCTATGATCTGACCATCCCCGAGGGCATGGAGGGGCTCGACCTTCTGGCCGATTTCCTGCGCCAGCTTCAGGCCCGCGCGCCCGATACGGTGATGACGCTCAATGTGCACCACAAGATCGACAAGATTTTGCAGATTTTCCCGCAGGCCAAGATCATCCATGTCCTGCGCGATCCGCGCGATGTGGCGCGTTCTTCGGTGCCGATGGGATGGGCGGCGCGCCCCTATGGCGGTGTCGATCATTGGGTGACGACCGAACGCGCATGGGATCGCGGCATCGGCGCGGCGGATCCGTCGCAAATCCTCGATCTGTATTACGAGGCGCTTTTCGCCGGAATAGAGACTGAACTGACCAAGGTCTGCGGTTTTCTGGGCCTGCCTTATAACGACAATATGCTGCGCTATCACGAGAATACCACCTATGCCGCCCCCGATCCCAAACTGGTCGAACAATGGCGCCATAAGTGCAGCCCCGACGATATTGCCTTGGTCGAGGGCAAGGCGGGCGATCTGATGCGCGCGCGCGGCTATGAGCCGACAGGGCAGGGCCGTGTGCCCAATGGGTTCGAGGCGTTCAAGCTCAAGCTGGAGACCAAGATCTACCGCTACCGCTTTAACATGCGCCGCTTCGGGCCGGTGCTGTTTTTCGGGGCCAAGCTGACGCGCCGCCTTGGGCTGCGCGCCTTGCATGAACCGATGCGCCGCCGGATGAACGAGATCCATCAAGCGCAGCTTAAATAGAGCCAAAAACAGGCTCTATTTCACCTCGATCCACCTCTAGCTGCGGTTATAGACATCCTCGTAGCGTTCGATGTCATCCTCGCCGAAATAGCTGCCCGTCTGCACCTCGATCAGATACATCGGCACTTTTCCGGGGTTGGCCATGCGGTGTTTGGTGCCCAGCGGGATATAGACCGACTGGTTCTCGCTCACCAGTTTGACCTCTTCGCCCAAGGTCACCTCGGCGGTGCCTGCCACCACGATCCAATGCTCGGAGCGGTGCACATGCGATTGCAGCGATAGAATACCGCCCGGTTTGACCATGATGCGTTTGACCTGAAACCGCGTGTCGAGGCACAGGGTTTCATACCAGCCCCAAGGCCGGTGATAGCGCGGATATTCATCGGCCTGTTTGACGCCTTCGGCGCGCAGGGCCTCGACGGCTTTTTTCACATCCTGCACGCGGTCCTTGGCGGTGATGAGCACCGCATCGCGGGTGGCCACGGCGACGATATTCTCAAGCCCGACGCCGACCATATGGATATTGCCCTCTTCCGAGCGCAGATAGCTGTCGCTGCTGTCGATCACCGTGACATTGCCGTGGGTGGTCACGTCTTGGTCCGCCTCGCAAAGCGCATCCCACGATCCCAGATCGTTCCAGCCGCAGACCATCGGCACGGCGGCGACATGTTCGGCCTTTTCCATCACCGCATAGTCAAAGGAAATCGCCCGCGCCTCGCCCCATGGGGCAGGGTCGAGCCGGAAAAATCCCAAATCCTCGGCCCCGCCCGCAATCGCCGCGCGGCAGGGCGCGACCAGATCGGGCGCGTGCAATTCGAAGGCGGCGATCAAATCAGAGACTGTTGCGAGGAACAGGCCCGCATTCCACAGATGCCGCCCGGAGGCGACAAAGCTTTCGGCCGTAACCGCATCGGGTTTTTCGCGAAAACTGTCGAGGGGCCGCGCGCCGCTGCCGCCCGCTTGCGACAATTCCAGATAGCCATAGCCCGTCTCGGGGCGGGTGGGCGGAATGCCGAAGGTGACCAGCGTGCCGCCATGGGCGGCCTTGGCGCCCTCGGCCACGGCGGCCAGAAAGGCGGGCACATCGGTGATGACGTGATCCGACGGCGCGATCAATATCTGCGCCTCGGGGGTGTCTTCGCACAAAAGCGCCGCGGTCAAAACCGCCGCGGCGGTGTCGCGGGGGCTGGGCTCGATCACCACGCGGGCATCCATCAGCCCCACTTCAGCGGCCTGATCCATGGCGATGAAGCGAAATTCATCCCCCGTCAGCACCAGCGGCGCGGCAAAGCCGTTTGCGGAAAACCGCTGCAAAGTGGCTTGATAGAGACTTTCTTTGGCAACGAGCGGCAAAAACTGTTTTGGGTAGGATTTACGTGACAGGGGCCACAGGCGGGTGCCCGAGCCGCCGCAAAGAATGGCGGGAATGATCATTTTTTCGGTCCTACGGCGTTAAAATCCGGTGAGGGTCTATGCTTTGACATAAAAGGGTTTTTATCGGGGAGTAAAGCTGTTGTAGGGATAAGGCATGGCGCGGTGTGCTTCATATGTTGCGCCTTGTCGGGCTGGCGCTGATCGTGCTGAATCGATTGTTAACCAAACGCGGGCTGATCACCCGGATTCATAATTATTAGCGCAAATTAATAGGGTGGGACGTCAAATTGCCTCATTTGGACCCCAAAGCCACCATGAAGAAACGGCATTTTTATAGACGATCTATGACAGCCTGGCGCCGGGGATGTGCCGCCTTTTTATCAAGAAAGGTTAAGCGGGCTTTTGTCAGTATGTTATTCGGGATGGTACTTATGACGAGCTATGGACAAGAAGGATTGGCACAAACGGCGACCGGGGCGAGCGCGCCGACGTTGGCGTTAAATATGGGCCTGCCGAGAGATTATCAGACGGGCATGCGTCTGATCGATATCATGCAGGAAAGCCGTGCGTGGCGCACGTCAAGGGATGCCGACGGCAACCAGTTGACCTTTGAGGATTTGCGCGACGGTGGTTATCTGGATGACGCGGGCTGGGTGACGGAGATCCCTGACGGGGTCGATGCGGTCACCACGCTGTGGCAATGGAGCAGCGTGCCGCAATTGGCCGAAGACCATATAGGCACCTATGTTCTGGAATATGAAGGCAGCGGCACGATCGAGCTGGCCGGTGATGCAACGGTGATCAGCTCCGAGCCGGGGCGGATTGTCTTTGAAAACACCGAAGGCGCGAACTTCTATTTGAAAATCACCGAAACCGATCCGTCCGACACCGGCGATTATCTGCGCGGCATCACCATTGTCGCCGAAGAGGATGTCGCCCTTTACGAGGCGGGAGCCCGCTTCAATCCCGACTGGCTCGAACTGGTGCAGGACGCCAGCCAGTTGCGTTTCATGAACTGGCAGGCGACCAACAATTCCGAGATTGTCAGCTGGGACGAGCGCACGCTTGAGGGAGGCTTGATCGGCGAAGACGGCATGTCTATTGAGATTATGGTGAAACTGGCAAATGAGGCTGGCGTCGATCCGTGGTTCTGCATGCCGCATATGGCCGACGAAGAATACATCCGCGAATTTGCCACCTATGTGCGCGACAATCTCGATCCCGAATTGCAGGTGCGGGTCGAATATTCCAACGAGACGTGGAATTTCGCCTTCCAGCAAACCAAATGGCTCGGCCAGATGGCGCAAAGCGAATGGGCGGATTTCTCGGGCGGCGATGCCATTGCGCGCCTTGGCTATACGGCGATGATGGCGACGCAGACGGCGTTGATTTGGGAAGAGGTATTTGGCGACGAGGCCGATGCGCGTCTGGTCAATGTTCTGGGCTCGCAAGCGGGCAACCCTTGGGTGACCGAGCAATTGCTCGAAGCCACCGCATGGCGCGAGATGGACCCTGACGGGTTTGTCGAACCCTCTGCGGTTTTCGAAGAGGTTGCGATCACCAATTATTTCGGCAGCGCCACCGTCTCGCAGACCGAGCTGCGTAGCGAGCTTTTGGAGATGATCGCCGATCCCGATGTGGATGCGATGGCCTATCTGGCCGAAAAGCTGATGGACCCCGACTACCAGGGCTCGATCCCCGCGATGCAGGCGCTGTGGCAGCAGACGGCGGATGTGGCCCATGACTACGGGCTTGGCATGACCGCCTATGAGGGCGGCCAGCACGTGCACCATTCCTTTGCCATCCGTGATCTGACCGATGCGCAGCTTGATGTTTTGACCGATTTCATGATCGATTTCGTGCGCTCCGATGCGATGGGCGATCTTTACGCCGCCGCATGGCAGGCATGGGCCGAGGTCTCTGACGGGCCGTTCATGCAGTTCGGCGATGTGGCGCGCCCGTCGCGCTGGGGCTCGTTCTCGATGTATACCAGCCTCGACGACAGCACCGCGCGCTCCGAGGTTCTCGAAAGCCTTGCCGATACGGCAGAGCGTTGGTGGGACGCCGAAGGCGGCTCGCAATATCAACAGGGGCTGATTTCCGAGGGCACCGAAGAGGGCGATATCCTCTCTGGCACCACGCAAGAAGACTATCTCATCGGTCATGGCGGCAATGATGTCTTCATCGGCGGCGCGGGCAATGACGGCATCAACGGCGGCGACGGGATCGACCGTGTGCGTCTAAGCGGCGCGGCCTCGGAGTATACAGTTGTCGCCGAAGGCGAGGGCTACCGCGTCGAGGGCCCCGACGGCTCCGACTTCCTGATCTATGTCGAACAGCTCAGCTTTGACGACGGCAGCACCCATTCCATCGAGGATATGGCCGCTGCCACCGCCGCGCGCGAGGAAGGCAACCTTCAGATCGACGACGTGTCGCCGATTGGCGGCGGGCGCGAGCGTGTGACCGGCTATCAGGCGGCAGAGACCCAAGAGATGCATGTGGATATGGACGGCGCGCATGGGCTGTTTGATGCCCATGGCCTCGAAGCGATTGTTCTGGACGCCGAGATCACCGAGGGCCGCGGCTTCATGATCGAAGCGGTGCGCGCGGGCACGGCTTTGGGGCAATCCTTGCAGCTTGACGAAAGCAGCGGCGTGCCCAGCTATGCGGTTTATGAAATCGGCGCCGAGGCCGAGGTGAATGGCGTCACGGTTGATGCGAGTTTCTGGAGCGTCATGGGCAATAGCATGAGCCAGAACGACACCCGCGAAGTGGCGGAAACCGCCTTGGACGCGGCGCTTTTGTTCGGCTCTGTGGTGACCAATGCCGCCTCTGTGATCGCATCGGATGCCAATGACGTTTTCTCGGGCCGCGATATGAACGATGTGGTCTACGGCATGGACGGCAAGGACGCGTTGATCGGGCGCGGCGGCAATGATTTTCTTGATGGCGGGGACGATAATGACCGCATCAATGGCGGCACCGGCGACGATGTGATCATCGGCGGCGCGGGCGATGACCATTTGACCGGCGGCGCGGGCAGCGACCGTTTCTCCTTTGACGCGGGATCGGGCCATGACGTGATCTATGATTTCGCCCGCGAGGATCTGCTTGATCTGGGCACCTTCCTTGACGAAGGCCAGTCCATCGCCGATGCGGCGAGCCTTTATGACGGCAATCTGATGATCTCCAATGGCGAGGACGAGATCGTCTTTGCGGGTCTCGACATGGGGCAGGTGGATTGGATCATCGGCTGATCTGCGACGCAGTTTGACATTGAAAACGGGGGCGGGCCATCATGGCGCGCCCCCGTTTTGCGTCTCTATCCTTGCCCTGAAGGGTTATTTTTGACGCTCGCGCAGCGCCGTGATGCCCAGATCGGGCAAGATTGCAAAGCAGGCGCCATAACGCGCCGCCATGCGTTTGGGGTTTGAAAACATCCGCCACGCCCATTCCATCGCGATCTTGCGCACCCAGAGCGGCGCGCGCACCTGCGTGCCTGCGATGAAATCCAGCCCCGCGCCGATCGACACGAAGCCGCAAGCGGGGGCAAATTCGGCGCCGCGCGCCGCGAGGATTTCCTGCTTCGGCGCGCCGAGCGCCAGAAAACAAAGCCGCGCGCCGCTGTCATGTATCTGCCGCAAAATATCCGCCGCCGCGTCCCCCGCGGGATCAAACCCGAAGGGCGGGGCGATCTGGGCCGCAATCGTCACCTTCGGATGGGTGCGGCGCAATCCGTCCGCCGCCGCCGCCAAAGCCTCGGGCGTCGAGCCCAGCAAAGCCACCGGCATGTCCAGATCCGCCGCCAATCCCGTCAGCGGCTCGACCAGTTCCGATCCGGGGATCAACTCGATCTCGCGCCCTGCCAGCTTGCTGAGCCAGACAATCGGATTGCCGTCCGCCACCACGATATCTTGCGCCAGATAGGCGGCGCGAAAAGCCGGATCGCGGCGCAGTTTCACCGCATGATCAAGGTTCAGCGTGGCCAGCGAAAACCCGCGCCCGCCGCGCAGGCGGCCTTCGACATCGGCAAACAGCGCATCGCGCGTCGGCGTGGTGATATGCACGGCCTGTGCGGCGGTATCGTTTCGGGGGGCGGAAAAGGAAATCTCTTTGGGCAAAACGGGCCTCCTGATGCGGCGCGGAGCGCTAAAATTTTGTCGATCCGTGCCCGATTATGGCTCGAATGCCGCGCGTCGCGGCTTTTGCCATGCTGCGCTGCGGCTTATCCTATACAGCGGATCGGCAAATGGGTTAAGACCTCCAAGAGATTGAAAAATATTTTAGACCCAGTGAGGTTTTCACGCCCATGCGGATCGCAATTCTTGGATGCGGCTATGTCGCCAATATGTATCGCCTGACCCTTGGCATGCACCCCGAATTGGTGCTGGTCGGGGTCTATGATCGCGAACGGGCCAGATCACAAACCATGGCGCGTCTGACGGGGGTGCAATCCTACCCCGATCTGAAAGCGCTTCTGGCCGACGAGAGCGTCGAGACGGTTTTGAACCTGACCAATCCTTCGGCGCATTTCGAGACCACCAAGGCCCTGCTCGAGGCGGGCAAACACGTCTATAGCGAAAAGCCCCTTGCGATGCGGTTCGACCAAGCGCGCGAATTGGCGCAGCTGGCCAAGGACAGGGGGCTGCATCTGGTGTCGGCGCCCTGCACGCTTCTCAACCCCGTGGCGCAAACCCTGTGGAAGGCCGCCCGCGAGGGCGCGGCGGGGCCGATCCGCCTTGTCCATGCCGAAATGGAAGACGGTATGGTCTCGCGCGCGCCGACCTCGAAATGGATCAACGAGGCGGGCATGGCATGGCCCGCTTTGGACGAATTTCAAACCGGCTGCACGGTGGAACATGCGGGCTATGTTCTCACATGGCTGTGCGCGATGTTCGGCCCCGCCGTATCCGTCACCGCCCATAGCGAGATTTTGCTGCCCGACAAGATCGACGGCGTGGAACTTTTGCCCGCGCCCGATTATTCGGTTGCGGTGATCCGCTTTGCCTCGGGCACGGTGGCGCGGATGACCAACGGGCTTTACGCCGAACATGATCACGGGCTGCGCCTGTTTGGGGACGAAGGGGTTTTGCATGTGGAAGACCCGCGCTCGGACACTTCGCCCATTCGCTTGCGCCGCTATAAAACCCTGCGCCGCCGCAGGTTCCTGTCGCCCTTGGCCAAAAAATTGCGAAAACTCGGCGCCGCCGAGAAAATCACCGGTTATCGCGGCTCGCAGACCCGTGATTTCTGCCGCGCCATCGCCGATATGGGCGCCGCGATCAAAGCGGGTCGCGCGCCCTATACGGGCGGGGATTTCGCGCTGCATATCACCGAATTGACGCTGGCGTGCCATTTCGCCTGCCACGATACGGCGGGCACGGGCGGCGATGCGGCGGGCTTTGGCGGCGCGCTGACCATGCCCTATACCCCGCAAACCACATTTGATCCGATGGAGCCGCTGTCATGGGCGAAGTAAGCACTGTGCTGATCACCGGCGCGACAGGATTTGTCGGCGCATCCGCCCTGCGCGCGGCGCGCGCGGCGGGGCATGAGGTCATCGCTTTGGGGCGCGATGCGGCCAAAGCCGCGATCTTTGCCGAAGACGCGGGGGTGACGTTCCATGCGCTTGATCTGGGCGCGGCGGATGCGGGCGCGGCGCTGGCCCCGCTGTTGGCGCGCGCCGATGCCGTCATTCACGCCGCCGCCGCCATGGCAGGCGATGACGCCGCCCATCGCGTGCAAACCGTCGCCCCGACCGCCACGCTTCTGGAGGCGATGAAAGACGGGCAGGGCGCCAAACGCCTTGTGCTGGTTTCGTCGTTTTCAGTCTACGGATTTGCGGCCCTGCCCGATGGGGCCTGCCTTGACGAGACCACCCCGATCGAGCCCGACCCCGCCCGCCGCGACGCCTATGCGCGCGCCAAACTGGCGCAAGAACGCCTGGTCGTGGAGGCCGCGCAGCACTGCGGGATCGAAGCGCAGATCCTCCGCCCCGGCGCCATATACGGTGCGGGCCGGACATGGAGCGCGCGGCTCGGCGTGGCCAAAGCGGGCCGCGTTTTATGCATCGGCGGCGATGCCCCCGTGCCCGCCGTGCATGTGGATCATGTGGGCGCGGCTCTGGTTGCGGCGGCCATCTTGCCGATGCAGGCTCTTGATGATTATCCGGTGATCACCGGCGCAGGGCGCATAGCCTTGATCAATATCGTCGATCCCGAACCGCCGACACAATCCGATTGGTTGGGCGCAATCGGCAAATCGCCCGTTCGCCTGCCGCGCGGGTTGGTGATGAAACTGGCCAAAGGGTTGGGATTGATCGGCGATCTGTGGCCCGCCTTCGGGCGGCGCATACCCACGGGGGCGGGCGAGGCGGCCTTGGCCGCGCGCTATAAACCCCTGCGCTACAGCCTTGCGCGCGCCGAGGACCGGCTGGACTATACGCCCGCACATGGTTTCCAAGATGCGATCAAAGAGGACCGGACATGAGCGACACGCCCCCCTTACTGCCCGGGCCGATTGCCTATCTGACGGGCGAATACCCCCGCGCCACCGATACGTTTATCCAGCGCGAGGTGGCAGGGCTGCGCGCGCTGGGGGCCGAGGTTCTGACCTGTTCGGTGCGCGCCACCGATACCGCCCATCACGTCGGCGAAGAGCAAAAGCGCGAACATGCCAATACGTTTCAGGTGCAGCGCACGGCGAAAAATCCCGTGGCCTTGGCGCGCGCGCATCTGTCCTTGCTGCGCGCCGCGCCGCGCCGCTGGCTTGGGGCCGCCGTCCTCGCATGGCGCAGCCGCCCGCCGGGGTTCAAGGCGCTCTTGTGGCAGGGGTTCTATTTCCTCGAGGCCGGCGTTCTGGCGGCGCAAATGCGCGCCCGCGGCGCGGTGCATCTGCACAATCATTTCGGCAATTCGAGCTGCTCTGTCGCAATGATCGCCGCCCATATGGCGGGCCTGCCCTATAGCTATACGATGCACGGGCCGGCCGAGTTTTTCGAGCCGACCTATTGGCGCATCGACGAGAAAATCGCCCGCGCCAGCTTCACCGCCTGCATCAGCCATTTCTCCCGCGCCCAAGGGATGATTTTCGCGGATCAAAAACATTGGCCGAAGATGCGGATCGTGCATTGCGGCGTCGATCCCGCGCTTTATGACGGGGCGGGGCAGGGCACCGGAAACACCGATGCGCCGCAGCTTTTGTTTGTGGGCCGCCTTGCCGCAATCAAGGGTGTGGCGCTTTTGCTGGAGGCCTTTGCGGGCCTGCGCGCGCGCCATCCGAATGCGGGTCTGACCTTGGTTGGCGACGGGCCGGAGCGCGCCGCATTGGAGGCCCGCGCCCGCGATCTGGGGCTTGGCGAGAGCGTGCATTTTACCGGATATCTGGGCCAATCGGATGTGGCGGTGCAATTGCTCAAGAGCGATATTTTCGTCTTGCCAAGCTTTGCCGAAGGCGTGCCCGTGGTGCTCATGGAGGCCATGGCCGCCCGCCGCCCCGTGATCGCCCCGCGCGTGGCGGGCGTGCAGGAATTGGTCGAAGACGGGATCAGCGGCTATACCGTCCCGCCCGGTGATCTGGAGACATTGATCGCGCGGATCGAAACCTTGCTGGGGGATCCTGCCCTACGGATGCGTATGGGCGCGGCGGGCCGCGCCAAAGTGGTGGCGGAATTCGACGCCGCCCAAGAGGCCGCATGGTTATTGGACCTTATGGCCGGAAGCCTCGGGGAGGGATTGCCCGAGGGGCTGCGCCCTGCAAAGACGGGGTCTGCATCATGAGCGCCGCGGTCCAAACGGCGCAGGCCAAGCCCCGCGTTCTGGTGATTGCCGAAGCGGCCAATCCCGAAATGGTCAGCGTGCCCTTGGTCGGCTGGTCGATCGCGCAGGCGCTGCGCAGCGAGGCCGATGTGCATATCCTGACGGCGATGCGCAACCGCGAGGCCTTCTTGCGCGCGGGGCTGGTCGAGGGCGAGGATTTCACCGCCATCCAAAATGAATCCGTGGCCCGCCCCTTGTGGAAATTGTCCAATGCACTGCGCATGGGCACGGGCAAGGGATGGACCACCGTGCAGGCAATCAGCGCGATTTCCTACGCGTGGTTCGAACATCTGGTCTGGCGCGAATTCGGCGCCGATATCCGTGCGGGCAAATATGATATCGTGCACCGCATCACCCCGCTGACCCCGACGAAAAACAGCTCTGTCGCGCCCAAATGCGCCCGCGCGGGCGTGCCCTTTGTGATGGGGCCGCTCAATGGCGGGGTGCCTTGGCCTGCGGGGTTTGACGCCGAGCGGCGGCGCGAGCGCGAATGGCTGTCCTATATTCGCGGGGTCTATAAAATCCTGCCGGGCCGTGCGGCCACGCTGAAGGCGGCGCGCGCGATCCTTGTCGGCTCGCGCTTTACCCAAAGCGAGGTGCCCGCGCGCTATCAGGACCGCTGCGTCTATATCCCCGAAAACGCCATCGATCCCGAACGTTTCAACCTGCGCGCCGCGCCCTGCGCCCATGGCGGGCCGCTGCGGATCTGTTTCGTCGGCCGTCTGGTGCCCTACAAGGGCCCCGACATGCTGATCGAGGCGGCGCTGCCGCTGCTCAAAGAGGGGCGCGCGGTGATCGAGATGATCGGCGACGGGCCGATGATGGCGGATCTGCGCGCCATGGCCGCGCGCGAAGGCATCGAGGATGCGGTGCGCTTTCACGGCTGGCTGGAGCATCACAAGGTGCAGGAGGTTCTGGCGGGCAGCGATCTGCTCGGCTTCCCGTCGATCCGCGAGTTCGGCGGCGGCGTGGTTCTGGAGGCGATGGCGCTTGGCGTGCCGCCTTTGGTGGCCGATTACGCCGGTCCCGGCGAATTGGTGCAAGAGGGCTGGGGCTATAAAATCCCCTTCCGAAGCCGCGCCGATCTGGTGGCGGGGGTGGCGGAGGCTTTGGCGCGTCTGGTCGATGCGCCCGAAGAATTGGCCCGCAGCGGCGCGGCGGCCCATGCGCGGGTGGAGGAGAAATTCACATGGGCGCGCAAGGCCGAACAGATTGCCGAGGTCTATGATTGGGTTCTGGGCCGCCGCGCCGAGCGCCCCGCGCCGTTCGAATAATATACGCAAGGCAGGCGCCTTTGCCGCGCCCCGCCCGAAATTTTCAGGAGGTCGCATGACCGAGACATTCGCCAACGAGCCTTGTTTTTTCATTCTCGGCTATGGCCGTTCGGGCACCACGCTGCTGCGGCGGATGATTGCCGCGCATCCCGCGCTTTTTGTGCCGCCCGAGGCCGATATCTTCCAACGCCTGCCCCCCGCCATGGGCGCGCAGGTCGGCAGCGCCGAAGAACTGGACAAGCTGATCGCGCTTTGCCCGCCCTATTACGGCAATATCTATGATCTGGAGGGGTTTGCCCAAGCCGCCAAGGCCGCTCTGCCATTGGATCGGGCCGAGTTTTTCGCCCTCATGAGCCGCCATGCCAAAATCGCCGAAGGCAAACCCGATGCGGTCTGGGGTCATAAGATGCCCTCGGAATGGCCCTATGTGCGCACATGGCGTGATTGGTATCCGAATGCGCGGTTCCTGCATATGATGCGCCACCCGCAAGATGCGATTGCCTCGATGGTGCAATATCAATTGCAGCGCTATCCGACGACGGCTCTGGTCGGGGCGTGGCAATGGCGCAAAGCCTATGAGGCGATCCGCCGCGATGCGGGGGGCTTGGGCGCGGATCGCTATTTGCTGGTGCGCTACGAGGATCTGGTCACCGCCCCCGAAGACCCGCTGCGCGCCACCTGCGCCTTGCTCGGCGTGGATGCGGCGCAGGTGCCCGCGATGATCGATTATAAATCCGATGCCTCGGCGGCCCATGTGGACGGCGGCGAGCATATGCAGCAGACCCATGGCGCATTGACCGCCGCGCGGGTCGGCCGCTCGCGCGAGACCTTCACCGAGGCGCAGATGGCGGTGATCGATTACATCTTGCGCGATGCGATGGCGGAGCTGGGCTATGAGCCGCGCGCCGAGGCGTCTTTGCCCGCGTGGAAGAAACTCTGGATCCGAACCGCCTGCGCGGGGCTGGATCTGGCTTGGGCCGGAGTGCGCGCCTTGCGCCGCGCCCGCGGGCAGCTTTAGGCGGCGGCGCGCGCGGACAATCGGGCGGCAGACAAAAGCGCGCCGCTCAGGCCGTGCGCGCCTCCCAGACGGGGGTTTGGCGCGCGACCACTTCGGCGGTGGCGCGCGATTTGCCGATGATCAGGGCACGGCGCTGGTAGCTGCGGATAAAGCCGCGCAATTCGGGATCATCATGTTGCGATTCGCGTTTCAGCGCGGCGCGCACATAGCCCCACCACGAGGCCAGACCGCCGGTGATATAGGGCGGATGGGCCATGCGAAACACGCAGCTGGCGGTGAAGAACCAGAAATCCGACCCCATGTAATATTGCCCGTAACCGTGGCGGATGCGGCCCGTATAGACACTCTTTTGGCTCGATCCCATCGGGCGCAGATGTTCGAATTCCAACGCCGCATCGGGGAAGGAGCAGGCGATCCATCCCAATTGCCGCGACTTGTGGCAATCGATCGCGTCCCACATGACTTCGCGCACAAACCCGCCGATCTCGCGGAAACATTGCACGCGGTAGAATTTGGTCATGCCGACCGACATCTCGTCGCCGCATTTCTCCGAGATTTTCGCGCCATTGCGGTCGAACCACGGTTTGCCCGAACACGAGCCGATGCGCGGATCGGCCTCCATCTTGTCCATCAGACCGGCGAAATAGCCCGTGGGCATTTCCAGATCGAGATCGAATTTGCAGATATAGTCGAAGTCGGTGATCTCGATCTGGTCGAGACCGAAATAGAAGGCTTCGATCACGCCGGGGCCGACGGCGCGGTGACCGCGGTCGGGTTTGGGCACGATGCGGATCCAGTCATGCGCGGCGGCATATTCGGCCAGAATCTGCGGCGTGCTGTCGGTCGATCCGTCATCGATGATCAACCACAGCGCCGGCACTTCGGTTTGCGCGGCGACACTGTCGAGGGTGCGGCGCATATAGTCTTCTTCGTTGCGGCACGGCGTGATCAGCGCATAGCGGCGGCCTGGCGTGGCGTTTGGCGCGGCGTTTGAGGCGGCGGGGGAGGGTGCGGTCATGAAAATCGGCTCCGTCATCGCGCCTTGCTGTGGCAGGGCGCTTGAAATTATGTCTTGTGCTTAGACCGCGCGGGCGCGCGCTGGCAAGGGGCGGGCGCGCAGGGGCGGCCATGGTGTGGGCTTTGGGATGCAGCGCGCAAAAAGAATGGGCGTCTTTGCCGCCTTGGCGCGCGGGCGGGCGCGCTGCGGCTTGATTGACCGGCGCGCCGAGGCTACGGATCATATTGTATATGAACGAAATTTTTTGACGCCCTGAAAAGGATGGTTTCGGATGTCTTTGCCTCGCCCTGCCGATCTTGCCGCCCATAGCGCCGCGATGCGTGCGCATCCTTTGCATGATATCAAACCCGTTGGCGCGCCCTATGTGATGGGGCGCTGGCACAAGGATCGCGCCAGTTTGCAAGGCTATAAGTTCGAGGCGCGCATCTTTGCCAAAAGCCTGTTCAAACAACACCGCCCGCGCCGGTTCTTGATCCTCGGGCGGCCGCGGTCGGGGACGACCTTGCTCAACCGTCTGCTCAATCAGGTCGAGGGGCTGCGCTGCGAGGGCGAGGTTTTGCATCATGCGGTGCTGCGTCCGCACGGGTTTCTCAACCGTCTGGCGCGGGCGCGCCCCGTTCAGGTCTACGGCGCCAAGATGATCACCTACCAGATGCTCGAAGTGCAAAAGATCGCCGATCCGGCGGTGTTTGTGGATGCGCTGGTGGCCGATGGCTGGCAGTTGATCCATCTGCGCCGCGGCACATTCGCGCAATCTTTGTCGCTGTCCCAAGCCCAAGCGCGCGGGCAATACCATATCCGCAAAGGCCATAATGCGGGGCAGGGCCAAGGCGCGCAGGCCCCGCAAGAGATCGAGATCGATCCGGCGCAGTTCTTGCATCAAATCGAATGGAACGAGGCGACCTTGGCCTATGAAAAGGCGCTTTTGGCGCCCTTTGATCCGCTGGTCGTCGACTACGAGCGCGATCTGGCCGATGCGGCGCAGCACCAGCCGACGATCGACCGGATCTGCGCCGCGATGGGCATTGCCTCCGGCCCTGTAGAGGCCGATCTGGCGCGCACGGGCAAAAGCCAGAAGGTGGCAAATATGGAGGCGCTGCGCGCGGCGGTGGCGCAGGCGGGCTATGCGCGTCTTTTGCCGCCTGCGGGCACGGGGGCCTGACGCGCCGCAGGTAACGCATTGCGCTGGTGCATCGCACGGCGCTGCAAGGTCGCCTCTTCGGGCGCGGCGCTTTCGGCCGCCGGCCCCATCTCATAGCGCGCCAGCAAAGCCCCCGCGATCAGCCATGTCACAGGGGTCAGAGACGAGTTCGGCAGCATATCCACAAGATTGGCCGAATGCACCAGAACCAGCCCTCCCGTCGCCCCGTCAAGGCCAAGCCGCCCCTGCCGCAAGAACAGCGCCAGAACCGGCAGGGTCAAGAGCCCGAAAACCGCCAGATAGCCGATCCAGCCGCGTTTGCCGATCTCGATCACCCAGATGCCGTCGGTGACGCTCAGATCACGCCCCGTCTCCATATCATAGACCCGCGGGCGCCCCCATCCGCCCCAACCGAAAAGCGGTTTCTGGATGGCTTTGTCGAGCAGGATATCCTCATTGCGCAAACGGTATTCAAAGGACTTCATCCGCCCGTGTTCCAGCGATTGGGTCATCGTCATCATCCGCTCCATGCTCAGAACGCCGGAACTGCGCAGCAAGGGATAGGTCAGAACCAGCCCCGCAATCATCACCCCGACCAAAAGCCGCAATCGCAGGTTCAAGAGCATCGCGGCGGGGATCAGCACCACGGCGATCATGAAAGCGCCGAGGGTTTTGGACAAGAACAAGATGACAAAGAGCCAGCCGCTGATCATCAGCCATTTGAACGGTTTGTTGTCGGCGCGCAGACGGTAAAGCGCCAGCGCCGCCAGAACCGACATGGCGATGAAAATCCCCAGCCGCAGACCGTGGCCGACAAAGACCATCGGGCGATAGCCGTCGCCGCGGATATGCTGGGCGAAGCTATGGGAATAGAACCCGTAGACCCATTTGTTGATTTGCGGGCTCAGGCGGACCTCGACGAGGATAAAGAGCGAATAGACCAGCGCCGCCGTCACGAGGGCGCGCAGCAAGATGCGATGGGCCTGCGGCGTGCCCAGATACCGCCGCCCCAGATAGAAGGGTATCAGCATCACCAGAACGCCCAAAGAGACCGAGAACATATCATAGATGCTCATCGGCGGAAGCGAGCGCACACCCGCGTTGATCCGTTCGGAATTGGTGGCCCAAGTGCCGACCACACTGGCCAAAAGCACAAGGATCAGAAGATTGGCGATCCAGCGGCCGCGTTGGCGCGCGGGCGCGCTGTCTTCGCTTCGGGTCCCGGCGCTCTCGTCTTGGGCAGGGCTTTGGCCGTTTTGCACGCGGCGGGGCGCCTTTGTGCGCGCGGGCGCCGCGCTGCGCCTGCGGCTCGGCGCGCCCGTCTGAGCCGCCGTTTGCGGGGCGGCGGCGGCGCGCGCGGCAGGGCGGTAGCCTTGCTGTTTGAGCGTGATCCACCCGATGATCAAAGCCGCAAGGCCGGGCACCAGAACCTTATCGTAGGAGGGCAAGAGCGGCAGGTTGATAGCGGCCTCTTCGGGCAAGAACAAATAGCCGCCCAGAACCGACCAGATCACCGCCGCCGGTAGCGGCAGGCGGCGAAACAGGATCAGCACCACGAGGGGCCAAAGGAACAGAGCAATATAGGCAAATGTATTGGGCATGAGGCCTGTGGGTCCTGAAAATATACCCGCGAATGTGACATGCGCCACCGCTTGCGCCAATGGGCTTTGGGTGAAAAGTGATCATCTGTGCGCGCAGTGCTGGAAAATGGGCACAATCATGTAAAAAACATCGCAGCCACGGCCCATCTCTTGCTGCGCTATTGCAAATACGCCATGGCTGGCTGCATTGCTTTCAAGGACTTACACCGTAAGACGGAGACCGTTTTGACAGATTCTGAGATCCCATGCGATCTGGTTGTATCCATCATCAATTACCGCACCGCGCAAATGACAATGGACTGCGTCGCCTCGGTGCTTGCCGATCTGGCGCAAAGCCCCGAAATCAACGCCCATGTGGTCGTGGTCGATAATGCCTCCGGCGACGGATCGGCCGAGGCGCTTGGCGCTTGGCATGCGGGGCTTGGGCCGCAGGCGCCGGTCTCCTTGGTGCTGTCCAAGGACAATTCGGGGTTTTCGGGCGGGCACAATCAAGGCCTCACCGCGCGCAAGGGGCGCTATTATCTGGTGCTCAATTCCGATGCGGTGCTGCATTCGGGATTTTGCCGCGCCATTTTGACCGCCGCCGAGGCCGCGCCAGAGGTCGGGCTTTTCACCCCGCGCATCGAATATGACGATGGCACGGCGCAAATCAGCCGCTTTCGCATCCCCTCACCGGCCAGCGAAATGATCCGCGCCGCCGCCACGGGCGCGGTGAGCCGTGCGCTCAAATCCCATGTGGTCGCCCCTGCCGATCCGCTGCCCGATGCGCAAATCGGCTGGGCCAGCTTTGCCTGCATCTTGCTGCGCGGTGAGATGATCGACACCATCGGTCTGATGGACGAGGGGTATTTCCTCTATTTCGAGGATACCGAATATTGCCTGCGCGCGCGCCGCGCGGGGTGGGGGATTTCCTATGTGCCGGACGCCCGCATCGAGCATTTTCGCGGTGGCAGCGCGCCGGTCAAAGGGCTGGCCAAGGCGCGCAAACGCCTGCCCGCCTATTACTATGCCTCGCGCACGCGGCTGTTCTATCAGGCCCACGGGCGCGCGGGGCTTTTGGCGGCCAATCTGGCGTGGTATCTGGGACGGGCGATTGCCCTGTCGCGGCGGCTGATCGGGCGGGGCAACAACTACCGCCCCGTCGCCCATGAGGCGCGCGACATCTGGATCAATTTCGCCCGCCCCTTGGGCGACAGGCGCGCAGCAAAGGACTAACCCCGATGGCTTTGCCCGACTATGTGATCCTCGGCGCGATGAAATGCGGCACCAGCACTTTGGCGGCGCAGCTCGGCGCCCAAGAGGGCCTGTTCATGACCACGCCCAAAGAGCCGAATTTCTTCTCTGACGATGATATCTACGGGCGCGGCATGGCATGGTATGAGGCGCTGTTCGACGCGGCCCAACAGGGCGATCTGCGCGGCGAGGCCAGCACCCATTACACCAAATTGCCGACCTATCCGCAGACGCTGGCGCGCCTCGACGCGGCGCTCGAGGCGCCCAAACTGATCTATATGATCCGCGATCCGCTCAAACGCGCGGTCTCGCATTACATGCATGAATGGAGCCAGGGCGTGATCACTTGCCCGCTGGAGGAGGCCCTGACCCGCCACCGCGAAATCATCGACTATGGCCGCTACGCGATGCAGATCGCCCCTTGGGCCGCACGCTATGGCGCCGATCACATTCTGGTCCTCAGCCTCGAAGAGATGCAGCGCGCGCCGCAAGAGACCCTGACGCGGGCGGGGGATTTTCTGGGCCGCGCGGGATTGGTGTGGAAAGACGATCTGGGGCAGGTCAATGTCTCGGCCGAGCGCATTCGTAAATTTCCGCTGCACGGGCTGTTGATCGACAATCCGCTGGCGCGCGGGCTGCGCCGCGCCTTGGTGCCGCAGGCTCTGCGCGACAAGATCAAACAGGGCCGCCAGATGCAGGAGCGCCCGACGCTCGGCGCGGCGGACCGCGCCCGCCTGTCGGAAATTTTTGCCGCCGACCGCGCCGATTTGCAGGCCTTGTTTCCCAATCGTCCCGATCTGGACGCCAGCTATGGATTTGCCCTGTCATGACCGATCACAACGCCGCCATGGAGATCGCCGCCGTCGTCATCGGGCGCAACGAAGGGCAAAGGTTGATCCAATGCCTCGAGAGCCTGCGCGGCGCCTGCGCGCGCATCATCTATGTCGATAGCGGGTCCACCGACGGATCGGCCGCAGCGGCGGGGGCCTTGGGCGCCGAGGTGATCGCGCTGGATATGGACCAACCCTTTACGGCGGCGCGGGCGCGCAATGCGGGGATCGCGGCGCTGCGCCATGGCGATGTGCCGCGCTATATCCAGTTCGTCGATGGCGATTGCGAGTTGCAAGAGGGCTGGCTGCAGACCGCGCATGCGTTTCTCGAACAAAGCCCGCAGGCCGCCGCGGCCTGCGGGCGGCGGCGCGAGCGTTTTCCCGAGGCATCTATCTATAACCGCCATTGCGACCGCGAATGGGACACGCCCGTCGGCAAGGCCCGCTCTTGCGGGGGCGATGTGATGATCCGCATGAGCGCGCTGGAGGAGGTCGGCGGCTATGACCCGAGCCTGATCGCGGGCGAGGAGCCCGAAATGTGCGTGCGCCTGCGCGCCAAGGGGTGGGAAATCTGGCGGCTGGATGCCGAAATGACCTTGCATGATGCGGCTTTGACCAAGTTTTCACAGTTCTGGAAACGGGCGCGGCGCGGCGGGCACGCTTGGGCCGAAGGCGCGGCGATGCATGGCGCAGCGCCCGAATTCCATTCGGTGCCCGAGGTGCGGCGCGCGCTGTTTTGGGGCGCGGCATTGCCGGCCTTGATCGTGCTTTTGGCGCTGGTGCTCGGCCCTGTGCTTTTGCTGTTGTTCGCGCTCTACCCGCTGCAAATTGCGCGTCTGGCGCGCAAGCGCGGCGGCACCCGCGCGGCATGGGAGGCGGCGTTTTTGCTCACCGCGGGTAAATTCGCCGAAGCTTTGGGCGCGCTTGAATACCATTGGCGCAAACGCTTCAAACGCCCCTCGGGATTGATCGAATACAAGTAATGACCGCGCCTGTGACCTCCTCTTTGCAAGGGCTTCTTTGATGACCGACGCTGCGCCGCAAAAACCCAAAGCCTTGAAGACCCGCGCCGTGCGCGCCGGTCTTTGGAGCCTGTTTCAGGTCATGACCACCCATGTCTTCCGCTTGGGCAGCAACCTGATCATGACGCGGCTCTTGTTTCCCGAAGCCTTCGGGATGATGTCGATGGCGGTGGTGATCCTGACCGCCTTTCAACTGCTCAGCGATATCGGCATCCGACAAAGCATCATGCGCGCCGAGGAGGGCGAGGCGCCGCATTTCCTGCGCGCCGCATGGTGCGTGAAAATCTCGCGCGGGCTGTGGGTCGCGGGCTGCGTGCTTCTCGCGGCTTTGGCGCTTTGGGCCTTGGGCCCGCGGTTTGCCCCCGAGGGCACGGTCTATGCCGATCCGCGTCTGGCCGGATTGATCGCGCTCACCGCCCTGTCGCCGGTGATCATGGGGCTGGAATCCACCAATAAGGAACTTGCGCTGCGCAATCTCGACATGCGCCGCGTGACCTTTGTGCAATTTGGCGGCATGGTGGCCTCGATCAGCGCGATGATCGGATTTGCCCTGATCTGGCCCACGGTCTGGGCTTTGATGCTGGGCATGTTGGTGACCAATCTGGTCCAGTCTGTCGCCTCGCATATCGTCTATCCCGGCCCCAAGATGCGGTTCGAACCCGACCGCGCCATTGCCGCCGATCTTTGGCAATTTGGCAAATATCTGATGGGGTCTTCGGCGCTGACTTTTGTGGCGCGCAATGCCGACCGCCTGATTTTGGGCAGCCTTCTGTCCTCGGTCAGCTTCGGGCTTTATGCCATTGCGATGGTCTGGATCGAGGCGGGCAAGAAATTGCTCCAGCGGCTGTCAAATCAGGTCGGATTTCCGGTGATGAGCGAGGTAATCCGCACGCGGCCCGAACAATTGCCGCGCCTGTTTGGCCGGTTCCAGCGGGTGATCGACGCGCTCAGCCTTGCCGCGTTTGCCACCTGCGCGCTTTTGGGCCAATGGTTGATCGGCGCGCTCTATACCGACATCTACAGCGAGGCGGGCATCTATTTGTCGCTCTTGTCTCTCACCTTTTTGGTGATGCGCTTCGAGCCGATGAACCAATTGGTGGTCAATACCGGCAACAGCCGCGCGATGATGTGGATTTCGGCGATGCGCGCGGTGAGCCTGTGTGTGTTCTTGCCGCTGGCCTTTAACGCTTTTGGCCTCAAGGGCGCGATCCTTGTCGCCGCTTTGAACCCCGCCATCAGCGCGCCTTATGTGATCTATTTGCTCGGGCCGGTTTTGGGCCGCGCGCAGATGCGCCTTGCCATGGGCTGGCTCGTCGGGGCGCTGGCCATTGCCTATATCATGGCGCGATACATTCATATCGCCGCGTGACCCCATATAACAACGGCGCCGCGATTCCCGCAGCGCCGTTTGAAAATAGTCACCTGTGAGGCGCGGATCAGGCCAGCCCGATAATCCCCGTCGCCGTGGTGCCCGTGGCATGGATGCGCACCGCGCGCACGGGAAAGGGGATGCCGGCGGCGACAAAAACATCGCCCACATCGCCGGCCACGGTTTGCACCCGCACGATGCCCGCCGCCGCCACATTGATGGCGCGGGTCGCCACGGCCAGATCGGCGCCGTCATCGGGCGTGACGGCAAAGACGCGGCTGGCGGGGCTTTGCAGGCTGGCTTGGTGGTTTTCGAAAATGTCGGACATCGGGGCAGGCTCCTTAAAGGTTTGGCCGCACGTCTGGAGCGCGCGGCTGCGGCTTGGATTTGGCCCCGAAAATAGGCCGCAAGGGGTTAAGCGTTTCGGCCATCACCGCGCGGTGCAGGTGCAGGGGATAGGGGCCGTGTCCAATCTGAGTGCCGAATGCCGGCTTGGAGCCCTTTTTCGCCGCCCGGAATGGTGGGGATGTGCCCCTTGCGGATTTGAGCCACCCGCCGGTTCATCCAATGGCGTATGATCCGCCGATAGAGAAAGCCGCGAACCCCCGTGAGTTGCCGGTGGTTGGCGTAGAACGCATCGGGGTTATCAAAGATCCCGAAATCATGGTTGATACCGGTTTTTTGGATATAGGTGCTCTGCCCTGCCCAAGCGACATCGGGCTTTTGCAGACACTCCGTTCCCGCCCCATAGGCGCAAAGCGAGCTGCGATCGGGGAACTCGGCTTGAAGCGCACTCAACACGTCTTGATCCAAGATAAAGCCTTCGAGGTCGAGCCATTTGCCCTCGTATTCGACCTCCACCCACGAGTGGATGATGTTGCGCGGCGCAAGTGGATAGACCAATTCGGGGACCACGCCGCGCTGTAAACTCTTGTCGATGGTAAAGCCGTGAAACCGGCAAGGGATGCCCAAGGCACGCAGCAGCGCCATGAGAAGCGTGCCCTTTGTATTGCATTGACCGTAGCCGCTCGCCAACACCTGTGATGCGGGCAATGCGTCATCGCTGTTGTAGCCAAAAAGTATCTCGTTGCGCACAAAATCATAGGCCGCACCGATCCCTGCGCCTTTTGGCAAATCGGCCCATCCGCGGTGCGCGACAAGCCTCTGGATCGCTTGCGCATGGTAGTCGAGAAGAGGTGTGTCGGAGAGATAATCGTGGGACATGTTGAACTCTTTTTTCTGCGTCCCAATTCATATACAACCTCTAGCAACTAGAGGTTCAAGGGGTTTTTTATGTTCTCTATCGGCGAGCTTTCGAAGCGTACAAAGGTCAAGGTTCCGACAATCCGCTATTATGAGCAGATGGGGTTGCTGGCTGAGGCCGAGCGTACGAGCGGCAATCAACGGCGCTATGACCGGAGCGGATTGGAGCGGCTCAGCTTCATTCGACATGCACGTGATCTGGGGTTCTCGATCGAAGTGATATCCTCGCTGATCGCGCTGCAAGATCACCCTGATCGTTCGTGCGAGGCCGCGACAGGGATTGCGGCAACGCAGCGCGCCGACGTGCGCGCAAAGATCAAACGGCTCAAAGCGCTTGAAAAGGAACTGGGGCGGATTTCGCAGGGATGCGATGGCGATGGCCTGTCCGAGGATTGCTACATTCTGGCATCCTTGGCGGACCATGGTTTATGCGCGCACGAACACTAACGAACCGCTTTGCGGCCTTACCGCGCAGGCGGCCGCATCCTAGTAATAGCCGTAGCCGTAATTCGCCCCGTAGACGCCGCGCGCGTAATTGCATTTGTTGAGCACGACACCCATCACATTGGTGCTTTCGGCGACTTGGCGCTCGACCACGTCGATCTGCGCGATCGAGGTTTTCTCTGCCTCGACGATGATCAAGGCTGCATCGACCTGATGCAAAAAGCCGAAACTGTCGTCGGCCCCGTGCAGGGGCGGCATATCGAACAGCATCAGATCGGGGGCATAGGTCTCTTCGATCTGCTCCAGAATGCCAACCGTCTGGCGGCTTTGCAGCAATTCGGACGATTGCGTCACCGCCATATTGTTGAGCCCGAAGGCAAGGTTGGCCCCGAGGCGGCGGGCGTGATCGGCAAAATCCACCTTACCGCGCACCACATCGGCCATGTTATGCGCCGAAACCTGACCCAAGACCTTGCCCAGAGCCGGACGGCGCAAATCGAAATCCAGCGTGATGGTGCGAAAATCATCCTGCCGCCCCAAGGCAAAAGACAGGTTCGCCACGGTCGTGGTCTTGCCCGCCGATGCATTGGGCGAGACCACCGCGACGCGGCGCCAGCCTTGTTCGCGGATCTGCTGCATCACGCGGGTGCGCAGCAAATCGTAAGGCGCCGCTTCCGATCCGCCGCTGACCGCCAGAACCCGTTTGCGCGCCAAGGCCCGCTCGTCCACATCCAGCGCCGTAAGCGCCTCCCATGCGGCCTCTTTGCCGTAAGATCCGCGCGAGGCGGCCCCTGCGGAAATGCGCGTGCCTGCGGGGGCAGAGCCGTCCTTGCGGCTGGCGCGGGCTTTCTCCAAAGCGATCTGCAAACGTTCCATATCGTCTATCTCCTGTCGCGCGTCAGCCGCGGAAGCCGATTTTATCCATGATCCGGTCGGCAATCAGATCGAGCGGTTTGTAATAGGTATGCACGCCGTAAAGCATGGCGGGGATCAAGGCACAGACCAGCAAGATCGCCATAAGCAGCCGCATCCGGCGCATCGCCTTTTGTTTGCGCGTGCGCAGGTAGGGGATGGTCACAATCGGGGTGATCCCCAATTTGTTGACCAGATCTTCGGGGCGGCGCACCGAGGTGTTCAAAAGTTCGAGCAAGACAATCAACGCGCCCCCCGCGCCAAGCCCCGCAACAACCCCCATCGCCGACAAAAGCAGGCGGTTGGGTTTGGTCGGCTGGCTCGGCACTGCGGGCTGTTCGATCACCGTCACCCGTTGCCCGCGCGAGAGGGTTTCGATCCGCTCGCCGGTGGAGGCTTTGGCAAGGCGCTCGACCGCGTCGTTATATTGCCCCTGCACGTTGTCGAAATCGCGCTGCAAAGCCGCAATGGCAATCGCATTGGCAGGCGTGCGCGACAGCCCGTCGGTGATACGGGTCAATTCCTCGTCGATCGCGGTTTTTTGCTCTTCGAGCAACTGCGTGCGGGTGTCGATCTCGCCAAGCTGCAAATCGAGCATGGCGCGCGCCGGATCGATCTCTTCGGGGGCCTGCGCGGCGGTCTCGTCGCTGGAGGGGTCATTTTGTTTGGCGCGGATCGTCTCTTCAAGCTGGCCGATACGGGCGGTCAAAAGCTTTATCGTCGGATGTTGTTCGGAGAAGACCAGCCGCGCTTCGGCCAGATCGTCCTTGAGTTCCTCAAGCTTGACCTCTTCGCTGCTGCGCAGATCGCGGGTCGTGGTATCGAGGCGGCCCGTGGCTTTATACATCTGCTCCAGACGCAGGCGTTGCTCGCGCAGGTTGGTGATCTCGCGGTCCAATTGCAACTGGCGGTCCTGAAGGCTCGATTGCTGGGTGCGCAGATAGTTCTGGTTCTCGGGCAGGGCGTCGGCGTTTTCGCTTTTGAATTTCAGGATCCGGCTGGACTGGATGTCCAACTCGGCGCCCAGACGCGCCACTTCCTGCTCGAAAAATTCCTGCGTCTGGCTGGCGCGGTCCGAACGGAACTGCGCATCCTCTTGCAAGATCAAGGTCAGATATTCGTTGAGAACGGCCGCCGCCTTTTGCGCCTGCGAGGCTTCAAAGCTCATGGTCATCAAGGTGGCTTTGTTGCGGCCCGACGAGCTTTTGATCTTGGTGCGCGCGCGCATCCCGTCAACGATCTGGTCGGGGTTCATGGTTTCTTGATCGTCGAGCACATTGAGCCGCTTGGCGATGTCGAGCATATTGTTACGGGTCAAAAGCCGCGTCTCGAACAGTTGCAACTGCTCTTCGGGGGGCAATTGCACGGTGCTTTCGGCCAGATCGCCGGGGATCTGCGAGCTTTCCACCACCAACCGCGTCTGGCTGACATAGGCGGGCGGCAAGGTCATCGCCGCGGTGATCGCAAAGCCCGAAATCAGCCCCGCCACGATCAAGGCCAGCGGCAGGCGCCGGATAATGATCGAAAAATAATAGTTCATCGTGGACATCAGCTGTCTTCCTTCACATCACGCACGGCGCCAAAAAACACGCCGTCGTCGAGCACGCTTTTGATTGTCGCCTCATTCACCACCGCGCTTTCGGCGCTCCATGCATAGAGCATCGACAGATCGCACAACTGGTTGACCAAACGCGGCACCCCGTCGGTATTGGCATAGACCAAGGCGGCGGCTTCGGGGGTAAATTCCGCGCCGGTGCCGCCGGCGGTGCGCAAACGGTGGGCGATATAATCGGCCACGGTGGCCGCGTCCATTTCATTGAGGTGGAAGCTGGCCGCGACGCGCTGCGCCAATTGGCGCATTTGCGGGCGGCGCACCATATCGCGCAATTCGGGTTGGCCGACGAGGATCAATTGCACCAACTCGTCCTTGTTGGCGTTGATATTGGTCAGCATGCGAATTTCTTCGAGCCCTTCGACCGACAGGTTCTGCGCCTCGTCGATGATCAAAACCACGCGCCGTCCGGCGGCATATTCCTCGATCAAGAAGTCCTGAAAGGTTTGGAACATTTTCACATATTCCATGCCAGCGGTTTCGATCCCGAAGGCATTGAGCACCCATTGCAACAATTCGCCGCGCCCGCCTTGGGCGTTGGAGATCAGCCCGACCGTCAGCCCGTCCTCCATCCGCCCCAAAAGCGCTTGCAACAATGTGGTCTTGCCCGAGCCGACCTCGCCGGTGATCAAGGTGATCGGCGCGCGCGACAAGATGCCAAATTCGAGCACCGAAAAGGCGCGCTGGTGTTGTTTGGACCAATATAGAAAGCTGGGATCGGGCAGGAGAGTGAACGGACGTTCGGTCAGACCGAAAAAATCCGCATACATCGCTTCAGTCGCCATAACGTCAATAAGCCTATCCCGGGGCAGAAAATAACCTGCAATTATGGTCATATATACGGGCAGCAGGCCTCGGAATAAAGCCCAAGCCCCGCGTAAGAGGCGCAAATGACACCGGTTTCCCTCACCTTTCGCCGCGCTGCGGAAAAAATGCGCCGCTTATCGAGATATTGTTGCGCGGATGGCGATGCGCCCTGCGCGATCCACCTGTGGCCAAGCGGCAACTTACCCCCGCGTCAGAGCGCGAATTGATTCTGTCATTACCCGCCAGAACGGCAACAATCTGCCTAAAATTTGAGAATTATACCCGCACAAGGCCGATAATGCCTATTTTAGCCGCAGCGCAGCATTTTCACGAAAATCGCAAAAGACATTACAAATCAAAAACTTGCCGCATTTTTTGCGCAATTTTAGCAAAAGATTTCATTTACATCGTCTTAAATGCGACCTTAACTTGAAGGTGGAACTCGTCTGCTGATGCTGCCCATCCGACTATGACACGTACCCAAACGGCTCTAAAGCGGGCTGGCTGGGTTGAGTAATGGAAACCGGACCTGTGGTGCGCTTGCGCCCATGTTATCACGTAGACACGACCGCTTTTTAAAACTGGATACTTTTTATTATGACCCTTCACCTTCGCCAGATGCCTATGGTGCCGCCCAGCTCTACCAAGCTGTTGCCGCGCCGCGCTGGTCAGACCCTGCCGCCGCATTTTCGGCCCGATCAGGTCTATGCCAAGCGTTACAAACGCATCCTGGATATCGCATTTACAAGTCTTGCCCTTCTGGTCTCCGGCATTGTGCTGGTGCCGGTTATGGCCGTGATCATGCTTGCCATCGCATTGGATGGCGGCAAGCCGATCTATACCCAAAAACGTCTTGGACGCGGTGGCCGCGTCTATGAAATCTACAAATTCCGCACCATGGTGCGCAACGCCGATGTGGAGTTGGAAAAACACCTCAAGGCCGATCCCGAGGCGCGCGCCGAATGGGATGCGCATCAAAAACTGGTGGTCGATCCGCGCATCACCCGCGTTGGGCGCTTGCTGCGCAAGACCTCGCTCGACGAGCTGCCGCAGCTGTTCAATGTGATCAAAGGCGACATGAGCCTTGTTGGCCCGCGCCCGATGATGGCCGACCAACGCGCGCTTTATGAGGGCGAGGCCTATTTCGCCATGCGTCCCGGGATCACCGGATCGTGGCAGGTCTCGGATCGCCATGCCTCGCATTTCGCGGACCGTGTCGGGTTTGACGATCAATACCACCAAGACCTGAGCCTGAAGACGGATGTCAAAATCCTTCTGCGCACGGTGATGGTGGTGCTGCGCGGCACCGGTTGCTGAACCGGCTGCGGATCGCTTCGCTTTTTGGCTAACGGCTCTGCGCCGCCTTTGTTTCAAGGGCGGCCTTTGCGCTTCTGTGAGGCGGCGCAGCGCGATCGGGCGACATGCCGCGAAATCGCCTTTGAATTTGCGCAGTGTCGCTCACAATCAACACACATAATTGCGAAGACATCCCCGCCATTGACCTAAAGACACTCAGGCGCGTGACTGTTATGCTGCGCCTGTCATTCAAAGACTTAGGAATATCGACCTTGAAACGCATTCTGACCGCCCCTGCCTTGGCCCTTGCTGTTACTCTTGCTCTGGCCGCCTGTGACAACGCCGAAACCCGCGCGCAAAAACACTTTGAAGCGGCCCAAGCCTATCTGGCCGAGGGTGATACGGATCGCGCCCTGGTCGAGCTGCGCAATGTCTTCAAGCTGAACAGCGAACATGCCGAAGCCCGCGTCTTGATGGCCGAGACCATGCGCGAGCAGGGCAACCTCAAAGGCGCCTATTCGCAATATCTGCGCTTGGTCGAACAATATCCGTCGAACCTTGCGGGCAATACGGCGCTGGCCGAAATAGCCTTCCAGACCAATAACCCCAACGAGGCGCGCAAATTCCTCGAAGCGGCCACGGCCATCGATCCCGATGTGCCCGCGCTGCAAGCCATCGGCGTGGCGATGGATTACCGCGATGCGATGCGCAATGATGACGGCACCGGCCGCGCCACCGCCATCGCCGCCGCGCGCAAACTGGTCGAGGCCGATCCCGCCTTGCTCAATGCGCGGCAGGTTCTGATTGCCGAATTGATCAATGGCCGCGACTGGCGCGGTGCCCTCACAGAGGTGGATGCAGGGCTTGCCGCCGCGCCGCTGGAGCGCCCCTTGCACGGGCTGCGCATCAAGCTTTTGGATCAATTGGGCGACAAGCCCGCCGTCGAGGCGCAATTGGTGCGCATGACCGAACTTTTCCCCGAAGACCTCGCCGTGAGCAGCGCTTTGGTGCGCTGGTATATCGCCGAGGGCAAGGCCGATGAGGCCGAAGACTGGCTGCGCGCGCAAATCCAGCCGGACAACGAAGACCCCGGTGCGCGGCTGACCCTGATCCGCTTTTTGGCCGAAATCAAAGGCGGCGAGACCGCCTTGGCCGAGCTGGACGCGCTGACCAAGATGACCCCCAAACCCGTCGATGTTGCCGCCCATCAGGTGACATTCGATGCGCTGCGCGGCGGTTTCATGTTCACCGCCGGTCAGCAGACCGAAGCGCTGAGCTTGATGGAAGGCATCGTTGCGGGGGCCGAGCCGAGCGAGGAAATCGACCGGATCAAAGTCACATTGGCCCGTATGCGCGCCACCACCGGCAATCAGGTCGGCGCCCGCCAGTTGATCGAAGAGGTGCTCGAACATGACCCCGGACAGGTCGGGGCGCTGACCATCAAGGGCGCGTGGCTGTTGGAAGACGATAAGACCGACGAGGCGATCATCACCCTGCGCACCGCGCTTGGCGAGGCGCCGCGCAATGCCGATATCATGACGCTTCTGGCCCGTGTGCACGAACGCGAAGGCAATCACGAACTGATCGGCGAGATGCTGTCTTTGGCGGTGGAGGCATCGGGCCGCGCGCCCAAAGAGTCGCTCAACTATGCGCGCTATCTGATGAAAGAGGCCAAATACCGCTCGGCCGAGGATGTGCTTATCGAGGCGCTGCGGTTGCAAAACAACAATGTCGATATCTTGATGCAACTGACCCGCGTGCACCTTGAAATGCAAGACTGGGCCCGCGCCGAACAAGACATCCGCCGTCTGGGCCAGATCGGCACCGAGGAGGCCAGCGCCGGCGCCACCGAGATGCAGGCACAGTTGTTTGCCCGCCAAGGCAAGGCCGATGACCTGACCAAATTCCTTGAAAACCGCGCCAATACCGGCGAGGGCGGCGACGGGGCCGCGGCGGCGGTGATCCGCTCGCATATCATGGCCGGACGTGTGGACGAGGCTTTGGCGCGCGCGCGCGAATTGACCGTGCAAAGCCCAAATGATGCGGGATCGAAATTCGTTCTGGCCTCGGTTCTGAGCCTGTCGGGCAAGATGGAGGAGGCCGAGACCCTGCTTCAAGAAGTGCTCAAGGACGCCCCCAAGAGCGAGCCGGCATGGACCACGCTTTATGAATTGCAAATGCGCCAAGGCCGCACCAATGAGGCGCGCGCCACATTGGACGCGGCGCAGGGCGCCTTGCCCGACAGCGGCACCTTGAAATGGGTGCGCGCCGGATTTTTGGAGCGCGAAGGCGACATCGAGGGCGCGATTGCGATCTACGAAGGGCTATACGAGGAAAACAGCGGCGTGCCGGTGGTGGCCAATAACCTCGCCAGCCTGCTGTCCACCGCCCGCGACGATCCCGAAAGCCTAGAGCGCGCCTTTGTGGTGGCCCGCCGTTTGCGCGGCACCACCGTGCCCGCCTTCCAAGACACCTTTGGCTGGATCGCCCACCGGCGCGGCGAATATACCGAAGCCCTCGAATATCTCGAACCTGCGGCCAAGGCCCTGCCCAAAGAGCCTTCGGTGCGGTTGCATCTGGGTCTGACCTATCAATCTTTGGGCCGTCTGGATGAGGCGCGGCGCGAAATCGAGGCCGCGCGCGATATTCTGGCCGAAAGCGGGCGCCCCTATCCGGCGCTGCGCGAAGAGGTCAAAGCCGCCATCGCCGCCCTGCCGCCCGCGCAATAAGCCGCAAGACCTAGGGCGCGGGCGCGCCCCGCCTGCCATATCTGGCCCGTCCCTTGACCTAGGGGCGGGCCTTTTGCCTCGGGGAGGGCAGGCAAGAGCCGCGCAAGAGAGCCGATGAGGCGAAATTCATGAGGGTTTTCAGTGCGGCTTTCCCGCTGCACCCCAAAAAATACTGGTATGGGCCGTATCGACAGCGTAGAGAATCCCTTAGGATTAACGAAATCTGATTGATCTGACGAAGATAGAGGGACCACCCATGTATAAATTTGTGATCGCACTCGCCGTGGCGGTGCTCGCACTGGCGGGGATGACAGGCGAAGCGGGCGCCAAGTCGCGCTACTCGATCCAGCCGGGCGACATTCTGCAAATTGAAGTTCTGGAAGACAAAACCCTCAACCGCAGCGCCTTGGTTCTGCCCGATGGCACCATCAGCTTTCCGGTCGTTGGCACCGTGCGCGCTTCGGGGCGCACCGTGGACGCCGTGCGCGCCAATCTGACCGCAGGTCTGGCGGGCAATTTCGCCACCACGCCCAATGTCTATGTCAGCGTCGCGCAACTGGGCGAGCGCAAAGGCCCCGCCGCACCGGCGACCATCTCGATCTACGCCATGGGCGAGGTCGCCAAACCGGGCATGTTCGAAGCCGAGCCGGGCACGACCTTGCTGCAGGCCCTCGCCTCGGTGGGCGGTTTTAGCAAATTCGCCGCCGTCAAACGCGTGCAACTGCGCCGCGCCGATCCCAAAACCGGCATCGAACAGATCTATATCTTCAACTACAAAGGCGGCGGCATCGCCGGCTCAACCCCGCTTCGGGATGGCGATGTGATCGCCGTGCCCGAACGCAAGCTCTTCGAATAGGGGCTTATCATGCGGGGGCAGAGCAGCAGCACAGAGCCTGAGAACAGGCCGGCAACCACCAAGAGCAACACCAAAACAGCAGCGGGCAGATATCTGGCCGCTGGCAGCATCATCACCGCCCTTGCCGCCACCGGCGCGGGCCTGTCGGCGCAAGAGAACGGCGGGCTGGAGATGACCTTTGGCATCCGCTCCGAACTGCGCGCCACCGACAATGCGGAACTGACCGCCCCCTCGGCGGGGGATGCGACGTTTTTTGATACAACGCTGAGCTTTGGCCTGCGCTCGGTCACGCGCCGCTCCAAGCTGGAGCTCGACCTGTCGGGCGTGGCGCGCTTTGCCGATCTGCCCGCCGGATCGAACGGCAGCAACGGATTTGAAGCCCCCTCGGCGCGGCTGGCCTATGTGCTCGACAATCAAAGCAGCCTTTTGAAATTCAACGCCAACTGGCAGCAGACCGATCTGTCCTATCTGTCGCCGATCAATGATCCGGTTCTGGCGCTGGATGATGCGGGCGATCTGGTTCTCGTCAATGATCCGGGGCAGCGCACGCGCTATTCCTACGGCGCCTCGATCGAGACCGGCCGCACTGCGCCTTTGGGGCTGACCCTCGCGGTGAGCCAAAACGGCTTTGACTATAAAAACACGCTCTCGGCCTCATACTACGACAGCAAACGCACCCGTATCACCGGCAAGCTGCGCTTGACGCTGGCCCCCGATACCGAAGCCTTCATGCGCGTGCTGCATGCCGATTTCGAGGCCGACAACGCCGCGCAAACCCGCCGCAAAAACCGCAACCTGAGCTTTGGCCTCACCCATGAGATGGACGCCGCCACCACCATCGAGGGCAGCATCGGCTATTCCAAAGTGACCACCGACACCACCGGCGGGCGCAACATATCCGACGGGCTCATCGCCGAAGCCAGCGCCACGCGGCAAATGCAAAACGGCAGCGCGGGGCTGAGCTATGAGCATGCGGTCTATGAAAACGGCTCGCGCAACAGCCTCAAGGTGCAGCGCGATCTCGAATTGCCGCGCGGCGCGCTCTCCTTTGATTTGGGCGTGAGCAAATCCACCTATAGCGATACCAATCTGATCGGTTCGGTCACCTACCGGCAGGGCCTGCCGATGGGCATGTTCAGCCTCTCCTTGGCGCGCAGCGTCAGCACCGATGCCGACAATCAAGACCTTCTGGCCACGCGGCTCAATGCCGGATGGCAATACGAGCTGAGCGCTCTGTCCTCGCTGTCGCTCAATGCCGGTTTGATCCGTGTCGAAAACGATGGCACCGGCGCCACCGCCACCCGCGATCGCACAAACCTGAGCGTCGCCTATAATCACGCGCTGACCGATGATTGGCTGATGAGCACGGGGGTCGAGGTGCGCACCAGCCAGACCGCCGGACAACCGCAGGCCCGCTCGAATGCGATCTTCTTTAGTCTGGAGCGCGAATTCTCGATCCGTCCATGACGGGCACCCGCGCCCAGCAGCCCCCCCAACAGGCGCCCGCTGCGCCTGTCGCGCTCTATGTGATCCTTGTGCTTTGCGTGATCCCCGAACTGGCGCTTTGGGGGTCGGACCTGCGCCTGTGGGGCAGCCCGACATGGCGCAACCTGACCTATCAATACGGGGCCTTCTGGCCCGGTCTTTTGGACAACTGGCGCGCCAACTACCCGCTGCAATCCGTGACCATGTTCCTCAGCTACGGTTTCTTGCATGCGGGGTTCTGGCATCTGGCGCTCAATATGATGACGCTGTTTTCGCTCGGCACGCCCTTGGCTACAGATATGGGGCAGGGGCGGTTTTTGGCGCTTTATGCGGCGGCGATTTTCGGCGGGGCTTTGGGCTATGCGCTGCTTGGCCAAGGGGCGCAGCCCATGGTTGGCGCCTCCGGCGCGCTCTTCGGACTGGCCGCGGCCTTTATCCGCCGCGACTGGCGCGCGCGCCCCAAAGGCCAAGCGGTGCAGGCGCTATTGCTGCCCATATCGGGGCTGATCGCGCTCAATGTGTTGATGTATTGGGCCATGGGCGGGCGGCTGGCATGGCAAACCCATTTGGGCGGGTTTCTCGCCGGATGGGCGGCATCGGTGTTTTTGGCCCCGCCCCAAAGCGTAAAGCGCCCCCGCGCCTAGGCGCCATCACTCGGCCAGCGTTGCAACCTGCGGATCGGCGCGCCGCGCTTTGATTTGCCCGCCCGGCATCGGATCACCGTCCTGACCGGCGCGGCTGCCGCTGCCAAGGCGCACGTTGAGATCGACAAAGGCGCGCGCCTGCTGGAAGCGCATCAAGGCGCGCTGGTCCTTGGCGTTGGACAATTCTTGCTCGGCGTCGATCAGATCGCTCAGCGTCGCCTCGCCCGCCTCGACCAGACGGCGGCGCAAGTTCAGCGCCTCGCCATAAAGCCCCGTGGCGCGGGCGGCGGCGGCCAAGGCTTCGGATCCCGCGCGGTAATCAAGCAGCGAATTTTCCACCTCCATAAGCGCGCCCAGAACCGTCGAGGACCACGACAGATGCGCCGCGCGCGCCGCCGAATGGCGCGCCTCGACGCGGGCCTTGCCGGTGGCGGGCAGGGCGGGGAACTGGATCGCGGGGCCGAAATACTGGCTGGTGGCGCTGCTGCCCGCCGCAAGCGTGTTGAGCGTGATCGCACCGGTCAAAGACAGCGTCGGATAGCGCGCCGCGCGGGCCACGTCGATATCGGCAATTGCGCCGTAATAGAGCCTCTCCTTGATGCGGATATCGGGCCGGTTGCGCAGCAGATCCGCCGGAATGCCGACCTGCGGCGACAAATCCGCCTTGGGCTGCCCGCGCCGCGTGGTGGGGATTTTCAATTTGCCCGGCGCATGGCCGGTCAGCACCGCAATCTCGTTTTGCGTGCCTTGGATGGCGGCGCGCGCTTCGGGCAGGCGCGCCTCGATATCGGCCACCCGCGCGCGCGAACGGGTCAGATCGATTTTCGTCGCCTCGCTGCTTTTGACCAAAGTCTGCGTCAGCCCCAAAGTGCGCCGCCGCATCGACAATTCCGCCTCGCGCAGCGCAAGCACCTCTTGTTGGTAGCGCAGGGTCAAATAGGCATTCGACAGGTTATAAATCACCAAAAGCTGCGCCGCATCGGCCTCGGCGCTGGCGATCTCGAAATCGGCCATCGCGCCTTTGCGCCGCGCCAGATTGCCCCCCCAAGGGTCGAGCATCCACGACAGGCCAAGGCTTTGCGAATTGCTGTCTCGGCCGGTGATTTTGCCCTCGTAATTCGTGCTCACACTGCCATCAGGCGAGGGCTGGGCCTTGAGCGTCGCACGCGCCTCGACGACCTTCTCGCGCGCCTCGCGCAGGTCGAAGTTCTGTTTGAGCGCCTCATCGATCAACTGGTCCAGAACCGGATCATTCAGGCGTTTCCACCACATAGCATTGCTGAGCAATACGGGGCCGGAGCGCGCATATTTACCCCCCGCTTTGGCGCTGGCGAACCGGTCGCCAAAGCCGAAAGAAGGCTGGTTATACTCGGTCGGCGCAAGGCAACCGGCCAAAAGCGCCAGCGCCGAGACGGCCACAGACCGCCGCAATACTAAAGAGGATGAGACCCGCGCGGCGCGGGTCCGAAGACCGGAAATCTGCAACATGCTCTGCCTCTCGCGCCCCGCCTTTACCGGCGGTGGCTTTGGCCCAATCGTGCCGCGCAAGATGCAAAAGGCAAGCAAAACCCGCAAATCCGCTGCGATTGCGCCCCGTTTGTGCCCGCCATGCCGCAGGGGCGCAGGCGCTAAGGCAGCATCTTTGCCAGCGGCCGCGCCATGCGCCGCGCCAATTCAAGCGAGGGGTGATCATCATCGCGGTAGAGCAGATCGCGCCCGTCAAATTGCACGCACCGCCCCTCTGGCGCGAAGGAACAGACCAAACCGGCAGGGGCAAAAACCTGCGCACCGGCGGCTTTAAGCGCGGCGAAAATCGGCGCGGCGCTTTGCATCCGCTCTTGCACCACCGCGGCGCTGATTGAAATATCGCGCACCGGCGCATCGCCGAATTTCACCAGTTTTTGCAACCGCAAAGGCACCTGCCATCCCGCCTCCGGCAAGCCTTCGATCAAGATCAACCGCCCACTGCGCGCCAAAGGCGTGAGTTGCGCGACCGTATAGGCCACCACCTGCTCGCGGCGCAGATCCTCCGCTGCGCCAAAGCCCTGCGGCCCCAGCCCCGTGGCATAGACCGCGCCGTTTGGCCCTTTTTCCAAACCGCCCGCGCCATTGTCGAACCGCGCCCCGTCCAGATTGAGCATCCAGCGCGAGAACACCAATACCGGCGCCTCGGGCAAGCGCTCCGCCATCCCATAGGCCGTTTGGGTGAAGTCCTGACAGCTTTGCGAGCTGGGCAAGGGCAGGCGGCGCACCCCTTTGACCGGATAGCAGGCCGGATGGGTAAAGCTGATCAGCCCATAGCCCCTGTCTTGCAGCGCTGCGCGCAGGGCTTTGGACAAGGCCCCCGCATGGGAATCGCCGATCAAAAGCGCAGGGCGCAGCCCCGCCTCGCGGGTCTTGTCGAGACATTTTTCCAACTGCCCCGCGCGCGGGCGCGTGTTGACGATACAGACCGAGCGGTCGGCCCAGTTGTTGATGCCCTTCAGGGCCGTCTCGACCTGCGCCGGAAAGGATTGCGGGCGCTGCGCCATAGCCGCGCCAAGCGCGATCCATGCGATCAACCCGACCAAAGCCCCGCCCAAAATGGCCCGCTGCGACAAGGCCAGCCCGCGCCGCGCCGCCGCCGCATACCCCGGCGCGCGAAACGGCGCCTCGACATAGCGCCACGACAGATAGGCAAGCCCCAAAGACGCCAAGGCCAAAGCCCCCATCAAGACGGCGGGCGGCTCGTCGATGAGCCGGATGCGTGCAAAAGCAAAGAGCGGTTGGTGCCACAAATAGGCGCTATAGCTGATCAATCCGATGAACACCGGCGCGCGGCGCGCCAAAAGCCAGCCCACCCCCACCTGTGCCGAGGAAAATAGCAAAACCATGAGCGTGCCCATCACCGGCAAAAGCGCATAGGCCGAGGGGAAGGGCGTATGTTCGTCAAAGGCAAAAACCGCATAAAGGATCATCGCAAATCCCGCCGCCGCCAGCCATGGCGACAAACGCGGATCAATCCCCCTGCGCCCGCCTCTTTGCCAAAACGCCCCCAGCGAGCCGACCAAAAGCTCCCAGCCGCGCGTCGGCAGAAGGTAGAAATTCGCATCCGGATAAAACCGCACCGCCCATTGGCACAGGCCAAAGCTGATCACGGTCACCAGAACCGTCGCCAGCAAGGCCCAATGCCCGCGCAGCCGCCACAAGAGCGCCAGAAAGATCGGGAACAGCACATAATATTGCTCTTCGACCGCAAGGCTCCACGTATGCAGCAGGGGTTTGAATTCGGCCGAGCCGCCAAAATATCCGCTCTCCTGCCAGAACAGAACATTGGAGATGAACAGGCTCACCGCGACGAGGCTGCGGGCGAATTGTTCAAAATGCAGCGGGATCATCCAGAGCCAAGCAAAGGGCACGCAAACCAGCATCACCGCGAAAAGCGCGGGCAGGATACGCCGCGCGCGCCGCTCGTAGAATTTCAGGATGGAAAAGCGGCCCATTTCCAGATCACGCAGCAAAATACCGGTGATCAAATAGCCGGAGATGACAAAAAACACATCGACGCCCACATAGCCGCCGCTGAAAATGCTGAAACCGGCATGGAACAGGATCACCGGCAAGACGGCCACAGAGCGCAGCCCGTCAATCTCTTTTCTATACTCCACGCTCGCCCTCTATCCGTCGTCAGGCGCGCCCGAAATTGGCGCTGCCCCCCGCATTCCACCATAGGCAAACCGCGGCGCGGCGCAACCTGCCGCAGTGCTGCACTCACTCCTCGCGAAAGGCGCGGTCGAAATGGCGGGTGAGCGGGTCGAGCAGGTAGGACAGGGCGCTGCGGGCGGGGCGGGTCAGATAGGCTTCGACCGGCAATCCGGGGCGCAAGGCATAGGCGTCCAGCCGCGCCAGTTCATGCGCGCTGACCGAGGCTTCGGCGCTGTAATAGACCTGACCGGTGGCGGGGTCTGTGCTGGTGCTGGGCGACAGGGCGCTCAGGCGGCCCGTCAATTGCGGCGCCTCGCGCGGCAGGGCGGCGATGACAATCCGCGCCTCTTGGCCGATTTGCAATTGATCGGCCTGTGCCGGATCAATGCGCAGATCGAAAACCAGACCCTGTTCTTGCTCGATCAGCTTCAAAACCGTCGCACCGGGGCTGATGACGCTGCCAAGGGTCGCCTCCATCTCATGCACCACGCCGCCCATGGGCGCGCGGATGTCCACCCGTTCGAGCATCTCTTGCGTGGTCAGGATTTGCGGCACCAGTTCCTCGATCTCCACCGTGGCGGCGCGCAGGTCGATGGCGATTTGTTCGGCCATCTGGCGGCGCGCTTGCAGCAAGGCGATGCGCGCATCCTGGCCGGCGCCGCTGAGCTGCGCGCGGCGGCTGTCCAATCCGGCGATCTGGCCCGAAAGCTCGGCGCGCGCGCGCTCCAGATCCATCACCTGCGCGGCGCGCGCAAGGCCTTGATCCGACAGGTGGCGCGCATTGGCCAGTTGCACCTCCAGAACGGCCAGTTGCGCATCGATGGCGCGGCGCTGCCCCTGCAGCGCGGCCAGTTGCGCATCGGTTTGCGCCTGAGCTTCGGCCAATCGCTCGGCCTGCCCGTCGATCACCGCGCGGCGGGCGTCGAAAATCCGCCGCTGGCCTTCTTCTTGGGCGGCCAGATCCGGCAAATCAAAGGGCAGCGCCGGATAGGCAAAATCCACCACCGCCGCCCCTTGGTGTTCGCTGTGCAGCCGCGCGCGGCGCGCCAATGCCTCGGCAAGGCGGCTAGAGGCGATCTGCAGGCTGGCCTGCAGCTGCGCACCGTCAAGCCGCACGAGCATCTGCCCCGCCGCGACGCGCTCGCCCGAGCGCGCGCCAATCGCCACGATGGTGCCGCCGTCAAAGCTTTGCACCACCGCCGGTTTGCCGCGCACCTCGATTTGCCCGCCCGCGATCACCGCCGCCGAAAGCGGCACATAGGCGGCCCAAACCGCCAGCGCCGCCGCCAGAGCCAAAGCGGCCAGCGCGCCGATCAGGGCAGGGCGGCTCAGTTGGGTCTGGAGCTGCGGAACATCTGCGGCTTGCATGTCGCCTCCTGTCTGGGCTGTGGGTGCGGCGGCGGCGATGCGGCGGTGGCGGCATATTCACCGGCCCATCCCGCATCGATACGCCCCGTGGCCTGTCCGCTCAGGCGCAGGTTTGGCGCGGGCGAAGACGCAGGCACTGGAGCAGGCGCGGATGCCGCCGGCGCTTTGGCGGTTTTCGGCACGAAAGACGGCATGGCGCTGCCTGCGGTCGGCGAGGGGCGCGCGGCATTTTCAGGCGGTTTAGGCTCTGCTTTTGCGCCGCCGCCCTGCGCACGGCGCAGCACCTCTTGCTTGCTGCCGAAATCGGCAACCGTGCCGGATTTGAGCAACAAAACCTTATTCACGGCGGCAATGGCCGAAGGGCGATGCGCCATGACAATCACCGTCGCGCCGCGCGCGCGCAGCGTCTTGATCGCCTCCGAGAGCGCATCATCGCCCGCCGCATCGAGGTTTGAATTGGGCTCGTCCAGCACGACAATACCCGGATCGCCGTAAAGCGCACGGGCAAGGCCGAGGCGCTGCATCTGCCCGCCGGACAGAGGCACAGAGCCGCCGCCAAGCGGTGTGTCATAGCCCTGCGGCAGCTTGAGAATCATCTCGTGCACGCCGGCCAGACGCGCCGCCGCCATCACCGCATCGCTTTGCGGATCGGGGTCGAAACGCGCGATATTTTGCGCAATCGTTCCGGGCAACATCACCACCTGTTGCGGCAAATAACCGATGGCACGGCCCAGATCGGCCCGCGTCCATTGATCCGGCGTGGCCCCGTCAAAGCGCAGCTCGCCCGCATCCGCCGTCCAGACCCCCGCCAGAATGCGCGCCAAGGTGGATTTGCCGCAAGCGCTGTGCCCGATCACGCCAAGCGCATCGCCTGCCTCCAGATGAAAGCTCACCTGCGTGAGCATCCTGACGCGCTCGGACGGCTTTTGACCGGCCTGCGCTGGGGAGAGCTTGGTCAACCCCTGCACCGAGATCTCGCCGCGCGGTTTGGGCAGGGCGACGCGGGGCGGGGCGGGATCGGCCACGGCAAAATCTTCGTGCAGCCGCCCATGCGCGCCCAAGGCCGCGCCGATGGCGCGCCATTGGCCGATGACCTGATCGACGGGGGCCAAGGCGCGGCCCGACAAGATCGAGGAGGCGACAATCATCCCCGCCGAGATTTCTTGGCCCAGCACCAGATAGGCCCCCAGCGTCAGGATCGCCGATTGCAAAAGCATCCGAAACGCGCGGCTGGTGGCGCTGATGGCTTCGCTGGGGGCGGCGGCCTGTTGATGGGCGGCCAATGTGGCGCGGTGGCGGCCTTGCCAGACCTGCGCCACGGCCTCCCCCATCCCCATCGCATGGATCGCCTCGGCGCCGCGCCGCGCCTCTTCGGTAAAGCTGCGCTCGGCCCCGTCGGCCCCCGCCGCCGCGCGGATCGGCCCGCGCGTCAAACGCCCCGCCGCAAAGGCCAAAGCCGCCACCACCCCCGCGCCTGCCAAGGTCAGCCAGCCCAAAAGCGGATGCACCAAAAACAAGATCGCCAGATAGAAAGGCACCCAAGGCGCATCCAAAAGCCCCGTCACCGCAGGGCCGGACAAAAAGCCGCGCAATTGCTCCAGATCGCGCATCCCGCGCGCGCCGTCAGGGGTCTGTTGATCCAGGGCGCGGGCGAAAACCGCGCCGCCCATGGCTTGGTCAAGCCGCATCGCCGCCCGACCCAAGATGCGCGCGCGCAAAAAATCATAAAGCCCCAAAAAGCCGTAAAGTACGACCACAAGGCCGAAGAGGCCCAAAAGCGTCGGCACAGATCCCGATCCAAGCACACGGTCATAGACCTGCAACATATAGATCGATCCGGTGAGCATCAGCAGCCCGACAACCCCGCTGAACAGCCCCGCAAGCCCCAGCGCAGGCCGGATTTGCCGCAGCGCGGCGGGGTAGGATGATACCGCCATCCTATCGGCCCCGCCTGCGGTTCGATTTTGTGCCATACCCGCCCTTTCACACTTCGCCAGCCCCGCAGCATGGGGCGGCTGTGCCCCGCAAACACAGGAGTTTCCATCGCCGCGAGGATAGCCTCGAGGCGCGTTAAAATTGCTAATAGCCGCCGTGCGCAGGGCCGGTTTTTGCCGAAAATTGATTCGTTTAAAGCGCCCCGAAATCCGCCGCGCGGCGGGTAACCGCGCTCGAATGCTGCTTTTTTGGGCGCCGCTTGTGCCGCAAGAAGCCGCAAAACACCGCTGTGATGGTTAATTTCCCCTTAATTTAAAGGGCAAAACCGCTCTGTGATCTTTCTGCACCCGCAAAATAAACTGCGCGGCTTTGGTGAAATTCCCTTTGGCGGCCTATGCGACCTAGGGTAAACATAGGGTAATGGCGCTCACGTGTTTGGAGCGCAGAGAGTTTAAATCGCCTCGCTGCCAGAGGCACAGGAGTAAGACATGAAGACATTTTTGAAGACTGCCCTCGTCGCCGCTGGCATCACTGCCGCGTCTTCGGCCTCCGCCCTGACCATCACCGATACGGTGTTTGTCGGCACCGGCGCCTCGGCAGGTGACCCCGGCACGATTGCCACCATGACATTCTACGTCGGGGCCGGCACCTATGACATCTACACAATGGGCCCGACCATTGATCCGATCTTGTCGCTCTACGCGGGCGGCACTGCTTCGGGCACTGTGCTTGCCTTTGATGACGACAGCTGCCCCGATTCCCTGTGCGGCCCTGCCGGCTCCTTCAGCAACTCGCTGATTTCGGGCATCTCCCTGTCCGCCGGTCTTTACACATTGGCCGTCGCCGATTTCGGCTCGCCGAATTTGTCCGGTGATGTGGTTCTGACCGTCACCGACGAAGGCGTGACACCTGCCGTGCCGCTGCCTGCGGGCTTGCCGATGCTGGCCGGTGCTTTGGCTCTGTTCGGCCTGTCGCGTCGCCGCAAGTAAGCTTTCGCGCCGCGCGCAAAGCAGACATGATATTGAAACCCCGCGTCCTTCGGCGCGGGGTTTTGCTTTTGCAACTCTCACCGCGCCGCGTCGAGCCGCTCCAAAAGCGCCTTGCCGAAGACCGTATTGACCGCCGCCGTATAGTGCCCGTCGCCCAGAAACCCGCGCGGATCGCGCGGCGAGACATGCTCGGCCGTGGCCAGATAGGGCAGGGCGAGTTGCCTGAGCGTCGGCCCCAAAAGCGCCAACAGATCGGGATCTGCGGGGCTGCGGCTTTGCACCAGCACCACGAGAGGCTTTTGCCCGTCTTCGCGGGTGATACGGGCGAACTCCGACGCCATCCCCCGCAACACCGCCCCATAGGGCATCGGGCCGTCTTCGGGATGGGCGATCACCTCGGCCTTGCGCGCCTCTATACCACCTTGCGCCAGAGCGCGGCGGACAAGGCGGGCGAAGGGCGAGGCATCGAGGAGCGGCAGATCTCGAAAGCGGCTGGGATAAAAAGCGCATCATCCGCGCGCAATTGCGCCTCCCATGCCCGTGCCAATTCGGGATCGGAGTTCAGCGATTTTTGCTGCGCAAGGCTCTGCACCAGCGGCTCTATGATCTGCAAGCCGCCCGCACCATCAGGCAAGAACACCGGGTAGGTATAGGGCGCGGGTTGTTCGAACAGCCATGTTTGGTTGGAAAACGATCCCATCGCGCTGACCGAGGAAGACAGGATGCCCAAGACCGCCACATCGCCGGCGCGCCGGTTCGGGCGATCCTTCAAAAAGGCCGCATAGGTGAAATTGGGCGCGGCGCTCGGTCCTGCGCGGCGGACCACCTGCAGATCGGGTCGGGCGGCTTCGGCGGCCTCCATGATATGGTTCACGAAAGACATGCTATAGGCGTGCACCAACGGCCCGTCCGCGGCGGGGCGGGCAGCCGCGTCTTGGGCCGAGCGTTCCATCATCTCGGGCAGCCATGCGACCTCGTAAAGATTGCCGCGCATCTTGGGGCGCGCCTCCCATTGCGCCAGCTTCCCAGGAACCGAGCGACCGTAATCAAAGAACCTTTGCAATGAAATGGGCGCAGGACCGGCCAGCATAAGGGCCACCGCCATATCAATCACGATCAGGGCGGCAAGGGTCCAGAGCAGGGTAGATATCGCGCGTTTCATAGCGGCCTCAGAATTGGAAATAGATGAAAGCGCCCGAGGTGGTCGTCGCCCCGAAAGCCAAAGCATAGATCAGCACCGCCCAAAGCGCCGCGCGCAAAGGCGTGGGCCATGCGGCATAGAAGCGGACCTTGCCGCTGGCTTCGGTCGCCACGTCCCATGCAAAAAGCAACAGCAATCCCGCTATCGCGGGCGCGGGCACAGCGCCGATCGGCAGGGCGGAAAAATCCGACAGGCGCAGCGTGGTCAGACGCGCGGTGAAATCGGCCACCTGCTGCCACGATTGCGCGCGAAACAGCAGCCAGCCGTAGCAGGTCACTTGAAAATAAAGCGCGATCAACCCGATCCGCCCGACCCAATGCAACATCCCGCGCCGTGCCCCTTCGCCCGATCCTTTGCGACGGCCGAAAAATTGCCGGTGCGTGACCAAAAGCCCCCCCTGATACAGCCCCCACAGCACAAAGTTCCACGCCGCCCCGTGCCACAGCCCGCCCAGAACCATCGTCGCCATCAAGTTGACCTGTGTGCGTTTCTTGCCGTGGCGATTGCCGCCCAGAGAGATATACAGATAGTCGCGCAGCCATGTGGACAAAGAGATATGCCAACGGCGCCAGAACTCTTGCGGATTGGTGGCGAAATAGGGCTGGGCAAAGTTGCGCATCAAGCCGAAGCCCAGCATTTTCGCCACGCCGCGCGCGATATCGGTATAGCCCGAAAAATCACAATAGATCTGGATCGCGAACAGCCATGTCGCCACAACAATGGCGCCGCCCGACGGATCCTCCATGCCGTAAACCGTATCGACCATCGGGCTGATCGCGTCGGCAATCACCACCTTTTTGATAAGCCCGATCAGGCACAATACAATCCCGCGCGACACCCCGTCCCATGTGACGGTGCGCGGCGCCATGATTTCGGGAAGCAGGTTTTTCGCCCGCTCGATCGGGCCGGCCACAAGTTGCGGAAAAAACGCCACGAAAAGCGCGAAATCCAAGAACCGCGGCGCGGGTTTCAATTCGCGGCGGTAAATGTCGATCGTGTAGCTCATCGTTTGGAAGGTATAAAACGAGATGCCCACAGGCAGCACGATGTTCAGCACGGGGATCGACGCGGGCAAACCGACGCTTTCGGAAAGGGCGGCGAAACTGCCGATGAAGAAATTGAGGTATTTGAAAACCCCCAAAAGCCCCAAATTCATCGCCATGGAAATCATCAACAGATGTTTGCGACGGCGCGGATCTTCGCTCAGCCCCATTTTCAGCCCGACCAGATAATCCACCATGGTCGAAAAGGCGATCAACCCCAAAAACCGCCAATCCCACGCGCCGTAAAACACATAGCTGGCGACCAGAAGCATCAGGTTCTGCAAGCGGAAGGGCAACAGCAGATAAAGCGCAAAGACGGCGGCGAAGAAGATCCAGAAATCGAGTTGTGAGAAAAGCATGAAGCGCCGCGATCAGATTAGGCCAATTGGCCTCAATCTACCGAAAACAGGCCAAAGCAGAAGCGTCTTATAGCCATCGCGCGCTCATCAACGCCGGGTGTGGCTCTGGGCGGACACCAGCGCCCAATAATGTAGATTATGTTAATTCTTTGAAGCGATACCACCGCGGATCGCCCGAGAATGCTAACAAATGCTAACACATCTGAGATGTTAGCATTTCCCACCGTCTCGCGTAATTTTTCCCCAAACCTGCCCGAATTGCGTGGCACAAAGGCCATGCATTTGCCCGATCCGCTGCTTAGGCATAGGACAAGCCTCCTTGCAGGCCATATAGATAACACCAAACGCATTCGAGTGAGCAGACAGGAAGAGACCCCATGAAAATTGCAGTCGCCGGTATCGGTTATGTTGGCCTGTCGAATGCCGTTCTTCTGGCCCAGCATCACACGGTCACGGCCGTCGACATTTCGGACAGCCGCGTGCAGATGGTCAATGCGCGCCAATGCCCGATCACCGACCCCGAACTCGAAGAGTTTCTGGCGCATAAACCGCTGGACCTGTCGGCGACCACCAACCCCGAGACCGCCTATGCGGGCGCCGATGTGGTGATCGTCGCCACGCCCACGAATTATGATCCCGACAGCAACTATTTCGACACTTCCAGCGTCGAGAGCGTGATCAAAGCCGTGCTTGCGATGAACGAGACCGCCACCGTAGTGGTCAAATCCACCGTCCCCGTGGGCTTTATTGCGCAGCAACAGAGCCTGCACGGCACCGACCGCGTGATCTTCAGCCCCGAGTTTTTGCGCGAGGGCCGCGCGCTTTATGACAACCTGCACCCCAGCCGCATCATCGTCGGCGATCGCGGCCCGCGCGGACGGCAATTTGCCGATCTGTTGCTCGAAGGCGCGGTGAAAACCGATGTGCCGGTTCTGTTCACCGACGGCTCGGAGGCCGAGGCGATCAAGCTCTTTGCCAATACCTATCTCGCCATGCGCGTGGCGTTTTTCAACGAGCTCGACAGCTACGCCATGGCGGGCGGCATGGACAGCCGCCAGATCATCGAAGGCATCGGATTGGATCCGCGCATCGGCAGCCATTACAACAACCCCTCCTTCGGATACGGCGGCTATTGCCTGCCCAAGGACACCAAGCAATTGCTGGCGAACTACTCCGAAGTGCCGCAAAACCTTATTCGCGCCATCGTCGATGCCAACCGCACCCGCAAGGATTTCCTCGCCGACCAGATCATCGCCAAAGGGCCGAAAGTTGTCGGTATCTACCGTCTGGTGATGAAAGCGGGCAGCGACAATTTCCGCCAATCCTCGATTCAGGGCATCATGAAACGGCTCAAGGCCAAAGGCATCGAAGTCATCGTCTACGAGCCGGTGCTTGAAGAGAGCAGCTTTTTCGGTTCCCATGTCGAACGCGATCTGGAGCGGTTCAAAGCCGGTTGCGACGTGATCGTCGCCAACCGCGTGACCGAAGATCTGGCCGGTGCGATCGATAAGGTGTTTACCCGCGATCTCTTCGGCGCGGATTAGGCGCGCACCTCAAGGGGCTCATAGGCCCCTGCCCGCACCATGACCGCCGACAGGCGCCCCGTTTTATAGGCCCCCGTATCGACATTGATATGGCCCATCTGCACGGCGACGCGCGGCACGATCACATGGCCATGCACGACCCATATGCCGTCACTGCGCTGCATCCGGCCATATCCGGTTTGCCCCCAGATCAACGCATCATCGCTTTGATCGCTGATCGACCGTGCGGGGTCGGCGCCCGCATGGCTGACCGCGACATTGCCGCTTTGAAACAGGCGCGGCAGGCCGGTCAACCAGTCAATCAATTCCGCCCCCATCGCGGTGCGCAACGCCTCGGCCAGATCGGCAGGCGCGCCCCCTCCCCCGTCAATGCCAAAGCTGCAAAGCGTCTCTAACCCGCCGTAAGTGAGCCATGCGGCGGTGCCTTCGGGGTCGTCCAGAAACCGCAACATCATGTCCTCGTGGTTGCCTTTGAGGCACACGGTTCCCGCGCGCTCGGCGCATAGGGCATGCAAGCGGCGCAAGACCGCCGCGCTGCCACTGCCGCGATCCACATAATCACCGACAAAGACGATCCGCGCCTCACGTGGCAACAGCCGCGCCAACATCAATTCCAAAAGATCATCGCGCCCGTGGATATCGCCCACCACGGCGAGCGGCTCGTCAGGGGCCATGCCCTTTGCGGCCTGCGCGCCGCGGCGCATAAGACGCGCCAGAAGGCTCATCTATCCGCGGCCCGCCGGCGGTCCGCCAATTGCCGCGCCAGATATTTGCCGTAAGCGGTTTTGCCAAAGGTCTCGGCATGGGCCTGCATCTGCGCATCGTCGATCCAGCCTTTGACATAGGCGATCTCTTCGGGGCAGCCCGATTGCATGCCTTGGCGTTCGGACAGGGTGCGCACGAAATTGCCCGCGTCGAGCAAACTGGCATGGGTGCCCGTATCAAGCCACGCATAGCCGCGCCCCATCCGTTCGACCGAGAGCGTCCCATCGGCCAGATAGCTTTCCAGCAAGGTCACGATCTCCAACTCGCCGCGCGCCGAGGGTTTGACCGCGCGGGCGCGCTTGGGCGCCTCGCCATCAAGGAAATACAGCCCCGTCACGGCGTAATTGCTGGGCGCGACATCGGGTTTTTCGATGATCTCTTCCACCGTGCCGTCAGCGGCGAATTTCACCACGCCGTAGCGTTCAGGATCGGCCACATGATAGCCGAAGACCGTGCCGCCGACATCCTTGCTGCCCGCGCTGTCGAGCATTTCGGGCAAGCCGTGGCCAAAGAAGATATTGTCGCCCAGAACCATCGCCGAAGGCGCGCCGTCCAGAAACTCCTCGGCCAGAATATAGGCCTGCGCCAACCCGTCGGGCGAGGGCTGCTCGATATAGGTCAGGCTCAGGCCCCATTGGCTGCCGTCGCCGAGCAGGCGTTTGAACTGCGGCTGGTCCTGCGGCGTTGTGATCACCGCGATCTCGCGGATCTCCGACAGCATCAGGACCGACAGCGGGTAATAGATCATCGGCTTGTCATAGATCGGCATCAATTGTTTGGAGACCGCAATGGTCAGCGGATAAAGCCGCGTGCCCGATCCCCCCGCCAGAATGATGCCTTTGCGCGCTTTGGGTTGGGTCATGTCAAGGCTCCTAGGTCTTTCAATACATCCCGCAAACCCGCGCGCCAATCGGGGCGGGTCAGGCCGAAATCGGCCAAAGAGCTGCACTCCATCCGCGAATTGAGCGGCCGAACGGCGGGGGTGGGGTAATCGGTTGTGGGAATATCGGTGACGGTGCAGGCGGTGCCGCTTTGGGCGAAAATCTCGCGGGCGAAATCGGCCCAAGAGACATCCGGCGCGCCCGAATAGTGTCTGATCCCGCGCAGTTCGGGGGTTTTGATCAATTGCTCTGCCATCGCCGCGCAGGCCCGCGCGATCCCCGCCGCAGGGGTCGGCCCGCCGATCTGGTCGCCGACGATGGAAAGCGCCTCGCGCTCGGCCCCGAGGCGCAGCATGGTTTTGACGAAGTTGTTGCCATGGGCGGAAAACACCCAAGAGGTGCGCAAAATGGCGTAAATGCCCCCTGCCCCGCGCACGCCCTGCTCGCCCGCCAGCTTCGTGCGCCCGTAGGCCCCCAAAGGCGCGGTGGGATGATCGGGCGCAAAGGGCGCATCGCCCGCGCCATCGAACACATAATCGGTCGAGATATGCACGAAAGCCGCGCCCAGATCGGCGCAGGCCCGCGCCATGGCGGCAGGGGCCGCGCCATTGACCACCATCGCGGAGTCTTCCTCGGCCTCGGCGGCGTCCACGGCGGTCCATGCGGCGGCATTGATCACGGCGCGCGGTTTATGGGTGCGGATCGCCGCGGCGCAGGCGTCAGGATCGGATAAATCGGCTCTATCGCGGCCCAAAAACACCGCATCGGGCAAAATCCGCGCCAATTCGCGGGCCACTTGGCCGCTTTGGCCAAAGATCAAAAATCCCGCGCCGTTCATGCTTTGCCGAGCCTTTCACCGACGCCGTCGCGCGCTTGCAAGGCGCGCCACCACGCCTCGTTTTCCAGATACCAGTCGACGGTCTTCTCCAGCCCCTCTTCGACCGTCACCGAAGGCTGCCAGCCCAGTTCCGTGCGGATGCGCGCAGGATCGATCGCATAGCGCGCATCATGGCCGGGGCGGTCGGTGACAAAGGTGATCTGATCGGCGTAAGAGCCGCGCGCCTTGGGGCGTTTGGCGTCCAGAATATCGCACAGCGCTTGCACCAGTTGCAGGTTCGTGCGCTCGTTCTCGCCGCCGACGTTATAGCTGCGCCCCAAAACGCCCTTTTGCACCACCAGCAAAAGCGCATCGGCGTGATCCTCGACATAAAGCCAGTCGCGCACGTTCGACCCGTCGCCGTAAATCGGCAGATCCTTGCCCGCAAGCGCGTTCAAAATCACCACGGGGATCAATTTTTCAGGGAAGTGATAGGGGCCATAATTGTTCGAGCAATTGGTGAGCACCACGGGCAATCCGTAGGTTTCCGCCCAAGCGCGCACCAGATGGTCGGAAGCGGCTTTCGAGGCGGAATAGGGACTGTTTGGCGCATAGGGCGTCTCTTCGGTGAACAGCCCTGTCGCGCCCAATGTGCCGTAAACCTCATCGGTGGAGATATGATGGAAACGGAAGGTCTCGGGCTTGCCCTGCGCCGTCCAATAGGCGCGCGCGGCCTCCAGCATATGATAGGTGCCGTTGACGTTGGTCTCAATAAAGGCGCCAGGCCCGTCGATCGAGCGGTCCACATGGCTTTCGGCGGCCAGATGCATCACCGCATCGGGGGCGTGTTCGGCAAACACCGCATCCAAGGCCGCGCGGTCGCGGATATCGGCATGGACAAAGGCATAGTTCGGGCTTTGCGCCGCCTCGGCCACGTTCTCAAGGCAGGCCGCATAGGTCAGCGCATCGAGGTTGACCACCTCATGCCCGCGCGCAATGGCAAGGCGCACAACAGCCGATCCGATAAAACCGGCCCCGCCGGTGACGAGGAGCTTCATGCCGTGCCCTCCCATGTGAAGGGGCTGTCAAAATCGGCCAAAACCGGCGCGGCGGTGTCTTTGTCAGACAAGAGCGCCTCGGCCCCTTCGGGCATCGGCCAGTCAATGCCGCAACTGTCCCACCGCACCGCGCCATCGCATTCGGGCGCATAGTGATCGGTGCATTTGTAAACGATCTCGGTGTCAGCCGTGAGGGTCAAAAACCCGTGCAAGAACCCCGCAGGGATCCACAATTGCGCGCCGTTCTCGAAGCTCAACTCGGCACCCGTCCATTGGCCATAGGTGGGCGAGCCTTTACGGATATCGACCGCAACATCGAAAAGCGCGCCGCGTCCGCAGCGCACAAGCTTGCCCTGCGCATGGGGGGGCGATTGGAAATGCAAGCCGCGCACCGTGCCCGCGCGCGCCGACAAAGAATGGTTGTCTTGCACAAATTCGGGCAAATCCAGCCCCGCATCGCGCAGGGTTTTGCGGTTCCAGCTTTCACAGAAAAACCCGCGATCATCGCCGAAACGGCGCGGGGTCAGACGCAAAACACCTGGCAGATTTGTCGGGTCAATATCCATTATCAATCACTTCGTTAAACCGGTCCCCATCAGGGGTAACAACCCGATCTAATGCTGTCACGCAGAAAACCCGCCGCACAGGCGCGCTGTGATCAACGCGCATCGCCTGCGTCGAACCGGACGGCGCGCGCATTGGTAAGGCCCTGACAAAAAAGCACAATTGAAGCGGGTAGCCGATCCGCCGGCGCCTAATGCCGCGTTGCGGCAACATTATGGCGATTCGGTGCAGCTTAGGCGGCAAACGGGCATTTATTGCACCGCAGAACGCCAACAATCATCGAAATATGACAATATTGGCCGCATAAAGGAAACAAAACCGCCTGAAAAATCGCCAAAATTAACGATTATCCCTTTATTTTATGGGTAAACTCGGCGGAGCCTTGCTGATCCGCCCCGTTGTGGTATCCTTGGTTAAGGTTTTTTTAATTTATTCGAGGTCGCTGCCATGACACTCTTCACCAAAATTGTCGCCCCCGCTCTGTTTGCCTTGAGCGCATCTATCGCTGGGGCCGCCACTGTGACCGAGGTCATCGACTTGCGCGGGAACGGGGGGCTCGACACGTCTTACGACTACACCTCGAGCGCAGGCATGGGCGTCACCGCGACGGGCCATTACCTGAACAGTGACGGATCGATCGGCACGCAGGCCTTGATCGGTCAATACAGCCACGGCCTTGGCGTCACGACCGCCGACACACGCACCCGCTGCCGGCATTCCAGCCGCAGCTGCTATTCCTCCGACGAGCATTATGTCGACAGCTACGGCCCCGACGAGGTCGTGCAATTCGCCTTTGACAGCGCCGTCTCGATCAGCCGCATCTACTTCTCTTATGTCAGCAGCTGGGACGATTTTTCCTTCTCGGTGATCAGCTCCGGCGGCGGCGTGATGTCCTTCAATGGCGATCTCGACATTCTGGGCCATAGCTACGGCTATTATGATTTCTCCGGCCCGCTGGCGATCTCGTCGATCTTCGGCATCGGCGCAGCAGGCTATGGCGATTATTTCAAAATCGCCGCCCTCGAAGTGATCTGGGAAGAAGAAACGCCCGCAGTGCCCCTGCCTGCGAGCGCGCTTTTGATGATCGGGGCCTTCGGCACCTTCGGCGCCCTGCGCCGCCGCCGCAAAGCCGCTTAAGAGAAATCCAGCGCCAAAGCGTTCAAGTAGACGTAGGTCGAGCCTGACGATACCACCATTTCGATCACAAGCTCCCCGCTCGCCGGCACGGTGATCGGGGCAAATGTGATCTGGTTCGAGGCCGCCACGGTCGAAGCGTCCAGTTCCAATGTCTCGCCGCCGTTCAAGGTCACATCGGCCCGCCGCGCGGTGCCGCCCGAATTGCGCGCCCCCACCACCGTTGCCGTCACCGTATCGCCGGGGGTCAGATTGCCGATGGTCACGGTGATCGGCGTGGCCGCCACCCCGTAGATATATTTGCTCAGGATCGCAGGATCATGAAAGCGCGTGTCCGCCACGCGAGGGATGGCCCCTGCCCCGCCGCCGCCCGTGGTGCTGGCGTTCTGGAACGTGCTGACGCGCAGCTTGCTGAAGCCGTCGAGGCTGCCGTCATTGAATTGCGCCCCGAAGAACAGCGAATTGTTCAGCTCGTCCTTGAAGGACTGTATGGTGTTGATCGGACCGATGGCAGCGTAATTGGGATTGCCCCCGCCGAATTCATACAAGAGCGATTTGCCCGCGCGGCTGTCGGTTTTCGCCTTGCCCAAGGCCCGCGCCGCGACACGCGCCAGAATATAGCGCGAGAGTGTATGGCCCAGCCCGTGCACCGCATCGCCATCGCCCAATGTGTCGGGGTCTTGATCGACGATCTCGTAGGGGTTCACAAAAGGCGCCTGCCCCGCCGCGCGCCATGCGGGGGCGTGGCTGTCGATCAGCGGGTAGATGATGTTTTCATTATAGGGCAGCGATCCGTATTGATCGGTGCTCGGATCGCCGTCCACCACGTCTAGCGGATTGTTCGGATAGCCTGCATCGGGCAGGCCATAGAGCCGTTTGGTCAAGGGCAGCGGGATCGCCAGATCGGTCGCGGTGATATTGCCCAAAAGCGTGGTGTAATCGGCCTGCATCCCTGCCGCACCGCCCGGATAGGGCCGGTTGGGCGAGACGTTATTGCCGCCCGAATGGATGATATAGAGGTTGCTGCCCTCGCTGGCGCTTTGGTCGGATTTGGCCGTGGCATGTTTGGCGATCGTATCGCTCAAATTGTCCCCCGCTTGGGCATAAGACACCAAAGTGCCGGTGAACCCGACGGCCGCAGCGAAATCCTGCATATGGGTCGAGGTGGTGCCGCCCTCTTCAAAGGCGCCCTCGGTGATCGAGGCGCCCAAAATGACGACGGTGGCCGCATCCAGAATGCCCGCCACGGGGGCGAGCGGTTCGGGGCCCGTATAGGAAACCTCCTGCGCCAGGGTGCAGCTTGTCAGCGAATAACCAGATCCAATATCCATGCGGGGCTCCTGAAAAACGTGGAAGCCGCACAGTAGTAAAGAAATGGTTATCAAATTCAGCATTGCCTGAGGGTCTGTTTACCAATCCTTAGCAAATAGCCACCCCCAAAACGCAGCCCGTCAGCACTGCGCCGGGATATGCGGGGGGGTGTAGGGCGGCGGGGCAACCGAGGCGGCGGGCGGCAGCGCGGCTTTGGACGGGCGCGCGCGCAGGCGCAGCCCAAGGCCCGCCCAAGCGCTCCAACGGTGCAACAATAGAGCCTGTTGCACCGCAAGCGGCCCCAAAAGCCCCGCGCAAAGCGCCACCGGCCAAACCAGCCCTGGTGCGATATCGGGCCACAGCGCCTCCATCGCCATACGGGCCGCGGCGGTGAAAAACACATGGAACAGATAGATCGCATAAGAGGCGCGCCCCAAACGCGCCATGAGGCCATTTTGAGGCCGCAGCAGGAGCAGACCCGCGCAGGCCCCCGCCCCGAGCAGCACCGTCATCGCGCGCCGCAAAGCGCCGTCCAGCACCACAAACTCGCGCGCCAAGGCAAATCCCGCCAGAACCGATAGGGTCAAAACCGCCGCACCAAGGCCGCGCCGCGCCCCGCCGCCGCCCATAAGCGCCATTTGCGCCCGCGGCAGACGTGCCAAAAGAAACCCTGCCAAGAAAAACGGCCCGATATAGAGCGCGTTATTGACCGAAAACAGATTGATCCCCGCCCGCGGCCCGAAAATCCAAACCGCCAGAACCAGCGCCAAAAGCACGGCCCCGACACGGCGCTCGCGGCGCGCGCGCAGGGCCTGCGCCGCCTCGGGGCGATCTACGAGCGCCACCGCGCCAATCACCAGCGCCATCAACAAAAACGTTGCCTGCAAATACCAGTAATGCGCATAGGGCAGCACCGCGATCTGCCAAAGCGGCACCTGCGGGCCGACCATCAGGCTGCGCACGATCCAAAACAGCGCCCCCACCACCAGCATCGGCAACAAAAGCCGCCGCGCCTTGGCGCGCAGCATCTTCCCTGCCCCGCGCCCTATAGTGCCTCGCTGCGAAACGGGTAAAAACAGGCTCTGTTTCGGCGCAAGAGCGACAAAAACAAAGCCCGAGATAAAGCTGAACAGCGGCATGCGCATGTCGATAAACGTTTGATTGAGCACGGCAAGCCAATGATCGGGCGCCACATGCAGCCCCGCATTGGGCCCCGCGCCCACCACATGAAAGGACACCAGCGCGATACAGGCAATGGCGCGGATCGT
>JBOEGO010000005.1:0-37099 GCA_050633465.1 Paracoccaceae bacterium | reverse complement strand
GTGCTGGCCGTGCCCATGGTGTTGCAATGCCCCAATGACGGCGCCGAGGAACAGACACGGGACATGAATTCATCGTAATCAATCTTGCCCTCGGCCAGCAGGCGGCGGGATTCCCAGACGATTGTGCCCGATCCGGCGCGCTTGCCCTTCCACCAGCCATCCAGCATTGGCCCGCCATTCAGGGCAATCGCCGGAATATCCACCGTGGCCGCGCCCATCAACATGGCGGGCGTGGTTTTATCGCAGCCCGTGGTCAGCACCACGGCATCAATCGGATAGCCGTGCAGCACCTCGACCAGCCCCAGATAGGACAGGTTGCGATCCAGCGCGGCGGTGGGGCGTTTGCCGGTTTCCTGAATGGGATGCACCGGAAATTCCATCGGTATACCACCGGCGGCGCGGATGCCCGCCTTGATCCGGTCCATCAGGAACACATGGATTTTGTTACAGGGCGCAAGGTCGGACCCGGTGTTGGCGATCCCGATCACCGGCTTGCCTCCTTGCAGTTCGTCCTGCGTGTATTCCTGATTTTGATAGCGTTCGACATACAGCGCCGTCATCCCCGGATTGTTCGGATTGTCGAACCACTCCTGCGAGCGGAACCGCTTGTTGGCGCGTGTATCTGTCATGTCTTTCCTCCCTGTGGGGCTGGCCAGTGGCGCTGGCTGTTGGCGCTGGCCAATTATCCTGATCCAGTCGAATCCCGGCACTTGCCCTTTTGCCAAAATCCGCAAATGGTATACCAAATGCAAGCGTTATTCGCGAAACAGGGGGACAGAGATGCAAGGCAACAGCAATATCAGGCACGCATTCTGGCGCGGATACCGGGATTGCGCGCCGTTTTTGCTGATCGTGATCCCCTATTCCATGCTGTTTGGCGTGGTGGCACGGGATGCCGGGTTGGACCTGTTGCAAACCATGTCGATGACCGTGCTGGTGATCGCGGGGGCATCGCAATTCACTGCGCTGGCCCTGTTGCAGGACGGCGCGCCGGTGTTCATCGCCCTGCTGACGGCGCTGGCGGTCAATCTGCGCATGGCCATGTATTCGGCCGCTTTGGTGCCCTATGTCGGCCACGCGCGACTGCGCACGCGGGCCTTGATGGCCTATCTGATGGTGGATCAGGCATTTGCCGTGGCGGTGAAAACCTATGACGAACGCCCCGATATGCCCCCGCCACAGCGGGTGGGTTATTATTTCGGCTGTATGTGCCTGATTTGCCCGTTCTGGTATGGCGGATCGCTGCTGGGCGCGTTGGTGGGTCAGGCCATTCCCGCCGCATGGTCGCTGGATTTTGCGGTGCCTGTCTGTTTTATCGCGCTGACCGCGCCATTGCTGCGGTCATTGCCGCATGTGGTTGCGGCGCTGGTGTCGGCGCTGGCCGCGCTGGCCTTTGCATGGGTGCCATGGTCGCTGGGGCTGATCGTTGCCGCCGTCATTGCCATGGTCACCGGCGCACAGGTCGAACTGTATCTGAAACGAAAGGCACAGGCACAGGCATGATTTCGGACTCTGCATTCTGGGCGCTGACCCTGGCGCTGGGCATCGGCACCTTTTTGATCCGGTTCTCTTTCCTTGGGCTGTTGGGGGGCAGGCAATTGCCGGATTGGGCGCTGCTGCACCTGAAATATGTCGGCGTGGCGGTGTTTCCTGCGCTGGTCGCGCCGCTGGTGCTTTGGCCCGAGGCAACCGGCGGCACGCCCGACGCCCCGCGCATCATCGCCGCCATCGCCGCCTTTGTCGCGGGGATGCGTGTCAATGTGGTGGCCGCGATTATAACAGGCATGTCAGTGCTTTATGCGCTGCAATTCATCTTGCAATAATGGTCACAGGCTGGCGGTGATACCACCATCCACAAACAGCGTATGCCCGTTGACAAAACTGCTGGCCTGCGACGACAGGAACACCGCCGCGCCGACCAGTTCATCCACCCTGCCCCAACGTCCCTGCGGCGTGCGCTTTTGCAGCCATGTGGTGAATTCGGGATCAGCCACCAGTGCCGCATTCAACGGCGTTTCGAAATACCCCGGCGCGATGGCGTTGCAGTTCAACCCGTGACGCGCCCAATCCGTCGCCATGCCCTTGGTCAGGTTGGCAATCGCGCCCTTGGATGCGGTATAGGGCGCGATGCCGGGGCGCGCCAATGCCGTCTGGACCGAGGCGATATTGATGATCCGCCCCGCCCCGCGTGTGATCATATGGCGCGCCACCGCCTGCCCGACATAAAACGCCGAATTCACATTGGTGCGCATCAAACGGTCAAAGGCATCGACGGGAAAATTCTCTAATGCGCCGCGATGCTGCATGCCTGCGTTATTGATCAAAATGGTGATCGGACCCTGCGCCGCCTCGTAACCGTCAACCGCCTGTGCCACCGCCGCCGCATCGGTCACGTCAAACGCCAGCGTATCAACCGCCGCCCCGCTGTCGCTGTTGCGCAGCGCCTTTGCCGCCTCTTCCAGACGATCCGCATCGCGCGCGTTCAGCACAACACGTGCCCCGGCCTGCGCCAGCCCTGCGGCCAATGCCGCGCCAATCCCCATCGAGGATCCGGTGATCAGGGCCGTCTGCCCGCTTAGGTCAAATAGGTTCATGCTGCCTCCGCTTCGGGTTGCTTGATGCGGTTGACAAACCGTGGCAAACCCTTCTTGATGAAAAATGGTATACCATTTGCGCGACGATGCAAGCCCATCCCGCCAATGACCGACCCGAGGGAGGAAACATCAGGTGAAAGCCCTATATGCCCATGGCGCACATGACCTGCGCCTGAATGATTGCGCTGTCGCGGCCCCCGCCGCCGGACAGCTGCGCATTGCCATGGCCCGTGGCGGGATTTGCGGGTCCGACCTGCATTACTATGCCCATGGCGGGTTTGGCGCGGTGCGCCTGCGCGAACCGATGATTCTGGGCCACGAGGTGGCGGGCCATATCACGGCAATGGGTGACGGGGTCGAGGGTCTGGCGGTTGGCGATCTGGTGGCTGTGTCCCCTTCGCGGCCCTGCCTGTCGTGCCCGGAATGCCTGCGCGGGCTGCCCAATCACTGCCTGAACATGCGGTTTTACGGATCGGCCATGCCATTCCCGCATATTCAGGGCGCATTCCGTCAGGAACTGGTGGCGGATGCGGCGCAATGCGTGCCCGCCAACGGGTTGACCCCGGCCGAGGCCGCGATGGCCGAACCCCTGTCCGTGGCGCTGCACGCTGTCCGGCAGGCCGGAAATATGGTTGGTAAACAGGTGCTTGTCACGGGCTGCGGACCGATCGGGCAATTGGTCATTCTGGCGGCGCGCCGTGCGGGGGCCGAACGGATCATCGCCACCGATATCGCCGACAACGTGCTGGATATGGCCCGCGCTATTGGCGCCGATGTCACCCATAACGCCACCCGGCCCGACCCGTTGCACCCCTATTGCACGGGCAAGGGCACGCTGGATGTGCATTTTGAATGCTCGGGCGTGGCCTCGGCGCTGGCAGGTGGCATTGCCGCACTGCGCCCGCGCGGGCAGATCGTGCAACTGGGCCTGTCGGGCGACATGCAACTGCCGATGATGCAGATCACCGCCAAGGAACTGTCGCTGACCGGATCATTCCGGTTTCACGCGGAATTCAAAACCGCCATCACGATGATGCAAAAGGGGCTGATCGATGTGAAACCGCTGATCACCCATACCTATGCGCTGGCCGATTTCGCCGATGCATTCGCCATGGCGCAAAACCGCGCCAAAGCGATGAAAGTGCAACTGGATTTCGCCTGATGCTGACCTTTGCCGCCGCCGTTCTGTTCCTGATCATCACCCCCGGACCGGGTGTGCTGTCCACCGCCGGTGTCGGGTCAGCCTTCGGATTTCGCGCCGGATTGCGCTATGTTGCGGGGCTGTTCATTGGCACCAATCTGGTGGGGCTGGCCGTGATCACGGGCGTGGCGGCGATTGTGCTGTCGATGCCGGTGGTGCGCACGGTTCTGATGTTCGCATCGGTGGCATATCTGCTGTATCTGGCCGCGAAAATCGCACTGGCCGGATCGCGCATCGCCTTTATCGAATCCGCAATCGCCCCCGGCCTGACTGCGGGCCTGCTGCTGCAAACCATCAACCCCAAAGCATATGCCGTCAACACCACCCTCTATGCCGGTTTCCCCTTTGCGCCGGAAAACCTGATCTTTGAAACGCTTGTCAAAGTCATGATTTTCAACGCGATCTGGATACCGATCCATCTGGCGTGGTTATGGGCGGGGGCCAGCCTGCACCGGCTGAACCTGTCGCCTGCTGCGCAACGGCGGGTCAACTATGTCATGGCCGCATCCATGCTGGCCGTGGTCGCGCTGGCACTGATGGCCGGATTGCGCGCCCAAAGACATGAACTATGAAAGATAACCCCATGACAAAACGCAAATATTCCGGCATTTGGCCGGTGGCCCCAACCCCGTTTAATCCTGATGGATCGCTGGATCTGCCGGGCATGAAACGGGTGCTGGACCTGATGATTGATCAGGGGGTTGATGGCATCTGTATTCTGGCCAATTTTTCCGAACAGTTCCTGATTTCGGACAGCGAACGCGCCACCCTCACCCGCCTGTGTCTGGAACATGTCGCAGGGCGCGTGCCCGTGATCGTCACCATCAGCCATTTCGCCACCCCCATCGTGGTCGACCGCGCAGCCGAGGCCAAACAAATGGGCGCCGACATCGTGATGATGATGCCGCCCTATCACGGCGCGCTGATGCGCGGCACGGCGCAACAGACCTTTGAACAGTTTCAGGCCGTGGGCAAGGTCGGCATCCCGATCATGCTACAGGATGCGCCCCTGTCAGGTGTCGACCTGCCCGTGCCCTTGCTGGTCAAAATGGCGCAAGACATTGAAATGCTTCAACTGTTCAAAATCGAATGCGCAGGCACCGCCGCCAAACTGCGCAGCCTGATCGCCGCGGGCGGTGACGCGATCCAGGGCCCGTTTGACGGCGAAGAGGCCATAACCCTGCTGGCCGATCTGGATGCAGGCGCAACCGGCACCATGACCAGCGCGATGATCCCCGACCTGATCAAACCGGTCCTGACCGATTTCGCCGCTGGCAACCGCGCCGCCGCATTTGACGGCTATGCCCGTATCCTGCCCGCAGTGAACCATGAAAACCGCCAATGCGGGTTCCGCTCGGCCAAGGCGGCGATGGTGGCGGGGGGCGTGATCAAATCGGCCTTTTGCCGCCATCCCATCGCCCCGCTGCCCCCCGCAACCGAATCCATGCTGATGGATCTGATCCGCCCGCTGGACCCGCTTGTCCTGAATTGGGGGAAATGATGCCGACCCAACCAAACCACAGCGCCGCATTGGCACAACTCTCTGAATTGCTGGGTAAAAACCTGGTTACCTCGCAGGCAGATCGCGACCTGCACGGCCAGAATGAAACCCATTTCGCCCCTGCCCCGCCCGATGCTGTGGCCTATCCCGAAACCACCGCTCAGGTGTCGCAGATCATGCAAATCTGCGCCGCGCACCGATGCCCTGTCACGCCTTATGGCGCGGCCTCCTCGCTTGAGGGGCAGCACCTTGCGGTCAGGGGCGGGATCAGCCTGGACATGACCCGTATGAACGCGGTGCTACAGGTCAATGACGCAGACCTGAACGCCGTCGTGCAACCCGGCATCACCCGCATCGCGTTGAATGAACACCTGCGCGCCACGGGGCTTTTCTTTCCGGTTGATCCGGGTGCGGATGCATCCATCGGCGGTATGGCGGCCACGCGGGCATCGGGAACGACAGCGGTGCGATATGGCACCATGGCCGATAATATACTGGGATTAGAGGCAGTTATGGCCGATGGCAGTATCCTGCGCACCGGCACACAGGCGCGTAAATCCGCCACCGGATACGACCTGACCCACCTGTTGATCGGCTCCGAGGGCACGCTGGGTGTGATCACCGAGCTGACCCTGAAATTGCAGGGCGTGCCCGAATGCACCAATGCCGCAACCTGCCATTTCGCCAGCGTGCAGGACGCGGTGAATTGCGTGATCCTGACCATTCAATCCGGCCTGCCCATGGCGCGGATCGAACTGCTGGACCAGATGATGGTCAAAGGGTTCAACATCTATTCCGATGCGGGCCTGCCCGAACGCCCGCACCTGTTTCTGGAATTCACCGGATCCCCCGCCAGCGTCGCCGAACAGGTTGAAACCTTTGGCGAAATTGCTGCCGACTTTGGCGCGGGTGGCTGGAAAACCGCCACCAAACCCGAGGACCGCAGCGCCCTGTGGTCGATGCGCCACAAGGCCCATTACGCCAGCGCGGCATTGGCCAGAAACAAACTCATTCTGGCCACCGATGTCTGCGTGCCGATTTCCAAACTGGCCATGGCCGTGGTGCAGGCACAGGACGATGCGGCGCGGTTGGGCCTGACCTCGACCATCGTCGGCCATGTTGGCGACGGCAATTTCCACTGCGCGATCAGCCTCGACACTGATGACGCCGATGAAATGGCGCGTGCGGGCCAGTTCACCCATGCCCTGTCGGAAACCGCGCTGCGCCTTGGCGGCACGGTGTCGGGCGAACACGGGATCGGGCTGGGCAAGGTCAAATATATGCAGGCCGAACATGGCGCTGCCCTGCCATTCATGCGCGCAATCAAGGCCGCGCTTGACCCTCACAACATCCTGAACCCCGGTAAAATGCTGCCGGATGGTCCTGTTTTCAAAGGATAATCCATGACTGTGACAGCTGATTCAAACGCCCTGATGGTCGGGCGCATCTGGCGCCCCGATATCGGCCCCGCGCTGGTGCGGCTTGATGGCGACCGCGTGATCGACATCACCAGCCGCGCCGCGCCCACCATGCGCGACCTGCTGGAACAGGGCGATCTGCCCGCGACCATCCGCGCCATGACGGGCGAAAACCTCTGTTCAATCGACGATCTGCTGGCCGGATCGGTTGAGGGCGCAACCGGCCTGCGCATCCTGCCGCCCGCCGATCTACAGGCGATCAAGGCATCCGGCGTGACCTTTGCCCAATCCATGGTCGAACGGGTGATCGAAGAACAGGCCGCTGGCGATCTGACCCGCGCCAATGACATCCGCACCCGCATCGCCGCACGCATCGGCGACAGCCTGTCGGGCATCATTCCGGGGTCAGAAAAAGCATCTGAAATCAAGGCGATACTGCAATCCGAAGGGCTATGGTCACAATATCTGGAGGTGGGCATCGGACCCGATGCCGAGGTTTTTACCAAATCGCAACCGATGGGCGCGGTGGGCCATGGCGCATCCGTGGGCCTGCACCCGATGTCCACATGGAACAACCCGGAACCCGAAATCGTACTGGCCGTCACCAGCGCCGGTCACATCGTCGGCGCAACGCTGGGCAATGACGTAAACCTGCGCGATGTCGAAGGGCGATCCGCCCTGTTGCTGGGCAAGGCCAAGGACAATAACGCAAGCTGCGCCATCGGGCCTTTTTTGCGCATTTTTGACGCGAACTATGGCATGAAAGACGTTGAAAAGGCTGAACTTACCCTGACCGTGACCGGAACAGACGGCTATGCCCTGACCGGCCATTCCTCTATGGCGAAAATCAGCCGCAAACCCGCTGATATTGTCGCACAGACCATCGGGCGGCATCACCAGTATCCTGACGGGTTTTTCCTGTTCCTTGGCACTTTGTTCGCCCCGACACAGGACCGCGATACGCCGGGTCAGGGGTTTACCCATAAAACCGGCGATGTGGTCACCATTTCCGATCCGCAACTGGGTGCGCTGCAAAACACCGTGCGCCTGTCCACCGAATGCCCCGAATGGACATTCGGCACCGGCGCATTGATGCGCAATCTGGCGCAAAGGGGGCTGTTATGAACGGGTTTCTATCCATCGGCGAATGTATGGTCGAAATGGCCCCGGCCGAGGGCGGGCAGTTTCGCATGGGCTATGCGGGCGATACCTTCAACACCGCGTGGTATGCGGCGCGACTGCTGCCGGATGACTGGCGCGTCGGCTATGCCAGCGCCGTGGGTGACGATGCGGTATCTGCTGCGATGTGCGATTTTATCGCCGCGCAGGGCGTTGATACCGCCCATATCCGCCGCCTGAATGGCAAAACCGTCGGCCTCTATATGATCCAGCTACAGAATGGCGAACGCAGCTTTTCCTATTGGCGCGGCCAATCCGCCGCCCGCCATCTGGCCGATGATGCGCCTTGGCTGGACGCCGCGTTTCAGGGGCAAAAAATGCTGTTCTTTTCGGGGATTACACTGGCCATCCTGCCGCCGGCTGCACGCGATACCCTATGCGCCGCGCTGGCCCGCGCCCGCGCCAATGGTGCGCATGTGGCATTTGATACCAACCTGCGCCCGCGCCTGTGGGACAGCGCCGATGCCATGCGCCACGGCTTGATGCAGGGCGCGGCCGTGGCCGACACCATCCTGCCCTCGTTTGACGAGGAACAGCTGGCATTCGGTGACAGCGATCCGGCGCAAACCATGAACCGCTACCGCGCGGCGGGCGCGACCACGATTGCCCTGAAAAACGGCGATGCCTCCTGTCATATCTGGTCGAAATCCGAAGGCGAGCTGCGCTATGACCCGCCCCCCGTGGCGCAGGTGGTGGACAGCACCGCAGCGGGCGACAGTTTCGGCGCGGGGTTTCTGGCCACCCGGGCCACGGGCGGCGGCATCGGGCTGGCGGTGGACCGCGCCGCACGATTGGCAGGCGCGGTGATCCAGCGACGCGGCGCATTGGCCCCCGATATTTTCGACGACCCGACATTTCTAGGAGGAATGACATGAAAATCCTGATCCTTGGCGGCGGCGGTCTGATCGGCCAGAAACTGGCCAGATCACTGGCGCAGCGCGCCACCCTGCGCGGCGCCGGCATAACCGAACTGGTGCTGGCCGATGTCACCGACCCCGCCCCCGTTGACGCGCCGTTCACCGTGACCCGCACCCTTTGCGACATCGCCGACCCTGCGTCGGTTGCACAATGCATCGACGATAAAACCGATGTGATTTACCTGCTGGCCGCCATCGTGTCCGCCCAGGCCGAAGAGGATTTCGACCTGGGTTACAAGATCAACATGCAGGGCACCATCAATGTGCTGGAACGCTGCCGCGCCCTGAAAACCCGCCCTGTTGTGGTCTTTACCTCGTCCATTGCGGTGTTCGGCGGCGAGGTGCCACAGCCCTATAACGACCATTCCGCCCTGAACCCGCAGATTTCATATGGCGCGCAAAAGGCGATTGGCGAACTTTTGCTAAATGATTACACGCGGCGCGGATTTGTGGATGGGCGCGGGTTTCGCCTGCCCACCATTTCGGTGCGCCCCGGCAAACCCAACCGTGCGGCCTCGGGGTTTATGTCGTCGATTTTGCGCGAACCCCTGCAGGGACAACCGGCCAATTGTCCGGTCGACCGCGATTTCCCGCATTTTTACCTGTCGCCGCGCAAATGCGTGGAAAACCTGATCAAAGGGGCCGAACTGCCGCAGGCCGATCTGGGCAAGAACCCGACCATGACCATGCCCGGGCAGGTCTGGACCATCGGCCAGATGATCGACGCCATGACAGCCGTTGCCGGGCCGGAACCGGCCAAGCTGATCACATGGAACCCCCAGCCCGAAATTGACGAAATCCTGAAAGGCTGGCGGATGGATCTGCGCCCGCAAAAGGCCGCCGGCCTGGGGCTGGAAGCCGACAAAAGCTTCGAGGAAAATATCCGCTATTTCCTGGAGGATGATCTGTAAAATCAAAAACGCCGCACCAACCAAGGGCGGCGTTTTCAATATCTTACCAGCCGATGCTAAGGTTAAACATCAATTTACCGGCGTCTTTAACGGCTCGTTGTCCAGAAAGGCGGTGATATTGGCCAATTGCAACAGCGCCATTTCACGGCGCGTTTCCACCGACCCCGATCCCTGATGCGGCTGCAACACCACATTGTCCAGCGCCATAAACCGCGGATCAATCCTGGGCTCGTTCAAAAACACATCCAGCCCCGCCCCCGCAATGGTGCCGTTTTCAAGGGCATCCAACAGCGCGGATTCATCAATTGTGGTGCCGCGTGAAATATTGACGATCACCCCATCGGGGCCAAGCGCCTGCAACGCCTCGGCGCCCACATAGTTTTGCGTATCCGGCCCACCGACCAGCGCCACCACCATGAAATCCACCGCTCCGGCCAGGCTGACCGGATCGGCATGCCATGTCCAGCCGGGTGTCTCCTTTTCGCTGCGCGAATGGTAATGGATATCCATCTTGAACGCCGCCAGACGGTCGGCAATTTCGCGCCCGATCCGGCCCAAACCGACAATGCCCGCACGTTTGCGGCTGACCTGACGGTTCAGCGGCATTTCGCCCTTTTCGCCCCATTGGCCCGACCGCACCCAATGATCGCCAAACACCATGCGCCGCGATTGCGTCAGCACCAGCGCCACCGCCAGATCGGCCACATCATCGGACAAAACATCGGGCGTATTGGTGACGCGAATGCCGCGTTCGCTGGCGGCGGTCACATCAATCGCGTCATATCCCACGCCGTAATTCGCGATCACGCCAAGGTTGGGAAACAGATCCATTTCCGCCCCGCCAAAGGGCTTATGCCCCTTATAGGCCACGGCGCGAATGCTTTGACGGGTGGCGCTGTCCACCGCCGCCATTTCATCAGGGCCATTGATGAAATGCGCCGGATAGGCCGCCAACAGGCGTTCACGTTCCGGCGGTGAAAAGCTGGCGCCGCAAACCAGCAAGGTGATGTCAGTCATGGATAAGCCTTTCAAAATATTACAGTATATCCCTGATGCGCCGCAGCGCCTCTTGGATATTTTCGGATGAATTGGCATAGGAAAACCGCAAATACCCCTCGCCCCATGCGCCAAATGATGTGCCCGCCACGGTGGCCACTCCGGCCTGATCCAGAAACAGGTCTTGCGCCTGTTTGGCGCTCAGCCCCGTGCCCTCGATATTGGGAAAGGCATAAAACGCCCCCGCCGCATCGGCGCAGCGGAACCCCGGTAACGCATTCAATTCGCGCACGATCACCTGACGGCGCTGGTCAAACTGCGCCACCATATCGCGCACCGCATCCTGCGGCCCGTTCAACGCCGCCATGCCCGCAAATTGCGTTGCCGCATTGACGCAGGAATGGTCGTTGATGCACAGCCGCGTGACATGATCGACCAGGGCATCGGGCCAAACCGCATAGCCCAGTCGCCACCCCGTCATGGCATAGGTTTTCGACCAGCCATCCAGCATGATCAGCCGGTCGCGAATTTCGGGATATTGCAGCAGGCTGGTATGGGTCCGCCCGCCATACAGCATGTTCGAATAAATCTCGTCCGACATCAGCGCCACATGAGGATGATCCAGCAAGCCATTGACCAGTTTATCAATTTCCGATTTCGGCGTCACGCCGCCCGTGGGGTTGGCGGGGCTGTTGATGATGATCAACCGCGTGTTTTCGGTGATCTGCGACAGCACGGTTTCGGCGCTGAATGCGAACCCGTTCGCCTCTTCCAGCGGGATCGGAACAGGGGTTGCGCCGCTGTATCTGATCACCGATTCATAGATCGGGAAACCGGGGTCGGGATACATGATTTCGCTGCCCGGTTCGCCAAACATCATCACCGCGAAAAACATCGTCGGCTTGCCGCCCGGCACCACGACCACGTTATCGGGGTTCACCTCGGCCCCGTGTCGGCGGTGCAGATCAGCCGCCACAGCCTCGCGCAGGGCGGGCAGACCATTGGCGGGGGTATAGCCGTGATGCCCGTCACGCAGCGCCTTGATGCCCGCTTCGACGATATGTTCGGGGGTCTGGAAATCGGGCTGCCCGATGCCAAGGTTGATGATATCGCGCCCCGCAGCCGCCAATGCCTGCGCCCGCGCCAGCACCACAAATGCCGATTCCGTGCCAAGCCGCGACATAGACGCGGCCAGTTTCAATTGGGTCATGGTCCCCTCCCCTTACCCTTACGGGGTTTTCATTTGGTATACCAAATTTCAGCCGATAGGAAAGCAGTGAAACGGCGTCACGACAGATTTTTCAGCCATGCCAAACTGTCCGCCGTCGCGCCCGCGGGTTTGTATTCGGCCCCCAGCGGCGCGTCATAGCCAAGCGCGGCAATATGCGCGAAAATATAGGCATAGTTCACCTCGCCATGGTCGGGCGTGCCACGATCCGGCACGCTGGCAAACTGGATATGCCCGATCACTGGCAACAGGTCGCGCAAACGGTGGGTCAGATCGCCCAGGCTCCGCTGGACATGATAGCAATCAAACATCAGCTTCAGGTTGCGCCTGCCAATATCGTTAATGATATCAACGGCCTGATTTGCATCCTTTAGGAAATAATCAGGCGCATCATGGGGGTTTAATGGCTCGATCAATATGGTCATGCCGCGTTTGGCCGCCCTGTCGCAGGCATATTCAAGGTTGTTCAGATATGCACCCAATGCGGCGACATGGCTGTCGTTCGGGGCCACAACGCGCCCCGCCATGACATGCACCGCCCCCGCACCAATCTCCTGCGCATAATCCAGCGCCTGATCAATCGCGGCGCGGGCATCACCTTCGCGCCCCGCCACTGCGGACAGCCCGTTTTCACCCGCCGCGACATTGCCGCGACTGGTGTTCAGGCCCAGAACCGGCAGGCCGGTTTCATCCAGCGCCGCCCTGACAGCGGCGGCAGGGGTGTCATAGGGCCAGTGCAATTCGACCGCAGCAAAACCGGCCACATGGGCGGCGCGGATCGCATCGGGCAGCGCCAGATCGGTCCATAAGAACCCCAGATTGGCTGAAAACCTCATTCCCACTCCACATCAAATTTGCGCACCACGGCCTGCACCTGATCGGGCGTCAGGGCGCGCGGGTTCATCCCCCGTGTCAGCAGCGCCAGCCTGGCCGTTGCCTCCAACTCCTCGATCGCGTTGCAGGCGGATTCCACATCACGCCCCGCGACAACGGGGCCGTGATTGGCCAACATGACCGCGCTGCGTTTGCCCGCCAGCCCACGCACCGCCTCGCCCATTGCCGGGTCGCCCGGCATGAAAAACGGCAGCAATTTCACCCGCCCCAGCTGCATCACCGCATAGGGGGTCAGCGGCGGGATGAAATCATCGGCATCCGCATCCAGCAATGACAGGGCAACAGAATGGCACGAATGCAGATGCACCACCGCCCCCGCCGTGCTGCGCGTGTCGTAAAACGCTGAATGCAAAGGCATTTCCTTGGTCGGTTGATCGCCGCCAATATGGCGCCCGCTGGCATCAAAATGCGCCAGACGCGCCGGATCCAGCCGCCCGAAACTGCTGCCCGTGGGCGATACCAGCAACCCGCCATCCGCCAATCTGGCCGATATATTTCCAGTCGACCCGCCCGTTAACCCACGGTCGAACATCGACCGAGCAAGGGTGCAAATCTGTTCGCGTAACCGGGTTTCACCGCTCATGCCTGCTCCAGTTTCCTCAGGGCGTCATCGAAAAACCCGGCCGCGCCAAAGTTGCCCGATTTCAGCGCCAATGCAATGGGTTCGCCGCCGCTGCTGGCATAGGTCCAGGGCACGCCGGGCGCGATTTCCACGCCGATGTCCAACCGCGTCACACCCAATGCCTGCGTCACCGCCCCCGAGGATTCCCCCCCCGCCACAACGAACCGCCGCTTGCCCATGTCCCGCGCTGCAATGGCCAGTTCGGCCAGCGCCTGTTCCACCAATGCGCCCGCACGCGCCTGCCCCAATTCGGACTGCGCCCGCGCCACATCATCAGGTTCCGCCGTGGCATAGATCAGCGGCGCGGCATCGCCGGGTTGCACCGCCAGCCAGCCGCGCGCCGACCCTGCCCCCCATTGCGACAGCGCCAGCGGGTCCAGCCGGTATTTCGGCCCCTGATACCCCGCAACCTGCGCCCGTGTCATGGCCGAACAACTGCCCGACAGGATCACCGCCCCCTTGGCAATATCACCTGCTGCGCCCTGTTGCGCCGCCCCGTCAATCAACCCTGCCGCACGATATAGCGCAGGCAAAGGCATGGCCAGCGCACTGCCCCCCGTTAACAGGGCCATATCCTGACAGGCCGTTGCAATCGCTTGCAAATCCTCATCGGCCAGGGCATCGGCAACCACATGTGCGACGCCCGCGCCCGCCAGATCACGCAACGCGGCGCGCACCGCATCCGGTCCACGCGCCACACATGGCCGATCCACCAGCCCGACCTGCCCGCCAACCTGCGGCGCCAAAAGACGCATCAGGTTGCTGTCGCGCATCGGGGTCAGCGGGTGATCCTTCATCGGGCTTTCGCCCAGCGGTTGCTGCCCGACAAACAGATTGCCCATGAAAACCGTCCGCCCGTTTTCAGGAAAGGCAGGGCAATAAATGGTCTGATCCGCGCCCAGATCCTGCATCAGGGCCTGCGCCACGGGGCCGATATTGCCCTGCGGCGTGGAATCAAACGTCGAACAGTATTTCCAGAAAAACCGTTTTGCGCCCGTGGCTTGCAACCATTTCAATGCGGCGCGACAGTCGGCCACGGCATCCGCCACCGGCGCGGTGCGGCATTTCAGGGCGATCACCTCGAACGGGGCCGCATTTACGGGCGCTGCATCAGGCACCCCGATGCGAAGCGACACAGGCACCCCCGAACGCGCCAGCAATCCGGCCAGATCGGTCGCGCCGGTGAAATCATCGGCGATGCAGCCCAGAACACTCATTGATCCGCCTCGGGCAGGGACAGCCCGGCGTTGCGCGCATAAACCTTGGCCACGGCGGCGTCATCCTCTGCCCCCAAACCCGATCCTTGCGCCGCCAGAAACTGCTGCAACGCCGCAGCGGCCAATGGCGCGGAAAACTGCGCCTTTTGCGCGATATCCAACACGATTCCCAAATCCTTGGGCCAGATATTGACCTGCGAATGCGGGAAATAATCGCCATTGGCGATATGGGGCGCGCGGCTTTCCAATGCCCAGCTGGTGCCCGCCGATTTGCTGATCACCTCGATGAATTTGTCCGGCGTCACGCCCTGGGTCATGCCAAATGTCATGGCCTCGGCGGTGGCGGCGATATGCACGCCGACCAACATCTGGTTCACCGCCTTCATCGCCGATCCGGCCCCTGCGCAATCGCCCAGTTCAAACACATCCGATGCCATGGCATTCAACACCGCCCGCGCCCCGTCATAGGCCGCCCGCCGCCCCGAGGACATAACCGATAGCGCCCCGTCAGCCGCGCGCAGCGGCCCGCCGGAAATCGGCGCATCCAGATAATGCACGCCCGCCGCGCCACATCTGCTTTCCATCTCGCGGGCGAAATCGGGGGCGACGGTGGCGCATCCGATAACCACAGACCCGGCGTTCATTTGCGCCACAACACCCGATGCGCCGAACAAAACCGCCTCGGTCTGGGCCGCGTTCAACACCACGGTGACCACCACATCCAATGCGCCCGCATGATCGGCCAATCTGCCCGACATGCCGCCCGCAGCGGTAAATTTCGCCACCTGATCAGGGTTCAGATCGACCCCCAGAACATCATGCCCCGCCCGCAAAACCGACGCGGCAACGCCATATCCCATTGAACCAAGGCCGATCACAGCCACCTTTTTGCGTTCCGGCAAATTGCCCCCTCCCGTTTTGACCGCCAAACCCGACCCCCCTGAAAGCCCCTATTTTCATGCTCCGGTATCGGTAACGGTGCCATCACGCTAGCCCCGCAATTCCGCCGGGTCAACCCACCGGGCGCTAAACACATTCAATATTTGCGTAAAACTTCACGCCGCTCTAAATTACCCGCAAAACAGGACGGGAGCCCTGATGGACAACCCCAAGACCCTTGCCGATGTCGCGGCCGCCGCAGGTGTCAGTAAAATGACCGCCTCACGGGCATTGCGCGCCGCGCCCGATGTCTCTGCCGCGACACAGGAAAAGGTGCGCGCCGCGGCCGAACAACTGGGCTATGTCGGCAACCCGCTGGCCAATTCCCTGTCTAGCAACCGGTCAAACCTGATCGGGGTTCTGGTCCCGACCCTGTCCAATATCGTGTTCACCGATCTGCTGTCGGGGATCACGGAATCCTTTTCCGGCACCGGCTATCAAACCATTTTCGGCGTCACAGAATACGACCCCGAAGTCGAAGCACTGGCGATCCAGAATATCCTGTCATGGCGGCCCGCCGGATTGGTCATCACCGGACTGGACCAGCCCCCCAGCCTGCGCGCCCGCCTTGCGGCGACCGACATTCCCGTGGTGCAGGTGATGGATCTGGACGGAGAGGCCGTGGACACATGCGTGGGGTTTTCGCACAAACGCGCCGGGGCCGATATGGCCCGCGCCCTGATGGCTGCGGGACGGCGCAAATTCGGATATATCGGTTGCGGGCTAAACCGCGACACCCGCGCCGCCAAACGGCTGGACGGCTTCACGGCCGCCCTGTCGGAACAGGGTCAGGCGCTGCAATCGCAGACCACCAAACCCGGGCTGTCATCCGTTCTGGCAGGCCAGCAAATGACCGCCGAATTGCTGGCGCAGGCCCCCGATCTGGACTGCATCTATTATTCAAACGATGACATGGCGATGGGCGGGCTTTTTTACGCCATGAAACAGGGAATCGACGTGCCCGGCCACCTAATGCTGGCGGGTTTCAACGGGTTGGACATACTGAAAACCCTGCCCGCGCCCATCGCCACAACCATCACCCCGCGCCGCGACATCGGCCAGACCGCGGCGCAGGTGGTATTGAACGCCCTATCGGGAGAGGGAAACTCAGCCTCCCCCAACCGAATTGCATTCGAAACCATAATAGATTTGGGCCTGTAACCGCCCTAACCCTATGATTTATGGATCGGTTCCTGCGTGAACGCGCCGCCCTGATACACCGAAACGGGATCATCCGATGCGGGCATTGGCTGCGCCTCGACCTGCGCTGAAAACTCGGCCGAATTGCGTGTTGGCCGCCAGCCCAGATAATCCACCTTGCTGTTGTCCCACCAACGTATGTCATTGTTTGATATGCCATAAATCACGGGGCAGCCCAAACGCGGCGCCAGGAAAACCCGCTCGATCAGGCTGACAAAATCTTCATCCGCCATCCAGGTGGCCAACATGCGGCGGTTGGCGGGTTCTGGAAAACAGGACCCGATGCGCACCAATGCGCTCTCGATCCCGAATTTCTGATGATACATCAGGGCCACAGCCTCGCCATAGGATTTGGAAATGCCATACCAGCCATCGGGTTTGTGCGCGGCGCTGGCATCCAGATGTTCGTCCTGTTTGTAAAACCCGACAACATGGTTGGAACTGGCGAACAACACCCGCTTGACCCCGTGCTTGCGCGCCGCCTCGTAAATATTGTGCACCCCGATCAGGTTCGGGCCCAGAATTTCGTCAAAGCTGCGCTCGACCGACACGCCGCCCAGATGCAGGATGCCGTCGCAGCCCGCGACCAGACGGTCCACCGCATCCATATCCGCCAGATCGCAGGGGATGAATTCGGCCTCGGGCCTCTCAATCGGCGCGATATCGGACAGGCGCAGGCTGTCGGCCACCCCGCCCAGCTTCCCTGCGATCAGGCGCCCCACACCGCCTGCGGCGCCGGTGACAAGTAGTTTCTTCAACATGACAGATTCCCTTTGCTTTCCTATTCACGTCATAAATTTGTATGATAAGTTGTCAAGTTTTTGTTGCACCAATTGGCATCACTTGTCATATTCGCGCCAACCAAAAGCAGCGGATACAGCAATGACCCAAACCAAAGCCCCCAAAAACCGCCCCAATCTGGTGCAGGCCCTGACCAGCGATCTGGCGCATGCCATCACATCCGGCGCAATCCCCGTGGGCGGCAAACTCCCGACAGAGGCCGCGCTGACCGAAAAACACAGCGTGTCACGCACCGTCGTGCGCGAAGCCATCGCGGCCCTGCGCGCCGATGGTCTGGTCGAAGCGCGCCAGGGATCAGGCGTCTTTGTGACCGCGGCGCAGCCCGCAACCATCAGTCCGTTTCAGGCGCTTCACCCGCAAAAACTGTCTAGTATCATAGAATTGCTGGAATTCCGCGTCGCGGTCGAGGTCGAAGCCGCCGCCCTTGCAGCCGCACGCAGATCCCCCGCCCAACAAGAGGCAATATTCGAGGCGCTGGAACAACTGGACCGCGCCCAAGCCGAAGGGCGTTCCACCGCAGAGGCAGATCTGGCCTTTCATGCCGCGATCACGACAGCATCAAACAACCCGCGTTTTGGCCAGTTTCTGGCAATGCTGGGCAAGGATGCGATCCCGCGCAGCCGCCTGTCCGATGTCGCACTGGAACAGGCGGACCCTGATTACCAAAACAAACTGCGCGCCGAACACCGCCGCATCGCCGATGCCATTGATGCCCGCGACGAGGGGCGCGCCCGCGATGCCATGCGCCTGCATTTGTTCTTCAGTCAGGAACGCTATCGTCAGATGCTGCGCGCCGCGCAGTAAATTTATCTGATAATTCATCATATGAATTATTGACACCCCTCGCCTCTCGCGCCTAAATCCGCAAAACCCATTGTCAAAGGAATCTGCCCCATGACCGACCCGCAACATATCAAAACCGCGCTTGGTGCCGGGCTGTTGTCCTTTCCTGTCACGCCATTTGGTCAGGATGGTGCGTTCAACCCCGAACCATACGCCGCCCACCTGAACTGGCTGTCGGGATATGACGCCACCGTATTGTTTGCGGCGGGCGGCACCGGCGAATTCTTTTCGCTTGCGCCCTCGGAAATCCCTGAAATCGTGCGGGTGGCCAAGGCATCGGCCAATGGCACCCCCATCGTGGCGGGCTGTGGTTACGGCACCGCCATGGCCGTCGACATTGCCAAACAGGCGCAAAAAGCAGGTGCAGACGGCATCCTGTTGCTGCCCCATTACCTGATCGACGCCCCCCAGGAAGGGCTGTTCGCCCATGTCAAAGCCGTCTGTGACGCGGTCGATATCGGCGTCATGGTCTATAACCGCGACAATGCGATCTTGCAGGCCGACACGCTGGAAAAACTGTGCGAATGCTGCCCCAACCTGATCGGGTTCAAGGACGGATCGGGCGATATCGCGCTGGTGCGCCAGATCACGGCCCGCATGGGTGACAGGTTAACATATCTGGGCGGGATGCCCACCGCCGAACTCTTTGCCGAGTCCTATCTGGGCGCAGGTTTCACCACCTATTCATCGGCTGTTTTCAATTTTGTCCCTGCCTTGGCACAGGATTTTTACACCGCGCTGCGCGGCGGTGATCGCGCCCGTATGGATTTGATCCTGAACGGGTTCTTCTACCCCTTTATGGAACTGCGCAACCGGCGCAAGGGCTACGCCGTGTCGGCGATCAAGGCCGGCGTGCGCCTGTTGGGGTATGACACCGGCCCCGTGCGCGCCCCCCTGTCCGACCTGACAAAGGACGAGGACAAGATCATGCAAGCCCTTATCAACACAGCGAAAACCCTGTGATGCCACCGCCCCGCATTGCCGATATCCGCACCCACCTGCTGGATCATCCGCTGGATGTTGCCTTTGAATCCGCCTCAATGCGGTTCACCCGCCGCCAGCATCTGTTGGTGGAAATCACCTGTGACAACGGGCTGACGGGTTGGGGCGAATGCCTTGGCCCGGCCCTGCCCAATGCGGCCGTGGTCGCCGCCTATCGCGACCACCTGATCGGGTGCAATGCGCTGGATACTGAAATCATCTGGCAAAACGCCTATAACCTGCTGCGCGATCAGGGACAGCGCGGGTTAACCATGACCGCGCTTTCGGGCATTGATATCGCCCTGTGGGACATCAAGGGCAAACATTTCGACGCCCCCGTTGCGACCCTGCTGGGGGGCCGTGTGCGCGACAGCGTCAAAGCATACGCAACCGGATCGTTCCGCCGTGACGGGGTGGATCGCGTGGATGACAATGCCGCCGAATGCGCCGCCCATGTCGCCGCCGGTTTCCACGCAGTGAAAATCAAAATCGGCTTCGGTGTGGAGCAGGATCTGGCGGTGATCCGCGCCGTGCGCGATGCCATCGGCGACGCCCGCCTGATGATCGACGCCAACCACGGCTATAACGTGAACGAGGCCATCGCACTGGGCCGCGCCGCCGCGCCATACGGTATCGACTGGTTCGAAGAGCCGGTGATCCCCGAACAGATCAATGGCTACCGCGAGGTGCGCGCAAACCAGCCCATCCCCGTGGCGGGGGGCGAAACATGGCATGGCCGGTTCGGGTTCGCCGAACCGCTGGCGACCCGCGCGGTGGATATCGCCCAGCCCGATCTATGCGGCACCGGCGGTTTCAGCGAAATGCGCCGCGTCGCCGATATGGCCGCCCTGCACGGGGTGCGTCTGGTGCCGCATGTCTGGGGCACGGGGGTGCAGATCGCAGCCAGCCTGCAATTCATGGCGGCGCTGCTGCCTGACCCGCCGCGCCGTGATGCGCTGGCCCCGATTATGGAATTTGACCGCACGCCAAACCCCTTCCGGCAGGCCATCCTGACCACGCCGATCGAACATGACAACGGCACGGTCACCATCCCCGATGGTCCCGGTTTGGGGATCAACATCAACCGCGACGCCCTGCGCGAATTTGCACTGAAAGACACCGCATGATCACCCGCACCTTTACCGGACCAAAACCGCGCCACAGCCTGCCAAAGGGTGCGATTGACAGCCAGACCCATATGTATCTGCCCGGCTTCCCCGCTGCACAGGGCGCCATGCCTCTGCCCGATGCGCCCCTGCCCGGCCCCGATGAATACCGCAAGGTCATGGAATGGCTGGGAATTTCGCGGGTGGTGGTGACCCAGGGCAACGCCCATGGCACAGACAACGACAACCTGCTGGCGGCGCTGGCGCAGATGGGCGATGTGGCGCGGGGCGTGGCCTGTATCACGGGCAACACGCCGGATGCCGAATTGCAGCGCCTGCATGATGGCGGCATTCGCGGCGCGCGGATCATGGATTTACCGGGCGGTGCGGTGAAACTGGACCAGTTGGAACCCGTGTCCTCGCGGGCGACACAGATGGGCTGGATGATGGCGGTGCAATTTGACGGATCCGACATCGCCACCCATTATGACCGCCTGTCGCAGCTGCCCTGCAATTGGGTGCTGGATCACCACGGCAAATTCTTTAGCGGCATCACCCCCGACAGCACCCAGCTGGCATTGGTCAAACGCCTGATCGACAAGGGCAACTGCTGGTTCAAATTCTCCGGCTGTTATGAATCATCCCTGACGGGCGGGCCGGATTACGCCGATATCGCCGCCGTGGCGCGTGACATTGCCGCCTATGCCCCCGAACGCATCGTCTGGGGCAGCAACTTCCCGCATAATATGGCGGGCGCATTGGGCCACTACCCCGATGACGTGGCGCTGCTGGACCTTGCACAAGAGTGGATGGGCAACGATGCCACCCGCCAACTGGCGCTGGTGGACAATCCCACAGCACTGTTCGGGTTCTAGCCGGACCTGTCGCGCTCACGTTCCGGTCTCTCGCCTTTTTCAGGCGGCCTTCCACTCCAAGGCCAGTCGTAATGCAAAACACAGACCAAATTACCCATGTCCGATTTCGCGGATCGAGTGGTTTGGCCATCTTGCGCGGTTTTGATCGTATAGGGATTGGCTGTGACCAGACGACGGTGCGGCACAAGCCGCGCCTGCTCTCTGATATAGGCGCCAGTTACATCTCGGGTGCGCTGGCCGATTGGCTTGAGGACCAGAACATGGCTCACCTTCGCGGGGCACCGTATCATCCGAAAACCAAAGGCAAAATCGAGCGCTGGCAGCAGACGTTCAAGAACCGCCTACTTCCGGAAAATACCTACCTGCCCGGGGATTTAAGGCAGCGAATCGAGGCCTTTTTCGAACACGACAACCATCGGCGCTACGACGAGAGCCTGCATCACCTGACGCGCGCCGGCGTTGACTTCGGGCGAGGCGAAACCTTCCTGAAACAACGCGAAAGGATCATACGGAAAACAATCGAAACCCGGCGCTTGCAACACCGCAAATCCGCCATATAATCAAACGAACAGATGGGTCAGCCCCCTTTTGGATCAAGATTTGAGATCAAGCGGCCACTGTCCCAAAAACTCTGACGACGGACAATTATTTTCACCATTCTTGTGAGAATTCTATAATGAGCATTTCCCTAAACGGCACTTTCACTGAACCTCTGAACAACATCGCCTCGCATACGATCATGGCGGGCGGCATGATGTTTGTGTTCAACGACGGCGACGGGCGCAGTCAGGCGGATTCGACCTTTTCCGTCTATGACGACAGCGGCAATCTGCTGATCGCCGAACAGCGGCTGACCGATGCCACGGATGAGGAGCTCGCCGGATGGGACTATTTCGGCTATAATCTGCCCTATTACAGCGTGGCAGACCGGGTTGTCGTTCATGCCGATGGCAGCTTTACCATCTGCTACAGTGGCCAGAACCCGATCGTGCAGCGCGATACCGGCGCAAACCCCGATTTCACCGAATATCGCACCTTCTCGGCCTCGGGCACTGGCGGTGCCTCGCAGGTGGGCGGCTATGTTGCCGGGCCAAACGATCAGGTCGGGGTCGAGGGCGCGCGTTTCTCGCTCTCCAGCGGCTATCTGGCCGAGGCGCAGCCCGGCGGCAGCATCATGAGCTCGACCATTACGCTGTCCATCACAGATGGCGTCAACGTTATCAGTTCCGTCACCTTTGAAAACACGGGCGAGCCGCTCTATGGCTTTGACGCGGGCGTCGGTTCCACCTCGGTGGTCGAGGTGGATGGCGTGCTCCTGCTGTTCTATCAGGATGTGACCAGCGGCGATGTGTTCCTGCGCCGCTTCGATGCGGCCACACTGGCCCAGATCGGGGACGAGCAGGTGATCGGCGGCACTGAAAACGCCACGATTCCCCGTGCCGCCGCTGATGTGATCAGCACCACGGTCCTCAGCGATGGGCGCATCGTGCTGCTCTATTCCAACCAGACCGCGACCGACACCGATCTGGAACTTTATCAGGCGATCCTTAATTCCGATGGCAGCTACGACCTGGCCCCCACGCGGGTCAGCACCGATTTCACCGACGGCGCGCAATATGGCGGCATGGCCTGGACGCTGTCGGATGGCGGTTATGCGATCATCTATCACCGTCTGGGTGGTGTGCCTTACCGGCAGGATGCGCTGATCCGACAATATAATGCCGATGGTACCCCGGTCGAAGGCACCTACGCCTTTGGCGAGGAAGTGCCCAATTCGCTGAACGCGCATCAGGGCGTGGTCTTTGAAAACGGTTTTGGCTACATGATCGACGGGTTCGGCACAGCCTATACCATTCAGGTCTCGGGCCAGACCGGGATCGTGCCCCCCCCGGCCGGGGAGCCGACCGCCGGGGCCGACAATCTGGCGGGCACAGAAAACCCCGATGTGATCGACCTTCTGGCGGGTGACGATACCTATGCGGGCGGCGCGGGCAGCGACCATGTCACCGGGGGCGAAGGTAACGACTCGCTGATGGGCGAAGGGGGCAACGACACGATTCTGGGCGGCGCGGGCGACGATTTCCTGTTCGGCGGGATCGACGACGATGTGCTGGATGGCGGTGCGGGGGCCGATGCGTTTGACGGTGGCAGCGGCAATGACACAGTCAGCTATGAAAGCGCCACACGCTCGGTCCGGATCGACCTGCAAAACGATGCCTTGATGTATGGCGACGCGGTCGGCGACACCTATGTCGATATCGAGGTGTTCCAGACCGGCGACAATATCGACCAGCTGCGCGGCGATGCCTCTGGCAATTACTTCCACGCGGGCGGGCTGTCTGACCGGCTCTATGGGCGCGGCGGCAGTGATTTCCTCTATGGCGAGGCAGGGGCCGATGCCTTCTACGGCGGCACCGGGGCCGATGTCATGACCGGCGGCGACGATGCCGGGCGGCGCGACCGCTATATCTATTTCAACATGGTCGAAACCGGCGTGGGCGTCGGGCAGCGCGACATCATCATGGATTTCGTTTCGGGCGAAGATCGCATTGAACTCAGCCGTATCGACGCAGACATCACCCAGGGTTTCAAGCAGCGGTTCACCTTTGTCGGCGATGCGGGCCTGTCCGGCACGGCCGGGGAACTAGCCTATACCCAAACCACCTATAACACCATCATCCAGGGCGATGTGAACGGCGACGGCGTCGCCGATTTCGAAATCCAGCTGGTCGGCGTGATGGACCTGACGGCGGGCGATTTCCTGATCTGATCGCGGCCAGATGAAACATGCAGCGGCGTCGCCTTGGGGTGGCTCCGTTTTCGCGTCAAGGGCGAAAATCTGAGGCAACAGCGCGACATGATCCCGGTGGTTCGCAATTCCTCGTGATGAACAACGCTTGAAGAAGAAGTTAAATTGACACACCGGCGGCAACCCTAGATAGAAGGCTTGGTCTGGATCAATTGAAGAGTAGAGAAAATGGCAATTTACACCTTCGACGCAGTTGCATTGACGATCAACTGGGACGGGTCGATCTCTTCGGCGGACACGGTTGACATCGTGGTCGACATCACGCCCAGCAACTTCGGAGCGGGGTTCTACATCTTCACGCGTGCCGACAACACCACTTCCCCTGTCTCCTCCGATACCTACGATCAGGTTCAATTGGTGATGGAAGGAGACGTGAACTCTGTCACCATTGACGGGGTCGATGGTTTTCCCCTGTTCGAAGGCACGGGTGCAGTCGCCAATTTCTCCACCATGGTCTGGGACAATGGCAGTAAAGAAAGCACAGTTCTTTACCTCACCGACAATGCGACGAATACGCTCTATTATATCGCCGTCGAAGGCGATCCCCTGCCAAACGTGACCTCGTCCACTTCGGGCAGGCAATTCCTGATGGGGATTTCTGAACGCACCGGGGATGTGCCGGGCGGCTATGCCTTTTACAATCTTGTCCCATTCGAAAACATGGTGGGTGTGACCGCGGAATATCCCGGCGCCATCGACCTGATCGGGACGCAGGGCAACGACACGCTGACAGGCGATGGCGACAGCGTTCTGATCGAGGGGCTGGGCGGGGATGACTCCCTGACCGGCAGCAATGGCGATGACACGATCAACGGCGGTGCGGGCGATGACTCGGTGATCGGCGGCCCTGGCGCGGACAGCCTGTCGGGCGGTGATGGCAATGATATCATCGCTGCCGGGCTAGAGGATGTGTTCGTCGATGGTGGCGAAGGCATCGATACATATGAAATGCTCAACTATGATGTGTCGGGCGCGATTACGGTGGACCTTGCCAGCGGTGTGATTGATGCGGCGGGGGTGCAATATGCGTTCACCGGGTTCGAAAACGCCTACCTTTACCTGAACTCCTTGGAAACCACACTGGACGCGACAGGGACGGTTGATGCCAACTATTTCTATCTTTTCTCGGGCAACAGCACCGTCGAGGCCTTGGACGGCGACGATACTGTTTTGTCTTTCATCGGTGACGATCACCTGATGGGTGGCAGCGGCAACGACTTTCTGGACAGCTGGGCTGGCAATGACACGCTGGACGGCGGCGATGGAAATGACGCTTTGCGGGCTGGTTCGGGCGACGATGTGCTTACGGGCGGTCTGGGTCAGGATTTTCTGTCCGGCGATACGGGCAACGACATCCTCAGCGGCGGCGACGACGCGGATTCTCTGGATGGCGGCGATGGCGACGATACGCTCGATGCCGGTCTGGGCGATGACTTCGTCTATGCCTCGCTCGGTGCCGATATGATAGAAGGCGGCGATGGCTACGACATCCTCAGCTTTGCCAATATGTCCAGCCGGATCATTTTCGACCTGAACAACAGCGCGCTGAACTTTGGCGAGGCGGCGGATGATACCGCGACGGGCTTCGAGGAATTCCACGGCTCGGACTTCATCGACCAGCTGCGCGGCGACAGCGGCGATAATGCCCTGTTCGGCGGTGCGTCGACCGACCGTCTGTATGGCCGCGCGGGCGACGACATCCTGAACGGCGAGGCAGGGTTCGACGCGATTTTCGGCAACCTCGGGGCCGATGTGATGACCGGCGGCGACGACACGCAGCGCGACCGCTTCATCTATTTCAAACTGGTTGAATCCGGTGTGGGCGCGGGCAACCGCGATGTGATCACCGACTTCACCTCGGGCGAGGACCGGATCGAGATTTCCCGTTTCGACGCCGACACCACGCAAGGCTTCAAACAGCGGTTCACCTTCGTTGCCGATGCGGGCCTGTCTGGCGTGGCGGGCGAGCTGACCTATGTCCACGAGGGCAGCAACACAATCGTGCAGGCCGATGTGAATGGCGATGGTCTGGCCGATTTCGAAATCGAACTGACGGGTCTGATGGACCTCGTTCTGGAAGATTTCTACATTTAAATCAGAAAAAGTGCGCGCATCACACCAATCGAGTTTGCCCTGATGCCCGCCCCCACCGCCTCTTCAATGATGCGTGCCCATTCCGCTTTCGCAGGTTCGGTCAGGTGATCGGGCACATCCGGCCTGGCACGCTCTGGCGCGGGCTCGCGCCCATTCATGCGGTGCTTGTGCTGATAGGTTTGGACGGTTTGCCGACATTCGCTGCGGTCTGCACCGAGGGCTGCTGTGCGGACGAAGCACCAGTTCGATGCGAGTACGCCAATGGCTGCTTTACATCGGTCACTCTATTCATGGCCATACGACGGTCACACCCTGCAGCCCGCGCAGGTGGGCGTCTGCGGCAAGGTGGCTATCAATCGCCTGCCTGATCCTCACCAGCGCAGCCTGTGATGACACCGTCATGCCGTCGTAGGCCTGAAAATCATGCGGCATGTCGGGCCAAAGATCGAGCATCACCTTGGCACCTTTCTCTTTCTGCTCTCGCGCGAAGTCGATGATCATATCACGCAAAACTTCCCGCCCTCCGGATTGCAGATAGAGCGGCGCAAGGCCTTTGAAGTCATAGGATATCGGAGACAAGGCTTCCCGCCCATATTCCCGATCAGGATCAAGCCAGAGGCCGAACTGGAGCGCCATCCAGCCCTGCACCAGATCGGTGGGATCGTTATCGCGCAAGCTGGCGCCACGATCCCCGATATCCGTCCAGGGGCACAGACCGATACAAAGCGCCGGCTGAGGCTTTCCTTGTGCCCTAAGCGCCTGAAGCAGCATCAACGCCATATGCCCGCCTGCGCTGTCGCCAATCACGACGATCTTTTTCGCTGGTACTTGCGCCGACAGATGGTCCCATGCGGCCATGGCATCTTCGGCCTGTGCTGGATGGGGGTGCTCCGGTGTCAGGCGGTAGTCGGGTGCGAACAATCTCGTAGCAGTATGATGCGCTAGCATTTGAGCGAAACGTCCACTGACCCCGCCGTGGAAGGTATACCCACCTCCATGGAAATAAAGCAGGACCGCGTCACCATCGCGGTGTTTTGGATCATACCAACGCCCGTTGAACCCCTGCGCATTCGATGTTGAGACCGCATAAATATCGTCTGTCTGCAGTTGCACGCTGTCGAACAGTTTTCGTCCCTCCTTGATGTCAGAGTGGCGCATAGCCGCGGTAAACTGGTGGCGAACAAACCGGATTCCGGTTTCCATGTTGGCGTCCCAATCCTTGGCCATGCGGCGACCGAAACTATGCCGGAGCGACGTTAGAATTGCGATCTGACTCAGCTTCGCCAGGCTGCGCAGCCGTAGCGACAACGGGCCCGAATAGACTATTTTACCCATGGTGATATCCATTTTTCCTGTTTCGGCCTTTGTTGTCTCAACGGGGGCTGCGAAATATAGAATGATTGCGTCACATGGAGTTTTTGATGCCGCCGATCTCGAAACTGTTCCTGCCACCGCCTGACTTGGCGGGCTGCCTCATGGCGGGGATCTATCGGGATACACGAGGAGCAAACCTGTCCGACGCTGATCGGATGAACCATTTTCCTGCGTCACCGCTGGTTGCGATCACACTCGTGCAGCTTGGGACACTTCACATGCTTCCCGCTGGCACAGGATGGCAGGAGGCCGCGCAAACGTCGCCGCTTCCCCGAAAATCTGTGATCTCACCTCAAGATGTGCCGGTGACCAGTTGGACGCAGGGCGATGTCGTTGCGCTGACAGTCGGGATCTACCCTGATGCGTGGCGCGCACTCGGTGGTGATGATGCATGCTCAACTCTACCACCCGTGTTGGATGAGGCGATTGAGCGCTTCGACAACGCAGGCACTGCGGCCGAAGGCTGGGCCGCGCTTTGCGATAAGCTCGAGAACTCTTGGCGCGCCGCAAGAACAGATAGCTGGAGTCCTGTCACCCGCATTTCGGACTGGTCCACTGCTCTCGCGACCAGAGCCGCGCTTTCAGGAGCCGGTTGCAGCCTTCGCAGCATAGAGCGCAAAATCAAACGTTATTCGGGCCATACGCAACGCAGTCTGAATTTCTATTCGAACATCGAGCAACTCCACGCGCAATCGAGGCGTTCGGCGGGACAGCCATTGGCAGAAATTGCTATTGAAGCAGGGTATTCCGACCAGTCCCACATGGGGCGCTCTGTGCGCCGCGCGACGGGGTTTTCACCTGCAAGGCTTAACAAGGCAATCGAGACCGAAGAGTCTTTTTGGTGCTATCGACTGCTCGGTGAGCGTTTTTGAGCCTCGTGAATTTTGCGGACACTCGTGTATCTTGCAGCATCAATAACTTTGGGCCCAGAGCGGACATTGGCTGGGTTGCCCTTCGCTGCGGTGCGGCTTCCCCGAACCTGTATTCTATGACTTCGTGCATCAAATACAGGGGGGGGGGAGATCGCGGACACATCCCTGTCAGGGCATCGTGTTGTTCGAAAATTGGATCAGATCATCGCTGAACGCGGCATGCCAAAGACGATTGTATCGAACAACGGTACCGAGTTCACCAGCATGGCGATCTTGAAGTGGGTTCAGGATACAGGCATCGACTGGCATTGCATTGCGCCTGGAAAGCCCCAGCAGAACGGCTTCATCGAGAGCTTCACCGGCAAACTCCGAGATGAATGCCTCAATGAAACCCTGTTTGGCAAATTAACTGACGCACGCAAAACGCTTGCGGATGCGGGCGATCAGGTGCCTGCTCCGACGCGCTTTGCCACCCCTGAAACGCTGGACCCGCCGCTGTTCGGGATGCGCGATATGCTGTGGGAGTTTGAAAGCGAGACCGCGCCGCCCGAGGCTGATCACGGCGAAAACATCATTCTCGCACAGTCGAAGGAAAAGATAAGAACGGTAATACGGTAAAAACGATCCCAGACTCCCTCCCTCCAGGACAGGTTGTTGAGATCAAGGACGTAAAAACCTATCAAACACTCGACAAATCCAGGCACAGGCAAGTTATGCCAAAGCGAATAACCGTGAATATGTGGTCTATACTGGACCAAAGGGATCGACGCACATAACTCAACCAGCGTTGGATACAATTGCCAAGGCAGGTGGGCGTATCGAACGAATCAACTATCTAGGACAAGGTGACTAGCATGGTCGCTCTAAAGCTCAGCCTTTACATGGATATAGAAGATACCGGCATCTCTAGCCCGCATCAGATGTCCCGGCTATGCCAATATTTGCCACAACACTTCAAAGTTACCAAGTATGGTGCATCGGAATCTGCTCGGGAGCTAACTGATTTTGTGAGCTTTGAGGACGCAGCATATCAGGATGCCCTCAAGCGAGATCTAGGTTTTTTTGTTTTGCGCACGACCGGGTGCATCCTAAATTTTACGTTTGGCGATGGTTTCCCAAACACAATATCAGCTCGTCCATCGGCGCGCGATTTTGAAAAGAAAATTAAAGTTATAGACGACATGTGGCAGTATTTGGTTCCAGATGCGCGAGGGTTCTACAGCTGCTACACAGGATATGCCGCACATGGAGCGCTTGGGTTTGATCAAGACGACTCTGAGTATGTGAACCGTTTTTCCCATACTATAGAATACTCGCGTTTTCACGCAGCGACTGGTGAACGGCTTTGTAACGGTGGTCGTGACGCAGACCCTTTGCGTTACCTCGACCTCCTCCCCGGCCTGACGTGGCGCATTGCGATGGGCGAGCATCATTTCGAGAAATACAACATCAGCCCGGAAGAAATCTCCAAGGTTTGCGTATCAACCGAGGAAACCACTGCCTTGAATGGCGACAAGCTCTGGAAATTCCAGTCCCGCAAAGATCCGCTCGATTGGCGCGACAGCTACGAACGCCAGTTGAAACTGGACCGTCCTGACGTGTTTTTTGATATCGCTGCGCTCAGAGAGCGGTTTTCCGAGCCCGCCGATATCAATGACTCAGGACGGGGTAAGGAGCTTGAAGAACTCTTTAAGATGGCCTTGATCGAACTTTATCCAGAGGCCGCAACGAAGGGCATCATGGTCTAGTATGATCCAACAAACCCTCTTTTTCGGCACAGCCTCGAAACACCTCGATTGCCGCTGCCATCAACCCCGCTCAAAACCCAAGTAGTTGTTGAAGGTTTTTGGTCGCTCTCATGATAGCGGACACGCGAGCGCACCGCAGCATCGGTAGGTCTGGGCTCAGAGCGGTCATGCGGCGCTGCGGCGCACCGTGTGACCGGCCTAGCGGGGCCGCATGACGCTCCATCCGGCCCGAAGCTGCTGTTGGCGCCGTTACGCAGTGCCGCAATGCAGTATCGACAAACCAGCCGATCCACACATCGTGCTGAAATGTTTATTCTTGGAGAGCTTCAATCCAGACATCCGCTACCCGCCCCCCTTGCGGCAAATGCTCCAAGGGGGGCGAGCTTGGACCTACAAAAGCCAGTTTGCTTTCGCCTTGGGGATGCTTTCCGAGAAGGACATTTCGTGGATGATGTTGCCGGTTGCGACCTCTGTGCCACCTGCGAGGGGCACTGTCATCCTGATGTCGCCGCCAAGACGGATATAGCCCGGCCGTGCGGTTTCGTCATCCGGTTGCCGGTCGGAATTCAGCGCGTCGCTCAAGAGATGATTGCCCGAAATCTCGATGCGGATCATGTCGCCGTCATAGGGCGTTTCGATCAGGAAGCCGTCAGGCCAGCCGTTGCCGGACAGCGGGCCGACGTGGATTTCTCCAACGAAACTGTCCTCGAATTCGCCCGTGCTGAGCAGGATTTCACTGCCTTTGGCCAACATGAACTTGCAGACGACCTTGTTGCCGTAATCCGCGTTGTGTTGAATATACGAGAAGTTCAGCGTGAAATCACCGCATTCCGCACGGCCCCAGTGCCACGCCTTGAGAACACCTTCGATACCGGCATTGCCCCAATTGTGGTCGTGATAGCCGTGACCATCCTTGATAGCGATGGTTTCGCCCGCGACCTGAATGGTGCCGTTCACAACCGCGCGCGGTGCAGGCACGACATGCGCGTTAAACACCGTCAGCGCCTCGTCGAAATACATCGCACCCGATCCTGCACGCCAGGATTCAACGGTCGCGACAAGCTCGAGGTCGACGACCACATCATCATGCTCGGCGTGAAGCTGCCAATTCGGGTAGCGGCCTTTGCACCAGTTGTTGCCCAGCTTTACGTCGCAATGCTCCTCGGAGGCGATGAAGTCCACACCGGGGAACGGCACCTGGAAATCGCGGTTGGTGCCGTCGGGAAGTTCGACGTTCAACATCAACATCGGCGCCAGATCAGGGTTGTCCAACATGATCAACGGGCGGTCCATCAGGATCACCGCGGCCTTGAGGCCCGACTGGGTGAACAGATCAAAATACCACCACTCGTAATGGCGCGGGTTTCCGTCATTGTGATAGCCGTCGTCGCGGTCGGTCACGACTTCCTGGGCGGCCTGGTCATACAGGCCCGGTGCCTCGTAATTGCCAATGACGCGTTTGGCCGTCTGGTTGACCGTCTGGGCACTGGCCGCAGACCGCAAGCCGGGCACAAGCAGGAGGCCCGCTCCGAACGCGGTTGAGGTCAGAAGCGATCTTCGGGAGATTTCCATGGTCTTTCCTTTGGTAAGTTTGGTTCGGTTGTGTTCTGATCAGCGTTCAGGCCGGTTCAGCAGCTTTGCGTATTTCTTGAAAAACAGGTCCGCGCCTTTCATCTTGCTGGTCAGGAAGTCGCCAGCGGTGAAGAAGGCGAGGAAGGAATTCCCCTGTTCGGGGCCAAGCGGCACAAGGATCGGCGCCTTGCTGCCCCATGGCTTGTAGGGCTTCATGTCTTGGACGCGTTTGCCCTGCCCCAATCCGGACAGCACTGCCTTGAGCCAAGGCAGTTGGCGGCTTATGGCGACGATGGTCATCCCGTCGCCTGCATCAGCGACATCGCCAGCCGCAAAAACATTGGGCAGCGACGATGGGCGCATCCATTGGTCGACCTTGATCCGGTTTGCCGTCGTTTTCTGGACACCGGCAAGCGTTTCAAGCACCTCGGAATGCGCGCGCGATCCGATAACCGGAAAGATCAGGTCGAAGTCGTGCTGTGACCCATCGGAGAGTTGCAGGGTTCCCGCATAAGGCTCGGTCAGGCTTCTCAGGTTCTCTGCCCTCTGGCCAAGAATGAGCGTGACACCGGCCTTGCGCAATTTCGCAGCCAAAGAGGTGCCCAGCTTTGACGGCATCGTCGGGAACAACGCCGCGTCGCCTGAGATCAGCGTCACCTTCTTGTCCGGCATGGCATAGGCGATTTCGCCCGCAAGCTCGGTGCCAACGGCCCCGGCCCCGACGATGCCGATGCTCCGCGCCGCATTGAGTTGCTGGTGAATGCGCTGGTTGTCCGCCTTGAGGCCCGCGATATCGGCGCCTTGAGGCTTGAACGGCATGGCGTTGCCAGATCCGGTGGCAACAACGATTTGATCCGCCTCCACCCGAGTGCCGTCCTCCAATGTGACACCCTTCGCGTCTATGGCTGTTGCCTTGGCCGCGATGACCCTGCCGTTCGTGAGCAGACGATCATAGGGAATGAGAGCGCGATCCAGCAGCGAAGGGTCGACAACGGCGCGGATCATGGCCGGCGCGTGAACGAAGTGACTGCGCGGCTCTATCAATGTGACTTGTGCGGTGTCGTCGAGGGACTTCGCGAGTTCGGCGCCTATGTAACCGCCGCCGACAATGGCAATTTTCTGTGACATGATTTCTAACCTTTTTGGGGGCCTTGCGGCGTTATTTTATGATTTGTGGGCTGGGTGATCGGCGGGATAGGTGATCTGTCCGAATTTTCCGGCGCGATACGCGCGGAACGCCTCGGTCAGCGCGCCGTCGCTGTTCATGACAAACGGGCCGCGCATGGCGATGGGGTCAGTGATCGGCTCGCCGCCAAACAGCAGCAGATCGAGCGGTTCAACAGCCGGGTTGGTTATCTCCAACGTCCCACCCCGGGCGTCCAATCCGATGAGGGTATGAGCGTCGATCCTGGCATCACCGACCACGGCCCCATGCGTCGGCAGGAATCCCGCGACTGGCAAACCGGCGTGCAAGGCGATATCGACCGTCGCAAGCGGCTCGATCCTGACGTGCCAGATGAATTCGCCCGCATAGGTGGGGATGGGCGAGGATTGCCCATCATAACCGCCAAGCAGAACTTTGACCTCCCCACGCCCACCCGCGAGCATCACAACGGGCAGGTCCGGGGATGAGACGGGCATGTATTGCGCAGGCTCGTTCTTGTTCGGCGCGGGCAGGTTGATCCAGAATTGAAAGGAATGCAGCACCCCGCCCTCACGGCGCATGGGCGTTGCAAGCATTTCGTCATGGACAATGCCGTTGCCCGCGTTCATCCATTGCACGCCGCCCGCCGTGACGGTGCTGTTGTTTCCCAGGCTGTCGAAATGGGTCATGGCGCCTTCCATGACATAGGTGAAAGTTACAATGCCCGCATGGGGATGCGCAAAGCTGCCGTCAGGTTCGGGCAACTCACCGGCAGCAATTCCGCGCCTCGGCAGATGATCCAGAAGCAGGAACGGGCCGACCGCCTTCTCAGCCCGGTTCGGAAGGGCGCGTGCTATGATGAATGTGCCAACCCGATCAGGCTGCGCTGGCTCTTGGAAAGAAACTTGTTTCATTGGATTGCTCCTGTTGTTGATCCGGTGATAGGCGAAGCAGAACTTGATTGATATTTATACTTTTTTAGTATCTACATAAGTAGCTCTTAACTTGTGGTGCCTGATGAAACTCGACCAACTGAACGTCTTGCGCGCGGTTGTTGAAACCGGCTCGGTCAAAGCGGCCGCCGAACGCCTCAACCGGACGCAGCCAGCGATCAGCCAGGCGTTGAAGGCCCTGGAATTCCAGACCGGCACCGAATTGTTCGACCGGTCGGGGTATCGGCTTGAACTCACACCCGTCGGCAAACGGGTCTATCTGCAATCCTTGCGCGTTTTGACCGAGGCGGAGGATCTGGGTCAGTTGATCCGCCATTTCGAGAAAGGGCAGGAAGAAACAATCACGATTGCAGTGGATAGCAGCACCAACCTCAACGCGCTGACCCCCGTCCTATGCAAATTGCAAACGGACTTCCCAGAGACCCGCGTGGTCTTGCGCCCCGAGGTTCTGTCCGGCGCCATCGAGGCCGTAAAATCCGGCACAGCGGCAATCGCGATTTCACCAATGTCCTCGATCATGCTCGAGGAAGAAGGCTTTGATTACATCCCCCTTGGAAAATCGACCCTGCGCAATGTTACGTCACCATCCCTTTGGGCTGCAATGGGCAACCCCAAACGGCTCTCGGATTTGCGCCGTTTCCATCAGGTCATCGCAAGCGACAGCGGGCAAGCCGGAGGGTTGTTTGACCGCGAAATCGGCGTCCAGAAGGGCCAGCGCCGCTGGTATGTCAGCGACCTCCACACAAAGAAGCACCTTCTAATCGCAGGGCTCGGCTGGGGGCGTCTGCCAGAACATATGATCGCGGAAGAGTTGAAGCAAGGGCGGCTGTGCGAGATAGACTTGCCCCACACGCATCTTGCCTTCGACGTCACCATCTATGCGTTTCGCCAGTCCAAACCAATCGTCCGCGCCGTAGCGGAATTGCTTTGGAGAGAATTTGAAGCCCATGCGGCGTAAGGCATGTGTATCGTGAAAGTCGGCATTGATCGCGGATTTCCCGACGCGTTTCTGCTCCTTACCCTTTATGAAAATAGTGCTCCGGCTACCCGAATTTATGGGGACTGGTGACCCGAATTACGGTGACGCCTGAGAAATGAAGCCGAAATCAGTCAGACCAATTCATCGGTCCAGACCTTGAATTCCGTCAATTTTTTGTCCCCGAATGTCTGGGGCAGCGGCACATCGGCGGCATCACTCCCGCGCGCAATCAGGATTCTCGCAAACCTCGGCTTGTTGTTCCGCGGGTCAAACATGTGCCATTGACCAGCGAGAAAGACTTCCATCCACGCGGCAAAGTCCCCCTGCGGATGCGGCAGCGGTTCATTGATGTCGCACAGATATCCGGTGCAGTAGCGTGCCGGAATGTTCATGCAGCGACACAGGGCGCTGGCGATATGGGCGAAGTCGCGACAGACACCCTGCCGCTCGGCAAGGGTCTGCGATGCAGTACGCGTCGCTTTCGCCTGCATGTAGTCGAAACGGACTTGCCCGTGAACAAAATCACAGATCGCCTGAACGCGGGACCCACCGGGTTGCGTGGTTTCAAAAAGTCGCCAGGCTTCCTCCATAAGAAGATCGGTATCGCAATACTGGCTCCCCAGCAGGAATATAAGCGTATCGGATGGCAGATCCTGAACCGCATGCTGTTGCGCATCGGGAAAAACGGGATCGGGCCGGCCCGTGTCGCGGAAGATGCCATCCGTCGACAGGCAGAAGTCGCCCGCCGGAGCCAGTGCACGCGTACACCAGTTGCCGAAGCCGTCCCGGTAACTTTCGAGTTGCGCGCTTGACGACGTCACAAGATGGTCGGCACGTTCCAGATCGCTAACCTGCGTCAGTGCAGCATGGCGCCAACATCCACTAGATGAGATGTGCCCGCCGAATATTTGGTGGCGCATCTTTTTCCGAGTACCCGAGAAGCGTGTGGGCTTGCCGCCCCCAAAAGGGTCGGCATGCCGGCGCGCTTCTTATTCTTGGAACGTCCAGGAAAGGACAATTCAAATGACTCCTGAACAGAACAAGACTGCCGAGAAGATGACCTCCGTGAAGGCCACCTGGGACAAGGCGCCCGCTGGTCCGAAGAAGGATGCGGCGTTGAAGCACTACCAAGCAGCCGAGAAGGCGCTCACGGCGAAGAACAACTCCGAGACCAACAAGGAACTCGACGCCGCGAAGCATGCGCTTGCGTGACAACCAGCGTCTGACGTGACCACTGGGGCCGCCTGCCGAAAAGGGAGGGCGGCCCTCTCACTTCAGGAGTGGTCCGCTCTGATCCAGATAGGCCGCATCAAACTCCGCCAGGTCCACCAGCCCGTCGTAGTCGTGGAACTTCACATGGCCGTCACGAAAGGTCACCAGCCCACTCTCACGAAGCTGGCGCAGGACCCGGTTCACGTGAACCGCACTCAGACCCAGGGTATCGGCGAGGTGGTATTGAGTCAGCGGACAGTCGTACCCTTCCTTGCTTCCCATGCCCACCAGCGCAAGGCGCGATGCCAGTTCCAGAAGGAAATGCGCCATCCGGGCGTCCGCATCACGCCGACCGATTCCGACAAGATGTTCCACGACCATCGCTTCGTCCCGTGACGCCGCCCAGAGTATTGCGGTTGCAAGACGCGGCGTCTGCGCGAATGCATCAAGAAAATCGCTCTTCGACACTTCCGCAGCCTCGATGTCCACGTTGGGTTCAAAGCTGTGGTCCGAGGTGCGCAAAAGGACGCTTCGCAGCCCGAGGAAATCCCCCGGCACCTGGAAATCCACGATCTGCCGGGTCCCGTCGGCCTGCAGTTTGTAGGAACAGACCCAACCTGCGGACAGAATATAAGCGGCCTGAGCCGACTGGCCCTGATGGACCACATCGCGCCCCGCTACAAAGGACCTGCGGCGTTCGTGCAGTCGTTCAAGCACGGTCAGTTCTACCTCCGACAAGGCGACGAAGGCCGAAAGTTTGCGGGTTAGAGGGCTGTGTTCAACTGATGTCATGGGGCCTCCTGGCATATTGGAACCCAAGAGCGGAAATTGGCCCGGACACTGCTCTGGTTCAGTCCGCCATAGAGCAATTCCTGCAAGATGTACGGATGCATCTGAGTGAGGTGCCCCTAGATTTGTA
>JBOEGO010000004.1:0-241971 GCA_050633465.1 Paracoccaceae bacterium | reverse complement strand
TTGCCTTTGCCATGGGTTTGGCGCTCCGCGTTATTGGGGGGCCGGTTGGCCCGATTTATTTACTCCGCGCGCCGTTTATTGGCTTGCGGCAGGAAAATCAATCCCTTGTTGTTGTCCAAACACGGCTTTGAAAGCAAGGGCAGCACGCCGCGTGACGGAACCGACAAGGGATCGGGGTTAGTTAGCGACAGGTGCAGGGGTTACTTCGGGTTCGATGATGGTTTCATCGGGCAGGGTTACCGTGCTGGCGCTTGTCGAGGAGTTAAGCGCTTCGGCCTTTTTTTCAACCTGTTTTTCGGGCTTCTTTTTGGCCTTTTCCGGCTTTGCCTGCGGGGCGGGCTTGGCTGTGTCACCGGATTCGGTATTCACGTCATCCTCTGCTGGTGCCTTTGGCGCTGCCGCCTGCGCACCGGATTTGAACCACTTTTCCTGACGGTTCATACGCACCAGATATTTCTGGATCATCTTGGCCGCGGCACGCGACAATGCCTGCATCTGCTCTTCTTTGGTTTGGGTCAGCCCCGAACCAAGGATGGATTTTTCCGATACCGCCTCGAACACAGTGATCTGCTCGGGTTCTTCGTTCAATTTCTTGCCCGCCGCATCATCCCAGACGGTCAGATTGAAGATGATCACAGATTTCGGGTTCAAAACCAACGGGATACCGGGTTGGGCTAGCACATATCCTTCGACCGAGATCCCAAAATGATACAGTTTTTCGCCCTCATATGCGCCAAATCGCTCATTGACGGCGGCGGTCATTGCCTCTTGCCACTCCTCCAGTGTCGCATCCCGCGAGGCCGGGCCCTTGGTCAGGTTCGGCCCGACCACAACGCGGTGCCCCAGCGAAAAATCGCCCAGCGCCACGCGGTCACTGTCCAGATCGTTGATCGAGGCACAGGCGGACAGCATCAGAATACCGGCGAAAACAGCAATAAGGCGCAGCATGTCGGTCCTTTCAAAGGGTTATGACAGCGCAGCGGGCCGCGCCATTGATCGCATGGGTAATATAGTGCGGCGCAAGGCGCAATCATTCGCCCGCCTGTCAGCCGCAGGCGTGATAACATTGGCGCGAGCCGGCAACGGCCCTATATGAACTGACAGGTCTGTTTTGAAAGGGTGATGGCATGGCTGAAACCGCTTTGATGGAGAACGAAACATCCGAACGCCTGCCCGTGGCGTCCAATTTCATCACCTCCCCTATGGGTATTTTCGGCAGCTTTCTGGCCGCACGCAAAAACATCCTGTCGATCATCCCCGAACTTGCCGTGCAGCAACCCATGGTTTCGGGCAAGACCGGCAAACGCTGGCACATGGTCATGGACCCAATTGCGCTGCGCCGCATCCTGTTGGAAAATCTGGATAATTACCCTAAATCCGATGTCACGAAAAACCTGCTGCGCCCCGCCATCGGCGACAGCCTGTTCGTGGCCGAAGGCGCGCATTGGCGCTGGCAACGCCGTGCTGCAGCCCCTGCGTTTTCGCACCGCAACATTGCCGCGCTTGCGCCGTTCATGTCCGCCGCGGCGGATCGGGCTTGCGCAAGGGTATCCGGCGCCGGGCCCCGTGCCATGGATATGTTTCAGGAAATGGTCACCACCACATTCGAGGTGATATCAGACGTCACGTTTTCGGGGGGTAAGGGGTTTGACCGCGATGCGGTGCATCACGCGATCGAACGCTACATCGACCAGACGGCGCGGGTGTCGCTGCTGGATATTCTGGGCGCGCCCGAATGGTTTCCGCGCCCCAATCGTATCGTGACCGGCCCCGCCATGCGAGAGATGAAGAAAATGGCAGATCATGTGGTTGATGGCCGCCGGGACGAGGGCGCGCATACCCCGCCCGACCTGTTGGACCTGCTGATCGCAGGCGAAGACCCGGACACAGCGCGCAGCATGGACACAGGCGAACTGCGCGACAACCTGCTGACGTTCATCGTTGCGGGGCATGAAACCACCGCCCTGACGCTGGGTTGGGCGCTGTATCTTTGCGCCTTTGATCAGGGCGTGCAGGACCGTGCACGGGCCGAGGCACAGCAGGTTCTACAGGGGCGCACCGCGACCGTGGATGACATCACCAACCTGCCCTTTATCCGTGCCATCGTGGATGAAACCCTGCGATTGTATCCCCCTGCGGGGTTTCTGTCGCGCACCGCGCAGGGGCCGGACACCCTGTGCAACCGCGAGGTCCGCAAGGGTGATACCGTAATGCTGCCCATCTATGCGCTGCACCGCAACCGCCTGCTGTGGGACGCGCCCGATGCGTTTCGCCCGGACCGTTTCATGGGGCAAAAGCCGGACCGCTACAGCTACCTGCCCTTTGGCGACGGGCCGCGCATCTGTATCGGGGCCAGTTTCGCGCTACAGGAATCCGTGATCATTCTGGCGACATTGCTGTCACGGTTCCGGTTTCGCCAGATCAAGGGCCGCGATCCAAAACCTGTGATGATCCTGACCCTGCGCCCCGAAGGCGGCGTTTGGTTACAGGCTGAACCGATGACCCAGCCTATCTAGGCGGCAACAGGCTGGTCCCGTCTGTATCCGTGATGCCCAGACTGCTCCGGCGACAAATCTGGCGCAAATCCTGCCACTCCGCATCAGTCAGCAATGGCAGGGTTTCCAGTTCGGGTTCGTCTGCCGATGCTAAAATCCGTTCGGCCAGATCGGGATGCGACAGGAAATGTTTCAGCATGGCGGGCGGTTCGCCCGATCCTGCCTGCATCCGTTCAAACATCCGCCCCAAGGCCCCGGGTTGCAGCCCGGCATCACGCAGCAGGTTACGGGCAAATACATCTGCCGCGGCTTCGGCGGATTGGGAATAATTCGCCTCGATCAGGCGGTTGGCAAGGAACAGCACCGCCGTGCCGCCCGCAAAATCACCAAACAACAGCCCCAAAACCCCGATTGATCCGGCTGAACGCAGCGCATGGCGCGTCGGGTCACGGCTGGCGACATGGCCCAATTCATGCGCCAGCACCGCGGCGACTTCTTCGGGGGTTTGGGCGGTGCGGATCAGCCCCTTGAACAGCACCACCTGCCCGCCCGGCAGGGCAAAGGCATTGATCATGCGGTGGTTCAATACGGTGACGGTCACGCCGTGGGGCAGGTCCAGATGCGCCTGCAACCTGTCCTGCATCTTGGCCAGCGCCGCCACGCCTGGGGGGTGTTCGCACAGGCGCACAGGGCCACGATCATCCAGCGCACCGCGGATCTGGGTCAGGGTCTTTTCGCCCAGCGCACGTTCGCCCGCCGGCGGGATCATAGGCGCCAGTTGATCGGCCAGCAGCGGCACCAACACCAGCAGGATCACCCCGACCGAGGCCACAGCCGCCCCCGCCCATGCCCACAACCGCCCCAACCCCAAAACAGGTGGTTTGCGCCGCAGATTGCGACACAGCGGAAACAACACCTGCGCCAGTTCCGGCGCGCGAATTTCCAGCCGCGCGGTTGATGTGATACCACGGCGCAGCAGCACCACATCCCGCGCCGCCATATCGCGCACCTGCCGGATCTGGTCCAGCGGCCAAACCACTGTTTCATTAGGGGTTTCGATCAACAGGCAATCGCCATCGACCCGTAAAATCACAGTCTCCGGAACCGGCGATTTCCCGTTCAGCCAGATGGTGCGCCCGATCATGCGGGCGTTTTCCGCCCCATGCCACGGGCCTGCGCCGGGGGTTGCCAATGTCGGTGGTCGGCTCATATCGCGGCCCCCACATCCAGTGCTTCGGCAAAACCTTCGGCCTCGGCAAATTCATCACGGGCGCGTTGCGAAATATCACGCAATGCCTGCGCATCATGCAGGCTTAGTGTTTCGGCGTAATGGCGCAGCAAGGGCAAGGTCACCAGAACCGAGGCCAAAGCCCCCCAGAGCAAAAACATCGCGAAATAGGCCAGCATGCTGGTGAAAATCAACGGCGAACTGACCGCCCCCATGGTGGCGGTGCCATTGCCGAACATCACCTCGGCCGTGCCGGTCAGGGCCAGTAAAAACCCCAGCGGGACCAGACAGGCAAGCATGATCAACCCCGTCAGAAAATACCCCAACAGATAAATGCGCATCACCCGCCCGGCACGCGGCTGCGACATCATTCGCACCCCGCCAACCTGTTTGGCACTGTTCAGCAGCGCAAAGGCCCGCACGCGGTAGCGCAACATCGCCAAACCGGCCAACACCACACAGGCCACCAGTATCCAGATCATCACAAGCCGGAAATAATCCCCCCCGCCCAGGGCCGTGATCATGTCATCGGGAAACCAGCCACGTTCATTGCCTTGCAATAGCAGCAGCGAAAATGCTGTCCCCGCCGCAAATATTGCAACCGGCCAGAACGGGCGGATCAGCATTTTCCAGCTGCCACCCTGACGCAGAGCGGCATCGCCAAACCGGCTGTGGTCGGTGATGTATTTCTCCAGATAAAACGCCTTGCGTGGCCATAGCACGCCCAGCGTGACGATGGTCAAAAACCAATGCCACAGCGCCGCACGCACATAGCCCCATGCGCCCGGTTCCAGCCCGAACCGGATACCACGCCAGCGGGTGCGCGCCAGAATGTAACGCCGCGCACGGTAGCGAGCATAAAACCACAGCGGCACCACCCCGATGAACGACAGCAAATAGGCCGCGCCATTGCCCTGAAAAATCGAAAATGACAGGAACATCAGGATCAGGTTCACCACCCCGATGTAAAACGCCAACACCACCACGGCGATCAGAAACCCCAGCAGCTTTTCCTCGGGTTGGCCGACATATTCCAGCGGCTGCCCACCGGGCCTGATGGATGACCAATACCAGCGCCGCAAGCGGGTTTTCATCCAGAAACGGTAAAACCCCAGCGTCAGAACCGTCAGCGCCCCCATTTGCAATGACATTGCCAACAGTGGCCAGCGTTTGCCCACGAATTCGGTGCTCAGCTCGCCGCGTTGCGTCGCCTCGCCACTTGCGCCCGCACCATCCGGTGCGGGTCTTTGATGTCCGAACTCCGGCCCATGGGCCGGGGGTCGGCCCGCCAGGTCAGGTTCTGCCGGGTCAGGTTCTGCCGGATTTTCAGCCGGTGAATTTATTGTCGCGTGGGAACCCGCGTGGGGCCATACGTCCGGTTCCGGCGCGCTTGCCTGTCCATTCGGCAAGCTCGGTTTCGGTTCGGGTCCGTCCGGCGGGGTCAAGCCAGCTGAGCCCTTGGGAAAGCGTGAAGGTGGTTGCATCCGACAGCCCCCCATCCTTGTATTTTTGCAGCCTGACGCCCTTGCCACGGCCCATTTCGGGCAGTTCGGACAGGGCAAAAACCAGCACCTTGCGGTTTTCACCCACACAGGCCACATGATCACCATTTACCGGATGGCACACAAGCGCGCGGCTGTCGCCCGGCGTGTTCAGCACCTGCCGCCCCGTGCGCGTCTGCGCCACCACATCATTTTCGGGCACCACAAAACCGTCCCCCGCATCCGACGCCACCAACAGCTTGCGCCCGGGCTGATGCGTCAGGATGGTAACGATTTCGGATTCATTGGGCAGGTCCACCATCAGGCGCAGGGGTTCACCCATGCCGCGCCCGCCGGGCAGATTGCTGGCCTGCACCGTATAGAACCGCCCGTTTGTGCCAAACACCAACAGTTTGTCGGTGGTTTCGGCATGAAAGGCAAACCGCGGCCCGTCACCATCCTTGAATTTCAACTCGCGGGTCAGGTCGATATGGCCCGACATCGCCCTGATCCACCCCATTTGCGAACAGACAATGGTCAGCGGCTCGCGTTCTATCATCGCTTCCAGCGGAACGTCTTCGACCACGCCCGCCTCGGCGAAAGTGGTGCGGCGGGCGCCGAATTCGGACTTGGCGCCAAACTGTTTGCGCACTTCGCGCAGCTGGTCGGCAATGGCAGCCCACTGGCGGTCCTCGGTTTCCAGCAGATCCTCCAGGTCGGCGCGTTCGGCCATCAGGGCATCACGTTCGGCTACCAGTTCCAGCTCTTCCAGACGGCGCAGACTGCGCAGGCGCATGTTCAGGATGGCTTCGGCCTGCACCTCGGTCAGTTCGGTTTCACCATCACCGGGCAGCGGCGACACGTAATCCTTTTCCGAGGTGGCCCGCACATGATCACGCGCCCATTTTTCCCCCATCAGGGCCGGTTTGGGTTCGTCATCATAGCGGATGATATCAATCACGCGGTCCAGATTGAGGAAGGCAATGATAAAGCCCTCCAAGACCTCCAACCGGTGGTCGATCTTTTCCAGACGGTGTTCGGACCGGCGGCGCAGCACCTCGCGGCGGTGATCCAGAAAGGCGCGCAGCACTTCTTTGAGCGAGCAAACCTTGGGCGTCAGCCCGTCAATCAGCACGTTCATGTTCAGCGAAAACCGCACCTCCAGGTCGGAATTGCGGAACAGCGAATTCATCAGCACGTCGGGATCGACGTTTTTGGTTTTCGGTTCCAGCACCAGACGCACGTCATCCGCAGATTCATCGCGCACATCGCCGAAAATCGGAATCTTTTTGGTCTGGATCAGCTCGGCCAGCTTCTCGATCAGCTTGGATTTCTGCACCTGATAAGGGATTTCCGTAACCACGATCTGATACAGGCCACGGCCAAGGTCTTCCTTCTCCCAGCGGGCGCGCAGGCGAAAGGCGCCGCGCCCTGTGCGATAGGCCTCGGCAATATTTTCGGGCGGTTCAACGATCACGCCGCCGGTGGGAAAATCAGGGCCGGGAATGTAATTCAGCAGGGTTTCATCCCGCGCATCGGGGGTTTTGATCAGATGCAGGCAGGCACCGACCAGTTCCTCGATGTTATGGGGTGGAATATTGGTCGCCATCCCCACCGCAATGCCGCTGGACCCGTTGGCCAGCAGGTTGGGAAAGGCCGCAGGCAGCACCACAGGTTCGGACAGGGTGCCATCGTAATTGGGGCGGAAATCAACCGCGTTTTCGGTCAGCCCTTCCAGCAGCGCCTCGGCGGCGGCGGTCATGCGGGCTTCGGTATAACGGCTGGCGGCGGGGTTATCGCCGTCGATATTGCCGAAATTACCCTGCCCGTCGACCAGCGGATAGCGCACCGCGAAATCTTGTGCCAAACGCGCCATGGCATCGTAAATCGCCGCATCGCCGTGCGGGTGATAGTTGCCCATCACATCGCCGGAAATCTTGGCGGATTTGCGAAAGCCGCCCGACGGCGACAGGCGCAATTCGCGCATCGCATACAGGATGCGGCGATGCACAGGTTTCAGCCCGTCCCGCGCATCGGGCAGCGCACGGTGCATGATGGTGGACAGGGCATAGGTCAGGTAACGATCGCCAATGGCGCGGCGCAGTGGCTCTGCCACCTCGTGACCCTGGTCGTTGTTGTCGGTAATCTCGCTCATTCCCCCTCTCTAGCGGGGCGGTGTGGCTGCGGCAAGGGTGCTGCGCATGGCGCGGGAATCAGCGGGCTGAAAAACCTTAATATCCGCCGTTCCCGCAACGGTTGTTCGGCTGCATTGCCTACCAAAACCACAACATGTTGAGTTTGGGGGGAAGTTTTTTCAGAATATACCCGTTCAGCCATTAACGAATCTGCTAGAGTGCTTTAACGGAATTGAAACAACTTACGGTATGGTGTGGGGGATCGCGCGATGTGGCGCTTTGTTGCAGTTAGTTTTGCATTTTTAGGTTGGTCGTTTTACGAATTGAGCGGTGGCGCGGATTATCAGCCGCTGGATGGATCGCGGCAACACATCGCCGCGCTGAAACGCGAAAAGGCCAAAGCAGCACAGATGCGGCTGGCTGAAATGGATGCCGAACAGGATGCCCGCATCGCATCGGCGGTTTGGCCCGATGCCAATACCAGCGGCGCGCCGGAACTGGGTTTCGCCGTGATGACGGCCGGATCGCAAACCGATACAGTAACCCGCGCCAATGTCGATTTGTCCTCTTTGCCCCGCATCACTGTTACCCGTTCGGTGACGGCCCGCGACAACACCACACCGGATAAGATCGAGCGCGTCACGCTGACCTCTGCCGGGGCAACCCCTGCCGCGCAGGTCGCCAAAGTTGTCAATGCCTCGCTTGAAAACACCGGCGCCACATCGCTGGCATCCACTGGCCCCGATATCCGTCAGGTCAACGGGCGGCGCGTAAATATGCGCATGGGGCCGGGCACAAAATACTCTGTTGCGGGCAAATTGACCGGCGGCACCGAGGTAGAGGTGCTGCAAGCGCCCGGCAACGGCTGGCTGAAATTGCGCGTGGTTGATTCTGGGCGTGTTGGCTGGATGGCCGACTATCTGGTCACCGCCGCCAACTGATCCACACACATTGCGAAACGAACGCCCGCAGGCTTGGCTTGCGGGCGTTTTCCATTCGTTATTGGGCAGTTACCCAACGCAAACCCCAGCCCGAAAGCCCGGCAACAGCCAAACAAAAAAACAACCATAAGTCGCAATTTAGTCAACACAATCAAAGGCTTTGGTGAAGTGTTAATTTAGTGTTAACATCACCCCCACCTTTTATATCGATCGTTTTTTTTGACCTGAATTCATTTACCTGCGGCACGCCTTGGCACCCGCAAACCTTGTATTGGAGAAAGACATGGCTACCATTTCCACACTTACAGTTTTAGACACAAACGGGTTTGACCTGACGAACTGGCTTTCATTTGCTCTTGCTCCCGTCGTGGCGCTCACTGCACTGGATACGCCAGTCGACGCGACAACGGGTGTTTATTCGCTCACCGCACCGGATGGCACCAGCGTCAGCTTTGACTACAGCTTTGCCAGCGGAACACTGGCGGTTTCCAATTTCATCCTATCGCAATTTGGCACGCCGATCTTTACTGCGGCGCTGGATACACCGCATGACACCGGATTTGCCGATTTCACCAGCATATCCGCCCTGTCCGACATCATTCCCGTGGTTCCTGCTGCCTTCTTTAATGGGAACCAAGGCGATGATGTGGCTTTTGCCACCGGCGCGATCAACGCCTATGATATGGGCCGTGGCATGGACGTGGTGTTTGGCGGCGATCTGGACGATCTGGCCTATCTGGGCAAAGATGACGATCTGGCCGAAATGGGCGCAGGTTCTGACCGGACATTTGGCGGCAACGGCAATGATATATTGATCACGGGCGCGGGCGACGACACCGTTGCAGGCGGCAGCGGCAATGATGTTCTGGTGCTGGGCGCAGGCCGCAACAGCGCCACGGGCGGATCGGGCGAAGACATCTTTGTGATCGACGCCGCTGAATCCGGGCGCAGCTTTATCCGTGATTTCAACGCGGCCGAGGATGTGCTGGTCTTTTCTAACGTGCAAAACCAGATCAGCCCCAGCGTCAGCGGCCCGGGTGGCAATCTGGATGCCATTGCAACGGGCGATTTGCGCGGCGGCTTCAATGCTGTTGATCTGGCATCGGGCCATGTGCGCGTCACATGGGGCGACCATTCGGTGATCATCCAGAACACCACCGCTGCCGAAATCAGCCAGGACCAGTTTTTCTGGAACGATCAGGACGCAGCAGATGCATTGGACACCTATTTCCAAAGCGGCGTGGTCGCCGAAGGGTTCAATGGCAATCTGGAGGGCGATACCCAGGGCGGCATCTTTGGCCTGTCCAACACCGCCGATGGCAATTTCATCGACACCTACAGCCCTACCCCTGACCTGCTGCCGATTTAACCCCGCAGCCGCGACATACAGACCAAAGGAGGGCCATTGCCCCCCTTTGGTTTCCCGCATAGCCTGCACATCATGGTGGGGCGCAAGCGGGAATTGGCATGAAATCCGAACAACAGCCCGGCAAGGGCAAAACCGTGCTGATCACCGGCTGTTCATCCGGGATCGGGCATAACGCGGCGCACGGGTTGCGGGCGCGCGGCTGGCGGGTTTTCGCAAGCTGCCGCAGCGCGCAGGATGTGCAGCGGCTCAAGGCCGAAGGGTTCGATTCGGTCCTGATTGACTACGCCGACGAGGCGAGCATCGAAACCGGTCTGGCGCAGGTGCTGGATGCCACGGGCGGCACGCTGGACGCGCTGTTCAACAATGGCGCCTATGGCAGCCCCGGCGCGGTCGAGGATCTGCCGCGCAACGCCATGCGCGCCATTTTCGAAATCAACCTGTTTGGCTGGCACGACCTGACGGCACGGGTGTTGCCCGTGATGCGGGCGCAGGGCCATGGACGCATCGTGATGAATTCATCGGTTCTGGGGCTTGCCGTGTTTCGCTGGCGCGGGGCCTATGTTGCGACCAAACACGCATTAGAGGGGCTGACCGATACCCTGCGGGTTGAACTGCGCGGCACCGATATCAAGGTCTCCCTGATCGAACCCGGCCCCGTAACATCGAAATTTCGCGAAAATTCCGCCGTGCAATTCGAACGCTGGATTGATTGGCAGAATTCGCCGCACAAACAGATGTATCAGGACGTGTTCCTGAAACGCCTGCACGAAGAACGCAACGGCAAGGATATGTTCGAACTGGGACCAGAGGCCGTGACCGCCAAACTGATCCACGCGATTGAAAGCCCCCGCCCCCGCCAACGCTATTATGTGACCACCGCGACTTACCTGATCGCGTTCTTGAAATGGCTTCTGCCGGGCTTTGCGGTGGATTGGGTCGTGGCGCGGTTTTAACCGCCCCGCCACCTGCGCTGAAATTTCCCATTCGCTTTTGCCGCCGCAGGGCTTACATCCTGCGCAACAAGATGGAGAATGCCGATGAAAGACGATCCGCTGTTTTATGTTGTCGCCGCCGCCTGTCTGGCCGTGGTCCTGATCCTGATGCGGGGCATCGGCGGCTTTGCCAAAGGGGGCGAGGACAGCGGCAAAAAGGCAAACAAGATCATGCGCATGCGCATCTATGCGCAATTCGTCGCTGTGATACTGATTGTCGGTTATGTCTGGTTGCGCAGCAACTAAACGGGGATAAAGGGGGCCGATATGGTTGTTTTGAACAAGATTTACACGCGCACGGGCGACAAGGGCGACACCGCATTGGGCGATGGTTCGCGCCGCGCCAAACATGATCCGCGGGTCGAGGCCTATGGCACCGTAGATGAAACCAACGCGGTGATCGGGCTGGCGCGTTTGCAGGCCAGCGGCGATATGGATGCCGCCCTGTCCCGCATCCAGAATGACCTGTTCGATCTGGGTGCCGACCTGTGCCGCCCCGATCGCGACAAGGACGCCGAGGCCGAATACCCGCCCCTGCGCATGGTCGATGCACAGGTTGACCGGTTGGAATCCGAAATTGATGTGATGAACGCCGACCTGACCCCGCTGCGCAGTTTCGTGCTGCCCGGCGGTTCGGCACTGGCCGCGCATCTGCACCAATGCCGCACCGTGTCACGCCGCGCCGAACGGCTGGCCGTGGAACTGTCACAGTCCGAGGACGTGAACCCCGCCGCCGTAAAATACCTCAACCGCCTGTCGGATTGGTTTTTCGTCGCCTCGCGCGTGGCAAATGATGGCGGCAAGGCCGATGTGCTGTGGATTCCGGGTGCAAACCGCTGACATATCGGGCAAGTTCACCACAGGTTCATGCCGCGATTGCAAAAAACGCGGCGTCCCCATGCCGCAGCGCGTCGATTTTGGCCTGTCATGGCTACGCGCAAGAATATATCAACTTCGAGAGAGTTCGGGAGGGATTCGTTACCCGCCCGTCTGAATTGTAAAGGGAGACCACGCCAATGAAGGTACTCGTGCCTGTCAAACGTGTGATCGACTATAACGTGAAAGTGCGCGTCAAAGCGGACGGAAGCGGTGTCGATCTCGCCAATGTCAAGATGTCCATGAACCCGTTCGACGAAATCGCCGTCGAAGAGGCCATCCGCCTGAAAGAGGCCGGAAAAGCCGAGGAAGTCGTGGTTGTATCCATCGGCGTCAAGCAGGCGCAGGAAACCCTGCGCACCGCATTGGCCATGGGCGCGGATCGCGCCATTCTGGTCGTCGCAGCCGATGATGTTCACACCGACATCGAACCGCTGGCCGTTGCCAAAATCCTGGCCAAAGTGATCGAGGAAGAAACCCCCGGTCTGGTCATCGCTGGCAAACAATCGATCGACAACGACATGAACGCGACAGGCCAGATGCTGGCCGCGCTGACAGGTTGGGCGCAGGCCACATTCGCCAACACGCTGGACGTGGACGGCGACAGCGCCGTTGTATCGCGCGAAGTAGACGGCGGTTTGCAAACCATCAAGGTAAAGCTGCCCGCCATCATCACCGCCGATTTGCGCCTGAACGAACCGCGCTATGCCTCTTTGCCTAACATCATGAAAGCAAAGAAAAAGCCGCTGGACGAAAAGACCGCCGCCGATCTGGGCGTCGATGTCACCCCGCGCCTTGAAATCGTGAAAACCAGCGAACCCGCCGAACGTCAGGCCGGTGAAATGGTTGGCTCGGTCGATGATCTGGTCGCAAAACTCAAAGAGAAGGGAGTCGTGTAATGGCTGTTCTGCTTCTTGCCGAAGTCAATGACGGCGAACTGGCGCTGGACGCCACCGCCAAAGCCGTTTCCGGTGCCAAGGCACTGGGTGATGTGACCGTTCTGGCCGTGGGCGCAAAAGCCGCCGACGCCGCCGCTGCCGCTGCGAAAATCGACGGCGTGGCCAAGGTGCTATGCGCCGAGGATGCGGTTTATGGCCACCGTCTGGCCGAACCCGTTGCCGCGCTGATCGCATCGTTGGCCGGTGATTTTTCGCACATCGTGGCCCCCGCCACGACCGACGCGAAAAACATCCTGCCCCGCGTTGCCGCCCTGCTGGACGTAATGATCCTGACCGATGTAACGGCTGTCGTTGACGCCGACACATTCGAACGCCCCGTTTATGCGGGCAACGCGATCCAGACGGTGAAATCCTCGGACGCGACCAAGGTCATCACCTTCCGCACCGCGACATTTGACGCGGCTGGCGAGGGTGGCTCTGCCGCTGTTGAAAACATCGGCGCGGCTGAAAACCCCGGTGTTTCCGAATGGGTCGAAGACAAGCTGGCCGAAAGCGACCGCCCCGAGCTGACAAGCGCGGGCATCGTGGTTTCCGGTGGCCGTGGCGTGGGTTCCGAAGAGAACTTTGCCATCATCGAAAAGCTGGCCGACAAGCTGGGCGCGGCTGTTGGCGCATCCCGCGCTGCGGTGGATTCGGGCTTTGCCCCGAACGACTGGCAAGTGGGTCAAACAGGCAAGGTCGTCGCACCCGAGCTGTATATCGCGGTTGGCATCTCCGGCGCGATCCAGCACCTGGCCGGTATGAAAGACAGCAAAATCATCGTCGCGATCAACAAAGACGAAGAGGCACCGATTTTTCAGGTTGCCGATTTCGGTCTGGTCGCAGACTTGTTCGAGGCAGTGCCCGAACTGACCGACAAGCTGTAAATTCGGGCGGCCTGTGCCGCTCTTGGAAATAGGAAAGGCCCGCCAGACATTGGCGGGCCTTTTTGTTACTCAGGCTGATCTTCTGCTTTTTCCCAATAAGTTGCCCAACGGGTCCGTTAGCAAGGCCGCAGCTTCGGCATGAACCAGTGGTCCCAGCATTTCTGATGCAGCAGGTGCCTCCATCTGGGAAAAAACCATTCCATCCGTGCCCAATGCCAATGCCTTGGGGGATGCGGAAACTTCGACCACCTCGGTTACCAACGGGCGAATACGTTCAATCATTTCGCGATCCACAAACAACGGATCAGCGCCCAGCCCGTCCTCGGGCCTTGCATCGTCGGGGCTGTGATCTGCCAGCCATAGCAACACAGTTTTGCCCGACACCTTGGCAAGCAACTGTTCCATACGCGCCAACCACGCTGCACGTAACTCGTCCACAACCATGGCATAGCGCTCCGGCGACAAGCGGCTAAGCGTCGATAGCATATGTCGCGTAAAGTGGAATTCGGTAAAATCCACCTCGCGGAACACCTGTTTCATCAAGGTCGAAGCCTTGAGAAATCGGTCATTGCGGCGCGGATGCACAGCATAAAACCGATTCGACATATTTTGCGCGCCCATCACCTGAATCACCGTAACGCGGGCGGCTTGCGCCGCCTCAACCACAGTTGAATCATTCAGAAACACATCCACACCGGCATTCAGCCAGCCAAAATTGACACAAGGAAGACCCAACTGACGCTCCACCAAAGCAGGGAAAGGCTGCTCAATGAATTTACCGTAAGTCTCTGTTCCGCCTAAGAAAAGCGCGTATTCTCCTTCTAGCTTGCGGCGCGGGCCGCGAAATAGCAGTTTCGATTTTCCGTATCTGCACGGCAGATAGTCAAGGGCACCTTCGCCCAGGTTTTCATAGGTCATATCACCCACCATTAAATTTTCTCACCCACCAATCAAACTGGTGCAAACCTATTGCCAAAAGCCTAACTGAAGCATTTATCGCAAATCCGCTGCTTCCGCCCCCCCTTGCCCCTGCCCCCCCGACCTGCCTAAGGTCGGCAAAACGAACAAATCGGGAAGGACAGGCGGATGGAGATCAAGTCGGTAGGCGTGATTGGCGCAGGGCAGATGGGCAACGGCATCGCCCATGTGATGGCGCTGGCAGGATATGATGTGCTGCTGAATGACCTGAACGAGGATGCACTGACAAAAGCAATTGAAACCATTCAGAAAAACATCGACCGTCAGGTCAGCCGTAACAAGATTGCACAGTCCGATTGCGACGCAGCCATGGCGCGGATCAAAACCACGGTAACCCTGACCGATCTGGGCCAGACCGACCTGATCATCGAGGCCGCAACCGAACGCGAAAACATCAAACAACAGATTTTCGATACTCTGCTGCCGCATCTGAAACCCGACACGATCCTCACATCGAATACCTCCTCCATTTCGATCACCCGGTTGGCGTCGCGCACGGATCGTCCTGAAAAATTTATGGGGTTTCACTTTATGAACCCTGTTCCGGTGATGCAGCTGGTCGAACTGATCCGTGGCATCGCCACCGATGAATCCACATACAAGGCCTGTCTGGCCGTGGTCGACAAACTGGGTAAAACCGCCGCATCAGCCGAGGATTTCCCGGCATTCATCGTCAATCGCATCCTCATGCCGATGATAAACGAGGCCGTCTACACCCTATACGAAGGGGTCGGCAACGTGCGCTCGATCGACGAATCAATGAAACTGGGCGCAAACCATCCGATGGGTCCATTGGAACTGGCTGATTTCATCGGGTTAGACACCTGCCTGGCCATTATGAACGTGCTGCACGACGGGCTGGGTGACACAAAATACCGCCCCTGTCCGCTCTTGTCGAAATATGTCGAAGCAGGCTGGCTGGGCCGCAAAACCGGCCGCGGATTCTATGATTACCGTGGCGAAGAACCTGTCCCCACTCGCTGACCCGCGCCTTCATTGTTCTAAAAATACCTCCCGCCGGAGGCACCCCAAACCCGCCACAAGCACAGACATAAAAAAGGCCCCGAAGCCATCAACTCCGGGGCCTTTTTCGAAATTTAATAGGGGCTTATCCCAGCAAACGCCGCGCAATCACCTGCGCCTGAATCTCGGCCGCGCCCTCGAAAATGTTCAAAATCCGCGCATCGCACAGGATACGGGAAATCGTGTATTCCAGCGCGAAACCGTTGCCGCCGTGGATCTGCAAGGCATTGTCAGCACAGGCCCACGCCACCCGCGCGCCCAGCAGCTTGGCCATGCCCGCCTCTAGATCGCAACGAATGTCGTTGTCCTTTTCAAAGGCCGAAAAATAGGTCAGCTGACGCGCAATGGTGATTTCCACAGCCATCATCGCCAGCTTGCCCGCCACACGCGGGAAACTGACCAACTGGCTGTCAAACGCCTTGCGGTCCAACGCATATTGCAGCCCCACATCCAACGCAGCCTGCGCCACACCAATGGCACGGGCCGCGGTTTGAATGCGCGCGGCCTCGAATGTCTGCATCAGCTGCTTAAAGCCTTTGCCCTCTTCTCCGCCCAGCAGATTTTCACCTTTGACATGGAAATTGTCGAACCCCAGTTCGTATTCCTTCATGCCGCGATACCCCAACACCTCGATCTCGCCGCCGGTCATGCCCTCGGTCGGGAACGGGTTGGCATCATCACCGGGCGTTTTCTCGGCCAGGAACATCGACAATCCGCGATGGTCCTTGTTTTCGGAATCGGTGCGCGCCAGCACGGTCATCACATGGGTGCGCGCCGCATGGGTGATCCATGTCTTGTTGCCGGTGATTTTATAGTCGCCGTTGTCATCCTTGACCGCGCGGGTGCGCAGGCTGGCCAGATCGGACCCTGTGTTGGGTTCGGTGAACACCGCTGTGGGCAGGATTTCACCGGATGCCAGACCGGGCAGCCATTTTTCCTTTTGCGCGTCGGTGCCGCCGCACAGGATCAGCTCGGCTGCGATTTCCGAACGTGTCGCCAGCGACCCCACGCCGATGTAACCACGCGACAGTTCCTCGGACACCACCACCATCGAGGCCTTGGACAACCCGAACCCGCCAAATTCTTCGGGGATGGTCAGGCCGAACACGCCCATTTCGGCCAGTTCCTCGATGATCTCCATCGGGATCAACTCGTCCTTCAGATGCCATTCATGGGCAAAGGGTTCGACCTTCTCGGAAGCATAGCGGCGGAACTGGTCGCGGATCATTTCCAATTCTTCGTCCAGACCGGACGCGCCAAACATTCCGTTGGCCTGTTGTTGCACCATCAGCTCGGCCAGACGCATCCGCGCAGACTGGCTGTTGCCACGCGCCATCAGGGTCTGAACCTCGTCGCATTGGAAACCCGACAGCGCGTCCCAGCCCAGCCCCAAATCCTGCAAGCGCACGATTTCATTCTGGCTCATCTGGATGCCACCCGCGATCTGGTGCAGGTATTCGCCAAAGGCAATCTGGTGGATCAACTGTTCGATTTCGCCAAACTTGCCATCGGCGTTCAGCTTTTCCGCCCATTTCTGCATTTGGCGCAGGGATTCAATATATGTGGCCAACCATGCCAGCCCGTGCGTGGCGGTCTGTTCCTTTTCGACCGCGCGGGCCGAAACGCGGCCCTCGACTTCGACCATGGCACGCACTGCGGTCTGTGCCTTGGCCAGAACAGCCTCTGCCGGGGCGACTGCGGCTGCGGTCACCGTCAGAAGATCGGAAAGAATGGGTTGCGTCGTCATCACGTCCTGTCCGTCATGTGCCATGAATCTTATCCCTTATAATGCTGCGCCCTGTCCTATCTATTTCGCAGTTGCAGCGCAACAAAAATACCCAACACCCATGGTCGTATGGCCGAAAATTGCGCGTTGATTTTTTGCATTGCGGCACTAGCGGGCAGATAGATAAGGGAATACGCCTGTTGCCATGGATTATATCACAGAATTAATGTCGCCGCAGGTTTTTGCCATGGCAATGATCGTGGCACTGTTGGCCGGAGTGGTGAAGGGCATGGTGGGATTCGCCATGCCTCTGATCATCATTTCCGGCCTTAGCACGGTGATGGAACCGCGTCTGGCCCTGGCCGGGCTGCTGTTTCCCACCCTGCTTAGCAATCTGTGGCAATCCCTGCGGCAAGGCCCCGCAGCGGCGCTGGCATCGGTGAAACATTTCAAGGTGTTCATCATTGTGGGCGGCATCGCACTGGCCGTTTCGGCGCAGATGGTGCGGGTGATTCCCGCCGCAACCCTGTTCATTTTGATTGGCGGGCCGGTATTGGTTTTCACCCTTATCCAGTTGCTGGGCTGGCGCCCCCGTATCGCACCGCAGCATCGCACCAGGGTCGAGGCAACGGCAGGGCTGATTGCCGGCTCCATGGGCGGGTTTTCTGGCACCTGGGGGCCACCGACGGTGCTGTTTCTGGTGGCGCTGAACACGCCGAAACTGGATCAGATCCGTGTGCAGGGGGTGCTGTTCGGGTTAGGGGCGATTGTTTTGCTGCTGGCGCATATCGGGTCGGGCGTGTTGCGCACCGATACATTGCCCTTTGCCCTGTCTACGGTGCCACCGGCGATGGCGGGCATGTGGGTCGGGATACGCCTGTCAGACCGGATCGACCAAGAGGCATTCCGCCGCGCAACATTGTTTGTGTTGCTGATTGCAGCCCTGAACCTGCTGCGGCGCGGTATTCTGGGATAAAAATGATTCGCATGTTAAATGTGCCCGGCCTTCTGCCGGGCGCGAGCGGGCCGTTCGGGCGGCCCGCGCGATCACTTACGATGCCTTCTTGGCCACGGCTTCGCCCGCAACGGCGTCGATGAACGACCGGATTTGCGCCCGCACGCGTTCGTCCTTGATCCGGTTCAAAACCGAAGCAATACGCGCCGTTTCTTCATCCATCACGTTGCTATCATCCGCTGTGACATCTTCCAGACCCTCAAAGAAATAGGCCGGAGAGACATCAAGGATGCGCGAGATTTCAAACAATTTAGAGGCCGAAATACGGTTCCGTCCCAGTTCGTATTTTTGAACCTGCTGGAACGAAATCTCCAGACCGTTCGCCACGTCCGTCTGGGTCATGCCCCGAAGAACGCGGAGGTGTTTAAGTTTTTTACCGACGTGAACGTCTACCGGATGCGACATTTTTAAATCCTGCTTATTACAACCTTGGGCAGCATCGCAAATCGGGCGACTCATACAATTGGTTAGATTTTCAATCTTTCGGTTAAAAAATTGCCCATCAATGGTCAATTCAGATACCAAACTGGATGATTTATGTTCCCGATATAATTAATTTATTTACCCTCAATGGATCAACCGTATACATTCCACACAACATCAATAGAATCAGTTGCGCGAAATTTCGAATGGATCCGGTGTGAACGAAATTCAGAATCAGGCGATCCTGCACGAGTTGCTGCGCTCTTTCACCACTTTGGCCGAGACGCTGAACCTGTCACGTGCCGTCGAAAAATTGCAGACCACCCGCCAAACCGTGCGCCGTCATATCCGTATTCTGGAAGAGGCCCGCAAGGCGCCGCTTTTTATCGTTCAGGATCGCCAATACCACCTGACAGAGGCCGGACGACAAGCCCTGCCAGAGGCGTTGGAACTGTTGTATCGCGGTGAAAACTGGCTGGCCAACCGCAGCCACAACATCAACGGGTTGCTGCACATTCGCACCGCCCCCGGTGACGCAATCATCTATCATTTACAGCAGCATCCTGTCAGCCGGATCTGGCAGCAGGGGCCGGGGATTTTGCATGACACATTGCAGGCATGGGCCGCCGCCAGTGGCGAGTTGGAACATCCGGCCATGCAGCGGCTTCGCCCTTATTTTATGGTGTATCGCTGGGCTGATCCCGATTGGATTTTGACCGAAATCGGCGATGATTCCTCTTTTTCATCATGGTTCGGATGGGTGCATTCGCGCAGCTCGATCGGCCGCCCGCTGGACCGCCTGCCGGGCGGTGGCAGCTTTGCCAGTCTGTTGGCAAAACCGCTCGAAGATATCCACGCCAACCATGGTCTGCGGCTGGATCATATCCACACCCGCATCCCGCGCGGCGACGGACAGGAACCGACCCCCATCAGCTTTGAGCGATTGACGCTTGGCTGCCGCTATCCCGATGGTAGCTTTGCGATGGTGAACCTGGTTTGGCGGACATATGATTTGGAAATTCCCGACCTGCCAGAGGCAATGATCCGCTCAATGCCAGACGAATTAATTATGAATTTCGATGCCGCTGAGTTGAAAACAGGACAATCGGCCCAAGTTTAGGTTACTATTGTGCTAATCGGGGATTAGCAAAGGAGTAACCGGAATGAGTATTCACGATGTTTATGATGGCTCGCAGGTCATTGCGCAGAGCTTGGATATTCTGGACAAATACCGTGTCAGCCTGAAAGTCGGCGAAGATTTCGAAGAATATCGCGCGCTTTTGGCCGAACACCGGCCCGATCACGACCTTGGCCTGCCCTTTGACCCCGAACACCAGTTCATGACGCCTGCAAACGCATTCTGGATCGCCGGTTTCGACCATGATGGCGAATTGATCCACACCCAGGCCATGCGCATGATCGAACTGGGCAACAGCCACCTAAGCGACTACATGCGCGAGAATTTTCTGGATTTCCCGCCCTCTGGCCTGCCGCTGGATTTGAAACGCTCGCGCTATCGCCCCGGCCCCAGCGCCAAACGTATGACCGGACGCACCGTGTATCACGGCGAGGTCTGGATGGGCGGCACAAAGGGGCAATTCCGCGGTTCCGGCCTGTCATGCGTGTTGGGGCGGTTCGCCTTTATGTCGGCGATGTTGCGCTGGTCGCCTGATCATTTCTTTGGCTTCATGCCGCGTGCGGTTGCATTCAAAGGGTTTGCCGAACGTCAGGGGTATATGCACGCCGAACCCGGCGCCCTGCGCTGGCAAATGTCGGAAAGCGACAAAGTGCTGGAGGGGTTCATGGTCTGGATGGCGAACGAGGATGTGCGCCACCTGATGCTGATGCCACTGAACGAACTGGTGCAATTGCCCGTCTCGACCGAGGCCGAAAAACGCCCCGAACCTGTCGCCGCCTAACAGCTGGATCCTGAACCGGAAAAGAAAACGCCCCGGCCATTGCGGACCGGGGCGTTTTTTGATCGTCAACAGGGCAGCCCCGGCATCAGCCGATGGCAGCGGCCTTCACGTCTTCGTCGATATAGGGCAGGTATTGGCCAAAATTGTCGGCGAACATCTGCACCAGTTTCGCGGCCTGCGCATCATATGCGGATTTGTCCGCCCATGTGGCCCGTGGGTCCAGCAGGGTCGCATCCACGCCCGACACCGTGACCGGCACGTCAAAGCCAAAGTTCTTGTCCTTGCGGAAGGTTGCGTCGTTCAATGACCCGTCCAGCGCGGCTGTCAGCAATGCGCGGGTCGCCTTGATCGGCATCCGGCTGCCTGTGCCGAATGCGCCGCCGGTCCATCCGGTGTTGACCAACCAGCAGGTCGCGCCGGTTTTGGCGATCTTTTCACGCAGCAGGTTGCCGTAGGCCTCGGGGCGGCGCGGCATGAACGGCGCACCGAAACAGGTGGAAAACGTCGGTGTGGGTTCAACCACGCCACGCTCCGTTCCCGGTGTTTTCGACGTGAAACCGGACAGGAAATGATACATCGCCTGCGCCGGTGTCAGCCGCGAAATCGGCGGCAACACACCATATGCGTCGCAGGTCAGCAAGATGATGTTTTTGGGGTGCCCGCCCATCGCGTTTTCGGACGCATTCGAAATATACTCCAGCGGATATGCGCAGCGCATGTTTTCCGTCAGGCTGGAATCCTCGAAGTCCAGTTCAAAGGTTTCTTCGTCATAGACCATGTTTTCGATGACAGTGCCGAATTTGCCGGTGGTGGCATAGATTTCAGGCTCTGCCTCGGGGGACAGGTTGATGGTTTTGGCGTAACAGCCACCCTCGAAATTAAAGGTGCCACGATCGGACCAGCCATGTTCGTCATCACCGATCAGGGTGCGCGCCGGATCGGCGGAAAGGGTGGTTTTTCCCGTTCCTGACAGCCCGAAAAAGATAGCCGTATCAACGGGGTTACCCGTTGCGTGGTTGGCCGAGCAATGCATCGGCATCACGCCTTTTTCCGGCAGCAGATAATTCAGCAGGGTGAACACGGATTTCTTGTTTTCGCCCGCGTATTCCGTGCCGCCGATCAGGATCAGTTTCTTGTCGAAATTCATCGCGATGACGGTTTCGGAACGACAGTCGTGTTTCGCCGGATCGGCCTTGAAACTGGGGCAGTTGATCACGGTGAAATCCGCCAGAAACCCGTCCAGCGCGGCGCGTTCGGGACGGCGCAGCATGTGGCGGATGAACAACCCGTGCCATGCCAGTTCGGTCACCATGCGCACATTGATCGCATAGGCCGGATCAGCCCCGCCAATCAGATCCTGCACGAAATAGTCGCGCCCTTTCATATGGGCCAACATATCGGCGTGCAGCACGTCAAACCCTTCGGGTGACATGGCGGCATTGTTTTCCCACCAGATGCTGTCGACAACACTGTCGGTTTTCACCACATGTTTGTCCTTGGGGGAACGTCCGGTAAATTTGCCGGTGGTGACAAGAAATGCGCCCCCGTTCCCAAGCGTGCCTTCATCCCGTTTGAGCGCGGCCTGGATCAGCGCGGGCTCCATCAGGTTGTAATAGACATTGCCCAGACCTTCGATCCCTTGATCTTCCAGCCGGAATTGCGGGTTCACCCGTCCAAATGTCATATGCCAAGCTCCTGTAGCCGCGCATGTGCGGCGGTCCGTATTTCCTCCGCGCGGGCTCTTCCCGCGCCCACCGGCGACATGCACCGGTATCGCGCCTCATAACATGTCGCTTCCAGAAAGCGATAGGACGGTTTTCGCTAGTTAGCGCAACCAAGCGCGGTTTAGCGCAAACTGTAAAGAAAACTGGGGGTTTGACCTGCGGCAATCCGGCGCGATTCAGGTCTTGGTTACGTTTTTTGGTCACAATCGGTGCCTGACAGGTACCTGATTCGCGAATTGGGATTGATCGGAAAGCAAAAAATGGCGAATACTGTGGAAAAAATCAGGCAAAAACGAGCAGTACAAGGAATAACCTAATGTCAAAAATCGCCCTTGTGGACGATGACAGGAACATCCTGACGTCAGTGGCCATGACCCTCGAAGCAGAGGGATTTGAAGTCGAGACCTATCATGATGGCCAGCAGGCGCTGGACGCATTTAACAAGAAACTGCCGGATATGGCGGTTCTGGATATCAAGATGCCCCGCATGGACGGCATGGACCTGCTGCAACGCCTGCGGCAGAAAACATCCATGCCGGTGATCTTCCTCACCTCGAAAGATGACGAGATCGACGAGGTTCTGGGCCTGCGCATGGGTGCCGATGATTACGTGAAAAAGCCCTTTTCCCAACGGCTTCTGGTCGAACGCATCCGCGCGCTGCTGCGCCGTCAGGATGCCGTGGCCGGTGACGTTGTGGGCGACACCGAAGAAACCAAAGTGATCGAACGCGGCGAATTGCGGATGGACCCGCTGCGCCACTCGGTTGCATGGAAAGGCAAGGATGTCTCGCTCACCGTGACCGAATTCCTGCTTCTTCAGGCGCTGGCACAGCGCCCCGGTTTCGTCAAATCCCGCGATCAGTTGATGGACGTGGCCTATGACGATCAGGTTTATGTGGATGACCGCACCATCGACAGCCACATCAAACGCTTGCGCAAGAAAATGCGCAGCGCTGATACCGAATTTTCGGCGATTGAGACGCTGTACGGTATCGGTTACAGATACAACGAAGAGTAAATGGCGCTGACAGAGGGTTTGAATGTGCGCGATCAAGCGCCCTATCAAGAAGGCGATGTGGTTTTGGGGGATGATTTTGTCACCCCCGACAACATGGTCGAAAACGAACTTCGCGCCCGCCGCGAGCGGCGCCGTGCGTTTTCCCTCAACAAATCACCTCTGACCCGGAAAATCATCACATTCAACCTGATCGCGTTGAATGTGCTGGTGGCCGGTGTGCTGTTCCTGAACTCCTCTCGCGACACATTGGCCGTGCAGCGCGCCAACCGGATGGTCGCCGAGGCCGAACTGGTCGCCGATGTTCTGGAGGCGCGCCTGCCCGCAGGTGCCCCCGTCAATCTGGCCACAGGCGACGGGATCGACGTGGCCGAAACCCTGTCGGGCCTGGATTTGCGCGAAGGCGAGGAAGTGTTTGTGTATGATCTGGCCGAAGGCTTGATCGCTGCCGACACAGGCCGCGGCATCATGCAAACCACCAGTTCCTATAGCGACCGTGGCAGCCGCACGATCATTTTGGATTCACTCGAAGCGATCTGGCACGTTGTGTCCCAGGTTTTCCCGGACAACAGCAGCGGAACAGAAACGCCAAGCATCGAGGCGCAAACAGCAAATCTGGTGCCCGCCGCGTTATCAAGCGGGGCGCAAATCCGCACCCTGCAGGATGCCACGGGCAGCACGGTCTATTCGGTGGCCACCCCGGTTATCCATCAGGGCAACGCTGTTGGTGTGGTTGCGCTGGCCTCGGTCGCAGGTGAAATCGACCAGATGGTTCGGATCGAACGCGAACGCGTGCTGCAAATGTTCCTGATCGCTACCCTTGTCTCGATCGGGCTAAGTCTGGTTCTGGCTTCGACCATCTCCAATCCGCTGTCCGATCTGGCCGCAGCCGCAGAACTGGGGCAAGGTGGTGATCATTCCAACCCCAATCCCAGCCGCATCCGCATCCCCGATCTGACCGCCCGACCCGACGAAATCGGTCGTTTGTCAGGTGCGCTACGCGGCATGGTGACGGCGCTATATGACAGGATCGATAGCAACGAACAATTTGCCGCAGATGTGGCCCATGAAATCAAGAACCCGCTTGCCTCTTTGCGTTCTGCCGTTGGCACTTTGGGCATTGTGAAACGTGATGACCAGCGTCAGCGGCTGTTAGAGGTGATCGAACACGACGTGCGTCGGCTGGATCGGCTGGTCAGCGATATTTCCAATGCTTCGCGGCTGGACAGCGAACTTGTCAAAGAAGAACAAGAAGCCTTTGACCTGTTGAAAATGCTGGGCAATCTCAGCGAATACCTGGGGCAGGAAGCGGGCAGCCAAGGCATTGAATTTATCGCAGACCTGCCCGAAAACCCCATCATCGTTCACGGGCTAGAAGCACGTCTGGCGCAGGTTTTTGTCAACCTGATCACCAATGCGATCAGTTTTTGCGAAGAAGGCGATGCCATTCGCGTTTGGGCACGCCGGCGTGAAAACCGCGTGCTGGTCGTCGTCGAAGACACGGGCCCGGGCATCCCCGATCAGGCCTTGGCCAAGGTGTTCAAACGCTTTTATTCCGAACGCCCAGAACAGCAATATGGCAACAATTCCGGCCTCGGGTTGGCGATATCCAAGCAGATCGTCGAAGCACATGGCGGTGTGATCTGGGCAGAGAATATCCGCCCGACTGACGCCGATGTCACCTCTGACCCGCTTGGCGCCCGTTTTGTCGTTGGCCTGCCGGTGTGATATGCGGGGCAGTGATGCGCGGGGCAATGGCAACGCGTCAAACAGCATCGTAATCCATGCCAGTTGCATCGCCGCACATGACAGGGCCGTTCTGATACGCGGCGCGGCTGGCAGCGGAAAATCATCGCTTGCCCTGCAACTTATGGCCTATGGCGGCGCGTTGGTGGCTGATGATCAGGTGATTTTGACACATAGTGACGGTGCGCTCATTGCCAGTTGCCCTGCCACCATCGCTGGTCTGGTCGAAGCCCGCGGTATCGGTATTTTACATGCCACCCCACACGGCCCCTGCCCTGTTGCGCTGGTAATCGACCTTGACCATACGGAAACAGATCGCATTCCGCCGCGGCGCAGCGAAAACCTGCTTGGGTGTCGGCTTCCTCTGCTTCACAATGTCGACAGCAGGGCTTTTGCAGCAGCGATTCTGCAATATCTGAAAACAGGGCGGCAGGACGCGAAATGATCTGCCCCCGATAGGAGACGCAAGCACGTGACCAATACCGACCCCATGACGGAAACCAGAACAGGGCAGCGCATTGTGCTGGTCACTGGCCCGTCCGGCGCCGGCAGGTCCACGGCGATCAATGTGTTAGAGGATCTTGGCTTCGAGGCGATCGACAATCTGCCGCTGAGTTTGCTGCCCCGCCTGTTGGACGGTCCGCCACCTGCGCGTCCCATGGCATTGGGCCTTGATGTGCGAAACCGCGATTTTTCAGTCAATGCCCTGATCGAAACCATTGACCGTTTGGGTGGCATGTCGGGCGTGTCACCGGAACTGCTGTATCTGGATGCCCAGCGGGATGTCCTGTTGCGGCGGTATTCCGAAACACGCCGCCGCCATCCGATGTCCCCCGGCGAAAGCCCAGATGCGGGCATACGCCGTGAATTGGATCTGCTGGTCCCGATCCGTGCCCGCGCTGATATCCTGATCGAAACATCGGAATTGTCGCCCCATGACCTGCGCGCCGAACTAGAGCGGTTTTTTGCTGGCAAGGACGGGCGTGCGCTGGCGGTTTCAGTCAACAGTTTCAGTTACAAACGCGGCCTGCCCCGCGGCATGGATATGGTGTTTGACTGTCGTTTTCTGCGCAACCCCTATTGGAATCCCGCATTGCGGACATTGGACGGGCGCGATGTCGACGTGGCCGATTACATTTTTCAGGACCCACGCGCCAATCCCTTTTTCGAGAAGCTGCGCGAGTTGACGGAAATGTTGTTGCCCGCCTATCGTGAAGAGGGAAAAGCGCATTTTGCAATCGGGTTTGGCTGCACTGGCGGCCAACATCGTTCGGTTGCCCTTGCGGAAATCCTTGCCAAGGCACTTGCGGATGGCGGCTGGCAGGTGTCAATTAGGCATCGCGAGCTGGAGCGGCGGGAAACCGCGCAGCCCAGCTCACGCGACGCTTCGAAAAGTTAGGAGAAGGCGGGCTTGCTCGGAATTGTGATTGTTGCGCATGGTGGGTTGGCACGGGAATACCTGGCCGCCGTAGAGCATGTTGTGGGCCAACAGCCCGGCATTCGCGCCATCGCGATAGAGGCGGAGCACGACCGCGACTTCAAGCAGGGCGAGATATGCACCGCAGCGGACGAGGTCGACAGTGGCGATGGTGTGGTCGTGGTTACGGATATGTTTGGCGGGTCGCCATCCAATCTGTCATTGCGGGCCTGTCAGCCCGAAGGCCGCCGTTTTCTATATGGCGCGAACCTGCCCATGCTGGTGAAACTGGCCAAAAGCCGCCACATGCCGGTGGGCGATGCAGTGCGTGCCGCGATGGAAGCAGGGCGCAAATATATTGACACTCAGAACATTTCCACCGACTAGGCTAGTTTTATGAGTGATACAGTGATCCGCAATTTCGATATTATCAATGAAAAGGGCTTGCATGCCCGTGCCTCGGCCAAGTTTGTCGAGGTTGTCGAAGGTTTCGATGCCCGTGCCGAGGTCAGCCGCGACGGCATGTCCGCCGGTGGCGACAGCATCATGGGGCTTTTGATGTTGGCAGCGGCCAAGGGAAGCACTATTGAGGTTCAGACCTCGGGACCCGATGCCGAGGCATTGGCCGATGCGCTGCAAGCGTTGGTGGCTGATCGGTTCGGGGAAGAAATGTAAGACCCTCTCCCGCCGCGTGATGGCCGGGGGACGGATGGGAAAGTGGTGGCAGACCGAGTGGTGGAAAGCACTGAAATCAAGACGGGCACCGCCGCGTCAGGCGATGTTGTATTTACCAAATACGACCGTCGCAGCCTGACCTATGCCAACAGCTTTGACAGCCCGCTGCAATCGACGGTGATCCGGTCGATCGAATGGCTGACGGGCAAGATCACCATTATCAAACTGATCCGCGAATTCGAACGCAGTGGCGCGCCTTCGGGGCAACCGTTCTGGCGTGCGGCGCTGGATGTGATGGGCATTCCTTTGACCACCCCGCAGGAACAGATTGACCGCATCCCCGCCGAAGGACCGGTTGTGGTGGTTGCGAACCATCCGCACGGCATGGTGGACGGGATGATTTTGGCCGATCTGATTGGCCGCCGCCGTCCCGATTACAAAATCCTGACCCGTGCCATTTTAACCGGCATCGACGAGGTCGCAGCCAGTTTCATGATCCCCGCGCCCTTTCCCCACGACCCCGAAGCGCAGGCAAAATTCAAAACCATGCGTGCCGATGCGATGGATCTGTTGAAAAACGGTGGCGTGGTCAGCCTGTTTCCGTCGGGTGTGGTGGCGAATTCGAAAACCATGTTCGGCCCCGCCGAAGAGGCAGAGTGGAACGTATTCACCGCACAGTTGATCCGCCGGTCTGGTGCGCGGGTATTGCCGATATTTTTTCCGGGTGGCAATTCGCGCTGGTATCAGATGGCAAACCGCATTTCCGCAACCCTGCGGCAGGGTCTGTTGCTGCACGAAATCGTCCACAGCTGCAACAAACCGCAATCCCCCGTGGTCGGGCAGCCGCTGGATGATGCGCAGATGGAACTGCTGCACAAGGATCCGCGCGGGTTTATGGTCTGGTTGCGTGAACACACCCTGGCCTTGGGTGCCCACGCAAAGTAGTGCATTCACAGTAGTGCAATCACAGTAATATTGTGCGCGGCGCTTTTGTTTGCGTGGCGGCGGCGGTAGCATTCCGTTGATTGATCGCTTGATTTCTTGCCATCGCCGCAAGATATGTGGCAGTGTCAACTATTCTCGCAGATCAGACCTGCGATCCCAACCACCACCGGAGGAGCGCGACCCCCATGACCAAACCCTGCATTATCTGCTGTGCCATCACAGGCAGCCTGCCGCAAAAGGCCGATAACCCCGCTGTGCCGATCACCGTGGCCGAACAGATCGAAAGCACCCACGAGGCGTTCGAAACCGGTGCGGCCATCGTCCACGCCCATGTGCGCAATGATGACGGCTCTGCCTCAAGCGACCCGGAAAAATTTGCACGGCTCAAGGAAGGTGTGGAAAAGCATTGCCCCGGAATGATTATCCAGTTTTCCACGGGTGGCCGTTCGGGTGCAGGGGAAACCCGTGGCGGTATGTTGCCGTTGAAACCGGATATGGCCTCGCTTTCGGTCGGGTCCAACAATTTTCCGACGCGGGTATATGAAAACCAGCCCGATCTGGTCGATTGGCTGGCATCGGAAATGAAAACCTATGGCATCCGCCCCGAAATCGAGGCATTCGACCTGTCCCACATCCATCAGGCTGCGAAAATGTATGCCGACGGGCGTCTGGTCGATAGCCCCTATGTGCAGTTCGTGATGGGCGTGAAAAATGCCATGCCGGTGGATCGGGACGTGTTTGATTACTACCGTGCCACCATGGCCCGCCTGCTGCCCGACAGCGAATGGTGCGCCGCGGGCATCGGCCGCGACCAGATCACATTGAATGACTGGGCCGTGGCCAATGGCGGTCACGCCCGCGCCGGACTAGAGGACAACATCCGCATCGACAGCAAAACACTGGCCCCGTCCAATGCCGCGCTGATCCAACGGGTTGTGGACCTGTGCGAAAAATACGAACGCCCCGTGGCAACGCCCGCGCAGGCCCGCGAAATGCTGGGTCTGGCCAAGGTTTAACACCGGTCTTTCGGAACCAGACAAACAGGCCGTTCCCACGATCGGGGGCGGCCTGTTTCTATTCTGGAACGCAGATTTCCCCCGCCATAATGGCCCGCGTGGTGCGCAGCAACAGCCCCGCGATGATCACCGACAACACGGCCAGCAACGCCGTGCCGATCCACATATGGGCCAGCGACCCGGTTTCCCCCGCGTATAAAAAGCTGGCAATGGACACCGCCGCAAAAGGAAAGCTAAGCGCCCAGAATGACAGGGCAAACGGCAATTTCACGATGCGTGGCAATTGCACGGCCACGATCAGTGTAAACAGGTAGGCCGCGTTCAACAGGATGCGGGCAAAGGCATCCACCTGCCCTGTCAGGTTCAGCCAGGCCGTAAAGGCGACAGCCGGCGGCGCGATCAGGATGACCAGTGTCGGCTGCAACCGCCCCGGCAGCGGATCATGGAAAATCAGCCGGTTCATCACCAGCGTCAGCAGCACAATCCAGAACAAAAGCCCGACCGACATGAAATACCAGCTCAGTTCGACATACCCCAATTTGGCCCCCGCAATCGGCACGATCACATTGCCCACAGCCGGGATAAACCACGCCGGATTCAGATGTCCGGTTTGAAAGGCGCGTGCCGATATCCAGCCCGACACCACAGCGATGGTCAGCACGCCCTGCAACGCAGCGCCCGCCAGCCACAGTGCCTCGGCCAGGGCGAGCGACCGCGACAAAGACGCCGCCCCCAGCAATAAAAGCGAAATGGAAATCGCGGGAAAAAACGCGATGCGCACGGGGTGGTTCCATTCTGCGGCCACGGCATGCGGGTGGCGGATCGCCTTGGCCAGATAGCCGATGCAAACGGCCACGAATGCCAATATCGCGGCAAAATACGCGGTATTTGACAGGGCATTGGTCAGGTTCCAAGCGGCCTCTGCCGCATGCAGCGCCAGCGCCAGTCCGGTCAGCCCCATGATAATGGAAAACAGCGTGACCGGATAATGCTCCAGTCTGGTGTGGGCGGGTGCTTGCGCGGTTTCTGACATGGGGTTCTCCGATCATATATGCGCTAGACTGCATATTACATGATCCCCGACCTTGAGCCATGTCAAAAAGGTATATCACAGGTGTGATTTTCCTGCCCCCTTGGGGAAATCCGTCCGCTAAAGGGGCAGTAACCCTTTATGCCAACCCCAACAGGCGCGCGGCGTTGCCTTTGATAATGTCTTCGCGCAGCTCGTCCTTGATGGCGATCTGTTCAAAATCCGACAGCCAGCGTTCGGGCGTGATCATCGGCCAGTCGGACCCGAACAGCACCTTTTTGCGCAGGATGGAATTGCAGTATTTCACAAGGATCGGCGGGAAATATTTCGGCGACCAACCCGACAGGTCGATATAGACGTTGGGTTTGTGTTGCGCGACGGCCAGTGCCTCTTCTTGCCAGGGGAATGACGGGTGCGCCATGATGATTTTCAGGTCGGGGAAATCCACCGCCACATCATCCAGATACATCGGGTTGGAGTATTTCAACCGCATCCCGTTGCCACCCGGCATGCCCGATCCGACACCGGTTTGGCCGGTGTGGAACAGGGCGATTGCGCCCTCCTCCTCCAGCACCGAGTAGAAATCATAGGCAAAGCGTTCGTTGGGGTAAAACCCCTGAAACGTCGGGTGGAATTTGAACCCTTTGATGCCGAAATCCCGGATCAGGCGGCGGGCCTCGCGCACGGCCATTTTGCCCTTATGCGGGTCGATCGACGCGAAAGGGATCAGCACATCATCGTTTTCGGCGGCCAGTTCGGCGACCTCTTCGTTTTTATAGCGCCGGTAACCGGTTTCGCGTTCCGCATCGACGGGGAAAATGACCGCGGCGATATTTTGTTCGCGGTAATGCGCCGCCGTTTCGGGGATGGTTGGCGGGTGTTCCCAGGGGGCGCGGAAATATTTCGCCATGGTGGATTGCAGGTCGTCATAGCCGTCATCAGAGTGGCAGCCACAGGGTTCTTCGGCGTGGGTATGGATGTCGATGGCGCGAATTTTAGAGAGATCAACCATAGTCGGGTGTCCTTTCATGTGGATGGGGCGGGAGCCTCCGGCGGGAGTATTTCGCCCAAGAAAAAGTCAAAGAGCCGCCGTGCCCTGAAGTGCCAATGAACCCTGGCCACCGGCATAGAGCCGTTCGACCAGATGCGCGCGGTTTTGCAGCAGTTTGCGCGTGTTCAGATTGCCCTTGGCCGTGACCTCGTGTTGGGCCAGCGCGGGTGGATCGGCCAGCACCATGGCGCGGGTGATGCGGGTGGATGATCCGGTGGCGGCGGCGGTCAGCGGCGCAAGCGCAGCGGTGATTTTGGCGATGAATGCCGGATCGGTGACGGCACCGTTTTCACCCGTTTGTGGCGTGGCCGGAAAAATCAGCACACCCAGTTCGGCGCGGTCTGCCCCGGTGATCACCACATCGTTTGCCAGCCCTTCGAGGGCGGTCAGCACTTGCCCGCGCAGCGAGGCGACCCGCACCCAGGTGCCCGAAGTCAGTTTGAAATCCTCGGATATGCGGCCATCGAATGCGAGGCCACGGTCGGGGTTTTCCGGATCAACGAATTTCATAGCGTCGCCGGTGATCAGGTATCCTTCCTCGTCAAAGGATTCGGTGGTTTTTTCTGCCGCGTTGACGTATCCGGGCATGATATTTGGCCCCTTAACGCGGATTTCGAACCTGTCGTCATCGGGGATCAGTTTGATTTCGGTGCCTGTCATCGGCACGCCGACGATGCCGGATTTGTTGATCCGTTCATGGGTGATCAGCGTGGCGGGGCCGGTTTCTGTCATGCCCCAAGACGACACCATCAGCGGGATTTTTCCCGTGACCTCTTGCGCCATGTCGCCCAGTGCATTCCATGTTTCCTGCGGCAGGGAGGCGCCTGCGTAGAACGTAAATTCCAGCCCGGTGAAAAACCGTTTGCGCAGTTTTGCATCGGCGCGCAGGGCGGCGACCTGACGGGCAAACCCCATTGGCACATTGAACGCCATCGTGCCCGTGTGCATCTGCATGTTTTCCAGACTGCGGGGGAACAGCGCATCGGTGGGTTTGCCATCGTCGATATACAGCGCGCCGCCATTGGCCAGCATCATGTTGAAGTTATGCGACCCGCCAAACACGTGGTTCCACGGCAGCCAGTCCAGAATTTTGGGCGGTCGTGCGCGCAGCACGGGAAAGGCATCGGCCAGTTGCGTCTGGTTCACGCACATCATCCGGTGCGTGGTCATCACCCCTTTGGGATGCGAGGTAGAGCCGGAGGTGAACAGGATTTTCCCCAGCGTATCGGGGGTGACAGCGGCGCGGGCTGTATCCACATCTGCTGCGCCGCCCTTGGTCGCGTCGGTCATGGCCATCACAGGGCGCGGCGCGCCCTTGGGGTGGCTGGTCAGCACGGGAATACCGGCCAAGGCGGGCAGCATCAGGGCCTCGCTGTATTTGGCGGCGTCATCCGTGAACAGCAGCGCCGGTTTGATCAGGTCGACCACATGCACCAGCCGGTCATGTGCGCCGGGGATCAGGGAGTATTGCTCGGCCACGGGGGCGGTCACCAGCCCTGCGTATTGCGCCGCAAGGGTCAGCAGCCCGTGATCCACCGAATTGCCCGACAAGATGGCGATTGGTCCCTGCCCTGCCAGCCCCTGATCCAGCAGCCAAGCCGCCAGATTGCGGGTGATTTGCAGGGCCTCGTTATACGTGACCTCGCGCCAGCCCGCGCCGGACCGTTCGGCCAGCAGCACCGCATCGGGGGTTTGCGCGGCCCAATGGTGCAGCCAATCCGAGGTCCGCTCTGCGACTGGTCCCAGATCATGGCCTGATCGCAGGATCAACGCCCCATCGGAGCGGGTTTCGCGGCGCACCGAATGCGCAACGCAATAGGTTTGTTCGGTCATGGTCAGGGTCTCCTCCCCCTTGGGCCATCGCTGTATGCGCAGGGCCTAATCCGGGATTTCCACCCGTTGCAGCAGGGCAATCAGTTGCCTGCGTTCCTCTGCCGACAGGCGCGCAAACATGCGGTCTTCGTGTCGGGCCAGCGCCCGAACCGCATCCTTGCGCGCCTTGATCCCTGCCAGCGTGGGGCGCAGCGCAAATGACCGCCTATCGCTTTCCATACGGTGACGGCCGATCATGCCTGCCTGTTCCAGCGCGTCGATGATCAGCACGGTGTTGGACCGTTCCATATTCAGCGCGGCGGCCAGTTGGCTCTGTGTGACATCCTGCGTGTCGCAGATCACCGTCAGCGCCGAAAATGTGGTGACCCGCAGGCCCAGCGGTTCCAGCACGCGGGCCGCATCCGACATCACCGCGTTGGACGTGCGGCGCAGGTTATAGCCCACGAAATCGCGCAGGCCGGAATCAATTGGCGTTTCGGTGCCATCGGGGGTGGGGGCTGTTTTGCGCATCATATCACCGGAAGCTTGGGGCGCGTTTTTCAAGGAAGGCTTTCAGCCCTTCCTGTGCATCGGGGCTGGTCTGGGTCAGCGCCGCGCACAGGCTTTCGGTGAACAACCCGTCGGCGTGCGACATATCCTGAATGCGCGACAGCGCGTGGATCATGACATAGTTCGACAGCCCCGCGTTGCGTGCGATTTTGCCCGCCAGTTCCATCGCCATCGGCAGGGCCTCGCCCTCGCCCACGGAATAATGGCACAGACCCAGCGCCAGCCCTTCGTCGGCGGAGTATTTGCGCCCCGTCAGCATCATTTCGATCATGCGATCCGCGCCCAGAATGCGCCCGACCCGAACCGAGGCACCACCGCCGACATAGATGCCGCGCCGCCCCTCGGGCAGTTGGAAAATGCTGGACGGTTCGGCAATGCGCACATGGGTCGAGGTCGCCAGTTCCAGCCCGCCACCAATCGCCGCGCCAAAAATGGCCGATACCACAGGCAGGCCGGAAAACTGGATTTTTTCCATGATCGCGTGCCAGCCGCGCGAATGGCGCATGGTCTGTTCCGCATCGCGCGCCACATGTTCCGACAGGTCCAGACCGGAACAGTAATGCCCCGCCGTTCCAGTCAGAACCGCAACCTTGACCCCCTCGGGCGGGTTGGAAAAGAAGGCATCCAGGGCATGCAACAACCCGTCATTCATGGCATTGCGTTTGTCGGGGCGGTTCATGGTCAAAACCGCAATCGGGCCTTGGATGTCTACCTTCAAGATTTCGGTCATTGGATTCTCTTTCATGCGCTGATTGCTATGAACCATAACTAATTCTTTTGCTTGGTGCAATAACGCGATTGCACCACGCGGCTGTGCATCAGGAAATCGCGTCGCGCCCTTCGGCCAACCCCGTGCCGCCATAAATCCAATCGACCGCATCATACCATTGTTGCGGCGTTTTTTCCGACATGATGGCGTTGCGCAGATCGGCATGGCCACCCGCAGGATGATAGATATTTTCGCCGATCCAGCGCGATTGCAATTGCACCCGTGCGGTGCGCAGGCGGCGTTTTTCCTGATAGGTTTGAAAGGTTTGTTCAACCGTCCCGCCCTGCGCCATACCATGCGACAGGGCCACGGCATCCTCCATCGCCATACAGGCGCCCTGGGCAAAATATTGCAGCATCGGATGCGCCGCATCGCCCAACAGGGCCACGCGCCCGTCGACCCAATTCTGGATCGGGTCGCGATCACACAGCACCCACAGCTTCCAATCCTTGCCCTTTTCGATGATCTGGCGCGGCAGGTCGCTGATATGTTCAAACCCCTTGCGCACCTCGTCATGGGTGACAGGTTTGCCCGCCACGGGTTCGGCGGCATCGTTGTGATAGGTCACCACCAGATTGAACAGTTTCCAGCCCGACAGCGGGTAATGCACGATATGGCATTTCGGCCCTGCCCATAGGGTGGCGGCGTTCCAGCGCAGGTCCTCGGGCATGTCATCCACCGGAATCACACTGCGATAGGTGGTATGGCCCGACACACGCGGCGCGCCGTCCCCGACCAGTTGTTTGCGAATATTCGACCACAGCCCATCCGCCCCGATCAGGGCCGCTCCTGTCACCCCTTCGCCATTGCTCAGGGTCGCCGTGACGCTGCTGCCATCCTGATCATAGCTGTCGACGGCGGCACTGGTGCGCAGTTCGATCAGATCGTTTTCCATACAGGATTTCAGGAACACCCCGTGCAGATCTCCACGGTGGATCACGGCATAGGGGTTTTTGAACCGCGCGCGAAACGCATCATCCAGCGGAACACGGGTGATTTCATTGCCCGACATCGCGTCCATCAGGCGCAGATTGTCGATATAAACCGCCAAATCGCGGGCGCGATCCCCCACGCCCAGATAGTCAAACGCATGAAACGCATTCGGGCCCAGCTGTATCCCCGCGCCGATTTCGCCCAGTTGCGATGCCTTTTCCAGCACCAAAGAGCGAATGCCCTTTTGCGCCAGCCCCATGGCTGTGGCCAGCCCGCCAATACCGCCGCCTGCTATCAGAATCCTGTCATTGCTCATGTGATTTTCCTTTTCAAATCTGGCCTGCCAACAGGCCGCAAGAATGGGGGCCACGCCAAACAGGCGCAGCGGGTTCAGGGCTATGGTCACAGCCACAGCAGGAAATCGGGGTCAGGTCAGGCGGGCGTCATGCCCGTGGTGTGGCGGGGCCATGCATCACAGCCCCGCCCGTTTTCAATCCCGCCGCTTCAGTGCAGCAATCGCAGCATGAACAGCGTGATACCGGGAAATGCGACCAGAATGATCACCCGCACAATATCCGAGGCAACGAAATACATCACCGCCTTGTAGGTTTCGACCATGGGGGTCAGCCGGTCCATCGAATTGATGACGAACAGGTTCATCCCCACGGGTGGCGTTATCAGCCCCACCTCGACCACGATCAGCACAATAATCCCGAACCAGATTGCGGTTTCTTCGGCATTCATGCCGAAATCCAGCATCTGGATGATGGGGAAAAAGATCGGGATCGTCAGCAGGATCATCGACAGGCTGTCCATCAGGCAGCCGAACACCAGATACAGCAGCAGGATCATCGACAGGATGATCCACGGGCTGTAACCCAGTGTGCCAACCCAATCGGACAATTCCTGCGGCACCCGCGACAGCGCCAGAAACCCGTTATAGAACCCCGCGCCCAGCACGATGAAAAAGATCATCGCCGAGGAGCGCGCCGTGGCGATAAAGCTTTCCATCAGGGTGGACCAGTTCAGCCCGCCGTTGAACAGGGCGATCAATCCGGTGCCCGCCGCGCCGATGGCCGCGCCCTCGGTCGGGGTGAACCAGCCGCGATAGATGCCGCCAACCACCAGCAGAAACACCAGCAGCACGGGCCAGACATCGGCCAGATTGCGCATCCGTTCGCCCCATGGCACCGGCTGGCGCACACCGGCGGATTCAGGGTGAATGCGCACATAAACCGCGATGGTCAGCATGTAACCGATTGCGGCCAGAATGCCCGGAATGAACGCCGCCAGAAACAGTTTGGCGATATTCTGTTCCGTCAGGATCGCATAAATGACCAGAATGACCGAAGGCGGAATAAGGATGCCCAGCGTGCCCCCCGCCGCCAGCGTGGCGGTGGAAAACCCGCCGGAATAGCCATAGCGGCGCAACTCGGGCAGCGCGACCTGACTCATCGTGGCGGCCGTGGCCAGCGACGATCCGCAGATCGAACCGAACCCCGCACAGGCGCCCACGGCGGCCATGGCCACCCCGCCCTTGCGATGCCCAAGGAAGCTTTCGGCCGCTTTGAACAACGCCTGGCTCATCCCGCCCAGGGTGGCGAAATGGCCCATCAACAGAAACAGCGGCACGATCGACAATGAATAGCTGGAGAAGGTCGAATAGGTTTCGTTCTTCAGCTTGTTAAAGGGCACATTGGTGCCGCCCGTGATCATCATATAGCCGAACAGCCCTGTCAGAAACATCGACAGGCCAATCGGCACCCGCAGGAAAATCATGATCAACAGCAGCGGAAAGGACACCAGCCCCAGTTCGAAATTTGTCAGGTCCAGCATCAGTGGTCCACCTCTCCGCCAGTTTTCAGGATGGTGCGCCCCGATGCGGATTCACCGATCCGCACCAGCGCCACATAGGCACCGATAACAGCCGCCACCACCGCAGGCACCAGCGCCGCCAGATAGGACCACCAGACCGGAAATTGCAGCAGGAACGTGGTTTCATTATACCGCATCTTGGCCAGCATCCCGTCGTACAAACGCCATGCAATCAGCGCCAGAACCAGCGCGAATGCTATGTCCACAACCACCTGAATGCTGCGGTTCACCCGGTCCGACATCTGCGAGGTGAAAATATCCACCGTCGCGTGGCCGCCCGTGATCTGGCACAGCGGGATAAAGGCAAAGATGGCAAATGCCGTGCCTGCCTCGACCAGTTCGAAATCGCCAAGGATCGGGCCGATGCCCGTATCCAGCAGCCACTGCGCGGTGCGCCCCATCAGCCCCTCGATCCAATCGGTGTGCAGCAGCGTGTTCAACCGCCGCCCGACCACCGAAATGCAAACCAGAATGATGATCGCAGACAGCACAAAGCCGCCGATAATCGCCATCAGTCTGGCCAGCCCATACATAAACCTGTGCAAGGTTCGCCCCCCCCTGTTGCGGGTGTGTTGGTGTGCCGCGGCGGTGTGTGTCCCCGCCGCGACAGTTGCATTTGCAGCTTACTTGGTGTTCGTCGCGATGCGCTCTTTGGCTTCGGCGACCAATGCGGCACCGTCAAACCCTTTTGCGTTCATCTCTTCGATCCATTTGCCTTCGATGCCTTTGGATGCCTCGCGCCACTCGTTGACCTGTGCATCATCCAACACGATGATATTGTTTCCCAAATCCACCGCGATCTGTTTCGACGGCGCATCGGCGGCCTGCATGGTTTTGCCAGCCCATGCCGATACATCCGCACCGGAATTGGCATCAATCACCGCCTTTAGATCGTCGGGCAGCGCATCATATTTGTCGTTGTTCATCGCAAAGATGAAATTGGTTGTATAGAGCGACGCATTGCCGAATTCGGTGTGGTTATGCACCAGTTCCGATACTTTCAACGCGCCTGTCACCTCGTATGGGATCACGGTGGCGTCGATCACGCCCTTTGACAGGGCCTCGGGGACGGCCGGCACGGGCATGCCCACGGGGGTTGCACCCAGATCGGTGAACAGCATGTTGGTCACACGGGTCGGTGCGCGCAACTTCACCCCGTTCAGGTCCTTGACCGATACGATCGGATCCTTGGAGTGGATCAGCCCGGGGCCATGCACCCACAGGGCAATCGGATGAAACGGTGCGAATTCATTGTCCATCATGTTGGCTGCGGCGTAATCCCAATAGGCGCGGGATGTGGCCTCGGCGTCGGTCATCATAAAGGGCAGTTCGAACACTTCGGCCTTGGGGAAACGACCGGGGGTATAGCCCGCAACGGTCCAGACGATATCGGCAACCCCATCTTCCAGCTGGCCGATCAATTCGGGCGGGCGACCACCCAATTGCATGGCGGGATAGCGTTCGATCTTGATCCGGCCACCGGATTCGGCCTCGACCTTATCGGCCCAGACATCCAGAATTTGCGTTGGCACACTGGCCTGCGACGGCAGGAACTGGTGCATTTTCAGCGTCACTTCTTGTGCCATAGCTGTCGTGCCCATGGTCAGCGCCATGGCAGTGCCTGCAAACAGGCCCATCAGGTTGCGTCGTTTCATTTGGTTTCTCCTCCCAGAAAAATGGGCGGCCGGTTTGTCCGGCCGCTCCGGTAATGTCGTTTACTGCGCTGCGGTATATTCCGCCATTTTTGCGCGTGCCTCGTCGATCAATGCCTGACCGTCGATGCCTTTGGATTCCATATCAGCCACCCATGCGGCATAGATCGGCATCGCCAGCTCTTCCCATTGCTTGGCCTGATCGGCGGGAATGGTGATGATATTGTTGCCCAAATCCACGGCAACCTGGCGCGCAGGTTTGTCGGCATCCGTCATGGCGCCACCGGCAAAGATCGAAAAATCCAGACCCGAGTTGGCATCAATCACAGCGCGCAGATCGTCAGGCAGGTCATTATATTTGTCTTTGTTCATCGCCAGAACAAAGGTCAGGTTGTAAATCGCGGGGCCGTCGAATTCGGTGTGGTTGTGCACCAGTTCCGATACTTTCAGCGCGGGCGTTACTTCCCACGGGATGGTGGTGCCGTCGATCACCCCCTTGGACAGGGCTTCGGGAATGCCGGTCACGGGCATGCCAACGGGCACCGCGCCCAGTTTTTCCAGCAACTGGTTGACCAGCCGCGACCCGCCACGGATTTTCTGACCGTTCAGGTCGGCAGGCGTGGCGATCGGGTTTTTGGTGTGCAACATGCCGGGACCATGCACAAAGGTGCCCAGAATTTTCACATCCTGAAAATCGGTGTCCTTCATGTGTTCCTCGAACATCTGCCAATAGGCGGATGATGCGGCGCGGGCGTCGGTTACCATAAACGGCAGTTCGAACACCTCGGTGCGGGGGAAACGGCCCGGGGTGAACCCGTTCACGACCCAGACGATATCGGCAATGCCATCAATCGCCTGATCCATCAGTTCGGGCGGCTTGCCACCCAGTTGCATCGACGGGTAGCGATCAATCTTGATGCGGCCTGCGCTGTCGGCCTCGACCTTATCGGCCCAGACATCCAGCACCAGCTTGGGCACATTGGCCTGTGGTGGCAGGAATTGATGCATCTTCAGCGTGACCTCTTGGGCCATGGCACTGCCAGCCAGAAGCGCCGCAACAGCGACCCCGCAAAGCGCGGATTTAAAGAACGTCATGTGGTCTCCTCCCTCAGGAAAAACATGGTGTTTATATATGCCCGGACATGTCGGGCGGGTTCTTTTTACCGGGGCCGGTTCAGGCCTCGAAATCGGGTTGCCGCGCGGGGGCGGCATCGGCAAAAGCCGGATTTAGTTGGCAGTGTTCATAAATCGCATTGGTGCGGGTCAGATGCGAAATATCAACCCCAAATCGCTGCGCCGAAAACACCTGTGGCACGATACATATGTCGGCAAGACCCGCAGACTGCCCAAAAGCATAGGGTGTCGCAGGGCGGTTGGCCAACAGCCCCTCGCAGGCGGTCAAACCCTCGCCCAGCCAACGGGCCAGCCACGCGTTCACCGCTTCTTCTGGCTGTGCCAGTTCGGCGCGCAGATATTTCAGCACGCGCAGGTTTTGCAGCGGGTGGATTTCACAGGCGATCACCTGTGAAAACGCCCGCACCTGCGCCCGCGTCACCGCATCATCGGGCAACAACGCCGGTTCCGGTATCGTTTCATCCAGCCATTCGATGATGGCCAGCGATTGCGTCAGCACATCGCCCGCGTCGGTTTCCAGTGTTGGCACCAATTGCTGCGGGTTCAGGTCGGCATAATCACCGCCCAGATGCGCCCCGGTTTTCAGGGGGACCGGAACGAATTCCGGCACCACCCCTTTCAGGTTAAACGCAATCCGGCAACGATAGGCCGACGAACTGCGAAAATAGCCGTGAAACCTCATTCCGGCGCACTGACCGTCAGATCAACAGGCGCCAGCCCGTCGATCGTGCCGTGAATGCTGTTGCCTGCCAGCACCTTACCCACACCCGACGGCGTGCCGGTATAGATCAGATCCCCCGGTTGCAGGTGGTAATAGCGCGACAGATGCGCGATGATTTCGGGCACCGACCAGATCAGCTCGTCCAGCGTCGCCTCTTGCTTCATCACACCATCGACGGTCATCTCGATCTTCTGCTTGGCGATGGTGAATTCACTGGCGGGGGTGATGGGCGCGATCACGGCGCTGTCCTCGAAATCCTTGCCCAGATCCCATGGCCGGCCCTTGTCCTTGCCGTCTTGCTGGCGGTCGCGGCGGGTCATATCCAGCCCCGTGGCATAGCCAAACACCACATCCATGGCATCCGCTTCGGCGACACGGAACGCGGGCTTGCCGATGGCGACCACGAATTCCATCTCGTGGTGGTAATTTTCCGTCCCCGGCGGATAGGGTATGGTGCTGCCCGTGTGACAGATAGCCGAGGGCGTCTTACAGAAATAGAACGGCGCTTCGCGGTCTACCTCGTGACCCATTTCGGCGGCATGGGCGGCATAGTTGCGCCCCACGCAGAAAATGCGATGCACCGGAAATGTATCGCCGCTGCCCGCGATCGGCACCTGCGGTTGGGCGGGAATGTTGAAAATGGCGGTCATCTTGCGCGTTCCTCGTAATATCCTAGTTTTTCCTGAAGCGGGCGGTCATGCACGCGGATCAGGAATGCGGGTTCTGTGCCCGCTGTATGGTCGATTGCGGCGAAAACCGGCGCGGTGAAAGTATCGCGTTCAGACCATGCGATTTTGCAACCATCAACGACTGAATGGCCATTTCCGCCAATCACATGGAAAACAGCGGATTCCGACGACAACGGCGGGCTGACGGTTTCGCCGGGGCGGATCATCATTGCCGTGAAACCCATGGTGGGCAGCACGTCCTCGCCGGTTTCGGGGTTGATATAATCCAGTTCCGCAGGACCATCTGTGTATTTCGCCATTTCGCGCAGGGCGGCCTCTGTGCGCTCCCAGGGGAAACGCATCATCGGGTAACGGCGCACCGCACCACGGCCCCGTTTCGATGGTTTCAGACCTGCGGACAGGTATTCGACCATCGCGCTGTCGGGGCGGTTGCGCTGCGCTTGCAGGTCGGCCTCTTCGGCATATGACCCCTCCAGATAGACGAACAGCGGCAGGTCCAGCGCATCCAGCCAGATCACGGGTTCGTCGCCCTCGTGGCCGTGGTCGTGCCAGTCACCACCCGGTGTCAGAACCAGATCGCCACGGTTCATCGGCAGTTTCTCACCATCGACAACGGTGTAACCCCCCTTGCCCTCGACGATGATCCGCGCGGCGGATGGGGTGTGGCGGTGCGCGGGTGCGGACTCACCGGGCAGCAAAAGCTGCATCCCGATATAAATGGATGATGTCGCCTGCATCGCCCCCGTGCCACGGCCCTGATCAGACATGACCAGCACGCGGCGTTCGGCCTTTTCCACTGGCGTCAATTCGCCTGCGCGCAGCAGCAGCGGGCGCAAACCGTTGAAATTCCAGTATGATGGCTTGGTTACAGGGTCGGGCTTACCATGCGGCAACACCTTTCGCATCATCGGCCATAGGGGGGCCACCCCTGCCTCTTGCATCGCATCGCGGTAATCCTGCGGCAGCTCTTCGAGCGTGCCAAGTTGGTCCGACATGGTGCCTCCTCCCAAAGGTCTTGGTTGCGTGAATTGATTTAGGATGCATACATACCATTACCGATACAAGTCAATATAGGATGCACACTTACCAATAACCGCCCTGCAACTTAGTTATACTTCATAACCATTTCCACACCACCCCGTCAACGTATTACAAACCCGACCATACGGTCAGCTTTGCAAAAACTCCAGCAGAATTCAAAAAGGCCCGCAAACGATGTTCGAATTTCAATCCATGCCCGGCCACCTGATACGGCGCGCACATCAGGTCGCCACCGCCGTATTTGCCGAGGCAATGGCAGACCAGGCCATTGATCTGACACCATTTCAATTCGCAGCCCTTGCCGCCGTGGGCGCGCATCCGGGCATTGATCAGGCATCGGTCGCGCGTCAGGCCGCCTGCGACAAGGCCACAATGGGCGGGGTCATCAACCGGATGGTGGAAAAGGGACTGCTGCGGCGCGAACAGTCAAAAACCGACCGGCGTGCGCGCGTATTGGAACTGACCGAACAGGGCGAAACCGTGCTGAATCGCACCCGCGCCGTGGTGGATGACATCCAGAACCGGCTAACCGACGGGCTGTCGGCAACCGAACGCGATACCTTGGTTTCGCTGCTGCAACGAATCGCACTGGATCGCGATACCGAATGACCGCATGAAAAAGGCCGCCCCGAAAACGGGACGGCCCGGGCATTCAAACAATCGCTGAACTACTTCAAAGCGGCGTCCGAAATCACATGCGTCCACGCGCCCTCGGGCGTCTTGGTGATCACCGGATCGGAGCCGCCCGACAGCAGGCTGGCCACCGTGCGTTCGTAATCGGCAGGGTCCAGCGCGCCGTTCGAACCCGCAGTCAACTTGGCAACCTCGCGCATCATGCGCTGCTGGTGTTCTTCGGTCTGGGCACCGGATGCATCGTTTTCCAGAACGATATCAGCGGCTTCATCGGGGTTCGCCTCGGCGTATTTCCACCCCTTCATCGAAGCCCGCACAAAGCGCACCATCTTATCGACAAAGGCCGGATCATTCAGGTTTTCTTCCAGCACATACATGCCGTCTTCCAATGTTGCGACGCCCTGATCCTCGTATTTGAACACGATCAGCTCCTCGGGTTTCAGGCCCGCATCAATCACCTGCCAATATTCGTTATAGGTCATGGTGGAAATACAGGCCGCCTGCCCCTGCAACAGCGGATCGACGTTGAAACCCTGTTTCAGCACGGTCACGCCATCCTCGCCGCCCTCGGTCGACAGGCCCAGTTTGCTCATCCAGCTCAGGAACGGGTATTCGTTGCCAAAGAACCAGACGCCCAGCGTTTTACCCGCGAAATCATCGGGGGATTCGACGCCCGCATCCTTGCGACAGGTCAGCATCATGCCCGATGTTTTATAGGGCTGCGCGATATTCACCAGCGCCAGACCTTTTTCGCGACTGGCCAATGCCGACGGCATCCAATCCAGCACCACATCGGCGCCGCCACCCGCGATCACCTGCGCGGGCGCGATATCAGGCCCGCCCGGCTTGATGGTCACATCCAGATCTTCTTCGTCATAAAACCCCTTGTCCTTGGCCACGTAATAGCCCGCAAACTGGGCCTGCGTGACCCATTTCAATTGCAGCGTTACCTCGTCTGCGGCCTGCGCCATTCCGGCCCACAGACCCATGGCCGCAAGGCCCAAACCCTTTGAAATCATTTTCATTTCTTCTCTCCTTGTTGGCTTTTGATTGGCTATTATTCAGCTTATTATTTTTTGCTCGTTACCTGCCACGTTGTGACGGGTGCCAGAATGTTACTGCACGTTCCAGCAGTGCGACCCCGCCGTAGAATGCCGACCCCACAATGGCCGCCACCACAATTTCAGCCCAGACCAGATCCAGCGCCAATTGGCCGACACTGGTCGAAATCCGAAACCCCATGCCCCTGATGGGAGAGCCGAAAAACTCTGCCACAATCGCACCGATCAACGCCAGCGTGGTGGCAATCTTCAACCCGTTGAAAATGAATGGCATCGCCGCGGGCAGGCGCAGTTTCGCCAACCCCTGCCAATATCCGGCGCCATAGGTGCGCATCAAATCACGCTGCATGGAATCCGTGGCGCGCAGCCCCTCGACCGTGTTCACCAGCATCGGGAAAAACACCATAACCACAACCACAGCCGCCTTGGATTGCCAGTCAAACCCGAACCACATCACCAAAATCGGCGCCATACCAATGATCGGCAGCGCGGCGACGAAATTGCCCACGGGCAACAAACCGCGGCGCAGAAAATCGAACCTGTCCACGATCACCGCCATGATAAATGCCGACCCGCAGCCGATAATATAGCCGGACAATGCGCCCTTGATCACGGTCTGCACGAAATCCTGCCATAGAATATGTGTGGACACGGCAAACCGCGCGGCAATGGCCGATGGCGCGGGCAACAACACCGGATTGATCCCGAAGCCGCGCACGACGGCCTCCCATATCAACACCAGCGTCAGGCCGAATATCAACGGCACGATCAGGGCCACAAAACGGTTTCCCGATCGGGTGGACAGGCGCACATTGGCCCACCATCCAGCCAGCCAAACCGCAATGCCGAATACGATCCACCCCATCACGCCATCCCCATCCGTTTCAGGGTCGCCCGCTGGATCACCCCGATCAGCGCCACCAATGCCGCTGCCAATGCCGCTGCCATGATCAGCGCGCTCCATATCTGAATGGTCTGCCCGTAATAGGACCCCGCCAACAAACGCGCCCCCAATCCGGCCACCGCCCCCGTGGGCATTTCCCCCACAATTGCCCCCACCAGACTGGCCGCCATCGCAATCTTGAGCGAGGCAAACAGATAAGGCATCGACGATGGCAACCGCAGCCGCAAGAATGACTGGCTGGCCGACGCATTCCAGGTGCGCATCTGATCCATCTGCATCGCATCAGGGCTGCGCAACCCCTTGACCATGCCCACGACCACAGGGAAAAACGACAAATACATCGAAATGATCGCCTTGGGCAAAAGCCCCGAAATCCCGACCGCGTTCAGCACCACAATGATCATCGGCGCAACGGCCAGAATCGGCACCGTCTGGCTGGCAATGACCCAAGGCATCACGCTCATATCCATAGTGCGGTTGTATACAATCCCCACCGCCAGCGCGATGCCCAGCCCCGTGCCCAGCGCGAAGCCCAACAACGTGGCCGACAGCGTGATCCACGAATGATAAACCAGTGACCGTTTTGACGTGACCTTCTTTAACGCCACCGTCTTCCAAATCTCTTCGCCGACCTGATGCGGCGCAGGCAGCTTGGGCTTTTTCTGCGACCATGTGGCCGCCACCAGTTCGGGAAATGCCAATTCCACCCCCGCCCGCTGCGCCTGATCGCGCGCCCATGGCGCATTCAACGCCACCGCCGCCCCATACCAAAGCGCAAAAATCACTGCGACCACGGTCAGAACGGGCATGAGTGAACGCATCATGCTGCCGCCCCCCCTGCTTTCACTGTTCGATAAATACCTAAATCAATGCGTTCGTTTCGAGCGCACACCTTAGGTATTTTAAGAACAATGAAAGGTTTTTCGTGGTTAATCACCCTACGGTACAGGCTGAGGAGCCGATGACCGTGAACAGTGAAGGGACTCGCGACCTTAAAAGCAAAGCGAGGCTGGCGCGGGGGGCGGTCTGCAATGACAGCACCTCGCGCAGTTCGTTTGGGAAGCAGCTTATTCATCATAAGCATGTCCCGCCCGCAGCCCTTCGCGCACACGATGCGCGATATCCAGAAACTCGGGCGTGTCGCGGATATCCAGCGGGCGCTCTCGCGGTAGGGGCGATTCAATCACATCCGTGATCCGTCCCGGGCGCGGCGACATCACCACGATCTTGGTCGACAGATACACAGCCTCGGGGATCGAATGGGTGACAAAGGCGATGGTTTTACCCGTCCGGTCCCATAGTTTCAGCAATTGTTCGTTCAAATGATCGCGCACGATTTCATCCAATGCTCCGAACGGTTCGTCCATCAGCAGGATATCTGCATCAAAGGCCAAGGCCCGCGCGATGCTGGCACGCTGCTGCATCCCGCCGGATAACTGCCACGGGAATTTCCTCTCGAATCCGGCCAGCTCGACCAAATCCAGAACCCGCGCCACGCGCTCGGCCTGTTCCAGTTTGGAATAGCCCATAATTTCTAGCGGCAGGCGGATATTGCCCCCGATCGTGCGCCACGGATACAGCCCCGCCGCCTGAAACACATAGCCGTAGGCACGAGCGCGCCGCGCTTCCTTGGCCGAAACCCCGTTTACCAGAACCTGCCCGCCCGTCGGTGTCTCCAAATCCGCCATACAGCGCAAAAATGTGGTTTTGCCACAGCCGGACGGGCCGATGAAACTGACGAAATCGCCTTTTTCAATCTCCAGATCCACGTCCTTTAACGCATGAACCGGCCCGTCATTGGTTTGAAAGGTCAGGTTCAGCCCCTTGGCGCTGATCACGCTATTCGTCGTCAAATTCATTTACTCCGCTGTCAGGGGTATCGCGCCCTGACCTATAGGTATTGTCAAGATCAGGGCGCGCGACACGCCCCGACCAACCGCATTGAATCAAATCCCTGCCGGAATATTCATCGGATCGCGTTTGATCATTTTGGGCGCGGTCAGTTCTTTCCATTTCGACAGCGCGACCGAGGGCGCGCCAAAGGCAGGGCGCGGCACGAACCGCCCGCGGCCCGGCTGGGGCTGGCTGTTCTGCCCCCAGGCCCAGATCACCTCGCCACGGCTAAGGGTGTAGCGGCTTTGCGCCTTGACCTCGAACCCCTCGAACACGTTGTAATCCAGAACCGAGTGGTGGTTGGACGCCGAAATGGTTTTGGTCAGTTTCGGATCCCAAACCACGATATCGGCGTCTGCCCCCTCGGTGATCGCGCCCTTCTTGGGGTAGATGTTCAAAATCTTGGCCACATTCGTCGAAGTTGCGGCAACGAATTCCTGCGGGGTCAGGCGGCCTGTTTCCACGCCTTCGGTCCATAGCACCGCCAGACGTTCCTCCAGCCCGTTCGATCCATTGGGAATTTTGGTGAAATCATCCACGCCCATGCGTTTTTGTTCTGTCGAAAACGCCGCGTGATCGGTGGCAACCACCTGCAATGACCCCGATTGCAGACCCGCCCACAGGCTGTCCTGATGCTCCTTGTTGCGGAACGGAGGCGACATGACCCGCCGCGCCGCATGATCCCAATCCTTGTTGAAATACTCGCTCTCATCAAGCGTCAGAAACTGGATCAACGGCTCGCCATACACCCGCATCCCCTTTTGACGTGCGCGCCGGATCGCCTCATGCGCCTGCTCGCAAGAGACATGCACGATATAGAGGGGCGTGCCCGCCGCATCGGCAATGGTGATGGCGCGGTTCGCCGCCTCGCCCTCGAATTCGGGCGGGCGGGAATAGGCATGGGCCTCTGGTCCGGTCTTGCCCTCGGACAGCAACCTTTCCTGCATCGCCGCCACCAGATCACCGTTTTCAGCATGCACCATGGGCAAGGCACCCAATTCACGGCAGCGCTTGAATGACGCGAACATCTCGTCATCCTCGACCATCAATGCGCCCTTATAGGCCATGAAATGCTTGAACGAGTTCACGCCCATATCCACGGCGTCTTTCATTTCGGTGAACACCTGTTCGTTCCAGCCGGTGATCGCCATGTGATACCCGACATCCGAACAGATTTGTGGCGCGGATTTGCGGTGCCATTCGTTGATGGCGTTCTTGATCGACCCGTCCTCGCCCGGCAGGCAGAAATCCACCACCATCGTGGTGCCGCCCACCGCCGCGGCCCATGTGCCGGATTCAAATGTTTCCGCCGCAGTGGTCCCCATGAACGGCATTTCCAGATGCGTATGCGGGTCAATCCCGCCGGGGATGACATAGGCACCCTCGGCGTCGATATATTCGTCGCCCTTGAGGTCCTCACCGATGCGAACGATCTTTTCGCCCTCGATCAGCACATCCGCTTTCCATGTCCGGTCCGCCGTGACGACCGTGCCACCTTTGATTACTTTGGTCATGTGTTTTCCTTCCCGAACCGCATTCAAAAATCCTGAATTGTCACACTGAGTTTCCCCATTTTATCAACACTATCACATATGTCCCGAGGTATCCGACGCCAGCTCCAAGACCTCCGAAGGAGATCGTATAAAATACCATTTTCAATAAAGTTGAGGTCCGTGAAGCAATCACGAGTTGGACCCAGAGCGCCACAACAGCAAAAATGCCACCAACGATAAGCGCCCAAAAAGCCTGAGAATCCAATATCATCATTCCACAATCACAGCCGTTTCAACAACCGCGTGCAACAACACATCCGTCCCCGCCACGGCCCACTCCTTGGAAATTTCCTCGGCCTCGTTATGGCTTAGCCCGTCGACACAGGGGCACATCACCATCGCCGTGGGGGCCACCTGATTGATCCAGCAGGCGTCATGCCCCGCACCGGAAATGATGTCGCGGTGAGAATAGCCCAGACGCTCTGCCGCAGCGCGCAGCGCACCGACACAGCCCGCGTCAAATTCCACCGGATCAAAGCCGCCGGTCTTTTCAAATTCGACCTCCAGCCCCATTTCATCACAAATCGCCTGCGCGCCGGTGCGCAAACGCGCCTCCATGTCCTGAATGACATCCAGTTTGGGCGAACGAAAATCGACCGTAAACACCACCTTGCCGGGGATCACATTGCGCGAGTTCGGATAGATATCAATATGCCCCGCCGCGCCCACGGCATCGGGGGCATGGCTCCAGGCGATTTCATCAACCAATTGCAAAACCCGCGCCATGCCCAGCCCCGCGTTTTTGCGCATCGGCATCGGGGTTGATCCGGTATGGGCATCCTTGCCGGAAATCGTCAGTTGCAACCACGACAGACCCTGACCATGGGTGACAATGCCCACATCCTTGCCCTCGGCTTCTAATATCGGGCCTTGTTCGATGTGCAATTCAAACATGGCATGCATCTTGCGTGCGCCAACGGGTTCGTCACCCTGCCAGCCGATCCGCGCCAGCTCGTCGCCGAACGCCTTGCCCTCGGCATCGACGCGGGATTTGGCCCATTCCTCGGTGTGGATGCCCGCAAACACACCCGATGCCAGCATCGCGGGGGCGTAACGCGTGCCTTCTTCGTTGGTCCAGTTGGTGACCACGATCGGGTGCCTGGTTTTCACCCCCAGATCATTCAGCGTGCGCACCAGCTCCAGCCCGCCCAACACGCCCAGAACGCCGTCGTATTTGCCACCCGTTGGCTGCGTATCCAGATGCGAGCCAACATAAACCGGCAAAGCATCAGGATCGGTGCCGGGACGCTCTGCAAACATATTGCCCATGCTGTCCACACCCATGGCGCAACCCGCATCCTCGCACCATGTCTGGAACAACGCGCGCCCCTCGCCATCGGCGTCAGTCAGGGTCTGGCGGTTGTTGCCACCCGCCAGACCGGGGCCGATCCTGGCCATATCCATCAGGCTGTCCCACAGCCGGTCGCCATTGATCCGAAAATTCTCACCGGGGGCGGGCATTCTATCTCTCCTGTCTGTGCGCGGGCAAAATGCTTATCTGCGCCGCTACTTTTTTTGACCAGTTGGTAAATACACGATGGCGCGGACAGCGCGCCACTGTCAAGAAATCCCTTTCTGGACCTCGCGGGCCCATTCCCTTAACGATGAAAATTGCAGCATGACCGGAGCAAACCATGAAAGACGACGCAGACAGCGGCAATACACCGGACAAACCCCGCAGCCGCATCCAGCAGCGTAACCGCAAAGTGATACTGGATGCCGCGCTTGATGTGTTCTCGGTCGAAGGTTACCGCGGTGCCACGCTGGATCAGATCGCAGCGCAGGCCGGCCTGTCGAAACCCAATATCCTGTATTATTTTTCCGGCAAAGAGGAAATGCACGTCACCCTGCTGAACCGGCTGATGGAAACATGGCTGGACCCGCTGCGCCAGATCAACCCGAATGGTGAACCGCTGGATGAACTGCTGGCCTATATCCGGCGCAAGGTGCGCATGTCACGGCAATACCCGCGCGAAAGCCGCCTGTTTGCCAATGAAATCCTGCAAGGCGCGCCACGCATGAAACCACATCTGAAATCCGGCCTGAAACCGCTGTTCGATGACACCTGCGCGTTGATACAGGGCTGGATGGATGCGGGCAAACTGGCGCCTTCTGATCCGCAACACCTGATTTTTTCGATCTGGTCCACCACGCAGCACTACGCGGATTTCGATGCTCAGGTCAGGGTGCTGACGGGCGGAAAAAGCGCCATAAAAGGCGGCGAAGATTATCTGGACACCCTGTTTCGCAAATTGCTGACCCCCTGAAACGGCCCTGCCCCCGCCTATTCCAGCGCGAACAATGACACCACAACCTGCCCGTCACGCCGTGCCCCCGTGCCGACGAACAGCGTGCGATTGACCCAGTCATAACGCGCATCGCCGCTTTCCAGCCGCGCATGGGTGCGCATGTAGTAACGGGCGGGGTCCACATCCTCGCCCCGCGCCACGGCGGCCAAGACATCGGCAGGCCCGTGGCGATAGCCGTAATTCTTGATTTCAATCACCGCGCCGTCTTCGGTTTCAATGCCATATCGCGTGTCCAGTTCGGCAACCCCGTTGGCCCAGATCGTCTGCCAATCCGCGCCAAGGTTCAGAATACGCCCCCGTATGGTTTCGCCCTCGACCCGCCCGCCGATGATCGGGATAATCCGGCGCTGACCGCCGCGCCCCATGCCCATTTCGCGGATCGGATCAAGATCGACAAACAAATCGCAGACATGGCGCAAGTCGGGGGTGGGCAGGGTCGGTTTCATCGGTCCTCCTGATACGGCCTCTGTGCCGCGCATATTTATTACTATGCACCATAACTAAATCGCGCGATCGGTCCAGCACCAATCCGCACCCCCAAAGGCTGCGAACATGACGCGTTCAGCAACAGGTTTCTGGCAGCCATAGTTTGACATGCAACATCGTGCCGACGGGGCGATCCTGATGTCGCAGCACGGGCGATGTGGCACTGGCCTATGACGGGCTGCGCGCTGTGAAATCCCTCAGCCAACCCCTTGCGCGGGGCGGGTTTTCCTGCCTTTCTGGCGCGATGATCGACAAGCTGGAAATGTTCATATCCCTTGCCCGCGAACAGCATTTTGGCCGCGCCGCCGAACGCATGGGCATCACCCAGCCCAGCCTGTCGGCGGGCATCAAACAACTGGAAACGCAATTGGGCGTGCAACTGGTCTGGCGCGGATCGCGCTACGGCGGGTTAACACCCGAAGGCCAGCGCGTGCTGATCTGGGCGCGCCAGATCGTTGGCGACACCCGTGCCATGCGCGACGAAATGCGTGCCGTCCGGCAGGGGCTGGCGGGCGAATTGCGCCTTGCCGTGATCCCCACCGCGCTGACCCTTGCCGCCGATCTGACCGCCCGTTTCACCCGTGCCCACCCCAATGCCGGTGTGACCATCCTGTCGCGCACATCGGCTGAAATCCTCTCCATGCTGGACAATCTGGAAATCGACGCGGGCCTGTCATATCTGGACAATGATCCGCTGGGGCGGGTCACCACGCTACCGCTTTATCACGAACGCTATGTCGCGCTGTGCCATGTCGATCACCCGTTGAATGACGGTGCAACATGGGCCGATCTGGCGGCGCATCCGCTGTGCCTGCTGACACCCGACATGCAAAACCGCCGCATCATCAACCAGAATTTCGCCGCCGCCGATGCCGCCCCCCGCGCCATGATCCAGTCGAATTCGACCATCGTTCTGATGGCCCATGTCGAAACCGGCGATTGGGTGACGGTGCTGCCCACCCGTCAGGCCGAATTCCTATGCACGGGCAAACCTGTGCGCATGATCCCCCTGCCCGATCTGCGCCCTGCGCCCTCGGTCGGGTTGATCGCACCGTTTCGCGAACCCCATACTCCGGTTCTGGCGGCGCTTCTGGCGCAGGCCGCGTCGCTTTCTGAACTGTCCGGATGATAGCCAACACCTATCATTCAACGGAATAACGATATTGAAATGCGTAGCATTCAGGGCGTATCAACACCGGACCAGACAGCAAAAGGGTGCCCATGCCTGACGCCATCCAAACCGAACAAATCGCCGCGATCCTGACCGACCATAACGGGTATGAGGGGCCGCTGCTGCCGATCCTGCACGCCATTCAGGCCGAATTTGGCATGATCCCCGAATGGGCCGTGCCGCAGATCGCCCAACACCTGAATATTGGCCGCGCCGAGGTCCACGGCGTTGTCACATTTTACCACGATTTCCGCGATGCCCCGACGGGCCGCCATGTGGTGAAAATCTGCCGCGCCGAGGCATGCAAAGCCATGGGCGGCGATGCACTGGCCGCCACCGCATTGGAAAAACTGAACACCGGCTGGCACGGCACCACGGCCAATGGCGCGGTGACGGTGGAACCGGTTTATTGCCTTGGCCTGTGTTCCTGCGCCCCCGCCGCCATGGTCGACGGGCGTTTGATTGGCCGTCTGGATGCCGAAAAACTGGATGCGGCATTGGCGGGGGTGAACATATGAAAATCTACCTGTCCAAAGATGCCTCTGCCCGCGCATTGGGTGCGGATGCCGTGGCCGATACCATCGCCGCACTGGCCCCCGATGCCACGCTTACCCGCACCGGAACGCGGGGCATGACATGGCTGGAACCGCTGTTGGAAATCGAAATCAACGGGGTGCGCCACGGGTTTGGCCCAGTAGAACCCGCTGATATCGCTGACATTCTGGCCGATCCACTGGGCCACGCCAAATCGCTTGGCCCTGTCCATGACATCGCGTTTTTCAAGGCGCAAACCCGCCTGACCTTCGCCCGCGTCGGGGTGATCGACCCCACGGACATATCCGCATACGCGGCCCATGGCGGGCTGTCCGGCCTGCGCCGTGCCCTGACAATGCACGACGAGGCGATGATAAACGAGGTGAAAGAATCCGGCCTGCGCGGGCGCGGCGGCGCGGGCTTCCCCACCGGCATCAAATGGGACACCGTGCGCCTTGCGCCAGCCGATCAGAAATACATCATCTGCAACGCAGACGAGGGCGACAGCGGCACATTTGCCGACCGCATGTTGATGGAGGGCGACCCGTTCTGCCTGATCGAGGGCATGGTGATTGCCGGCCTCGCCGTGGGTGCGACACGCGGCTATGTCTACCTGCGGTCTGAATACCCCGATGCCATCGCCACGATGACTGCCGCCGTTAAAGTGGCCCGCGAAAATGGCCTGTTGGGCGATGTTCTCGGGTCTGGTCACCAGTTCGATATGGATATCCGCACCGGCGCGGGGGCCTATGTCTGTGGCGAGGAAACCTCGCTCCTCAACTCGCTCGAAGGGAAACGCGGCGTGGTGCGCGCCAAACCGCCCCTGCCGGCAATCCACGGGTTTCTGGGCAAACCCACCGTGGTCAACAACGTCATCTCGCTGGCGTCGATCCCGACGATTTTCGCAAATGGCGCAGCGGCTTATGCAGCGCAGGGCCTGGGCCGTTCACGCGGCACAATCCCGGTGCAACTGGCCGGAAATGTGAAATACGGCGGGTTGTTCGAAGCAGGTTTCGGCATGACCCTCGGCGCATTGGTCAATGACATCGGCGGCGGCACCGCAACAGGGCGCCCCGTCAAGGCGGTGCAAATCGGCGGGCCATTGGGTGCATATTTCGCCCCGCACCAGTTCGATACGCCCTTCGGATACGAGGAATTCGACGGCGCGGGCGGGCTGATCGGCCACGCAGGGCTGACCGTATTCGATGACAGCGCCGATATGCTGGGCATGGCCCGTTTCGCGATGGAGTTCTGCGCGGTGGAATCCTGTGGCAAATGCACCCCCTGCCGCATCGGCGCGGTGCGCGGCGTTGAAACGCTGGACCGGATGGCGGCGGGCGACCCTGCCGCACAAGAGGTGCTGGAAGACCTGTGTGAAACCATGCGCGATGGATCACTCTGCGCGCTTGGCGGGTTCACCCCCTACCCTGTCATGTCGGCCCTGCGCCTGTTCCCCGATGAATTCGCACCCCAAAAGGAGGCCGCGGAATGAAAGATTTCAAATTCCCCGAGGACGCCGATTTCGGCACCCCCGCGCAGCAGGGCAAACCCGTCACGCTGACCATCGACGGGTTCGACATCACCGTGCCCCACGGCACATCGGTGATGCGCGCCAGCGCCATGGCGGGCATCGCGATCCCCAAACTCTGCGCCACCGATTCAATCGAGGCCTTCGGCTCTTGCCGGTTGTGTCTGGTCGAAATCGAAGGGCGGCGCGGCACGCCTGCCTCCTGCACCACGCCCGTAACCTCCGGCATGGTGGTCCACACCCAAACCCCCAAAATAGCCAGGCTGCGCCGCGGCGTGATGGAGCTGTATATCTCGGATCACCCGCTGGATTGCCTGACCTGTTCGGCCAACGGGGATTGCGAATTGCAGGATATGGCGGGGGCCGTCGGCCTGCGCGATGTGCGTTACGATGCGCAATCCACCCATTTCCGCCAACGCGAATCCGGCACCCGAAACCCGCGCTATATCGCCAAAGACACATCAAACCCCTATTTCACCTATGATCCCGAAAAATGCATCGTCTGCTCGCGCTGCGTGCGCGCCTGCGAAGAGGTGCAAGGCACCTTTGCCCTGACGATCGAGGGGCGCGGATTTGACAGCCGCGTGAAATCCGGCGCGGGGGATGATGATTTTCTGTCCTCTGATTGTGTCAGCTGCGGCGCCTGCGTGCAGGCCTGCCCCACCGCCACCTTGCAGGAAAAATCAGTGGCCGAAATCGGCACGCCTGACCGCTCTGTCGTCACCACCTGCGCCTATTGCGGCGTTGGTTGTTCGTTCAAGGCCGAGTTGAAAGGCGACCAACTGGTGCGCATGGTGCCATGGAAAAACGGCAAGGCAAATCGCGGCCATTCCTGCGTCAAAGGGCGGTTCGCCTATGGCTATGCCTCGCATTCCGACCGCATTTTAAACCCGATGATCCGCGACAAAATCACCGACCCCTGGCGCGAGGTGTCCTGGGACGAGGTATTAACCTTTGCCGCCAACCGCCTGCGCGGATTGCAAGACACCCACGGCAAGGACAGCATCGGCGTCATCACATCCAGCCGCTGCACCAACGAAGAAACATATCTGGTGCAAAAACTGACCCGCGCGGTGTTTGGCAACAACAATACCGACACCTGCGCGCGGGTCTGCCATTCGCCCACCGGATACGGGCTGGGGCAGACATTCGGCACCTCGGCAGGCACGCAGGACTTTGATTCCGTTGAACAATCTGACGTGGTGATCGTGATCGGGGCCAACCCCACCGATGGCCACCCGGTGTTTGCCAGCCGGTTGAAAAAGCGCCTGCGCGCCGGGGCCAAGCTGATCGTGATCGACCCGCGCCGCACCGATATCGTGCGTTCAAACCATATCGAGGCCGCGCATCACCTGCCCCTGCGCCCCGGCACCAATGTCGCCGTAATCACCGCCATGGCCCATGTCATCGTCACCGAAGGATTAATGGATCAGGCCTTTATCAAGGACCGCTGCGACTGGGAGGAATTCAGCGAATACGCCGAATTCGTCAGCGCGCCCCGCCATTCACCCGAGGCGACCGAGCTGCTGACAAATGTCCCCGCCGACACCCTGCGCGCCGCCGCACGTCTGTTCGCCACAGGTGGCAATGGCGCGATCTATTACGGGCTGGGTGTGACCGAACATTCCCAAGGGTCGACCACCGTGATCGGCATCGCCAACCTTGCCATGCTGACCGGCAACGTGGGCCGCACCGGCGTGGGTGTGAACCCCCTGCGCGGCCAGAATAACGTGCAAGGCTCATGTGACATGGGATCATTCCCGCATGAATTGCCCGGCTACCGCCATGTGAAAAACGCCGACACCCGTGCGCTTTTCGAAAACGCTTGGGGTGTGGAAATCAACCCCGAACCGGGCCTGCGCATCCCCAATATGCTGGACGAGGCCGTGCAGGGTCGCTTCAAAGGGCTGTATTGTCAGGGCGAGGATATCCTGCAATCGGACCCCGATACAAAACACGTCGCCGCAGGTCTGGCCGCGATGGATTGCGTCATCGTGCATGACCTGTTTTTGAACGAAACCGCGAATTACGCACATGTGTTCCTGCCCGGTTCCACCTTTCTGGAAAAGGACGGCACATTCACCAATGCCGAACGGCGCATCAACCGAGTGCGCCGCGTGATGGCACCGCGCAACGGCTATGCCGATTGGCAGGTCACGCAACTGCTGGCCAATGCCTGCCTGAATGAGGGCGACAGAAAATGGGACTACACCCACCCCTCTGAAATCATGGCGGAAATCGCGGCAACCACACCTGCCTTTGCCAATGTCACCTATGACCTGCTGGATGAAAAAGGATCGGTGCAATGGCCCTGCAATGACGATGCGCCAGACGGCACACCCCTGATGCATGTCGACGGGTTCGTGCGCGGCAAGGGGCGGTTCATCGTCACCGAATATGTCGCGACCGACGAAAAAACCGGCCCGCGCTTTCCGCTGTTGCTGACCACGGGGCGCATCCTGTCGCAATATAACGTGGGCGCGCAGACGCGACGCACCGAAAACGTGGTCTGGCATGATCAGGATGTGCTGGAAATTCACCCCCATGACGCGGAAAACCGCGGGCTGAAAGATGGCGATTTCGTGCGTCTGGCCAGCCGTTCGGGCGATACGACCCTGCGCGCCGAAATCACCACCCGCGTCAGCCCGGGCGTGGTTTACACCACCTTTCACCACCCTGATACGCAGGCCAATGTCATCACCACCGATTATTCCGACTGGGCCACCAATTGCCCCGAATACAAGGTGACGGCGGTGCAGGTCAGCCCGTCAAACGGGCCAACCGACTGGCAAACAGATTACAACGATCAGGCCACGCAATCGCGCCGTATCCTGCCCGCCGCCGAATGACGCCTCGCGCCGCCATAACCCTGCCCGTGACCGCAGGAAACGGAACGGCCAGCACCCGTGCATTGCCGCAGGAAACGCCCGTGGCCCTTGTTTACAACGGCACAACGCTGGCGGTGATGATGGCCACCCCCGCCGACCTGACCGATTTCGCCCATGGGTTCACCCTGTCCGAAGGGCTGGCAACAGTGGCCGAACTGGGCACGGTAGAGCTAAAAGAACACCCCAACGGGATCGAGGCGCGGCAATGGTTGCCCGAAACACGAGCCAAGGCCATGGCGCAACGCCGCCGCACTATGGCCGGTCCGGTGGGATGCGGTTTATGCGGCATCGACAGCCTGGATCAGGCGGCGCGTGATGTGCCACGGGTCGGGCCGGGGGTGGCGATTTCCGTGACGGAAATCGGGGCCGCGCTGGATGGCCTGCGCAGCGCCCAGCCTTTGCACGACGAAACCCGCGCCGTTCACGCCGCAGGTCTGTGGACAGGCCGGATGGATCTGGTGCGCGAGGACGTGGGCCGCCACAACGCATTGGACAAACTGATCGGCGCCATGGCGCGTCAGGGCGCAATCCCCGCCACGCTGGTCCTGACCGCCCGCATATCGGTCGACATGGTGCAAAAATCCGCAATGGCCGGATTTTGCACCATTATTTCCGTGTCCGCCCCCACCGTCGCAGGGGTGCAACTGGCCGAAACCGCGGGCATCACATTGGTCACCCAAAACCGCCAGGGCACGCAGGTTTTCACCCATCCCCACCGCATCCTTGCCGGAGAGCCGCAATGAGCAACACCGAAAAACTGATCCGCATGTCAGGCCAGATCGCCACGTTCTTTGCCACCCAGCCAAATATCGACGGGGCCGCGCAGGTCGCCGCGCATATCAATGATTTCTGGGCTCCCCCCATGCGGGCCGAACTGCATGCCCTGATCACGCAGGGCCACAGCGATCTGCACCCGCTGGTGGTTCAGGCCGATCAGCATTTGCGCCTGCCCGCCTGATTGTTCAGTCATTACAGCGACCCTGGATCACGCCGTCTTGCGCATCGCATCGACCCGTTCGCGCAGCGACGTGGTGGATACATCCGGCGTGCGGGGCAGGTAAACCACGCGGCAATGGGCCTCTAGGTCGTCGAAATAACCTTCCCAATCGTCGCCCATGGCGAAAATATCAACCTTGTAATGGGCGATATCCAGCGGTTTTTGCACCCAGTCATATTCAGGGATCACCACATCGACAAATCGGCAGGATTCCAGAATTTCGCGGCGCGCATCATAGGACATCACCGCCGTCTTGCCCTTTTTCTCGTTGAATTCATCGGTGGCGCAACCAACGATCAACTCATCCCCCATCGCCTTGAGCCGCTGCAACAGGCGCACATGGCCGGAATGGAACAGATCAAACGTGCCATAGGTCAACACCGTGGTCCGGCGGCTGACCGGCTTTTTCCCGGATTTCAGAAACCGCATCATCACTGCACCGCCTTTAGGAAGTTTTCGAACTTGTCATTGGCCGTGGCCCAGGGAAACTTGAACAACGGGTCAGGCTCCTGCCAACCGCTGCCATAGTTCAGTTCCAACATTTTTTCCGGTGTTTTCGGCACCTTGCGCCCCGTCACATCGCATTCGCGCAGCGGCAGGACCTCGGTTGCGTTCAGATCACCATAGGTGTGGGGGTAAACATACATGCGCCCGTCCTGCACCCATGCGGGGAACAGGTCCACCTCGACATCGCCAAGCGAGGTCAGCTTGTGAATTTCCGGCGCTCGCTGGATATCCTTGTCGCATAATCCGTGCAGATCCAGCCAATCGCGCAGCTTGAGCCATTCGGCGGCGGCCTCTTCCTCTGATCCGGCATCCAGCACGACGGCCAGATCCACATCATCGTCATGGCCGATCAATGCCCCCTCGCGGGTGACGCCCAACAGCGTGCCGGAATTCAGGAACACCTCGAACCCCTCGCGCTCCAACTGCTCGACCAACTCGCCCACATGGCTCCAGACCTGATCGTGGTCGACCGCCTCGAAATTCGCCTCGCGGTAGCCGTGGTTGGTCAACACCAGCGGATGCAAATAGGAATGCAAGTGCCCGGTAAATTGATCAAACAACGCGCGATCCCCGGTTTTATCCCGCTTTTCGCGCAGTTTCTTGCAAAACCCCGTGACTTTGGCCGGGCGGATACGCCCGATGGCACAGACCATCACATAGGATTCCAGCCACAGGGGCGACAGGGGCCGCCGCTTGAGCGCGTTCAGCTCGTCATAATATATCCAATGGTCGAAATCGCCCGATTTGGTCAGGATTTCAGCCAGTGCAATAGAATGGATTTCGCGCAGGCGCAGGTCATTCGCCTGACCGGCCCCTTGGTCTTCCTGTGTCATCTGCTGCCTCGAATATGTGCCGTTTTGGCATCTTTATCCGCCCAGCCTACGCCAGAGTGATTCGCACGCCAAGAAAAAGTTAACATTTCCATGACGATGGGGGGGCTGCCCTGTGACCATTCTGCCACCGCAGCCTAACGCCCCGGGCCGGATTCTGGGCGATTTGAACATTTGCAATAGATACCCGACCCGCGCAGCGCGCCGTCAAAGCAACGGATCAGAAGCCACCCGCACCAGCGCCGTCAGGTCGGAGAGGCTTTCGCGTTGGCGACCGCCATCATCGAAATTTGCGGGGTTCAGCCAGACGGCATAGGCCTCGCGCAGGGCGGACCAATCGCCATCGGTGGCGGCAAACCACGCGGTGTCGCGGTTGCGCCCCTTGACCACGGCGGCCTGACGGAACACGCCTTCAAAACTCAGGCCCAACCGCTGCGCGGCACGGCGCGAGGGCAGGTTCAGCGCGTCACATTTCCATTCAAACCGCCGATACCCGTTTGAAAACGCCCAATCCATCATCAGGAAAAACGATTCAGTCGCGGCACGGCTGCCCTGAATGGCGGGGGCAAGGTTGATATGGCCCAATTCGATGGTGCCATCGGCAGGGGTAACGCGCAGATAGCTGGCAACGCCACCATAGCGGCCCGTATCCTTGTCGCGGATCGCATAGAAAAACGGGTCATTGGCTGCGGCGCTGTCCTTGACCCAGCGGTGATACTGCGAAGCAGAGGCAAAAGGCCCGTAAGGCAGGTAATCCCAGACCCAGTCATGCCCCTGATATTCATTGAACAGCAGCGCGGCATGGGCATCCGCCGACAGGCGTTCCAGCCGTGCATATTGCCCCTCCAGAACCGCAGCATCAGGCGCGGGCGGCGGGGTCCAATCCGCGATTTTCGCGCCCACGGGTCTGTCCATTGGTCTTGCGTTACTCATCTGCCCTTCACCTCCAGCTCTGCTTGGCCGATTGCGGGGCAGGTTACGGGCAGAACGGGCGGCAAGGAAAGGGGAAAACAGGTCGGGCTAAAGCAAAAGCCCCGGATTGCCCCCCATATCAAGGCCGGGGAAAATGGCGCGTTCCAGCAGGGCCTGATCCAGCCCGAACAGCCCGCGCATCAACCACGCCGCATGGGCGCGCACATCGCGGGTCGGCATCAGGTCGCGGCGCGCATATAGATCGGCTTCGGCCAGACCGGGCCAATCGCCCAGCACGCGCCCGCCTTTTAGCGCGCCACCGGCCAGCAGCATCGCGCCTGCGGTGCCGTGATCCGTGCCGCCCGACCCGTTCCAGCGCGCGGTGCGGCCGAATTCGGTCATCGCAACAATCGTGGTTTTGCCCCATGCCGGCCCGCCCATGGAATCGCGCAGGGTCAGGATGGTGTCAGACAAGCGGCCCAGCGCCTGATCCATGCTGCGGTCCTGCCCCTGATGCGTGTCCCAACCGTTCAGCGAAAAAGACGCAATCCGCGTATCGCCGCGCAGTTTTTTACCAGCAAAAGCCGCGATCTTGTGATGCGGTTGATTGCCCTTGGCGCGGGCGATTTCGGCGGGGGTGTGGCCAGCGGTGGTGGCCGCATCCATGCCGCCGCCCTGCATATCACCGCCCGTCATCGGCGTCATGGCCGACATATCGGTCGCGGCTGGCATCATGTCCTGCATCTGCATCGGCGCGGCGGCCATGCCGCCCTGCGCATCGATGCCCGACAGCAGCATCGCCTCGGCAAAGGCATCGCGGAACAGCGGGTCGTCATGCATGACCATTTCGGCCAGCCGCACCGCCTGTGGCGACAGGCGCAGCCCCACATCGGGCGACCAGTCGGCGACCTGTGCGCGCCCCTTCATCAACAGCATTTCATCATGGCCAATGGCATAGGCGGTTTCGGCCTCGACCCCCGGCACGTGCTGCAACATGCGGTTTAACCAACCGTCGCGCCCTGCCCCTGCGGCCATGTCCACTGTGCCTGCCTCTAACAGGTCCTGCCCGTCGAAATGGCTGCGCTTGTCGCGATAAGGCGTTGAAACCGCGTGGACAAATCCAACCTGCCCCCGCGCCCATAGCGGCAGCAGCGGCGACAGCGCGGGGTGCAGCGCAAAAAATCCATCCAGATCCTGCGCCCCGTCAGGCCCGTCGCCCAAACCACGCAACGCCCCCGGGCGGTGGCCCGCAAAATCGCGGTCGCCATATGGGCGCACCACATCCAGCCCGTCCATCGCACCGCGCAAAATGATCACCACCAGCCGGTTGTCCCATGGCGCAGCGGCAAAGCTGACCGGCGTCAGCAGCGGCGAGGCCGCCAGCGAACAGCCCAACACGGCAGAGCGGGCAAGAAAGGCGCGGCGGTTCAGAAACTCGGTCATCTATCCATCCCTTTAGCGGCGTTGAAACGCAGGAGAGGCCAGCACCAGCCCCACCCCTTCGCGCCGGTTTTCGGCAGCGCGGGCAGCAAATAACAGCGGTTCTGGCGCATAATCGCCCAAGGCAGCGGCCACGAAATCACGCGGGTCGGGCAGCGGGTCCAGCATACGCGACGGGATCACCATGGCCCAATGCATCCGCGCCGCCAGCCCTTGGGGTGTGATCCACGCGGCATCTTCTTCGGGCCAGCCATCGGGGCCGGTGGGGCGTTCCCACGGCTGCCCCATGCGGGTCAATTGCGAGGCGGCGACCTGTTTCATGGTCTTTTCATCCGCGCTGTCGAAAAAATCGGCAGGCGGTTGCAGCGCCCGAAACGCCGAGGCCAGAAAATCGAACGGAGGTTTCACGTTTTGCAATTCGGGCTGCCATGCGGCGGGATGATCCAGCAGGGCGGTATAGACCTGCAACAGATCGCCGCCCGTGTCCTGAAACCGCGCCGCCAGCGCATCAACCAGCGCCGGATCGGGGGTATCCGACACGAAATGCACCGCCAGTTTTTGCGCGATATGACGGGCCGTGGCGGGGTGGTTGGCCAGATCGACCAGCGCGGCGCGGATATCGGCGATATTGGGTTTGCCGCCGCCGTAACTGACCCCCAGCACGGTTTCCGCCCCCGGTTCGGCCATGTCTTTTTGAAACTTGAACCCCTGTTTCGGGGTATAGATCATGCCGGTGAACAATTCGGCCAATTCGCGCACATCGCCCTGCGTATAAGGCCCGTCCACGCCCAGCGTGTGCAGTTCCAGCACCTCGCGGGCCAGGTTTTCGTTCAATCCGGCCTTTGGGCCGCGCCGCGCGGCCTTGTCGGAATTTGGACCCGTTGACAACTGTTGATCCAGATAATGCAGCATCAGGGGCGCGGTGGTGGCAGCCACCACCAGATCGGCGAATGTGCCGGTGATATGGGGGCGAATGCTGTCTTCGACATAGGGCGCCGTGGCGCGGCGCAGCAGCCCGCGTTTGCCCTGCGCGGTGAAATGATCGGCCCAGAACCCGACCAGCCGTTCGCGAAACCCGTCCCGCCCCCATGCACGGCGCATCAGGGCGCGCCCCGTCCAGCGCGACCATTCGATACGCGCCGCCTGTTGCTCCAGTTTCACCTGTTTCAGCAATTCCTGACCTTCGGGCTTGCCGCGCAGCTTGCGCCGCGCCTTGGTCAGGTCCTGTTTGCGGATCATGCGTTCGCGAAAATCGGTAAAGGTTTCAATGGGAAAGCTGTCGGCGTTCAGATCGGGACCCGTCAGACGCGCCAGCATCTGTTGCGTCGACTCTACAGAGGGCAAAGTCGGCGACAGGCCCGACCCGAACCGTATCTCAGCAAGAGTGGGGGTGAATTTGGCCAAGGAGAGGCTCCGTTCTGGGAACTTTGGTAACTTTAGGGGGTCGCTCGAAAGTTAACATAGGCGTAACTTGCGCCCGTTTCACCGCATATTCGCGTGATCAGCGCCCGATGCGCCAGAAGCCGCGCATAAAAAAACGCGGCGCACCGGATGCGCCGCGTTTTATAGCAATTATTTCCCGGATCAATCCTGCGGGATGATCCGCAGGCTCAGCTCCATCAACTGGTCGCTGGAGGCCTCTGACGGCGCATTCATCATCAGATCCTCGGCGCGTTGGTTCATGGGGAACATGATGACCTCGCGGATGTTTTGCTGATCGGCCAGCAACATCACGATGCGGTCGATCCCTGCCGCGCAACCACCGTGGGGCGGCGCGCCGTATTGAAAGGCGTTGACCATGCCGCCGAACCGTTTTTCAACCTCGTCCTTGCCGTAACCCGCAATTTCAAACGCCTTGAACATGATTTCGGGTTTGTGGTTTCGGATCGCGCCGCTGACCAGTTCATAGCCGTTACAGGCAAGGTCATACTGGAACCCCAGCACATCCAGCGGATTGCCGTTCAGCGCGTCCATCCCGCCCTGCGGCATGGAAAACGGGTTGTGTTCGAAATCAATCTTGCCGGTTTCCTCGTCCGCCTCGTAGATCGGGAAATCGACGATCCATGCGAATGCAAAACGGTCCTGATCAACCAGCCCCAATTCTTCGCCAATGACGGTGCGGGCGCGCCCCGCGACCCCCTCAAATGCCTTTGGCTTGCCACCAAGGAAAAACGCCGCATCGCCCACATTCAGGCCAAGCTGCTGGCGGATCGCCTCTGTCCGCTCTGGCCCGATGTTTTTCGCCAGCGGGCCGGCGGCTTCCATGCCGCCCGCGACCTCACCCGATTTCAGCTTGGCTTGCGCCTCTTTCACGGTGATGCCCAGCTCCTGCGCGACCGCATCGGCGGTTTTTTCCCGCCAGAAGATATAGCCCATACCGGGCAGCCCTTCTTTTTGCGCAAAGGCATTCATGCGGTCACAGAATTTGCGGCTGCCGCCCGTGGGCGCGGGAATGGCGCGGATTTCTGTGCCCTCCTGCTCCAGCAGCTTGGCGAAAATGGCAAAACCGGACCCGGCGAAATGTTCGCTGACAACCTGCATCTTGATCGGGTTGCGCAGGTCGGGTTTGTCGCTGCCATACCACAGGGCAGCGTCCTTATAGGAAATCTGCTCCCAGGTCTGGTCCACCTTGCGGCCTCCGCCGAATTCCTCGAACACGCCGGTCAGCACGGGCTGGATGGTGTCAAACACATCCTGCTGGGTGACGAACGACATCTCAAGGTCCAGCTGGTAAAAATCGGTGGGCGAGCGGTCGGCGCGGGGGTCCTCATCGCGGAAACAGGGCGCGATCTGGAAATATTTGTCGTAACCCGACACCATGATCAGCTGCTTGAACTGCTGGGGTGCCTGCGGCAGGGCATAGAACTTACCGGGGTGCAGGCGGGATGGCACCAGAAAATCACGCGCACCTTCGGGGGACGATGCCGTGATGATCGGCGTCTGGTATTCGCGAAACCCCTGGTCCCACATGCGACGGCGCATCGAGGCCACAACATCAGACCGCATCGCCATATTGCGCTGCATCACATCGCGGCGCAGATCAAGGTAACGGTATTTCAGGCGGGTTTCTTCGGGGTATTCCTGATCACCGAATACCATCAGGGGCAGTTCCTTGGCCGCGCCCAATACTTCCATGTCACGAATGAATACTTCAACCTCGCCGGTGGGAATCTTGGCGTTCACCAGTTCGGGGTCGCGTGCCTTGACCGTGCCGTCAATGCGAATGCACCATTCGGAACGCACCTTTTCCACCTCGGCGAAAACGGGGCTGTCGGGGTCGCACAACACCTGCGTCACGCCGTAATGGTCGCGCAGATCAATGAACAACAACCCGCCATGATCGCGCACCCGATGCACCCAGCCGGACAGGCGAACAGTATCCCCCACATTAGAGGCATTGAGGTCGGCGCAAGTGTGGCTGCGATAGGCGTGCATGGTCGGCTCCCTTTCACGGGCGAAAAAACGGTTTCGCGCCGATACACATTGCATAGGGGCGAAAGTCAAGGTCGATGGGCGCAATGGGGGCCAGCCCCCAAGTTCATTTTTGCAAAATGAACACCCCCGGAGTATTTACACCAAGAAAAAGCCAAAAGCGCGTCCTGCCTGCTTTTTCTTGGTATAAATACTCCCGCCGGAGGCTCCCGTCCTGTCCCCCCGCGCATCTGCCCGTGGACATTGCGCAGCCCGTGCCTGCAAGGGGGTTGCGCCCTGCCGCGCCATGTCTATAACCCACGACAATTTGCACGGACCCGTGACTCGGGTGCCGCGCCACCTGCTGCCATAAATCCAGACGCGACAAAGGGGTCCGACCATGCCAAAGAGAACTGATATCAAGTCTATCATGATCATCGGTGCGGGGCCCATTGTGATCGGGCAGGCCTGCGAGTTCGACTACTCCGGCGCGCAAGCCTGTAAGGCGCTGCGCGAAGAAGGTTACCGCGTCATTCTGGTCAATTCGAACCCGGCGACGATCATGACCGACCCGGGTCTGGCCGATGCCACCTATATCGAACCCATTACCCCCGAAGTGGTCGCCAAGATCATCGAAAAGGAACGCCCCGATGCCCTGCTGCCCACCATGGGCGGGCAAACCGGGTTGAACACCGCGCTGGCACTGGAAGAGATGGGCGTGCTGGACAAGTTCAACGTCGAAATGATCGGCGCCAAGCGCGAGGCCATCGAAATGGCCGAAGACCGCAAACTGTTCCGCGAAGCGATGGACCGCTTGGGCATTGAAAACCCCAAGGCCAGCATCGTCACCGCACCCAAGGGGGCCAATGGCAAGAAAGATCTGGCTGCCGGTGTCGCTTTGGCCTTGGAAACGCTGGATTATGTCGGCCTGCCCGCAATCATCCGCCCCGCGTTCACCATGGGCGGCACCGGTGGCGGCGTTGCCTATAACCGCGAAGACTATGAACATTACTGCCGCACGGGCATGGATGCGTCCCCCGTGGGGCAAATTCTGGTCGATGAATCCCTGCTGGGCTGGAAAGAATACGAAATGGAGGTGGTGCGCGACACCGCCGACAACTGCATCATCATCTGCTCTATCGAAAACGTCGATCCGATGGGCGTGCACACGGGCGATTCCATCACCGTGGCCCCTGCCCTGACCCTGACCGACAAGGAATACCAGATCATGCGCAACGGCAGCATCGCCGTCCTGCGCGAGATCGGCGTGGAAACCGGCGGCTCCAACGTGCAATGGGCGATCAACCCTGCGGATGGCCGCATGGTGGTGATCGAAATGAACCCGCGTGTGTCGCGCTCCTCGGCTCTGGCGTCCAAGGCAACGGGTTTCCCGATTGCGAAAATCGCCGCGAAACTGGCCGTGGGCTATACGCTGGACGAGCTGGACAATGACATCACCAAGGTCACGCCCGCATCGTTCGAACCCACAATCGACTATGTCGTCACCAAGATCCCGAAATTCGCGTTTGAAAAATTCCCCGGTGCCGAACCGCTGCTGACCACCGCGATGAAATCCGTGGGCGAGGCAATGGCGATTGGCCGCACCATCCACGAAAGCCTGCAAAAGGCACTGGCCTCGATGGAATCGGGGCTGACCGGATTTGACGAGATCGAAATAGAAGGCGCGCCGGAAAAATCCGCCCTGACCCGCGCCATTTCCAAGGCCACACCGGACCGGATGCGCACCATTGCGCAGGCGATGCGCCACGGGCTGTCGGATGATGAAATCCACGGCGTCACCATGTTTGATCCGTGGTTTCTGGCCCGAATCCGCGAAATCATCGACGCCGAGGAAGAGGTGCGCAAAAACGGCCTGCCTGTCACCGAACATGGCCTGCGCAGGTTGAAAATGATGGGGTTCACCGATGCCCGTCTGGCCACATTGACCGGCCGGACCGAAGGCAACCTGCGCCGCGCACGCCAGAACCTGGGCGTGAATGCCGTGTTCAAACGGATCGACACCTGCGCCGCCGAATTCGAGGCCCAGACCCCCTATATGTATTCCACCTACGAAGCCCCCGCCATGGGCGATGTGGAATGCGAGGCCCGCCCCTCGGATCGTAAAAAGGTGGTCATTCTGGGTGGTGGCCCGAACCGGATCGGTCAGGGGATCGAATTTGATTACTGCTGCTGTCACGCCTGTTATGCGCTGACCGATGCGGGGTATGAAACCATCATGGTCAACTGCAACCCCGAAACGGTTTCGACCGATTACGACACCAGTGACCGGTTGTATTTCGAACCGCTGACGTTCGAGCATGTGATGGAAATCCTGCGGGTCGAACAGCAAAACGGCACCCTGCACGGGGTGATTGTGCAGTTCGGCGGCCAAACCCCGCTGAAGCTGGCCAACGCCCTTTATGAAGAGGGCATTCCGATCCTTGGCACCACGCCTGACGCGATTGATCTGGCCGAGGACCGCGAGCGGTTCCAGCAGTTGGTGAACAAACTGGAACTGAAACAACCGCACAACGGTATTGCCTCGACCGATGCACAGGCCCTTGCGATTGCAGATGAAATCGGGTTTCCGCTGGTTATTCGCCCCTCTTACGTTCTGGGCGGGCGCGCCATGGAAATCGTGCGCGACATGACCCAGCTGGAGCGCTACATCCGCGAGGCCGTGGTGGTGTCGGGCGACAGCCCCGTTTTGTTGGACAGCTACCTATCGGGTGCGATTGAATGCGATGTTGATGCGCTGTCTGACGGGAAAACCGTCCATGTGGCGGGCATCATGCAACACATCGAAGAGGCAGGCGTGCATTCCGGTGACAGCGCCTGTTCGCTGCCGCCCTACTCCCTGCCCCAAGACATCATTGAAGAGATCAAGCGCCAGACCGAAGCATTGGCGCTGTCATTGGGTGTTGTCGGGTTGATGAACGTGCAATTCGCCGTAAAAGACGGCGATATTTACCTGATCGAGGTGAACCCGCGGGCATCGCGCACCGTGCCATTCGTGGCCAAGGCGACGGATTCGGCCATTGCATCCATCGCGGCGCGGCTGATGGCGGGCGAACCGATGGAAAACTTCCCGCTGCGTGAACAATACGCCAAGGACGCCAAACCCGGCACCATCAAAATGGCCGACCCGATGACGCTGGCCGACCCGAACATGCCGTGGTTTTCGGTGAAAGAGGCCGTGCTGCCTTTCGCCCGTTTCCCCGGCGTCGACACCATTCTGGGGCCGGAAATGCGATCAACAGGCGAGGTGATGGGCTGGGATGTGTCCTTCCCGCTGGCCTTCCTCAAGGCGCAGTTGGGCGCGGGCACCGACCTGCCGCGCGCCGGGGTCGTGTTCATGTCGATCAAGGATATGGACAAAACCGCAGATATGATCGAAGCGGCGAAAATCGTTTCCGATCTGGGGCTTAGCGTGGTTGCCACCCGTGGCACCGCCGAATGGTTGCAGCAGAACGGCGTGGCCTGTGATATCGTGAACAAGGTCTATGAGGGCCGCCCCAATGTGGTCGACATGATGAAAGACGAGCGTATCGCGCTGGTGTTCAACACCACCGAGGGCGCACAAGCGGTCGAGGACAGCCGCGAAATCCGCAAGGTCGCGCTGTTTGACAAGATCCCGTATTACACCACCGCCGCAGGCAGCCACGCCGCCGCGCTGGCGATGAAAGCCCGCGAAGAGGGCGAATTGCGGGTGCTGTCGTTGCAGGGCTAAGATCCGCGCCGAAAATGCGAAAAGGGCGGCCATCAGGGCCGCCCTTTTTCGTTTCCGCCTGTTGGTCAGGGGTTATTCTGTTTCGTCTTCCAGATGCAGTTTCATATCAATCAGCACCTGCTGCAACACCACGGTTTCACGCAGCATCCGCTTTGCCTCGTTCACGGTGATAACGCCGTCCGATATGGATTGGTTGTATTCCGCCATCAATTGCGCAAACCGTTGCGACAACTTGATAACACTTTGATTTACGTTGCCTTTTTCCAGAACATTCTCGCGGCGCTTTTCAACATTCAGGGTCGCGCCCTTTAGCTCGGCCAGGGCAGAGGTGACATGGGGGTAGCCTGCGGCCTCTTCCAATGCAGCGACGGCATCGACGGGCATGAAACGATCGGCATGTTCGTCGTGGTCGGAATAATACCGCCCCAGCGTCGCCTTGGATTTTCCGGTCAACTGGCAGGCAGCTTCGATGCCGACATCCTTTACCAGAGCTTCGGTGTGTTTCTTGAGGTAACTTCCAACGGCGGCCATGCACAGGTTCCTAACGTGCCCCGAATTGCACCGGGGAAATCCAAAACTCTTTTCCCATTAATGGGTTTGAAGGGAAATGTCATTTATAAACCTGTCCCATAACAAGGGATTTGACGAGTACCCGGCGTGGCCCACACACCGGGATCGGGTGGGGCCAGTATCGCGTCTGCCATTTCGGGCCGGCAGGACCATGTCAAAGCGGTCACCAGCGCAATACCGGCCATCCGGTTGGTCACCAGTTTGCGCCGCCTTCTGCTCCCCAGGCAGGTTCCGGGCGGCGCGGTTACCCAACCGATGGTCGGTGTTGCACCATTGGCCCGTGGCAACGGTGCGGTGCGTCACCACTCACGGTCGACATCATGCGCAAATTCCAATGCACCGCATGGTCCCACCCGGTTTTCGTCAACCTGCGGCGCGCAGGCACCTTGCGACGTGGTGATCCACGGCATAAACCGCTGTTATGGCCAAACTCTATTTCAATTATTCCACCATGAACGCGGGCAAATCGACCGTGCTGTTGCAAGCCGCACATAATTACCGCGAAATGGGCATGACACCCTATATCCTGACCGCACGGCTGGATGATCGCGCCGGGCAAGGACAGGTTGCATCGCGCATCGGCTTGACGGCGGATGCCGATCTGTTTGCCCATGGCGATGACCTGTATCTGCGGATCAAGGCGCGGCAGGAACAGGGACCGGTGGCCTGTATTTTCATCGACGAGGCACAGTTTCTGGACCCTGAACAGGTGTGGCAACTGGCCCGCGCGGTGGATGATCTGGACGTGCCGGTGATGGCCTATGGCCTGCGGGTTGATTTTCAGGGGCGCACGTTTCCCGGGTCTGCGGCCCTGCTGGCATGGGCCGATGACATGCGCGAGGTGCGCACCATTTGCCGTTGCGGGCGCAAGGCCACCATGGTGGTGCGGCGTGATGTCGATGGCATGGCCATGGCCGACGGGGATCAGGTGCAGATCGGCGGCAACGAAACCTATCTGTCGCTGTGCCGCAAACACTGGCGCGAGGCGATGGGGGATCGCACACCAATTTAGGTTGGCCCCTGCCGCAGCGTTGGCATTGAGGTATTTTTGGAACAATGAAGCGGGACGCAGCGCCGGTTTGGTGCCTTCCGCCCGCCTCACGCGCCCGCCCGAGTGATTTGCGGCACGCAAATTGACGAGGCATCGGGTTGCGGCCCTTGGGGCCGCTCCGCCGGGTTAGGCGCGTTCGATGATGACCGAACCGACAGAGTAGCCTGCGCCAAACGAACAGATCAGCCCGATGTCGCCTTTGGCCATATGGTCGTGATGTTTGGCGAATGCGATGATCGACCCGGCCGAGGATGTATTGGCGTAATCCTGTAGGATGTTGGGTTGCTCATCGGTTTCCGGCACGCGGCCCAGCACCTTGCGCCCGATGAAATCATTCATTCCCTTGTTGGCCTGATGCAGCCACATGCGTTTCAGCTGTTCCGGCGCGATGGTTTCATCCGACATATGTTGCAGGATATGGGCCGACACCATGGGCACGACTTCCTTGAACACTTTGCGCCCGTTTTGCATGAATTGCATATCGCGGCGGTCGGCGGTGCCATCGGGGCGGTTGCGGCGCAGGAACCCGTTGTTGTTGCGGATATTGTTGGAAAATTCGGTGGCGCATCGGGTAGAGCGGATCAACCAGTGCTCGCCTTTGGCATCCTCGGCCCGTTCCAGCACGGTGGCAGTGCAGACATCGCCAAAGATGAAATGGCAGTCGCGGTCGCGCCATTCCAGGTGGCCAGAGGTGATTTCGGGGTTGACCACGATGGCCTTGCGCACCGATCCGGCGCGGATCATATCCGCCGCCGCCTGAATGCCAAAGGTGGCCGAGGAGCAGGCCACATTCATATCAAAGGCAAAGCCCCCTGCCCCCAGCAGTTTCTGGATTTCGATGCCGACGGCGGGGTATCCGCGTTCCATATTGGATGCGGCGCAGATCACCAGATCAATTTCGGATGCCTCCACACCCGCCTGTTGCAATGCCTTGGTGCAGGCATCCAGCGCGATTTCGGCCATGATCCCGGGTTCATCGTCGCTGCGTTGGCGCAGGTGGGGATACATGCGCGCGGGGTCCAGCGTGCCCTGTTTTTCCATGACGTAGCGCTGTTCGATCCCGCTGGCGTTGAATATGAATTCCGACGAGGAGTGCGGTTTTTCGGCCACTTCCCCCGCCGCGATGGCGGTGGCGTTTTCGGCGTTGAACAGATCGGCATGGGCGTTGTAGCTGGCCACTAGTTCGTCATTGGTGATGACATTTTCAGGTGTGAAAACGCCGGTGCCGGTGATGGCTGGTTGAAACATGGTGGCCCCCCTCGCGATTGGGGTTCAGATCACCTGTTAGCGCCCCAAAGGTCAACCCTGAGCCGGTGATTACAGCGCGTTTGGCGGGGTTTTTCCGTCGAAAAAGGCCTGCATGTTGTCCAGAACCATCATGCCCATGTCTGTGCGCACTTCGGATGCGGCGGTGCCAAGGTGGGGCAGCAGGGTCACGTTTTCCAACTGGCGCAGGGCGGGGGGCACGCTGGGTTCGTTTTCATAAACATCCAGCCCCGCGCCCGCGATCTGCCCTGTTTGCAGCGCGGTGATCAGGGCGGGTTCATCCACCACATCGCCGCGTGCGATATTGATCAGATGGGCATGGGGTTGCATCGCCGTCAGCACATCGGCGCTAACCATATGGTGGGTGTTTTCGCCGCCCGGCACAGCAATCACCAGAATGTCGGCCCATGCTGCCAGATCGCTCAGGCTGGCGGCGCGGGTGGCGGAAAAATCAAGCTGTTTGTCGCTGCGCGCCGTGTATTGCACCGCCATATTGAACCCGAAACATGCGCGCCGCGCGATGGCCTGCCCGATGCGCCCCATGCCGACAATGCCCAGTCGTTTTCCCGTGACATGCATGCCCAGCATCTGGGTGGGGTGCCAGCCGGTCCAACCGCCCGAACGCACCAGCCTGTCCCCCTGCCCTGCGCGGCGGGCCGACATCAGGATCAGGGTCATGGCGATATCGGCGGTGGCGTCGGTCACAGCACCGGGCGTATTGGTCACGGTGATGCCACGGGCGCGGGCCGCGTCGACATCAATATGGTTATACCCGACCCCGAAATTGGCCAGTAACCTGCATCTCGGGTTTGCGATTTCATCAAATATTTCAGCATTATAGCAGTCGCCCAGCGTCGGCATGATGCCATCATACAGCACCAGCGACGAACACATTTCCGCCCGCGTCAGCACGGTATTGGCGGCGCGTTGTTCGACATCAAACAGATCATGCGCACGGGCCATCACCGCATCGGGCAAGGGGCGGGCCAACAGGATACGGGGGCGGGCCATCAGTGCATCCGCCCGCCGATTGGCACGTCATGATCGGGGCTGATCAACACGATGCCGCCATCGGCATCGGACACGCCCAGCACCAGCACCTCGGACATGAATTTACCGATCTGGCGGGGCGGGAAATTGACCACCGCCATGACGGTTTTCCCCACCAGCATGTCAGGATCATAATGCGCGGTGATCTGCGCCGAGGATCGTTTTTCCCCCAGTTCACCGCCGAAATCTATCCAGAGTTTGATCGCCGGTTTGCGCGCCTCGGGATAGGGTTCGGCGCGGGTGATGCGACCAGCACGGATATCGACGTTAAGGAAATCATCAAATGATATCTCAGCCATTTGACAGCTCCTTTGAGCGGTCAGCGGCGGCCTGCACCGCACGCGACAACAACGATGGAAAGCCGGTTTCGTGATCCATCAGCACGTTCAGCGCGGCCTGCGTGGTGCCGTTTGGCGAGGTCACATTGACGCGCAACTGCCCCGGCGTTTCGGGGGTGTCCTCGGCCAGCGCGCCCGCCCCTGCCACCGTGGCGCGGGCCAGTTGCAGGGCCAGTTCGGGGGGCAGGCCCTGCTCTTCGCCTGCCAGTGCCAGGGTTTCGATCAGGTGGAACACATAGGCAGGACCAGAGCCGGACACGGCGGTCACGGCGTCCATCTGGCCCTCATCTTTCAGGCGCACCACCTGCCCGACGGCCTGCAACAGGGCCGCAGCCAGATCCAGTTGCGCCGCGGTGCTGGTGGCGTTGCCGATGATGGCCGTGATGCCACGCCCCACGGCGGCGGGGGTGTTGGGCATGGCGCGGATGATCGGGGTGTCACTGCCGAACGCGGCCTCGAATGTCGCAATAGAGGTGCCCGCAGCGACCGATAGAAACAGGGTTTTTCCCCCGCCCATGGCGGCGATGGTGGGCAGGGCATCGCCCATCATTTGCGGCTTTACGGCGATCAGCACGATGGCGGGCTGGGCGGGCAGATCAGCGTTAATATGAACGCCGGTGCCCTGCACCCATTCGGACGGGTGCGGGTCAATCACATGCACCGAGGATGCGGGCAGCCCGTTGTTCAGCCAGCCCTGCAACATGGCCGACCCCATTTTACCACAGCCCAGCAGGACCAGACCGCGTTCGGCCACTGTGTTCATATCCATTCGCTTGCCCCTTGCCAAAACCGGTTTTGGCCAAGTGTTAGGCAGGTATCGGGGCGGGCGCAATGGGGCGCGCGCCCGTCGGCGGGTCACTGCGTGCGGGCGGGCAAATTGGTGCAAGGGCTGCCACAATTATCGGCAAGGTTGCATTTTCCATGCAAAACCCCGCCCGAATTCTGCGGACGGGGCTGTAACTTTCGGCGCCGTGATGACGTATCAGGCGCGGCCGTATGCCTCGGCAATCGCGATTTGCATTGCCTCGGCAGGTGAACGCCCGCCCCAGACCACCAATTGCAGCGCGGGGTAATAGCGTTCGGCGTTGCGCACGGCGGCGTTGATCATCGTATCGATCTGTTCGGGGCTGGCCATTTGCCCGCCCGACAGCACCAGACCATAACGATAAACCATCAGCTTTTGCGCATCCCAATAGGTGAAATTCCCCGCCCAGCACTGGTCGTTCACCGCATTCAGGGTTTCATACAGAATGGGCAGGGTTTCTTCGGGTGGTTCCATTTCAAAGGTGCAGATCAGGCGCAGCGTTTCATCATATCCCGACCATGCCAGCGTGATGGAATAGGTGCGCCACTGGCCCTCGACGGCCATGGCGATCTGATCGTCACCGATACGGTCGAAATCCCAATCATGATGTTCGGCAATATGTTCGACGATGTCGATAGGGTGGATTTCCTCTGACAGGAATTGCTCGGACAGGGCCATGCGTCACCTCTTATACACTGTAGCGTGGCGGCGCGGGGCACCGCTATTGCTAGCTGTCTGCTCTAGGGGCTGGGTTCATCCCATGCGCCCTTACTAGATATGGTGCGGGCAGTTGGCGGGGCTGTAAAGCAATAAATTGTGGATAACCCCAAGTTCTTGTGGATGACATGAAAAATTCATCCAATTATTGAATCAGAACCACCCGAAACCGGTTCGCGCTTTGGGATTTGGGCAAAATCGGCTACTATTGCGGCTGCTTGTAGCGTGACACGGTTTTTTCAGAGTTTGACAGAGATGTTTTCAGCAGAGCGGTTTTGCTGATCCGTGGCTAGAGGCCGCGTTTATGGGCCTTTTCCCGTCATTACAACACGCCCCGACTGTCCCGACCCGCGTCCTGAACCGGGACGCAGCTCCGGCTGGCGGCGGTCTGCAACGGACCTCGACGTCCCCCAAAAGTGTTTAAAACGCGCTGTCCAAGACGGGGTTTAAACACCCATTAAACACCCCTTTCACCATCTGCCGTGGATCATCACACCTGTTTCGCCCGTTCGGTCAGGCAGGAAAGTTCGGCCAAAAGGCTCCGACTTGTGATCCAGGGCCAATTGCCCGGAACACCCCAGTAACTGCTTCCAGCCCGAGGGTGACATTGGATTTCTGAGGATCGAGCGGGAATCCGTCGTTCGACGCAGGTGCGAGAGCAGCGCTACCCTAACGGCATCGATGCCCGAAGGTCAGCGCGACATGGCGTCTGACACGGCGCGCAGGAGGTTGCCCATGCGCTCGAAATCCACTGCGGTGGCAGGGCGGGCGTCAGAACGCATGAGTTCGACAAGCCCTTCAAGGTCATCCTCGAGCGAGCCGACTGGCAAAGGCTGCCCCGGCTCCTCATAGACCGCGAACATCTCATCCGTGGGCAAGGCGAGATAGGCATCGTGCTCCGCCAGGTCCACGTCATGCAGTCCGCGCTGTTTATAGTCTTCGACCATGCGCTGCAGCAGCACTGCCAGCGTTAGAAGGTTGATCCGTTCCGTCTGCATCTTCAGTTCCCCAATACCTCGAGCGCCTCGTTGATCTTGCGCAATTCACTTTCATGTTTCGCGATCTGCTTTTCCAGAGCCCGTGCTCTTCCTTCAAATATCTTCTGTCGCGCATCGGGGGTCGGAGCGTTTCGATAGGTGCCTTTATTGTCCATGGATAGGGGGTCGCGCTTCCATTGTGCCAGCTTTTGCTTGTGCTCGTCGCGCAATTTCTCGTAGCTGTTACGAGATTTCTCCAACTTGTCGCGAGACTGCCCGCAATATGGGTTCTTCGGGTCGCAGGTCCGCCGCGCGCCCTTTCCGCCTTTATTTCCGGTTCCGCCCTTGCCGGGCTTGGCGCTGTCGGGAATTTTGGGTTTGCGGCGAAAAATCTTGTCTGCCTGCCGCCATGCCGCCTTGCTGCCCTTGATAAGAATCTTGCCGATTATCCCCCACACTGCTCGACCACCTCCCACAGGTCGATGGGCAACTGGTCGACGTCATCATAGGCGGCCAGATAACGGCGGTGTTCCTCGCGGAATCCTGCATCCAAAGCCCAGCGCGTGTCGCTCTGGAAACACAGCAGGCAATAGCACCAGATCGCGTAATCCCCTTCGAAACCAAAGCTGCGACAATCTTCTCGGCAAACGGCCAGCCGCGCGCGGCGATGGTCTTCAGGCATTTCGGGCCAACAGGCCGCAAGCTCGTCGTCGATTTCGGCAAATAGCACCTCGCGGGCGCGTTCGTCGAAGTCGCGAAACTGTTGGTCTGAAATCACCAGGGCCATTGTCGACACCGCACACAAGAAAAGACACGCAACGCAACGCAACGCAAACGACGTTCCCCTTACGTCACGCATTGGATACCAGTATTACCTGTATCTGTTTTACTGACCAGTTTTTTCGATCTGATTGGCGTATACGGGCGTCGCGGCCGAAAACAAGTGGCTGAGACGTGACGCAATCGGCTTGAAGGACGAACGTGCCGGAAAAGTCCACGCTGCTTACCTACGCCCGGTTCTGGCATCGATTTCGCAACGAATGGCGGCAAAAGTGAGATGCGGCGGCATTTCGCAGCCGACCCGATGTCGGCACAGGGCCGAGGCTGTGTGAAAACACATCGGTGTGTTCTCTGGTGTCGTGTCTGTTCTTGCAGTTCGCCCAAAGAGCCACTCGGCATGACGTGAGAGAGTAGGTATCTCCGTTCGCCCGCCCAAATTGGCAGGCTGTTGGAGCTTTTACATAGCCTCGCCCGTTCGCGCCCTTGGTCTGCCTGTCAGTCTACGGCTTTGCAAAGCCCCCTCCCTGCGCAAAGCCGCCCTTCGCCAAGCGTGGACTTTCCCCCTACCCTATCCCCCTTTCACCATCGGCGGTGGGGCATCGTGCCGATATGGGCGGTCGGTTACTTTTTGACAAAGAAAATATTCACCACTTTCGCCCCACAATTTATGGCAGAAAGCAGTGTGATAACTTCGTTCTGCCCGATTGTGCATTCGCCGCCAATCGGTTAAAGGTCGGGGCGCGCCGCAGGCCCCTTAGCTCAGCTGGATAGAGCATCCGCCTTCTAAGCGGACGGCCGAGGGTTCGAATCCTTCAGGGGCCGCGCGGTGCGCCAATTGCATCGCAATTGTATAGTGACGAAAAACACAATCCAAACCACTTCATTTTCAGGCGATCGGGGGTGTAGAACAGTGACCTTTCCAAGTCCGGGGTTGGGGGGGCAAGTCCTTCCCGAGCCGCCAAAATCCAACCTTGTTGGGATGTTTGCCCATCACCTCGCAATGTCAAAACCCCTTGCTCATGGCCTCTCAACGCGAAGCGTCGTGTAGGGCAACCATCTTATCTGATCTCAGCACCTGCGAGGTGAATTGGGGAAGCAGGTAGAGCAGCAATGCATCTGCATCCGAACTTTTCCCGATTGGTGATGTGAAGGTCATCAACTGGCCGCCGACAGGGTTTTGGCGGAAGGGTTTTGGCGGATACTTCATTTTTGAAACGCGACAGGGCAAAGCGCGTCGCGGCATCAACATTCTGGCGCGTAAGACACCCCTAACAACTGCGGCCCCTACACAAAAAAGCAATTTCAAACCAGAGTCACTGCCCGAATTCGAAACAACTTTGCCCCGACTTACAGGGATCAGTGGGTCCAGACGCCGCGACGGTTGGTGGCAAAGTTTTCACCATAGCCGCCGGGGCGCACGTTGACCTTGCGCGGTTTGGGTTCGGTCACAACCGCGTCGATGCCATGTTCACGGGCGTAATCCACCGCGGCCTCTTTGGTGTCGAATGTCAGACGCACCTGTGCCTGTGTGTCACTGGACGATGTCCACCCCATCAGCGGGTCGATTTCGCGGGCATTGTCCTGCGGAAAATCCAGCACCCAGCGTTTGCTTTTCGCAGTGCCCGAAGACATCGCAGTTCTTGCAGGTCTGTAGATACGCGCAGGCATGGCATTCTCCTTTGTGACAGGGTGTTTATCCGGCAAAACGACGCGGGCGGCAAGACCTCAATCCGCGTTATGCTTGATTGAATCTTGCCGCCCGTTTCTTGGGGTCACAAGCCTTGCTCGGGGGATACAAGCCTTGACCGCCGGGCGCGCGCGGGGAGCGAGGGGTGGAAATCGCGCCGGCCCGGCAATCAAAACTGCTGCTTGCATTAACCACGCTAAACCACACCCCATGGTTGCATCAAGCATTTTCTTACCCTACGTCACCTTTTTCTTTGCCGCCGAATAGCCGCCGAACAGCCGCTGCTGACAGCCCGCTGTCAGCAGCCCCCCTTGCACTGGCCCGCCGACATGCCACATTGGGGCACTAAGGAGTCCGCCCAATGCCATTTGCCCATTCCGACAAATCCATGCCGATGCTGCACGCCCCCGCGCCGGATGTAAAAACCCGCAACAAACTAGAGGGCGGCAAAGCCTTTGTTCTGCATACAGAATTTGAACCAGCAGGCGATCAACCCACCGCGATCGTCGAACTGACCCAGGGCATTGATGCAGGCGAACAGGATCAGGTTCTGCTGGGCGCGACCGGCACGGGCAAAACATTCACCATGGCCAAGGTGATCGAAAAGACCCAGCGCCCCGCCATCATTCTGGCGCCAAACAAAACCCTCGCCGCACAGCTATATGGCGAATTCAAAGGCTTCTTTCCCGACAATGCCGTGGAATATTTCGTCTCCTTTTACGATTATTACCAACCCGAAGCCTACGTCGCGCGCTCTGACACCTTCATCGAAAAAGAATCGCAAATTAACGAACAGATCGACCGGATGCGCCACGCTGCCACCCGCGCCCTGCTGGAACGCGATGATGTGATCATCGTCGCCTCGGTATCGTGCATTTACGGTATCGGTAGCGTCGAAACCTATGGCGCGATGACGCAGGATCTGAAAACCGGCGGGCAATATGACCAACGCCAGATCATCACCGATCTGGTGGCCCAGCAATACAAACGCAACGATGCCGCGTTTCAACGCGGGTCGTTCCGGGTGCGCGGGGACAGTCTGGAAATCTTTCCCGCCCACCTGGAAGACCGCGCATGGCGGCTGTCCTTTTTCGGCGAGGAACTGGAAACCATCACCGAATTCGACCCGCTGACCGGCGAAAAAACCAATACCTTCGACCAGATCCGCGTCTATGCGAATTCACACTATGTCACGCCCAAACCCACCATGTTGCAGGCGATCCAACACATAAAAAAGGAACTGCGCCAACGGCTTGACCAATTCACATCCGAGGGAAAGCTGCTAGAGGCGCAGCGGCTGGAACAGCGGTGTAATTTCGATCTTGAGATGTTAGAGGCCACAGGCGTCTGCAATGGCATCGAAAACTATTCCCGCTATCTGACGGGGCGTGCGCCCGGTGAACCGCCCCCCACCCTGTTCGAATTCATCCCCGACAACGCCATTGTGTTCGCCGATGAATCCCACGTCTCCGTGCCCCAGATCGGCGGCATGTATAAGGGCGATTACCGCCGCAAATTCACCCTGTCGGAACACGGGTTCCGCCTGCCCTCCTGTATGGACAACCGCCCCCTGAAATTCGAAGAATGGGACGCCATGCGCCCGCAATCGGTGTTCGTCTCCGCCACCCCCGCGAAATGGGAAATGGAACAGACCGGCGGCGTGTTCACCGAACAGGTGATCCGCCCCACCGGATTGCTGGATCCGGTGATCGAAATCCGCCCCGTCGATACCCAAGTCGATGATGTTATGGATGAAATCCGCCTTGTCACGGCGCAGGGTTTCCGCACGCTGGTCACCACCCTGACCAAACGCATGGCCGAGGATCTGACCGAATTCCTGCACGAACAGGGGATCAAGGTGCGCTATATGCACTCTGATATCGACACCATCGAACGTATTGAAATCCTGCGCGATTTGCGGCTGGGGGCGTTTGATGTGCTGATCGGTATCAACCTCCTGCGCGAGGGGCTGGACATCCCCGAATGCGGGCTGGTGGCCATCCTTGATGCGGATAAAGAGGGCTTCCTGCGCTCTGAAACATCCCTTGTGCAGACCATCGGCCGCGCCGCCCGCAACGCCGAAGGCCGCGTGATCATGTATGCCGACCGCATCACCGGATCAATGGAACGGGCCATGGGCGAAACCGACCGCCGCCGCGCCAAACAGATCGCCTATAACACCGAACACGGCATCACGCCGCAGACCGTGAAAAAGAACGTCGAGGACATTCTGGCCGGCCTCTACAAAGGCGACGTTGATATGAACCGCGTCACCGCCACCATCGACAAACCCCTGCACGGGGCCAACCTCGAAGCCGTGCTGGACGGTATGCGCAACGACATGCGCAAAGCCGCCGAAAATCTGGAATTCGAAGAGGCCGCCCGCCTGCGCGACGAGGTAAAGCGACTGGAAGCGGTCGATCTGGCCATATCCGACGACCCGCTGGCACGACAATCCGCCGTAGAACAGGCCGTGGAGTCCTCCCGCGTCAAATCAGGCCGCTCTACCGCAGGCAAACCGGGGCAACGGGGCGGGGTAAAACGACGGGGCAGGAAGTGAGCAAATGGCTGATTACAGAGAAATCTCGCAAAGCTACGCGACTGGAGCGATCAAGTCTGCCATCCTTATAAATGGCGGCGCTGCTGTCGCAGTTCTCAGCCAAATTTCAAATTTGTCAGCAATAGCCGCACCGACTGACATTGCAATGACAATGCTAGTTTTCATTTTTGGCGTAATTTTCGCCACTGTAACGTGGGGCTGCGGTTTTTTCTCGACTCGCCACGTCGATCGAGCGCTAAGAGGAGAAGATGCCGATTTTGCTAAGGCCAACAGCTTTATGACGATAGGCGTGATATTCTTCGCGCTGTCGCTTTTCTCATTTTTACTTGGCGCACTTTGGTTGGTATTTTCGGTTCAATAGCCAGTATTTACCTACGACTACCGGGCATTGAAACCACGCATGCGTCCTGCCCGAAATTCACCGATCCTTAACCAAGACCCTGCAAAATCCAGCCATGCAAAACCGAAACTCGCCCCTCGCCCCCGATGTCTGGCTGAACGACCTTTTTACGTCAAAAGCCGTAATGCAAGGCGGCGTGATCCGCCGCAAGGCCCGCGATGTGGAACGCTTTGCCGGGATGGAGCGGTTCATGGCCGAGGTTCACAGGCGCGGCTACCGCGTAGCCGAAAACTCCGGCCAGCTCATAATCTTTTGCAACCGTGCGCCTGTGCGCTGGCTCTCCGGCCCTGTGCCGCTTTCTTGAAAAGAAAGCGAACCGAAATCCTTCAAGGATTTCGCCACCTCACCACATCAAACAATCGGCAAAAATGGAACCCCGCAGCCGCTTAAAAACATGAAACTGCACAATAATACCCACCGCATTCTGCTCTCCTAATCCCAAACCACACAGCACAAACCAACACAGAACCGCGCCTGAAACGCCCGCACAGCACTTAAACCCGAACCCGCGAGACAAAACCGCACCTCAGCCCCGGTGTTTGCCCGCATCCCATCCCGTGGCATCGCGCAACCGCTGCTCGCCACGCGACAGGGGCAACTCTTCTAATGCGGTCCCCATGGAATCATTCCAGCGGTTCAACCAGCCAAACAGCGCCACGACCGACATGATTTCAACCACCGCATCATCATCCCAATGCTGGCGCAATCGCGTCCCCAGCGCATCATCCACCCCGTTCGGCACCGCCGCCGCGCCATGGGCAAAACCCAGCGCCGCCTTTTCCGCCTCGGAAAAATGCACGGAATCCTCGAAATTGAACACATCCTCCAATCGCTCGGCCGAGGCGTTGAACCGTTCTGACGCCAAAATCATATGCGCCTGACAGTATAAACACCCCGATGCGAAACTCGCCGCATAGCCCAACAGGCGTTTGAATTCCGGGGTGACCGCGCCGTAATCCTCCATCACCGCGATGTTCAGCGCCAGATAGGCGCGCGCGATTTCAGGGCGGCGCGCCATGGTGCGAATCGAATTCGGGATGCCGCCCAATGTGGTGTGGAAAAACCCGAACGCCTCGCGCAGCTCCGGCTCCAGCGCGCCCTCGTCCAGCGGTTCAATCAGAGGCATTAACCTTCCTTTCCATGGCAATTGCCTCGCCAGGCTAGCCCCTGAAACCGCAAATGCCCAGTGCCCCGCTCGCAGGGCGTAGCTACCTGCATTAACCAACCCATTCAAAACAAGCGATTTCTAACCTTTCGGGCAGGTGACACCCGCCATGCAATTGCGTAACCTCAACAGCATAAAGTCGATCAAACGATCCAACGCCAACTTTCCGATCTCTCTCTCGGAGCGGCACCGGGATCGCATGACAAACCACTGAAATCGGTGTGGGCCGCTGCCGAAATGCGCCCCTCCTGCTTTTGGTCATGCTCTCCCGACCGCCATACTGAATTGAAAGGAACCATGATGCGTGTGCTGCTTTCCGATACCAACTGGGCCACCTCGACCGTCGCCCATGAACTGAAACAGGCGGGCCTGTATGTGACCCTGGCCCACAACGGCGAGGACCTTATGGAACACGCCAAAGCGGGCGAACAGGACATCATCCTACTGGATATGGACATGCCTGATATGAGCGTATTCGACATGTTGCGCGGGCTGTCATTTCTGGCCGCCGCCCCCGTCACGGTGTTGACCGCAAAGGGCGATCTGGATGCCCGTTTGCGCGCCTTCGGGGCGGGCGCCGATGACTGCGTGGATGTTGGCACAGAACCTGCCGAACTGGTTGCCCGTCTGATCGCTGTCGCACGGCGCTATGCGGGGTTTTCCTCGGCAGAACTCTCGCTTGGCTCTCTGTCTGTTAATGTGTTTGAACGCCGCGCCTCTGTGCGCGGTAGGCCGATGCACCTTAGCCGTCTGGAATATGAACTGGTTGAAATGCTGGTCCTGCGCCGTGGTCGCCTTGCCTCTCGCGATCAGATTATGGCGCAGCTCTACGCCTGGGAGGACGAGCCGGATGCACGCATCATTGATGTCTATATTTGTCGCATCCGTTCCAAAATCCAGGAACTGGGCGGCGAACCGGAAATGATTTCGACCTCTGTTGGTCGCGGATATCGCTTTGGTGAAACGCTTCCAAATACTCTGGCCGCCTAGCACCAGCCCTCAGCATACGGGGCGCTCCCTCCTACCTCCATACACAGTGCGCGGCCTGCTCTCCGGGCGCGGCCTGTGACATCCCCCGTGTCGCCCACCGACACGGGGGATTGTCTATTCAAAACAACTGTCTAGAAATCAATTAAATGCGGCCTCCACCTCATACATCACCGGTTCAAACCGCGTGCACAGCCCGGCAATAATCCGGTTGCGCTGGCGCATTTCATCGGTGCGCAGCATGGCCTGAAAATCCTCGCGACGCTGCCACTGCGAATAGTTTGCAATGCGCGTTTGCGCATCGTTCACATGCAAACCCGCCGCGATGAACCCCGGCTGCTTGCTTATAAATTTCTCATAGGCATCAGTCAGAGCATCCATCAAATCCTGACAGGTTCCCGGCGTCATTTCGAATGTCGTGATCACTGTCTGACAGTCATTCGCAGTTGAAATCTTCGGCATTGCGGCCTCCCTCGGTTTCGTCGCGCAGGGCCAGCATAGCACCCCCACAGTCATTCCCCAAAACCCCAAGTTTCCCACTGTAAGGCGGCAAAAATTAACCACGCCTTTACCAAAATTCAGGATTATTAACGCAAGAGAGGCATAGATGCTGCGATGGTTAACCTTATTGTTTTTGGTGCTACCCGTCTGTGTTCAGGCGGGGGCCTGGCCGCGTGGCAAGGGCAACGTATTTGTCACCACATCGGCCTATTTGACCTATAGCGGCGGCGGGGTGCCCGCAGGGTTCGGCGCGATCTATTTGGAATGGGGTGCGACGGACAAGTTAACCTTCGGCTTGGATATGGGGCGCGGCGTGTCCGGTAAATCAAAAATTGTCGCCTTCGCCCGTTATCCCATTGGGAAACAAGATAAAAAAAACAGGTTTGCTCTGGAAATCGGCGTCGGGCAATTGGCCAGTGGCAAGGTGTTGCGCCCCGGCATTTCTTTTGGCCGCGGTTTTCAAAGCAAGCTGGGCGGCGGTTGGATATCTATCGACACAGTCGCTGAAATCGGGTTGGAAAGCGGTTTCACCGACCTGAAAACCGACATCACAATCGGTCTACAGCCGCGCCCGAAATTGAAAACCATGGTGCAATTTCAGGCAGGCCTGCGCGAAAATGACCCCGCGTTCTTGCGCATCGTGCCATCCATTGTGTGGGAAATGAAAGAGAAACGGCATTTGGAACTGGGCGTCACCCACGGGCTTATCGGACCAAAGGAAACTGGATTGAAATTTTCAATCTGGCGAGAGTTCTAAAACGCACTGCATTAAATATGAAATTTGTAACTCTATTTTTGGCGAATCCTTATCTGTTGAATTTCAGGTGCCGGTAAGCACATAAAAAATTTGACGCGAAAAAACGATTAAAAATCGAACTCTCCGAAAACTAAAACAGTGACCAAACGAACAAAGGGCGCCTTGGACATTTCCAAAGCGCCCTGTTCATTCACTGAATAAATACCTATTTATCGGCGCGAATGCGGATCAAAATTTTGCCGCGTGCGGCCTCGCTCCACACAACATGAACCTGATTGTTATTGGCCCCCTGTTCCGTGTCGACATAGGGCATGGTATACAACCCGCCCCCGACGCCATTGCGAATACGGCCCAATGTCACTACGCTCTCCACCGTCAGCGCACGCCCGTCAAACGGAAGGGCATTACCGGTGTCCACCGTCCAGCTGGTTTGCACGGACCCTTCGGAATGTTCGATATTCACCGGATTTTCCGTCCAATAGCCGATATTACTGAACGCGTTTCCTTCAAAAGTAACATTTGCCATTTTGCTCAAATCAAGAGACGCATAGGTGGTATCCACAGTTTCCACCCGATCGGGTTGGCCTGAAATAGAACGGAATGTATTGCCGACCACATTCAACCCTTTGATCGTATGGCCGGAACCATAGGGCTTCACCACAATAAACCGGAATGACGCCGCCGTATTACCGCACTGGAACGTGTTATTAGAAATATTCAGCGCCGAAAATGAAAACTCACTGGCGTAATCGGGGTCATTGTCGTGCTCATTGGTCCACTCAACAAAACAATTGTCGATGTAGTTACCATTGACAGAGGTCCGGTTATTCGTCCGGCTCAGCACCAGCCCTGCCGTGCGAATACCTTCGCTTTCGGTGTCACCCTGAAACCAGTGATTCCCGGTAACGATATTTGATGAACCGCTTAGAACAGCAAAGTGACGGAACTGCGTAATACGGCAATCGCGCAATTTCACATCGTTTCCATTGGTATTGATCGCCACGCTTTTTCTGTCTTGGGCACGCAATTGCGTTTCGGCCGACAGGAATTGACAGCGGTCGATCAACATGCCCTGACACCCTTCGCCGTGACTGGTGATTGCGCGGTCTTTGGGGTCGTTGAACACGCAGTCTTTCACGTGAAAGGTCAGACCGGCAGGCGCCAGCAAAATACCAGAACACCGCGCCGACATGTTGAATTCGATGTCTTCGATCTGCATTTTGGAAATTTTTTGGAAGCCACTGAAATCCAACACATATTTGTAACGGGTAAAGGTATAAACCTGTGTCCCGTCCGCGTCGTGCAGAGGCTGAGACAGCTCGATTTCCTGCGTCGCGATGTTCTTCGAGCGCACGTAAACCTCCCGCCCGACACCATTGGCAACCACATGCGACCCCACCGGAACATTGGCCACATTGGTCACATTCGACAGGGTATAGGGGTCGGTCCGGTCATAAGTCCCGTGCGAAGTCGCAACCTCGTCATCCCAATTGGATGACGTCTCGACATAGAATTGGCCATTGCGGATAACACGTCTTTGCGCATAGTCCGTGCGATTGAATGCCGCCAAATGCATATCAATTGGTTCGCGCAATTGAATGCGCCGCCCGCACAGGTCCAGCGATTCATGATCGGAATTGCCCAATAGCGCCTGAAACGCTTTTTTGAATGCCACAACTTCGTCACCAAAGGCGTCAACATAGGCGGACAGGTGGAAATCCTTGGTCAACAGCAGCAGTTTGTCGTCGGGCATGGTCACATTGCCCTGAAATTCGACATGGGATTCAAACGTGACGCTGTCACCAAGAAAGAAATTACCGTTTGGCACCAGAACCTTACGACCATTGGCCGCATCATCTGCGGCCTCGAAAGCGGGCATGTCATCGGTCACGCCGTCGCCGACCGCGCCGTAGTCGCGCACATCAACCCAGTTCATCATATCGCGCAGGAAAACCGATGTGATATCTTCGATCACGATATCGTCAACACGCACAATGCCACCATTCTGTCCGGTCAGGTCCAGTCCGAAATGGCCATAGATCGGCTGTGATCCCCAGACCATATCGACGCCGCCGCGATTGCCCGCACCGATGATCGCGCTGACCTCGACCACGTTACCATAGCTTTGCAAACTGACACTTGGCCCGACCTCGTCCAGCCCGCCAACATGACCACCCCCGGCGGCCCCGGCCCAACCCGCAATCCGCACATTTGGCAGGTTGCCGCTGACGGCCTTGATACGGGCCGTCACTCGCAGGTAACACCCTGGCAACAAAGGGGTTTCACCCGTATAGCGCAGCTTGGTCGTGCTGTTGGATTTCTGGATTTCAAGACATCCGCCGAAATCCTGATCCGCCGGGACAAAGGCGGCATTGGCCGCGTTCTGATAGGTGTCGGATCCCGGCGTTCCATCGCCGCTGGACCACACGTCCAGCCCGAATTCGAATGCGGGCGGCATCAGGACCACACCATCGGTTATCGCCTTGTTCATGCAGAGGTTCCCCTTCCAAAGGATCACCTTGGCTAGCGGCAGGACCACAGGCCAAGGGCATCAATTCCATGCAAGCCGGGCACGCGCCCGCTCAGGGAAAGGGAAATATCAACACTATCTTAACGATGGCTAAGACCACCGTGACGGTGGTCCGGCGGGAATCAGCGATTCAGCCGAAACCACCACAGGATCAAACCGCCAGATCGGGGGCCTTGCGCGGGGTCACACCATCAATCCGCCAGCCTGCGCCATCGCGCACCATGCGGTAATCGAACCAGTGCAAATCGCCTGCGGTGTCGCGCACCTCGACCCCTTGCACCATGGTGTCGCCGTCGGCGCGCAGGTCGAAAAATCGCACCCCGTCATTGGCCCAGATCGAGGGATACCCCTGCCGCACCATCTGTCCGAAACTTTCGGGCGATCCGAAAAACCGCTGCAATGGTGGGCTGGCATGTTCATAGGCACCGCCCACATCGCCACTGCGGAAATCCAACATCTGGTCGGATATGACGGATTCCACCCCTATATCCTGTGCGAATACCGGGCTGGCGAATAGGGCGAGGGCGATAAAAAACGGGCGCATGTTTACTCCTCCTGATGATCAGGTAGGACCAAACAGGCGCCCGTCAAATCAACCGGCCAGTTCGCCCGCCAATGCGCTGTCGATCAGCGCCACGGTTTCGTCCACGCCATATAGCGCGATGAAACCGCCAAAGCGCGGGCCCTGCGTGGCCCCCAACAGCACCTCGTACAGGGCCGAGAACCAGGCCCGCATCGGATCAAACCGCTCGCGCCCGACGCTGAACACCAGCGATTGCAGCTCTTCGGCGTCCAAACCGCCATCCCACTTTGCCAATTTATCACGCAATTCGCTCAAGGCTTCGCGTTCCAATTCATTGGGGGCGCGGAATACTTTGTGCGGCTTCACGAAATCATTGTAATACCGCACCGCAAAACCGGCCGCCTGATCCAGATCCGGGTGGGTTTCAGCCGTTGCATCCGGTGCATACCGCCGGATAAACCCCCACAGGGTTTCCTTATCCTCGGCCCCCGAAACAGATGCCACATTCAACAGCATCGAAAACGGCACCACCATTTTGCTTTCGGGTGGATTGCCATTGTGGATATGCCAGACCGGATTATTCACCCGCGCCTTCCAATCCTGCCCCGGATAGGCGCGCAATTGCTGGTGGTATTCATCGACCGCCTTGGGGATCACATCAAAATGCATCCGCTTTGCGGTTTTCGGCTTCAGGAACATGAAATACGACAGGCTCTCGGTAGACGCATAGGTCAGCCATTCATCAATTGTCAGCCCATTGCCCTTGGATTTCGAAATCTTTTCACCGTTTTCATCCAGAAACAGCTCGTATGTGAAATGCTCGGGCTTTTTCCCGCCCAGAATTTCGCAAATACGGTCATAGATCGGCGTATTGGTCGAATGATCCTTGCCATACATTTCGAAATCAACGTCCAGCGCAGCCCAACGTGCGCCAAAATCCGGTTTCCATTGCAGCTTTACGTTGCCGCCGGTCACCGGCAGGGTCCACTCGCGCCCTTCTTCGTCGTCAAAGGTGATGGTGTAATTCACCGCATCCACCGATTTCATCGGCACATACAATACCCGCCCGGTTTCGGGATGGATCGGCAGGAAAATCGAATAGGTCGCGGCGCGTTCATCACGCAATGATTTCAACATCACCGCCATGACCTCGTCATATTTTTCCACTGCGCGTTTCAGCACATCATCGAACTGACCCGTTTTGTAAAACTCGGTTGCCGAATAGAATTCGTATTCAAACCCGAATGTATCCAGAAAACGCCGCAGCATCGCATTATTATGATCACCGAAACTGTCGAATTCACCAAACGGGTCGGGCACGCTGGTCAATGGCCGTTGCAAATGTGCGCGCAGGCTTTCGAAATTCGGCACGTTTTCCGGCACTTTGCGCATCCCGTCCAGATCGTCGGAAAAACAGATCAACCGCGTCGGGATGTCTGAAATCGCCTCGAATGCACTGCGGATCATGCTGGTGCGCGCCACCTCGCCAAAGGTGCCGATATGGGGCAGGCCCGATGGCCCGTATCCGGTTTCGAACAACACATGCCCCTTGGCCGGCGGTGCCTTGGCATAGCGTTTGACCAGCTTGCGCGCTTCTTCGAACGGCCAGGCTTTGGATGCTAATGCGGCGTCGCGCAATTCGGTCATGTTCTTCTCCACTATCGCCACTGCGGGCAACGCCCCTATACTGGGGCAGGCCAACCAGCGCGGAATGCGCGGCAGACCGCCGCTACCTATTGAAGCTGCGGGTGTCAGTCAATATTCTGCACTGCAACACACGCATTCAAGGACAGTTTGATGACAGATGCCCAATCCCACCCGCTTAGCCCGCAGGACTGCCTTGTCGCCGTCATGATCGCCGTATCCATGTCAGACGAGGATATCCGCACCGCCGAGCTGGTGAAAATCGAAGGCGCGGTGAACAACCTGCCGGTGTTTGCCGATTATGATATCGACCGTGTGACCACCATTTCCGGCACCGTGATCGACCTGTTCGAACAAGAGGACGGGCTGGATGCCCTGTTTGGCCTGATCCGCGACAACCTGCCCGAACGCCTGTTCGAAACCGCATATGCGCTGGCCTGCGATGTGGCCGCATCCGATGGCACCCTGCGCGAATCCGAATTGCGCCTGCTCGAGGAAATCCGCTACGAGCTGGATATCGACCGGCTTTATGCCGCCGCGATCGAACGCGGCGCAAGGGCGCGCCACCTGACCCTGTAACGGCACCGCTTCGCGCGCAAGGCACCCCCTGCGGTAAACCCCGGATCAATTTTTCGGGAACAAATTCCATATCCATACCGTTGTTACTGCAATCGCCGGGCGCAGAACGCATGCCCGGCACCGCAACAACCAAAACGGAGAAATCGTTATGGAATATGGACTTATGGGTCTTTTGATCCTCATCGCCGACATCTATGCCATCTATCAAACCCTGACGTCCTCGGCCTCGGGGGCCAAGAAAATCATCTGGACGCTGGTGATCTTCTTCCTGCCGGTTCTGGGCTTTATCGCATGGCTGGTTGCGGGTCCGCGTGGCGCAAATTCGGCGCGTATCTAACCGGATTCACCCGTAAATGTTAACGATTGTCAGGCGGTCGCTTCCTACCTCGGGCGGCCGCCTTTTTGCGTCTGCGCCAGAACAGGCGCGAAAATCCGCATACAACCAAAAGTTTCTTTTGACATATGCGCCAGACTTGGCATCATAGAGATATATTTTCAGCACGACTTTTTTCAGTTTTTTTCAGTTCGAGGTTTCCATATGACCCAGATTTCAAACAAACGCTTTGCCCTTGTTTTAACCGGCATCCTGATCCTTTGTCTTGCGCCCGTCATTGGCGCGCTGGATGGACCTGCCCAACATATCGATTCATCGCTGCACGGCTGGACCGACCGCCCTGCACACGCAATTCCCGCGCCAACTGCGCGGATCACTGGCACCGCCTGAGGCCCCCACTCACGTTAATCTGCATCAGGCAACGAACGGGGCGCAAATGGGAACCTGCGCCCCGTTCACTTTCCAACCAAATCAATAGGTTATCGTGACAATCACGCTGTCGGTGTATATGCCCGCCTTGGGGCTTTGGCCCGCGTGGATGCGGCCATAAACCGTGAATGCATTGTTGCCGCCGCTGCCTGTGCCCGCCACCGTTTGCCCGGGCAGGTTGCCCCATGGCTGGCTGCGGGCCGGGTCGCGATACAGCCCGTAACTCAGCGTGCCCAGCAGGCTGCGCATCCGCCTGTCGGTGGGTGAAACACCGGTTTCCCCCATGCCCATCGACACCGTGTAACTGGTGTCGGATGTGCAGCGCACGTTCACGGTTGCGGTTTCATCCACCGGGCGTGTCAGGCTGGCGCTGATGGATCCGAAACTCATCGCGCTCACATCCAGTTCACAGCTTGGCACCACCTCGGCCGATACGGTGAACGGTGGCACGGGTTCGCCCTGTTGCAACAGGGTGCAGGTGGTCAACTCCCCGTATTCCAACGATATATCCGTTGATCCGTCAAAGGTAGAGGCATAAGTGCCGCTGCCCACCGACACCGAAGTAGAGGCCACATCCGCGAAAATCGGCACCGTCGCCGACCCCGCCCCCAGCACGGTCGCCACCGGCACATAGACCGCGTTCAGCGTGCCGAATGTATTGCCATTGCCCAGCGGGCGCAGTTCAAACGGCAGCGCCGCGCCATCGCCGCGCCGCATATAGCGCGGCGAATTGCTCGCCCCCGCGCCGCCGCTGCCCGACCCGAAATAGACACAGGCCCCCACAAGGCTCAGCAGCGACCCGCGGCAGCGCACCGTGATCGACCCCGAGGTCTGGTTGACCGCCCCTGCCCGCACACTGATCGCGCCGAAATTGATATTGCTGACCGTGGCGTTGCAGGTCAGCGCGGCGGCGGCCTGTGGCAGGGCCAGCAGCCCCGCCAACAGCGCCAGACCCCGCAGTATCCGCCCTGCCCCGCTCATTTGCAGATCACCGGATCAATCACATCCTGCGTCGCCACTGTGGCCTCGAATCCGAATTCGGCAGTGCAGGGGCCGCGTGCGGTGTCAAACCGCAAACTGTTGCGCCCTTTGACATTTTCCAACCATGCCTGCCCGTCATAGCCGACATAGGTTTCATCCTTGGCGCCGTTCAAATAGCCGAACGTGCCAGGTTCCAGCATCTTGCCATCGGGGTAGCGCATGATGACCAACACATTGGGCCGCGCACTGCCGTGGAAATCGACCGATGCGCCGGACCGTCGCGCAGGCACCACATCCATCGCCGTGGCCCCCACGGTCGCGGTTTCCGGCAGGTCGGCCACGTTGATCGACACGCGGTTGCGCCGGTTCGATGACAGGCCCGGCACCAATGCCTTGCCGCTGCCATTGGTGCGGGTCACGCGGCGGTTTTGCAGGTATACAGGCACGTCCGGCACGCCCAGATCGACCAATGCAAAACTGTCGCCAATGGTGTTGCCCGCCGCCAGATTGCCGCCGGTGAACACCAGCGACCCCTCGAATGATCCGCGCCCGTATGTCGACCCGCCGCCGGTTTGCAATTCTACGCCCGCCTTGCCGTATCGGGTGCGGTAATCCCCCCGCCCCGAGGCCAGAAACCGCCCGTCCTGATCGTCCAGTTGCAACCCGTAGCCGCTGTCGCCAACCCGTTCACCCAGTGGCCGCGCCAGATACAGACTGGCGGCGCGTTTGCCCGAATAATCGGTGCCAACGGTGCTGCGCGCATAGGTGCGATTGCCCAGCGACATCGACAGACTTAGCGAAAGGGTGGTTTCATCGGTGCGCACATTGCGCGATCCGTTCAGGCTGATCGCACCCTTGCCACCGGGCAATGCCTGCCCATAAGACGTTGATAACAATAAATCATCCGAATTCGCGCGCTGCGAATGGATCATGCTTAGCCCCAGCTTGCGGTCGGTGAACGGCATCGGCACCGCCAGACTGACCACATCCAGCGCGGTGGGGAATTCCAACAATGACCCGCCCGTCGCCAGCGCCGCCGCGCCCAGATAATCCACCCCCGTGGCATAGGCCAGATCGGCAAATCCGTCCTCGGCGCGCATCGAATTGATGTTGATATCGACGTTGCGAATGGATGTGCGCAGGGACGCATTTGCGAATTTCGCGGTAACGCCCTGATACTGGCTGACCCCGCCGGTCAACGATACCTCGGCCAGCGAAAACGGCACCACATTCACGCCCAGACTGGCCATTTTCAAATCGCTCTTGCCCTCGCCGTGAAATTCCAGCGTGGTGTTTTGCGTCAGACCATAACGCAGGCTGCCCGAATACACCGTATCCGCGCCATATTGGTTGCTTTCGATGCCATAGGCCTCGCGCGCGCGGCCCACCTCCAGCGAATAATCCGCCAGCCCCTTTTTCAACAGGTTCTGCGCCGCGAAAAATGATACCTTCTGCTTTTTGGCGCGGCCCAATTCGTCGCGCACCACGATCACCGCATCGCCCGCGCCGGAATAGATCGGCAGGTCCTCGATCCGAAACGGCCCACTGTCGACCGTGCCGCTAAAGGTGCGGTTGTTTTCGATGAACACATCCACCGTCGATGGCACCGCCGCCGCGCCCGAATATGACAACAACTGCTGCGTCACCAGATCACTGCGCAATCCGAAATCGCGCCTTATCTGCACCCCCGCCATGCGGATGGGCCGCGTCCAGGACAGGCCCGATGATGTAACATCCCCCACCGATAACGTCAGCGCCTTATTGGCATTGCTGACCTCGTAAGTGGTTTCAAACCTTATGAAATCGCTGGTCCCGCCCGCGTGCCGATACCGGTGCGTGCCCGATGCGCTGATCGTGCCAAAGGGGCTGAACAGCCAGCCGTCGACACTAGAGGTCAGCCCGTTAAACCCGAATGATCCGCCCGCGCCGTTGCTGCCGAAATCGGCGTTCAACCCGTAATTCAACACCACGCCCGCGCTTTTTTCGGCGTCCAGATGCGCGGGGCGCTCGGCGGCCGATTGCACCTTGGGCAGCATGGCGGAACTGGGCACGCTGATCAGCATTTTCTGATCCACGTCCTCGTATTGATAGGCAAGGCCGGGGATCGTATCCAGATAGACCCTGGATTGCACGCCACCCGGCGCCTTCAGCCCGATTTCCGTCAATTCAGAGCGTTTGATCGAAATCCGGTTTTCTGCCGGATGCGCCATGAATTCCGCGATCAACCCGATTTGGCGCCCGTTGATGGTCACCGCCAGAAACAGAGGCGTGTCATCGCTCAGCACGGAAATCGGATCGGGAACAGATGCCGTGACATCCAATCCCGTTGTGGCGGTCTGTTGTGCGGTTGTCGTTGCAGGGACCAGCCCCAAACCCAACGCAGCGAATCCGACCAGCTTTTTAATGCCCATTGTTCAACCCCTAAACAACTGAAACGCCAGTCAAAAAGGATCGAAATGTCTGGCGTCCTAAGACGTGATCAGGAACTGAAACACATGGGAACGGAATGGCGCACCTGCAGTTTCACTGCCTGCCCGCTTTGCTCTTTGCCCGGTAGCCGGTCAACCAGAACGCGGTAACATTCGCGCCCGCGCACGGCGCGTTTTTTCACGCGCACCAGCCGCACGGTCAATTCCTGCCGCGGGGCCAAACGCGCCACCGGCGGGCTGACAACCACGTCGCGGGTCGGTTTGGCCTTGGCCGGATCGGTGCCTTCTTTCCAGCTCAGCACCCGCATTTGCAAAACGGATGCCTCGCGGCCCTCGGCCTTGACGGTCAGGGTGGTCTGGTTTGATGAACGCACGTCCAGTTTGGTCGGGGATACCGCCAGACTGTCCGCCAGCAGGGGCGCGGCGGCGCCCCCGCAAATCAGTGCCGCTATGGCCAGCGACGATTTCAGTGATGCACACTTGTTCGATAGAAACATGGGGTTTCCCGTTATTTTTGCCTGTTCGCCTTCATGTGCCCCGATCTTTTCACGCCTTAGTGCGTCAGGGTCACCAAGATCGTATCACTGTAAAGGCCGGCTGTATAGCTTCCCGACGGGATTTGCCCGTAAACCGGAATCACCTGCGGCACGATGGCGGTGATATCGCCCGAAAAAATTGCTTCGCCCGGTGCAACAGCAGATGCGTGGCCTGCGTCGGAATAGACCGAATAGGGCAGGTAATCGCCGCCGGTGCTGGCCATGCGGCGCGTGCTGCCGGTTTTGTTTTCGCCGTCGCCCAATGTGACGGTCACGCCTGTGCGGCTGCCGGTGCATAGAACGGCGATCGAACCGGGGGTCACCTGATTGGTGTCGGCGCCGGCGTTGATGGTGGCAAATGTCAGCGCGGTTGCGGTGGTCAGCACACAGCTGTCGGCCACCAATGCGGTCACGCTCAGGTTGGCGGTTTCTTCGGCGGCATGGGCCATGGTCGACACGGCGCAAAACGCTGCCGCGATAGCGAAGGAGGAGGTCTTTTTCATTGGCTCGTCTTTCATTTTTAAAAACGTCCGGCAGGCACAGGTCGCATCGCACGACACCTTCCAAACCGGACAGGATGGTTAACGGTGCGACCATTTGGCCCCCGAAAACGGGCCGAAATGAGACATTTATGGTTAATCTTTTCGGCATTTCGCAGCGCAGCAATCTGCGTTCACCAGGATGGTTCCGGTGTCAAAACCGCCATAAGCCGTTGAAAGCAAACTCATTCACCTGTGAATGATTAAAACATGCGCGCAAAATACATGGTTAAAATGGGGCAGGCCCGAACCCGCAGGCGAACAGGGCATACAGGGACAGGTTTCAAAAAATGCCTGCCGCACCGCGCCGCAGGGCAACGTCACCTTGTGCCCGGTTATGCGCCCGATCGCCAAATCGCCCTAACTGCCATACATCGCGCCCCAGCGTTCGATCAGCCGCTGCTGCAACCGTTTGGCGCGTTTGTTATAGGTGCCGCCGCCCTCGGGGCGTTCACGCTGCGCCACGCTCAGCTTGGCACGCCGCGCCTTGTCTGCGGAAAACACCGCAAAGGCCAGATCGGTGCCATCCGCCGCCGTCATGTAACCCGCCAGACCCGATACAAAATTCAGCGTGCCGGTTTTGGCCTGCACCTTGATCGGGTGGTCGCGGTTCACCTTGCCGTTGTCATGGCGCAGGGCGATGTTTTTCATGATCGGTCGCAACAGGGGGGCGCGCCCCGTCGCGACCAGCGCCCGCACCATATCCGTGGCCGATACCCGCGACGCCGCGCCCAGACCGGAATGATCAACCAATCTGGCCGATTGCATCCCCAAGGCGGCCCGCGCCCAGCTGCTCATCTCTGCGCCCGATGCCTTTAACGACACCGCCGCGCCCCTGCGCCGCGCCGTGGCGGCCAGCCCGACCATCTCTGCCGTCAGGTTGGTGGAATATTTCAACATGTCGCGCAGCAAATCCCGCAGCGGCGCGCTGTGCCTTGTGGCCAATACAGTGCCGCGCGGCAGGATGGTCACAACCTGCTCGTCCTTCAGCACAATCCCCTGCGCGCGGGCGAAATAACGAAACACCTCGGCCGCATACAGATCGGGGCGGCGCACCGGCAACCAGCGCGACCCGCCCTTGCCCAGCGCGCCCCGCGCCACGGTCCAATCGTCCAGCCCGGCCCTGTCCTTATAGGTATAAATCGGGGCGCTGCGGTTCACCACGGCCATACGGGCCATGCGCACAGCGGGGCGGTAATGGTCCGACCGCGCATCCATGGTCACACCATAGCCCTGCCCCTGCCGCTTCCATTCAAAATGCACACGGTTGAAATTCAACGCCAATCCGCTGATCGCAGGGTTATAGCCCACATGATCCGGCTGTTCGCTGTCGATTTCGCGCACATAGGGCAGCGCGCCACCCCAAACCAGAAACCGCCCCTTGACCGAATGCACGCCCTGCGCCTTCAGGTCCTTGGCCAGCGCCGCCAAACCGTCAGTGTCCAGCGACGGATCACCGCCCCCCACCAACACCAGATCGCCCTGCACCACACCATTGGCCACCGGCCCCGTGGCCATGACGCGGGTTTCAAACCGATGCGCCGCGCCCAGAACTTCCAATGCATACAATGCCGTAATCGCCTTGGCCACGCTGGCAGGTGGCAACCCGACCTGCCCCGCGCCGCTTTCCAACATCTGTCCGGTTTTCAAATCGGCCACGGCAAACCCGGTCACTGCGCCGCCGCCCAATCCGGCTTCGGCCACCAGACCCGCACCGCTTTTGACCAGCAGTTTCGCCCCCTCGCGGCTGCGCGCCACCGGGCGCAACGACACCTTGGGCGCGCCTGCCAAAACCACCCCGGGCAGCAACGCCACAACGCCCGCCCCACAAACAAATCCGCGTCTTGAAATCACCTTGACCATATCCACAAACCTAGCGCCCCGCGCAGGGGCAAACAAGCATACAAACCACCGCGCAGCCCCCCTATATCAGGCGATTGTTAACCATCCCTCACCCAATCCCCCCGTGCCCGTATCCGTGTTGACGAATGATCAACCATCGGCACGTTCAAAAAACACCACAACGGCGCCGATCCACGCCCCAGAACATGCGCCGCCCGCGCCGACAACCGCGCCCCGCGAAACACCCGCGCCGTTTTGGATGATCGCGCCGCAATCCGCTGACCGGGGCGCGCCAATACGCCCACCGGCACCCGCGCCATGATCGCCTGCCAATCCTGCCACTGATCAAACTGCACCAGATTGTCCGCCCCCATCAGCCAGACAAACCGCACCCCCGGATATATCGCCTGCAACCGCGCAATCGTCTGCGCGGTATAGCGCGTGCCAATGCGCGCCTCGATATCGCTGACCACAATCCGCGGATGCTTGGATACCTCGCGAGCACGCGCCAACCTGCGCTCCATCGCGGCTGGTCCCTGCTCTTTCAACGGGTTGCCGGGCGACACCAGCCACCACACCGCATCCAAACCAAACCGCTTCATCGCCTCGCGGCTGATATGCGCATGGCCGCCGTGGGCCGGATCAAACGACCCGCCCAACAATCCGATGACCTGTCCGGCCCGCGCATATGGCAGCTGATAACGCATAACGCCCACCCCTACCGCAGCGCCACAGCCCCCGCCAAGCGGTTTCGCACCGCCCCGCACACTTCTTCTCTCCCTAAATACTCCCGCCAGCAGCACCCGCCGCGCATTGCCCCCGCCCCCGCCAACCGCTATCTACACCCACAACAACGCATCAAGCAGGAGTGCCCCGAATGGCCGCCTATCAATACGTCTATCATATGTCCGGCGTCTCCAAGACCTATCCGGGCGGCAAAAAATGCTTCGAGGATATCCACCTCAACTTCCTCCCCGGTGTGAAAATCGGTGTGGTCGGCGTCAACGGCGCGGGTAAATCCACCCTGCTGAAAATCATGGCCGGCTGGGACAAGGAATTTCAGGGCGAAGCATGGGCCGCCGAAGGCGCCCGCGTCGGCTACCTGCCACAAGAACCCGAACTCGACGCCGCCCTGACCGTGCGCGAAAACGTCATGCTGGGTGTCGCCAGCAAAAAGGCGATCCTCGATCGCTATAACGATCTGGCGATGAACTATTCCGATGAAACCGCCGATGAAATGGCCGCCCTGCAGGATCAGATCGACGCCGAAAACCTCTGGGATCTCGACAGCCAGATCGACGTCTCGATGGAGGCCCTGCGCTGCCCCCCCGATGATGCCGATGTGACCACCCTGTCGGGCGGTGAAAAACGCCGCGTCGCCCTGTGCAAACTGCTGCTCGAAGCGCCCGATATGCTGCTGCTCGATGAACCGACCAACCACCTCGACGCCGAAACCATCGCATGGCTGCAACAGCACCTGATTGATTACAAAGGCACAATCCTGATCGTCACCCACGACCGCTACTTCCTTGACGATATCACCAGCTGGATTCTCGAACTCGACCGTGGCCGCGGCATCCCCTACGAGGGCAACTATTCCGCATGGCTGGAACAAAAGGCAAAACGCCTGAGCCAGGAAGCCCGCGAAGACAAATCCAAACAGCAAACGCTGGAACGCGAACTGGAATGGATGCGCGCCTCGCCCAAGGCACGGCAGGCCAAATCCAAGGCCCGCATCAACGCCTATAACGACCTCGCCAACCAGTCCGAACGCGAAAAACTGGCCCGCGCCCAGATCATCATCCCCAACGGTCCCCGTCTGGGCAACAAGGTGATCGAGGTATCAGGCCTGAAAAAAGCCATGGGTGACAAACTGCTGGTCGAAGGGCTGGATTTCTCGCTGCCCCCCGGCGGCATCGTCGGTGTGATCGGTCCCAACGGCGCGGGTAAAACCACCCTGTTCCGCATGTTGACCGGACAGGAACAACCCGACAGCGGCGCGGTCGAATACGGCGATACCGTTAAACTCTCCTATGTCGATCAATCCCGCGACGATCTGGAACCCAACGCAAATGTATGGGAGGCCATCGCCGACGGTCAGGACATCATCAAACTGGGCGACGCCGAAGTGAACGCCCGCGCCTATTGCTCCGCCTTCAACTTCAAAGGCGGCGATCAGCAGAAAAAGGTCTCGCTGCTGTCGGGCGGTGAACGCAACCGCGTCCACATGGCGCGCCTGCTGCGCGAAGGCGGCAATGTCCTGCTGCTCGATGAACCGACCAACGACCTCGATGTCGAAACCCTGCGCGCTCTCGAGGACGCCCTCGTGGACTTCGCAGGCTGCGCCGTCGTCATCTCCCACGACCGCTTCTTCCTTGACCGCATCTGCACCCACATCCTCGCATTCGAAGGCGACGCCCACGTCGAATGGTTCGAAGGCAACTTCGAAGACTACGAAGAAGACAAAAAACGCCGCCTGGGCGCAGACGCGCTGGAACCGAAACGCCTGAAGCACAAGAAATTCAGCCGCTAGGATTAATAAAACCCCGCCCATGTGGCGGGGTTTTGTCTGAACATCCCCAACCCAAAGACCAACGGAATTGAAGATTTCGAAATCAAGAAGTCTCTTGAAGCGTTTAGCCAAAGCAAACGATCTTTTCCGGTTGCGGAGAACTTAGCTATCAATATCGACGCGCACTTCGAATACGTCAGCAACAAAGAACCGGCTGCGGTCTATCTTTGGCCCTGTAGGCAGCGCGAATTGACCCCAACTTATGCAGGGGTTGGTATTTTTCTACTTAGAAAGGCGTTCCAAAGCAGCTCTCTCGCCAATCACCGGTTTGCTTTGTTTGATTTGCTAAAATGCCGCTTACGCTCGGAAAAATGCATTCCTGCGAAAGTCGGAGCGATCATTGAAAGCGATGCGCGCGAGATCCAGAACCTTTTTGTGACCCTTTGACAGCAAGGGCAGCCCCCTCCCCGAGGGGCGTTTCTCCGGCCTTGGTTTGACACAGCCCGCCTACCGCCGAGCGGGACATCTGGCTGGCCTGGCACTTCGAACACCCAGTGCAACCACGCCCAGCCAACAACACGCGCCACCCGCATTTTTTGAAAAAATGCGAAACGCTTGGCTTGAAGCCAAGCGACCAGCGCCCTTGATGCCCCGCCTTCTGTCCAACACCCCATTGCACCCCCTCCCCCAGCAGGTAAGAATGCGCCCCAAAAGGTGCCCGCCATGACCGATACCCCCCTCGACACCAGCAACCTGACCCGCCTGCGCCACCAGTTCACGGTCGAACCCGTGACCCCTGCGCGGATGAAATTGCTACAGGGGCGGTCCCACCCCGGTGCCTATGATGACGAACCCGTGCCGGATCATATCAAATCCGCCGTCAGCGAAATCGCCCATGACACTGGCATGGTCCAACTCTCTGGCCCGAAAGAACAAATCTGGATGCCCACCCCCGTGGCGCGGCCCAACTGGTTTTCCATGTCCCGCGGATACTCCCAGCGGATGCTGTCAAAATACACGCTCAAGGATTTCGTCGAAATCGAACGCGGCGACAGCGTGGTCGATTGTGGCGCATTCGTTGGCGGCTTCGCCCTTGCCGCTGCCCGCAAAACCGGCCCAAAGGGGCGCGTTATCGCCGTCGAACCCGCGCCAATCAATTTCGAATGCCTGACCAGAAACACCCAAGATACTGAAATCACAAACATAAACGCCGGCCTGTTCGACACCGCAGGCCAGATCGAATTCATCGTGCGCGCCAATGCCACCGACAACTCTATGCTGACCGAGGAATCAGGCCAGGAAATATCGCGCCACAGCGTGCCCACCCTGACCCTGCGCGACCTGATCGCACAGCAAAACCTGCCCCATATCGACTTCCTCAAACTCGAAGCAGAAGGCGTCGAACTTGAAATCCTCGCCCATGCCCACCCCGAAACCGTGCGCAAAATCGCGATTGACGCGGGGCCGGAACGCTACGGCCAGTCCCCCCTGCTGGATATTGCCGTGATGCTGGCCCAGCGCGGCTATCGGCTGGCCAACCGCAACTACTGGCTTTACGCTACGGCAACTTAATCCGCTAACCCCCTTGCTATTCAAATGATTCCGGTCCATACGGGCGGCGCTAACGTTATTCTATCTCGACCTACTGTCTCCCTTCAAACCGGCGTTCAGTCTTTCGATACAGGACCAACTACGCCAAAGCTGCCGCAATTCGCGGGCAGCGTTTATAGGAGACTACGGACATGGCCAACGGCACCGTAAAATGGTTCAACACCACCAAAGGCTTCGGCTTTATCGCACCTGAAACTGGCGGCAAGGACGTTTTCGTTCACATTTCCGCTGTCGAGCGTTCCGGCCTGACCGGTCTGGCCGACAACCAGAAAGTGACCTTTGACGTGGAAGCAGGCCGTGACGGTCGCGAATCCGCGGTGAACCTGGCGCTGGCATAAGCCGCACCAGACGTCATTCTGAAACGCGGTCCTCGCAAGGGGGCCGCGTTTTTTCGTGTTTAATGCACTATTCACGGCATTGTGGCATCCGGTGACCCGCGAACTGCGCCCGCGCCACTTGATCCGCGCCACAACACCATGGCATCATCGCCGCCAACCAAACCAAATTTGTCAGAGGCCACAATGCTTTCCCGTCGTAATTTTCTTGCCACTTCCGCCGCTGCGGCCAGCACTCTGGCCACGCCCGCATTGGCCGCATTCCAGCTTGATCCGCAGTTCCTCCCACAAGAGGTGCGCATTCGCTCCGGTCTGGAACCGAACCAGATTCTGGTGATGCCGCGCGCGCATTTCCTGTATTACATCACCGGGCCGAACACCGCGCGGCGTTACGGCGTGGGCGTGGGCAAGGCCGGTCTGGAATTCAGCGGAGAGGCCATCATTCAGGTCAAAAAAGAATGGCCCACATGGCGCCCCACGAACGAGATGATCGAACGCGATCCCTCCGCTTATGGTAAATTCCTGAATAACGATTACGTGCAACCCGGCGGCGCGGGCAACCCGCTTGGTGCGCGGGCGCTTTACCTGTTCCAGAACGGGCGCGACACCTATTACCGCATCCACGGCACCACCTCGCCCTCGTCCATCGGGCGTTCGGTGTCCAGCGGCTGTATCCGCATGATCAATGACCATGTGATCGACCTTTACAAACGCGTGCCGACCGGAACCAAGGTCACCGTGCTGTAAGGCACCACAGGCAATGGCGCTGTAACGCCCCAAATCCACCAAAGGCGCGCCATGGCAACGGGCGCGCCTTTTTCATTTATATCAATGCGTTACACAGCGCCCTTGGCCCAATTTACAATTGCCCCCGCAGGCATCGCGCCCGATTGCCGCGCCTTTTCACGCCCGCCAACAAATGCCGCCATGGTCGGAATCCCGCGAATGTTATAGGCGGCGCCTGCCTTTGGCTCGGCCTCGGTGTTGACCTTGACCAGCCGCATCCGGCCTGACAATTCCCCCGCTGCCTTGGCAAATTCCGGTGCCATCTGGCGGCATGGGCCGCACCACGGTGCCCAGAAATCCACCACCAGCGGCACATCATCATTGCGCGCCGCCTTCTGCAGCGTGGCAAAATCCACCTCCACCGCTTTGGGTTGCATCAACTTGCTGCCGCAGGTGCCACATTTCGGGCCGGCATCCAGCTTCTCCCCGGGCACGCGGTTGACCTGCCCGCAATCCAGACAGGTGATTTTCTTCAACGCCATTTTGCTCTCCCGCATTACATTCCAACGGCTATATATGTCACCGCCCGCGCAGAAAAAAGACCGCGCAAACCTCCGCCTATCGGCGCTGTTACATAAATTTGCCTTGAAACGACTCGCGGCAATACCCAAGTATGGTGTCGCGACGTTACCACTATCGACCTACCTGCTCCTTTTACGGCTCAGTTTTCGATCTTGCACTGACGAGCCGGGCTGCCGCACCTACGCGGGCAGCGCAACAAGGAGACTACGGATATGGCCACTGGCACCGTAAAATGGTTCAACACCACCAAAGGCTTCGGCTTCATTGCACCCGATGGCGGGTCCAAGGACGTTTTCGTCCACATTTCTGCTGTCGAGCGTTCCGGCCTGACCGGTCTGGCCGACAACCAGAAGGTGACCTTCGACATCGAGCCAGGCCGTGATGGCCGCGAGTCGGCGGTGAACCTCGCACTGGCATAAGCCAAAGCGGTTAAGAATAAGTTGTTTCAGGGCTTGCCCGAAACAACCCGACGAAAAGGCCCGTGTTTCGCGGGCCTTTTTTATTGCGCACCCATTTTCGGGGGCCTTTTTCCGGGTCCATCTTGCGGCCCTGTCTTGGGGGTCTGCCTCGGGAGGGGCCGCTCGGAGGGCCGCCTTTGGTGGCCGTCTCCGGGGTCCGTCTCAGGGGGCCACATCGGAGGCAGTGGAGTCCCCCACACAAGCGCCCTTGCCCGCCAATCACCCCTCAACCCTTTGAATCAAATCCAGAACCTTCGGGCCGATCCCCTCAACAATCTGCGCCACACCCGCTGCATTCGGGTGCAACCCGTCCGCCTGCATCAGCGCCTGAAACTCTGCCGGTGGTCCCGCCATGCCCGCGAACCAGTTGGGCAGCATCAGCACGCCATATTTTTCCGCCATATCCGGCCAGATGCTCTCGAACGCCTGTTCGTATTCCGGTCCGTAATTCGCCGGTGCGGTCAGGCCGATCAACAGCACCTTAATGCCCCGTGCCTGCGCGATTGCTAAAATGCCGTCTATATTTTTGCGCGTCACCGCCGGATCCAACCCGCGCAGCACGTCATTGCCGCCCAAGGCCACGATCATTGCGTCAATTTCCGGCGTCAGGCTCCATTCCACGCGGTTCAACCCGCCCGCACTGGTGTCGCCCGACACGCCCGCATTGACCACGCGCACATCTGCGCCCTTATCCGCCAGCCACGCCCGCATCTGCGGCACAAATCCGTCGCGCTCGACCAATCCGTATCCCTGCGTCAGGCTGTCGCCCAATGCCAGAATATGCACCGTTTCCGCCCGTAACGGGGCCGACATAAACGAAATCGCAACCAGCAATGTGGCAATAACCTTGCCCATGGCCCCCGCGCCCCCATATGTGACCAAGCGCAGCAATTTCAGGCAGTATTTCATGGCTTCCCCCCAGACCGACCCCGTTTTATCCCTGTCCGATGTGACGCTCACACTGGCAGGCAACGCCGGCGCGGTCCAGATTTTGCACGGGATCACGCTGGATGTGGCGCGGGGTGAAACCCTCGGGCTGGTCGGGCCAAGCGGCTCTGGCAAATCGTCTCTCCTTATGCTCATGGGCGGGCTGGAACGGGCCAGCACCGGTGATGTGCGCGCCCTTGGTCAGGACCTGACCCCGATGGACGAGGACCAGCTGGCGCGCTTTCGTAGGGATCATATGGGGGTGGTGTTCCAATCCTTCCACCTTATTCCCACCATGACCGCGCTGGAAAATGTTGCAACCCCGCTGGAACTGGCCGGAAAATCCGATGCCTTTGATCGCGCGATGGAGGAATTGCAAACCGTCGGGCTGGAATCCCGCGCCCATCACTACCCCGCGCAGATGTCGGGCGGTGAACAGCAACGCGTCGCCCTTGCCCGCGCCTCTGCTCCGCGCCCCGAAATCCTGCTGGCGGATGAACCCACGGGCAATCTGGATGGCAGCAACGGGCAGGCGATCATGGACCTGCTGTTCGGGCTGCGCGACCGCCACGGCGCGACCCTGGTGATGGTCACCCATGCCGCCGAACTGGCCGCGCTCTGTGATCGCGTGGTCACACTGCGCGATGGTAAAATCGCCACCGACACGGCGCAAACCACTGAAAAGGCGGCACAATGACCCTGCGCACCGCCGCCCGCTTTGCCAAACGCGAATTGCGCGGCGGGCTGCGCGGCTTTCGCATTTTTCTGGCCTGCCTTGCCCTTGGCGTGGCCGCCATTGCCGCCGTCGGATCTGTCCGCGCCGCCATCACCGCTGGCCTCACAGCCGAAGGCGCCGCCATTCTCGGCGGCGATGCCGAACTGGAATTCACCTATCGTTTCGCTTCGGATGCGGAACGCGCATGGATCGACCAAACCGCCAGCCAGATGTCCGAAATCGCCGATTTCAGGTCGATGGCGGTGGTGGACCGCGGCGCAGAAACCGAACGCGGCCTGACCCAGATCAAATCGGTCGATGATGCCTATCCCCTTGTCGGCACTGTCAGATTATCCCCCGACATTACGCTGGAAACCGCCCTGAACGGCACCGAAACAACCCCCGGCGCGGTGATGGAGCCGATCCTGATCGCCCGCCTTGGCCTGAATATCGGCGACCAGTTCCGCCTTGGCACGCAGAACTTCACCCTCATGGCCGCGCTGGAAAAAGAACCCGATGGCGGCGCATCCGGCTTTGCGCTTGGACCGCGCACCATTGTGCGCACCGCCGATCTGGCGCAATCGGGCCTGCTGACCCCCGGCACGCTGTATGAAACCAAATACCGCCTGATCCTGCCGCCGCAAACCGATCTGGAAACCGCCAAACAGGACGCCCTAAAACGGTTTGAACCCAGTGGGTTACGCTGGCGCGATGCCCGCAATGGCGCCCCCGGCATCGCCACTTTTGTCGACCGCATCGGCGCGTTCCTGATCCTGGTCGGGCTGTCAGGTCTGGCCGTTGGCGGGGTCGGTGTTTCCGCCGCCGTGCGCGCCTATCTGGCGGGCAAAACCGGCGTCATCGCCACCCTGCGCACCCTTGGCGCAACCCGTGCCACGATATTTCAAACCTATTTCCTGCAAATCGGGGCGCTGTCACTGGTCGGCATCGTTATCGGGCTGGTGCTGGGCGCGGGCGTTCCCATCCTGCTGGCCCCGCTGATCACCGCACAACTGCCGATACCCGCCATTTTCGCCCTCTATCCCCAACCCCTGGCCGAGGCTGCGATTTACGGCATATTAACCGCCCTTATCTTTACCCTCTGGCCCCTTGCCCGCGCCGCAGAGGTCCGCGCAGCGACCCTGTTTCGTGACGCAATGGAGGGGGCGAAAACCCTGCCGCCCCTGCCCTATATCGTCCTCACCGCGCTGTTGGCCACCGCGCTGATCGGCACCGCTGTCATCTTCTCGCAAACCGTGCGGTTGACCCTGTGGACGGCGGGCGGCATCATATTCGCCCTTACGCTTTTAACCGCAGCCGCCGCGTTAATCCGCTTTCTTTCCAATCACTTACGCCCCGCCGCACGGGGCCGCCCGGCCCTGCGCTGGTCGCTGGCCGCCATCGGTGGCCCGCGCAGCGAATCCACCTCGGTTGTCCTCTCGCTTGGGCTTGGCCTGTCGGTTCTGGCCGCTGTGGGCCAGATTGATGGCAACCTGCGCGGTGCCATCGCCCGCGACCTGCCCGCGCAAGCCCCGTCATATTTTTTCGTCGATATCCAGCGCGACCAGATGCCCGGTTTTATGGAACGGCTCGAAAACGACCCCGCCGTCACGCGCATTGATTCCGCCCCGATGCTGCGCGGCATCATCACCCGCATCAACGGCAAACCTGCCGCCGAAACTGCGGGCGATCACTGGGTCATCCGCGGCGACCGTGGCGTCACCTATGCCAGTGCCAAACCCGAAACCACCCGCATCACGGCGGGCGAATGGTGGCCCGACGATTACGACGGCCCGCCCCTCATTTCCTTCGCCGCCGAGGAAGCCGCCGAAATGGGCATAGCAATCGGCGACAGCATGACCATCAACGTGCTGGGCCGCGACATCACCGGCACCATCGCCTCCCTGCGCGAAGTGGATTTTTCCACCGCTGGCATGGGCTTTATCCTCGCGATGAATGAATCCGCCCTTGCCGGTGCGCCGCACACTTTCATCGCCTCGGTCTATGCCAGCGAACAGGCCGAAGGCCCGATTTTGCGCGACCTCTCTAACGCCTATCCCAATATCACGGCGATTCGCGTGCGTGATGCGATTGACCGTGTGTCGACCCTGCTCGCGGGCATCGCGGGGGCCACCCGATATGGCGCTGCGGCCACTTTGTTAACCGGATTTTTGGTATTGATCGGGGCCGCTGCTGCTGGCGAACGCGCCCGCACCTACGAGGCCGCCGTGCTGCGCACCCTTGGCGCATCGCGGGGCCGCATTCTGCGCAGCTTCGCCCTGCGCGCTGCCTTGCTTGGCGCGGGGGCGGGTCTGGTCGCACTGGCTGCAGGCATCGCGGGCGGTTGGGCGGTCAGCCATTTCGTGATGGAAACCGATTTCGCGGTGATCTGGCCCAATGCACTGGCCATCATCGCGGGGGGCGTGGTGGCCACGCTGATCGCGGGGCTGGCTTTTGCCTGGGCACCGCTGGCGCAGCGACCCGCCGCAATTTTGCGCGCCCGCGAATAGGCGCATCACCCGTTCGCAGCGTCAGAACCGCCCGTTTTCACCGCGACAATGTTACAACATAACGCTTTCATGGATTTGCCCCCATGAAACATACGAATCTATGGATTCAGCAGGTGTTTCTCACGTTATTCACGCCAGTCAAAAAACCCCGGCCCCGCCTGCGCCAACAGTTTTTCGGCCATGGCGCGGCCCAGTTCGGCACCGTCCTCGATTGGCGCGGTGGCGTCATCTGTGATCGCTTCGGACCCGTCGGGGCGCAGCACTTCACCGCGCAAACGCAGGGTGCCACCGTCCAGTTCCGCAAGCCCCGCAATCGGTGTTTCGCAGGACCCGTCCAGCGCGGCCAAGAATGCGCGCTCACAGACAAGCCGTTGAGAAGCCTCAACATTATGGATAGATTCCAGCAGCGCACCGGCGCGGTGATCATCGGCGCGTCGTTCAATCCCGATACAGCCCTGCGCCACGGCGGGCAGCATATCCTCGGGCGCAATCGCCCCTTTGGACACATGGTTCAACCCCAAACGGTTCAACCCCGCCTGCGCAAGGAAGGTCGCGCTTGCCACGCCATCCTTCAGCTTTTTCAATCTGGTCTGAACATTCCCTCTGAATTCAACGACTTGCAGCTGGGGAAAGCGATTCAACAACTGCGCCTTGCGCCGCAGGGATGACGTGCCAACCACATCGCCCTCATTCAGATCGGCCAGATGATCCACGTTCAGCGACACGAAGGCATCGCGCACATCCTCTCGCGGAAGGTAGCAATCCAGCAGCAATCCCGCCGGTTGATGCACCGGCATATCCTTCATCGAATGCACCGCAATGTCGATATCGCCGCGCAGCATTGCCTCTTCAATTTCCTTTGTAAACAACCCCTTACCGCCAATGGTTTTCAGCGGCTTGTCGGCATCGATCAGCGCACGGTCATCGCCCGTGGTCTTGATCACCACGATTTCAAAACAATCCTCGGACAGGACAAACGCAGTTTGCAGGCGTTGTCGCGTCTCATGCGCCTGCGCCAAAGCCAGCGGCGAACCACGGGTGCCAATCTTGAAGGGCGAAGCGGGAGTGGGAAGAGCATGCGTCATACGCCAAGCCATAGTCGCGACAGCTTGTCCTGACAAGCGTCTGACGCTTGACATCTTGCCGCCCCAAGGCGACCTAGACCCAAACAGGAGGACCAAATGGCCAAGCAAAAGACAATCCTGCGCGCCCTTGCAGGCGAAACGCTGGACACGCCGCCGATCTGGATGATGCGTCAGGCGGGCCGCTACCTGCCCGAATACCGCGCCACCCGTGCGCAGGCCGGTGACTTTTTGTCGTTGTGTTATAATCCGGAATTGGCGGCCGAGGTCACGCTGCAACCGATCCGCCGTTACGGGTTTGATGCGGCCATCCTGTTTGCCGATATTTTGCTTTTGCCTCAGGCACTTGGCGCTGACCTGTGGTTCGTCACAGGCGAAGGGCCGCGCCTGTCAACGATCACATCGCAGGCCGATTTCGACAAGCTGAAACCCGTTGATGAAATCGACGAGGTGCTGAACCCGATCTATGAAACCCTGCGCATTTTGAAAACCGAATTGCCGTCTGAAACCACACGCATCGGCTTCGCCGGCGCGCCCTGGACGGTGGCCACCTATATGATCGCCGGTCGCGGAACCAAGGACCAAGGCCCCGCCCATGCCCTAAAATCCGAAAACCGCGCCCTGTTCGAACAGGTGATCAATATTCTGACCGCTGGCACCATCGAATACCTGTCCAAACAGGTCGAAGCAGGCGCCGAAGTGATCAAGATTTTCGACAGCTGGGCGGGCAGCCTCAAGGGCGAGGATTTTGACCGTTACTGCCTTGAACCTGCACGACAAATCACGACCGAGTTGAAAAAACGCTTTCCCGATCTTCCGGTCATCGCCTTCCCGCGCGAGGCGGGCGATCGCTACGTCGGGTTCCATCAGGCGACGGGCGCGGATTGCGTTGCGATTGATGACAGCGTGACCGCCGAATGGGCCGCGCAGAAGGTGCAGATTGACGGCTGCGTTCAGGGCAATCTGAAATCCAGCCACATGGTCACGGGCGGTCAAGATCTGGTCGATGAAACCCGCCGCATCGTCAAAGCCCTGTCAGGTGGCCCGCATATTTTCAATCTGGGCCATGGCATCACACCGGATGCCAACCCCGACAATGTGCAACTGATGATCGACACGGTGCGCGAAAACGCCTGATCCGTAACCGACTGCGATAAAACAAAAAACTGGCCAATGCGATCATTGGCCAGTGTCATGTTTCCAGATGTGTTTCACACCCATTTGGCCAAGGGCGGCAGGCTCATCAGCACCGCATTGGCATCATGGCCGGATTCCAGCCCGAATTTCGTGCCGCGATCATAGACCAGATTGTATTCGGCATATAGCCCGCGATGCACCAGTTGCGCGTCCTTATCGGCGTCTGTCCAATCCTGCACGCGACGCTTTTCGATCAGCGGTGCAAAGGCTGGCAAAAACGCGCGGCCCACGTCCTGAATGAATGCGAAATCCCGATCCCAATCACCGGTATTGTGATCATCCAGAAAAATCCCGCCCACCCCACGCGCACGATTGCGGTGCGGGATATAGAAATATTCATCCGCCCATGCCTTGAACCGTGGGTAATAGGCCGTGTCATGGGCATCGCAATAGGCCTGCTGGGTGGTGTGAAAATGCGCCGTATCCTCGGGGTATTCGATGCAGGGATTCAAATCGGACCCTCCGCCAAACCACCATGCGTGCGGTGTCCAGAACATGCGGGTGTTCATATGCACCGCCGGGCAATGCGGGTTTTGCATATGCGCGACCAGACTGATGCCGCTGGCCCAGAAACGCGGGTCGGTTTCCATGCCGGGCACGCCGCGTGCGGCCATGGCTTTTTGCGCCCGCGCGCCCAATTGACCATAGACAGTGGACACGTTCACACCGACCTTTTCAAACACCCGTCCGCCGCGCATCACGCTCATCAATCCGCCGCCCGCGTCGCTGCCATCGTCTGATGTGCGCTTGGTCTCGCTTACCTCGAAACGGGCCGCGCCAGCACCCGACATCGGGCCGGATGAATGGCTGTCCTCCAACCCTTCGAAACGGGCAACGATATCGTCGCGCAAGCTGCGAAACCATTGACTGGCAAGGGTTTTCTGTTGATCAAAATCATTGTTCATCTGGAAATTCCTGTCAGTGTGCGGGGGCGTGAACCGGATCAATCAGCGTGCGCCCGCCATCCACCGTCAGAACCTGCCCCGTAACGAAACTGGACGCGCCCGAACACAGGTATTGCACCGTTTCCGCGACCTCGGTGGCGGATGCGATCCGGCTCATCGGGGTGTGTGCCTCGATCTCTTTGCGGAAATCGGGGTTTTCTTTTAGCACGTCCTGAAGGCTGGACGACATCACCGATCCGCAGGCCACAGCGTTGACGCGGATCGCGTTGGGCGCAAGCGCCACGGCCAGCGACCGCGTCATCTGGTCCAATGCGGCGGTCGCGATGGAATAGCCCATCAAGCCCTCCATCGTGCGCCGCGACGCGATCGAGCTAAGGTTCACAATCGCCCCCGAATTGCCACGCCCGTTGGCATTATCGCTTTTTTCGGCCTGTTTGATCATGCGTTTGGCAACCAGCTGCGACAGGCGCAGCGCCGTCATCATATTCTGCTGGATCATCTGGTCCACCCCGTCATCTTCGGGGTTCAGCGGGTCCGACAGAATGATCTGGCGCGAGGCATTGACCAGAATATCCACACTGTCGAACGCATCCAGCGTGGCCGACAACAGATTGGCCAGCGTCAGTTTTTCACGCAAATCCCCAGCAAAATAACGGAAATTGCGTTCATCGTCATTTGCACCCAATTCATGGGTCAGGCTTGCCTCGTCCATATCCGCGAAAATCACGTTGGCGCCGCGGTCCACGAAATGACGTCCAATGGCCAGCCCGATTCCGTTGGCGGCACCGGTCACGATGGCGGTCTTGCCCGAGATGGAAAAAGACATGCAGGAAACTCCCGTTGATTCTTGAGTCGCAGCCTAGTGGATGCTAGCCCCGCTTGCGAGAAGGACGTGATGCAGCGATCAGCTTGAAACGCGCATCGCCGCCAAACTCTTCGACCTGGGCGAAATGTTCTGCCAGTGCGGTTTCATAGGGCAGGTGCCGGTTGGCCACCATCCACAGCCGCCCCGACGGTGCCAGATTGGCCGCCGCATTGGCGATAAATGCGCGCCCCAGTTCCGGGTCTGCGGTGCGGGTGGTGTGAAATGGCGGGTTCATAATGATCCCATCCAACGCCCCGTCAGCCCGCCATGTGGTGGCATCGGCCCAGTGGAATCTGGCACGCGGGTCGGTGACATTCTGGCGCGCACAGGTCAGGGCATTGTGATCGGATTCCACCAGATGCAGGGATTTCACCGTATCGCGCATCAATATATAGCGCGACAAATATCCCCAGCCCGCGCCGAAATCTGCCAGCCTTCCGCCCAGTTTCACAGGCAGGGACGCCGCCAGAAGCGCCGAGGCCGGATCGACCCCATCCGCCGAAAACACCCCCGGCACGGTGACAAACCCGTCGCCCACGTCGCGCGGGGCATCGGGCACGGCCCAATCCGACAAATCGGCGTTGCGCATGACGAACAGCTTGCCGTGGGCCTTGTTCACGGGGCCGGTCAGGTCGGATTTGGCGCGCGCCGCTTTCATCACTGAATCGACGCCATCGGTTTTCATGCCGTCCACCGCAACCACGGGCGCGATGCTGGCGGCCCGGGCGATCATGCCGCGCGCCTGTTCTTTGGATCTGGGTAAAAACACCAGCGCCAGATCGGCGGATGCGGGCACATCCGGCCCCGCCGTCACACCATTTGCGGCAAAGGCATCGACATCGGGTTTGATCCCCGTCACCACCTGCAATTCGGCCGCGCCCGCCAGATCAGACAGGTCATCCCCCGCCCTTGCGCCGAATACGACCACCCGTTCAGGCAGGTCAAACAGGCGCCCGTCAAGCGCCAGTAAAATACGTGGATGTGTCATAATACGCGGGCCTATTCCCGTTCCATCGTGCATTGCAGCGGATGTTGGCGTTGGCGCGCAAGGTCCATCACCTGCGTCACCTTGGTTTCGGCAATTTCATGGCTGAACACGCCCACCACGGCCAGCCCGCGTTTGTGCACGGTCAGCATGATTTCAAACGCCTGCGCGTGGTTCATGCTGAAAAACCGTTCCAATACATGCACGACAAATTCCATCGGCGTGTAATCATCGTTCAGCAGCATCACCTTATACAACGGCGGGCGTTTGGTGCGTGGTTTGGTTTCGACAACAACAGAGCCATCGCCGTCGTCATCCTTTTCGGACATCATCACGATTGGTTTGGACATCTGGTTCGTGTTCCGGTGATTGTGGTTTTGCGCCATGACCTGTCTATATAACCTTTGAACGCAAATGGAAAAGAGGGTGCGACATGCTTCGCGCCCAATCAAAGGGTAAGATGGTAAAAAATCTGACAACAATTGCTTTTGATGCGGATGATACCCTGTGGCAGAACGAGCGGTTTTTCCGGCTGACGCAGGATCGTTTTGCCGAACTATTGCGCGATTATACCGATCCGGACCACTTGATGCAGCGCCTGCTGGATGCAGAACGCCGCAATATCGGCCATTACGGGTTTGGTATCAAAGGCTTCGTTCTGTCGATGATCGAAACCGCAATCGAGGTGACACAGCAGCGCGTGCCCGCGTCTGTCATAGCCGAGTTGATCGCCGCGGGGCAGGACATGCTGCGCCACCCGATCGAATTGCTGCCCCATGCCCGCAAGGCAGTCGAATCCGTGGCCGACACCCACCGCGTCATCCTTATTACCAAGGGGGATTTGCTGGATCAGGAACGCAAGCTGGCGCAATCCGGTCTGGGCGGCCTATTCGACGATGTGCAGATCGTATCGGCCAAAACACGCCCCGTATACGAGGGGATATTCGCCCCGAATGGCGGGCCGGATCGCGCTATGATGGTGGGGAATTCGATGAAATCCGACGTGGTTCCCATGATCGAGGCCGGAGGTTGGGGCATTTTCATTCCCCACGGGCTGACTTGGGCGCTCGAGGATGCCGCCGCCCCTGTCGGCGCGCCCCGGTTTCACGAATTGCCCGATCTGGGCGCCTTGCCCGATCTGGTGGCAAAAATCGGCTAACAGCACAAAAAAATTTCGCCACATTCCCGCCACAATCGCCTCTATTGCGGCTGGGTTGGCGCCTGCCCCTATATCTAGCCAAAACCGGCACCAAACATCGCAAAACGCTTGGAAATCCATGCTTTATCGGGAACGGTGCATGTGTTAGCCTAACTGCAAATAATATGACCGACCGGAAAAATCCGGCGGCAATGAGGCAGAAAAGGCAGTGATATTGTGAAGGTTCGGCATCGGCAGCCGGCCCGTTTCGGGCTATTCATACTTGCAGCAATCTGGATGTTGGTGGTCCTTCCGGTCACCGCGATGGCCGCGCCCTATGCGGCGATGGTGATGGATGCCCGCACCGGCGAGGTGCTGCATTCGCACAATGCCGATACGCGGCTGCACCCGGCATCCCTGACCAAAATGATGACCCTGTATATTGCGTTTCAGGCCGTCGAGCGCGGCGAAATCAGCCTTGATACGCTGGTCACCGTTTCGGCCAAGGCAGCCGCCGAACCGCCATCGAAACTGGGGCTGAAGGCCGGGCAAAAAATCAAACTGCGTTACCTGATCCGTGCATCGGCCGTGAAATCCGCCAATGATGCCGCCACCACCATCGGCGAGGCGATTTCGGGATCGGAGGCCGCCTTTGCCCGCCGAATGAACCGCACCGCCAAGGCGATGGGGATGACCCGCACCACATTCAAGGTGATGCACGGGCTGACAACGCCGGGCCATTTGTCGACCGCCCGCGATATGACCATCCTTGGCCGTCACATGATCTATGACTATCCCGAATATTATAACCTGTTTTCGCGTGTTTCCACCAATGTGGGCGGGCAGACGGTTTACAATACCAACCGCCGCCTGTTGGGCAGCTACAAGGGCGCTGACGGGATCAAGACGGGATACACCCGCGCCGCCGGTTTCAACCTTGTTGCCTCGGCTGAGCGGGGCCGCGAACGGGTGATTGCCACGGTGTTTGGCGGGCGCTCCTCGGCCTCGCGCAATGCCAAAGTGGCCGAATTGCTGGATTTGGGCTTCCGCCGCGCCCCGTCGCGCACCAAAACCATCAAACCCGATGTGCCTGCTGCGCAACTGGTGGCCCGCGCCGAACCATCCAATGCCGCGCCCACGACACCCGGTTCGCGCACCGCAGGAAAAACCATTCGCCTGACAGGCGCTGTGAAAAAATCGCTGCGCCCGCGCATACGTCCGATGGCCGAACCCGAACCCGTGGTCGTTGCTGCATTGCAAGACGGTATTGCCGATGCATTAAAAGAGGTGCAATCCACCCCCGCACCCGTTCCAGATCCTGCGCCTGCGGTCACAACTGCGGCCATTGCGCCGCCCAAAGCCGCCCCCACTGCGCGGATTGCCCCCGCAACAATCGCCGCTTCGATCACGCCCAAGGCCCGCCCGCGCAACCTGGTTCTGGCATCAACCCAGCGGCAGGTGACAAAACCGCGCCCCGTGGAACAGCAGGTCGTGACCCGCGTGTCCACATCGGGCGGGCGTCACTGGGGCATCAACGTGGGCCGCTACCCCTCGCGCTACAAGGCCGAACGGGTGCTGCTGAAAACCGCCCTGAACGAGATGGCCACACTGGACGGATCATTGCGCCGCATCGTGCAACGCAAAACCGGATTTGACGCCAATTTCATGGGGTTAAGCCGCGAAACCGCCGATCTGGCCTGTCGCCGGTTGCAGGCGCGCAAGGTCACCTGTTTCATGATCGGTCCCAGCTGATCCAGCCAAGGCTGCGCGCGCCCCGCCCCGCGAGGGGGCGCGCCACCCGCGCCCGGACTAACGCCGGGGCGGCGTGACCCGCTGCCGGGTCAGGCACGCAGGCAGGGGCAGGGTCAGGGGCAGTTTGATCAATCCACCTTGGGGTGATCGTCGTAATCCGAATTCAGGATGCGCTGGCTGTTGCCCTCGGGGTCGTCATATTGATCCGACCGCACGGTATAGACAAAGGCCAGCAAGCCCACCCCGCCCATCACCAGCGATATCGGAATCAGATAGGTCAGGACTTCCATCGGGTTACCTCAGCCTTAGCGCGTTCAATGACACAGTAATCGACGACAGGGACATGGCCAAGGCCGCAACCAAAGGCGTCGCCAATCCCGCCACAGCCAAGGGCACGGCGATCAGGTTATACACCGTCGCGATGCGGAAATTTTCGCGGATGCGCCGCGTGGCCGATTGCCCCGTGGCAAGCGCATCGGCGATGGGGGACAAATCGCCGCCCAGCAACACGATATCCGATGCCACCCGCGCCGCATCCAGTGCCGAGGCGGGCGAGATCGACACATCGGCACCCGCCAGTGCGGCGGTGTCGTTCAACCCGTCACCCACCATCAAAACATGTTGTCCGCGGGCCTGCATTTCGCTGATACGGGCGGATTTATCTGCGGGCAATGCCTCGGCCAACCAGTTATTGATGCCCAGACGTTGGGCCAGATCCTGCACGGCAACGGTGGTGTCGCCTGACATCAGGATCACCTCTTTGCCCGCTGCCTGCAATGCCTGCACTGCCTCTGGTGCGCCTGCGCGCAAACGGTCGCTAAAGGTCACGCATTTCGGCGCTGCGCCTTCGACGCCCAGCCATGCTGCCGTGCCGCCCGCCGCCGTTGCCCCAACCCATGCCGCACGGCCAAGGCGCAGGCGTTTGCCCTGCCATCTGGCCTCGGTTCCGTATCCCGGGACTTCTTTCAGATCATCCACATCCGCCGCAGCAACCGATTGCGCCTGCAATGCCGCCGTCAGCGACACCGACAACGGGTGCGCCGACCCCTGCGCAAGAGCCAGGGCAAGGGCCATATCCTGCGCGCTCCACCCGTCAAGGCTGACGACCTCGGGGGTGCCTGCGGTCAGGGTGCCGGTCTTGTCGAACACCACGGTATCGACTTCGGCCAGACGTTCCAGTGCGGTGGGATGTTTGATCAACAACCCGCGTTTGAACAGCCGCCCCGATGCGGCGGTGGTGACCGCAGGCACGGCCAGACCCAATGCGCAGGGGCAGGTGATGATCAACACGGCCGCCGCAATATTCAGCGAAACCCGCACGTCCCATGAATACAGAAACCAGCCCACAAAACTAAGCGCGGAAAGGATATGCACCCCCGGCGCATATAGCTGCGCCGCCTTATCCGCCAATGAGGTATAGCGCGAACGCCCCGATTCCGCGATGGCGACCAGATCGGCCATACGGTGCAGCGATGTTTCCTTGCCCACGGCAGTGGCGCGAATGGTCAGGGGACCGATCAGGTTGACCTCGCCCGCCGACACGCCCTGCCCCGGCACCGCCAGCACCGGCAGGGTTTCCCCCGTCAGCAAGGATCGGTCAATCTCTGATGTGCCAACCGTGATTTCACCGTCCACCGGCATCCGCCCGCCGGGGCGCACCTGCACCAGATCACCGATGCGCAGTTCTGACACGGGCAGTTGCACCTCTGCCCCGTCGCGCAGCACATAGGCGCGGGGCACCTCTAGCGCGGCCAGCTCTTCGGCGGCGGAACGGGCAATCGCGCGGGTGCGGTAATCCAGATAGCGCCCCGCCAACAGGAAAAACGTCAGCGCAAGCGCCGCGTCGAAATAGGCGTGATGTCCCGACAGAGATGTTTCCCAAAGGGATGTTACAAGCGCCAGCACGATGGCCAGCACAATCGGCACATCCATGTTCAAACGGCGGTGTTTCAACGCGCCCCATGCGCTGCGAAAAAACGGCTGGCCGGAAAATGCGATTGTGGGCAGGGTGATGGCCGCCGAAATCCAGTGGAACATGTCGCGCGTGGCATCCGCCGCGCCCGACCAGACCGACACCGACAACAGCATCACGTTCATTGATGCAAACCCCGCCACGGCCAGACGCATCAACAAATCGCGCCCTGCCTTGTCGGTCTGTGTGGCGCTTAATGTGCCCGCGTCCAGCTCGTGCGCCTCGTATCCGGAGCGGGCCAGCAGGGCGATCAGGGCGTCGGGCATCACATCCGGCGCTGCCTCGACCGTGGCGCGTTTCAGGGTCAGGTTGACGCGGGCCGATGTCACCCCCGGCGCCGATTCCAATGCGCGTTCCACCGTGGAAATGCAGGCACCGCAATGCACGCCGGGCACGGACAGGGCGATCTTCGCATCCTTTTGCGCCGCACGTTCGGCCATGGCCTCTGCGGCGGGGGCCGCAACACAGGCCGGACAGGCGGATATATTCGGGCGCATCGTGGCGGTCATTTATGGGGTTCCAACAACAGGTTAGCGGATCACATGCACATCAAGGCGCTGTTCGAACGGCACCCCGTCCAGCGATTGCGCAGTCAGGCGCAAAATCCATTTGCCCGCACCCAGATCAACGGGCGCAGAATAGAGCGACCCGTCGAACACGAATTCGGGGGTGAAATCATCCTTGGCCTCGGTCGGGCGGCCCACGGTGGCGGCGATATTGCCCACCTGCACCGCGCGCCCCTCGGCATCGGTAAATGCCAGCCGCAACATGCCCGCCTCGGCCTCGACCCGAACATCCCACCCCAATGCCTCTTGGGCGGCGCGGCGGTCATCGAAACTTTGGCTGGCGATGTAACCGTTGCGCACCTCTAACCCCGGAAAGGTGGTGATTGCCTTGGTCGCCATCACCACATTCACGGTGATAATCACCCCAAAGGCCGCCGCAAATCCGGCAAACACATGCCAGCCCTTGATACGGAATTCCTGTTTCTCAGCCATCATCAGTTTGCCCTACCGTTAAAAATCGTATCCTTAAACGCACGATCACCATTTGAAAGGTCTTCTACCCAAATTCGCACATCCACGCGTTCGCTGTTGGCGGGGGCAGAACCGGGCGGTGCCATCAGATAGACCTTTTGCAATTTCATTGAATCCGCAGGCACAATCACGCTGTCATAAATCGTCCCCTCCAGGCTGACGCGCACCGTGGCATCACCTGTCACGGAAACGCGGAACGGCCTGTCCTCGCCATGTTTGTTGCGCAGGCGCACCTCGTATGTGTTGCGAATGGTGCCATCGGACATGGTGACAAATGTCGGATTGCGCACGGGGGCCACTGTCAGGTCGATATTGGGCCGGATGAACAATGCAACAACCAACCCGACACCAACCAGCGACCACAGCGCAGTATACAGAATGGTGCGTGGGCGGAACACGTGTTTCCACACAGATTTCGGCGGCAGGCCGGACCGTTCGCGCGCCTCGTCCGTCAGGGCCATATAGTCGATCAAACCACGGGGCTTGCCGATCTTTGCCATGATATCGTCGCAGGCATCAATGCACAGCGCACAGGTGATACATTCCAGTTGCTGACCATCGCGAATGTCGATGCCGACGGGGCAGACATTCACACAGGCCATGCAGTCAATGCAATCGCCCTGCTGGCTATCGGCATCCCCCTTGCGGTGCTTGCCACGCGGCTCGCCGCGCCATTCGCGGTAACCGACGACCAGACTGTCCTCGTCCAGCATGGCGGCCTGAATCCGCGGCCATGGACAGGCGTAGATACAAATCTGTTCCCGCGCAAACCCGCCAAAAATGAATGTGGTCAGGGTCAACACCACAATCGTGGTATAGGCCACCGGATGCGCCTGCCCTGTGAACAGATTGACCAGCAACTGCGGCGCATCGGTGAAATAGAACACCCAGGCCCCGCCGGTCGCGACCGAAATCAACAACCAGCTGACCCATTTGGTCATGCGCAAACGCGCCTTGCGGAAATCCCATTTTTTCTGGCGATGCAGGCGCAGGCGGGCATTCCGGTCACCCTCGATCCAGCGTTCCACCAGAATGAACAGGTCGGTCCACACCGTTTGCGGGCAGGTATACCCACACCACACCCGGCCAAGCGCCGAGGTGAACAAAAACAACCCCAGCCCCGCCATGACCAGCAGACCGGCAATGAAATAAAACTCGTGCGGCCAGATTTCGATCCAGAAGAAAAAGAACCGCCTGCTGCCCAAATCAACCAGCACCGCCTGATCCGGCAGGGACGGGCCACGATCCCAACGGATCCATGGCGTGACATAATAAACGCCAAGAGTGATGATCATGATCAGCCACTTCAGGCTTCTGAATTTCCCCTTTACCCGCTTGGGAAAAATCGGTTCCCGCGCGGCATATAGGGATTCTGGTGCATCTGGCTGTGTCTCGGACAAGGGATTCGCTCCGAATTGGCTATGTATTCAACGGTTCTTTTTTCAGGGCGGGCGATGGCAGGCATTGACCTGCATCAAATTCTGAATCTTTCGCACATCATTTACGTGGCGAAAGCCGGGTGGTTGGCCCGACCGCCCCCCTCGAACCTAACCCCGAACCTAACCCTGAACCTGCCGGCGCAACCATCGGACAAAATCCCGCACCGCAGGGCGCAACACCCCGGTGCGGGTGACCAGATAATAACCTTTGTGCTGGCTGTCCTCGAACAACAGGCGCAAACGCCCCGCCTGAATGTCAGGTTCGACAAACACCTTGGCGGTGATCGCCACGCCATGGCCCTGGCGTGCGGCCTCTAACATCAGATTTCCGGGCAGGGCTGTGATGCCCCGCGCGCGGTCATGCACAACGCCGAAACGGGCAAACCATTCTGTGGCCTCATTGGTGCCAAGTTCCTGAAACCAGTGAAAATCGCGCAGATCGGCAGGGCCATCAATCGGCCTGTCCCCCACCAGTTCGGTCGCAGCCACGACCACGATAGGCGACCGCACCAACAGTTCGGAATCAACCCCCGCCCATTGCCCGCTGCCATAACGCAACGCCACATCAAACCCGCCCGGTCCCAGTGATTTAACCTCGGCACTGGGGTCGATCATCAAATCAATCTGCGGAAATGCCGCACGAAACGATGCCAACCGTGGCATCAACCAAGCCGAAGCAAAACTGGGCGTCGCCGATATCTGCAACGGCCTGTCCGCATCGCGTCCCGTTAGCTCTTCCACCACACGGGCGATTGCGCCAAACCCTTCGGCAAGGGCGGCGGCCAGTTGCGCACCCTCTGGCGTCAGGGTGGGGATGCGGCCCGTTCGGTCCAACAGGGCAACGCCCAACCGCTCCTCTAACCCGCGCAATTGCTGGCTGATTGCTGCATGGCTGACGTTCAACTGATCCCCGGCTGCCACCATGGTTCCTGCCTCTGCAAATGCAGAAAACGCACGCAATGCGGTCAGCGGCGGCATGTTCAACCAGTCCATTATGTAACCCTGCCTTACACATCGAAAATTTTCCTGAATCGCATTGTGGCACCATTCCCCGCATATTCAAACCATCAACACCGCCCAAACCGGAGAAACGAAATGAAACATGACAGCACAGAATATTTCAGAAACCACAGCAGAATGAGCCTGGATCCGCCGCAAACCAGCTGGCCAACGCTGGACCTGAACAACGCAAACCGCCGCAGCCATATGCTTGACCGCCACCCCGAATGGACCCCGCTGAAAGGACACAAAAAATGATCGGAATTTTCGCAAACGTCATGCAGGTCGCCACCCGCCAGAACCCGCGCCAGTTTGACCGCCCCACCCCGCGCAAACGCGCCGATGGCGCGCCGCAAAACCGGGAAAAGCGTGATGATTGAAACCGAACGCACAGCGCCCCGCCGCCAGGACCAACACTGCCGCTGGCCATGGCGCGGCCGGCGCTGGCACCCCCTCGCCCCATAACGCGCACCCGACTTTTTCTTGGTCAAAATACTCCCGCCGGAGGCACCCGTGCCATCCACCCGCACAACAAAACAAACCGCCCCGCAGCATCAGCCACGGAGCGGTTTTTTAATGGTGTCGGCCTTCCAGGAAACGCGCGAACAGGACGGAAGGACCGACACCGCCCTAGGGCATCGCTGCCCAAGGGAGCCGGTCAGGCAGGGTTATTCCCCCCCGCCAAGACTGTGAACATATGTTGCCACGGCACGAATTTCGGCCTCGGACAGACGTTCGTTCCAATTGGGCATCACACCGTAACGCGCATTGGCAACCGTTTCGGTGATGGCGGCATAATCCCCACCATACAACCAGATGGCATCGGTCAGGTTCGGCGCGCCCTGTGCGCGATCCCCCGTGCCGTCTTCCATATGGCAGGATGAACAGTTGTCCTCGAACACAACAGCGCCTGCTTCAACTTGTGATGCGTCCTCGGGGGTGCCACCCGGCGACAGGGACATCACATAGTTGACCACCTGGCTGATCTCTTCTTTTTCCAGCAATTCGTCACGGCCAAAGGCAGGCATTTCGCTATAGCGCGCTTCGCCTTCGGGGTCGTCCTCGTTGCGGATGCCGTGGGTCACGGTGAAATGGATCGCCTCGATGTCCCCCCCCCACAGCCAGTCATCATCCAGCAGGTTGGGATAACCCTTGGCACCGGCAGCACCGTCACCGTGACACTGCGCGCACCATGTTTTGAACACGGCGGCACCGGCAGATTGGGCATAACCGTTCAATTCGGGATCACCCGAAATCGCAGTCAGCTCGGCTGCGGCCAGTTTGGCGTTGATCGGGGCCAGCTTGGCCTCGGCCGCGGCGATGTCCTGCGCCACTTCAGCACGGGTGGAAAACCCCAACAGCCCCGGCGTGGCCCCCTTGATCCCCGGCCATGCCGGATAGGCAATCGAATAGCCGATGGCGTAAACGATGCAGATGTAAAAGGTCCACAGCCACCAACGCGGCAACGGGTTGTTCAGCTCTTCGATACCGTCCCAGGAATGGCCGGTGGTGCCGACCTCGGGCTTTTTACTTGGTTGTTTGGCCATGTGATCAGGCCTCCTTCTTCGGCGCATCGCCTGTGGCGACGGATGCGGCGGCGGGTTTGTCTTCATGCCGGAACGGAATGTCGGCCACGTTGCGATAGGTTTTCGTGGACCCCGGGCGCATGACCCAGAAAATCATGCCCACAAAGAAACAGAACAACGCCACCAGCATCCAACTGTCCGCGAACTCTCTCAGGAAAGAATAGGTTTCCATCTGTCGTCCCTCCCCTAGCGGCTTGCGTCAGGCGTAAAGGTCGAAAAATCGACCAGCGTGCCCAGCATTTGCAGATAGGCGACCAGAGCATCCATTTCGGAAATACCGGGCTGGCCGTCAAAATTGCGCACCTGCACATTGTCGCCATAGCGTTCCAGCAACCCGTCATAATCACTGTCAGGATCGGCCTGCGCGGTAAAATCGTCTTTCGCCGCCTCGACCATTTCGTCGGTATAGGGGACGCCGACAAATTTATGCGTGGCCAGCAAATCACCGATGTATTTACCATCAATCAATCTGTCCGACAGGAACCCGTATTTCGGCATCACCGACACCGGAACCACCGATTGCGGATTGGTCAGGTGATCGACATGCCATTCATCCGAATAGCGGCGGCCAACACGGGCCAGATCGGGACCGGTGCGTTTTGACCCCCACTGGAACGGGTGGTCATATTGCGATTCAGCCGCCAGCGAATAGTGGCCGTAACGCTCTACCTCGTCGCGCATCGGGCGCACCATCTGGCTGTGGCAGACATAGCAACCCTCGCGCACGTAAATATCGCGCCCTGCCAGTTCAAGCGGGGTGTAGGGGCGCATGCCCTCTACATCCTCGATCGTGTTTTCCAGCCAGAACAAAGGTGCGATCTGGACGATCCCGCCAATGGTCACCACAAGGAAAGCAAAGATAGCCAGCAGCGTGACGTTCTTTTCAAGAACTGTGTGTTTATCAAGAATACCCATCTCTCTCGCCCTCCTTATTCAGCTGGAACTGTGGCGCTGTTGTCGGCAATCGCCGGCGCGCATTTCACAGTCATATACAGGTTGTAGCACATGATAATTGCGCCGCTCAGGAACATCAGACCACCCAGCCCGCGCACCACATACATCGGCAGTTTGGCCGCCACGGTGTCCGCGAAAGAGTTCACAAGGAAACCGTTCGCATCGACTTCGCGCCACATCAGGCCTTCCATGATGCCGGTCACCCACATGGATGCCGCGTAAAGAATGATACCGATGGTCGCGAGCCAGAAATGCCAGCTGACCAGTGACAGCGAATACAGGCGTTCGCGGTTCCACAGCTTGGGCACCAGGAAGTAGAGCGCGCCAAAGGTGATCATACCGTTCCAGCCAAGCGCGCCGGAATGCACGTGACCAATGGTCCAGTCGGTGTAATGCGACAGCGAATTCACAGCGCGGATCGACATCATCGGCCCTTCGAATGTGGACATGCCGTAGAACCCGATGGAAATCACCATCATACGGATGATCGGATCGGTGCGCAGTTTGTCCCATGCGCCCGAAAGCGTCATCAGACCGTTGATCATGCCACCCCAGCTGGGCATCCACAGCACAACCGAAAACACCATGCCAAGGGTCGATGCCCAGTCAGGCAGCGCGGTGTAATGCAGGTGGTGCGGACCAGCCCAGATATAGATGAAAATCAGCGCCCAGAAGTGGATGATCGACAGTTTATAGGAATAAACCGGACGTTCGGCCTGTTTGGGCACAAAGTAATACATCATCCCCAGAAAACCGGCCGTCAGGAAGAAACCCACGGCGTTGTGGCCATACCACCATTGCGTCATGGCATCCTGAACACCCGAAAACACCTGAACCGATTTCGAACCCCAGATCGACACGGGGATCGACAGGTTGTTAACGATATGCAGCAGGGCCACGGTCAGGATGAACGACAGGTAGAACCAGTTGGCCACATAAATATGGGGTTCCTTGCGTTTCATCAGCGTGCCGACGAATACCAGCAGATAGGCGACCCAAACGATGGTCAGCCACCAGTCAACATACCATTCGGGTTCGGCGTATTCTTTTGACTGGGTTGCACCCAGAACGTAACCGGCAGCGGCCAGCACAATCATCAACTGGAAACCCCAGAAAACGAACCACGCCAGATTGCCACCCCACAGCCGCGCGGCGCTGGTGCGCTGCACAACATAGAACGAGGTCGCGATCAGGGCGTTACCGCCAAATGCGAAAATCACCGCCGAGGTGTGCAGCGGACGCAACCGCCCGAAGTTGGTAAACCCCTGCGCCCATTCAAAATTCAGCACCGGAAAGGCCAGTTGAAAGGCGATGGTCACACCGACCAGAAACCCGACAACACCCCATAGCGCCGTCGCCACCACGCCCGCACGCACAACACCGTCCATGTATTGCGTTTGATCAGCAGGCACGATGGGGTCACCAGTGCGCCGCAGCGTATACAGAAAATAGACCACCGCGGCAGCCGCGACAGTCAGCGCGTTCACCTGATAGGCCAGATCGCGCGCATTTCCGGCTGCGATCAACGCCAATAGCGCCACCAGCCCAAGCACGATCAGCTTGATATAATTCGACATTTTGCGTCCCTTCGTCTTTTTCCGCGCGATTCGTCACCCCGCACGGCCCGTTCTTGACTTCTTGCCTTAATGCTGTGGCCTCGGTCGCCTTGCATTGATCTGCATCAAAGGCGCGCCAAGGTCTATTTGACCCGTATCAATGACGGGTTGAAATGCGGCGGCTAGCCTCACCCTCAGGATACTGGCCATCATGGCCGACAAACGGAGGAAACGATGGCCTATAAATCATTATTCACGGTCATGACGGACGTAAAACATGGTGATCTGGTGCTGGAACAGGGCATCGAACTGGCCCGCAGCGGGGATGCCCATTTTGACGTGCTGTGCCTTGGCGTCGATCGCACGCAAACCGGATATTACTATGCGGGCGCCAATGCCATGGTCCTGCAAGAAACCATCACCCGCGCTCAGGAAGAGGGCGCAGAGGTAGAAACATATGCAAAAGAACGGCTTGGCCGGTCTGACATCCGCTGGGGTGCAGAGGTGGGTGTGGCACAACTGGCCGATATCGGCCGCCATATCGCCGCCCGCGCACGTTTCGCCGATCTGACCATCATGCCGCAACCCTATGGCAAGGGTCGCGGTGCCGAACTGGAACCCGTGCTAGAGGCCGCTCTGTTCGAAGGTCACAGCCCCGTTTTGCTGTTGCCCGACAATGCCGCACCGATCACCGCGCCCAAGGTGGTGTCAATCGCATGGAACGAAAGCCCCGAGGCCATGTCGGCCGTGCGCGCCGCCATGCCGTTTCTACAGGCCGCAGACGAGGTCCATGTGGTCATCATCAACCCGCCCGCCCATGGGCCGAACCGCTCGGATCCCGGCGGGTTGTTGTCGCAATACCTGGCCCGCCACGGCGTGCGCACCGAAATCGAGGTGCTGGCAAAAACCCTGCCCCGCGTGTCGGACGTGCTGTTGCGCCATGCCGATGATGCCAATGTGGAATTGATCGTGATGGGGGCCTATGGCCATTCGCGGTTCCGCGAGGCCATTCTGGGCGGTGCCACCCGCCATATGCTGGAAAAGGCAGATGTGCCGGTATTCATGGCGCATTGATCCGCGCCAAACACCCGAAAACACAAAACGCGCATCACCGGATGCGCGTTTTTCATTCCGTTCCCGAACAGAAGTGCAATCGTATCAGGCCAGCATGCCGCCGTCGCCATCATCACCCGCCTCTTCCATCAGGCGGCGAATGTCGGGGACGGTCACATGGCGCTTGCCCTCTAGCACAATCACGCCGTCACGTTTCAATGCCGAAATCTGGCGGCTGACCGTTTCCAGCGTCAGGCCCAGATAATCGGCCATGGCCTCGCGGGTCAGGGGCAGATCGAACACCAGCTGACCCTTGGGCGAACGCAGGTTCAGCGTCGCATCGCGCCGCGCAATGATCGACAGCAACGATGCGATTTTCTCGCGTGCGGTTTTGCGCCCCAGAACCAGCATCCATTCGCGGGCCGCGTCCAGTTCATCCAGCGTCATTTCCAGCAGGCGCTGTGCGATATGGGGCGTGCGCTCCATCATCTGCTCGAACGGTTTCTTGCGAAAACAGCACATCACCAGATCGGTGGTTGCCACCACGTCATAGGCGGCACCTTCGCGCCCCGGACGGCCCACAAAATCCGATGGCAGCAACAGGCCCACCATCTGTGTGCGCCCGTCCTCCATGGTTTGGGTCAGGGTCGCGATGCCCGAAACCACTGACCCGACAAAATCCATCTTGTCGCCGGACCAGATCACCGTCTGCCCTGCTTCGAAACTGCGATAGTATTTAATATCTTCTAACAGTTCCAATTCATCCGTTTCACAACGGGCGCAGACCGCACGGTGGCGGATCGGGCAATCGTCGCATTCATGCGACAGAGAAAAGGCATTATCGTTCAGCATAAGTCCGTTCGCGCTTGATCTGGGTCAAATACCTCGGCCCCAACTCCCTATAATTGTATGCACATGACAGCAGAAACGCAACTTGCAAAGCTGGGCCTGTTCGACGCGAAAGTGCCGCGCTACACCAGCTACCCGACCGCGCCGCATTTCAGTAATGCGGTAAAAGATACGCATTTCACCAGTTGGATTCGTGCAATCCCGGCGGGTGGGCGGATATCGCTCTATGTTCATGTGCCGTTCTGCCGCAGGCTGTGCTGGTTCTGTGCCTGCCGCACACAGGGCACGCAAAGCGACAGCCCGGTGGCCGCCTATCTGGAAACGCTGAAAACCGAATTGGCAATGCTGGCCGCTGTCCTGCCCGAAGGGGTCAGCCTGTCGCGCCTGCATTGGGGCGGCGGCACGCCCACATTGCTGACACCATCCATGATGTCCGACCTGATGGGCGCAATCAACGATGCCGTGCCATTCAGCCCCGATTACGAATTTTCCGTCGAAATCGACCCCAATGAAATAGACGAGGCACGGCTGGATGTGCTGGCCGCGGCGGGCATGAACCGCGCATCCATCGGCGTGCAGGATTTCGACGACGAGATCCAGAAAACCATTGGCCGCATCCAGTCGTATGATGTCACCCGCGATGCGATTGATATGATCCGCGCCCGTGGCATCAAATCGCTGAACGCCGATATCCTGTTCGGCCTGCCGCATCAGTCGCCCGAACGGATCACCGAATCGGTGCAGAAATTGCTGGCCCTGTCGCCGGACCGCGTGGCCCTATACGGTTACGCCCATGTGCCGTGGATGGCCAAACGTCAGCAGTTGATTCCCTCTGATGCGCTGCCCTCGCCACAGGAACGGCTGACCCTGTTTGAAACCGCGCGCAAATTGTTCCTGTGGGACAATTACGCCGAAATCGGCATCGACCACTTTGCCGCCAAAGGTGACGGACTAGAGGTAGCACAGCGCGCTGGCCGCCTGCGCCGCAATTTTCAGGGCTATACCGATGACACATCCGATGTTCTGATCGGTATGGGCGCATCGTCAATTTCGCGTTTCCCGCAGGGGTTCGCACAAAACGCTCCCGCCACCGGCGCCCATACCAAGGCCATCCGCGAGGGGCGTTTTTCCACATCACGCGGCCATGTGTTCAGCGACGAGGACAAGATGCGTTCGCGTATAATCGAGGCATTGATGTGCGATTTCTACGTCGATACGGCTGAAATCTGCGGCGCTTACCCGATCCAGCCGCAGCAATTGCGCGCCATGTTCGACGATGCCAACCGCGCCTTTGACGGGCTGCTATCGGTCACGGATGACGGGCTGTATATCCCTGAACCTGCGCGCCCCCTGACCCGCATCATCGCCCGCAATTTTGATGCCTATGACCTAAGCAAAGCAGGGCACAGTTCGGCAATCTGACCTGTTTTCAGGGGGTTACAGCGGGCGGCGTGCCGACTGCTGTATCCATGGTTGCGGCCAGCAACTGGCGTGCATATTCGGTTCGGGGTGCGTTGAACAACGCGCTTGCATCGCCTGCTTCGACGATATCGCCCTGTTTCATCACAATCATTTTGTGGCTCATGGCGCGCACCACGTTCAAATCGTGGCTGATGAACAGATAGGCCAGCCCGTATTTTTGTTGCAAATTGCGCAGCAGGTCGACGATTTGCACCTGCACCGTCATATCCAGGGCGCTGGTCGGTTCGTCCAGCACCACCATGCGCGGGCGCAGGATCATGGCGCGGGCAATGGCGATACGCTGGCGCTGACCGCCGGAAAATTCATGCGGATAGCGGTGCATGGTGGCGGGATCCAGCCCGGTTTCCTGCATCACCTCGGCCACCATATCACGGGTATTGCGCCCCTTTTCGGTGCCATGCACGCCCAGACCTTCGGCGATGATCTGTTCGCAGGTCATGCGCGGCGATAGCGACCCGAACGGGTCCTGAAACACAATCTGCATCTCGCTGCGGTGGCTGCGCAACTCCTTGGTCGACCATTTGCGCACATCCGCGCCGTTGAAATTGATCCCGCCCGTGGATGCGATCAGGCGCATGATAGCCAGAGCCAGCGTGGTTTTCCCCGAGCCGGATTCACCAACAATGCCAAGCGTTTCACCCGCCCGCACCGTGATCGACGCATCATTGACCGCCTTCACATGGCCCACGGTGCGTTTCATCAGCCCCTTTTGAATGGGAAACCAGACGCGCAGGGAATCGGTGCTGATCAACTGCCTTGCGCCTTCGGGCACGGGGGCGGGCACACCGCGCGCACGCGCCGCCAGCAGGGTTTGGGTATAGGGGTGTTGCGGGTTGTCGAAAATCTCGGCTGTGGGGCCGGTTTCCACGATCTCGCCGCCCTTCATCACGCACACCCTGTCAGCGATGCGTTTGACGATGCCCAGATCATGGGTGATGAACAACAACCCCATGTTTTCAGACCGTTTCAATTCGGCCAGCAGATCCAGAATTTGCGCCTGAATGGTCACATCCAACGCGGTCGTGGGTTCATCCGCGATCAACACATCGGGTTTATTGGCCAATGCCATGGCGATCATCACCCGCTGGCGCTGCCCGCCCGACAACTGGTGCGGATAGGCGTTCAGGCGGGTTTCGGGATCGCGGATGCCGACCTTGACCAGCAATTCCAGAATGCGCGCCCGCGCCGCCGCGCCGTCCAGCCCCTGATGCAGGGCAATGCTTTCTCCCATCTGCTTTTCAATCGTGTGCAGCGGGTTAAGAGATGTCATAGGCTCTTGAAAGATAAACGAAATATCGTTGCCGCGCACCTTGCGCAACAGGCGGTCCGGCGCGCCGATCATTTCCTGACCGTCATAGGTGACCGATCCCGCCACCTCGGCCGAACCGCCCAACAGCGACACGGTGGACAGCGCCGTGACCGATTTACCCGACCCGGATTCCCCCACCAGTGCCACGGTTTCCCCACGGTTCAGCGCGAATGACACGCCCTTGACCGCCTGGCTTAGCTTGCCATCCTGACGAAAGCCGACGGTCAGGTTTTTCACCTCCAAAAGGCTCATTGAAACGTCTTTCTGGGGTCAAACGCATCGCGCACACCCTCGAATATGAACACCAATAGCGACAGCATCACCGCGAACACGGTGAAGGCGGTAAAGGCCAGCCAAGGCGCTTGCAGGTTCTGTTTCGCCTGCAATGTCAGTTCGCCCAGGGATGGCGACGACGACGGCAGGCCAAAGCCCAGAAAATCCAGCCCCGCCAGCGTGGAAATCGTGCCCGTCACGATGAACGGCAGCATGGTGATGGTCGCCACCATGGCATTGGGCAGCATGTGGCGGAACATGATGGTCATATTGCCCACGCCAAGCGCCTTGGCCGCGCGCACATATTCCAGATTGCGGGCGCGCAGGAATTCGGCCCGCACCACGCCCACCAGCGCTGTCCATGAAAACAGCACCATGATGAACACCAAAAGCCAGAAACTGCGCCCCAGTATCGCAAACAGGATGATGATCACATAGAGCGAGGGGGTCGCGCCCCAGATTTCGATAATTCGTTGAAAAATAAGGTCGATCCAGCCGCCGAAATAGCCCTGAACCGCGCCCGCGATGATGCCCACAATACTGGCCAATGTGGTTACGATCAGGGTGAACAGGATCGACAGGCGAAACCCGTAAATCACCCGCGCCAGCACGTCGCGTTTGGTGTCATCCGTGCCCAGCCAGTTTTGCGCATTGGGCGGCAGCGGCGCCGCGCCGGGGCGGTCGACCGTGGTGCGATAGCTGTAGGGAATGGGCGGCCAAACCGACCAGCCCTTGGCAAAATCCGCCCCCGCATAGCTGCCTGTGGCGATCTGCTCCAACACCCCTTCGGGATCGTCGAAACAATCCTCGGCCCCGCCTGCGCGGATCAGGCACTGCACCTCGGGGTCGCGATAGGCGGCTTCGGTCTGGAAATCGCCGCCAAATGCGGTTTCGGGATAGAAATTGAAAATCGGGGTGAAATATTCGCCGCGATACTGCACCAAAATCGGTTTGTCATTGGCGATGAATTCGGCACATAGCGACAGCACGAACAGCACCAGAAAGATGCGCAGCGACCATAACGCACGGGTATTGCGGCGAAAATTGTTCCAGCGGCGCTGGTTCAGCGGGGATAATGCCATGGCTCAGCCCTCGCGCTTTTCGAAATCAATGCGCGGGTCGACCAGCACATACATCAGGTCCGACAATATGCCGACCACCAGCCCGATCAGCCCGAATATGAACAAGGTGCCAAACACCACCGGATAATCCCGCGCAACCGCGGCTTCAAACCCCAGCCGCCCCAGCCCGTCCAGCGAAAATATCGTTTCGATGATCAGTGATCCGCCGAAAAATACCCCGATGAACACCGCAGGAAACCCCGCAATCACGATCAGCATCGCGTTGCGAAACACATGCCCGTATAGCACCTGTCGTTCGTTCAACCCCTTGGCCCGCGCCGTCATCACATAGTGTTTCTTGATCTCGTCCAGAAAACTGTTTTTGGTCAGCAGGGTCAACGTGGCAAAGGCCGATATGGTCGAGGCCACAACCGGCAGCGTGATATGCCAGAAATAATCGGCGATTTTGCCGCCCCATGACAGGCTGTCCCAATTGTCGGACACCAGCCCGCGCAACGGGAATATCTGCCAGTATGACCCGCCCGCGAACAGCACCAACAACAGGATCGCGAACAGAAATCCGGGGATGGCATAGGCCACGATGATCACCGCGCTGGTCCAGGTATCAAAGGTGGTGCCATCACGCACCGCCTTGGAAATCCCCAGCGGGATCGAAATGATATAGGCGATCAGCGTGGACCACAGGCCAAGCGTGATCGACACCGGCATCTTTTCCTTGATCAGATCAATCACCCCGATAGATCGGAAATAGCTTTCGCCGAAATCCAGCCGCATATAGTTCCACATCATGATGCCGAACCGTTGCAGCGGCGGTTTGTCGAACCCGAATTCCTTTTCCAGTGACGCGATGAATTCGGGCGGCAAGCCGCGTGCGCCGGAATATCCGCCGTCGCTGCCTGCGGTGGATGCGCCCGCGTCACCGCCGCCTGCGATGCCTTCGAACACGTCACCCTGCCCCTGCACCTGCGCGATGATCTGTTCAATCGGGCCGCCCGGCACGAATTGCGTCAGCGTGAAATTGATCACCATCATCCCCACCAGCGTGGGAATGATCAGCAATAACCGTCTTAGAATATATGCGCCCATGACCCTGCTTTACCGGATCGCGCCTGCGGCACGCAAGGCCGCTTCCTTATCCGGGTTGTGCCACCAGATCGACATCTCCCCAAGCGAGGTTTTGGGCGGATTGTCGGTATAGGGACGGTCATACATATCGAAATAGGCGATGTTATGCGCGGGTTTATACCATTGCGGCACCCAGATGTGCATGGCGCGCAACACGCGGTCCAATGCCTTGACCGCAATGTCCAGTTCCTCGCGGGTTTTCGCGCCTTCAATGGTGCGGATCAGGCTGTCGACCGCCGGATTGGCAACCCCCATGATATTGGCCGACCCCTGGGCACTGGCCGCTTCGCTGCCCAGCATCCCGCGCAACTCGATCCCCGGTGTTTCCGACATGGAGTAGCGCCGCGTGGTGATATCGAAATCGAACTTTTTCTCACGCTCTTGCGCCTGTGCGCCGTCAACGCGGTTGTAATTCACATCCACGCCCAACCGTTTCAGGTTTTCCACATAGGGGGCGACGATACGTTCAAAACTGGCGCTGTCATTCAGAAACTCGATGGTCAGGGTTTCGCCCTTATCGTTGACGCGCACACCATCGGGGCCAACGGTCCACCCTGCATCCTCCAGCAGTTTACCGGCCTGACGCAGCACGCGGCGGTCCGCGACATTATCCGGTTTCGACACCGCAGGCACGAATGCGGGTGCATCAAACACCGTATCTGGCAAATGCTCGCGCAGCGGTTCCAGCAGGGCCAGCTCGGCCTTGGATGCCATGCCCGAGGCCTGCAATTCGGAATTTTCCCAGAAACTGTCGGTGCGGGTATACAGCCCGTAAAACAGGCTCTCGTTCGACCACTCGAAATTGAACGCCAGCGAGATTGCCTGACGCACACGCGGATCCTGCAATATCGGGCGGCGCAGGTTGAAAAACCACCCCTGCGTGCCAGCGGCGCGGCCATCAGGCAGGGTTTCAACCTTGATCCAGCCTTTTTCGATCGCCGGAAAATCATAAGCCGTGGCCCATAGCAACGACAGGAACTCCTCGCGGTAGGCATATGCGCCACCTTTGAAGGCCTCGAATGCGGTGGTGTAATCGGCGAAATATTCGAACTTGAGCAGGTCAAAATTGTTCTGCCCCACATTCACGTTCAAATCCCTGGCCCAGTAATCATCGCGCCGCTTATAGGTGACATACGACCCCGGTTTTACCTCGCCCAACTCATAGGGGCCGGACCCCAGCGGCGGTTCCAATGTGGATTCCGCGAAATCGCGGGTGTCGTAATAGGCCTTTGAAAACACGGGCAAACCGCCCGCCGTCATCGGCAAATCACGCAACGGAGCCGAGGGATCAAACGAAAACTTTACGCGGGACGCGTCCAATGCCTCGACCGCGATGAAATCCTTGAGCAGGACCTTGAACACCGGCTGGCCCTTGTCGCGCAGCACCTCGTAGGAAAACACCACGTCCTGCGCGGTGACCTGCGTGCCATCGGCAAATTTCGCCTCGGGCCGTAGGTGAAAAACCACCCATTCGCGGTTTTCGGGATATTCCACCCAATCAGCCAGCAGCCCGTACATGGCGTCCGGTTCATCCAGATTGCCGGTCATCAAGGTGTCGAAAAACACCGATGCGCCCGATGCCGCGTTGCCCTTTAGAATATAGGGCGACAGGCTGTCAAAGGTGCCGAATGCCCATGTGGTAAAGGTGCCGCCCTTGGGCGCATCCGCGTTCACATAATCAAAATGGCTGAACCCCGCATCGTATTTCAAATCGCCAAAGGCCGATAACCCGTGGCTGCGGATCACGTTTTCATCGGCCCGCAGCGGGGCGGCCCATAAAAACAACGCGATCATCAGCCCGAACAGCCAAACCATGGCCGTCCCGGCCAGGCGCGCCTGATTTCGCGGCGCGGTTGCGGATCGGGTCACGGGCTGGGGTCTGACCATCTGGGCGGTCCTCCTGTCGGGAAAATCCTGTGATGCGGCGCAGTGCGGGCCACGTTTTTTCTAGGGTTCACGCTAAAGCTGCGGGGGGGCGACATTCAAGACGAATATCCGTGATCCAATCGTGATTCCCCCGCCGCGCCGCCCAAATGCGAAAAACCGCCACCCTTGAAAAAGGGCAGCGGTTTCAAATTCATGCATCCGCGAAACGGATCAGTTATCAAGACTGTCCAGATACGCAATCAGGTTTGCGCGATCCACGGGTTTGGGCAAACCACGGAACGACATGCTGGTGCCGGGCGCGAACCCTTTGGGGCTTTCCAGAAATGCGAACAGGTTTTCAGCGGTCCAGACATCGGCCGCCTCTTCCAAGGCACCCGAGTATTTATCAAACCCGGCCGCGCCATCAACCGGACGCCCGACAACACCATAAAGGAACGGGCCGGTCGCGTTCGCGCCATCCTCTGCCTTGTGGCAGCCCGCGCATTTTTTGAACACTTTGGCACCCGCAGCCGCATCACCCGATGCGACCAGCGCGGCAACATCCACTTCCACCGCTTCTTCTGTTTCGCCGCCGGTGTCACCCGTGTCGATCACATAGGCCTGATCGGCGCCTTCGCCGTGGCCGCCGCCGCCAACGTGATACAGCTCCTCAGCCGCCCAGTTGCCCAAAAGAAAAACCAGAAGCGAGCCGCAAAGCGCGCCACCGGCCTTGGTGATTGTCATTGTGTCAAACATATCTCGCCCGTCTGTTTAGGTCGCTGTTGATCCGGTATCTATCCGCTTCCCCTATCTTTGCGCAAGGTGTAGTTTCCGCGACCAAACGCCCATCTTGGCGTAATATGACAGGAATTTGACCGAAATGACCAATCGCATCGCTTTTCAGGGGGAACCCGGCGCCTATTCACATCAGGCCTGCCGTCAGGCCAGACCGGAAATGGAGGCCCTGCCCTGCCGCACCTTTGACGATGCCATTGACGCCGTGCGCAACGGTGATGCCGATCTGGCGATGCTGCCGGTCGAAAATTCCACCTATGGCCGCGTGGCCGATATTCATTCGCTGCTGCCCGGTTCGGGCCTGCATATCATCGACGAAGAATACGTGCGGGTGCATATCAACCTGCTGGCCCTGCCCGGCACCCCGCTGGATAAAATCCAGTCCGCCATGAGCCACACCGTGCTGCTGGGCCAGTGCAAGGAATTCCTGTCGCAACACGGCATCCACCGCGTGACAGGTGCCGATACCGCCGGATCAGCCAAGGTCGTGGCCGAACAGGGCAAACCGGAAATGGCCGCGCTGGCATCGGAACTGGCGGGGGAAATTTACGGGCTGGATGTGCTGGCCCGCCATATCGAGGATCAGGGCAATAACACCACCCGTTTTCTGGTGATGAGCCGTGACGCCAACCACTCACGGCGTGGCGATGCGACCATAAAAACCACCTTTGTGTTTCAGGTCCGCAACATCCCCGCCGCCCTATACAAGGCCATGGGCGGGTTTGCCACCAATGGCGTGAACATGACCAAACTCGAAAGCTATATGGTCGGCGGCTCCTTCACCGCGACGCAGTTTTATGCCGACATCGAAGGCCACCCCGATGACGCCAACGTGCAACTTGCGCTGGACGAACTGGATTATTTCACCACCAATTTTGATATTCTGGGTGTCTATCCCAAGGCAGAGCCACCCGCCTGATAAGGTGGATTCAGGTATTTTTGGAACAATGAAGCCCCGCCCCCGGCTTTCATTGTTCTCTAAATACCTGCTTCAGGCGCTGCGGCGGTGGCGGTCTTCGGCCTCTTTGGCGAAATCTGCCACGCGCAGCTTGAACCGTTTTGAAATATTGCCCCGCGCCAGTTTCAGCGACTGCACCAGCAATCGCGCCGACAGGGTTTTCGGGGCCAGTTCCACCGCGATACTCAGGCGGGTGCGCGCCCGTGACAGGGCCACCAGATCGACCAGCATCCGCACATCCAGCCCCTGGCTTTCGGCATCGAACACCATATTGTTGGGGGCATCGAATTCGCTTAGCACGACTTCGATGTCGCGGCGTTTGCCACGCATATCAAACGCTGCTTTCCACCGCATCCCTTCGCCGGGCTGTGCCAGATCATCCACCCGCACCACTTCGGCGCCACGGCGCATTGCGGCGCGTTCATAGCCCTCGAAATCGGAAATCCGCGCAAACAAGGCCTCGATCGGCATTTCGATGTCTTCTCTGGTGTCGAATTTCATAGTGCCTCGTTCAGTTTACAGTTTTTTTGGGTCGTTTTGGTCCAAAGGCGCGGCCCCGAACAATCCCGCGCAGTGTCCTATCAATCGAGCCGGTCCGCAAGCCAGTTGCGCAGGATAAAATGTGCAATTGCGCCTTTTCGTGCAGGCAGGATAAACGGATGCTGACCGGCAAATGCCGCCAGCATGTCTTCGCGCGTGACCCAGATCGCATCTTCGATTTCTTTGGGGTCGATGGTGATGTCACGGCTGGTCGCCACGCCCCAACAGCCAAACATCAATGAATTGGGAAAGGCCCAGGGCTGCGATGCCAGATAGGTGACCTGCCCGACCGTGATCCCCGCCTCTTCGAACACTTCGCGGCGCACTGCGGCCTCAATCGTTTCGCCGGGTTCCACGAAACCGGCCAACAGCGAATACATGCCGCGCGGCCAGCCGGGCGACCGCCCCATCAGCACGGAATTGCCATGGGTGATGCACATGATCACCACCGGATCGGTGCGCGGAAAATGCTGCGCCCCGCAGGCGGCACAATTGCGTTGCCAGCCCGACATGGCCATTTGCGACCGCTGCCCGCAGCTGGAACAGAACAGATGCGAGCGGTGCCAGTTCAGCACCGCACGCGCACTGGCCGCCAGTTCTGCATCGCGCGCGTCCAGCCCCGTCATGACCCCGCGCAATTCGGCAAATCCCATGTGATCAGGCAATGCCGGATGGCGTTGTTCGCTGTGATCCATAAAGGAATTCATCGCGCCCTCGTCCACGCCTTCGGGGGCCCAATCCGACAGGTCATACATCCACAGCAAACCATCATCGTCCTGCCCCAGAAACACACGATCGCCGGTTTCGGCCAGCACCGGGTGGTCCATCGCCAAACGCGCCAGCCGTGGCCCGTCCGACCCATGCGCGACCAATGGTTTGCCCCGCCAGATCAACATGGCCACGCTGCCCTGCTCCGCCGCGACAGACGCCAATGCCGCGTCATCCCCGCGCAATTGCGCCGCCCGATCCAACCCCGATCCGCCGAATGTCACCGTTTCCGCGATTTTCATTGCCGCTCCTCCCTCATGTCTTTCGTTCCTGAATAAGCGAAGTCGGGTTGACGCGACAGAAGGGAATTTCCCCCTTTTCAACCATCAACTTTAAGATGTAGTTGACCCATGCATAAAATGCCACAGCGGGAAAAATTCTCGGATATCCGCCAGATCCGAGGTTTCCAATTCCTCAAGGCGCGTATTACCAGTGAGACAGATCAGCCAAAAACCACCTAAGCGAGTATTCAAACAGTGAGCCAAAAGCCGGAAACCTTGGAATTGCCTTTGAAAGGAACAGTTTCGCAATCTGGCATGCAAACTGCAAAACTGCGGCTGCTGCACACCACCGACAACCATATGGCGATCCTGCCCTATGACTATTTCGCAGATCGCCCCGCCGATACAATGGGCCTGACACGCACCGCGACCCTGATACGCACAGCACGGGCAGAGGCGCAGGCGTCAGGTGCCACCTGCCTGCTGCTGGAGGGTGGCGATTTTTTGCAGGGCAACCCGATGGGCGATTTTCTGGCCCAGCAACACGCCCAGGGCAGCCCCACACGCCCACATCCGATGATGGCCGCGATGAACGCCCTGTCATATGATGTTGCCACGCTGGGCAATCACGAATTCAATTTCGGGCTGGAATATCTGCGCGATGTGCTGGATCAGGCCGAATTCCCGTTTGTTTGCAGCAATGTGATCCTGAAAAAGGCCGAGGACCCGGCGCAGGACCATACCATGCTGCCGCCATGGACCATGCTGGAACGCGACATCATACTGCATGGGCCGGATGGCCCGCAGCCGCAGAAATTGCGCATCGGCATCTTGGGCGTCACCCCACCCCAGGTGGCCCTGTGGGATCGTCGACACCTGCGTGGCCGTGCCTGCACCCGCGACATGGTTGAATCCGCCCGCGCACATCTGCCTGCGCTGCGCGCCGCAGGGGCGGATATTGTTATCGCGCTGAACCATTCGGGCATCCATGGCCGCAAAACCGCTGGCATGGCCGAAAATGCGGGGCTGGATCTGGCCGCGATTGACGGCATAGATGTGGTGCTATGCGGGCATCAACACGCGCTGTTCCCCGGCACGTCTGACGATTTTCAGGGTCTGGCGGGCGTTGATCCGAATGCCGGAACCCTGCATGGCAAACCCGCGCTGATGTCGGGTTTCTGGGGTGCGCATCTGGGCATTCTTGACCTTGACCTGACCCGCGACGCTGCGGGGCGCTGGTCGGTTGGCCCCCATCACGCACAACACCGCGCGACCTATCGGCGCGATACCAACAGCCAGCCGGTTCCTCTGGTGCAAGAAGACCCCGACCTGCACCGCATCGCAAGCCCCGCACATCAGGCCGCATTGAACTATATCCGCCAACCCGTTGGCGAAACCGCACATCCGCTGCACTCCTATTTCGCGCTTCTGGGCAACGAACGCTCGGTTCAGACCGTGGCCGAGGCACAGCGATGGCGCGTCGCCGAACTGCTCGAGGACGGGCCGCTGTCACGCCTGCCCCTGCTGTCTGCGGCGGCACCTTTCAAAACCGGCGGTCATTCGGGGCCGGAACATTACACCGACATCCCGAAGGGGCCGCTGACCATCCGCAACCTTGCGGATCTATACCAGTTTCCCAATGATTTGCGCGTGGTGCAGGTGACCGGCGCCAATCTGCGCGACTGGCTGGAACGCGCGGCGGGGCAGTTTTTACAAATCACCGCCGGAATGGCCGACCAATGCCTGCGCGACCGCAGCTTTGCCAGCTATAATTTCGACGTGATCATGGGGTTGCAATACCAGATCGACCTTGGCCAGCCCGCCCGTTTCGATCATTCTGGCGATATCGCAAACCCCGATGCCCACCGTATCACAAACCTGACCTATGCGGGCAAACCGCTGCGCGATGATCAACTGTTTCTGGTGGCCACCAACAGCTATCGTGCGGGCGGCGGCGGTTCCTTTGCCGGGGCCAGTGGCGACAGCGTGGTGATGTCCGTCCCCGAAAGCAGCTTCGAAGTGTTGCGCAAATACGTGGCGGCGCAGGAGGTTGTAAACCTGCCCACCTGTGATGTCTGGCGATTCGCCCCCATGCGCGGCACCTCTGTCCTGCTCGATACCAACCCGCGTGCATTGTCCTTTTTGCACGAACTGGATGGCGCACGGATCGAACCCGCAGGCCCCGGCGCAACCGGATACACCCGCCTGCGCCTGCACCTGTGACCGGGGCCAACCGCCACACCCGACCGCAACAAAACACAACAGCTTGCGAATCCACCCCGCGCGCCCTATATCTCCCCCCGAGAGGTTGGCGCGGGCAGGCACCTCGCCAACCCGGTCAGATCCGGAAGGAAGCAGCCGTAACGAGCCCCGCTTGGGTCGTTGTCCAGCCTCTCACCCTATCCCTCATCCGCAACAAGGCCGGAGGACGCAGATGAAACGCTTGTCACCCCCGCGCCACAACGCGTGATGAACCCCGCAATGCGGCACAGCCACAAATGACCGGCGCCCCCCCGCCCGATCTGGCCGATCTTGGCTGGGATGATTTCTTTGCCGGTCAACTGCGCGAAGACGACACAAACCTGACCCCGATGCGCCTGTCCGAAGTAAGGCGCAACCGCGTGGTGGCCCTTGGCACGGTTGGCGCAACGGAACTGGCCCTGCCCGGTGACATCCTGACCACCCATCTGGCCGTGGGCGATTGGGTGCTGGCCGATCTGGATGTGGGCCGCGTCGCCCGCGCATTGGACCGCCGCGCCGGAATGCACCGCAAATCAGTGTCACACAGGGGGCAGTCACAACTGATCGCCGCCAATGTCGATGCGCTGTTCATCACCACGTCCTGCAATGCCGATTTCAACCTGCCGCGGCTGGAACGCTATGTCGCACTGGCACTGGAAGCAGGCGCAAAACCGGTGATCCTGATCACCAAGGCCGACAAACCCGAATCCGGCAGCGCCGAAACCTATGCCACCCGCGCCCGCACCATTTCCGACCGCGCCGATGTGATCGCGCTGAATGCCAAATCACCCGATGACACTGCGCAGCTGGCACAATACTGCGGCACCGGCCAAACCGTGGCGCTGCTTGGATCCTCCGGGGTGGGAAAATCCACATTGGCCAATGCGCTGACCGGCCAGAAACTGGCGGTGGGCGCGGTCCGCGACGAAGACGCCAAAGGCCGCCATACCACCACCGCCCGCTCCCTGCACCGGATGCATCAGGGCGGCTGGCTGATCGACACCCCCGGCATGCGCGAAATCGGCCTGCATGACGTGGGCGAAGGCATTGATTTGCTGTTTGACGACCTGACAGAACTGGCCACGCAATGTAAATTCCGCGACTGCGCCCATCAGGGCGAACCCGGCTGCGCCATTCAGGGCGCGATTGATGCGGGCGATCTGGACGCCGCCCGATTTGAACGCTGGCAGAAACTAAAATCCGAAGACGCCCATAACACCGAAACCATCGCCGAAACCCGCACCCGCGGCAAAGCATTCGCACGCCAGATCAAAATGGCCAAACGCCAGAAATCCGGCCCCAAACGCTAACTTTTTCTTGGCACCAATACTCTGGGGTGAATTGCGCAGCCTGCTGCGCAAAAGGGGCAAAGCCCCTGCCTACGTGGCAACGCCAAATAAAACCCCCAAAAAAACCCAGCCTGCCCGCCAGCGCACTCCGCCAGATCACTTGCGCCCAATCACTTACGCTTGCGGGCGGCCCATAAATACTGCGCCTCGGTTTCCACTGCGCAGGGGCGCACTGCGCGCAGACGCTGCAAAGCGGCCTCGGGCTTTTCCCCCGATTCCACCATCAGGCGCAGCGCCACCATGCCCGACCGCCCGCAACCGCCCTTGCAATGGATCAAAACCCGCCCGCCACCACGCAGCGCGGCGCGGGTGCGTTCGGATACCTCGGGCCATGCGCGGGCCACCTCGCCCCCGGGCACGCCAAAATCACCCACGGGCAGATGTATCCAACGCGCCCCGCGTTTCTGCATCTCTGCGCCCAACCCTTCGACGCCGTCGGCAACCATTTCCAACCGCGTGGTCATGGAAATCACAAACGCAGGTGCCCATTCACCCATATGTTCCAGATCGGCGGCATAATCCCCCGAGGAACCGGGCATCGGCGCAATCGCCACGATGCCGTCACCAACAGACAGGGCGTGAATCACAAACTCCCCCATGGTGCGGCCCTATAGTGATCCGGCGGAAAACGTGTCGCAATCGCGCATCTGCCCGCTGTCAAACCCGCGCTGGAACCAGCTGGACCGCTGCGCCGAGGTGCCATGCGTAAAGGTATGCGGCTGCGGCACCCGCCCTGCACGGCGTTGCAATGTGTCATCGCCGATCTGGCGGGCCGCGTTCAGGGCCTCCTCCATATCACCGGGGTCCAGCAATCCGCCCACCTGCTGCGCCCAGATTCCGGCCAGACAATCCGCCTGTAATTCCAGCCGCACGGTCAGGGCATTGGCCTGCGCCTGACTGGATTGTCGCCGCGCCGCATCGACCTTGCCCAGAATGCCGACCTCGTTTTGCACATGATGCGCCACCTCGTGGGCAATCACATAGGCGGCGGCAAAATCCCCGCCCGCACCCAGTTGTTGCGCCATAGTGGCGAAAAAATCGGTGTCCAGATAGGCCTTGCGATCCGCAGGGCAGTAAAATGGCCCCGTTGCGCCACTGGCCCCGCCACAGGGCGATTGCGTCACACCGGAATACAACACCAGCACGGGCGGCGTATATGTCGCCCCCAACTGGTCGCGAAACACCCCCGTCCAGACGCCTTCGGTGGTGGTCAGAACCTGCGATGAAAACGCGGCGGCGCGTTCTTCGGCCGCTGTCGGTGCGCGGCTGGTGGTTTGCTGCCCGCCCGCGCCGTCCAGCAGGGGCGTAACATCAATCCCTGCGAAATACCCGACAGCCAGAACCAGCAACAGACCCACACCACCAATGCCGGCACCGGCCTTACCCCGCGAACGGCGGCGATCTTCAACATTGCGGCTGCCCCGCACACCCTTCAAACGCATCAGCGATTCCCCCAGACGTTACCGGGATCAGAATGGCGCAAACCCGTTGCAAACCCAAGCGTTTCGCATTCCGGCCTTGCCGTAACCGCGATCAGGTGCTGATCAGGATGCTGGAAACGCTCATGCCTTGCCCGCCGAATACCATGACCACAGGCACCCCGCCGACCGAAATCACCGCGCCGCTTCCATCCTCGGTGTCGGCCACGGTGATGGGGTTTTCCACCACATCGTCCGGCCCATCGGGTTCGGGCGTCAATAACAACGCTGTTGATCCCTCCAGTTCGATCATATCGGTTTCGGGGTCGAAATCATGCACCGTCACCACCTGGTAATCGCTGCTGACACCGCCAAACACATCGACAGTCACCAGATCATTGCCGATCGAGGTAAAAACCATATCGCCCTGATCCACCTGCAACACATCATCGCCATGCCCGCCGCGCACCACATCCGGTGTCAGCCCGTCCTGATCCACGGTTGAAATAAAATCATTGCCCTGCTGGCCGTTGATGTCGTTGCTGCCGTAATTGTCGGCGATCATATCGCTGCCTGCACCGCCCAGAATGGTATCATCGCCACCCTCGTATTCGCGTTCACCGCCATAGAGCTGGAAATTATCAGGGAAGGTGACGAAATCATCCCCGGTTTCCAGCACACCATAGGCAAATCCCGACACATCATCGCCTTCGCCCAGTTTGATCAGGTCATCCCCCTGACCGCCCGCCGCAAAATCATCGCCCGCGCCCATGTCGATCTGATCCGCGCCCGTTGATCCCAAAACCGAATCCGTGCCACCGCCCATTTCCACATTCAACGCCCCATCGACATAGGATTGTTCGACAATGCTGTCATAATCGTCTTGGGTGATTTCGCCCTCGGATACCAGATCGGCGAAATAGGCATCCGCGCCATCCCTGTAATCGGTGCTGATGATTTCATCGTCGCCGTCGCCATAGGTATCCGCGCCGGATGCCCCGTCGCCGGCAGCGTCATCACCGTCATTGCCAAAGGCAAATGCCGACACAACCACACCCACACCCAACAACATCAAAATACCAATCATCACGTGCTCCTCATCCGGCCTGACGGGCTGGATACTATAAAACATTGCCATTCGGATGGAATTTAACGTGAAACCGCCGAACCAAACCGTTTCGCGATCACATACAATCGGTTCAGCGGTGGACCTTGCCCGCCCGCCGCTTTACCCTGTTCTGGTCCACATCGCCAAAGGCCCGTTTATGACCGACACACCCCAACCCGCCTATCAGGTGCTGGCCCGCAAATACCGGCCGGAAACCTTTGTTGATCTGGTCGGGCAGGATGCCATGGTGCGCACCCTGCGCAACGCGTTCAAGGCCGACCGCATCGCGCAGGCCTTCATCATGACGGGCATCCGTGGCACGGGCAAAACCACCACGGCGCGGATCATTGCCAAGGGCATGAACTGCATCGGCGCGGATGGCACCGGCGGCCCCACAACCGAACCCTGCGGGCAATGCGAACACTGCGTCGCGATCATGGAAGGTCGCCATGTCGACGTGATGGAAATGGACGCCGCATCGCGCACAGGTGTCGGCGATATCCGCGAAATCATTGATTCGGTGCATTACCGCGCGGCCTCGGCCCGCTATAAGATCTATATCATTGACGAGGTGCACATGCTGTCCACCTCGGCCTTCAACGCGCTGCTGAAAACGCTGGAGGAACCCCCCGCCCACGTCAAATTCATCTTTGCCACCACCGAAATCCGCAAGGTTCCGGTGACGGTGCTGTCGCGCTGTCAGCGGTTCGATCTGCGCCGCATCGAACCCGAAGTGCAGATCGCCCTGCTGCGCAAAATCGCCACGGCCGAGGGGGCCGAGATCACAGACGAGGCATTGGCCCTGATCACCCGCGCCGCCGAAGGATCGGCACGTGATGCCACATCGCTGCTGGATCAGGCGATATCGCATGGCGCGGGTGAAACCGGCGCCGATCAGGTGCGCGCCATGCTGGGGCTGGCCGATCGTGGCCGCGTGCTGGACCTGTTCGATATGATCCTGCGCGGCGATGCCGGCGGGGCGCTGTCGGAACTGGGTGCGCAATATGCCGACGGGGCCGACCCGATGGCAGTGCTGCGCGATCTGGCGGAAATCGCCCATTGGGTATCGGTGGTGAAAATCACCCCCGAAGCCGCCGAAGACCCCACCGTATCCCCCGATGAACGCGCCCGCGGTCAGGACATGGCCAAGGCCCTGCCGATGCGGGTGCTGTCGCGCATGTGGCAGATGCTGCTGAAATCGCTGGACGAGGTCGGCAATGCCCCCAATGCCATGATGGCCGCCGAAATGGCCGTGATCCGCATGACCCATGTCGCCGACCTGCCCGCGCCCGAAGAACTGATTGCCAAACTGCAAAACGCGCCCCAGCCCCCGGCTGGCGGCCCTGCGGGTGGCGGAGCGCCTGCGGGCGGTGGGAGTGGCAGCGGCAGTGGGAGTGGCAGTGGCAGTGGCGCTGCGGGCCAGACCAATGCCATTGGTGCGGCACAAAACAACGGCCCCCTGCATGCCCCCGCTGGCACCCGGGCCATGGCTGGCGGGCAAAACGCCGCATTGGCCACTGACGCCGAACACCAGCTTGCTGCCTATCCGACGTTCGAACATGTGGTCGAACTGGTGCGCCTGAACCGCGATGGTAAACTGCTGGTCGACCTGGAGGACGGCGTGCGGCTGGCCAGCTATCGCCCCGGCCGGATCGAATTTACCCCCTCTGACAGCGCCCCTGATGATCTGGCGCAACGGTTGGGCGCGAAATTGCAAAACTGGACAGGCGCACGTTGGGCCGTGACCCTTGTCAATGGCACCGAAACCCAAACCATCGCCGAGGTGCGCGATTTTGCCGCCAACGCCCTGCGGGCCGCAGCCACGGCGCACCCGCTGGTGCAGGCCGTGTTGAGCGCATTTCCAAACGCCAAAATCGGCGCGATCCGCACCCCTCAGGATATGGCAGCCGAGGCACAGGCCGACGCCCTGCAAGAGGTCGAGGACGAATGGGACCCCTTCGAAGAGGATTAAAGTCGCATTCAGGTATTTGAAGAACAATGAAGGCAGGGGCGGGGCTTGTTCCCTTGTCGTTGCGCCCGTATCTAATGGGCAAGAGTTTTACCGGAAAGGGATGACAATGCTGAAAGGTTTGGGCGGGCTTGGCGATATGGCCAAGATGATGAAAGCCGCAAAGGAAATGCAGGGGCAGGTCGCCGACCTGCAAGAGGAAATGCACAAGATCACCGTCACCGGCGAATCCGGCGCGGGGCTGGTCAAGGCCACCTGCACCGCCCATGGCGAATTGAACGGGCTGGATATCGACCCGTCGATCTTTTCCGCCGATGAAAAGGAAATGGTCGAAGACCTGATCCTTGCGGCGATCAAGGATGCGCAGGGCAAAGCGGGCGAGCGCAAGAAACAGGAAATGGGCAAACTGACCGAAGGGTTGGGCCTGCCGCCCGGTGTTGATCTGCCTTTCTAAGGGCGGATTATCCATATATTTCAAGGGGGTGCCACAAGGGGGTTCCAATGGGCGCCCCTTTTTGTTTCCGCGCTAGGGCTTGGGGCTGGCCCCGTCCAATCCGGCGATGCGGGCGTAAACCCTGCGGCTTTGCCATGCCATCACCACGGCAAACATCAGCCCCGTGACCAGACACCAAACCAGATTGCCGGCAAACCCCGTGCCGCGTGCCACCTCGAACCCGAACAGGGTTAGGAACAGCAGGGTCAGCGCGATAAAGGGCAGGCCGAAAATGAGCAAGGCCCGCCGTGCGACATAGCGCCAGAACGGCATTTGCGCCCATTCCTGTGCTTTTTCCTTGCCCACTGCATTGATCCAGCCATCGCCGCCAATCGGTTGACCATCCAGCAATATCTGCCCGCCTGCGAAAAAACCACGCGGGGCGATCTTTGCCTCTAGCCGCCCGACAGACAGCACCGCATTTGGCCCATCCAAGGCCGACCCCGACCATTGCGCTATTTCGCGGCCATCGGTCAACAGCCGGGCGTGGCGTTTGAATGTGGTCAAACCCCAGTCATATTCCAGCCGGATTTGACGCGCGCCATGTTTGACTGACCATATGCGGGTGAACATGCGCGGCTCCTTTGTTACTCGTTGCGTGACGCGAACAGAGTGGCCGAATTGCACCCCGCACTGCCTAAATACCCTATGGGCAACCTACCAGATATATCCGTCTGGTATCTACCCTATACGAAACCCGCGACCCAAGATAGATTGCAGCCCATGACAAACCGCTCCTCTACCCGCGACATTGATGCGCTGATTGATATGATGGCCCGCCTGCCCGGGCTTGGCCCGCGTTCGGCGCGCCGTGCCGTGTTGCATCTGATCCGCAAACGCGAGGTTTTGCTGACGCCGCTGGCCGATCTGATGCAGACCGTCGCCGCCACGGCGCGTGAATGCGGCACATGCGGCAATATCGGCATGTCCGACACCTGTGACATCTGCGCCGACCCGCGCCGTGCCATTGGCGTGATCTGTGTGGTGGGCGATGTGGCCGACCTGTGGGCGATGGAACGGTCCGGCACCTTCAAAGGGCGCTATCATGTGTTGGGCGGCACCCTGTCTGCGCTGGATCATATCGGGCCGGAACAGCTGCGTATTCCCAAACTGGTCACACGGGTTGCCGATGAAAACCTGACCGAGGTGATCCTGGCCCTAAGCGCCACAATTGATGGCCAGACCACCGCCCATTACATCGCCGACCAATTGGAGGGGCAGGTCAGCCTGACCTCCTTGGCGCAGGGCGTGCCGATCGGGGGGGAGCTGGATTATCTGGATGATGGCACCATCACCGCCGCGCTGAATGCACGCAAATCACTGTAATTCAACACTATATTCAAAATAGAAAGGGCCGGACCTGTAAAATACAAGGTCCGGCCCAAAACAACTCTCTTGTCTGGTCCACAGAATTGGCCGGACCATTCAAAGAAGACGCTTACCAAACGAACTAACCGGGGCACGACGCCCCTTACCGCTTACCATGGCAAAAATTGCCTTGGGTCCGGTTGAAATGTGACTTTCGCACGGGCCCACTCACGACTCGCCATTTACCATGATCGCCTTGCGCTTTATATCCTCATTTGGGGGTATCCTGGGCGTTTCGGTGTAAAAAGGGCGGTCCTTGATAACGCCTACCCCAACGTCATATCCCGCCGCACGGGCCACCATCCACGGCCATTCGGTTGCGTGCATGTAATGGCCCATGCCATGCATCGGAACCAACCGCGCATTGCCCAGATCAGATGCCAGCAATTCCCCCGCCTGCAACGGGCTGACCCGATCCAGCGTGCCGTGATACACTTCGACCTTGCGCGTGATATCCGCCACACGAAAATCCCAGCCACGGATGTTCAACAGGTTTTCCTCGACCATTCCGTCCATGCCCTGCGCGCTGCGCGCTGCCAGCGTTTGCACGATGCGTTTGCGGATATAGGGGCTGCAAAGCCAGGCCTTGTCATGCGGGCTGACGGTGCGTCCGGCGTAGCGGTCGAAATAGCTGTCCACGTTCTGCATGATCGAGCGCACCAAAAACGGAATCACCTGCCGCAACATGCCCGGCCATGCCCGCCCCAACACCATGCCCATCTGGTAAAACAGATCCAGTTCGCGCCAGTTTGGGTGTTTATAGGCCGGATAGGCCGGCGCAGATAACACGATGCCAGACACCCGCCCACGCAATTCATGCGCCACCCCAAGAGCCGAGGCCACGCCAAAACTCATCCCGAAAATACCAACCTTTTCAATGCGTAAAGCATCCAACAGGCATTCGATATCCGGTGCGAAATCCCGCAGGCTCTTGTTCACCTTCATGCTGGAGCGAAATACCCCGGGGCGGCAGGGGATTATGATGCGCACATTGATCTGTTCCAACTGCGCCAGAACCTTTTCTGCGCGCCCCAACACATCAATCGACACGCCCGCCATGGCGTCAAACGCCAGCACCGGCTTACCCCCGGCTGGCCCCAGCATAAAATATTCCAGGTTGCGCCCGTCGGGCAGGCGCAACATCCGGCGCACGGAGAACCGCTCTTCTTCGGTCATGTGGCGTTCGCGCAGCAGGCCCAGAGGGCATCGGGCCAATGCCTGCGACAGCTCTAACTGGCCTGATACCTCGCTGCGATCATAGATTTTTTTCAGATAGGTGCGTGCGGTTTCATAGGTCACCCCGACCACCTGCGCGGCGCGGCGCAAATCGCCCTCGGCCAGCAGCGCCTCTAGCAAATCACCTTCGCGCGGGGACAGGCCCTTGCGTTCGATGAACGCGCGCAGCCTGTCCGAATTTCCGGCCCCCGGCGCGATCAGAACAGCCGCGGCGCGTGCGGGGAACCCCATGCGCACGGCCTCTTGGCGCGGCAAGACCATCATCCGGCCACGGTCCTCGCGGATGGCGGCATGACCTCGGGCTGGCAGGTTTCCGGGCCGCAACCGCAGCGGCGCCTCGATCCGGTTCGCCTCTGTGATCCAATGCGACAACTCGTTGCGCGGCTCTTCTCCGCGCTCTTCGCATGCCAACAGCAAGGGTTTCACAGCCTGCGGATCAAAAAACGACCCGATACGTTCGCGCATCGACAGGTTCGATGCAATCGGCACGCCGGCATCGTCCAGCAAGGCAACACCAAAGGCAAATGTATCCAACACGGCCTGCAATTGCGCCTCACGCTCCTGCACCGCAACCAACCGTTCGGAAATATCGAATGCGCGGCGGAAATGCCCCTCCAGATCGGCCACCAACCCGTCGTCGGTCGCCCCTGCGGGTGGCAATTCCTCAACACGGTTCAAATGTTCGGTCAGCTCCAGAATCAGCTCGGGCCACAGCGAATTGTCCAACGACGCCTCGTATACCAGATGCATCAGCTGATTTTCGCGATCTTCCATGGCCATCCCCCCTGACACGGCGACCCTAACACGATTCCCGAATGTCGCTGCACCATGAAAAAGGCCGGCCCCGCAACAACGGAACCGGCCCATGCCACCTGATCCATCACAGGATCAGGGTTGTTCGTCATCCGTGCCGCCTTCTGGCAGGCTGAAAAAGCTATCGGCGTCGTGATAGTTCTTGTCGTCTTTTTCCTCGTCATCGTCATCCACATCGGTGGACAGGCTGAATGTTTCCAGCCCCTCGATCGCGGTCGGAATTTTCGGCGCATCGGCTTCGGCGCCCAAGCTTTGTTCGGTCGACAACAGCTTGCGGCGCTCGTCATCGGTCATTGCGGCACCCTCGGCAGCCTTTTTCTGGGCGGCCTTTTGCACGGCGGCGTCCAGTTCGGACTGTTTGCACAGGCCCAATGCAACCGGATCAATCGGCTGGATATTGGCGATGTTCCAATGCGTGCGCTCGCGGATCGCCTGAATGGTCGGTTTTGTGGTGCCGACCAGTTTGCCCACCTGACCATCGGTCAGTTCGGGGTGGAATTTCACCAGCCACAGGATCGACGCGGGGCGGTCCTGACGTTTGGACAACGGCGTGTAACGCGGGCCACGGCGCTTTTCCTCGCCCACGGATGCGGGGTTGAATTTCAGTTTCAGCTTGTGCAGCGGGTTGGCCTCGGCCTTTTCGATTTCTTCCTGCGTCAACTGGTTGTTCGCAACGGGGTCGAACCCCTTTACGCCGGTTGCCACATCGCCATCGGCAATGCCTTGCACCTCTAGTTCGTGCAGTTCAACGAAATCCGCGATCTGCTTAAAGCTAAGCGTCGTGTTGTCCACCAGCCAGACGGCAGTGGCCTTCGCCATGATCGGTTTGCTCATCGTTCATACTCCATAAGCCATATCTTTCCCGCCGCCGGAAAACGGCTGCCCTGTGTCGGGGCGGGTTACCATTGTGGGGAAACTTGCGGCGCTTATACTAAGGCACAACCAATAAGGAAAGAGTGAATGCAATACCTGCTGTCCCGCCTGCTGATGCTGGCCATTCTGGCCCTGCCGTTCCAGACCCGCGCCGATGGCGAACCGGCGGGTGAATTCGATTACTACGTTATGGCGCTGTCATGGTCCGCCAACTGGTGCGCAATCGAAGGCGACGCGAAACGCTCGCCGCAATGCGATGATGCGCGCGATCACGGCTGGACCCTGCATGGGCTGTGGCCACAGTTCCACCGTGGCTGGCCCGCCTTTTGCCCCACTGTTGCCGCGCAACCGCGCCGCTCCATGACCGCAGACATGGCCGATATCATGGGCACATCGGGGTTGGCGTGGTATCAATGGAAAAAACACGGGGTTTGTTCCGGCCTGTCCGCGCCGCAATATTATGCCCTGTCGCGGCGCGCCTATAACAGCATCGTGCGCCCGTCGGTGTTTCGCAAACTTGCGCAACCCGTCCACCTGCCCGCCAAGGTGGTAGAAAAGGCATTTATCCAGTCAAATCCGCAACTTGAACCCGATATGATCACCGTCACCTGCCGCAACCGCATGATCCAGGAGGTCCGCATCTGCCTGTCACGCGACCTGACGCCCGTGCCCTGCGGCGCGGATGTGGTGCGCGATTGCACGCTGGACAAGGCCCTGTTTCATCCCATGCGCTAGCGCGGCGACAGCGCGGATTTTGGCCGAAACCGCGGCCAAACCAATGCCCCTTGCTGGCCACATTCCCGCCACGTGGAACGGGTAAAACTTTATCAAATACCCGGAAGCGATCACGCTATCCGGGGCTTTCGCCTATAGAAACCCGTGGAAAAACAACTTTGGGACCGCCCGAAATGACAGATATGACCAACCAGCCCGCCCCCCTGTCCCATGCCGCCCGGCTGGTGACTGCCATTGTCGCGGTCAATGCGGCATTGCCGTTTTTACTGGCCCCACTGGTGAAAATCGGCGGCACCCCGATTGTTCAATCCGCGATTTTCCTGCTTTGCACCGGTGCCATCTTTGCCCTGAACGAAGGTCTGGCCCGGTCCTATCCGGCACAGCGCTTTGCCATTCGCACGCTGTCGTTTCTTAATCTTCTGGCGGGTCTGGCCTTTGGCGTGGTCGGTTTGGTGCGCGCCCTGCCAATCCTGCCGATGTTGTTTCAATAAACCATAGGTTTTATTGGCAGCGCAATTTTGAATGACCCGTTCCCAATACGCCGAAGACTGCGCAGAACTAATAAATCAGAAACGAATAGACGCGAATTAGCAGCAGATCACCAATATCACCCGCTATATTCCGGCCCGCACTGTCACAATACCGACCAGTGAATCGAAAAACGGCGCAAGGGCTTCCCGTCCCTCGCGCCGCTTTTATCTGTTCCGCATCGGGACAGGTTATTTTGCGATCAAAAACGCATCCATGTTCTTGCCATGGGCCAGCTGTTCCTTGATCCAGTTCGGCTGACGCCCCTTGCCCGTCCATGTCTGGGTCGGATCGGTGGGGTGGCAATATTTCGGCACACCCGCAGTGCGCGATTTCTTACCGGCTCCGGTCAATTCCGACAGCGAAAAACCCAATTCGCGGGCCTTGGCTTCCAATGCGGCCAATGCTTCGGCTTTCTGGCGGTCGGCATATGTTTCGATCGTTTTGTTAACCCGCTTTTGCAGGGCCTTCAATTCGTCCAGCGATAGGCTGGTCAGGTCTATTTCAGACATTGTTCAATCCGTTTCTTTCACGTTCCCGAAAGTGAATAGAAAATTCACTCTGCATAAATACTCCAATATTGAAGTATCCACAAAAGAAAAGGCGGAAACCACGGTTCCCGCCCTATTTCATCGCTATTTCCGGCAGGATTTCGCGCAAGTGGCGAAATCAAACCACCTCAACCCACCTTCAGCACGATTTTGCCAATGTGGTCCGAACTTTCCATGCGGGCATGGGCCTTGGCGGCGTCTTCCAATGCGAATTCACTGTCCATCACCGGCGCGATTTTCCCCGCGTCCAATAGTGGCCAGACCTGTGCGCGCAGCGCCTGTGCAATGCCCGCTTTGGCGGCGTCGCTTTGCGGGCGCAGGGTCGATCCGGTGATCGTCAAGCGCCGTGTCATCACCTGCGCGAAATTCAATTCCACCTTTGGCCCCTGCAAAAACGCGATTTGCACCAAACGCCCGTCATCGGCCAGGGCCCGCAGATTGCGCGGGATATACAGCCCCCCCACCATATCCAAAATCAGGTCCGCACCGCCTTCGGCTTTCATCACCTCGACGAAATCTTCTTCTTTGTAGATAATCGTGCGTTCGGCCCCCAGTTTGGCGCAGGCGGCGGCCTTGTCCTGGCTGCCGACGGTCACAAATACCCGTGCGCCGAATTCACGCGCCAATTGGATCGCGGTTGTGCCAATCCCGCTGGACCCGCCGTGGATCAGGAATTTTTCACCCGCTTTTAACCCGCCGCGTTGGAATACATTGGAATAGACGGTGTAATAGGTTTCGCACAGGCAGGCGGCCTCGGCCATGTCCATCCCATCCGGCACGGGCAGGCAATGCGCTGCGGGTGTGGCCACATATTCGGCATAGCCGCCACCGGGCAGCAGGGCGCAAACCTTGTCGCCCACGGCCCAATCGCCAACCCCGTCACCGATCGCCACGATCTCTCCCGATGCCTCCAGCCCCGGCAAATCGCTTGCGGTGGGGGGCGGGGCATAGGCGCCCGCACGTTGCAGGGCATCGGGGCGGTTGACCCCTGCATAGGCGACCTTGATCACCACCTGCCCTGCCGCCGGTTCCGGCACGGGGCGGTTGACCAGCTTCAATACTTCCGGCCCGCCGGGTTCGGAAATTTCCACCGCACGCATTGTATCAGTCATATCTTGTCCTGTTGATTAAGAATTCCACCGCCCCGGCATTCCGCCGGGTGCATCGCCCCGCACGGATGCCGGGGCCTTGATCGCGTTCAATACGGCCAAAGGGCCAGCCAATAGCGTGCTGAGCGCCTTACTGTCGCGCACATTGGCCTTTAGTTTTTCGAACTGCATCACATTGTCGATCCGGCGGTCCAGAAACGCCCATGTATCGGCATACCCGTCCGAATCATCGCCCAGCCAGAACAGCACGGTTGACCCGTAAACCGCTGATAACGTGGCGCGTTTCGTATACCAGTTCACATCCTGCGATGTATCCCCCAGCGTGTTCCAGATCGCATCGCAGGTGCCCCAGATCGCCCGCGCACCATCCGCCGCGTATTGCGGCAGCGAAAACAGGGTGGTGCCACGGCGCACCGCCTCGCGGTCGTCCACGGCCTCCAGTCGCGCGCGCACGCCAAATGCGATCCGGTCGCGAAACCGCATTTCGCCCAGATCGGTGTCATTCAACCGCGCCACCATGGCCGCATCGCCGCGCAGGTGATAGGCCAGCGCCAGATCCACCGCCCCACGCGGGAACAGCGCCCGCGCCGTGGCCGCATCAATGCCGGTATCGGCCATCGCGGCACTGAATGTTTCATCAGACCAGCCATCAAACACCACATGCATCAATGCCGCATCCAACAGCGCCGTTTTCGGGTCTTGGTCAAACTGGGTCATCTGTCATCCTCCGCGTTGCGCTTAGTCTAGACATATAGGGCGCGGGTTGCTATAGGGCCACTTCCTGCGATTTCCGCAATTCAACTTAGAAAGGTGGTGAAAACCACATGCAGGTTAGTGTTCGCGACAATAACGTCGATCAGGCGCTTCGTGCCCTGAAGAAAAAGCTGCAACGCGAAGGCGTGTTCCGTGAAATGAAGCTTAAGCAACATTTCGAGAAACCCTCCGTCAAAAAAGCGCGTGAGAAAGCTGAAGCCGTTCGTCGTGCCCGTAAATTGGCACGCAAGAAAGCACAGCGCGAAGGTATGCTCTAAGCAGCCCTTCCGGCTCTTTCGGACCTAAAAGTTAGATAACCCCCGTTGCCACGGCTTCGGGGGTTTTTCGTGTCTTGTGCTCCGATTGCACGCGAATCACCTTTTTCGCGCACAGGTAGGGTATCGCCCACTTGCCAGATGGCCGCGCCCCCGTGCAGGATCATTTCAAATTTTAGACAATCATTTGAAACGCGAGGGCCGGATATGCGCCGTAAACCCCTAATTGTGATTCTGGCGGTTCTGGCCATCGGCCTGTTGTTCGCCCTGCCGGTGTTTACGGGCAAACCTGCCCCCGAAACGGCGCAGATCGGCGGCGCAACCGCCCCCGTCATCGCCGATAAATCCGCCATGCCCGATGACATGCCGCCCGATGACATGCCGATGCAATCCCTGGCCGAAGAAGAAACCGCCATGGCCGCGCCCCCGCCCGAATCCGTGGTGGTCGAACTGGCCCCGCCCCCCACCCCCATCGTGGTCGAGGAGGGCACCGGCGCAGGCGACCCCGAAACCCTGCCGCTGACATCGGTCAACCCCGAAACCGCCCTGCCCACGCTGGCCGAAACCGACAGCTATGTGGTGCAGCGGGTGTTTTTCGGCACCGACCGCAAGGAAACAGAACCCGACGGTTCCGGCCCCACATTCGGCGCAGGCCGCGCCACCGCGCTGTCGCTTGGCACCGCGCAAATCACCATCCCGCGCAAGGCGCATAAATCGGGCAAGGTCGAACGCCCCCTGTCCATCACCCTGTTTCGCGTCACCATCCCCCTGCAAAGGGAGGACCGCGACAAACACATGACAATCCACAAACGCAGCCTGCTGTCCCCGTCCGAATTCCGCGCCTTTGCGGGGCAGGCCGCCGCGCAATCGCAAACCTATGCAGGCACCGCGCTGGTGTTCATCCACGGGTTCAACTTCGGCTTTGACGAGGCCGTGTTTCGCACCGCCCAGATTGCCCATGATCTGGATTTTGACGGGCCGGCGTTTTTGTATAGCTGGCCCAGTCAGGACCGGCTGGCATCCTATGTGACCGACACCGACAGCGCCGACCGCGCCGCGCCATTCATGGATGAATTTCTGGATCATGTGTTTGAAACACCGGGGGTGGAACGGGTGCATATTATCGCGCATTCCATGGGCAACCGGGCGCTGGCCGGGCTGTTGGTGCGGGCGGGCACGCGTCTGTCACAGCGTGGGCGGGCGTTTGACCAGATGATCCTTGCCGCGCCCGATATTGATGCCACTATTTTTACCACGGTGGCGCAGCATTTCACCGCTGCGGCCAATCATGTCACGCTTTATGCCTGTGGCAGTGACCGCGCCTTGCTGGCCTCGCGCAAGTTGCGCGATGATTACCCGCGTGCGGGGGATGTGCCTGATGATGGCCCGATCATCCTGCCCGGTGTTGAAACCATTGATGTGACCGGACCCGGCACCACGATGTTTTCCCTGAACCACAACGCCTATGTCGAAAGCCATTCCGTGCTGGCCGATCTGCGGCTGATCCTGACCACGGGCTTGCACCCGCCCGCGATCCGCCTGCCATCCCTGCGCGAAAAGGTGCTGGAGCGGGGCAAATACTGGCTGATGCCAGAATAATCACGAATAAATTCGGACAATCACGGACAATCAGGGCCGAACAGCCGGGACTAAATCCCCTAACGCGCCCAGCGCCGCGCCAGACGCGCAATCCGCACCCCGAACCGGCGCGCGGTTTCCAGATCGCCCTCGGATACCATCAGGGATTTGTCGCGCACCGTGGTCGCCGCCAATCCCAACCATGTGCCCGACTGGTTGATGCCTTCGTTTTCCGGCACCACGGGCGCGCCCAACTGGTCCTGCCCGACCCAGATCATGCCGTGCTGCGCGGCAAACACCGACAATTGCATCAGGCTGGACAGCTTATCACCACCGGCAAAGGTCGCCACGGTGAACCCCGCCGCCATTTTATCGGCCCAGCGTTGATCCGCCCAGATGTCGGAACTGGCATCCATAAAGCTTTTGAACTCGGCGCAAACGCTGCCCATATAGGTCGGCGCGCCCATGACGATGGCGTCTGATGCCTCCATCGCCTGCCAATCGGTCGGCTGCATGTCCATCACGTCAATCAGACGAGCATTGCATTCCGCCGCGCCCAATGCGCCCGCGATTTCTTCGGCCAGACGGCGGGTGTGCCCGCGCCCCGATGCGTATGGAATCGCGATATTGGCCATATGGGTCTGCCCGTCCTGTCTGATCTGATGTCGGGGACAGACTTAGCCCGCATTCAAAATCATGTCAGCCGCTTTTTCCGCAATCATGATTGTGGGGGAATTCGTGTTGCCGCTGGTGATCACCGGCATCACGCTGGCATCCACCACCCGCAGGCCCGCAATGTCACGCATCCTGAGTTGCGCATCCAGTGGCGCGGTTTGATCCGCCCCCATACGCACCGTGCCGACGGGGTGAAAAATGGTGGTGCCGATGTCACCTGCGGCACTGGCCAGCTCTGCATCGGTTTGCGCACTCAGCCCCGGTTTCATTTCCTCGGGCGCGTATTTCGCCATGGGTGTTTGCGCCATGATGTCACGCGCCTGACGGATCGCGGCCACGGCCACCAACCTGTCGCCCTCGGTTGACAGGTAATTGGGCGCAATCACCGGCGCGGCGCGTGGGTCACTGCTGGCAATGGTCACGCTGCCCCTGCTTTCGGGGCGCAGGTTGCACACGCTGGCGGTCATCGCGGGGAAATCATGCAGGGGCTTGCCGAATGCCTCTAACGTCAGGGGTTGCACGTGATATTCCAGATCGGCGGTGGCCACCCCCGCGCGTGATTTCGAAAACGCGCCCAGTTGTGATGGCGCCATGGTCATCGGGCCACGGCGGCGAAACAGGTAATCCGCGCCGATCATCGCCTTGCCCAGCAGGGAGGCCGCCATGGTGTTCAGCGTCCTGGCCCCGGTCAGTTTCCAGGCACAGCGCAGTTGCAGATGGTCCTGTAGGTTCATCCCCACACCGGGAATGTCGCGTTCCACCTGCACCCCGTGTTTTTGCAACACCGCCGCCGGACCCAGACCGGACAATTGCAATATCGCGGGGGAATTGACCGCGCCCGCCGATAATATCACCTCGCCACAGCGATCGGAATGCACCACGCCATCGCGTTCCCATTCCACACCTGTGACGCGGTTTTCCTCGATGATCAATCGCCGGACATGGGCGTGAATTTCCACCTTTGGGCCATCACCACGGGCGGTGCGCAAAAAGGCCTTGGCCGTGTTCATACGCCAGCCGCCACGCTGGTTGACGCGAAAATACCCGACGCCCTCGTTGTCACCACGGTTGAAATCCGTCACCTCGGGCAGGCCCGCAGCCACGGCTGCGGCTTTCCAATCATCCAGAACATCCCAATGCAGGCGCTGGTTTTCCACCCGCCATTCGCCACCCGCACCATGGGCATCATCGGCCCCATCCACGAAATCCTCGGATTTTTTGAAATAGGGCAGCACGTCGTCCCAGCCCCAACCGGACAGACCCGCCTGCCGCCAGCCATCGTAATCCGCCGCCTGACCACGCAGATACAACATGCCGTTGATGGACGAACAACCGCCCAGCACCTTGCCACGCGGATATAACAGCGAACGCCCGTTCAGCCCGTCCTCGGGGGCGGTGCGATACATCCAGTCGGTGCGCGGATTATCAATGCAATAGAGATACCCTATGGGAATATGCACCCAGTGGTAATTGTCCTTGCCGCCCGCCTCTAGCAGCAGCACCCTGCGCCCCGCATCCGACAGGCGTTTGGCCATAACGCAACCCGCGCTGCCCGCGCCGACAATTATATGATCCCACATCGCGCACTCCCCCCGCATTACCCCGCGATTACGCATGGCTGCGCAACGCTTTGGCCTATCCTCCCTCTAAATGTCAGACAATTCAAGCCGGATGCGCCAACCACGCCGGATTGACCACTACAAAAGCACAAATTTGCCCTGGTCGGCGGCAGGAACGGGGCGCAGGCCGCCCGTCACCATCCGCGCCTCGCGCATGGTTAACACAGGGCGCGCCGCACGGGCATGTTGCAGGGCGGGCAACCCGCCGTTGGCCCGCGCCTGCGCCCTGATTTCCGCATGGGCCGCCGCATCAATCCGCGCAGCCGCAACATCGCCCAGCAACAGGCTTTCGCAATGCGCCCCTTCGGCACGCAGAATAGCATGACGGCGCAACAGCAGATGAACATAGGTGATGCGCGCCACGGGGGCGATCCGCACCGCGACACCATCAACCAGTGACCGCGCTGGCACCAGAACCTCGGGCGTGCCGAAAAACAGTTCAGCCATGGCGGACCGAACCAGAACCCGATGCTGTTGTGACAGGCGCAATTCCGCCCTGTTGCCAATCACACCGGGGGCGAACACCACGGGCGCATCGGTGCCAAGTCCGCGCACCTGCCGCCTGCCAACCCAGATCAGCCGCTTTGCCCCGCTGTCCAGCGTCATCACCCGATCGCCCGCTTGCAACTCTGCCGCTGGCACCCCGCCGCCGGGCGTGTCAATCCGCGTCGCGCCGTCGAAACACACGAATGAATGGTCATAGGCCGCATTCATATCGGTGGTGTAAAATTCCGGCGGGTTGCCACCGGAATGATTGTCCCAATACCACTGTTCCACGTCGAAATCAGGGGTCCAGACCACATGGGTCAGTTCGCCGTATTCGTCCAACCCTTCGAATACGATAACACCACCACCGGCATCCGGCGCCTCGTCCGACCGGATCACAACCGCATCGGTCATGGTCGCCCCGCCGCCCGTGCCACCATATGAAATGTCGTACACATCGCCAATTTCGAACAGGCGCGGGTCGGGGTCACCATCCTTGGTGGTGATCACCAAATCCTTGGATGAATTCGGCGGATAGTCGAATTTGCTTTGTCCCGGGCTGGAATTCACATTCGATCCGGTTGATACAGCAAATTCATTGTTCAAGGCAAAGATACTAAATGCCATGCAGCCCCCTCGTGTCAGAGGGCATCAAAACATCCAAACTTTAATATATGTTCAACCACACGGCGGTCTGCGCAATTTTAGCCACTCTGCCCCTGCCCTAGCGGTTTTGCGCGGGTTCCCCACCGTGCAGGGGTGCAAAAGCCGCCGGAAAAGCGCAGGATAAAAAGCCGCTGACCTTTTGTTCTACCCTTGGCCAGTCCGCCAACTGCGCCGCGTCAAATTCTGCGACAATATCCAACCCGTTCGTGACCCAGCGTTGGCTGCACTGCGACGGGGTGCAGTGAAACACGGCCATCACAGCCCCGTCAGGGCCGCGCAACAGCGACACCCCGCCACCCAGATCCAGCCGCCCGTCCGCCAAACGCACCCCCTGCGCCACAGGGGAAACATCAGGATACCGCAACGCATGGGCTTTGGGGTCGAAAACCCCGCCCCCGTGATCCGCATTGACCTGCACCGACAGGTTGCCCTGCATCGGCTGGCGCGCCACCATTTCAGGAAACCGGAACCAGAATTGCGCCCCCTTTGCCCCCTGCGATGGCGCGAATACCACCGGCACCTGCCCCGACATGCCACCAATATCCACCGCCACCTGCGGCCCGACCAGCCCGCCAAAACAGGGCGCAGGCGCGGGCGCGGGCCGATCCACCTGACGTTTGGCGGTTTCGACGCTGTGTTCCAATGCATCGCGCAACGGGTCCGATGGCGCGCCGCCCTCGCGCGCCTGCACCGCCCCCGCCAACAGCACCAACATGATGCAAAACGCCCTCATACCGGCAGCGCCGTCGTCTTGAACACGGTCCTGAGCGCGAAACTGGATTGCATCTGCGCCACCCCCGGCAGGCGGGTCAGATACTGGCGATGGATGCGGGCAAAATCCTCGGTATCTTCGGCCACGACCTTTAGAATGTAATCCGCCGTGCCAGCCATCAGGTGGCACTCCAACACATCGGGAATGCGCGAAACTGCGGCCTCGAATGCCTCTAACACCTCGTCCGCCTGCGCGCTTAGGGTGATTTCGACAAACACCGTGGTTGGCAGGCCGATTTTCTTGGCGTTCAACAGCGCGACATAGTCGCGAATGAATCCCTCGGCCTCCAGCCGCTGCACGCGGCGGTGACAGGCGCTGGCCGACAGGTTCGCCTGCTCTGACAATTCCGCATTGGAAATCCGCCCGCGCCGTTGCAAGACCTTTAAAATACGCCGATCCGTCTCGTCCAATTGCATTATCGCAGATTCCTTCGAAATTTTTGGCTGTTTGGCCAAGTTTATCCCGAAAATTCGGTGCAAGGCGACCATATTTTCAATCGCCTTGCGCGGGGGCTGTGCAAGGCTGGCTGCGACAATCTGTCCCCCCACCCCAACAGGAGCAAGACAATGAAAATCGGCTGCCCGACCGAAATCAAGCCACAGGAATTCCGTGTCGGGATTACCCCGCACGCCGCCGCCGAACTGCGGGCGCATGGCCATAGCGTGCTGATCCAGCAAGGCGCAGGCATCGGTTCGGGATTTGACGACAGCGCATATACCGATGCAGGCGCCACCATCCTGCCCGATGCCAGCGCGATTTTCGCCGACGCCGATATGATCGTTAAGGTCAAGGAACCACAGCCCGTGGAACGCGCCATGCTGCGCCCTGGCCAGTTGCTGTTCACCTATCTGCACCTGGCCCCCGATGCGGCGCAAACCGACGATCTGTTGAAATCCGGCTGCACCGCCATCGCCTATGAAACCGTCACCCAACCCGGCGGCGGGCTGCCCCTGCTGGCCCCGATGAGCGAAGTCGCAGGCCGCCTTGCCCCTCAGGTGGGCGCATGGACCCTGCAAAAGGCCAACGGCGGGCGCGGTGTGTTGCTGGGCGGCGTGCCCGGCGTGGCCCCTGCCCGCATCGTGGTGATCGGCGGCGGCGTTGTCGGCACACAGGCCGCACGGGTCGCTGCGGGCATGGGCGCGGATGTGACCGTGCTGGACCGCGCGCTGCCGCGCCTGCGCTATCTGGATGATACATTCGCGGGCCAGTTCAAAACCGGATACGCGGATAAGGCAACAACCGCCGATCTGGTGGCGCAGGCCGATATGGTGATCGGCGCGGTGCTGGTGCCCGGTGCCGCCGCGCCCAAACTGGTGACCCGCGCACAACTGTCCGACATGAAACCGGGCGCCGCCATCGTGGATGTGGCGATTGATCAGGGCGGGTGCTTTGAAACCTCGCACGCCACCACGCATCAGGACCCGATTTATGAAATCGACGGCATCATGCATTACTGCGTTGCCAACATGCCCGGTGCCGTGGCGCGCACATCGACCATGGCGCTGGGCAATGCCACGCTGCCGTTCATGGTGGCACTGGCAAACAAGGGCTGGCATCAGGCCTGCCTTGACGATCCGCATCTGGCGCAGGGGCTGAACGTGCATGACGGCGCGCTGCTGGTCCCCGCCGTGGGCGAGGCACAGAACCGCGCCGTTACCCCGCTGGATCAGGTGCTGCATGGCACCGCCAGCCGCCTGTCGGCCTAAACCGCCGGGCCGATCCCGAAACGCAAAACCCCCGCCTGATCCGGCGGGGGTTTCTGTTTCACATCGTCAACACTCAGGCTTTCTTGAGCGAGTCGCGAATTTCCAGCAACACATCCAGTTCGCTTGGTCCGGTTGCGACCTCGGGGGCCACTTCTTCGGGCTTCTCGGCCATGGCTTTGACCTTGTTCACATAGCGCACCAACATGAACACCACGAATGCGATGATCAGGAAATTGATGATCGCCATGATGAACGACCCATAGGCAAATACCGATGCCCCGGCTTCGCGCGCCGCTTCCAGGCTGGCGTTCAACGGGGCTTCGCCCGCCAGAACCGCATAGTTGTTGGTGAAATCCATACCGCCGGTGAACAACCCGATGATCGGGTTGATCAAATCAGCCACCATGGATTTTACAATCGCGGTAAAGGCCGCGCCGATGATGATCCCGACGGCCATATCCATAACATTGCCCTTGGCAATGAAGTCCTTGAACTCTTTAAGCATTCTTGTCCCTTTTTCCTGTGACGAGCGGGTGCTTTGGCCCGCTTCGCCGGTTCGCACACATAGGTTAACACCTTTACGCACAGAATGGTTAATGGTTTTAAGGGGAAAGCAGCGCTACCTTTCCCTCGGATGACAGTGAAAGGAACCGCGATGACATTCCCCGATGATTTCCCGATAGCGCGCAAGTGGCCCGCCAGCGACCCGACCAGATTACAGCTCTACTCCTTCCCCACGCCCAACGGGGTCAAGGCCTCGATCATGCTCGAGGAGGTCGGCATCCCCTACGAGGCCCATACCGTCACCCTGTCGGACGCCGATGTCAAAAGCCCCGAATTCCTGTCACTGAACCCCAATAACAAAATCCCCGCCATCATTGACCCCAATGGCCCTTCCGGCCCGATCGGCCTGTTCGAATCCGGTGCGATCCTGATCTATCTGGCGGAAAAATCGGGCAAACTGCTGCCCGCTGACCCCGCCAAACGGGCCGAGGTCATCCAATGGCTGATGTTCCAGATGGGCGGCGTGGGGCCGATGCTGGGGCAGCTTGGGTTTTTCTACAAATTTGCGGGGGCCAAGGTCACCGATCCCCTGCCCCGCGAACGCTATATCGCCGAGGCAAAGCGCCTGCTTGCCGTGCTAGAGGGCGTGATGGCGGACGGCCGCGACTGGATCGCGGGTGATTATTCCATCGCCGATATCGCATTATGTCCATGGCTGAACGCACTGGATTTTTACGGTGCGCGCGATGTGGTCGGCTGGGCCGATCACCCGCATGTCGTCGCATGGGTCGAACGGTTTTATGCCCGCCCCGCTGTGCAAAGGGGCAAAAACATCCCGCCGCGAGGCTGATCAACGGGCGTAAGGGGGCCAGCCCCCTCGATCAAAAGGGCGACGCCCTTTCAATCTCACCCCCGGAGTATTTCGACCAAGAAAAAGCCGCCCCGAGTTTCAAGGGCGGCGAGAGTCGCGATATTTTTTCTTGGTTAAAATACTCTGGGGGTGAATGGCTGTTTGTTTACAAACAGCCAAAGGGGGCAAGCCCCCTCCGTCTCTCATCTTATCCGCGCAATGTACCACCTGTGGCCTTGGCAACCTTTTCGACGATCTTTTTCGACACCGCTTCGATGTCCTCGTCCTTCAGGGTCTTGTCCACGGGTTGCAGGCGCACCGTCACAGCGATGGATTTCTTGCCCGCGCCCATCTGGGCTTCGGCATTGTCGCCTTTGAATTCGTCAAACACCCGCACCCCGTCGATCAGCGCCTTATCGGCACCGGCGGCGGCGTTGATCAGGGTCAGGGCCTCGACTGTGCTGTCCACCACGAATGCGAAATCGCGCTCCACCGCTTGCAGGTCGCTGGCGACCAATGCGGGGCGGGTTGCGGTTTTCTTTTTCGGTTCGGGCACCTGGGCGGGGGCGATGGTGAATGCCACTGCGGGACCTTTCACATTCATTGCCTCCAGCACCTTGGGGTGGACCTCGCCGAATGTGGCCAGCACCTTTTTCGGGCCCAGACAGACCTGCCCGTGGCGACCCGGATGCCACCATGCTTCGCCATTGCGGAACACCTGCGTTTTGGCGGGCGCACCGATGGCGGACAGAACCGCCTCGGCGTCGGCCTTGGCGTCAAACAGATCAACCGCGCGCGATGCGCCATGCACGTCCTTTGGCCCCGTGCGCCCGATCAACAGGCCAGCGACCTGCACCGATTGTTCGCCCGGTTCGCCACCGCTGAACACGGAGCCGACCTCGAACAGGGCCAGATCGGCAAAACCACGCGCCTGATTGCGCGCTGCGGCCTGCAACAGACCCGCCAGAAGGTTGGGCCGCATATGGCTCATTTCCGATGAAATCGGGTTGGCCACCATGGTCGCATCCGTGCCGCCACCAAACAGCGCCGCGCTGGTCTGATCAATGAAGGAATAGCTGACGCATTCATTATATCCCAGCATCGCTGTGGTGCGCCGCGCAATCTGTTCGCGCCGTTGCTGCACCGTCAGGATCGGTTTCGGCACACCCGCATGGGCACGCGGCAGCGGCTTGCCCACCAGCTTGGTCAGCGATGCAATCCGCGCCACTTCCTCGACCAGATCGGCCTCGCCCAACACATCGGGCCGCCAGCTTGGCACCCATGCCATATCCCCCTCAAGCCGGAAGCCCAAGGCCTCCAGCGTGCGGCGCTGCTCCGTTTCGGGGATGTCCATCCCGACCAGCGAAACCACCCGCGCCGCATCCAGCCTGTAGGCGCGGCTGACATCCGGCACGGCACCGGCGACCACCGCGTCAGATGGTTCCCCGCCGCACAGCTCCATGATCATCGCCGTCGCATCGTCCAGCGCCTGCATGTTATATGCCGGGTCAATGCCGCGTTCATTGCGATAGCGCGCATCGGAATTGATTTTCAAACCCCGTCCCGTCATCGCGATCTGGATACGGTCCCACACGGCGGCTTCAAGGAACACATCGGTGGTTTCCCCGGTGCAGCCCGTCGCCAGACCGCCCATGATACCGCCCACGGATTCCACGCCGTTGTCATCGGAAATCACCACCATGCCGGGGGCAAAGGTATGTTCCTTTTCATCCAGCCCTACCATGGTCTCGCCGCCCTTGGTGCGGTGAATGGTCAACCCGCCCGCCACCTTGCCCGCGTCAAACACATGCAGGGGGCGGTTGCGGTCATAGGTGAAGAAATTCGTCACATCCACCAGCGCCGAAATGGGGCGCAAGCCAATCGCCCGCAAACGCGTTTGCAGCCATTCCGGCGAGGGGCCGTTTTTCACGCCCTTGATCAGACGGCCCGCGAACACCTCGCAGCCGTCCGTGGCAGCATCCCTGGCGATGGTCACGGTGACGGGGCAGGCGCCCTTGCCGTCAATCTGCGCCGTCTTGGCGGGTTTCATCACGCCCAGACCCCGCGCCGCCAGATCCAGCGCGATCCCGCGCACGCCCAGCGCATCGGGGCGGTTCGGTGTGATGGCGATTTCGATCACCGTGTCCACCTTGGCGGGGTCGTTTTCGGCCAGCCAGTCGACGAACAATTGCCCCACTTCGCCGCTGGGCAATTCGATGATGCCGTCGTGTTCTTCGGACAGCTCCAATTCGCGTTCCGATGCCATCATGCCGTGGCTTTCCACGCCGCGAATGTTGCCCACGCTTAGCGTGACATCAATGCCCGGCACATAATCGCCCGGCTTGCACAGCACCACGGTGATGCCCGCCCGCGCATTCGGCGCGCCGCAAACGATCTGCTTGTCGCCCTCGTCGGTTTCCACCACGCAGACGCGCAGCCGGTCCGCATCGGGGTGCTGGCTGGCCTCTTTGACCTTGGCCAGAGTGAACCCCGACAGCTTGGCAGCAGGGTTTTCCACGCCTTCGACCTCTAACCCCAAATCGGTCAGGGTCTCGCAAATCTCATCGACCGAGGCCGTGGTGTCGAGGTGTTCTTTCAGCCAGGAGAGGGTGAATTTCATTTATTTTACTCCGCTACAAGCAAGCGTAGGGCTACGTTTATCGTTGCTATAAAACCAGCTAGCATTAAGTATGCGACTAGCGCGTTTACAACCGGACCATACTGCCGGTTCGCATAGAACGCGACGGGTTTCGATAGGGCGCTGGGACAGTTTACAGAAAGCAGTGTCGGCTTCCTATTTTCTATGTCGATCATGTCGACAATTACTGTTTCTCGGGGCGCAATCGAAGGGATGGAAATGATAAAATTTCCGTTCTCTAGTAGCTTCGACGTATGCTCTCTAGGCGGCCACAAATTGTAGCTGGTAAGCAGGCTACTAAACACCAATTCAACCTTCTCAGCTGGTTTGCGCCCGCTATTCTGGACATAGAACTTCTCTGTCCAGATTGCGATTTGGTTGCCGCCTTCTGTGATCTTAAATCGGTGGTAATTTGAGCTGGTCGACCCCCAAACAAGCTTCACCTTGGCTCTGAAAAGCCAAAGCAGAAACGCGGTAAAAAGGGAGATTAAAACCGAGTAGACAATGGTATGGATTGGCGCGAGTTTTTCCCACGCTTGGATCAACAAATCCATCACCGACTAAGCCCCCCATGAAGCGTCGGCACATCCAGCGCAGAAAATCCATAGTGCCGCAGCCAGCGCAGGTCTGAATCAAAGAACGCGCGCAGATCGGGGATGCCGTATTTCAGCATGGCAATCCGGTCGATGCCCATGCCAAAGGCAAAGCCCTGATAAACCTCGGGGTCGATCCCGCCCGCTTGCAGCACCTTGGGGTGGACCATGCCGCTGCCCAAAATCTCCAGCCAGTCGTCGCCCTCGCCCACCTTCAAAGTGCCGCCTTCCCAGCTACAGCGAATGTCCACCTCGGCCGAGGGTTCCGTGAACGGGAAGTGCGAGGCGCGGAAGCGCAGCTCCACATCGTCCACCTCGAAAAAGGTCTTTACGAACTCTTCCAGCACCCATTTCAGGTTGGCCATGGATATAGCTTTGTCGATCGCCAGCCCTTCGACCTGATGGAACATCGGCGTGTGGGTCTGGTCGTAATCAGCGCGATAGACACCGCCGGGGCAGATGATGCGCAAGGGCGCGCCCTGCGCCTCCATTGACCGGATCTGCACGGGGCTGGTGTGGGTGCGCAGCACATGGGGCGGGCGGTTGTCGCCCTCTGCGCGGTGCATATAGAACGTGTCCATTTCGGCCCGTGCCGGGTGGTGACCGGGAATGTTCAGCGCGTCGAAATTATACCAATCGGTGTCGATGCGCGGCCCCTCGGCCACGGCGAACCCCATATCGGCGAAAATCGCCGCGACTTCCTCGGATACCTGCGAAATCGGGTGGATCGTGCCCTGACGGCCCTCGCGCGCGGGCAGGGTCACGTCCAGCCATTCGCCGCGCAACCGTTCATCCAGAGCCGCATCGGACAGGGCCGATTTCTTGGCCGCAAGGGCCGAATTGATCTCGTTTTTCAGGGCGTTCAACTGTGGTCCGGCCTCTTGCCGTTCCTCGGGCGTCATCTTGCCCAGCTCGCGCATTTTCAGGGCCACTTCGCCCTTTTTGCCCACCGCTGTCAGGCGGATATCCTCCAGCGCGGCCTCATCCGTGGCTGCTGCAATCAGGGTCAGGTATTTTTCGCGCAAATCGCTCATTTTTCGCACTCCGCTTGGGCTTGCATTCCCCTATCCAATGGATGCCAGAATCGCAAGCATTGCAGGCGTTAGGGGGAAAAACTGCTGCGAAACATCACATTTCCTGTGGAAAGCCTGTGGATAGAGTGACCTAGGGTTAGCGTTCCAAAGAGAATCATGATAAACCCTAAATGTAGTCAATTCGCACCTGCCGTTGCGTATATATAGGTGCAAAACCCGCCAAACATTCATCTGGCGGTTCTGGGGGTAAAATATGATTTCTTTTTCTGTGCCGATGGGCATTTTCGCGGCTGTGACGGCGGGGACCACCCCGATTGACAGGCCCAACACCACGATGCCGCTGGTTCTGGTGGCCGAAACCACGCAATCCGACAATAGCACAGCAACCCGCAACACCGTGGATTTACTGGGCGATATCGTGGCCAATGCCAGCCTCAATCCCGACGGGCCTACCCGCGTGCCCGCCCCGGCCAAAGCCGTCAAACTGATCGACCCCCGCGCCCTGATCCGCCCGCAATTGCGCCCCGGATCGGACCACCCCCCCGTGCAACTGGCCGCAATGCAGATGGACATGTCGACAGGGCGTGACCTGACACAGGCACAGCCCGCCGCATCCGATACGCTGGCCGCCGAAACCGCCGCAGCGCGCGCCGCCATCACCGGACAGCCGATTGATGTGTCGCCCACATCCGAACACGCGGATGAAACCGCAGCCGAACACGCCGCCCACGGTGAACACGCAGAACATGCCGCCGCAGAGACCGGCAACCACGCCCACATGATGATGATGCCCGCGCCCGACCCCAACAGGTCGGCCTGCGTGAATGAAATCGCCACCGTGGCCGACCGCACCACGATCTATTTCAATTCTTCCTCGTCCGAACTGGACAAACGCTCGCGCGAGGCGGCGTTCCTGATCGCGTCACTGGCGCAAAAATGCCCCGAGGCCCGCATAAAAATCGAAGGTTTCACCGACCCGATCGGCGATCCGGCTGTCAATCTGGCCCTTAGCTGGAAACGCGCCAATACCGTGTTGCGCACCATCAAATCCGGCGGCTTTTCCGATAAGGCGTTTACCGTCATGTCCCATATGCAGGACCACAAAGACGAAATCTGCCCGCATTGGGATGTGGTCGACCGCCGCGTGGAATTTGTCATCACGCAAGCGAACTAGAAAAAGTCATCAAACATGGTGGCGGGGCTGAAGTGGCCGGGCTGAAACCGTCCCGCTGCTTTACTCTGTCTGCTACCGGCCAATAACGACCAATAACGCAGGTTCAAAACGGAAAAAGCCGCGCCCCCACTCAAGGAGGCGCGGCCTTTTATTTCAACATTCCGGTTGGCTTACGCCAGCGCGGCCTGTGCTTTTTCAACGATCGCAGTGAACGCTTCGGGCTCGTGAACGGCCAGATCGGCCAACACTTTGCGGTCCACTTCGATACCGGCCAGGTTCAAACCATTGATAAAGCGCGAATAGGTCAGCGCCTCGTCATGGGCGCGCACGGCTGCGTTGATCCGCTGGATCCACAGCGCACGGAAATTGCGCTTGCGGTTATGACGGTCGCGTGTCGCGTATTGATTGGCCTTATCAACGGCCTGACGGGCAACCTTAAAGGTATTCTTGCGGCGGCCATAATAACCTTTGGCTGCTTTGATTACCTTTTTGTGACGGGCGTGGGTTACGGTACCACCTTTGACGCGGGACATATGCTATCTCCTCTAGGTTTGGATCAGCGGTCGTAGGGCATAAAGCCCTTGACGATCTTCGCATCGGGGGCGGACAGCGCGGATGTGCCACGCGCGTCACGGATGAATTTTTTGGTGCGCTTGATCATACCGTGCTGTTTGCCGGCCTGACCTGCCATGACCTTACCGGTCGCAGTCACCTTAAAGCGCTTTTTGGCGCTCGACTTGGTCTTCATCTTGGGCATTTCCGTCTCCTCTATCTTTGGGTCGGTATTATGCGCGACTCGGCATGCCACTTTGGCCGGTCACGCAGACAGAGGCGCCGTATAGAAGGGCGCGGCCCGCATTGCAAGCGTGAATCTGCGGCAAAATCCGGGTTTCCCCCAACCCCGCAAGGCTCAGTTCACATAGCGCCCCACCACCTGCACGAACACATTGGGGATTTCCGCCAATGTATAGCCGCCCGGTTTGTTGCTGATGGCATAAACGGACAGCCCGCCACCGATCAGCAACACGATTGCCGCCACGCGCGGCGCACGGTTGTCGGAGAAAGCCGACACAATCGACGGAATCGAAAACACCGCCAAAACCAGCCCCACAACAAGGATAAAATCTGCGTCCATAACGACTGCACTCTCAATGACTTATTATTAAGGGTGCAGTTTACTCCGGATCAGAGGCAAAAATCAAACGCTCCTCGCAGGGGGCGACGCGCAGGATATTGGTGGTGCCGGGCATGTTGAACGGCACGCCTGCGGTGACCACGATCTGATCGGCCTCGGTTGCGTATCCCTGCGCGCGCGCCGCGCGGGCCGCATTCAGAACCGCCTGTTTGAACCGCGACAATTCGCCGGTCATCACGCAATTCACACCCCATGTCAGCGACATGCGCCGCGCCGTGCCGCGCAGGGATGTCATGGCGATGATCGGCACCCGTGGCCGTTCCCTTGCGGTCAGGGCCGCCGTGGTGCCGGATTGGGTGAAACAGCAAATTGCCTTGATATCAGTGGTTTCCGCGATTTCACGCGCCGCCGCCACGATGCCATCGGCCACAGTGTTGCGGGTGCCGCCACGGCTGGCATCAATCACATCGCGGTAGGTCGGGTCGCCCTCGACCTCGACCGCGACATTGTCCATCGTGGTCACTGCCTCGATCGGGTATTGGCCCGCGGCCGATTCCGCTGACAGCATGATCGCATCCGCGCCCTCATAGATGGCGGTGGCCACGTCCGATACCTCGGCCCGCGTTGGCATCGGGCTTTCGATCATCGATTCCAACATCTGCGTTGCCACGATCACCGGCTTTGCCGCCGCACGGCATTTGCGCACCAGTTGTTTCTGGATCGGCGGCACCGCCTGCACGGGCAATTCCACGCCCAGATCGCCACGCGCCACCATGATTCCGTCCGACACCTTCAATATCTCGTCGAACGAGGTCACAGCAGACGGTTTTTCGATTTTCGACAGGATCGCGGCGCGCCCGTTGGCCAGTTTGCGTGCCTCGATCACATCTTCGGTGCGCTGCACGAATGACAGCGCCAGCCAGTCCACACCCAGCGTGCAGACAAATTCCAGGTCTTTCAGATCCTTTTCGGACAGGGCGGCCAGCGGCAGCACCACATCGGGCACGTTCACCCCCTTGCGGTTGGAAATCGTGCCGCCGGTCACCACCACGCATTCGGCGAAATCCGCGCCGCAGGATTTGACCTTTAGCCGGATTTTCCCATCATTCACCAACAGGTGCGACCCTTCCTCCAGTGCGGCGAAAATCTCGGGGTGGGGCAGGCAGACGCGGGTCTTGTTGCCCTCTTCGGGGTTCAGATCCAGCCGGAAATCCTGCCCCTCTTTCAACTCCTCGGAGCCTAATTTGAACGTCGAAACCCGCAGTTTCGGCCCCTGTAAATCGGCCAGAATCGCAATCGGGCTGTCCAGATCCTTTTCCACCTGACGGATCATCGCGTGACGCTCGCGGATTTCGGCATGGCTGCCATGGCTCATGTTCAACCGGAACACATCCGCGCCGGCCTCGTGCAACTTGCGGATCATGTCATATGTGTTGGATGCGGGGCCAAGCGTGGCCACGATTTTCACATTGCGGTGGCGTCTCATATTCCTGTCGTCCCTGTCTTTTGCGGCAAACTGCCCTGCCGCCATATTGGTTACCGCTAACCTACACATGGTTAATGGGAAAGACCAATTCCCTTCCTGTCGCGGCTGCCGTAAATATTGGCCATGAACAGCGACACAAACATGACATATGAACCTTACCAGATCATTGGCGAAACCCGTGACAGCCCGTGGTTGATCATCTGTGATCACGCCACCAACACGGTGCCCGATTTCGTCAACGGCGGCACGCTGGGCCTGCCCCCGCAGGAAATGCAGCGCCATATCGCCTATGATCCGGGTGCCGCCGGTGTCACCCGTGCGCTGGCCGATGCCCTGAACGCCCCCGCGATCCTGTCGAATTTTTCGCGCCTTGTGATTGATCCCAATCGCGGCGAACACGACCCGACCCTGCTGATGAAGCTCTATGACGGCACCATCATTCCGGCCAATCGCCACGCGGGCGATGCCGAATTGCAGCAACGGTTGAACCGCTGTTACCGCCCCTATCACACGGCGCTGGCCGAACTGGCGGCGCGGCGCGATGACACCATAATCGTGTCGGTGCATTCCTTTACGCGCCAGTTGCGGGGCCGTGATCCGCGCCCTTGGGAAATCGGCATTCTATATGCCTCCGATACGCGACTTTCCCATGCCCTGCTGGATATTCTGAGCAGCGACACCACCTTGTGTGTGGGCGAAAACGAACCCTACCCCGGCCATTTGCCCGGCGACTGCATGGCCCGCCATGCCCTGGCGCATCAACGCCACAATACCTTGATCGAATTGCGCAACGATCTCATTGCGACGCAGGATCAGCAACAGAAATGGGCCGCGCGACTGGCCCCGATGCTGCAACGCGCCCGCGCCCATACCGCCTGACCGCCCCAACCCCCTGCCCAACCCCATGCGAGGATAAAATGGACCAGATCGACGACAAAACCATGATCGAGCTAGAGGCAGCCGCCTTTCGCACCCTGCGCGCCCACCTGATGGAAAAACGCACCGATGTGCAAAACATCGACCTGATGAACATGGCCGGTTTCTGCCGCAACTGCCTGTCGCGCTGGGTGCAAGAGGCCGCGAACGAACGCGGCCTGAACATGAGCAAAGAAGAGGCGCGCACCCTCTATTACGGCATGCCCTATGACGACTGGAAGGCGCAGAACCAAACCGCCGCCAGCCCCGAAAAACAGGCCGATTTCAAAAAGGCATTTGCCGAAAATGTAGGCGACAAGAGTTAATACGCGCCAAAACAAAAACGCGCGCCACCACGGGCGCGCGTTATTATCTGTCAAACCGCTGCGCTCAGACTGCGGCTTTCAGGCTCTCTTCCAGATAGATTTCGCGCAGGCGCGCCGCCACCGGGCCAGGTTTGCCCCCGCCCACCGCAGCGCCGTCAATTTCCACCACCGGCATCACGAATGTCGACGCCGAGGTCACGAATGCCTCATCCGCGCCCTGTGCTTCTTCAATGGTGAAGGACCGCTCCTCGACCGCCATCTGCGCCTCTTTGGCAAACCGCAGCACGGCGGCGCGGGTGATGCCATGCAAAATATCGCTCGACAGTTCGCGGGTGATGATGCGGCCATTCCTGACGATATAGGCGTTGTTCGATGTGCCCTCGGTCACCTTGCCGTCCTCGACCAGCCACGCATCGTCGCAACCTGCCTTCTTGGCCATCATCTTGCCCATCGACGGGTATAGCAATTGCACGGTTTTGATGTCGCGGCGGCCCCAACGGATGTCATCAATGGAAATCACCTTGATCCCCTTTTTCGCCACCGGATTGTCGGCCAGCCCCGGCTTGTTCTGCGTGAACAACACCAGCGTCGGTTTCACCACCTCGGGGTCCGGAAATGCGAAATCGCGATCACCCGCCGACCCGCGCGACACCTGAAGATAGATCATCCCCTCGTCGATCCCGTTCAACTCCACCAGCTTGCGGTGGATCTCCAACAAATCGTCGAATGCCTCGGGCTTTTCCATGCCCAGCTCGCTCAGCGACCGCTCCAGTCGCGCCGCATGACCCGCGAAATCAATCAGCTTGCCGCCCAGCACGCTGGTCACCTCATAAACGCCATCCGCCATCAAAAACGACCGGTCGAAAATCGACACCTTGGCCTCATCCTCGGGCAGGTATTCGCCATTCACATAAACGGTGCGGGTCATGGTCTGTTCCTTATGCAATTTGCGCATCTGATACGCCCTGTGTGTTACTTTGTCGAGCAACCTCGACCCTTGCGTCGAATCCGGCCAGCACCTTTTCCAGCCCCTTTGCGTCGCAATCCGCACACCACAAAAACTTGCGCTTGCGGATACGCAGCATTTTGCGCACCCCGCCGCAGCTGATGCAACGCATGCCCATATCCGCCGGGTAATTCTCTAGTGTGTGAATATCAGCATGCACCGCAGGGAACCGCGCCGCGATGGCTGCCAGGCTGTCCTCGTCCCAATCCGTGCCATGCAGGGCGATACGCTTCAGCCCGCCCAAGGCCAACAGCGGCGCAATATCCAGATCATGCGGGCCGACCCCGTTCAGGCGCAATTCATCCAGTTGCAGCCCGCGCAGAAACTCCAGATCAACCAGTTTCTGCTTGGCCTCCACACCTGTTTCAATACGCAGCACCCGCAGTTCCGGCAACTGGCCCAGCGCACGCCCATCTTCGATCGGGCCGTTTTCCGACCAGCGCAGGCTTTGCAATGCAGGGGCCTGCGTGATGCCCGCGCAGCTTTTCAATTTCGGGCTTTGCCAGATATCCAGCGCCCGCAGCGTGACGGGCAATGGCACCGCCGTCAGGTCCGGTGCCGACAGCCAACGCAGTTCCAGCACCCTGATCCGCAGATCGGCCAAACCCCGCAACCGCTTCAGATCGCCCTTACGGATTTGGTGGATCACCAGATGCGCAACATCATCCCCGATGTCGGCCGCATCAAAATCCTGTCCGGTAACGGATCGCTCCATCCTACCCCCACAGCGCCGCACTGGGCGGATGCACGCCCGCAGCGTCAAACAATAACGCGTCGGTGCGGTCCTCGGCCAGCAACAGCGGCCCGTCCAGATCAGTGACCAATGCGCCCTGTGCCACCAATGTTGCAGGCGCCATCGCCAATGATGACCCGACCATGCAACCCACCATCACCTGAAACCCCTGCGCAACCGCAGCATCGCGCAACGCCAGCGCCTCGGTCAACCCGCCGGTCTTGTCCAGCTTGATGTTGACCACATCATACTTGCCCTTCAATCCGGCCAGACTGGTGCGGTCATGACAACTCTCGTCAGCGCATACCGGAACAGGCCGCGCCATGCCGATCAATGCGTCATCCTCGCCCGCGGGCAAGGGCTGCTCGACCAGATCCACCCCCAATCGCACCAGATGCGGGGCCAGTTCGGCATAAACCTGCGCCGACCAACCCTCGTTGGCATCCACAATGATGCGCGATAAGGGCGCACCGGCCCGCACAGCCTCCAAACGCGCCATATCATCCGGCGTGCCCAGCTTGATCTTTAACAACGGCCGATGCGCATTTTTCGCCGCCTGCGCCCGCATCTCGTCAGGCTCGGCCAGTGATAACGTATAGGCCGTGATCTCGGGGCGCGGCGCAGGCAACCCCGCCAACTCCCAAACCCGCTTTCCGGCCCGCTTGGCCTCCAGATCCCATAACGCACAATCCACCGCATTGCGCGCCGCACCGGATGGCAACAAACCCTGCAACGCGGCCCGATCAAATTGCGCAGGCAACGCGGCAATCTCGGCGGCAACACTGTCCATCGACTCGTCATAACGCGCATAGGGCACACATTCGCCCCAGCCCACATGATCGCCATCCGACACCCGCACCGTCAAAACCTGCGCCTCGGTCCGGCTACCACGCGAAATGGTAAACACCTGCGCCAGACGAAACACATCCTGCGTCACGTTCACCTTCATCGCCCGTCCCCTTGATTTTTTCTTGGCAAAAATACTCGCGCCGCAGGCTCCCGCCCGCAGCGCCGGATCGCATAGAATCAGATGGCGGCCAATGCGTCCACCAATACCCCCGCGCCAAAACGGTAAGGGTCCGTCGCGGGCAGGCCCATGCGCGCCCCGACCTCCGCCAGATAGGCCCGCGCCGCGCCCTCATCCATATGCTGCGTATTGACCGAAATGCCAACCACCGCACAATCAGGGTTCGCCACCTGCGCCAGCACCAGCGCCAGATCGCGCAGCGCCTCCAGCGAGGGCAACTGATACCCCGGCAACCCGCGCATATGCGCCCGCGTCGGCTCGTGACACAGGATCAACGCGTCCGGCTGCCCACCATGCACCAGCGCCATGGTCACACCGGAATAGGACACATGAAACAGACTGCCCTGCCCCTCGATCATATCCCAATGATCCGCGTCATTGTCGGGCGTCAGCCACTCCACAGCACCGGCCATGAAATCCGCCACCACCGCATCCAGCGGCACACCATCACCAGTGATCAAAATTCCGGTCTGCCCCGTGGGGCGAAAGGTCGATTTCATGCCGCGTTCGCGCATCTCGGCATCCATCGCCAGCGCGGTATACATCTTGCCCACCGAACAATCGGTCCCCACGGCCAGACACCGCTTGCCCGACCGCTTGACCCCGTTGGCAATCGGATAGTCCACCGACGGCACCCGCACGTCATGTAACTGGCGCCCACAGGCCTCGGCCACCGCCGCCAGATCAGGCTCGTCCGCCAACAGATTGTGCAGGCCCGATGCCAGATCGAACCCTTCCTCCAGCGCGGCCACCAGCACCTTCTTCCACGCCGCCGAAATCACACCGCCACGGTTGGCCACACCAATCACCAGCGTTTTCGCGCCCGCGGCTCTGGCCTCGGCCAGGGTCATGTCGCTCAATCCCAGATCGGCCCTGCACCCCTCCATGCGGAACTGGCCCACGGCGTTTTCAGGCCGCCAATCCTTGATGCCCTGCGCCACCTTCGCGGCCAATCCATCAGGCGCATCGCCTAGGAACAATAGGTATGGGGTCTCAATCATGGCAGCACTCCTGTCGCTTTCCCCCATGCTGCATCTGCGCGCACGGGATGTCCTTGCAATCTTCCCGACACAAACACCCGCAATCGAAGAATCCGGCGAAATGCCGCCAAAATGCGCAATATCCTCCCACGCAACCCGCCCAACAGCCGCCAAACCCACCACCGCAACAGCCCGAACCGCCCCGCCGCAGCGCAGAATCGCCTTGCCCAGCGACCCGCAATTTAATAACCCTACCCGCAATTCAAACGTAATTTCCTTACCAACCCGAGGTCAAAACCATGAGCTTCCGCCTTCAGCCCGCGCCCATCGCCCGCCCCAACCGCTGCCAGCTGTTCGGCCCCGGCTCCAACACCAAACTCTTTGCAAAAATGGCCGCATCCGACGCCGATGTGATCAACCTCGACCTCGAAGATTCCGTGGCCCCCACAGACAAGGACACCGCCCGCGCCAATATCATCAACGCCATCAGCGAATATGACTGGGGCAATAAAACCCTGTCCGTGCGCATCAACTCGCTGGACACCCCGTTCTGGTATCGCGATGTGGTCGACCTGCTGGAACAGGCGGGCGAACGACTGGACCAGATCATGATCCCCAAGGTCGGCTGCGCCGAAGATATCTATGCCGTCGACGCACTGGTCACCGCGATTGAAACCGCCAAAGGCCGGACCAAGAAAATCAACTTCGAAGTGATCATCGAATCCGCCGCAGGCATCGCCCACGTCGAAGCCATCGCCGCATCCTCCCCCCGCCTTGTCGCGATGAGCCTCGGCGCGGCAGATTTCGCCGCCTCCATGGGGATGCAAACCACCGGCATCGGCGGCACGCAGGAAAACTACTACATGCTGCACGGTGAAAACCGCCACTTCTCCGACCCTTGGCACTGGGCACAAACCGCCATCGTCGCCGCCTGCCGCACCCACGGCGTGCTGCCGGTCGATGGCCCCTTCGGCGACTTCTCCGACGACGAAGGCTACCGCGCACAGGCGCGCCGCTCGGCCACGCTGGGCATGGTCGGAAAATGGGCCATCCACCCCAAACAAATCGCACTGGCGAACGAGGTCTTCACCCCCTCGGACGAAGCCGTAGCCGAGGCCCGCGAAATCCTCGCCGCAATGGAAACAGCCAAAGCCAACGGCGAAGGCGCCACCGTATACAAGGGCCGCCTGGTCGATATCGCCTCGATCAAACAGGCCGAGGTCATCGTCAAACAATCCGAAATGATCGCGGGCAACTGATCCGCCAGACCAGAAAACCAAACACAAGGGGCGCCCGATCCAGGCGCCCCTTGGCATTTCTTCGATTTTTTCTTGGCCAAAATACTCGCGCCGCAGGCTCCCGACCTATCCCCGACGCAGCCCCTTCTCGGGGTCCAAGACCCCTCGGCGCGGCTCGGGCACCCTGATCACAGCAAAACGCGATTCCCAACCGCCGTAAAATGGGTAAAGTCGCGCCATGACATATGACCTCCTCATCGCCCTTACATGGTTCGCACTGGTGGCCACAATCACACCGGGACCGAACAACGTGATGGTCATGGCCTCGGGCGCAAACTACGGCTTTCGCCGCACCCTGCCACATATGCTGGGCATCGCTTTCGGCTTTGCTTTCATGGTGCTGCTGGTCGGGCTGGGGCTGGCACAGATGTTCACCGCGATCCCGCAACTGAAAACCGCGCTGACCGTGGCAGGCATCGCATACCTGCTGTATCTGGCATGGAAAATCGCCCATGCCGCCGCTCCGGGCAGGGGCGACACAGCGGGAAAACCGCTCAGCTTCCTTCAGGCTGCCTCTTTCCAATGGGTCAACCCAAAGGCATGGCAAATGGCCGTCACCGCCATCACACTATACGCCGCCAACAATTCGATCACCGCCGTGGCCATGGTGGCGGCGGCCTTCTTTGTGGTCTGCCTGCCCTGCGTCGGCTTGTGGACCCTGCTGGGCGAAAAACTGCGCGATGCGCTGTCCAATCCCAAACGCCTGCGCGCCTTCAACTGGACCATGGCCGCGCTTCTTGTGGCCTCGTTAATCCTGTTGATCTAACCTGCACAAATGCTGACCCTGCTGCACACCGCCGACGCCCATGTCGAAACCTTTGATTCCCTGCGCGACCGCATCGCGCCGGATGCCAGATTGCACCACCTGGTCAGGCCCGATTTCCTGTCGCGCGCAGGGCAAAACGACCCCGCCCTGGCCGATGATATCGCCACCACCATCACCGCCGCCATCACCGCCACCAATGGCCCCGTTATCTGCACCTGCACCACCATCGCCGATTTCGCCGAAGCCGCAGGCGCAACCCGCATCGACCGCCCGATGATGGCCCGCGCCGCCGCGATCGGCGGGCCTGTCCTGCTGGTCTATTGCCTGCAATCCACTGCGGAAACCAGCCAGACCGCCCTAAAACAAGCCCTTGATAGCGCAGGAAAAACCACAGGAGCAACCGCAGCAATCACACCGCTGTTCCTGCCCCAATACTGGCCGTTTTTCACCGGCGGCGAACCGGATGAATTTCACGCCATGCTCGCCGCCGCCATCACCGCCTCTGCACAGAAAAACCCGCCAGCCTGCATCGTTCTGGCGCAGGCCTCCATGGCGGGGGCAGGCGCAAAACTGGCCCATCTAGACCTGCCGGTGCTGTCGTCACCCGAACTGGCGCTGCGCTCAGGGCTGGGCCTGCCCGCCTGACACCCCTATCCCGCAAGGGGCAGATGGATTTCGGTCAACAACTCGTCGGGTGGCGTGTTGCTGGCGTCGTTCAAATACCGCTCATATGACGGCGCATCGGCAGGTTCGCGCCCCGATTCCGGCAACCATTTCCCGTATAAATAATCATAAGCACCCTGTAGCCCGGCATATGGCCCCTTTAGCAACAAAACCGCCGCTGGCCCCGCCGCCACCGATTTGCGCTCTAATCCCTCGGGGGTGGCAAAGGCCTCGGCCACCTCGACACAGGCCCAGCTTTGCAATTCAGCGGCTGCAACCACCTGCGGATCATCCATGAATATGCCAACCATGCCGCGTGCCTCGCCCCATAACCCGCGGGCCGAAAACACCGCCGCCACGCGGGCGAATGCCTCGCTCATCTCGTAATAGGGGCCAATATGGCATAACCCCACCAGATGGCGCTCGGGCACTTGTTTTACATCAACCTGATACATCGCAAAATCCTTTTGTTTCCAGTCAGATGGCACAGGGACCAGCCCCCGCGCCCGAAAAGCAACCGGCGTGTCATGGAACACCGCCTGAAACGCGCGGGCGAAACTTTGCGCGTTGTCATACCCCACATCCGCCGCAATCTGCGCCATGGGCCGCTGCGTCTGCGCCAACAAATAACTGGCACGATACATGCGAATCCGGCGCACCGCACCAGCGCATGTTTCACCCGTCATCGCCTGAAACACCCGATGCCAGTGGAACCGGCTCATCGCCGCCAGATCGGCCAGCGCATCCAGCGACAGATCCGCCGCCGGATTGGCATGGATATGGTCCAGCACGCGGCGCACCCGCGCCTCATAGGCGTTGCCCATCGCATTTTCCCCGTTGCTTCACAGCCGTGTCATGCCATGCCATAAGATGACAAATCTTGCGATATTGCATCCGCGTTGCATGGGGGCCATATATCCCCCACCCCAGATCAGAGGAAACCCGATGACCAACTACCTCGACTTTGAACGCCCGCTTGCCGAAATCGAAGGCAAAGCCGAGGAATTGCGCGCCATGGCCCGCACAAACGAGGAAATGAACATCGAGGAAGAGGCCGCCGCGCTGGACAAAAAGGCCAGCGACCTGCTGGTCAGCCTCTATAAGGATCTGACGCCATGGCGCAAATGTCTGGTGGCGCGTCACCCCGACCGCCCCCATTGCAAGGATTACGTCAAGGCGCTGTTCACCGAATATACCCCGCTGGCCGGGGATCGCAATTTTGCCGATGACCACGCCGTGATGGGCGGGCTGGCACGGTTCAACGACCAGCCGGTGATGGTGATCGGCCATGAAAAGGGCAATGACACCAAATCCCGCATCGCGCATAATTTCGGCATGGCCCGCCCCGAAGGCTACCGCAAGGCGATCCGCCTGATGGAAATGGCCGATAAATTCGGCCTGCCCGTGGTGTCGCTGGTCGACACCCCCGGTGCCTACCCCGGCAAAGGCGCCGAGGAACGCGGCCAATCCGAAGCCATCGCGCGCTCCACCGAAAAATGCCTGCAACTGCGGGTGCCGCTGGTATCTGTGGTGATCGGCGAGGGCGGATCGGGCGGCGCGGTCGCATTCGCCACCGCCAACCGTCTGGCGATGCTGGAACATTCGGTTTATTCCGTGATCTCCCCCGAGGGCTGCGCATCAATCCTGTGGAAAGACGCCGAAAAAATGCGCGAAGCCGCCGAGGCGCTGCGCCTGACCGCACAAGACCTGATCAAACTGGGCGTGACCGACCGCGTGATCCCCGAACCGCTGGGCGGCGCGCACCGCGACAGCGCGGGCGCCATCGCATCGGTGGGCAAGGCGATTGCGGCGATGCTGGACGATTTGTCGGGCAAATCGGGTGATGAATTGCTGGCGGATCGCCGTCAGAAATTCCTTGATCTCGGGTCCAAGGGGCTGGCGGCGTAACCGCGCCAGCCTCCGCTCCTCCAACCGCCCCTATCCTGACCGGTTAATCCAGCGGCCTGCCGTCCGGCGCGGTAAATTCCGACTGCACGAAAAACCGCGCAATCAACATCAGCAGGGTCACATGCGGCAACCGCCGCACCGCAGGCGTGGCGCGCCCCAGCGCCATATCCAGCCGGTCCCGATAATAATCGCGCTCTTGCTGCACCAACCAGCCCGACACCATCGTCAGGTAATCCATGGCGTCGTGGCGCTCTGTTACCTCTAGCCGGCATTGATCATCGCCCTGCGGGGTCAGGACATAACGCACCACCGTGCCCCTGTCCGTCATCTGCCCCGCGCCATCTGCAATGACCCATTGCGACGCCTGACTGAATGCATCTTCGCCCAGAATATGGACAAAACAGTCAGGTTTGTCCTGCGTTGCCCCGTTCGCTGGCAATTCAAACGTCTGCTGGTCGGGAAAAATCAGCCCGAAACTCATCGGAAAGAACCCGTTTTCATCCACCGCGCCAAATTGTTCGCCCCCGCGTTGCATGTCGCTGCGCACAAAAACCACATCTCGCAGCGTCGACGCCGCCACAGGCATATCCATGATGCGCGTCTGCGCGCGGGTTTTCAGCCCGATCCCCTGCGTGGCAGCGATCAACCGGACCACGCCCAATGTCAGCACAAACCAGAACAGCAGCGCCAGCGCCAACTGCACTTCGATATGGCCCAAGGGCCGCGCCAATGCCTGCAACACTAGCGTCACCGCCCCCGCAATACTGCCCGACAGGACATCGACCAGCCCCGACGGAAACAGCACATTGTGCAGCGCAACCAACGCCAATGCCCCCGCGCCCCATGCCAGCGGCGCGGCATCCCAGGGCAGGGCCGCATCGCTGATCCATAACGCACACCCCATCCCGCCCCACAACAACACAGCGCAAACCAGCGTCAACCGGTGCAGCAGGAACAGGCGGTATGTCACATCGCGAAAACACCTTGGCAAATGGGTCACGGGGGCACCTTTGGGCAATTACGGTTGCCCACGATCCTGCACGCAAATTCCGGCAGCAATTAGACCAGCCAAGGGCGCGTTAAAGGAACTGTTCCAGCCCCGGTTTCGTGATCGGTTCGAATTAGCCCAACAGCACCACCAGACCCGGACATTTTTTCCAACACCTGACGGCCCGGTTTTCCCTGAATGCCACCCATGCCCTGCCCCTAGCCCTGCAACATTTTCAAACCCTGCGTCACGTCCGAACGCACCGCCAACCGCAGCCCCGGTTCATCCCCCGCCTTTAGCGCGGAAATGATAAGCCTATGATATTGCGGCGGATCACGCCGCTTCAACCGCACATACAGCGCCCGCATGGTTGGCCCCATTTGCAACCACACCGTTTCGGCCATGGCCAGCATCGCGGGGGCTTGGGCACGCAAATACAGGGTGCGGTGAAATTCCAGATTGGTGCGGATATATGTCACCGCATCCTGCCGCATGGCCGCATCCCCGACCGCCGAATTGATCGCCTGAAGCCGGTCGATCAGCGCCATATGGGCGCGGGGCAATGCACGGCTGGCCAGTTCCACCTCGATCAGGGAGCGCAGCGCGGCCAGCTCCTCGATCCGCTCGTTGGACAGCTCCGGCGTGGACACGCGCCCCGAACTCGACAGGGTCAGCGCCCCCTCGGCCACCAGCCGCCGCACGGCCTCGCGGGCGGGTGTCATCGACACGCCGTATTCCTTGCCGATGCCGCGCAGGGTCAGCGCCTGACCGGGGGCGATTTCGCCATGCATGATGCGGGTGCGCAAACGGCGATAGGTGCCCTCGTGAGCCGAAGATGTCAGATCGGCGCGTGGATTTGGAACGGTGTTTTGCATGGGCTTGTTTGTGATCACAAACCGCCCGCCCGTCAATCAACAATCGGGCACATCACCCCCGCCGCAGGGCTAATCGCCAAACCTGTAACGGTGCAACGCGCCGCCCTGATCACGCAGCCAGCGGCGCGGCGCGGCATATGGGCCGTGAATGCGCGTCACCTCGGCCCAGAATCTGTCAGAATGGTTCATCTGCGCCAGATGCGCCACCTCATGCGCGGCAACGTAATCCAGCACCGGCGCAGGCGCCATGATCAAACGCCAGCTATACATCAACCCGCCCGACGACGAACACGATCCCCAACGCGACCGCGTATCGCGCAGGGTGATGCGGTTATACCCCTTGCCCAACAGCGCCGCATAGCGGTCGCTGGCCTCGCTTAGCGCATCACGCGCCGCGGTCTTTAGATAGCCGGCCAATCGGGCCGCGCATTGCGCCTCACTGCCCGAAACCAGCAATGCATCCCCCTCCCGGTGGACCCCGCGCCCCGATCCGGGCAGGATTCGCACCATTTCACCGCGCAACGGAATCACACTGCCATAACCGACCCAGACATCCTCGGGGCGCTGCACCAGTTGCGCCCGCAACCAATCCGCCTTTTCTTGCGCAAAATCCAATGCCTCGCGTTCGGGCACCCCACGCGGCAAGGTCAGGGTCACCCGCCCGTCAAGCCGCGAAACACGCAGGGAAATTCGCCTTGCACGGGCAGATTTTTTGACGCTCAGGGTCACCGGGGGGTTGCCCGGCAGGACATGCTGGCCCATATCGCCTCGTGACCTCTTGTTACTATGTTTGGTCAAAGCCTTTGACACGCACCCGCCAGTATGGCAGTTGGCGCGGATCGTCGAACAATAGATGTGATTGAGGGGGATTCAATGCCCAACGAAGAATGGGGTGTCAAACGCGTTTGCCCGACCACCGGCAAACGGTTCTATGACCTGAACAAAAACCCGATCGTCAGCCCCTATACGGGCGAAATCCTGCAAATGGATGCGGGTAAGAAAAACCTGATCGCGGCCGATGCCGAAGACGCCGTGACCCAAAAAGCCAAAGCCGCCGAAGCCGAATCAAGCGACGACGTGCTGGATGATGATGACGTCGATATCGAGCTGGATGACGACCTGCTGGAAGACGACGATGACGATGATAACGTATCGCTGGACGAACTGGCCGATGTGGCCGCTGACGACGACGAAATGTGATCTGAAAACAATTGCCAACGGGCGGAATTTTCCACTTGATCCCGCCCGTGGCATTGCATAGACAGCGGCAACCCGACAACAGTTGCAAACGTTGCTGTCGATAATGGGGCCTTAGCTCAGCTGGGAGAGCGCCTGCATGGCATGCAGGAGGTCAGCGGTTCGATCCCGCTAGGCTCCACCATTATCTTTCTGATAAACTCCCCTTAACAGCTCTGCCTTGGCGGCATGATTGTCCTTTTTTGCTGGCAAACCGGCATGTTAGGGCAGTTTACGCTCAAGGAATGCAGCGTTTGATGCAATCCGGCAGGGTCAGATAGCGGAACCGCCCCCCTGGCAATGGCACACGCAGCCCGCCCCGGATGCCCCGGGTCTCTCAATCGTTACAACATGCCCAATTGATCCGCCTGCGCATCCTGCTGGGGTTGCAATTGCAGCGGCTGCGCAGGTTTCAGATCATCCACCCGCAGCGGCCCGTTCGGCTTTGACAGCATTGCCCGCACGACCCAGTGCAGCCGCGTTTCCGCCCGCGTGATCGCCACATAGGCCAGTCGCTTCCACAGCGGTATCCCCGCCTCGCTGCGCCCCATTTTGGCCGCCACATACAGGTCCGGCGCGAAGACCTGCACGTCTTCCCATTGCGAGCCTTGCGCCTTGTGGATCGTCACCGCCGCGCCGTGCAGAAACGTCGCCCCCATCCGCGCCGCATAGGGGATAAACGGTTCTTCCTCATCGGGTTTTTCAATTTTCACGATCGAGGCGGCACTGACCTGCGGGTCCTCGGCGCCCATCACATACAACTTTGAAAACCCCGGTTTTCGCCCCGGCCCCAGATAAACCACCTGCGCGCCCTTGATCAGGCCCCGTGCCTCCAGATCCAGCCGTTTCTTGCGGTGTTTCGCGGGCAGTTCGATGCCATCACAGATCATGGGCTCGCCGGGCAGCATGGCATCCTCTGGCGCGCCATGCACACCGCGAAAGGCGTTGATCAACCGGATGCGCGTCGCATTCCGCCAGACCAGCACGGGGCTGCGCGCCATCAAATCCACCTCGACCCGCTCGGCGTATCGCACCCGCTCGTCGCGTTTGGCCGCCTGTTCTACCATGGTTTCGAACTGGTGGAATTGCAGCTGCGGGTCGGCCAGCGCATGGGCCAGATCCAGAATGGGGTTGCCTGCCTCTTGGCGGTGGATCCGGCTTAGCTCCAGCCGCGCGGGTGCAGGAAGTTTGTCAAACACCATAGTGCCGGACTGGCCCACAGGGGCCAGCTGCGCCGGATCGCCAAACAGGATCAGGGTCGGAAAAATTTCGCGCAGGTCATCAAATTGCTTGTCGTCCAGCATCGAGGCCTCGTCGACAAATCCGATGTCCAGCGGGTCGTCGCGCCGCTTCCATCCGGTGATGAAATCGCTGCCGCGCAACCCTGCCGCAGCCAGGGCCGCAGGAATCGACCCGTGCATCTGATACGATGCAAAGGCCCGATCCAGCACCGCATCAGTGATTTTTTCATCGCCCAACTCATCGACATCGGGGCGGTCACCATTGCCCGCCAACCATTCGGCGATACGTTCGTATTCGGGGTCGTAAACCGGGGTATATAGTATGCGATGGATCGTGGTCGCTGGCACACGCCGGTTGCGCAGCACGCTGGCCGCCTTGTTGGTGGGGGCCAGAATCGCCAGCGTGCGCCTGTCCTTGCGCCGCTTGCCCTCCCAATCGCCCGAAACCACATCAACGCCCGCATCCTGCAACGCATGATACAGCTGCGCCAACAGCAGGGTCTTGCCCGATCCGGCCTTGCCCATCACGGCCAGAACCTGCCCCTTGCCCTCTTGTGGCGGGGTCAGGATGGCATTGTCCAGATCCACACCAACCACGCGCAGCGCATCGGCGATCCGGTCATGGGCGTCGGCCTGATCGGCGGAATAAACGGGGGGCGTGGGCAGGGTCATGGGGCGACACTACCCTGCCCACGCGGCCAGTTCCAGATGCCGCGTGGGCCTGAACAAACCTATCCCGATACAGCCTAACCCGTCATCGCCAGTTTGGCCCGCGCCCCGCCGAACGAACGGTCAAACCATAGCTGCGACAATTCGGGGCTGATGCCCGCCGCCTGCGCCACGCGCCCCTTGGAATCCTGCGAAAACTCCCACAATCCCACGCTGATCTGGTCGCGCCCGCTGCCCGACGACCCCAATACATCCGGGCTTGATCCGATGCGGCGGTAAATCCGCACCATACGCGCATCGAACACACCCACGAAATGCGCCACATCAAAGGCCTGCATCAACTCGCCACCCGCAAGCATCAGCGCCGCCGCGACCCGGCTTTCCACCCCCCGCGACAGGCAAAACCGCGTGCATTCCCAAATCCGGGGGCTTTCGATCCGCACACCGCCGGTGATATCCAGAAAATGTTCGTTCACCATGCAACGGCCCGTCGTTGGCAAAAACCGCATCGACCCGCCGTGGCTGCCATCGGCCTGTTCCCAAATCACATATAGCGGGTTCAATTCATCATATTGGTCGCGCTCATGGCCCGCCGCATCCACCGTCACCTCCCACCCCAATCGGGTTTTGAACTGATCGGCACGATCCACAAACATCGTGTCACGCAATTTTGCAAAGCGGTGCAACTGATCGCCGTAAACATATCTGAGCATAGAGCTTTATCCTCGTCCTGACTGATACAACCGATATTAGGCACCGATGGTTAACGCCCGTAAACCGCAACGCACGTTGGGCCGCATGACGTGGGGTAAAACATGAACATTTTTATCGACCCTCTACAAAACAAGGCAAAACGGCCTGTTGCGCGGGCAGAACATCCCGGCACTTCAGCCTCAAATGTAAATAGATGGTTAATTCAAACCACAATCAAACCCCGCGCCATGGCACGGGCCACCGCGTGGGTGGTGTTCATCGCGCCCAATTTATGGCGCGCACTTTCGATGTAAACCCGCAGGGTATGTTCCGAAATCGACAGGGTTTCAGCCACCTGTGCGCGGCTGTATCCCACCGCCAACAGGGTCATCGCGTCCACTTCTCGCGGGGACAGGGCAGAATTCGCCTCGGGCGTGCGCCCCGGCTCGAACTCCAACGCCTTTTGATTAAAATAATGCGCAATCAGGATCAAATCACGGCGATGATCCTCGCAATAGGTATCCCATATATCGTCATCACAATGATGGCTTAGCGTGAACAGCGCAAACTGCCCGTTCGGGCCGCGGATCGGAATCGAAAACCCCTGATTGCCCACCCCGTGTTCGATCGCATCGACCTGAAACGCACGCGCCGCCTTGCCCGACCAATCCAGCCGCTTCCAGCTAACCGGATGAAATCGCTGATAACATCCCTGAATAACCGGATCGACCCGCAGGTAATCACGGTCGATATACCGCTGCACCCATTCATCGGAATAGGTGCCGCAGCCGTATTGCTCACCCTTGGCCGAAACCCAATGATACACCATATGATCGACTTGAAATTCGTCGCGCAGGGCTTCGATCAGCCCCTGTAGCTGGTCAAGCGCTGTAGCGCGCTCCAACTCCTCTAAAATGCGCTCCACCTTGGGCGTCATCTACGCGCACCGCTGCCGGTGCCCCCCCGTTAGCAGACGCAAGCTCGCAAGCAGCCACCAATCGCGTGGTGTCCAGCTGATCCGACAAATGCGCCATGCCATTGGCCTGCGCAAATGCCCGAAGATCCGAGAGTACGTCCAAAATCCAGTCGTTCTGCATGGCTACCCTCATCCGTGAGTGGTTAATGAAAAGTTAAAACAAGCATAGCACGAACCGCTTTTCTTAAGAAATTCACGAAAACTAACTCCCCAGAAATAGTGAGGTGCTTATTTCTAAGCATTTGAAACCAAAAGCACGTGGCAAAAATACAACTCCGATCCGCAACCCCAAGTGATTCGCCCGCCCCGCTGTCAGGCCCGCGATGCGGTAACATCTACGCCCAGCAAATCACCAATCCGTAAACACGTCGCCTATCGGCTTTGGCACGCGGCGCTGCCGCGTCAATCCTGTGCGGCGCAGCCGCTCCTTTGGGTCACCGCCAAGGGGGCGCGACATTACAAACGCAAAACGCCCCGCAGGTGGGCTGCGGGGCGCTTCTCGCGAGGGTTGGAAACCGAACCTAGGCTTTGCCAGCTTCCAACGCATCATCAAAGGTGCGCAAACCCGTGGTCGGGGCCTGCACCAGCACCGCCATGTTGCCGGGCTTATGTTCGTTGCGCAGCATTTTCATATGCGCATCGGGGATTTCGGCCCAGTTGAACACTTCCGACATGCATGGGTCCAGACGGCGCTCGATCATCAAACGGTTCGCCGATGCCGCCTGTTTCAGGTTGGCAAAATGCGACCCCTGCAAACGCTTCTGATGCATCCACATATAACGCACATCAAAGGTGCAGTTGAACCCGCTGGTGCCCGCGCAGATCACCACGATCCCGCCCTTTTTCACCACCAAAGTGGACACGGGGAACGTGGCCTCGCCGGGGTGTTCAAACACCATATCGACGCTCACACCCTTGCCGGTGATGTCCCAGATCGCCTTGCCGAATTTGCGCGCTTCCTTCAGCCAGGCGTTGTATTCGGGGCTGTTCACCGTGGGCAGCTGGCCCCAGCAATCGAAATCCTTGCGGTTGATCACGCCCTTGGCGCCCTGATCCATCACGAACTGGCGCTTGGATTCATCGGAGATCACGCCGATCGCATTGGCACCCGCAGTGTTGGCCAGCTGGATCGCATAAGACCCCAAACCGCCCGATGCACCCCAAACCAGAACGTTCTGCCCGGGCTTCAACTCATGCGGATGGTGACCGAACAGCATGCGATACGCGGTGGCCAGCGTCAGGGTGTAACAGGCGCTTTCCTCCCATGTCAGATGCTTGGGACGCGGCATCAATTGCTGCGCCTGCACACGGGTGAACTGCGAAAACGACCCGTCGCCGGTTTCATAACCCCAAATGCGCTGGGTCGGGCTGAACATCGGGTCGCCGCCGTTGCATTCCTCGTCGTCGCCGTCATCCTGATTACAATGGATCACAACCTCGTCGCCGACCTTCCAGGTTTTCACCTTGTCACCCACGGCCCAGACAATGCCCGAGGCATCGGAACCGGCGATGTGATAGGGGTCGCCATGCACGTCAAAGGGGCTGATGGGCTGGCCCAAACCCGCCCAGACACCGTTGTAATTCACGCCTGCGGCCATGACCAGAACCAGCACTTCGTGGCTGTCGATCTGCCATGTGTCCACAACTTCCTGCTTAAAGGATGTGTCGGGCTCGCCATGGCGCTCGCGGCGAATGGCCCATGCATACATCTGTTTCGGGACGTGACCCAACGGGGGCATTTCCCCGATCTCGTACAGGTCTTTTTTCGGTGCGTCATACTGTGCAAAATCAGCCGACATTGTTCAGTCTCCTGTTCCTGTCCTTCGCCGCAACGCAGAATCGCGGCCTTTCTGCCCCTTAACTATTGGCCGCCGCGCAACAAAGCAATCCCACCAATGTCTATTTTGTAATTTTATGACCTCGCAGGTGCAGAAATTACGCCACGTCCCGCGCCCCTCTTGCCGATACGCTGCGGCGCACCCATTATTTTAACATGACACAGCCTTCCCTATCTATCTCTCGCGGGTTTCTGCCCGATGAACGCGCCAAAGCGGGCAACCTGTTCTGGCAGGCCTTCGCGGGCAAACTGGGGCGCATCATGTCACCACCGGACAAAGCGCGCGCATTTTTCACCGCCACGCTGGACCCGTCCTTTTGCCTGTGCGCACGCAACGCAAAGGGTGAATTGCTCGGGCTGGCCGGATTCAAAACCGCCCAGGGCGGGTTTGCCGGCGGCGGGTTTCGTGAACTGGCCGCCTGCTATGGCTGGTTCGGGGCCTTATGGCGTGGGCTATTGCTGGCCCCGCTGGAACGGGATCTGGAACCGGACACCCTGTTGATGGACGGGATTTTCGTGGATGAAGCGGCGCGCGGCATGGGTGCCGGGTCTGCCCTTCTGTCCGCCGTCAAGGACGAAACCCGCGCCCGCAACCTGCCCAATCTGCGACTGGATGTGATCGACACCAACCCGCGCGCCCGCGCCCTTTATGAACGTCAGGGATTCGTCGCGCTGGCCGACAGCAACACCGGCCCGCTGCGTTGGCTTTTCGGGTTCTCGACAGCCACAACAATGGTCTGGACCGCCCGGCCCCCTGAATAATCGACGCTGCGTCTGGCAAACTTAGCACCAATGCCGCATTGCGGCGAATTGACGGGGACACGAAATTCCGGCTATCACAGCCCTAACGCAATTTTATTGCCCGAACGCAGATTGATTCAGGAGGCCCGCCATGAGCGACGCGACCGAAGTGAAAAAAGACCGCCCCTGGTTGTTCCGCACCTATGCGGGGCACTCCACGGCCAGCGCCTCGAATGCGCTATACCGCTCTAACCTGTCCAAAGGGCAGACCGGCCTGTCCGTGGCCTTCGATCTGCCCACCCAAACCGGATATGACAGCGATCATATTCTGGCCAAGGGCGAGGTCGGAAAGGTCGGCGTGCCCGTCGGACACCTTGGCGACATGCGCGCGCTGTTCGACAATATCCCGCTGGAACAGATGAACACCTCGATGACAATCAACGCCACTGCGCCCTGGTTGCTCTCGCTCTATATCGCCGCCGCACAGGAACAGGGCGCGGATGTCACCAAACTGCAAGGCACCGTGCAAAACGACCTGATCAAGGAATACCTGTCGCGCGGCACCTATATCTGCCCGCCGCAGCCCTCGCTGAAAATGATCGCGGATGTGGCCGAATATTGCTACACCAACGTGCCGAAATGGAACCCGATGAACGTCTGTTCCTATCACCTGCAAGAGGCAGGCGCGACACCCGAACAGGAACTGTCCTATGCGCTGGCCACCGGCATCGCGGTGCTGGACGAACTGCGCCCGCGTGTAAAACCCGAAGATTTCCCCGCCCTCTGCGGCCGTATTTCCTTCTTTGTGAACGCGGGCATCCGCTTCGTCACCGAAATGTGCAAAATGCGCGCCTTTGTCGACCTCTGGGATGAAATCCTTGAAACCCGCTATGGTGTCGAGGATCCGAAATTCCGCCGCTTCCGCTATGGTGTGCAGGTCAATTCGCTGGGCCTGACCGAACAGCAACCCGAAAATAATGTCTACCGCATCCTGATCGAAATGCTGGCCGTGACCCTGTCGAAAAAGGCCCGCGCCCGCGCCGTGCAACTGCCCGCGTGGAACGAGGCCCTGGGCCTGCCCCGCCCATGGGATCAGCAATGGTCGCTGCGGATGCAACAGATCATGGCCTATGAAACCGACCTGCTGGAATACGAAGACCTGTTCGACGGCAACCCCGCCATCGACAAAAAGGTCGAAGCCCTGAAAGAGGGCGCGCGCCATGAACTCGCCAGTCTTGACGGCATGGGCGGCGCCGTGGCCTCGATCGAATATATGAAATCGCGTCTGGTCGATTCCAACGCCGCACGCCTGAACCGGATCGAAAACAACGAAACCGTGGTCGTCGGCGTGAACCGCTGGACCGAGGCAGAACCCTCCCCCCTCATGGGCGAGGATGGCGGCATCATGACCGTCGACCCCGCAGTCGAGGCCGAACAGATCGAACGCCTGAACGCATGGCGCGCCAGCCGCGATGACGCGGCGGTGCAGGCCGCATTGGCACAGTTGCGCAGCGACGCAACCGAAGGGCGCAACGTCATGCCCGCCTCGATCACCTGCGCCAAGGCGGGCGTGACCACCGGCGAATGGGCGCAACAAATGCGCGCCGTCCACGGCGAATACCGTGGCCCCACCGGCGTATCCAAATCCGTCAGCAATAAAACCGCAGGTCTGGAAACCATCCGCGAGGCCGTGGATACGGTCAGCGACAAACTGGGCCGCCGCCTAAAATTTCTGGTCGGCAAACCGGGGCTGGACGGGCATTCCAACGGGGCCGAACAAATCGCATTCCGCGCACGCGACTGCGGCATGGATATCGCCTATGAAGGTATACGCCTGACACCCGAAGAAATCGTTAAGGCCGCGATCAATGATGACGCCCATGTGGTCGGCCTGTCGATCCTGTCGGGCAGCCACATGCCATTGATGGAGGAACTGATGGAGAGGATGCGCGCCGCGAACCTGTCGCATGTCCCTGTTATCGTTGGCGGAATCATCCCGGACGATGATGCGAAACGCCTGCTGGAAATGGGCATCGCGCGGGTTTACACACCGAAAGATTTCGAACTGAATACCATCATGCTCGACATCGTGACCTTGGTGGACCCAAAAGAAGTCGCCGCGCAATAGCACCCCCGCACCACTGATCCAAAGGAGAGGCCCCCAAAAGGGGCCTCCCTCTCATAATGCCGCGCCTTCGCGCGGGTTGGCGCCTAAAGACAGCCACGCCCTCTTTCCCGACCTGCCATCCGGCATCGATCCTGGATTCGAGTATTTTTTCCAAGAAAAAGAGCCAAAGGTTGCGGCTGTGCGCCCATCCATTCATTGTTCCATAAATACTTAACATGCTGCGAGGCAGACAATGGCACTGACAATCCGGCCCCTTACCCAATCCGATGCCCCGGACTGGCGCAGACTTTGGACCGCCTATCTGGAGTTTTACGAAACTTCGGTTCCAGAGGACGTTTATACAACCACCCTTGCCCGCCTATTGGACGCCGCCCGCCCCTCGCAAAATGCGCTGGTGGCCGAAATGGATGGCGCATTGGTTGGTCTTGTTCACTATATCTATCACCCGCACAACTGGCGGCTGGAGGACGTGTGCTACCTTCAGGATCTATACGCCGACCCATCCCTGCGCGGGCAAGGTGTAGGGCGCGCCCTGATCGAAGGCGTCTATGCCGCAGCCGATGCCAATGGCACGCCATCGGTTTACTGGATGACGCAAGAAAACAACGCCACCGCCCGGCAGTTGTATGATCGCATTGCCCATCTGACACCGTTTCTAAAGTATCAACGTTAAAAAACTATGGATTTGCCCCCCTGTTTCTAACGAAACATACGAAACTAACGACTTTTCCCATGAAAGGGATCGCCATGACCGTTCACATCAGCGCCGAACCGGGCCAAATCGCCGAAACAGTGTTGATGCCGGGCGACCCTTTGCGTGCCAAATGGGCCGCCGAAACCTTTCTGACAGATGTGAAATTAGTCAATGAAACCAGAGGTATGCTGGGCTTCACAGGCATGTGGCGTGGCCACCGTTTGACCATTCAGGGGTCCGGCATGGGGATGCCGTCGCTGTCGATCTATGCCAATGAATTGATCCGCGACTATGGGGCAAAGACATTAATCCGTATCGGCTCCTGCGGTGCCATGCAGGAAAAGGTTAACCTGCGCGACATCATTCTGGCCCAAACGGCGACGACGCTCAGCACCCCGTCCCGTGGCATTTTCCGCGAGCTGAATTTCGCTCCCTGCGCCGATTTCGAACTGCTGCGCACAGCGGCCGCTTCGGCAGAGGCACGCGGAATTTCTCCTTTTGTCGGAGGGATTTACTCCGCTGATGTGTTCTATGACGAACGCCCCGACCTGAACGAAATCATGACCCGCCACGGCGTTCTAGCCGTCGAAATGGAGGCAGCCGAACTTTACAATCTGGCGCACCGCCATGGGGTGCGTGCGCTGGCCGTATTAACTGTTTCCGACCACCTGCTGCGTGGTGAATCCTTGCCCGCAGATGAAAGAGAGCGCAGTTTCGCCGAAATGGTAGAAATTGCGCTGGAATCATCTTTTTATTGATTCAACAATGACTTAGCGCCCATGGCTTTGGTCATATCCATTGCGCAAAGCCGGTTTTGCACGCCCTTCGAACACTTCAACCGTTAACGGATAACATGCCGCAGCGTCCGAGGAATGTTCAGCGCCGCAATCGCCACCAGGGCAGGCGGACAAAGCGCCTAACAAATTGATTTCAGAGTAAAACTCCAGATAGTCACCGGGGCGAACAGGGCTGGCTTTCATAAAATACTGCCCCGTATCACGGGTGAATCCGGTGCACATGAACACGTTAAGAACGTCATGCACCATTGGTTCGGCTTCGCTCATCGACATACCCGTTTCATCCGCCAAAGCGCGGGTCAGATTAGAGTGGCAGCAATAGTGATAATCGTTACCAGTCAACAGCTTATGCGTATAGGGATCGCAGCGCGTGCCGATCACATCATGCACCGAACCGCCGTGTTCATCCTTGCCATACCAACCGAGCGTATCATTAATGATTGTTGCCATCGGCCGCAGGTTGGGGAAGTTTGACCACATCCGCATCCCGTTTGTTAGATGCGTCCCGTGCAAAGCCCTTGTTTTTCCTGAGTAAAATCTCTCCGATAAGTCATCAGCATTCCACAGGTTCAAATCTCCCACCTGCGGGCCATCGGTGCAAGTGATCCGGAAAAACCCGCCTGCGGGTACACGAAAACATGCGGCATCACGGGCCGGCACAGTAACCTTTGTTAACAGGCCCGCTTTGCTGCGCGCGCGTTGCAACACATCCAGTTTCGGCGCGGGCAAAGTGTCACTTGGATAGCAGATTACCGGTTCGACAGCCCGTCGGGCATCAGCATCATCAGGAGCATAGGCCATTGGAATCCTTCATTTTACAGCGGAGCCGGATCGGAGCCACGCTTGCAATCTTGCGGTGGTTTTGCGTTCGCTGTAAATGCCTCTACCCCGCAAGCGGCGCAGCGCCAAGCACTTAGGCTGGGCCGATCACGAGAGCGGTCCGCCCGCCATCGACAGGCCCGCGTGCGCGGGTTGTTAACAATCATGACCACCACGAACGCAATAACCAGCCCCAGTATCAAAATCACGGCATTCCTCCCAAGGACTCTTTTGCCGTTAAGATTTAGGGCTGGCCATTAGGCGCAACAAGCCCGCTTGACGTGATTGTCAGGCGTCGTAATAGGCAAACAGTTCTTCGACTTCGGTTTGCGCCACATGATGTGGTGCAGGTTTCGGCTCTGCCTCATAATACTGGTCGATCCAGTCGGGTTGAGCCTGCGGTTCCGGCGTGTTTTCAGTATTTGATGCTGGCTGTGGCATTTCCATCTCCTTGGGTTGACGCAATCTATATATGCGTCAATGCTGCACCGCAGCACCCGCATTCCACGCAACCTCGCTAGTCACCAGACACAAGGGCAGCAGCGTCAACTTGATCAATGTAACAGCACCTAAGCCATTGATAAAAAACAAAACGCCCCGCCATTTCAGGCAGGGCGCATCAAATCACATTAACCTTGATCACACGTGGCGCGACACCATCATCTTTTTGATTTCGGCAATCGCTTTGGCCGGGTTCAACCCTTTGGGGCAGGTCTTGGCGCAATTCATAATGGTGTGGCAGCGATACAGTTTGAACGGATCTTCCAATTCGTCCAAACGTTCGCCTGTGGCCTCGTCGCGGCTGTCGATGATCCAGCGGTAGGCGTGCAATAATGCGGCTGGTCCCAGATACTTATCGGAATTCCACCAGTAGGATGGGCAGGATGTCGAACAGGATGCGCACATCACACATTCATACAGGCCATCCAGTTTTTTGCGGTCTTCGATCGACTGTTTCCACTCTTTTGCGGGGCGGTTGGTTTTGGTTTCCAGCCAGGGCATGATCGACGCGTGCTGCGCATAGAAATGCGTCAGATCGGGGATCAAATCCTTAACCACCGGCAGGTGCGGCAGCGGGTAAATCTTAACGTCACCCTGAATTTCATCCATGCCGTAAATACAGGCCAGCGTGTTGATGCCGTCGATGTTCATGGCACAAGAACCACAGATGCCTTCGCGGCAAGACCGGCGGAAGGTCAGCGTCGGGTCGATCTCGTTCTTGATCTTGATCAGCGCGTCCAGAACCATGGGGCCGCATTTGTCCATATCGACAAAATATGTATCCACACGAGGGTTATCGCCGGTTTCGGGTTCCCAACGATAGATCTGGAACTTGCGCAGGTTGGTGGCGCCTTTCGGTGCCTCCCACGTTTTGCCCGTCGTCATTTTCGAATTTTTCGGCAGGGTAAATTGGACCATCTCTAGCTTTCCTTTTCAGGCGTGACCGCTGGGGGTCGAGTTCGAATTAAACAGGGCTTGGTTGCGAACCGCAAGTTCGACCACATCGGTGCGGGTGCGCGGCGCCAATTCCAAGGCGTTGATTTGTCGTATGAATTCCAACGCGCCAGCGTTCAGCCGTTGGTTGCTTTTGCGGGTATGTGGGCGCAGCGCGTGGATTTCGGCGTCACTTAACCCACAGTGGCGCAGCAATTGCGAACCCGGGAAATCGGGTTCGCCCTCATCCTCCAGCCGGAACATGGTCAGCTTGCCCACGCCAAGCCCCTTGGAAACGCTGGCTTTCAGCCCGTCCCAATCGCCCAGATCATCGGTGTCATCCATGAATTCCTGCATGGTTTTCGTATACCAGTCGGAATGGACCATTTGCGCGTAAACACTGGGCCGCCATGCGTCCAAATCACGGGTATATAACACAAATTCGGGGCGCAGCGGGGCCATATGCGCCACGATCAGCCGCGCAATGGCCGGAAAATACGGGTATAAACGCGTGCGCCCTGCCCGTCCCGGCACCGCGCCGCAGATGTTTTCATGACTGACCAGACAGGGTTCGGAACCACCCTCCAGCACCTTGTCGCGCAGCGCCCCGATGGCTGTGACCAGATCATCGCCAGTGGCATCCGACGGGTCCAGACTGAACCGTGTCGCAGCGCGCCCCAACTCTTGTTGCGGGGTTTTACGCTGTGGCGGGCGCACCTCTAGCCGGCCCTTTAACGCCTTGGCATTGCGCGTTAAAAACCGATGGAGCGAGGTTGATCCGGTCTTTTGCACACCGCAATGCAGAATGACCCGCCGGGGCGGGGCATCTGGTTGCGATATATTGGCCAGACCGGACATCAGGCGATCAGAATGTCCGCGCTTTGGGCGCGATCTTCTTCAGGCTGATGCCGCCTTCGGCTTCGGTGGTCAGCGGGTCGGTGACCACGGGGCGATAGGACAGGTCCACCTTGTTGCCATCGACGCGGCTGACCGTATGCACGCGCCAGTTTTCGTCGTCGCGGCTGGTGTGGTCTTCCATTGCATGTGCGCCGCGCGATTCCTTGCGCGCTTCGGCACCTACGATGGTGGCCAATGCATTGGGCATCAGGTTGGTCAGTTCCAGCGTTTCCATCAGGTCGCTGTTCCAGACCAGGCTGCGGTCTGTGACTTTCAAATCGGCCAGTTTTCCGGCGATTTCTGTCATCTTTTCAACGCCTTCTTGCAGGGTCTTATCGGTGCGGAACACCGCCGCATCGGCCTGCATGGTGCGCTGCATTTCCAGCCGCAGTTCCGCCGTGGGCGTGCCGCCCGTGGCATTGCGCAGCCCGTCAAAGCGATCAAACGCCTTGTCGATCGACGCCTGGTTCAGCACAGGGTTGGGCGCATCCGCATCCACCACCTTACCGGCGCGAATGGCAGCGGCGCGGCCAAATACCACAAGGTCGATCAAAGAGTTGGACCCCAGACGGTTGGCCCCGTGAACCGAGGCACAGCCCGCTTCGCCCACGGCCATCAGGCCGGGCACGACGCCAGTGGGATCATCCTTGGACGGGTTCAGAACCTCGCCCCAGTAATTGGTCGGAATACCGCCCATGTTATAGTGAACCGTGGGCAGAACCGGAATCGGTTCCTTGTTCACATCCACGCCCGCGAAAATTTTCGCGGATTCGGAAATGCCGGGCAGGCGTTCGGCCAGTGCCTCGGGCGGCAGGTGCGACAGGTTCAGGTGAATATGGTCACCATGTTCGCCCACACCGCGCCCTTCGCGGATTTCCATCGTCATGGAGCGCGAAACATAATCGCGCGGCGCCAGGTCTTTGTATTGGGGCGCGTAACGCTCCATGAACCGTTCGCCTTCGGAGTTGGTCAGGTAACCGCCTTCGCCGCGCGCACCCTCGGTGATCAGACAGCCGGAACCGTAGATCCCCGTCGGGTGGAATTGCACGAATTCCATATCCTGTAGCGCCAGACCGGCGCGGGCCACCATGCCGCCGCCATCGCCGGTGCAGGTATGTGCCGAGGTCGCGCTGAAATAGGCACGGCCATAGCCGCCCGTGGCCAGCACCACCATTTTGGCGTTGAAAATATGCATGGTGCCATCGTCCAGCTTCCAACAGACAACACCCTGACACACGCCATCATCCGACATGATCAGATCAATGGCGAAATATTCGACATAGAATTCAGCGTTGTTTTTCAGCGACTGACCATAAAGCGTGTGCAAAATGGCGTGGCCGGTGCGGTCGGCGGCGGCACAGGTGCGCTGCACCGCGGGGCCTTCGCCAAATTCGGTGGTATGGCCACCGAACGGGCGCTGGTAAATCTTGCCCTCTTCGGTGCGCGAAAACGGCACACCGTAATGTTCCAGCTCGTAAACCGCCTTGGGGGCCTCGCGCGCCAGATATTCCATCGCGTCGGTATCGCCCAGCCAGTCAGAACCCTTGACCGTATCATACATATGCCACTGCCAGTTGTCCGGCCCCATGTTGCTCAGCGATGCGGCAATGCCGCCCTGCGCCGCAACGGTGTGGGAACGGGTCGGGAAAACCTTGGTCACACAGGCTGTGCGCAGCCCCTGTTCCGCCATCCCCAGCGTGGCGCGCAGGCCAGCACCGCCAGCCCCGACAACAACCACATCATAATCATGCGTTTCGTATTCGTATTCAGCCATTGTTCAGGTCCTCAAAGCGCGATTTTCGCCAGGGCAAACAGCCCGGTTGCGGTGATGGCATAGCTAAGCCCGTAAACGAGCATGATCAGCCCCTTGCGCATTGATCCGTGTGTGTAGTCCTCGATCGCCATGCGGCAGCCGCTGGCGAAATGCTGCATCCCGACGACCAGAACCAGCGCGGTCAGGATCACAAGGAACGGGCTGGAAAACGCTTCCAGCACCTCGGCGTGGGTGCCACCAATGGCGGATCCGACCATAAAGATGAACGTCGGCACCAGAACGGCCAGACCTGCGGCGCTGACTTGCATCCGCCAGTGGTGTTCGGTTCCGGAATGTGATGCGCCTTTGCCCTCGGCGCGCTTGCGGGCGGTCAGATAACGCATTTTGCCCTCCCTCAGATGACGATCAATGTGAACAGGGCCATGCAGACCGACCCGATGATGACGATCCAGCCCAATGTTTCGGCAGTGCGGACATCCAGCCCCTTACCGGCGTCGAAATACAGGTGCCGCAGACCGGCAAAGTAATGATACCACAGCGCCCAGACCGACAGGCTTAGCACCAGATCACCGAACCATCCGGTGACAACGCCGTTGGCGGTTTCAAACGCCTCTGGTCCCGTCGATGCGGCCAGCAGCCACCAAACGATCAGCAGCGCGGCCACGATCAGCGCATTGCCGGTGATCCGCGTCAGGATCGACGTGATCGAGGTAAGCTGGGGGCGATAGATTTGAAGATGGGGCGACAAGGGGCGTTCGATCACCCGTTTCGTCTCTGCCATGGGTCCGTCCTTTCGGTTGCACATGGCGGCCTCCCGCCACGTCTTGCGGCCTTGATACCCGATTTATCAGGCAAGTCACGTTAACACAGCACCAAACGTCACAAATATTTTGTCAAATCGGGCGCTAACAGGGGGTTTGTGATCACGGTTTGATTTTATGTGATCACAAACGGCTGTGCAACTGCGGCATCCACCCGCCGTGGCAACAGACTCACCCTTTGCGATCAGGGATTATGACAAAAACACTCGGAATTTTGCGCGTGATCACAAAAAACCCGCGCATCGGCGCGGGTTGATTGATTGTCATCTCCCTGGTCAGGGTCGCCACCCCGCAGCCGGATTTAGCGTTTCAGCGGGCGCCCGTATTTGTCGCCCATCGACCCGATAATCAGGCGCACAAAATCAATGATGGTCCAGATGCCAAAACCACCCAGCGTGATCAGCATCAAAATGCCCGTGCCGATCTTGCCCAGATAAAACCGGTGCACGCCCAGACTACCCAGAAAAAAGCACAACAGAACCGCAGGCACAAAGCCCTTGTCGGATTCTTCCACTACGTTTTGTTCCAAATTGGCCATATTCACTCGTCCTTCGTATTTGTTTATTTCAATCGAACCTGACGGCCGTTCCCGTCATGGGTTTGTTCCGTGATCAATTGGTAAAACACGATTATCGTATGCAGCAAATCTGCCGCCATCATCGCAAAGGCCAACAGCGGTTGCCCCTGAATCGTAAACACGATGGCCAAAACGAGCATCGCCAGATCCAGTATCCCGTGCAGGATATTGCCCAGATAAAAATGGTGAATGCCCAGAATCCCGAAAATCCCGCAAAGGATGATCGCGATGCCATAACTTTTCTCGGATTTTTCAGGGGGTTCGTTTGCCTGCAACATTACCGCAATCCAGCTTTACCAAATGCAGGCAAATTATAGAAATCGGGAAACGGCACAATCGCGATGAACCAATGGCCGCCATCACCCATAGCAGTCGTTGCGCAAAAGACTCACTTCCTTGCGCCCCGAACCAGCGCCATTATGCGCCGCCCATCACCTATTTCAGCTGTTCCAACACTTTTGACATGGTGGTGTGAAAGCTCAGGTAACTGACGATCATTTTACCACGCACCGGCGTCCCTTGCAGATATAGCGAGATCGGAAACTCCTTGCCGCGCACGTTGAATGTGATCACCTCCTGCACCATGCCGCCGGCATCGCGGCGCTGAACGATGGTTTGGCAACTGTCAAATCCCTCGGGCAACATGCCATCCAGTTTCTGCAACTCTTGCGTCACCGCATCCGCCGCCTTCTTGGGCATGATCGCGGCGGCCACTTCGACGAAATCGTCGAATTCACGGTGCAGAAATGATTCCTTGGCCTGTTCGAATATCCCCACGGGTTCGGCCCCGCCCATTTCGCACACCGGCGCGGCCCATGCGGGGGCCGCTGCCATACCCAGTATCAATGCAACCCGTTTCATTTCGGCATCAAGGCCCAGTAATCCAGATCAAGCAAGACCTCGGGCAGGTATTTGCCATCCTCGCCCTTTAACGCAAAGGGCGCGCCGCCCGATGTCGCCACCAGCCGCAGGCGGATTGCACCCACGCCGGGGGCGTCGGTGTCAGCCTTGTCCAGCACCTCGGACCATGCTTTGACGGTCAGCCCGCTGAAACAGGGGTTGGCATGGGCGCCGCCGTTCAGCCCCACAATCATTTGCGCATTGGCCAGCCCGTTGAACGACAGCGCCCGCGCCATCGAAATCACATGCCCGCCGTAAATCAACCGCTGTCCGTCGGGGCGGAATGTCGCGTCAAAATGCACCTTGGCCGTGTTCTGCCACAGGCGCGTGGCGATCATATGTTCGGCCTCTTCGATGGTCACACCATCCACGTGGTCGATCTGTTCGCCGACCTCGTAATCGCCCCAGCGGTGCGGCTCGCCTGCCTGCGTGAAATCATAATTGCTGAAATCCAGCCCATCAGGGATGGTCAGATCATCGACCGACAGCACCTTTTTCAGATCAGGCACCACCGCATCGGGCGCAGGCGCATCCAGATTGCTTTTGCGCACCATGACCCAGCGGACATATTCCATGACCACCTCGCCACGCTGGTTCGTGCCGCGTGTGCGCACGTAAACCACGCCGGTTTTGCCATTGGAGTTCTGCTTTAGCCCGATCACCTCGGAACTGGAGCGCAGGGTATCCCCCGCATAGACAGGCAACAGCCAACGCCCCTCTCCGTAACCCAGGTTCGCCACCGCGTTCAGCGACACATCCGGCACGGTTTTGCCAAACACCACATGAAACGCCGCCAGATCATCCAGCGGTGATTCAGGCAATCCGCTGGCACGCGCGAATTCATCCGATGAATACAGCGCATGGCGCGCCGGATACAGGGCGTGATACAGGGCACGTTCGCCCGCGCCCACGGTGCGCGGCACCGCGTGATCAATCACCTGACCCAGCTTGTAATCTTCGAAAAAACGGCCCGGATTGGTCTTTGCCATTTACTGCTCTCCCAGTTTTGTGTCGGGGGTATAGGTGCCGTCGGCCTGTTTCACCACGGCCTGACCACAGCGCATCACGCCATTGGCCGCGTCATAGGCATATTGCGGATCGCCCTGCAATTCCCAGCCCTTGTTCAGGGCATCGGTGACCTTGTGGCAAAACGCCGATGTGTCGTCCTCTGTCAGAAAACGGTATAGTTTCATGTGCTTACCCTCAGCCAGGAAAGGGCGAAACGCCCAGTGCCATATGGATGCCCGCGATCACCACGAATGCAACCACCGTGGCGATCAATGTGATAACATCGCGTTTGGGGCTGCCCGCTTGCTTGGGTATCCAGACCTCGGCGCGGTTGATCAGAACCACCTCGGCCACGGCCCAGAACAGCATGGTGCCAAACAATATGATCGAGGCCAGATCGCCATTCACAATCAAATGCGCCACCGCCCAGATTTTCACCGACGCCAGTTGCGGATGCCGGAACCGCGCCCGCAGTTTGCCCTTTGACTGCGACACAGCAAAGAAAAACAGCGCCACCAGCATCATCAGGTTGTTCAGATGCGTGGTCCAGCTGGGCGGATACCAGACATTGATGAAATCAGCGGAACGATAGCCGATGATGATCAGCACCAGCCCGACCATCAACAACACCGCCACCGCGCCCTTGCCCGCGTTGCCCATACGGTCACGGGCCGCAGGTGCGATGCGTTTGAACAGATGCGCGCCGACCCACAGGATCAGGCCAAGGATAAGTAGGGGCATGGGGTCACTCCGCTATATGCGTGCGGGTCGCCCCGCCGCTGTTGCTCTGCTTGCTGATGCCTTGGCGCGGATTATTCCGCCGCCGTGGCCGCCACAGCCGAAGCCAGGGCAAGAATCTTTTTCGCGGTTTCAACATGCAGGTTTTCGACGATTTTACCATCTACAACCGCCACGCCCTGCCCTGTGCGCTCCACCTCGTCAAAGGCTTCGATCTGGCGACGGGCCAGTTCGATTTCCGCCTCGGAGGGGGCGAAACATTCGTTGGTCACGGCGACCTGCGCGGGGTGGATCAATGTCTTGCCATCATACCCCAGATCGCGGCCCTGTTCGCATTCAATGCGCAGGCCATCCTCGTCAAGGTATTGATTATAAACACCATCCAGTGCGACAACCCCATGGGCCCGCGCCGCCATCAGAATGGTTTGCAGCGCCATCTGCATCGGCAGACGGTCGGCGCGGAACCGGCAGTTCAGCTCCTTGGCCAGATCATTGGTGCCCGCGACGAACCCCTTGATTTGCGGGTGCGCCGCGATTTCCATCGCGTTCATGATGCCTGCGGGGGTTTCCATCATCGCCCAGATGTCCTTATCCGCGCCGATCAGATCGGCCAGCGCCTGCACATCCGCCGCGCTGCCGACCTTGGGCAGCAGAAACGCATCCGCATCCGCGTCTTTCAACGCCAGCGCGTCGTCGCGGCCCCATTCGGTGTCCAGCCCGTTGATGCGCACGATCTTGGCGCGGTTGCCGTAACCGCCCGCCGCCAGCGCCGCGTTCAATGTGTCGCGTGCTGCGGGTTTGGCATCCGGTGTTACCGCATCTTCCAGATCGAACAGAATCGCATCCACGGGCAGGCCGCGTGCCTTGTCCAATGCGCGGTCCTTGGAACCGGGGATATATAGCGCAGAGCGGTAGGGGCGTGCAGAATGGTCCATGAATCTCTCCCGTAATTTTCTTGCGCAGAGGTGCCACATTTCCTTGCAAAATTTCAAGCCGATTTTCGCCGCATTGCAGAAATTCCCCTGTTTTTATGGGAATTGCCTTAATTCTGCCTATTCCGTTTCGGTGCATTAACCATTCTTGAACTGTTGCTACGCCAGTCTGATCCCATCGAATGCGACGGGAGGGCCGTCCGGCTGGCCAGCCGGAACAAGCGGAAAATAAAGCATGCGTTCGGTCGGACTTGGATATTGGGCGCGCCTTTGCCGGACAACCGGACAGGCCAATGGGCGCGGATCAAGGCAAAAGGTTGAGACGATGAAAAGATTTGCAATGATAGGCGCCCTGGTCTTGGGCGTTGTGGCCGGCCCCTCCGCGGCGCAGAACGCACGCAATTGTGCGCCCCGCGATACTGTGGTGGACCGTTTGGCCGATAAATACGGCGAAACCCGCCAATCCATCGGGCTGGGCGCCAATAACGCCATGGTCGAGGTATTCGCCTCGGACAAAACCGGCACATGGACGATCACCGTGACCATGGCCACCGGGCTGACATGTCTGGTTGCCAGTGGCCAGGCCTATGAAACACTGGCCGAAAACCTGCCCGCCAAGGGCAATGATGCGTGATCATCCGGACGGGCTTAGGTTAGCCCGTCCAGTATCAGTTTGACCCCCGTGATGGTCAGCAACACATAGGTCAGGGCGAAAAACGCGCGTTCCGGCACCAGATGATGCGCCCTTACCCCCAACCATCCGCCCAAAACCGCCACGGGGGCCAGAATCAGGTCGGCCAGAAATGTCTGCGCTGTAAAGATGCCCAAAAACGCATAGGGCACGAATTTCGCGCAATTCACCGCCCAGAACAATATGACCGTGGTGGCCTGATATTGCGTTTTGCCCAGATTGCGCGACAACAGCCAAACCGCCGCTGGTGGGCCGCCCGCATGGCTGACAAAACTGGTAAATCCCGTCAGCATCCCCCAAATCGCACCGGCCCAAACCGGCAATTCCCGCGTCGCCGGGCGGATCAGCCGCGCCTTCAGCCCGATCTGCCAAATCACAAACCCCACCGAAATCCCGCCAATCAGCAGGCGAAACACATCCGGTTCCGCCACCCGATACAGCAACGCACCCAGTGCCACACCGGGCAGCGCACCCAGAATCAGCAGGCGCGCATCGGGCCAGCTCCATTTGCCCCAATAGGGGCGCAGGGTGCTGACATCAATCAGCATCAACAGCGGCAACATGATGCCCAATGCAGTCCCCGGCTCCAGCCAGATCGCCAGAATCGTGGCCGCAGCAAAGGCCGCACCAGACCCGAAACCGCCCTTGGAAATGCCTGCAAAAAGAACAGCAGGCACCGCGACTGCGAAAAACCCGAAATCGAACAAACCCGCTTATCCCATTGCTAACCATCTGTTACAAAACAGATAAACACCCATTTACCCCATTGTCACGTAAAGGTTGCGTTAGGGCTATGCCCGCCGCTCCCCTTGCGCGAACCCCATCAACGGGCTAGGGGAAGCGCGCAATTTCAACCGGACCGGAGAAAATTCCATGGCCAGACCCAAGATTGCCCTTATCGGCGCAGGTCAGATCGGCGGCACGCTCGCTCACCTCGCAGCCATCAAAGAACTGGGCGACGTTGTCCTGTTCGACATCGCCGAAGGCACCCCCGAAGGCAAGGCGCTCGACATCGCAGAATCCGGCCCCTCCGAAGGGTTCGATGCCAACCTGCGCGGCACGCAGGATTACGCCGATATCGCAGGCGCAGATGTCTGCATCGTCACCGCAGGCGTCCCCCGCAAGCCGGGCATGAGCCGCGACGACCTGTTGGGCATCAACCTGAAAGTTATGAAATCCGTCGGCGAAGGCATTGGCCAACATGCGCCCGACGCATTTGTGATCTGCATCACCAACCCGCTGGATGCCATGGTTTGGGCCTTGCAGCAGTTTTCGGGCCTGCCCGCGAACAAGGTTTGCGGCATGGCTGGTGTGCTGGATTCGGCGCGCTTCCGTCACTTCCTTGCGGATGAATTCAAAGTGTCGATGAAGGACGTGACCGCCTTTGTTCTGGGTGGCCACGGCGACACCATGGTGCCATCGGTGCGCTATTCCACCGTTGCCGGTATCCCCCTGCCCGATCTGGTGGATATGGGCTGGACCACGCAGGACAAACTGGATGCCATCGTGCAGCGCACCCGTGACGGCGGCGCCGAAATCGTTGGCCTGCTGAAAACCGGTTCCGCGTTCTATGCGCCCGCCACCTCGGCCATCGAAATGGCCGAAGCCTTCCTGAAAGACCAGAAACGGGTTCTGCCCTGCGCCGCCTATTGCGATGGCGAACTGGGGCTCAAGGATATGTATGTTGGCGTTCCGACCATCATCGGCGCCGGCGGCATCGAAAAAGTGGTCGACATCAAACTGAACAAAGAAGAGCAAGCAATGTTCGACAAATCGGTCGAGGCTGTCAAAGGTCTGGTCGAAGCGTGCAAGGCAATCGACCCTTCTCTGGCTTGATCCCGTATCGAAAATGAACATGATGAAAGGCGCGGCTTTGGTCGCGCCTTTTTCTATTTCCGATCATAAGGTTGATTGTTTTGAAACTGTTTCGCCCGCTTGCCTCCGTTATCGCCTTCTCCCTGTCGCTTGCCCTGCCCGCCACCGCGCAAACCGCCCCGCCCAGCCTGACCGACCGCATCACCGCCCTGCAATCCGACCCTGCGGGCAACGGGTTTGAAGCCGGGATGATCATGGGCCTTCGGTCCTTGGAAAAGCTGTTTCAGGTGCAATACCGCCATGGGCTGACCAATGGCCTGTCGCTGGGAATGCCGCGTATCACGGGCGCATCTCAGCCGAAAATGCCGCTGCAGCCCGAAACGGTGACGGATACTTTCACCACCCTTCTGGCCGATATGGACGAGGTCCGCGATGTGCTGGCCACGGCCGCAGATGCGCCGCAGCCCTTTACGCTGGATCTGTCGCAAATCTGGTTCGATCTGAACGCGAACAATACATTCGACAAGGGCGAAGAGGCCACAAAACTGCTTGGCCCGTTGATCCTTGGCCGCCGTTCATTTCGCAATGCGAACAAATCCGACACGCCGCCGCTCCCGATCCGGTTTGACGAGGCTGATTTGAAATGGCTGACCGCTTACACCCATATGTTGTCAGGCAGCGGCAATATCGTGCTGGCCTTTGACCCCGCGCCGGTCATCACCGAAATGAACGCAGCAAAACACACCCTGTCGCGCCTGCCGGTCAAGCCATATTTCCATGATCAAGCCACGCTGGAATCCGAAAAAGCCGCGTTAGCTGTCGAAAAAAACATCCTCGACGCCGAAATGAAACGGCTGAGCGCCGAGCAAAAGGCAGTGCGAACGCAATACAACGACCTGCGCAAAGCGGCACGCGATGCTGCGGACAAAGCCGAGAAAGAGCGGCTGACCGAAGCCTATAAACAGTTCAACGAAGACGTGGTTCGCCCGATCAACTCCGAATACTCCCGTGCATCGCGGGCGCGCCGCGCCCTTCGTGCCGAAATTGAATCTATCGACGCGAAAATGCCTCCCAAAGATCTGAATGATCGCCTGCAGGCAATGCAGGGAAACAGCATGAACCGGGCCCGCCCCTTTGTTGACGCGATTTATACGCTGATCAAATCGCTGGAACAGACGCCGGATGCCGCCCGCATTCAGGCCGCGCGCGACCATTACCTGACCATGATCACCACCAACCGCCAATTCTGGTTGGCGGTGGAACAGGAAACCGATGACGATAACGAATGGCTGCCCAATGCCCGCCAAACCGCGCCCTTTGGATTGGAAATTGATCCCAGGGCCGCGCAAACATGGATGCAGCTGCTTGGCGATGCCGAATCTGTGTTGCAGGGCAACCTGTTGGTCCCGCACCCCCTGATGCCCGTGGGGACAGGCATTGATCTGGCCGCCTATATTGAAAACCCCACTGATCTGGATTTGGTCGGCTGGATTCAGGGCACCGCTGCCATGCCGTATCTGGCGCAGGGGCCGCGCATCACAGCGCAGTATTGGCATGCCTTTACCCGTGTCAGCGGCGGGCGCGCAGGGCTGTTTGCGTTTTATTTCAACTAATGGGTTCATGCGCGCCACCGCATCTGCCTGTTAGCGCCCGCATGATTCGAAACTGTTACATTTGTGATCACAGCCCAGAAACCTGTGATCACAAATACAGAAAATCCTTCACATTTCACCCGCATTAACCAGAAATCCCTTAATAGACGCGCAACCTTGTGTCACTACGCAAGGGATCGCAGCAATACGGGACAGTTTATCAATGAACATCCACGAGTATCAGGCGAAGGCCCTCCTTCGCTCCTACGGGTGCCCGGTTTCCGACGGACGTATCGTCCTGAAGGCCGAAGACGCCAAAACCGCCGCAGGCGAAATGGACGGGCCGCTTTGGGTCGTCAAAGCGCAAATCCACGCAGGTGGCCGCGGCAAGGGCAAATTCAAAGAAGCCGAAGCCGGTGAAAAAGGCGGCGTGCGTCTGGCCAAATCGGTCGAGGAAGCATCGGAAATGGCCAAGCAGATGCTGGGCAAGACCCTTGTGACCCACCAGACCGGCCCCGCCGGCAAACAGGTCAACCGCATCTACATCGAAGACGGTTCCGACATCGAACGCGAATTGTATCTGGCCCTGCTGGTCGATCGTCAAACCTCGCGCGTGTCCTTCGTCTGCTCGACCGAGGGCGGCATGGACATCGAAGAAGTCGCAGCCAACACCCCCGAAAAAATCCTGTCGTTCAGCGTCGATCCGGCGACCGGCTTTCAGGCGTTCCATGGTCGTCGCCTCGCGTTCAACCTTGGCCTTGAAGGCAAGCAGGTAAAGCAGATGGTCGATCTGACCTCGAAACTTTACAAAGCATTTGTCGAAAAAGACATGGAAATGCTGGAAATCAACCCGCTGATCGTCATGCCCACAGGCGAACTGAAATGCCTTGATGCCAAGGTCGGTTTTGACGGCAACGCGATCTATCGCCATGGCGATATCGCCGAATTGCGCGATGTCACCGAAGAAGACCCCAAAGAGCTGGAAGCGTCGAAATACGACCTGAACTACATCACGCTGGATGGTGAAATCGGGTGTATGGTCAACGGTGCCGGTCTGGCGATGGCCACGATGGACATCATCAAACTCTACGGTGCGGAACCTGCCAACTTCCTTGACGTTGGCGGCGGCGCGACCAAGGAAAAAGTCACCGAAGCCTTCAAGATCATCACCTCTGACCCCAACGTCAAAGGTATTCTGGTCAACATCTTCGGCGGCATCATGCGCTGCGACGTCATCGCCGAAGGCGTGATCGCCGCGGTGAAAGAGGTGGGCCTGAAGGTTCCGCTGGTTGTCCGCCTTGAAGGCACCAATGTGGAACAGGGCAAGGCGATCATCAACAACTCCGACGTTGATGTGATTGCCGCCGACGACCTGTCCGACGGCGCCGAAAAGATCGTGAAAGCGGTCAAGGGCTGATGTAGCCGGACCAGCCGCTGGTGATGATTTGCCAGCGGCCCGCAAACGTCGAAAGACTCGTAGATTATTATGAAAACGCAACCAAGGCTGATCATCCATACGGCATCTGCAAAGAACGTCGGGCCAAGGTTCGCAACAAAAAGAGGGGCTACACATGGCCGTACTCGTTAACGAAAACACCAAGGTGATCTGTCAGGGCTTTACCGGCTCGCAGGGCACCTTCCACTCTGAACAAGCCATCGCTTACGGCACCAAGATGGTCGGCGGCGTAACCCCCGGCAAGGGCGGCACCGAACACCTGAACCTGCCGGTGTTCAACTCCGTCCACGAAGCCAAGGCCAAAACCGAAGCCAACGCATCGGTGATCTATGTGCCGCCGCCCTTTGCCGCGGATTCCATCCTCGAGGCAATCGACGCCGAAATGGAACTGATCGTCTGCATCACCGAAGGTATCCCGGTGCTGGACATGATGCGCGTCAAACGCGCGCTGGAAAATTCGGCCAGCCGCCTGATCGGCCCGAACTGCCCCGGCATCATTACGCCTGACGCCTGCAAAATCGGCATCATGCCCGGCCACATCCACAAACGCGGCTCGGTCGGTGTTGTGTCGCGTTCCGGCACCCTGACATACGAGGCGGTCAAGCAGACCTCGGATATCGGTCTGGGCCAGTCCACCGCCGTGGGCATTGGTGGCGACCCCATCAAAGGCACCGAACACATTGACGTGCTGGATATGTTCCTTGACGATGATGAAACCCAATCCATCATCATGATTGGTGAAATCGGTGGTTCCGCCGAAGAAGAAGCCGCCGAATTCCTGGCCGAACAGCGCAAAAAAGGCCGCTGGAAACCGACCGCCGGTTTCATCGCGGGCCGCACTGCTCCTCCGGGTCGTCGCATGGGCCACGCTGGTGCCATCGTCGCAGGTGGCAAGGGCGACGCAGAGAGCAAGATCGAGGCGATGAAAGCCGCCGGAATCGTGGTCGCCGACAGCCCCGCAACGCTGGGCGAAGCCGTGCTGAAAGCAATCGGCTGATTTGATATTGCCCCTCGCGCTGCTTAGGTGGTGCGGGGGGCCTACGATCCTCAACAGCGCCAAGCGGGCCAAGACCCGTTTCGCCCTTTTGAGCCCGCCGCGTCCAGAGGTGACACATGACCGACCACAGCCCCAACGACCAGTTCCACGCCTCCAGCTTTATGCAGGGCCACAATGCCGAGTATCTGGAGCAGCTCTATGCCCGATACGCCAATGATCCGAGCGCGGTAGACGAGGCATGGCAGGAATTTTTCCGCGCCATGGGCGATGACGACATGTCGGTCAAGGCCGAGGCCGCAGGCCCGTCATGGGCACGCGCCGATTGGCCACCTGTGCCCAATGACGATCTGACCGCCGCACTGGATGGCATGTGGCCCGCCCCCGTGGAATCCAAGGCCGCAGGCAAGAAAATCACCGAAAAAGCCGCCGAAAAAGGTGTCAGCGTCAGCGACGAGGCCGTGAAACGCGCCGTGTTGGACAGCATCCGCGCCCTGATGCTGATCCGCGCCTATCGCATCCGTGGCCATCTGGCCGCCGATCTGGACCCGCTGGGCCTGCATGGGCAGGAACCGCACCCCGAACTGGACCCAAAGGCATACGGTTTCACCGATGCCGACATGGACCGCCCGATTTTTATCGACAACGTGCTGGGCATGCAGGTCGCATCCCTGCGTCAGATCATTGATGTTCTGAAACGCACCTATTGTGGCACTTTTGCCCTGCAATACATGCATATTTCCGATCCTGAACAGTCGTCTTGGCTGAAAGAGCGGATCGAGGGCTACGGCAAGGAAATCACCTTTACCCGCGAGGGGCGCAAGGCGATCCTGAACAAGCTGGTCGAGGCAGAGGGTTTCGAGAAGTTCCTGCATGTCAAATACATGGGCACCAAACGCTTTGGCCTTGATGGCGGTGAATCCCTGATCCCTGCCATGGAACAGATCATCAAACGCGGCGGCAATCTGGGCGTAAAGGATATCGTGGTTGGCATGCCCCACCGTGGCCGCCTGTCGGTTCTGGCCAATGTGATGAACAAACCCTACCGCGCCATTTTCAACGAATTTCAGGGCGGTTCCTTCAAACCCGAGGATGTGGACGGTTCGGGCGATGTGAAATATCACCTTGGTGCCTCGTCGGATCGTGAATTTGACGGCAACGAGGTGCACCTGTCGCTGACCGCCAACCCCTCTCACCTTGAGGCGGTGAACCCCGTGGTTCTGGGCAAGGTCCGTGCCAAACAGGACCAGTTGAACGACACCGAACGCATGTCGGTGCTGCCGATCCTGCTGCACGGCGATGCCGCATTCGCGGGTCAGGGCGTTGTCGCCGAGGGTTTCGGCCTGTCGGGCCTCAAGGGGCACCGCACCGGCGGCACCATCCATATCGTGGTGAACAACCAGATCGGGTTTACCACCGCGCCGCATTTCAGCCGCTCCAGCCCCTATCCCACGGATATCGCGCTGATGGTCGAAGCCCCCATTTTCCACGTCAATGGCGACGACCCCGAAGCGGTGGTTCACGCCGCCAAGGTCGCCACGGAATTCCGCCAGAAATTCCACAAGGACGTGGTGATCGACATTTTCTGCTACCGTCGGTTTGGCCATAACGAGGGCGACGAGCCCATGTTCACCAACCCGATCATGTACAACCAGATCAAGCGCCACAAAACCACGCTATCGCTCTATACCGAACGCCTTGTCGCGGACGGTCTCATCCCCGAGGGCGAGATCGNNTGTTCACCAACCCGATCATGTATAAGAAGATCAAAACCCAGAAAACCACGCTGGCCCTTTACACCGAACGGCTGGTCAAGGACGGGCTGATCCCCGAAGGCGAGATCGAGGATATGAAAGCCGCGTTCCAGTCCATGCTGAACGAGGAATTCGAGGCCGGCAAAGATTACAAACCCAACAAGGCCGACTGGCTGGACGGGCGCTGGTCGCATCTGGATAAGCAGAAAGAAAACAAATACCAGCGCGGCAAAACCGCCATCAAACCCGAAACCATGGCGCAGGTCGGCAAGGGCCTGACCACCGCGCCCGATGGTTTCCCGCTGCACAAAACCGTGCAGCGCCTGCTGGACACCAAACGCGAGATGTTCGAAACCGGCAAAGGGTTCGATTGGGCCACGGGCGAGGCTCTGGCCTTTGGCTCGCTCCTGACCGAGGGCTACCCCGTGCGCCTGTCGGGGCAGGATTCGACCCGCGGCACATTTTCGCAACGCCATTCCGGCCTGATCAACCAGAACACCGAAGAGCGTTACTATCCCCTGAACAACATCCGCGAGGGGCAGGCTCAATACGAGGTCATCGATTCCATGCTGTCGGAATATGCGGTGCTGGGTTTCGAATACGGCTATTCCCTGTCCGAACCCAACGCCCTGACCCTATGGGAGGCGCAGTTCGGCGATTTCGCCAATGGCGCGCAGATCATGTTCGATCAGTTCGTCTCCTCGGGCGAAAGCAAATGGCTGCGCATGTCCGGCCTTGTTTGCCTGCTGCCCCATGGCTACGAAGGGCAAGGGCCGGAACACTCCTCGGCCCGTCTGGAACGGTTCCTGACCATGTGTGGCGGTGACAACTGGATCGTGGCCAACTGTTCGACCCCGGCCAACTATTTCCACATCCTGCGCCGTCAGCTGCACCGCTCGTTCCGCAAACCGCTGATCCTGATGACGCCTAAATCGCTGTTGCGCCACAAAATGGCAATCTCCGATGCCGAGGATTTCACCACCGGATCGTCCTTTCACCGCGTGCTGTGGGATGACGCCGAACGTGGCCATTCCGACCTGACGCTGGCGGCAGATGACAAAATCAAACGTGTGGTGATGTGTTCGGGCAAGGTCTATTACGACCTGCTGGAAGAACGCGATGCCCGTGGCGCAGATGACGTGTATCTGTTGCGGATCGAACAGTTCTATCCCTTCCCGGCCATGTCGCTGGTCAAGGAACTGGAACGCTTCCCCACCGCCGAAATGGTCTGGTGTCAGGAAGAGCCCAAAAACCAGGGCGCCTGGTCCTTTATCGAACCGAATATCGAATGGGTGCTGGGCCGGATCAAGGCCAAGCACAAGCGCCCCACCTACGTGGGCCGCGCCGCCTCTGCCTCTCCCGCTACGGGTCTGGCCTCGCAGCACAAAGCACAACAACAGGCGCTCGTGAATGACGCGCTGACCATCGAAGGAAATAACCCATGAGCACCGAAGTTCGCGTCCCCACGCTTGGCGAATCCGTGACAGAGGCAACCGTGGCAACATGGTTCAAACAGGCGGGCGACACCGTTGCCGCTGATGAAATGCTCTGCGAGTTGGAAACCGACAAGGTCACCGTCGAAGTGCCCGCCCCGGCCGCTGGCACGCTGGCCGAAATCGTCGCCAAAGAGGGTGAAACCGTTGGCGTTGATGCCCTGCTGGCCATGATTTCCGAAAGCGGCGAAGCCACCGCAGCCCCCGCCAAATCAGCCGAAAAACCCGCCAAAGCCGCAGAAACCGGCGCATCCACTGGTGACCAAGAGGTCAAGGTCATGGTGCCTTCCTTGGGTGAATCCGTGTCCGAAGCCACCGTTTCCACATGGTTCAAAAAAGAGGGCGACACCGTCGCGCAGGATGAAATGCTCTGCGAGCTGGAAACCGATAAGGTCTCGGTCGAAGTGCCCGCCCCCGCCGCCGGTGTGCTGTCCAAAATCATCGCGACCGAGGGCGCAACCGTGGATGCCACCGCGCAACTGGCCGTGATTTCCGGCGGGGCAGGCGCATCCGCCAATGTCCAAACCGAAGGGTCCAAGGGCGAAGCCTATGAAAAACCCGCCGCAGGTCAGGGCACCCGCGATGTCAAGGACGGCCCCGCCGCCGAGAAAGCCATGGCCGAAGCAGGCATTTCCCGTGACGCCGTGACCGGAACGGGCAAGGATGGCCGCGCCACCAAATCCGATGTCGCTGCCGCCGTGGCCGCCGCTGCCTCTGCACCGCAAGCCGCAGCACCCGCCGCGACACCGCGCGCCCCCGTGGCCGCCGATGATGCCGCCCGCGAGGAACGCGTGAAAATGACCCGCCTGCGCCAGACCATCGCGCGCCGGCTCAAGGACAGCCAGAACACCGCTGCCATGCTCACCACCTATAACGAGGTCGACATGACCGAGGTGATGGCCCTGCGCAACGAATACAAAGACCTGTTTTTGAAAAAACACGGCGTGAAACTGGGCTTCATGTCCTTCTTCACCAAGGCCTGTATCCACGCCCTGAAAGAGGTCCCCGAGGTCAACGCAGAAATCGACGGCACCGATGTTGTCTATAAAAACTTTGTCCATATGGGCATCGCCGCAGGCACGCCCACGGGTCTGGTGGTTCCGGTGATCCGCGACGCCGATGCGATGTCATTCGCCGGTATCGAAAAAGCAATCGCCGAAAAGGGTGCCCGCGCCCGTGACGGCAAATTGTCGATGGCCGAAATGCAGGGCGGCACCTTTACCATCTCGAACGGTGGTGTTTACGGCTCGCTCATGTCCTCGCCCATCCTGAACCCGCCGCAGTCGGGTATCCTTGGCATGCACAAAATCCAGGACCGCCCGATGGCGATCAACGGTCAGGTGGTGATCCGCCCGATGATGTATCTGGCCCTGTCCTATGACCACCGCATCGTTGACGGCAAAGGCGCGGTCACTTTCCTTGTGCGCGTCAAAGAGGCACTGGAAGACCCCCGCCGCCTGCTGATGGATCTGTAAACCTGTCAGGCGGGGCCGGTCCCCGCCTGTTCTGAAATCATGGTCGGGCGGGGTTGCCCCTGCCCGCACCTTATCCCAGCCGGTGCCGTAATGACCCGCCCCGACCCTGCGCAACCCGCCCCAGACACCTCGCAAGCAGCGGTCATATCCTGCATGCGCAACGAGGGTGAATTCCTGCTGGAATGGCTGGCCTATCATCTGGAAATCGGGTTTGACCGCGCGGTGATCTGCACCAATGATTGCACCGATGGCTCCGATACATTGCTGGATATTCTGGCGGATCGCGGCCTTGTGACCCACCTGCCCCACAGCCCCGCGCCGGATCAGGCCCCGCAAGACAGTGGAATGGCGGTGGCCCTAAAGACGCTGGAGAGCAGCAATACCGACTGGATCCTGTTCATTGATGCCGACGAATTTTTGAATATCGGGCTGGGTCAGGGCCGCCTCCCCGACTTGCTGACGCAAGCGGGATCGGCGGATGTCATCGCGCTGGCATGGCGGTTTTTCGGCAATAATGGCCTGACCGATTGGCAGGGCGGTTCGGTGCTGGAACAATTCACCATGGCCGAGGACACCCCGAACCCCGACCATATCAATTTCAAATCCATGTTCCGCCGTGCATCATTCGCCCATGCCCACGACCACATGCCGCAACAGCCGCGCATTCCCGCCCCCCGTGTGGTTAATGCCATGGGCGACGCGTTGCCAAACCGCCCCCTGCTGTCCAAACGCAAATATCGCAAATACCAACCGCTGGACCGCGCCACCCGCTGGGAGGCGGCACAGCTGAACCATTACGCCGTCAAATCCGACGACCAGTTTTTGATGAAAAACCACCGTGGCGACGGGCAAAACGGCATGAACACCGGCAAACGCTATCACCTGAACTGGAAATGGCACCGCGCCGCCAACCGCAATGATCACAGCGAAAACAGCATCCTGCGCCACCTGCCCGCCGTGCAATCGCGCCTGATCGAATGGCGCAGCGATCCGGCAATTGCACAGGCAGAAACCGCCTGCATCGACTGGCATATCGCGCAGAAACAGCGCATCCTGACACCGGAACAACGCGCCAAATGGACCTTTGAAAGGCAATCCGCATGATCCGCCTGCTGACCCTGATCCTTACAGCGGCACCTGCCATGGCCGACACCGCCCATCCCGCGCGCCTGACAGTGGGCGATTTCGTGCTTGCCTCGCACAATTGGGACTATGACAGCGACCGGTTCCTACCGGCCGAACCCGGCACAAACACCGCCTGTTTCGAGGTGATGAAATTCAACGCCTATGGTGTCACACTGGCCCTGCGCAGCGGGATTTATCATCCGTCCTGGTCCAGCCAGCCCTTTGGCTATGGCCATACCGACATCTGGATGGGCAACGACAAATTCTATCTGGAACGCCACCCCGATGCCCCCGCATTCGAACTGACACGCGGGCTGTTCACCACCACCCCCAACTGCAAGGCAGAAAAATGAGCCAGACCATGACCCCCGAACTGACGGTTCTCGCGCTGGCCGCCTGCCTGCAAGCCCTGCAATTCTTTGCTTATTCGATCCTGTCGCAAATGCAGGTCGGCAGCAAATACGCCGCCTCTCCACGTGACAAACCACGCGAATTGACCGGCACGGCGGGGCGGCTAAGCCGCGCCCTGAACAACCATTTCGAAGGGCTGATCCTGTTCACCATCGCCGTGGTGGTGGTCACCCTGTCCGGCCAATCCAGCGGCCTTACCGCCAATGCCGCGTGGCTGTTTCTGGCCATGCGCCTGCTGTATATTCCCGCCTATTTACTCGGTTGGGCGCCTTGGCGCTCGCTGATCTGGTTCATCGGCTTTCTGGCGACCATGGCCATGGTGCTGGCCGCCCTGATCTGAACAACACATACCGGCGCAAACCGCGCTGAAACACCAAAGGAGAAACCCAAATGGCAAGCTACGACGTGATCGTGATCGGTGCCGGCCCCGGCGGCTATGTTGCCGCTATCCGCTGCGCGCAACTGGGCCTGAAAACCGCCTGTGTCGAAGGGCGCGAAACCCTTGGCGGCACCTGCCTGAACGTGGGCTGCATCCCGTCCAAGGCAATGCTGCACGCCAGCCATATGCTGCACGAGGCCGAACACAACTTTGCCAAAATGGGCCTCAAGGGGAAATCTCCATCGGTCGATTTCAAACAGATGCTGGCCTATAAGGACGAGGTGATCGAGGGCAACACCAAGGGCATCGAGTTCCTGTTCAAAAAGAACAAGATCGACTGGATCAAGGGCTGGGGTTCGATCCCCGCCGCCGGTCAGGTCAAGGTTGGCGAAGAGGTCCACAGCGCGAAAAACATCATCGTCGCCACCGGCTCCGAAGTGGCGACCCTGCCGGGCGTCGAGATTGATGAAAAAATCGTCGTGTCGTCAACCGGCGCGCTGGAATTGCCCAAGGTGCCGAAAAAGATGGTCGTGATCGGCGCGGGCGTGATCGGGCTGGAACTGGGCAGCGTTTACAAACGCCTGGGCACCGAAGTCACCGTGATCGAATTCCTGGACAAGGTCACCCCCGGCATGGACGGCGAGGTGCAGAAAACCGTGCAGCGCATGCTGACCAAACAGGGCATGGAATTCATCATGGGCGCGGCGGTGCAATCCGTCGACGCCACGAAAACCAAGGCCAAAGTCACCTATAAACTGCGCAAGGATGACTCCGAGGCAACGGTCGACGCCGATGTCGTGCTGGTCGCCACGGGTCGCAAACCCTATGTCGATGGTCTGGGCCTTGCCGATCTGGGGGTCGAAATGACCGAACGCGGGCAGGTCAAAACCGATGACCACTGGCGCACCAATATCCCCGGCGTTTACGCCATTGGCGATGCAATTGTCGGCCCGATGCTGGCCCACAAGGCCGAGGACGAGGGCATGGCCTGCGCCGAGGTCATCGCGGGCAAACATGGCCATGTGAATTACGGCGTCATCCCCGGCGTGATCTACACCCACCCCGAGGTGGCATCCGTCGGCAAAACCGAAGAGCAACTGAAAGAAGAAGGCGTGGCCTATAAGGTCGGCAAATTCTCCTTTATGGGCAACGCGCGGGCCAAGGCCGTGTTCGCGGGCGAAGGCTTCGTGAAACTGATCGCCGACAAAGAAACCGACCGCATTCTGGGCGCGCATATCATTGGCCCTGCGGCGGGTGACCTGATCCACGAAATCTGTGTCGGCATGGAATTCGGTGCCTCCGCCGAAGACATCGCACTGACCTGCCATGCGCATCCGACCTTTTCCGAGGCCGTGCGCGAAGCCGCCCTCGCCTGTGGCGATGGTGCGATCCACGCCTGATGGACAGGGGGCGGGCCTCGGTCCGCCCCACCCCAAACAGCTGAGAACCAGTATCCTTTTGACGGTGATCGCCGCGGGGCTTGCACTTGGCGCTGGCGCGCGCGGGCTATGGCAGGCCGATCTGGCGCAACCGCCTGGCCTTGCGAACAACGGCCAATGGGGGGTGATCCACCTGCGGGTCGACGGCGACAGCGGCACCCTGACCCAACTCACCCGCACGCAATTGGTCCTGCCCTATACGGACGCAGCCCAAGCCCGCAAGGGCGACAGCCGCGGCTGACGGCCGCCTGCGGCCCGAAGGCGCGGCTCCCCCGGATATTGCGCGGGGTCTAACGCTTGACCGGCGGCGCGAATGGCGCAACCGCACCCTGCCCGTCAGGCTGCGGGCCACCAGCCCCGATTGACCGAGGCATACCGCCCCGCGATTGCGCATTCGGATTGACCCCGACAACCAGATCGGCCTCGTATCGGGTGGTGGTTTCACGCACCGCAGCAAACGCACCATCGCCAGCCTGTTTGGCAATGCCATCATTGCCGTTCATCGTATCACGCGCCGCGCCCCTCGCATCATAGGGTGCCACCGACTGAAACAGGTATTGGCTCAACGCATGACACCGCGATTCCGGTCGAAAAACCGAATGAACGGCGGGTTTTGCCTACCACATGGATTTTGCGGCGCGGGCGGGCCATGCGGCATCATATTGTGCGCCACCCTCCGCGCCCTGCGATGCCTCGGCCAAAAGCGCCCCGACCGATGGCACCCCCGCACTGTCATCACGCCGCCACAGATCGGCGCGGATCTGGGCACGGGCGCATTGCGGATAGATTTCAGCAATACGGATCACAATCACTGTGGCGGGCTGTTTGCCATCGCGATCGAACCGCGCCCGCAGGTCAGCCTGCGCCGTCAGCCGCGCCCGCCCGTTGATGCGCAGCACCGTGGTGGACCCCGCCACCATCAGCATCAACGAAACGCGCCCGTCCACCACAATATTGCGCAGCGAATCCAATCGGTTGTTGCCGCGCCAATCGGGCATCAACAGGGTGTTTTCGTCCAGTTCAACCACCACCGCGCCATCATCGCCGCGCGGGCTGCCATCGGTGCCATCCGGCCCTACCGTGGTTAATACGCCGTAGCGCGCCATCGCGATCCACTGCCGCGTCAGCGGGGTCAGCCGTGTCACCACCTTGCGCATGGATGCCGCGCCCGCTGTGCCATACAGCGCCTCTAGCGCCGCGATATCATCCAGAAATTCCATGCTGTTCAAACCCCGCCTCGGCCATCAGACGATTGGATGCCGCCTCGACCTCGCTCTCCAGCCGCGCCATGAATGCGCTGCGCTCCAACCCTGCTTCGATCTTGGGCAGAAATTCCACCACCGCCACCCCCGGATTGCGCAAAATCCCCTTGCGCGGCCACATCAGCCCCACATTGGTCGCCACCGGCACACAGCCATGGCCGGTCTGTTCATATAAAACGGCGGTGCCGACCTTATAGGGGATTTTCACACCGGGCGCGACGCGGGTGCCCTGCGAATAAATGATCAACTGGCCGGGTTTCTTGCGCCCCGATTGAACATCCGCCACCATCTTTTTGATCGCCTTGCCACGCTGCCCGCGATTGACAGGCACACAGCCGATACGCCACGCGTAAATGCCAATCACCGGCGTCCACAGCAATTCGCGCTTCATGATGAATTTCCCCGCCGGAACGCTGTTGAAAATCATCAGGATATCCAGAAACGACTGGTGTTTCGCGCCAATCATCACCTCGGTTTCGGGGGGCGTGCCGCGCACCTCGGTGCGGATGCCCACCATCCAGCGCGCCGTCCACAACACCCAACGACAATACAGTTTGCAGGCGGTGAACGCACCCTTGCTGCTGACCAAGGCCCAGGGCGCGAATAAAATCCCCAGCACCATCATCGCCAGATAGATCTGGATTTCAAAGATCAGTGAACGCAGCCATTGCATCAGGTCAATTCCCCCAGGGTTTTACGCGCCGCAGCCCGCGTCGCAACAAAGGCCACCGCCCCCCCCGCCAGCGGGATGAACAGGGGCAGCAACCAGTGCCAGCCGCGAAATCCCAATCCGGTCAGAAAACCGCCCTCGGCCTGCGCCGATGGCAGGGCCAGCACCACCAACATGCCCAAAACCGTGCCGATCGCCGCGCCGCTTAATGCGCGCAGGGTGAACCGCCGCATAAATGCCTGCGCGATATAGGCATCCCTTGCGCCGACCAGCCGCAGCACCGCGATCACCTGTGCATTCGCGGCCAATGCGGCCTGCGCGGCCAGCGTGATCATCGCCGCCATGGTCACCCCGATCAGCCCGATCGACAGCCACCCCAGCAGGCGCAGCCGTGACGCTGCGCGCACCAGTGGTCGCCGCCAGCGGGTGTGATCATCCAGCACCGCGCCCGGCACCTCGGCCGCCAATCGCAGGCGCAGGCCCGCGGGGTCGTATCCCTCGCCCTGTTCGATCACCTCGATCAGTTGCGGTATCGGCAGGCTGTCCAACGGCAGGTCGGGGCCAAACCATGGCTCTAACAACCCGGCCTGTTCCTCGGCACTTAGCGCACGCGATGATTTCACGCCGGGCGTGGTCGCCAACAGGCGCAGCGCGGCCTGGGTCTGGCCCGCGACCTGTTCGGCAGGGGCGGAAATGCGGATGGTGGACGACCGCGCCAGCTCGTCCCCCCAACGCGCAGCCAAACGCCCCGTGGCCAGCGACAGCGCCAGCGCGAACACGCATAAAAATGCCATCGCCCCGGCGCTGAACTGGGTCAGGCGGGCGGTGAAACCCGTGGGCGGCACGATCCGGTCGGCCTGCGCATCGCCGGTCAGAAACTCCAGAATGCGGGGGGTATTCAGGCTCATAGGTCCGCCCCCGCCAGTTGCAAACGGCGGTTTGAAATCCGCAACACCCGCGCCTGCACCTGACTTTTGGCGGCGCGGATCAGGTTCAGATCATGGGTGGCAATCATGATGGTCTTGCCCATCTTGTTCAGCTCGACCAGCAATTGCAGCAGGCGTTGCGACATCTCCCAGTCAATGTTGCCGGTGGGTTCATCCGCCAGCACGATATCGGGCGACATGATCACCGCACGGGCCAGCGCGGCGCGTTGGCGCTCCCCCCCCGACAGTTCCGGCGGCAGGGCATCAGCGCGAGAGCGCAGGCCAACCCATGTCATCAATTCGTTCAGATTGGCGTTTTCCGCCATCAGGTCGCGCCCCGCCACCGTCAGCGGCAACGCCAGATTGTCGGCCAGCGGCAGGTGGTCCAGAAACTGCACATCCTGATGCACCACCCCCACGCGGCGGCGCATCATCGCCACGTCATCGCGGCTCATGCCCCGCACATCGGCCCCGAACAGGCGCACCTGCCCCGCCGTCGGCATCAACGCCCCATAGCATAGCTTCAGGAATGTGGTCTTGCCCGCGCCCGACGGGCCGGTCAGGAAATGGAACGATCCGGGCTGTAGCTTGAACGAGATATCGCTGAGCAATTCCCCCCCGCCATAGCTCATCGCCACGTTTTCCAGTTCGATCACCGCACATCCCCCATGGTATATTGGCCACTTCTGCCCCAGCACGCGCCCCGATGCAATCCGCTGGCTTTGCACTTTTCCGCCAAGTGTTTACAACATAAGCTGGAAAACAATAAGCCTGTGACGATGAAACTGTGGCGTGAGGGAACATAATGCGGCTGGTTTGCCCGAATTGTGGTGCGCAATACGAAGTGCCCGTGGATGTCATCCCCCAAAACGGGCGGGATGTGCAATGCTCCAGCTGTGGGCATACGTGGTTTCAACCCCACCCCGAAAATGACGCCGCATTGGCCGAAGAACTGGATCAGGTGCCGGATCAGGCCGCCTATTCCGATGACCTGCCGGATGCGGCAGAACCGGATCACGACCACGATCACGAAAACGATCCCTCTGTCGCCACCGACCCGGCCGAAATCGAATTCGAGGACGAAGCCGAAACCGAAACAGACACTTGGGGCGATCCGCAGGACAACAGTTTCGAACCCGACGAACCTGAACAGGAACAGGCAGAACAGGCCCCCTACCCCGATGCCTATGCGGATGAATGGGACGAAAACGACCCGTCCGACGATGAAGAAGAAGAGGATTACAGCCCGCAGCCTGACACCCACGCCGCGCCCACCCGCCGCCAGTTGGACCCGTCCATTTCCGACCTGCTGCGCCAAGAGGCAGAGCGCGAAGCGCAGGCCCGCGCATCCGAAGGTTCGGGCGGGTTGGAACACCAGCCCGATCTGGGTCTGGGCGAACCCGAAGACGAGGCCACCCGCCGCGCCCGCGAAAGCCGCGCCCGCATGGCCCGACTGCGCGGAGAGGAACAAGAGCCCGCCGAAACCGCGCCTGTATCCCCCAGCCGCGCCGCGATTGCGGCCGCTGCAACGGGTGCCGTGGCCACCAATTCGGGCGGTCGGTCGCGCCGTGACCTGCTCCCCGATATCGAAGAGATCAATTCCACCCTGCGCTCCGCATCCGATCGCAGCCGTCCGGCCGAAGCCGATGACCACGACACCCCCGGCAGGCCTGCAACCAACCGCAGCCGCGCCAATCGGCAGGGCAAAAACGGCGGGCGACGCGCCTTTGCCTTTATCCTGCTGGTGTTTGCATTCCTGCTGTGCCTTTACGTCTTCGCACCGCAAATCGGGCGTGCGGTTCCGGCCCTGTCCGATATCATGGAAAACTATGTATCCGCCGTGAACAAACTGCGGTTCTGGATGGATGGCCAGATACAGGATCTCATGGTCTGGCTGGATGGCAAAGCCACGCAAAGCGCCAGCGGAACCGCCGCGCCCGATGTGGCGGATTCAGCCGTTACCGACTGACATATCATGGGCAACCCACTGTTTTAAAATAATAACACGGCGGCCAAAAACAGCGCCGCTTTCGCGCAAACCAGCTTGCTCAGAACCGCTCGAGCAAACGGCGCAGGTAATCCAGCTCCATTTCCGGACGTTCACGATCAAACGAACGGCGGCGGATTTCATCCAGTAATTCCTGTGCGCGGCGGCTGTCCTGATCGGGGACACGGGTGTCCGCATCGCCGCCCACAGCGCCCTGCCCGCCATTCTGACGCCCCAAGGGATCGCGCTGCCCGCCCGGTTGTCCGGCCTGCCGGTTCTGGCCCTGACCCTGTTGTTGCTGTTGTTCGCCTGCTTCGGCCAGCGATTCACCCAGATTGCGCAGCCCGTCGCGCAGCGCATCCATGGCATCGGCCTGGCGGTCAATCGCGCCCGCCAGATCATCCTCGCGCAGGGCATCCTCTGCTTGGTTCATGGCGCGGCCTGCGCGATCCAATGCCTCTCGGGCATCGCGACCGGCCTCGCCCCCCACATTGGGCAGGCTACCCTGCTGGCGCTGCAATTCCTGCCTAAGCGAACGCTGGCGATCCGCCAGATTTCCGGCCAGATCGTTCTGGCCCTGTCCTTGGCCCTGTCCTTGACCTTGCTGTTCGCCCTGTCCTTGCTGGCCCTGTCCCTGCTGTTCGCCCTGACCTTGCTGGCCCTGTCCCGATTGCTGGCCCTGTTGCGGACCGGACTGTCCCTGACCCTGCTGTTGGCCCTGCTGGTCTTGCTGACCACCACGCGGGTTGAACTGTTCCTGCAAATCGCGAAATGCCTGATCCGACAGTTCCTGCTGGTCGCGCAGGGTCTCTGACAACCCCTCCATCGCCTGTTCACCGGGGGATTGCGGCCCGCCGCCCTGCCCCTGCGTGACGCGCAGGTTTTCCATCAGTTCCTGCAATTCGCGCAGGGCTTCTTGGGCTTCGGCCATGCGGCCCTGTTCCATCAACTCCTGAATGCGGTCCATCATGGCCTGAAGGTCGCCCTGATTCATCTGCATGGCGTTGCCGTTCTGGGCCATATCCTGATTTTGTTCCGCATCGCGCTGCTGTTCCTGCGCCAGCATCCGCATGTAATCCTGCGTCGCATCGCGCAATTCCTGCATCAATCTGGCGATTTCCTCGTCTGATGCACCGTTTTTCATCGCCTCTTGCAGGCGCTCCTGCGCTTCGGCCATGCGCTCGCGGGCGTCATCGATATCGCCCTCTTCGATTTCCAGCGCCAATGCCCATAATGCCTCGGCCAGATCGTCACGTGCCTGCGGGGTCAGCCCATCCGCACTGTCGCGCTCCAACCCGGCGATAATCGCCCGCAACTGCAAATACCGCGAGGATTTGCGAAACAGCTTTTCCTCGGGCCGATAGGCAATAGTGCGCAGCATTTGCGCCACCTTCGGTGCGTTTGCGCGGTTCCACAACAGATCGCGGCGCTGTTCAATCAACGCCCCCGCCACCGGATCAAAGAACCGCTTGGCGGGCAGGGCAATATGCGCCACCTCGCTTTCACCGGTTTGCCCTGCGGCGTCGGCGGGCAGCAGCGTCACCCTGACCGGCAGGTTGGCCCAGGGGTGTTTTGAAAAGTCATCAACCAGAACTTCGGTAAAATCGGCACGGCTCCCCGTGATGGGCAGGGGCAATTCCATGTTTATTGTCGGGCGCGGCTCGGGCGCAAGCGCCAGCCCGAAACGCCGGTCAACCCGCCCCAGATCAAGCTGAAACAGCGCCATCCCGCCCGTAACCCCGTAATCATCCCGCGCAGCAAAGGGCAGTGACATCTGCCCGTCCACGCTCACCTCGGCCTCGCCCGCAACCACCGCTGTGGGGGCAGTATCCGACAGCACGGTCAACACCCAAAGCGCACCGCCATCGCCGGTTATTTCCACATCCCCCGCCCGCGCAACGGTGAATTCCTGCATCGGCGCGCTTGCGTCTGGCAATCCCCCCAACCGCCCCGATACCGTTTCACGCAGCGCCAAATCACCCGCATCGCCGTAAAACCGCAGGGTGATCTGGCTGCCCTCGGGCACATCTATGGGCGCATCGCGGTCCAGATCGGCCATATATAACACGGGCAATCCGGTATAGGTCGGCGGCGCGATCCAGCCCTCCCATGTCGGTCCACTGGCCGCAACGGCCCCGCCCGCGCCCATGTCGGCCACCGATCCAACCCGCCCGAATGATCCAAACAACAGCGCCACGCACAGCACCAACAGCGCCACATAGCGCAGCGCAAATGGGTCCAGTTTCGATGCCCGCAAATCCGGCTGAACAGCACGTGCCTGCGCTGCGCGTTCGGCCATACGCCGCTGGTGCGCCGCCCAAACCGCACGCGATGCGGCATCCGATGCGCCAATCGCCTGCGCATCCATCACCGCTGCAATCGGCCGCCCCGCCATGGTCGAATCAAGCCGCGCCAGCGCCGAATCGCGTGTGGGCCAGCGAAACAACCGCGCCCCGCGCCACGCCAGCCATACCGCGCCCAGCGCCGCCACCACGGCCGTCGCCCAAACCAGTTCAACCGCAACATGGTCCTGCACACCCAACATCAGCAGGGCCAAAACCCCCATCACCAATGTCCACAGCGGCCAGAATGCCCGCAAACCGGATTCGCAAACCATCCCTGCGCGGGTCAGCACAAGGGGCCATCGCAATCGTGTTTCAAGTGCGCGCTGCTGGTCCGACATTGCTCCGCCTTATGATGGGGCGCACGCCGAACGCGTCACACCCATTCAGGGATGGTATCGCGGTTTATCATCTCGTCAAAGGTCGGTCTTTGGCGAATGACAGCAAATTGATCCCCGTCCACCAGAACCTCGGGGATCAGCGGGCGCGAATTATACTCGCTGGCCATCACCGCACCATAGGCACCAGCCGAGCGGAACGCGACCAGATCACCGGCCGACAGCGGCGGCATCAGCCGCTGCTTGGCAAAGGTATCACCGGATTCACAAACCGGCCCGACAATATCATAGGGCTGCTCCTCAATCCCGACGGCAGGTTCCACCACGGGAATGATATCATGATGCGCCTCATACATCGCAGGGCGGATCAGATCGTTCATCGCCCCGTCAATGATCAGAAAATCGCGGCCCTCACCGGATTTCACATAGATGACTTCGCTGACCATGATCCCCGAATTGCCCGCAATCAAACGGCCCGGCTCAATCTCGATCTCGCACCCCAAATGACCCACTTCCTCGCGGATCACCTGCCCCCAATCCAGCGGCAGGGGCGGCGCATCGTTCGACCGTATATAAGGTATGCCCAATCCCCCGCCCAGATCCAGCCGCGTGATCTCATGACCATCACCGCGCAAGGCCGCCGTCAATTCAGCCACCTTGCGATATGCCAGTCGAAACGGCTCCAGATCAACCAACTGACTGCCGATATGCACATCAATCCCAACCACCTTCAGCCCCTTCAGGCTGGCGGCGCGGGCGTATACATCCCGTGCCCGCGCAATCGGAATGCCGAACTTGTTCTCGCTCTTGCCGGTGGCGATTTTGGCATGGGTCTTGGCATCCACATCAGGGTTCACACGGATGGTGACAGGGGCCACCACGCCCATCGCCAGCGCCACCTCGTTCAACACTTCCATTTCCGGTTCGGATTCCAGATTGAACTGGCGGATGCCACCCGACAGGGCCAATCGCATCTCCTCGCGGGTCTTGCCCACACCGGAAAACACAATGCGCTCGCCCGGCACGCCCGCTGCGCGTGCGCGCATGTATTCACCCGCCGATACCACATCCATGCCCGCACCTTCCCGGGCCAGAATGGTCAGTAATGCCTGATTGCTGGCGGCTTTCATGGCGTAACACACCACATGATCCATGCCCGACAATGCCTCCTGGAACAGGCGAAAATGCCGCGTCAGCGTGGCGCGTGAATACAAATAAAACGGCGTGCCCACGGCGGCGGCAATTTCGGCCACCGATACATCCTCGGCAAACAACTGCCCGTTTTTATACAGAAAATGATCCATCTCGCCGCCCCTAATTCATCCTTGGCCGCACTGATACCACGGCGGCGACGCGTTTCAACGCCCCGCCCTTCATTGTTCCAAAAATACCTTAAAAACCACCTAGCCGGAAACCTCGGGCATCGGGTTGTCCACCTGCCCCGGCGGCACAGGTTCGCCCTCGGCCCCGCAACCGGCCAGAAATACGGCGAAAATCATCGTGCAAACAATACGCATGGCACCCTCCTGTCGGCGCGGGCAGTCACCCCACCCTACGCCGTTATTCTGCATGGATCAAAGCCCCAGCTTGGGCTTCCACGCCGCAATCTGTTCACGCACACGGGTCGGCGCGGTGCCACCATAGGACATGCGCGAATTGACCGAATTTTCCACGCCCAACACGCCAAACACCGCATCCGTAATGCCCGCGTGAACACCCTGCATATCCGCCAACGTCAGGTCGGGCAGATCACAGCCCTTGCCCTCGGCCAGCGCCACCAGTGACCCCGTCACATGATGCGCATCGCGAAACGGCAGGTTCAATTCCCGCACCAGCCAATCGGCCAGATCGGTCGCAGTGGAAAATCCCGACCCCGCCGCAGCCTTCAACGCCTCGCGATTGGCCGACATATCGGTGACCATGCCCGCCATCGCCGCCAGCGCCAGCAGGAAATTGTCGGCGGCGTCAAACACCTGCTCCTTGTCTTCCTGCATGTCCTTGGAATAGGCCAGCGGCAGCCCCTTCATCACCGTCATCAAGGCCACATTGGCCCCGAATATCCGGCCAATCTTGGCGCGGATCAACTCCGCCGCATCAGGGTTGCGTTTCTGCGGCATGATCGACGATCCGGTGGACCATTTGTCCGACATCTTGACGAACCGGAACTGGGCCGAAGACCAGATCACCAATTCCTCGGCCAGACGGCTAAGGTGCATGGCGCAAATCGACGCCGCGCCCAGAAACTCCAGCGCGAAATCGCGGTCGGCCACGGCGTCCAGACTGTTGGCGCTGGGGCGGTCAAACCCCAATGCCTGCGCCGTCATATCGCGATCAATCGGGAAACTGGTGCCCGCCAGTGCAGCCGCGCCCAACGGGCATTCGTTCATCCGTGCCCGGGCATCGCGCAGACGCGACAAATCGCGGCCCAGCATTTCAACATAGGCCATCATATGATGCCCCCATGTCACCGGCTGCGCAGTCTGCAAATGGGTGAAACCGGGCATGACCCAATCGGCCCCTGCTTCGGCCTGCCCGACCAATGCAATCATCAGGGTCTCAACCGCTTCGGCGGCCTGATCCAGCTGATCACGCACCCATAATTTGAAATCGGTCGCCACCTGATCATTGCGCGAACGGGCCGTGTGCAACCGGCCCGCGGCCTCGCCCACCACCTCTTTCAAACGCGCCTCTACGTTCATGTGGATGTCTTCCAGCGCGGTGGAAAACACAAAATTCCCCCCCTCGATTTCTGACAACACCGTGAGCAGCCCTTCACGAATGGCGCTGGCATCGCTATCACTCACAATGCCTGTGGCGGCCAACATGGCGGCATGGGCTCTTGAGCCGGCAATATCCTGCGCCGCCATCCGCTGGTCGTATCCGATCGAGGCATTGATTGCCTCCATGATCACGTCCGGTCCAGCGGCAAAGCGGCCGCCCCACATCTGGTTCGAGGTCTTGTCTGCCATTCCCGGCTCCTTCGGAGGTCACATGCGCCTGTTTTCAACGCTCTGTCTTTATACCGCCCTTGTCATGGGTGCAAACGCCGCCGCAGCCCAGGTGGTCGATCCGGCCCTGCTGACGGGAGATATGAGAAAACTGGTGGTGGCCAGCGCGCCCAAGGATCTGCCCAATGTCACCTATACCGCCGCCGATGGCAGCGACGCCCGCCTTATGGATCATACAGGCAAGGTGCTGCTGGTGAATTTCTGGGCCACATGGTGCGCCCCCTGCCGTCACGAAATGCCCATGCTGTCGGCGCTGCAAACCGAATTCGGCGGTGATGATTTTCAGGTGGTGACGATTTCCACAGGCCGCGACAACCCGGCCAAGGTGGCGCGCTTCTTTGGCGATATGGGCATCACCAACCTACCGCAAAACCGCGACGAAGGCATGCGCATGGCGCGCAAAATGGCCGTTCTGGGCCTGCCCGTGGTGCTGGTCATCGACCGTCAGGGGCGCGAAATCGCCCGCATGACCGGCCCCGCCACATGGGACAGCCCCGATTCGCGCGCCCTGATCACCGCGTTGATCGCCGATCAAACGCCGACACAGTAACCCCTAACCATCATCCAGCGACCGCGCCATGCCCGCCACCGGCGCGTGGCAGGGGCAGGTCACGATGTGATCATTCACCATGCCGCAGGCCTGCATAAAGGCGTAAACGATGGTCGGCCCGCAAAATTTGAACCCCTCTTTCTTCAAATCTTTGGCGATTTGCTCGGATATTTCGGTCTTGGCGGGGACCTCGGCCAGACTGGTCCATCGGTTCTGGATCGGGGCGTTGCCAACGTATTTCCACAGGTAACGGTCGAACCCTTCACGTTGTTCGATACGCTGCCATGCGCGGGCGCTGGCGATGGTGCCTTCGATCTTGCCACGGTGGCGCACGATGCCCGCATTGCCCAGCAACCGGGCCACGTCTTCCTCGCTCCACTGGGCAATCACATTCGGGTCAAACCCCTGAAATGCCTCACGAAAACCCTCCCGCTTCTTCAGGATAGTGATCCAGCTCAGCCCCGCCTGAAACCCGTCTAATATCAGCTTTTCCCACAGGGCACGGCTGTCCCATTCGGGCACGCCCCACTCCTGATCATGGTAATCTACATATATCTGATCGGGTCCGACCCAGCCGCAACGCTCACCCATTTCACTGCTCCTTGCACCAGTTCAGTCGCTGTTTACTAAAATTAGAACAAAATGGGAATATTAAGCTCACGTTAGGGGGTTAGGGGCCATCAATAGCCAAGTTTCAAGGACCGGAGGGCACCATGGCCAAAACGCGAAGGGGAAAATTGATGAACATCCCGCGTGAGCTGGATAACCCGCTATCCTTTGCGGTCAACTCGCGTGACAAAGCAGCGATAGATATGGTCGCCGAAGCGGTGCACCATAAACATGTGATGCTGGCCTATCAGCCCATCGTGCAATCGCAATTTCAAACCCGCCCCGCCTTCTACGAAGGGCTTGTTCGCGTGCTGGATGACACCGGCCGCGTGATTCCCGCCAAGGATTTCATCGATTCCATCGAAAATACCGAACTGGGCCGCGAAATTGACTGTATCGCGCTGGATCTGGGCCTGCGCGCCCTGCACCGTGCGCCTGATATCCGCCTGTCCATCAATATGTCGGCACGTTCCGTCGGCTACCCCCGCTGGATGCAGATTCTGAAACGCGGGCTGGCGCGCGATGTCACCGTGGCCGAACGGCTGATTCTGGAAATCACCGAAAGCTCGGCAATGCTGGTGCCGGAACTGGTGATGAATTTCATGGGCGAACTGCAACGCAAGGGAATCACCTTTGCACTGGATGATTTCGGCGCGGGCTATACCTCCTTTCGCTACCTGCGTGATTTCTATTTTGACATCGTCAAAATCGACGGACAGTTCATTCGCGGCATCCATTCCAACGCCGACAATCAGGTCCTGACCAAGGCGCTCGTCGCGATTTCGCAGCAATTCGATATGTTTACCGTCGCCGAAAGCGTCGAAAACGCCGCCGATGCCGCTTGGCTGACCAACCTCGGGATTGATTGCCAGCAGGGTTATCTGTTTGGCGCGCCCTCGACCACGCCGCCATGGCGCGAACCGCCCGCAATGGCAGTCAAAGGTCGGGCCGCGGGCTAGGGTCGCGAAATATTATTGCGCCGCGACACCCCAATTGTTCCACTTACATCCATCACTGCAACCAGCACGGTTGCCGCATCGCGGCATATCCTTTATGACCGATCCAGTGACCGGGCCATGGCATCGGCGACTCGCGTTTTGCGGTCGGCCATACCCACCCCCGGATCCGGTTCTGAAGGTGGAGGAAAACCATGACCAATGTCGTAATCGTTTCGGCCGCGCGCACCGCTGTCGGCTCTTTCAGCGGCGCGTTCTCGAACACGCCCGCACATGACCTTGGTGCCGCAGTGCTAGAGGCCATCGTGGCCCGCGCCGGCATCGACAAATCCGAAGTTAGCGAAACGATCCTCGGTCAGGTTCTGACCGCTGCACAGGGCCAGAACCCTGCACGTCAGGCGCATATCAACGCGGGCCTGCCCCAGGAATCCGCCGCATGGTCGATCAACCAGGTTTGTGGCTCCGGTCTGCGCACCGTCGCATTGGCCGCGCAGCACATCCAACTGGGCGACGCCGCGATTGTCGCCGCCGGTGGTCAGGAAAACATGACCCTGTCCCCCCATGCCGCATACCTGCGTGCCGGCGTGAAAATGGGCGATGTGTCCTATATCGACACCATGATCCGTGATGGCCTGTGGGATGCATTCAACGGTTATCACATGGGTCAAACCGCTGAAAATGTTGCAAATAAATGGCAAATCAGCCGCGAACAGCAGGATGAATTCGCCGTCGCCTCGCAGAATAAGGCCGAAGCCGCGCAAAAGGCTGGCAAATTCGTCGATGAAATCATCCCCTTCACCGTGAAATCGCGCCGCTCTGAAACCGTGGTCGATCAGGATGAATACATCCGCCACGGCGCCACCATGGAAGCCATGCAAAAACTGCGCCCTGCCTTCACCAAGGACGGGTCGGTCACCGCCGCCAACGCATCCGGCCTCAACGATGGTGCCGCCGCCGTGTTGCTGATGACCGCAGAAGAGGCCGAAAAACGCGGGCTGGAACCGCTGGCGCGAATCGCCTCTTACGCCACCGCCGGTCTGGACCCGTCAATCATGGGCGTCGGTCCGATCTTTGCCTCGCGCAAGGCATTGGACAAGGCCGGTTGGGCCGCGGGCGATCTGGATCTGGTCGAAGCCAACGAAGCCTTCGCCGCGCAGGCCTGCGCCGTGAACAAGGATATGGGTTGGGATCCCGCCATCGTGAACGTGAACGGCGGCGCCATCGCCATCGGCCACCCCATCGGTGCCTCGGGCTGTCGTATCCTCAACACCCTGTTGTTCGAAATGAAACGCCGCGATGCGAAAAAAGGTCTGGCGACCCTATGTATCGGTGGCGGTATGGGCGTGGCGATGTGCCTTGAACGGCCCTGATTCTGCACCCGCAAAATTGACCAAAAATCAGGGCGTCCTATCTGGGGCGCCCTTTTTCGTTGTTTTTATGTGCAAATTCGCCGCCGTTTTCGGTTTTGTCACACGCCAGTCACGCCGCGACGGCAAAAACCATGCTGCGACCGCAAATTATGTGCGCAATATTATTGCGCATTGCGCGCCAATTCGGTAACACCATTACCGACAACTTTGCCAATAACGGAGGACAACATGGCACGTATCGCACTCGTCACAGGCGGCTCGCGCGGCATCGGCGCAGCAATTTCCCAAGCCTTGAAAGAGGCAGGTTACACCGTCGCCGCAACCTATGCGGGCAACGACGAAGCCGCAGCCGCGTTTACCGCCGAAACCGGCATCAAAACCTACAAATGGAACGTGGCCGATTATGATGAATGCGCGGCAGGCATCGCCCAGATCGAATCCGATCTTGGCCCCGTCGACATTCTGGTCAACAACGCGGGCATCACCCGCGACGCGCCGTTCCACAAAATGACCCGCGAACAGTGGACGCAGGTGATGGATACCAACCTGTCGGGCGTGTTCAACATGACCCACCCGATCTGGCCCGGTATGCGCGAACGCAAATTCGGCCGCGTCATCACCATTTCGTCGATCAACGGCCAAAAGGGCCAGTTCGCACAGGCGAATTACTCTGCGGCCAAGGCCGGTGACATAGGTTTCACCAAGGCATTGGCGCAAGAGGGCGCGCGCGCAGGCATCACCGTCAACGTGATCTGCCCCGGCTACATCGCGACCGATATGGTCATGGCCGTGCCGGAAAAGGTCCGCGAATCAATCATTTCGACCATCCCCGTGGGCCGTTTGGGCGAACCCGAGGATATCGCCCGCTGCGTGGTTTTCCTTGCTTCGGACGAGGCCGGATTTATCACCGGGTCCACCATCACCGCCAATGGCGGTCAGTATCTGGCCTGATCCCGACCGGATCAGACCCTGAAACGCCCTGCAATTTGCGGGGCGTTTTTGTGCGCAGCTGCACATATTTCGCGCTAAATCCCCTAATTCCCACACAGCCCCACAATGCCATATCCTTTCCCAAACGAAAGGATTTACCATGCTGAACCAGATCAACGGCCTGCACCACGTCACCTCGATCGCCAGTGGAGCCAATGAAAACAACGCGTTTTTCACCCGCGTCCTTGGCCTGCGCCGCGTCAAAAAAACCGTGAATTTCGACGCACCCGATGTCTATCACCTTTACTACGGCGATGCGGCTGGCTCCCCCGGTTCGGTGATGACCTATTTTCCGTTCCCCCATGCACGCCGTGGCCGCCCCGGCGCGGGCGAAGTGTCGCAAACCGCCTTTGCCGTGCCATTGGGCGCGACAGATTGGTGGGCCGAACGGCTGGCCACATTTGGCGTCGAAAACATTGAAAAACAAACCCGGTTTGGCGAAACCCGCCTGCGGTTCAACGGCCCCGATGGCGATGGTTTTTCGCTGGTCGAGGTCGATGACCCCCGCGCGCCCTGGCTGTCGCAAGGCGTCGATGATGATCACGCCATTCGCGGGTTTCACTCGGCCGAAATGCGGCTGAATGACCCCTCTGCCACGGCTGAACTTCTGCAGTTCATGGGCTATCAGCAACTGGGTCAGGACGACGACATCACCCGTTTCATCCGCGATGGTGGCAATGGTGCGCATCTGATCGACCTTGAAACCCTGCCCGATGCGCCGCAATCAAATCAGGGCGCCGGATCCGTGCATCACATCGCATTTTCCGTCGACAACCGCGCCACGCAGGAACAGGTGCGCAAAGCCCTGCTGGACACCGGATACCAGGTCACCCCCGTGATTGACCGCGATTATTTCTGGGCGATCTATTTTCGCACCCCCGCTGGCGTGCTGTTTGAGATTGCGACAAACGAGCCGGGATTTGACCGTGATGAACCCGCCGGTCATCTGGGCGAATCCCTGATGCTGCCCGACCGGCACGCCCATCTGCGCCCGCAACTGGAACAGCTGCTGGAACCGATCACCGATTGACGCGCGCGGCGCGGCGCGCTCTAACCTCGGCTAAAACGGGGGATTTATGCAACGCCGCGCCACCTATATCGGCTTCATCGCTGTGCTGCTTTGGGCATTGCTGGCCCTGTTGACCGTAGGCAGCGCCCCTACCCCGCCGCTGTTGCTAAACGCGATCTGTTTTGCCATCGGCGGCGCAATCGGGCTGGTATGGACCGCGCGCAGGGGTGGGTTTGCAAAGTTACGCAAAGTATCTTGGCGGGTCTATGCCTTTGGCACCATTGGGTTATTTGGATATCATGCCCTGTATTTCAGCGCCCTGCGCCACGCGCCGCCCGCACAGGCAGGGCTGATCGCATACCTATGGCCGCTGCTGATCGTGTTGTTTTCCGGCCTGCTGCCCGGCGAAACCCTGCGTGCGGGGCATTTTATCGGCGCAGTATTGGGGTTTTCCGGCGCGGTCCTGATCATCGGCGCGGATTTCGCCAGCTTCGATCCGCAAAACCTGCTGGGTTACGCCCTCGCGCTGTGCTGCGCATTGTTCTGGTCGGGCTATTCCGTGATTTCGCGCCGGTTGGGCGATGCACCAACCGAAACCGTCGCAGTGTTCTGCATAGCCACCGCCATTCTGTCGGCCCTGCTGCACATGGCCACCGAAACCACGCAATGGCCGCAGACCGCACTGGCATGGGCATCGACCATCGCACTTGGCGCTGGCCCCGTGGGATTGGCGTTCTATGTCTGGGATATCGGCGTGAAACAGGGCGACATTCAATTGCTGGGCGTGGCCAGCTATGCCGCGCCTTTGCTGTCTACCTTGATATTGGTCGCTACAGGCATCGCCGCGCCATCCGTGGGTTTGGCAATTGCGACCATTCTGATAACCGGCGGCGCGGTCATCGCCGCGCGCGCCAGCATGTTGCGAAAGTAAAGATAACGACAGTTCAGTCGCGAATAACCCTGTTCCCGATGGGTCAGTTCATTGCCGACAGTCGGGTGATCTCTTCTTTCAGGCGCAGTTTTTGTTTTTTCATCGTCTTGATTTCCGTGTCGGGCATGCCCGGCGCGCGCTGCGCCTGTTCAACCTGATCGGACAGGACATGGTGCTTTTTCTTCAGTTCCTCAAGATGTGAAACCAAGCTCATGTTTATTCCTCCTTCTGATGTAAACGCTATGTAACAGAGTGCAGCACAGATTCGTTCGCCTGTCACGCCGCACACGCAACATTGGCAAACAATTGCTTAAGAAATGGTGAATGCCAGCCCTTATGCCGGAAAAGGCAGCGCCGCCCCGTTCCGCAAAATTTCGCGCATAAGTGGTGAATAATCCTCGAAATCGCCTTCGTGAACAGCGCCTTGATGCATTTCCAGCCCCGCCAACAGGCGAAAATCGGCCCGCCCGCCCTTGCGCCCCCGCAACAGCACCAATTGCGCCTCGCGCCCCACGCGGGGAATCAGCGGCAGCAATTGTAGCGACCCCAAATGCGCCTGCATCAGGCCCATCAGCTCGGGCAGGCGCTCGGCCCGCTGAATGAATGTCACATATCCGCCCTGCGCCACGCGTTTCGCCGCCACCCTGACCCAATCGGCCAGTGGCGTGGCCTCGCCCATGGCGCGCTCGCGCCCTGCGTCGGGCGCGCCCACCGATGCACCGCGCAGAAAATACGGCGGGTTGGCGATCACATGGTCAAACTGCATCTCGCGCAGGGCCGCAGGCATCGCTGCCAAATCGCCCGAAACCACCTGCATCGCGCCGCCCAAGGCTGCGGCATTTTCGCGGGCCAGCGCGGCGTATTCTGCCTGCACCTCCAGCCCCCAAACCTGCACACCGGGCACCCGCGCAGCCAGACACAACCCCGCCGCACCCACGCCACAGCCCAGATCCAGCACCCGCTGCCCCGCCACGGCGGGCAGGCTTGCGGCCAATAAAACAGGGTCAACACCAGCGCGATACCCCTTGCGCGGCTGGGCCAAAACCAACCGACCACCCAAAAAGGCGTCATGGGTCACGCCCTCAACCATCCATGTCGATCTCGTTGTCGCGCAGGATCGCCTGCGCCATAAACAGATCCGCATCGCGCACCATGATACGGCGCGGGAAAATTCCGATCCCGCCTTCAAGGACGCTCATATTTACGTCCATTTCAAAGCAGTCTATACCCGCCCCCTGAAGCAGCATAGTGGCATAGGCGATGGCCGTGGGATCCGTTGTGCGCAATAGCTGTTTCATGCCTAGCATCTAAGTCCGCACAGGCAATTTGTCGAGTGTGGCAAAAATCGAACGGGAACCAAGGGATGACAGCGCAGATGAGCCTGGATCACGCCGCCACTAAACCGCACGACCAACTGGCCCGCCATCTGGCCCCCGCCATGGACGCCGTCAACGACCTGATCCGCGCCCGCATGGCATCGCAGCACGCCCCCCGCATCCCCGAGGTCACGGCCCATCTGGTCGAGGCAGGCGGCAAACGCCTGCGCCCGATGCTGACGCTGGCCGCGGCCGAACTCTGTGGGTATGACGGCCCGTTCCATGTGCATCTGGCCGCCACGGTTGAATTCATCCACACCGCCACCCTGCTGCACGATGATGTGGTGGATGAAAGCGGCCAACGCCGTGGCCGCCCCACCGCCAACCTGCTCTGGGATAACAAATCCAGCGTGCTGGTGGGTGACTACCTCTTCGCCCGCAGTTTTCAGTTGATGGTCGAAACCGGCAATATGCGGGTGCTGGATATCCTCGCCAATGCCTCTGCCACCATTGCCGAAGGCGAGGTGCTGCAACTCACCGCCGCCCAAGACCTCAAAACCGACGAATCCATTTACCTGCAAGTGGTGCGCGGCAAAACCGCCGCCCTGTTTGCCGCCGCCACCCAATCCGGCGGCGTGATCGCAGGCGCGCCCGAACCGCTGGTGCAGGCGCTCTATGATTACGGCGATGCGCTTGGCGTGGCCTTTCAAATCGTCGATGATCTGCTGGATTATCAGGGTGATACAGGCGCCACAGGCAAAAACATCGGCGATGATTTCCGCGAACGCAAACTGACCCTGCCCGTGATCAAGGCCGTGGCCGCCGCCGATGAACAGGAACGCGCCTTCTGGACCCGCACCATCGAACGCGGCAACCAGCAAGACGGCGATCTGGAACAGGCCATCGCCCTGCTGCACAAACACGACACACTCAACGCCACACGACAAGACGCGCTGACCCACGCCGCCCGCGCAAAACAGGCGATCACCCAATTGCCCGACCACCCGATCCGCCAAATGCTGTCCGACATCGCCGATTACGTGGTCGCACGGATCACCTGACGACCCCTGCTTTTTCTTGGTAAAAATACTCAATAACGCAGCGCCACCACGGGCACTGCCCCTATGACAGACGCGCCGCCGCCACCCACCAGCCATCGCGCTGCAAACCAGCGGCAGCCGCATCCGCCGCAGCCTGATCGCCATATAGCCCGAAACAGGTGGCACCCGACCCCGACATGCGCGCCAGCAAACAACCGCCCGTCGCGCCAATCGCATCCAGAACCGTGCCAATCACCGGCTCTGCTGCCACAGCGGGTGCCTGCAAATCATTGCGCTGCCGGCCCAGCCAGACGGCCAAATCCCCCGCATCCGCCCAATCGGGAATATCCCCCATCGGCGGGTTTTGCTTGACCTTCAAACGCCGGAATACCTCTGGCGTGGGCACCGCCACACCGGGGTTGACCAGCACCGCGAAAACCTCGGGAATCTCTGACAAAACCGCCACGTCCTCGCCGATGCCACGCATTCGCGCCGCCCGCGCCGCCATGCACACAGGCACATCGGCACCCAGCCGCAAACCCTGATCCCCGGGCCATTTGCCCGTCAATTCGCCAATCGCCCGCAAACAGGCCGCCGCATCGGATGACCCGCCGCCAATGCCTGCCGCCGCTGGCAGGCGCTTGTCCAGCATCACATCCACGCCCTGCCCCATCATCCCCGCCGCACGCAGGATCAGGTTGCGCCCGTCATCGGGCACGCCCGCGGCCATGGGGCCAAACACCCGCAACCGGCGATGCGGGGCCAATGATACCGACAATGTGTCGCCAATATCGGCAAACACCACCAGCGAATCCAACAGATGATACCCGTCATCGCGACGGCCCGTGATATGCAGACTCAGGTTGATCTTGGCAGGCGCGAATGCCTCAATTGCTGTCATCACTGGCCTTGTCAGCGACCTGATCGTCACCCTTCAGCGGCGCGGCCCCCTCGGCCGCCAGAACCACGTCCAGTCCCACGTCCAGCTTGGCACGCAACCGCTCGATATCGACCTCGCCGCTGGCGTTTTCATCATTGGCAAAGGACAGCGCGCGCCGCCACTGAAACCGCGCCTCCATTTCGCGGCCAACAGCCCACAGGCTGTCCCCCAGATGGTCATTGACCACCGGATCAACCGGCATCAATTCGGCTGCGCGCTCCATATGCACCACCGCCTCGTCATAGCGGCCCAGCCGATACAGCGCCCAACCCAGCGAATCGATGATGTAACCGGACCGCGGCTGCACCGCCACGGCGCGCTCGATCATCTCCAGCGCCTCGTCCAGCTTGGCGCCCTTTTCCACCAGCGAATACCCCAGATAATTCAACACCTGCGGCTGATCGGGGCTTAACTCCAGCGCCTTGCGAAAATCGGCCTCGGCGGCATCCCACTTGTCCAGCCGCTCATAGCTGATGGCGCGGGCATAATAAATGAACCACTCGGCCTGCGCGCCCGCATCATACAGGGCCAGCGCCGCATCATAGGCTTTGACCGCGCCGGCAAAATCCTTTTGCTGACGCCGCAAATCCCCTAACGAGGTATGCACAATCGGCAAATCGCCATGGCTTCGGGTCAACTGGTCCAATACCTCTGCGGCGGCCTCTATCCGGTCTGTGCGGCGCAATGCCTCGGCGCGGCCCAGTTCGGCGGCATGAAACGCCGGATCACCCGGAGGCACCAGCTTATAGGTGGCCACCGCCAGATCATAACGCTGCATATCATCCAACAGGCTGGCGCTGAGCAAAATCGCATCCACATGATCGGGGCGCAAATAGGTGGCAATCCGCGAATACAGCAGGGTGTAATCGTCGTTCGCCTCGTTCGACAGGGCGGCGGCGACACTGTAAAACAACTCGGCAATGCCGTCCTTTGGTCCCTGCACATGGGTAAACGGCAACCGATCGCCCGCCTGCAACGCCGCCTGCATTGCGGTTAATCCGGGGTCCAGATCACCGGCAAACAGTTCCTCCAGCATGGCCAGCGCATCATCCTGCCGGTCCAGTTGCGACAGGATTTCCAGCTGCGCCATGACGCCACGGCGTGTCATCTGCAACGGGCCTGCGCTGTCACCTGCGAAAATATCCGCCGCCCCCTCGAAATCCCCGACCGAGGCCAGCGCCAAGGCCTTGTGATAGCCCGCGAATGCCTCCAGCCCGCGCTCTTCGGCCACCGCATCGAATGCCTCCAGCGCCTCTGCCACCGCGCCCTGCCCCATCAAGACCCAGCCTTTCAACAACCCGTCCACCAGCGGGCCAACGCCCTTGTCCGCCGCCAGACGATCCACAATCGCAGCGTATTCGCCACCCTGCGCCTCATGGGCGACCACGGCCATCTGCGCAATCTGGCTGGTCAGCCCTGCGGCCTCCATCTGGGCGCCGATCAATGCGGCACGGTCCAGATCACCCAGCGACAAATAGGCCAGCGTCGCATTTTCCATCAGCGCCGGATTGGACGGATCACGCGTCAGGGCCATGGCGAAATACCGCGCCGCGGCTTCGAAATCATGTTGGTAACCGGCTTGGCGCGCTGCCAGATACGACCCCGCAACCTGCTGCGCCTGAACCAGATCCGCCGTGCCCGCGCCTGCGGATAATGCAAACGCCAGAACCATTGATTTTAGATGCTTGATTGCCACGGCCTGTTGCCTCTCTGCTCGCGCCTCTGTTTGCGCAGCAGCCTAGCAACTCTTGTGTCAAACGCAATGAGGGGCAGCAACCGCCGCCCCTCAACGCAAATAATTTGGTTCTACAAAATGCATTCCTGAAAAATCAGGACACTGCATTTGGGAAAGAATCCCCAGATACGCGCCCCACTCACGACGCATAAGTTAAGAAAAGATTAAGCAGTCCGACCAGCCGAGCTTCGTGAAATTGTTGAAATTTTCGCGTTTTTATGCAAATGTCGATTTCACGATGCGCGAATTTGACATGACACTGGATTGGGAGCGAAAGCTGCTGATCGCCTTTACCCTTCTGACACTTGGCACGTTGCTTGGCCCTTTTGGCACCTACAGCGTGATGGGGTTTTGGGATCGCCTGACCTTTTGGGCGCTCGATATTTTGGGCGCGGCGCTGCTTATGCATGTCATTGTCGGCACATTCTACAACGTCACCGCCCTGCGATTCATCCCCCCCGTGCTGCGCCTGTTTATCGGCGTTACCATTGCGGCCATCCCCACCACCGCCTTTATCAGGTTTGTGTTTTTAACCCTGATGGGGCGGGAAAGTTCGGGCATTGAATTCCCCTTGCTCTGGTTCGAGGTGACGCTGATCTCTGCCGCGGTGTTGTGGACAGAATACGACCTGATCCCGCGCCTGCGCCGTGCGCGCGGCACCACCGGACGCAAGGCCAACCCGTTGTTTGCCCGCATCAAACCCGCATCGACCCCGGTCGATCCCGATGCCACATCGGATGCCGAAGTCGCTGCTGAACCCGACGCCGCGCCCGAATATGCCCCCCTGCTTGACCGGCTCCCCGATGAGGCGCGGCCGGGCAGGCTGATTTCCATTTCGATGCAGGATCATTACGCCGCCGTCACCATGACCACGGGCACGTTTCTGTTACTGATGCGCCTTAGCGATGCGTTGCAATTGCTGGGCCAGATCAAGGGCGCGCAGGTGCATCGCTCGCATTGGGCCGCCGCCGATTTTGCCAGTGGCCTCACCCGCGACGGGCGGCGCACCCTGCTGCAACTTCGTGACGGGCGCACCCTTCCGGTCAGCGCCTCCTACCTTGATGCGGCCAAAACGCTGGTGGAATAACGCGGCGCAACCGGGTCACAGGGCGCCACCGCACCAACAACCGCAAAACCGCACAAAAAAAGGGCGGCCCCCATGGCCGCCCCCGATCACATATCCCGACCCGTCACATATTCGGGTAATTCGGCCCGTCCCCGCCCTGCGGCGTGGTCCAGTTGATGTTCTGGCAGGGGTCTTTGATATCGCAAGTCTTGCAATGCACACAGTTCTGGAAATTGATCACGAACTGTTCCTCGCCATCCTTTTCGACGAACTCATACACCCCCGCAGGGCAATACCGCGCCGAGGGGCCGGCATATTTCGGCAGGTTCACCGATACCGGAATCGCCGCGTCCTTCAGCTTCAGATGGCAGGGCTGGCTTTCTTCGTGGTTGGTCATGGCAAAGCTGACGTTGGTCAGCCGGTCAAACGACAATTTGCCATCGGGCTTGGGGTAATCAATCGGCTTGTGCTTGCTGGCCTCTTCGGTGGCTTGCGCATCGTTTTTGCCGTGCTTCAGCGTGCCCAGCAGGCTGAAACCCAATGTGTTGGTCCACATGTCGAACCCGCCGATGGCCAGCCCGCCCAACAGGCCGTAGCGCCCGTTCAACGGCGCGACATTGCGCACCTTTTTCAAATCCTTGCCCACCGCGCCCGTGCGCAGTTCCGCGTCATAGGCATCCAGCGTGTCGCCCGAGCGGCCCGCCTGAATCGCGTCAAACGCGGCTTCGGCGGCGGCCTTGCCCGACAGCATGGCGTTGTGGTTGCCCTTGATGCGCGGCAGGTTCACCAACCCGACCGAACAGCCCAGCATCGCACCGCCCGGAAACGCTGCCTTGGGGATGGATTGGAACCCGCCCTTGGTCACGGCCCGTGCGCCATATGCCACGCGCTTGCCGCCCTCCAGCAGCGCCGCCACCTTGGGGTGATGTTTGAACCGCTGGAATTCCATATAGGGGAACAGATAGGGGTTTTTATAGTTCAGATCGACAATCATGCCGACATAA
>JBOEGO010000003.1:0-61004 GCA_050633465.1 Paracoccaceae bacterium | reverse complement strand
CGGATTGGTCGGGATTGTTTCGCAAACCGTCAAACGGGCGGATTTTGTGGGCCGGACAAGCAAAAGCCCCGCAGCGGGGGCGGGGCGGCGATTTGGGCGTTGAAATGCGCGAGGGCCGCGCAAGAGGGACAGGAGGCACAGGAGGCGCTGGCCGCACAAGAGGCACAGGAGGCCCGCCCCGAATGCAAAAGAGGCGCAGAACACTGCGCCTCTTTCAAATCCGTATGGACGGGTCCGCAGACCCGAACAATTAGGACGTCATCGTGGTGACGGTCGATGCGGCCAGAGTGTCGGTGCCGCCTTTGATGGCTGCAACGCCGGCTGCTGCCAGGCCAACCACGGCTGCGGTCAGCACAACCCAGTCAACAGTTACTGCGCCGTCTTCGTCGTTGCGGAAATTTTTGATGAAGTTGATCATGGTGTGTCCCTCCAAAGGATACGTTGTTTTCAGTTGAACCAAGGCGGTGAGTGATGTGGGCCGTTTCTCTCTCATTGGCCCGTCGCCGTCTTGGTATGCACATATATAGCCCCCTGATTGGGGCATGATTTGGGCGTGAATGGTGCGATTTTGGACGGGTGGAAAATGGGGCGGTATTTTCGGTTAGTCATTTGTTTTTAAACGATTTTAATTTGGTTGTTTGCTGTGTTTTCCTATGGGGAAGGGTGGCATTTTCGCCCCTTCCCTAAGGTAAATTTTGCATGAATCGGCGTTTTTCTGGTGCGATTCAGCGGAACCTGCAACACTGGCCGCAATAAAAACGAGGCAGGAGCAGCGCCATGGCGCGGAATGGATATAGGGGCGCGGGGCTGTTGGCCCCGTTGCTGGCTGTGGTGTTGGCCTGCGCGGTGCCTGTGGCGGCATCGGGCGAAAGCGGCGCCTATAAGGATTTTACATTCAAGAAGGTCACGCCGCCCAAGCGGGGCGTGGTGCCAAAGCTGCCCCAGATCGACCCCGAAGTGCAAAAGGCCGCGCTGGCCGCGCCCAAACCATCGCCCGCACCCGAGGGAGATATGGCCGCGGCGGCAGCGAAACCCAAGCCCGATGCGCGCTATGGCTGGTTCTGGGAGGAGGTATCGCCCGATCTGGCAGAGGCCAGCCCGGCGCGGTTGGAGCTGGCGTTGAACAAACTGTCGGCGGCGACGCAGGCACAGCGGGTGGCCGCGCCGCGCCTGTCGGATATTCATGCCATCGCCAAACGCGAGCAACGCAATCTGTTGTTGAATACGGTCAATACCGGCGTGTCGCCTGCATTGGTATTGGCGGTGATTGCGGTGGAATCATCGGGGCGGTCTGATGCGGTATCGGGCGCGGGGGCGCAGGGGTTGATGCAATTGATCCCTGCCACGGCGGAACGGTTTGGCGTCAGCGACAGCATGGACCCGGCGCAGAACATCAAGGGCGGGGTCGCCTATCTGGATTGGTTGCTAAAGGAATTCAACGGTGATCCGATGCTGGCGCTGGCCGGATATAATGCGGGCGAGAACGCGGTGAAAAAGCACGGGGGCGTGCCGCCCTATTCGGAAACCCGCGATTATGTGCCCAAGGTTCTGGCCGCATATGCGGTGGCGCGGGCGCTGTGCAAGACGCCGCCGATGCTGATTTCGGATGGCTGTGTGTTTAATCTGGGGTCTTGAGCCTGTGGTGATGTTGCGCCGAGGTATTTAGAGAACAGTGAAGTGCAATAGGAAAAGGCCCCGGCGGATGCGCGGGGCCTTTATCGTTTTTATGCGGGTTTAGTCGACCAGCGTTGCCTCGGTTGCGGCGCGCAGCTCTTCTTCGGTGACGCCATCGGCGAGTTCGACGATTTTGAGGCCGCCCTCGACCACATCGAGGACACCAAGGCCGGTGATGATGCGGTCCACCACGCCCTTGCCGGTCAGGGGCAGGGTGCATTGTTTCAGCACCTTGGATTCGCCGTGTTTGTTGGCGTGGTCCATGACCACGACCACGCGGCCGACGCCTGCGACCAGATCCATCGCGCCGCCCATGCCCTTGACCAGTTTGCCGGGGATCATCCAGTTGGCGAGGTCACCGTTTTCGGCGACTTCCATTGCGCCGAGGATGGCCATGGCGATTTTGCCGCCGCGGATCATGCCAAAAGAGGTGGCGCTGTCGAAATAGGCGGTTTGGGGCAGTTCGGTGATGGTTTGTTTGCCTGCGTTGATCAGGTCGGGGTCCTCGCTGCCCTCGTATGGGAAGGGGCCCATGCCGAGCATGCCGTTTTCCGATTGCAGGGTCACTTCGACGCCATCGGGGATGTAGTTGCTGACCAGCGTCGGGATGCCGATGCCGAGGTTCACATACATGCCATCCTGAAGTTCCTGCGCCGCGCGGGCGGCCATTTGATTGCGATCCCAAGCCATGATCAGGACTCCTTTTTGCGGGTGGTGCGCTGTTCGATGCGTTTTTCGTGGTCGCCCTGGATGATGCGATGCACATAGACGCCGGGCAGGTGGATGTGATCGGGGTCGAGCGAGCCGGTGGGCACGATTTCTTCGACTTCGACGACGCAGACCTTGCCGCAGGTGGCGGCGGGCGGGTTGAAATTGCGCGCGGCCTTGCGGAACACGAGGTTGCCGGTTTCGTCGGCTTTCCATGCCTTGACGATGGAAAGGTCGGCGAACAGGCCGGTTTCAAGGATGTAATCCTGACCGTTGAATTCTTTTACGTCTTTGCCATCGGCGATGACGGTGCCGACGCCGGTTTTGGTGTAGAAACCGGGGATGCCCGCGCCGCCAGCGCGCATGCGTTCGGCCAATGTGCCCTGTGGGTTGAATTCCAGTTCCAGTTCGCCCGACAGATACTGGCGCATGAATTCGGCGTTTTCACCCACATAGGAGGAGATCATTTTACGCACCTGTTTGGTCTGCAACAGGATGCCGATGCCGAAATCATCGACGCCCGCGTTGTTGGAGGCAAAGGTCAGGTCCTTGGTGCCTGCGTCCTTGATCGCGGCGAGCAGCAATTCGGGAATACCGCAGAGGCCGAAACCGCCTGCTGCGATGAACATGCCGTCAAACAGCAGCCCGTCGAGGGCCTCTGCGGCATTGGCGTAAATCTTTTTCATGAAACTCCCCTTGTGGTGATCCTGAACGGGGCGCTGGCGCCCTGTCTGTCGGGGGTGTTCTACATGATGGGGGGGCGGGGGGCCAATAGGTAGTAATACGTGCGGCCCCCTGTTTGGTTATTCGTCTGCTTTAGGTGCCGGTTTTTTCGCCGGTGCCTTTTTGGCCGCAGGTTTTTTCGCGGCCGGTTTTTTGGCTGCGGGCTTTTTCGCGGCGGGTTTCTTGGCCGCCGGTTTCTTTTTCGCGGCGGGTTTCTTCTTGCCGGATTTGGCGGCTTTTTCTGCGATCAGTTCCAGCGCGCGTTCCATTGTCAGGTCTTCGGGGGTGACATCCTTGGGCAGGGTCGCGTTGATTTTTTCGTATTTTACATAGGGGCCATAGCGCCCGTCCATCACGTTGACGGGGCCACCATCGGGGTGTTCGCCCAATTCGCGCAGCGGTTTGGCGGCGGCGCGGCCACCCCCGCGCGGGTTGGCGCGTTTTTCCGCCAGAATTTCCACAGCGCGGTTCATGCCGATGTCGAACACGTCTTGCGGGTCTTTGACATTGGCATAGGTCGGTTTGGCGTCGTCGGGCAGTTTGTGCATCACATAGGGACCAAAGCGGCCAAAGTTCGATGTGATCATGCCGCCTTCGGGGTGTTCACCGATTTCGCGGGGCAGGGACAGCAGGGTCAGCGCCTTTTCCAGGTCCATATCCTCGGCCTTCCAGCCCTTGGGGAGGGAGGCGCGGGGCGGTTTCTTGACCTCTTCGCTGGCTTCGCCGCGCTGGACATAGGGGCCAAAGCGGCCAGAGCGCAGAGAGATTTCATCGCCCTGATCGGTCCCCAGCACACGGTCGTTGCCTTCGGCGGCGTCGCCACCGATGGGGCGGGTGTAACGGCATTCGGGGTAGTTGCCGCAGCCGACAAACCCGCCCGAGCGAGAGGTTTTCAGGTGCAGCGCGCCAGTGCCGCACAGCGGGCAGATGCGCGGGTCGCTGCCATCGGCGCGGGGCGGGTAGAGCACGGGCGCAAGCGCGGCGTCCAGCACATCCAGCACTTCGGAGATGCGCAATTCGGAGGTTTCACCGATTGCGGCGGAAAAATCCTTCCAGAAGCGGGCCAGCACGTCCTTATAGTCGCGCTCGCCCGCGGAAACATCATCAAGCTGTTCCTCGAGTCCGGCTGTGAAATCATATTCGACGTAGCGGCCAAAGAAATTCATCAGGAAGGTGGTGACCATGCGGCCCTTATCCTCGGGGAAGAGGCGGGTGCCGTCCTTGCGCACATATTCGCGATCGACAATCGTGGTTAATACGGACGCATAGGTGGAGGGGCGGCCGATGCCCAATTCTTCCATGCGTTTGACCAGCGTTGCCTCGGTATAGCGGGGGGGCGGCTGGGTGAAATGGCGCAGGCCAAGGACGGATTCGTTTTTCGCCAGCACGGCGCCGGCGTTGCGCTGCATGTCGGAGGTATCGGATTCGATCACCGCGTCATCATCGGCGGCCTTGTTGAAATCGGCGGCGAGCGGTGCGCCCTTGGCAAATTTCGCAGGCTCGCCCTGTGTGATCTGGGGCAGGCGGTTTTCGTCGTCATCGGCCACGTCATCGCGGCCTTCCTCGTATACGCGCAGGAAACCGTCAAACAGCACGACCTGACCGGTGGCGCGCAACACGACCTGTTGATCGGGCGAGCCGATATCGACCGAGGTGCGTTCCAGCCGCGCCCCTTCCATTTGGCAGGCAAGGGTGCGTTTCCAGATCAGATCATAGAGTTTGGCCTGATCGTTTTCGCGCAAATTCAGCGATTTGGCATCGGCGGTCATTTCGGTGGGGCGGATACATTCGTGGGCTTCTTGGGCGTTTTTCGCCTTGTTTTTATAGATGCGCGGCGATTTCGGCACGTATTGCGCACCATAGCGGGCGCTGATTGCCTCGCGGGTGGCGGTCACGGCTTCGGGGGCCATGTCGATGCCGTCGGTGCGCATATATGTGATATGACCGGCCTCGTAGAGGCGCTGGGCCGCGCTCATGCAGGCCTTGGCGCCCATGCCGAATTTGCGGCTTGCCTCTTGTTGCAGGGTCGAGGTCATGAAGGGGGCGGAGGGGTTGCGCGAGGCCGGCTTTGCCTCGACCGAGAGGATTTTCAGATCGCGTGACGACACGGCCTGCACCGCCATTTCGGCCTGCGTGGCGTTTTCAAGGCTGAATTTATCCAGCTTGTCACCGGCGAGGGTGGTTAACCGCGCCTCGTATGTCTGGCCGCGCGGGGTTTCCAGCACGGCTTTGACCGACCAGTATTCACGGGGGTTGAAGGCCTCGATTTCCAGTTCGCGTTCGACGATCAGGCGCAGGCAGACCGATTGCACACGGCCAGCGGAACGGGCACCGGGCAGTTTGCGCCACAGCACGGGGGACAGGTTGAACCCCACCAGATAATCCAATGCGCGGCGTGCCAGATAGGCATCGACCAGCGGCTGGTCGACCTGACGCGGGTTTTTCATGGCCTCGGTCACGGCGGTTTTGGTGATCGCGTTGAACACCACGCGGCTGACGGGGGTGTCTTTTTTGATGATACGGCGTTTGCGCAGGGCTTCTTCCAGATGCCATGAAATCGCTTCGCCTTCGCGGTCGGGGTCGGTTGCGAGGATCAGGTTGTTGTCGGCCTTCAGGGCTTCGGCGATGGCGCGGACGTGTTTGGCGCTGTCGGTTCCGACCTCCCATTTCATTTCGAAATCGTGGTCGGGGTCGACGGATCCGTTTTTGGCGGGCAGGTCGCGGACATGGCCGTAAGAGGCCAGAACCGTATAGTCGGAACCCAGATATTTGTTGATTGTCTTAGCCTTGGCGGGTGATTCGACAACGACAACTGGCATGAAAATTCCTTTCGACTCGCGACATGGCCTGTGGCGGCGGAAGATGTGGCGCAATGGGGGGGGATGTCAATGCGCCCATGGGTCGTGTCGGGTATGATCGGGGCGCAGCCCCTAAGGGCTGGTTAATTTGTGCAGATGCCGGGAGGGTATGGTCAGCGGGTTTGGTCAGCGGGTTTGGTCAGCCTGTGCGCGACAGCAAGCCGCCGGGTTGGCGGATCACCTTGCCGTCCAGTTCCAGATCGGTGAGGGCGGGGGTGATGGATTGCGCAGGGGCGGCGACATCGCGGATCAGCTGATCCTCGGCCAGGGGGGCGGTGGTCAGGCGGTCAAGGATGGCCTGATGCAGCCGCGCCATATCGCGCCAGCCGCGTTTTTGCGGCGGGGGGGCGGGGATTTTGGCGCGAGGTTGCGCCTGCATTTCCGCCTGTGGTGGTTCGGAAAACAGGTGCATCTGTTGTGGTTGCGTGCCGGTTTTGATGATGGGGGGCAGGCATTCGATGATGTCATCGGCCCCGCGCACCAGCCGCGCCCCGTCACGGATCAGCATATTGGCCCCGGCAGAGCGCCCGTCAAAGGGGTGACCGGGCACGGCCAGCACCTCGCGGCCCTGATCCAGGGCGGCGCGGGCGGTGATGAGGGAGCCGGATTTATGCGCGGCCTCGACCACAACAAGCGCGCGGCACAGGCCCGAGATGATGCGGTTGCGGCGCGGGAAATGGCGGGCCTGTGGTTGCAGCCCCATGGGTTGTTCGCTGAGGCGCAGGCCGGTTGCGCCGATATTTTCGCCCAGTTTGGCGTTTTCCGAGGGATAAAGGTTATCAACCCCGCCGCCCAGCACGGCGATGGTGCCGCTGTCCAGCGCGGCGGTATGGGCCGCGGTGTCGATGCCCCGCGCCATGCCCGAGACCACAACATAGCCCGCCTGACCCAGATCATGCGCCAGCATCCGCGCCATGCGCAGCCCCAGCGAAGAGGCATTGCGCGCCCCCACAAGGGCGATCATCGGGCGGTGCAGCAGGTCGATATTGCCCTTGACCCATAACACGGGCGGGGCATCGTCGATTTCGGCCAGCGCGGCGGGATAGGCGGGATCATAGATACAGACCATGCGCGCCCCGTGGCTGCGGGCCTGTTTCATTTCGTTGATCACAACGCCCACGGGGCAGACCTGATAATTGTCCTGACCTGCGGCGCGGGCGACATCGGGCAGGGCGGCCAATGCGGCCTGCGCGCTGCCATGTTCCGCGATCAATCTGTGGAAGGTCGCCGGACCAACCCGACGAGAACGCAGCAGACGGAGCCACGACACCCGATCATCTTCCGTGGTGGGTGGGAGTGGGGGGTGAGTGGAATGATGACTTTCCCCGGACATCGTGCCTCCGCCTGCTTGCAGAATCAGGTTTAACGCATGGGTGGTTAACAGGCGGTAAACCAAGATGCGCCAAAGCGTCGAAAAACCGTGAAATGTGCAGAAAAGTAAAATACGGCCCCGTTGATAAGGGAAAATTCACCATAAAACAGCAGCGGCGGGACCATGCCCCGCCGCGCCGTCAGATGGTGTCACATTATATATAGGGATATATAGGGGCGCATCGCGCGCCGTCAGGCCGCCGCGCCGCCCACGGTCAACCCGCCGATCATCACGGTGGGCTGGCCCACGCCCACGGGCACCCATTGCCCTTGTTTTCCGCAGTTTCCCATGCCCGGATCCAGCGCCATATCGTTGCCAAGGGCGCGGATGTGCTGCAATGCGGTGGCCCCGTCACCGATCAGGGTCGCGCCCTTGACCGGCGCGCCGATCTGGCCGTTTTTGACGCGATATGCCTCGGTGCAGCTGAACACGAACTTGCCATTCGTGATATCGACCTGACCGCCGCCAAAACCCACGGCATAGATGCCATCGGTTAATCCGGCGACGATATCGGCGGGGGCGGCATCACCACCCAGCATATAGGTATTGGTCATGCGCGGCATCGGCGGGTGGGCATAGCTTTCGCGGCGGCCGTTGCCAGTGGGATCGACGCCCATCAGGCGGGCGTTCTGGCGGTCCTGCATATAGCCGACCAATATGCCATCCTCGATCAGGGTGTTTTTGGCGCTGGGGGTGCCTTCGTCGTCGATGGTGATGGAGCCGCGACGATCGGGAATGGTGCCATCATCCAGCACGGTGACACCGGGCGCGGCGATGCGTTGCCCCATCAGGCCGGCAAAGGCCGAGCTGCCCTTGCGGTTGAAGTCGCCCTCCAGCCCGTGGCCGATGGCCTCGTGCAGCAGGATACCGGGCCAGCCGTTGCCCAGAACCACATCCATCACACCTGCGGGGGCAGGGACGGCATCAAGGTTGACCACGGCGATGCGCAGCGCCTCGCGGGCCTTGGCCTGCCAGTCAGCGGGATCGAGCAAGCCGTTCAACCCGATGCGCCCGCCCCCCCCGGCCGAGCCGCTTTCGCGGCGCCCGTTCTGTTCGACGATCACGGACACATTGACGCGGGTCATCGGGCGCACATCGCGCACCTGCACCCCGTCGGGGCGCAGGATTTCGATTTCCTGATGCGAGGCGGAAATGGTGGCCGAGACCTGCACGACGCGGGGATCAAGATCACGGGAGAAGGCATCAATTTCGCGAAGTGTATCAAGTTTTACAGGAAAACTTGCCCCCGCGATGGGGTCTTGATCGGTGTAGAGCCGCTGGTTGGTGGGATTCGGACCCGCCGCGAGGGTGCCGCCACCGGCCCCGACCGCAAGGCGGGCGGTTTCAACGGCGCGTTTCAGGGCAGATTCGGAAATATCGGTGGAATGGGCGTATCCGGCCACTTCGCCGCGCACGGCACGCAATCCGAACCCTTCGGAGGCGTCATAGGAGGCTGTGCGCACCCGACCATCGTCGAATACCAGTGCTTCGGAGCGGCGGCGTTCGAAAAATAATTCGCCGTCATCGGCACCAGAAACCGCCTGACGCAGCAAATTAAGGGCGGTATCGCGGTCCAACATGGTGTCGAACGGGCGGAAAGGCGCATCTGTCATATGTGTTATCGAGTCCTCGGATTAAGCATGGTCAAGCACATTTATTTGATCTAAATCAAAAAAAGCGCCCGTTTGCCGCATGTGGAGTTATTGTCCTGTTCAGCAGAATATGGTTTTTAGCGTCGGCAAAACAACGGGATTCCTTTGCCTTGTGGGATTCCGGCGTTGGGACCACGATAACAGACTTATAACGATCAGGATGCATCATGCGACTTATCACGAGCCTTATGGCTGCTTCAGCCGCCTTTGCCGCAACATCTGCCGTGGCGCAGGATTTGGAGATCGTCGGTGCGCCCATCGACGGCAAGCTGGGTTTCCAACCCGCCTCAACCGAAATTGCCCGCCGCGTTTTCGCGCTGGACCATCTGTTGCTGATCATCATCACGGCGATTTCGCTGTTCGTGATCGCCCTGATCGCGTTCATCGTGGTGCGTTATAACCGCAAGGCGAACCCGACGGCGGCGACATTCACCCACCACACCCCGATCGAGGTGGCGTGGACGGTCATTCCGATTGTTGTGCTGGTGTTCATCGGTGCGTTTTCCCTGCCGGTGCTGTTTCACCAGCAGGAAATCCCCGAGGGTGACATCACCATCAAGGTGACCGGATACCAGTGGTATTGGGGTTACGAATATGTCGACGAGGATATCGCGTTCGACAGCTATCTGCTGGGCCACCCCGCCACGCTGGGTGACGAAGACGACGAGGTCGTGCCCTATGTGAAAACCCCCGCAATGGTCGCGCGTCTGGAGCGCAGCGGTTATTCCGAGGACGAGTGGCTGCTGGCGACCGACACTGCCGTTGTGGTGCCCGTGGGTGCCAAGGTTGTGATGCAGATCACCGGCGCGGATGTGATCCATGCCTGGACCATCCCCGCATTCGGCGTGAAGCAGGATGCCGTGCCGGGCCGTCTGGCGCAGCTGTGGTTCGCCGCCGAGCGCGAGGGCGTTTATTTCGGCCAGTGTTCCGAGCTGTGCGGCAAGGACCATGCCTATATGCCGATCACGGTCAAGGTTGTGAGCCAGGAGGCCTATGACGCATGGCTGGCGGCCAATAAGGAAGCTGGCGAATATGTGGATGTGGCTGCGTTAAGCAACTGATCCGCGCGGGGGCGGTGGCCCCCGGGTGACAGGGCTGCGATTGCGCCGGTCGAGTAACAAAGGTGCGCCCCGCAACGGGCGCGCCTGACGGGTCTGAAACGGCCCATGGCCCCAAGGCGGGGCAAGATTGCCGGAGCAGTCCGGCGCAACAGCAAAGAGAATTGGCCGCAGCATGAGCGACGCAACCATCAACTCTGATCTCAAGGCGCAGGCGGGCGAGGCCGAGGCCGGCTTTGGCGATTATTTCGCCCTGTTAAAGCCGCGTGTGATGTCGCTGGTCGTGTTTACGGCTTTGGTCGGGTTGGTGGCGGCCCCTGTGCCGGTGCATCCGTTCATCGCCTTTTGCGCGGTGTTGTTCATTGCCGTGGGCGGTGGTGCATCCGGCGCGTTGAACATGTGGTGGGATGCCGACATTGATCTGGTGATGAAGCGCACCGCCAAGCGCCCCGTGCCGTCGGGCAAGGTGCAGGCCAGCGAGGCATTGTCCATCGGGTTGGCCCTGTCGGGGTTTTCGGTGGTCATGCTGGGGCTGGCGGCCAATTGGGTGGCCGCCGGATTGCTGGCATTCACCATATTTTTCTACGCTGTGATCTATACCATGTGGTTGAAGCGCTGGACCCCGCAGAACATCGTGATTGGTGGCGCGGCGGGGGCGTTTCCGCCGATGATCGGCTGGGCCGTGGCCACCGGCGGGGTCAGCATCGAATCGGTGCTGATGTTCGCGCTGGTGTTCATGTGGACGCCGCCGCATTTCTGGGCCTTGGCCCTGTTCATGAATTCGGATTACGAAAAGGCGGGTGTGCCGATGTTGACCGTGACCCATGGTCGCCGCGTCACCCGCAATCATATCCTGATCTATACCATTCTGCTGGCACCGCTGGCGATTGGCACCGGTTTCACATCCATCGGCGGGCCGGTCTATCTGGCGGTATCTGTGGCGCTGAACGCGGCGTTCCTGTGGGGCGCTGTGCGGATCTGGCGGCGCGACGAACCCACGGCAGACGCCGACAAGTTCCGCGTAGAAAAGCGGTTTTTTGGCCTGTCGCTGCTGTATTTGTTCCTGCATTTCGGTGCCATTCTGGCCGAGGCCGCGCTGAAACCCTATGGTTTGGGGGGCTGGGCATGAGTTTCGAGAAAACCACCCATGAATTGCACAGCCGCCGCAAAAGCCGCAACGTCGGTGTGTTCGTGGTATTGGCCGCATTCGTGGCCATCGTGTTTGGCCTGACCGTGGTCAAAGTCAGCAACATGGACAACCCCGTGCCCGGTCTGTCCCGTTCGGGGGGCGATTGATCATGGCCATGGATGGCAAACAGAAAACCGTGATCCAGACCGCCGGTGTTGTTCTGCTGATGGGTGGTTTGGCATGGGCATCGGTGCCGTTTTACGACTGGTTCTGCCGTGTCACCGGATTTGGCGGGGTCACCAATGTGGCCGATGCCGGATCGGATGTGGTGCTGGACAAAACCATCAAGGTGCGGTTCGACTCCAGCGTGGACCGCAACATGCCATGGGAATTCAAACCCGTCGCGCGCAAGATGGAAATCCGCATCGGCGAAACCGGATTGGCCTTTTACGAGGCCTACAACCCGACCAACCGGCCCATTGCCGGATCGGCGGCATATAACGTCACCCCCTATGACGCGGGTGGCTATTTCACGAAAATCGACTGCTTCTGTTTCGAAGAGCAAATTCTGCAACCCGGCGAGCGGGTGCAGATGCCGGTGACCTTTTTCGTTGACCCCGAAATTGTCAACGACCGCGATGCGAAACATATCCAGCAGATCACGCTATCCTATACGTTCTACGAAATCGACATGCCCGAGCAGCAGGCGAAAGCCGAAGCAGGGCAGGCAAGCAAAACCAATCTGAACTAACCAGACCTTCCAACGAGGGAAACCCAATGGCGCACGTCAAGAACCACGACTATCACATTCTACCCCCGTCCCTATGGCCGCTTTTGGGCGCCGTCGGGGCATTCATCATGCTGTTCGGCGCTGTCGTCTGGATGGCAGGCGATGTTACCATGTTCCGCGAGGCGGTCACGCTGTCCGGGCCGTGGACCTTTCTGTTCGGTCTGATCATGGTGCTATATGTCATGTTCGGCTGGTGGGCCGAGGTCGTGACAGAATCCGGCGTGGGCGACCACACTCCGGTGGTGCAGATCGGCCTGCGCTACGGGTTTATCCTGTTCATCATGTCCGAGGTGATGTTCTTCTCGGCGTGGTTCTGGAGCTTTTTCAAACACGCGATTTACCCGATGGACCCCGACGGCATGTCGCCCCTCGTGGATGGCCCGTGGCCGCCCGCAGGGATCGAAACATTCGATGCCTGGCACCTGCCGCTGATCAACACGCTGATCCTGCTGTGTTCCGGTGCGGCAGCCACATGGGCGCACCACGCATTGGTGCATGAAAACAACCGTCAGGACATGAAATGGGGATTGATCATCGCCATCGCATTGGGCGCGATTTTCACCGTGTTCCAGGCCTATGAATACAGCCACGCGGCATTCGGGTTTGGTGGCAACATCTATGGCGCCAACTTTTTCATGGCGACCGGGTTTCACGGGTTTCACGTGGTGATCGGGACGATCTTTTTGTTCGTCTGTCTGATCCGCCTGCAACGCGGCCATTTCACGCAGAAAAACCACGTCGGGTTCGAAGCCGCCGCATGGTACTGGCACTTTGTTGATGTGGTGTGGCTGTTCCTGTTCGCCGCCGTCTATATCTGGGGTGGCTAAGCCCTGATCGGGGCCAGGATCGGGCCGGGGGAGGTTGAAATCCCCGCCCCAATGGCATTAAGCAAAGACGCGGGGGGCGATGTGCCTTTCGCGTCTTTTACATTGTGACCCGCTTACAGTGTGACCCGCCGAGACTGTGACCCGCCGAGATTTTCACCGCTGCAAAGGTGCCCGTTTGAAACGCATCCTGATTCCATTGCTGTTTGGCCTGATGGGCGCCGCTGTTCTGGTGTCGCTGGGGGTATGGCAATTGCAACGTCTGGCATGGAAACAGGGCGTGCTGGACGCGATCGAAGCGCGCATTGATTCCGCCCCCGTTATGGTGCCGGACATGCCGGTTATCGACGACAGGTTTTTGCCCGTCACGGTGGACGGCATTTTGCAGGCGCCCACGCTGCGGGTGCTGGTATCGACCCGTGATCAGGGCGCGGGATACCGTTTGGTCAATGTGCTGGAAACCGCCGGCGACAGCGGTGCGCGCCGCATTCTGGTGGATCGCGGTTATATCAAAAATGACGCGCCGATGCCGCCATTGCCCATGGGCGTGGTGACGGTAACGGGCAACATCCACTGGCCGGACGAGCGCGACAGCTATACGCCGGAAAACGATGTGGCGGGCAATATCTGGTTCGCCCGCGACATTGATCCGATGGCAGTGGCATTGAACGCCGAACCGTTCCTGTTGATCGCCCGCGATGTCACCAACGACCCCCAGGTGACCCCTCTGCCCGTCGGCACCGAGGGCATACCGAACGACCATCTGGGTTATGCGATCCAGTGGTTTGGCCTTGCTCTGGTCTGGACGGCGATGCTGGGCCTCTATATCTGGCGGGTGCGAAAACCCGTGAAAGGGACTGATCTGTGAAATATATCTCGACCCGTGGCAGCGCGCCCGTTCTGAATTTCGAAGAGGCGATGCTGACCGGCCTTGCCCGTGATGGCGGGCTGTATCTGCCCGAATCGATTCCGGTGATGTCGCCCGATGATATTCGCGCGCTGAACGGCGTCAGCTATGAAGAAGCGGCGTTTCGCATCATGCGCCCCTATATCGGCGACACATTCACCGATGATGAATTCCGCGAAATCATCGCCAGATCATATCACGGGTTCGGCCATGACAGCCGCGCCCCTCTCAAGGAACTGGCGCCCAACCATTTCCTGTTAGAGCTGTTTCACGGCCCCACGCTGGCGTTCAAGGATTTCGCGATGCAGCTGATCGGCCAGTTGTTTCAGGCGGCGTTGAAACGGTCGGGCGAGCGGGTGACGATTGTGGGCGCGACCAGTGGCGACACCGGATCGGCCGCGATCGAGGCGTTCAAGGGGTTGGAAAACGTGGATGTGTTCATCCTGTTCCCGCACGGGCGCGTGTCGGATGTGCAGCGCCGCCAGATGACCACGCCGGGTGAATCCAACGTGCATGCCCTGTCGCTGACCGGCCATTTCGATGATTGTCAGGCCCGCGTAAAGGATATGTTCAACGATTTCGATTTCCGCGACGGGGTGCGTTTGGCGGGGGTCAATTCGATCAACTGGGCGCGGGTTCTGGCGCAGGTGGTTTACTATTTCACCTCGGCTGTGTCGCTGGGCGCGCCGGATCGCAAGGTCAGTTTCACCGTGCCCACGGGCAATTTCGGTGATATTTTCGCGGGCTATATTGCGCGCCGGATGGGGCTGCCGATTGACAAACTGGTGGTGGCGACCAACCAGAACGACATCTTGCACCGTTGCCTGACCACGGGGGAATACCGCCCCGATGGTGTGATCCCGTCGATCAGCCCGTCGATGGATATTCAGGTGTCATCGAATTTTGAACGCGCGTTGTTTTATGCCTATGGGCAGGATGGCGGCGCGATTGCGCAATTGATGGATGAACTGGGCGCGGGCGGTTTCAAGGTGTCGCAGGGCGCGCAGCAGGCATTGGCCGAGCTGTTCCTGTCGGGCAATTGTTCCGAAGAAGAGACCCGCGCCACCATCAAGGCAACGCTGGAACACAGTGCCGAACTGATCTGCCCGCACAGCGCGGTGGCGGTCAAGGTGGCCAATGACCTGCGCGAGGAGGCGGTGCCGATGGTGACGCTGGCCACGGCGCACCCCGCGAAATTCCCCGATGCGGTGGAACAGGCCACGGGCATTCGCCCCGATCTGCCGCCACGTATGGGCGATCTGTTTGCCAAGGACGAGCGCGTGACCCGTGTTGAAAATGATCTGGGTGAAATCCAGTCGCTGATCCGCGGGCGTATCCGTTCGTGAGCGTGCGTCTGGACCGACTGTCGAACGGGTTTTGCGTGGTCACCGAGCGGATGCCGTCGCTGCAATCCGCATCCATCGGGGTGTGGGTCATGGCGGGCGGGCGTGACGAGCGCCCCGAGCAGAACGGCATCGCGCATTTTCTGGAGCATATGGCGTTCAAGGGCACGGCGCGGCGATCCGCGTTAGAGATTGCCGAGGCGATCGAGGATGTGGGCGGTTATCTGAACGCCTATACCTCGCGCGAGGCGACGGCCTATTACGCGCGGGTGCTGGAGCAGGACGTGCCGCTGGCGCTGGATGTGCTGGCCGATATCGTGCTGAATCCGGTGTTCGATCAATCCGAAATCGAGGTCGAGCGCGGTGTGATCCTGCAAGAGATCGGGCAGGCATTGGACACGCCCGATGATGTGATTTTTGACTGGTTGCAGGAACAGGCCTATCCCGAGCAGCCCCTTGGGCGCACGATCCTTGGCCCGACGGAACGGGTGCGCGGGTTTGGACGTGCGGATCTGGAGGGATTCGTGACCGAACATTACGGCCCCGGCCAGATGGTTCTGGCCGCCGCCGGTGCGGTCGATCACGATGCCCTGATGCGCGAAGCCGAGAAGCTGTTTGGCCATCTGGCCCCGCGCCCCTCGGCAGAGCCGGAGATTGCGCGGTTCGGTGGCGGTGAGTTTCGCAAGGTCAAGAAGCTGGAACAGGCCCATATCGCGCTGGCATTCGAAGGCCCGACCTATCGCGACACGGCGATTTATGCGGCGCAGGTTTACGCCAATGCGCTGGGGGGCGGCATGTCGAGCCGCCTGTTTCAGGAAATCCGCGAAAAGCGGGGATTGTGTTACACGATCTTCAGTCAGGCGGGGGCCTATGCCGACACCGGACTGATGACGATTTATGCGGGCACTTCGGGGGATCAGGTGGGTGATCTGATGCGCCTGACGGTGGATGAAATGAAACGTGCCGCTGATGATATGAACGCCGCCGAGGTGGCGCGCGCGCAGGTGCAGATGAAGGCCGGTATGCTGATGGGGCTGGAAAGCCCGTCGTCCCGCGCCGAACGGCTGGCGCGGATGGTGCAGATATGGGGCCGCGTGCCCGACCTGTCCGAAGTGGTGGCGCATATTGATGCGGTCGATGTGCCAGCGGTGCGCGCCATCGCGGCGCAGATGGTGGAAAAGGCAGGGCTGGCCATGGCGCTGTATGGCCCTGTCAAAGGGGCCGAGGATCTGGCCGCGATGCAGGCACGGCGGGTCGCCTGATGCTGCGGGTCAGGCGCAAGGTTCGCATTGAAACCGACCGTTTGACCCTGCGTCCGCCCGTGCATGGGGATTTTCGTGCATGGGCCGATCTGCGTGCGCAAAGCGCCGATTTCCTGACCCCGTGGGAGCCGACATGGGCGGCAGATCATCTGACGCGCAAATCATTCACCAACCGAGTGTATTGGGCGCAGAGGTCTGTGGGGGCAGGCACGGCGGTGCCGCTGTTCCTGATCCGGCGCGAGGACGACGCGCTGGTGGGGGCGGTCACGCTGGACAATATCCGCCGTGGCCCCGCACAGGCCGGAACGCTGGGATATTGGATCGGAGCGCGGTTCGCCCGCGCCGGATATATGCGCGAGGCATTGGAAGCGGTGCTGCATCACGCATTTCACCGCATGGACCTGTCGCGGTTAGAGGCTGCGTGTTTGCCGGAAAACGCCCCCTCGCGCGGGGTATTGGAAAAATCGGGTTTCAAATACGAGGGCGTGGCGCAATCCTATTTGCAGATCAACGGGCGCTGGCGCACTCATGTATTATATGCGGCGCTGCGGGCGGACCGGCGCGGGCGCACTGATGTTGGCTGAACTGCCCTGAAAACGGGCAGGTGGCGGCAGCAGAGGGCGGCCGCGGCGTGAATGTGATGCGCGGCATTGGCGCAATCTGTGTTAGGCTGGCACCGGAGGTATCCGTGCCATGATCCGCATTGCTGTTTTCACCCTGTTGCTGTTCCTGCCCGCTGTCGCAATGGCGCAGGAACCACGCCGCGCCAGTCATTGCATTGCGCTGGCCAATGCCGCGCCGGGGCTGGAATATGTGCAAAAGGCCGGTTTTCGCGATCCGGTGGCGGAATATTCGGTCAGGATCAGCTATATCGCCCATGCCTCTTTTCTGTTGCAGGAACGTGGCGGGTTGAATGTGGTGACGGATTTTACCGGATTTATCGGCAATACCGATCTGATTCCCGATGTGGTGACGATGAACCACGCCCATGACACCCATTGGACGCCCTTTCCTGATCCGGCAATCGCGCATGTGTTGCGCGGCTGGGGGGAATACGGGCAAGGGGTGGCGCATCATCTGGATCTGGGCACGATGCTGCTGCGCAATGTATCGACCGATATTCGATCCGGTGGCGGGGTCGAGGAAAACGGCAATTCGATTTTCATTTTCGAGGTCGAAGGCCTGTGCATCGGGCATCTGGGGCATTTGCATCAGGAACCATCCGATGCCCAATATGCCGCGATTGGCCGGTTGGATGTGGTGATGGCCCCGGTGGATGGTGGCATGACGCTGGACCTTGAGACCATGATCAGGGTGTTGAAAAGGTTGAAATCATCGGTGGTGATCCCGATGCACTGGTTTGGCGATTATACGCTGCGCGGGTTTCTGGATGGCATGGCGGGGGAATTCGCCGTGGTGGATGAGGGCGCGCATGCGCTGGTGGTTTCCTTGCGCGATTTGCCCAAGCGGCCCACGATTGTGGTGTTGCGCCCTGCATATTTGCAGGACTAGCGCGGGGCGGCTGGCACCTGCTGCGCGGGCGCGGTATTGCTGGCGCATAGGAGGCCCCGATATGACCCTGAACCCCGCTGATGATGCTTTTCTGGATGGTTTGCGCGCTGCGTTGCCTGCGGCCTGTTTTCGCGATGTGACCCCCGCCTATATCGAGGAACCGCGCGGGCATTGGCGCGGCCATGCCGCCGCCGTTCTGGCCCCTGCCAATGCCGCAGAGGCGGCGGTGATCATGCGCGCAGCCCATGCGGCGCGGGTTGGCGTGGTGCCCTATGCGGGCGGCACGGGGTTGGTTGGCGGGCAGGTGATGCCAGAGGGCGCGTTGCCGGTTTTGTTGTCGGTCGAACGCATGAACAAGGTGCGCGCCATATACCCGCAGGAAAACGTGGTGGTGGCCGAAGCGGGTGTGATTTTACAGGATCTGCACGCGGCGGCGCTGGCGGCGGACCGGCTGTTTCCGATGTCGATTGCGGCCAAGGGATCGGCCCGTGTGGGCGGGATTTTGGGCACCAATGCGGGGGGCGTGAATGTGCTGCGCTATGGCAATATGCGCGATCTGTGTCTGGGGTTAGAGGTGGTTTTTGCCGACGGGCGCATCTGGAACGGGCTGACGCGGCTGCGCAAGGACAACACCGGATATGACCTGCGCAATCTGGTGGTGGGCAGTGAGGGCACGCTGGGGGTGATCACCGCCGCCGCGCTGAAGCTGGCCCCGCGCCCCGCACAAGAGGGCACGGCCTTGATGGCGGTTTCTGATCCTGCGGCGGCGCTGGCGTTACTGGCGATGGCGCGGGCGCGTATGGGCGAGGGGGTTTCGGCCTTTGAATTGATGCACCGCACGGGGTTTGATTTTCTGCGCGAGGCATTGCCCGATATGCGCCAGCCCTGGCCTGCGCCCCCGGAATGGGTGGTGTTGATTGATGTCGGTTTGGGCGCGGGTCAGGATGTGGGCGCGGCGCTGGAGGGGCTGTTTGAACAGGCGTTGGAGGAAGGGCTGGTTGACGATGGCATGATTGCACAGTCGGAACAGCAGCGGGTGGATTTCTGGGAGCTGCGCGAGCAGATCCCCGAGGCGAACCGCCGGATCGGGGCGATTTCATCGCATGATATTTCGCTGCCCCTGTCGGTGATCCCCGAATTTATTGAGCGGGGTGGGGCGGTTGTGGCTGCGCTGGGCGATTTCCGGCTGAATTGTTTTGGCCATTTGGGCGATGGCAACCTGCATTACAATGTGTTCCCGCCGCGTGGCGGGGCCAAGGCGGATTACGCGCATTTGCTGCCCGGGGTAAAGGCCGCGGTGCATGATCTGGTGCATGAGATGGGCGGATCGGTCAGCGCGGAACACGGGATCGGGCGGTTGAAGCGCGCCGATCTGGAGCGATACGGTGATCCGGTCAAGTTGGAGATGATGCGCGCCATCAAGGCGGCGCTGGACCCGCGCGGGATTATGAACCCCGGTGCGGTTCTGGGGGCGGTTTTGGGCGCGGGACAGGCGGCGGGATCAGTGAAATAAGGGCATTGTTCTGCGCCCTTGCGGGCGGGTGGGGCGCTGCCCCATGCGGTGCGGGGCACCGCATCCCCCGGAGGTATTTAGGGAACGGTGAAGCGGTATGGGTTTGCCTGTTTTGACAGGAAACGCGCCCCGCCCCCCGTAGGGAAGGGGCGAGGCGCAGGATCCTCAAAGACCGGTGCAAGCAGTTGCCAGCGTTAGGGTGCTGGCGGGGGAGTATTGCCACGGGGGCGGTTAAGAAATTGCTTATGAGCGGATTAATCGCCGTCGAATTCGCAAAGCATATGGAGATTCATGCCCATATCCGTCAGCCGTTTGCGCCCGCCAAGGTCCGGCAGGTCGACCACGAAGGCGCAGCCGATGATCTGGCCACCCAGTTTTTCGATCAGGGTGATACCTGCCTGTGCGGTGCCGCCCGTGGCCAGCAGGTCATCGACCAGCAGCACGGTTTCGCCCGGTTGGATGGCATCGCTGTGCAGTTCGACGGTGGCTGTTCCATACTCTAGCGTATAGTCCTGTGAGATCACCTGGCCCGGCAGTTTGCCCTGTTTGCGCACGGGCACGAAACCGCAGCCCAGTTGATGCGCCACCGCGCCGCCAAGGATAAATCCGCGTGCCTCCAGTCCCACGACCTTGTCTATGGATTGGCCGGCAAAGGGGGCCAGCAGCTGGTCGATGCAGATGCGAAACCCGTGCGGATCGGCGAACAGGGTGGTGACATCGCGAAACATGATGCCCGCATGGGGGAAATCGGGGATGGTGCGGATATAGTCGCGGACGGATTTCATGGGGTGGCTTTCTGTGGGGGATTACTGGGGATAGTGCCGGCGCAGGGCCATTTTATCCTGTGTGCCAAGGCGGGTGGCGGCGTTGCTGTCCTGGGAAAACACCGATGTTTTTTCGTAGTGGGGGCTGCGGATGTCGGTCATCAGGCCAAGGGATTGGGTCACTTCCTCGAGCATGGCGGATTCATAGGCGCGTTTTTGCATTGAGGTGGAAAACACGATCACGGCGTGTTTTATTTTACCCGTGTTGTCATCGTTGCGGTCAAAAAACACCCGCGAGGAGGCCCCCCCGAGGCGGGTGTCATCGACGCCTGCGATGCCGGTGCCGGTGATGGTTGCGCCCTTTTCCAGATCAAGGAAATAGATTTCGATATCGGCGGCGGGGGCGGTTTCATCGACGCGCAGCAGGCGGATATTGGCATTGGCGGCATTGATCCGCTGGATGGCGCGTTCCAGTGCGGCATCGGCGCGTTTGGCCCGTCCGCCAAGGTAAACCGGCGCGATTTGGCGCAGGGATATGCGCAGCGGGCGGTCGGTGGGCCATTTCACCAGCGGTTTGGCGCAGTCGCCGCCAGGTGGCGCGGCGCAGGACACGGCGCGATAGAAATCATCATCCGACAGGGCGCCGGGGGTTGATATGTATTCCTGCGCGTGGGTGGCCGTGCTGGCCAGCAGGGTGGCAAGGATCAGGGAGAGGGCGCGGCGCATCACGGGGTCAGCCCCGCAACACGCGGCCCGCCACCGCGTCGAGTTTGGCGACCAGCGCGGGGTCGCGGGCATCGGGTGCGGTCAGCAGCGCATATTCCAGCGCACGGTCACAGCCATGCGGGCAGGGGGCGCGATCCGCGCCCAGCAGGGCGGGCAGGCGGGCCACCATGGCGCGGGCCTTATCCGCGTTGCCGGTCAGGGTTTCGATGATTTGGGTCACGTCCACTTCGCCGTGGTCGGGGTGCCAGCTGTCGTAATCGGTGATCATCGCGACGGAGGCATAGCAGAGTTCGGCCTCGCGGGCGAGTTTTGCCTCGGGCATATTGGTCATGCCGATCACGTCGCAGCCCCATGTTTCGCGATACATTTTTGATTCTGCGAGGGTGGAGAACTGCGGCCCCTCCATTGCCAGATAGGTGCCGCCATCATGCACGGTGATGCCCTGCGCCTGTGCGGCCGTCAGGCAGGCGGCGGACAGGCGCGGGCAGGTCGGGTGCGCGACCGAGACATGCGCCACGCAGCCGGTGCCAAAGAATGATTTTTCGCGTGCGATGGTGCGGTCAATGAATTGATCCACAACGACAAAATCGCCCGGTGCCATGTTTTCGCGAAATGATCCGCAGGCCGAAACCGAAATCACATCGGTCACGCCCAGCCGTTTCAGCGCGTCGATATTGGCGCGGTAGGGCACGGTCGAGGGCGCATGGACATGGCCACGCCCGTGCCGTGGCAGAAAGGCCATTTTCACCCCGTCCAGCCTGCCCGTCAGGATGGCATCGGATGGCGCGCCCCAGGGGGTGTCCACGCTTTGCCACTGCGGGTTTTCCAACCCGTCGATCTGGTAAAGCCCCGATCCGCCGATGATTGCGATCATTGTGTCCGTGATGGTGTCCATGCCTGCCCCCTATGGCTGATGCTGCCACGATACAAAAAGGCGGGGCAGAGTAAACCGCCCTGCCGTGCGCGGGTGTAAATATGCGTTAAGGATTGCTGCGCGGCCTGCCCGTTCCGGTGCAGGGATCAATCATCCGGGCGGGTCAGTTCGAATAGGTTGTCGACGATGGAATAATCGCGATAGCCCAGCCGTGCCAGCGGGCGGAATGTGGTCACATCGAACCGCCCGTCGCGGATGCATTCATCGCGCATATGGATGCCCGTTACCTCGCCGAAGACGGCGAAATTAGCCGCGCCTTCGATTTTGATGATCTGGGTCATGCGGCATTCCAGCACGGCAGGGGCATCGGCAACATAGGCGCAATCTATTGTTTTTGCGGTGCTTTTTGTCAGGCCTGCGTGTTCGAATTCATCCATGTCAGCGGGCAGGGTGGCCGATGTGGCGTTCATCGCATCGCGCAGGGCGTGGCTGACGATATTGACGCAGAACACCCCTGTTTCGCGGATATTGGCGACGCTGTCCTTGGTTCCGTCGCGGTCGGGTTTGGCGCTGGTGGATGAAAACATCACCTGTGGCGGCACATAGGCGACGGCGTTGAAGAACGAATAGGGGGCGATGTTGTCGGCCCCGTCGGCGCCGCGCGATGAGATCCAGCCGATGGGGCGTGGGGTGACGATGGCGTTGAACGGGTTATGGGGCAGGTCGTGGCCGTTTTTGGGTTCATAGAACATAATGCGCGGGATCCTTTGCTTGGCTTGGTCCTGACCTAGCGCCGCGGGGCTGTGTTTTCCAGTGGGTTTGCTGTGCGCAATGGCACATGGGGTCTGGGCAGGGTGTGAATTCGCCCTTGAATTTGGCGGTGACATGGCCACAGATTGGCCGCGATGTATGACGTGCGCGAAGAACACCCCGATGAGTGGTGGGAGGTGGAGGCCTTGTATGACCTGTGCTTTGCGCCGGGGCGCACGGCGCTGTCATCCTATCGGCTGCGCGACGGGGTTGCGCCGGTCAAGGCGCTGTCGCTGGTGGCGCGGGACGGCGACGGCGCATTGGCGGCGGTGATCCGCTATTGGCCGGTCGAGGTATCAGGCCGTCAGGTGTTGTTGCTGGGGCCGATTGCGGTGCATCCGATCCATCAGGGCGAGGGTCTGGGCGCGCTGTTGATGCGCGAGAGCCTGAAGCGGGCGAAATCGCAGGGTTGGTCGCGGGTGATGCTGGTGGGGGATCGCCCCTATTACCAGCGGTTCGGGTTTGAACCCCTGCGCGGGGTCGAAATGCCACCGCCCACCAACCCCGACCGCATTCTGAAATATGATCTGCAATCGGGTGCGTGGGACGGGATCACCGGCAAGGTGATGAAATGGACCCGCGGCACGTCGGAACCCTAGGGCGGGGGCCGGAGCGCATTGGCGCGCCTTGAAGCGGTGCGTCGGGATACCAATCTATATGTTCAGGCAAGTTGCGAGGTAGCGATGACAGAGGTTGTGGTGCTGGAGGATATAAGCCCCGAGGAGGCCGAGGCGCGGCTGAACGCATTGGTGGCGCGTCACCAAAAGGCGGGCGGTTTGGTGATTGATGTGCTGAATCTGGTTGGCGGTCAGGCCGAAACATTGATGGCGCGCCTGCCACAGGGGGTGCGCGACAACCTGGACGGGGCAACGCAAAAGGCGCTGTCGCTGGCGATGGATGCGGCGCATTCCTCGCGCCGTGTGACAGGGCCGCAGCCTGGTTGGATGAACACCGCGATTGCCACGGCGATGGGGGCGGCGGGGGGCTTTGGCGGTTTGCCCTCGGCCATGGCGGAATTGCCGGTGACCACCACGGTTTTGTTGCGGGCCATACAGGATGTGGCGGTGCAATACGGGTTTGATCCGGCGGCAAAAAACGTGCAGTTCGATTGCATTCAGGTGTTTGCGGCGGCTGGGCCGATGGCCACGGATGACGGGGCCGATCTGGCGTTTCTGTCCACCCGCCTGACGGTGACGGGGGCGGCGATGAATGCGCTGATTGCGCGGGTTGCGCCACGGTTGGCCACGGTTCTGGGTCAGAAACTGGCGGCGCAAACAGTGCCCATACTGGGTGCGGCGGCGGGTGCGGCGACCAATTACGCCTATATCAATTACTATCAGGAAATGGCGCATATCCATTTCGGGATGCGCAAACTGGCGATTGAATCGGACCGTCCGCATGATGCGTTGATCGAGGATTTTCGCGATAGGTTGACCAGGAAAATCGAGAAGACGTAGCGCGCCAGCCGACCGTTATTCACCACTTACCATTCATCACTTACCACTTACCGGCCTCGGTTCAGTCCTGTGCGCGCAGAAATTCCATCACGGGTTCGCGCACGGATTGCGCGCCGCGGTGGCGGGCATCAATGATGACCTTGCGCAGGGCATCCAGATCGGTGCGCCGCAGCAGGCTTTTGACTGGCCCGATAGAGGCGGGGCGCATCGACAGTGACCGCAGCCCGATGGCGGCAAGGCACAATGCCTCTACCGGGCGGCCTGCGTCCTCGCCACAGAATGACAGGGCGGTGTTGGACGTGGCGCAGCGTTCGACGATGGATTCCAGAAATGACAGAAAGCTGACGTTCAGCGTGTCATAGCGTCGCCTGACCCGTTCGTTTTCGCGGTCTGCGGCGAAAAAGAACTGTTTCAGATCATTGCCGCCGATCGACAGGAATTCGACCTCGTCATAGAAACTGCGGGTGGCGAATGCCAGCGAGGGGGTTTCCAGCATCGCGCCCACCTCGACCCGTTCGGGGGTGGGGTTGCCCAGTTTTTTCTCGCGCAGCAGGGCCTTGTCCAGTTCGGCCTTGGCGGCGGCGTATTCCTCGTATTGGGCGATAAAGGGGAACATGACCGACAGGGGCCGCCCGTTGGCGGCACGGATCAGCGCCTGCAATTGCATCCGCAGAACGCCCGGTTTGTCCAGCCCGACGCGGATCGCACGCCAGCCCAATGCGGGGTTGGGTTCGTCATTGGGTTTCATATAGGGCAGCACCTTATCCGACCCGATATCAAGGGTGCGAAACACCACGCGTTTGCCGCTGGCCGCATCCAGCACGCGCGAATACAGCGCCGAAAGTTCAGAGCGTTTGGGCATTTTATTGCGCACAAGGAACTGCAATTCGGTGCGAAACAGCCCCACACCTTCGGCGCCGGAGCCATCAAGGCTGGGCAGGTCGGCCATCAGCCCCGCGTTCATGTGCAGATCAATGGTTTTGCCGCAGAGTGTGATTGCCGGTTTTTCGCGGATCGAGGCATAGCGTTCCTGCGCTTCGGCCTGCATGGCGATTTTATCGCGAAAGGCGGTGACGACGGTTTCATCGGGGCGCAGATGCACGATGCCCTGATCGCCATCGACCATGATGTGATCGCCGTTCAGGGCCTCGTTTGTGATGCGGCCCGCATGGACCACCAGCGGGATCGCCAGGGCACGGGCGACAATGGCGGCGTGGGAGCCGACGGAGCCTTCCTCGAGGACGATACCGCGCAGGGAGCGGCCATAATCCAGCAATTCGGCGGGGCCGATATTGCGGGCAATCAGCACCGGATCGGCGGGCATTTCCGCGCCGGTATGGTTGCCCTGACCTGTCAGGATGCGCAGCAGGCGGTTGGACAGGTCATCCAGATCGTGCAGCCGTTCGCGCAGATAGGCATCATTGACCTGCGACAGGCGGGCGCGGGCGGTGGATTGTTCCTTTTCCACGGCGGCCTCGGCTGACAACCCGCGAGCGATGTCTTCTTCCATCCGGCGCAGCCAGCCCTTGGAATTGGCGAACATGCGGTAAGCTTCGAGCACGTCAAGCTGGTCCTTGTCGTCATCGACAGAGTTCAGCATCTGGTCGACGGAGACGCGCAGCTGGTCCACGGCCTCGTTCAGGCGCTCTGCTTCGCGGAACGGGTCTTCGGCGATGGGGTTGGTGACCACGACGCGGGGTTCGTGCAGCCAGACGTGGCCTTCGGCGGTGCCCTCTTGGGCGGTGGTGCCGCGCAGCATGACGGGCTGTTGATGGCGCGCCGACAGGGCCGCGCCTTCGCCAACGAACACGCCCAGTTCGGTCATTTCGGCCAGCACCATGGCGACCACTTCCAGCGCGTATACCTCATCGGCTGAAAACTGGCGGGCGGTTTTGGATTGCACCACCAGCACGCCCAGTTTTTCGCCCAGCCGCTGGATCGGCACCCCCAGGAAGGAGGAGTAAATTTCCTCTCCGGTTTCGGGCATGAAGCGGAAACCGGGGGCAGAGGGGGCATCGGCGGCATTGATGATATTGCCGGTGCGGGCCACGCGGCCCACCAGACCTTCGCCCAGTTTCATGCGGGTTTCATGCACAGCCTCGGGGTTCAGCCCCTCGGTCGCGCAGAGTTCGAGCGTGTTTTCATCGCGAAACAGGTAGATGGAGCACACTTCGGTGCCCATAGAATCAGCAGTCAGGTGGGTGATTTTGTCCAGCCGCGCCTGTCCGGCATCGTCTTCGGCCATGGCATCGCGCAGGCGGCCAAGCAGTTTGCGGCTTTCTGATTCCGTACGTTCGACCATGCCTGCCCCTGTCAAACCCTTGCTATCAACGGGCCGCAGGTTGTTTTGCCGGTTCTTTTCAGAAACCGGCCCACCCTGTCAGGCCACTTTATCCAATTCAAACGCATCATGCAGTGCCTGCACGGCAAGTTCCACGTATTTCCGGTCAACCAGAACGGAAATTTTTATCTCGGAGGTTGCAATCACCTTGATGTTGATCCCCTCGTCCGAGAGTGTCTTGAACATTTTGGCGGCCACACCGGATTGCGAGCGCATGCCGATGCCCACCACCGAGACCTTGGCCACATCGGTATCGGCGATCAGCGCGCTATAGGCGATGCTGCCTGCGGCCTGTGCATCGGCCAGGGTTTTTTCGGCCCGTTTCACCTGATCGGTGGGGCAGGAGAAGGTCATATCGGTTTCGCCGTCTTCGGATATGTTTTGCACGATCATATCGACGTTGATGCCTGCTTCGGCCAGGGGGCCGAAAATGGCGGCGGCGATGCCGGGGCGGTCGGCCACGGCGACGAGGGTCATTTTTGCTTCTTCACGGCTGGCGGCGACGCCGCTGACAACTCTGGATTCCACGATTTCCTCCTCGGCACAGATCAGGGTGCCAGCATTGGGGTCATATTCTTCGAACGACGACAGCACGCGCAGGCGCACCTTGTATCGCATGGCCAGTTCGACCGAGCGGGTTTGCAGCACCTTGGCGCCAAGGGATGCCAGTTCCAGCATTTCCTCGAAGGCGACATGGTCAAGTTTGCGGGCCTTGTCCGTGATGCGCGGGTCGGTGGTATAGACGCCATCGACATCGGTATAGATGTCGCAGCGCACCGCGTCGAATGCGGCGGCAAAGGCGACGGCGGTGGTATCGGATCCGCCACGGCCAAGGGTGGTAATCCGCCCCTCTGGGGAGATGCCCTGAAAGCCCGCGACCACGGCGACCTTCATGCCTTCGGCGAATTTGGCGTTGATATTGTCGTTTGGAATGTCATGAATACGCGCCGCGCCATGGGCCGAGGTGGTCAGCAGTGGCACCTGCCAGCCCTGCCAGCTGCGGGCGGGGATATCCATTTCCTGTAGGGTCAGCGCCATCAGCCCGGCGGTGACGTTTTCGCCGGATGATACGATGGCATCGTATTCGCGCGCGTCATACATGGGCGAGGTTTCATTGACGAAACCCACCAGTTTGTTGGTTTCGCCGGACATGGCGGAGACGATGACGATCACGTCATGGCCATTCGCGACCTCGCGGCCGACGCGTTTTGCAGCGCGGCGGATACGGTCGAGCGTGGCGACGGAGGTGCCGCCGAATTTCATCACGAGAACGGACATTGGGTTCCTCATGTAACAGATTCAGCGCGGTTTATGCGGGTTGGGGAAAAAGGGCAAGGGTGCTGCGTTTGGTGGGGGCGGGCGCCTGCGGCGGAGGTATTTAGGGAACAATGAAGGGGTGGGGTTATGTGCGGTAATCGGTGGGGGTGCGGGTGGTGCCGGTGGCGACATGGGTTTCGGCGCGGGGGATGATATCGGTGTTTTGCGCCGCGATGCAGTGCCAGCCCTGCGGGGTTTTCGCCATGACGAACAGCATGATGGTATGGCGCGGGTCGGCGGTGGTGCCATCGGGGGCGGTTTGCCCCGTCAGGTGAAACCGGCAGTGGACGGTGGCGGCATCGCTGCCGGTCAGGCGGGTTTTGATGCGCCCTGTGGTCAGGGTGCTGTCGGGGAAAATGGTGGTCAGCCCATAGTCATGTGCGGTTTCGATGGCGCTGCGGCTTTGCCACCAGATGCCTGTGACGTTGACGAAATCGGCATCGGGCGCGAACAGCATGGCCAGTGCGGATGCGTCGCGTGCGGCCCATGCGGCGGCAAAGGCTGCGGGCATGTCCTGTGGGTGTGCCAGCATCAGAACGGGTGGTCCTGCCCGTCCCAGGTGCGAAAGCAGCCCGTGCTGTCGGGCGAGAGTTCGTCGAACCGTGCGGCCAGCCCTGTGGCCGATTGATCGACGGTGATATCGGCGGATGAGCTGCCCATTTCGGTTTGCACCCAGCCGGGGTGATAGATGCCCACGGCGATGTCCAGCCCGCGCAGGTCGGTGGCCAGATTGCGGCCCAGGTTCAGCGCCGCCGCTTTGGAGGCGCGGTAGATATAGCTGCCGCCGGGCGCGCGGGTGTCACTGGCCATTTGCGACGAGATGATGGCGATTTTCGCGTTTTCAGTCATTTGCAGGTTGGGCAGCAGGGATTGCACGGTCAGGAACACGCCCGTCACATTGGTGGCGAATGAATCGGCCCACATTTGCGGGGCATAGCCCCCTGCAAGGTTCTGGCCCTTGTCCAGATAGACACCGGCGTTGCAGATCAGCAGGTCAACGGGTTTGCCCGCCACCTGCGCGGCCAGTGCGGCCTGCTGGGCGGGGTCGGTCACATCCAGTCTGGTATAGCCGTCGCCACTGCGGGCGCAGGCGGTCACATCATGGCCCGCTGCAAGGTAGTGATCGGCCATGGCGCGGCCGATGCCACGGTTTGCACCTGTGATGACAACATGCATGGGGTGGTTCCTTTTTCGGGATCAGTTGGTTTTTTTGGCAGGTATAAAGGGCAGGGGCATGACGGGCACGCCATCCTCGATCAGTTTGCGGGCCTCTTCGGGTTTTGCTTCGCCATAGATGGCGCGTTCGGGGGCGGTGCCGTCGTGCATGGCGCGGGCCTGACTGGCGAAATTCATGCCAACGTAATCGGAATGGGTTTCGACCTGTTTGCGCAGGGCCGCCAGTGCCTTTTCCTGATCTGTGTTGGGGGCAAGGGCCGTTTTGTCGGCGGGGGCGGGTGTTGGCCCGGGGCCGGATTTGCCCGTGGCGCCCAATGCGGGGGCCATCAGCGCCTTTTCCACATTGGGCGATCCGCAGCTGTCGCAGGTGACCATGCCCGCTGCTTTGAGTTTGTCAAAGGCGGCAGAGGATTGGAACCAGCTGTCAAAGCGGTGGTTCTGGTCGCATTTCAATGTGAACTGGATCATGCCCTGTTCCTGTGTGATGGCGGGTTTTCTGACATGTTGCCGCCCAGTGTGACATATCAGTATGACATATAGGGGCCGGGGGGGAAATCAAGCACGGTTGCAGTTTGCGCTGGCCGCAAGGGGCGCATCAAGGGGTGCCTCACAGGTGGCGCGGGTCAAACCCCAGGATCAGCGCCTTTAGTTCGGGTTCTGTCACCTTTTGCGCGGCCTTTTTCGGGCTGAACCATTTCAGTTTGCGCTGGCCGCGTTCGGGGAAATTGCTTTTCTGGCTTTTGACTTTGATCGGGAACACGCTGGCGCAGCAGGGCACGGCGGTTTTGCGGTGTTCGACCTTGATATAGTCAAAGCTGCCCAGCGGAGTGTCATGCGGGCGCCCGATCACGCCTGCCTCTTCCCATGCTTCGATTACGGCGCTTTGGGCCATGCTGCGGCCTTTGACCTGCCAGCCCTTGGGGATGATCCAGCGTTTTGTCCCGCGTGATGTGATCAGCAGGATTTGCAGTTTGCTGCCCTGCGTCCGGTAGCACAGGGCGGCGCATTGCTGGCGGGGTTGCGCCATCAACGCGGGGGATAGGCCGGTTTGCGCTGCTATCATGCTCACGGTTCTGACGGGCCTTTGCGATGATCGGGCCAAGTTGGCCATTGATGTCAGCCTAGGGGGAATCACCCTGTTGCGCCAGAATTTTTCATGGACAATCTGCGGGGATAACAGGCGGCCATGCCCCACCGAAAGGTGATTTGGTGCAGCTGCGGATTGCGCTAAACTGGAATCGCGTGTTTGAATGCGCTGCTTGCAACTATTGGACATTCCAAATGCGCTTTTTACGTCAGGTTCTGGTGTCTGTGATTGTTCTGGCCTTGGTGTTGGGGGTCTGGGCGCGGTTTGTGCCGCAGTCACAGCCATGGCTGGAACGGGCCGGGCTGTGGACGGTATTGCAGGGCTGGGGCATTGCCCCCGTGGCATCCGAAACCGCGGCCGAGGGCGGCTATAGCGCCGCGCCGGTGCGGGTGCTGGGGGCCATCGTGGCCGAGGGGCAGCTGAATGATGCGATCAGCGCGATTGGCGACGGGCGCGCCCTGCGTTCGGTCACCCTGCGGGCCGAGGCAACGGGGCGGATTGTGGCGGTGAATGCCGATGCGGGCAGTCAGGTCACGGCGGGGGCGGCGCTGGTGCAACTGGATGACAGTGCCGAACAGATCGCGCTGCAACGGGCGCGCCTGCTGGTGGATGATGCGGGCGACGAACTGGCCCGTGTGCAGCAACTCAAGGGCACGGGATCGGTCACCGCCCTGCGCCTGCAAGAGGCAGAGCTGGCGATGCGCACCGCCGAACTGGCGCTGGAACAGGCGCGGTTTGATTTGGCCCAGCGGGTGGTCAAGGCACCGTTTGACGGCTGGATCGGGTTGCTGGATGTGCAGGTGGGGGATCGCGTGAATGCGCAGGACCGTCTGGCGGTGCTGACGGATCGTTCGCAAATCCTGTTGGATTTTCGCGTGCCGGAACGGATGATTGGCCGCGTGGTGCCGGGCACGGCGCTGGTGGCGGTGCCGCTGGCCCTGCCGGATATGGAAATCAGCGGCGAAATCAGCGCGGTAGACAATGTGGTGGACCGCACCAGCCGCACTCTGCGGGTGCAGGGACGGCTGGACAATGCCGGCGATCATCTGCGGGCGGGCATGGCGTTTTCGGTGCGCATGATGTTCACCGGCGACCCCTATCCGGCGGTCGACCCGCTGGCGGTGCAATGGTCATCGGATGGCGCATTTGTCTGGGCTGTGCGTGATGGCAAGGCGGCGCAGGTGCCGGTGCGCATACGCCAGCGCAACGCCGATACCGTGCTGGTCGAGGGCGATCTGGCCGTGGGCGAGGTCGTCGTGCGCGAGGGGTTGCAATCACTGCGACAGGGCAGCGATGTGACATTGGCCGAGCAGCCAAGCGCGGCCCTGGCGGTGCAGATGGAGCGCCAGCTATGAGCATCTGGCGGTGGTTGCCCGGGCGGTTTTCGGAGCGTTTACCGGGGCGGTTTTCGGGGCGGGCAGCGGCGCATGAGAGGCCCGAACCTGCTGATATCATTGGCGATATGCCCCGCCCTGTGCTGCGCGAGGGTGACGCGGCGCGAGTGCCCCTTGTTCAGGGTGCTGTGCAGGATCCGGTGGGTGGCTCTGCGGGTGAGGGGGCAACAGCCGCCAGCACCGAGCCGCCTGTAAATGACACGAACATGGGCGGCACGGCCCTGTTCGTGCGCCGCCCGATACTGGCGCTGGTGTTGAACGCGTTGATCGTGATCGCCGGACTGGCCGCATTGCTGGGGGTCGAGGTGCGCGAACTGCCCGATGTGGACCGCCCTGTGATCACCGTCACCACGCGGTTCCCCGGTGCGGCATCCGAAACCGTGGATCAGGAATTGACCAGCCGGATCGAGGGCGCGGTGGGGCGGGTTTCGGGCGTGCGCAGCATCAGCTCCAACAGCCGTTACGGGCGCAGCCGCGTCACGCTGGAATTCGAGGAATCCGTCAATCTGGATGTGGCCGCGACCGATACCCGCGATGCCATGGCGCGCATCGTCAACGACCTGCCCGACGGCGCAGAGGAGCCAGAGATCGTCAAGGCCGACGCCAATGCGCAGCCGGTGATCCGCATCGCTGTCACCTCGGCCACGCGGTCGCCGCAGGAATTGACCCGCATCGTCGAAGAGCGGGTCGAGGACCGCATCATCAGCCTGCCCGGCGTGGCGGATTTGCAGATATACGGCGACCGCGCGCCGATTTTCCGTGTGGATATCGACCAGATGGCGCTGGCGGCGCGGGGTCTGACGCTGGCGGGGATACGCGCTGCGCTGGCCGATGTGGCCTATGATGCGCCTGCCGGTGATCTGGCGGGGGATGCGCAGTCGATCAATGTGCGCACCACCGCCACTGTGGCCACGCCTGCGGCCTTCGAGGCGCTGGAAATCGCCCCCCATGTGCGCTTGGGCGATGTGGCCGAGGTGTCGCTTGGCCCTGCGCCAAATGAAACGGTGCTGCGGGCCAACGGGCAATACGGGCTGGGCATGGGTGTGATCCGGCAGGCCACGTCGAACACGCTGGAAATATCGGAATCGGTGCATCGCGTGGTCAATGAATTGCAGCGCACATTGCCCGAGGGGGTCAATATTTTCACCACCTCGGATGATGCGGTGTTTATCAACGGGTCGATCACCGAAGTGGTGAAAACGCTGGCGCTGGCGGTGGCGATTGTGGTGTTGGTGATATTCCTGTTCCTGCGCGATCTGCGGGCCACGCTGATCCCGACGCTGACCCTGCCCGTGGCACTGACCGGCACCCTGGCCGCGATCTGGCTGGTGGGGTTTTCCGTCAATATCCTGACCTTGCTGGCGCTGGTGCTGGCCACGGGGATGGTGGTGGATGACGCGATTGTGGTGTTGGAAAACATCGTGCGGATGCGCAGTCAGGGGGTGGGGCCACGCGCCGCCGCCGTGCTGGGCACGCGGCAGGTGTTTTTCGCGGTGGTCACCACCACGGCCACATTGGCGGCGGTGTTTGTGCCGCTGTCGTTTCTGCCCGGTCAGGCGGGCGGGCTGTTTCGCGAATTCGGGTTCACGCTGGCGATTGCGGTGACGTTATCGTCGATCGTGGCGCTGACGCTGGCCCCGATGATGGCCAGCCGGATGCTGACCCGCGATGCGCCGCGTGATCCGCGCGGGCCGATGATCTGGCTGGGGAACCGTTTGGGCGGGCTATATGCCGCCAGCCTGCGCTGGGCGCTGGCCATGCCGATGGTGGTTGTTCTGATCTCGGTATTGGTGGCGGCGACGGCGGTCATGATGGCCGGTGGCATCCGTCAGGAACTGACCCCGCGCGAGGACCGCGCCGTGATCCTGATGCGGGTGACCGCGCCGCAGGGGGTATCGTTGCAATATACATCGGCCAAGATGGCCGAGATCGAAACCGCCATGGCCCCCCTGCGCGAGGCGGGCGAGGTCGAGGATGTGTTTTCCATCACCGGATTTGGCGCCGACAATCGCGGGTTCATGGTGATGCGACTGGCCGGATGGGAGGGGCGCAGCCGCTCGCAGGATGACATCGCCGCAGATATGCAGCGCCGGTTGGGCGATGTGATCGGGGTGCGGGCATTCGTCATTCAACCCAACAGTCTGGGCATTCGCGGCGCGGGGCGCGGGTTGGCCTTTGCCATCACCGGTGACAATTACGGGCAATTGGCCGATGTGGCGGAAACGCTGGTGCTGCGGATGCAGGATGACGGGCGGTTCGGCCGCGTGCGGTTGGAATATGAAACCACGCAGCCGCAGTTGTTTGTCGAAATCGACCGCACGCGGGCGTCTGATCTGGGGATAGATATCACCGGATTGGGGGCGGCGTTGCAGGCGGTGCTGGATGGCAGCTCGGTCGGGGCGGTGTTTATTGACGACACCAGTTTTGATGTGCAGATGCTGTCGACCAGCGATCCGGTCAATGATCCGGGTGATCTGGAAAATGTGTTTGTGCGGGCGGGTGACGGGCAGATGGTGCCCATGGCCAGTTTCGTGCGGCTGGAGGAGCGCGCCGTTGCGCCCGAGCTGAACCGCGAGGGCAAGAACCGTGCGGTGGAGATTTCCGCCAGCCTGTCACCACAGATGGCGCTGGGCACCGCCATGGCCGAGGTCGAACGCATCGGGGCCGAGGTCATGGCCGAAAACAACCGTATCGTGCCGCTGGCCGAGGCGGCAACACTGGACCAGACCGCCAGCGGTTTGGTGCTGACATTCGGATTTGCCATTGTGGTGGTATTGCTGGTGCTGGCGGCGCAGTTCGAGAGTTTCATTTCGGCGGTGGTGGTCATGGCCACGGTGCCGATGGGGCTGGCCTGTGCGGTGTTCGCGCTGAATGCCACGGGGCAGAGTTTGAACGTCTATTCCCAGATCGGGCTGGTGATGCTGATCGGGATCATGGCCAAGAACGGTATCCTGATTGTGGAATTTGCCAACCAGTTGCGCGACGGCGGGGCGGATGTGCGCAATGCGGTGTTTGATGCGGCCACCATACGGTTGCGTCCGGTGATGATGACGATGATTTCCACCGTATTGGGCGGGGTGCCGTTGATCCTGTCGGCGGGTGCGGGGGCCGAGGCCCGCGAGGCGCTGGGCTGGGTCATTGTCGGCGGGTTGGGTTTGGCGACATTGTCGACGCTGTATCTGACCCCTGTGGCCTATCTGTTGCTGGCGGGTCTGTCCAAGCCACGGGCCGAGGCCGAGGCGCAGCTGGCGCGGGAACTGGCGGCGGCGGGCTAGGTTTCGGGTTTGGTATTTGTGGCGGCGGGCGGAGCCTGCGGCGCGAGTATTTTTGCCAAGAAAAAGCCGGGACCGGAATGGTTGCGCCAGAGCGTTTTTTTCGAGGGTTTTTTCAGGGGGGTTGCCCGAGGCGTCAGCCGAGGGCCACGCCCAACCGGGCAAGCGTATCTGTGATACGCGCTGCGCGGGCGGGAGCGGCCCGTTTGCGCTGGTTTGGTTCAGTAGTCTTTTTCGTAATAGACGCCGATGCCGGTATCGCCGTCTGATCCGGCGCGGCCGCGCACGGTCAGGCGCGGGTTGATTTTGAGGTTCAGGTTGATCTGGCTTTCGCCATCGCTGTTCACGGTCACATCGGTATAGATTTTATCGGATATGTATTTGCCCACGCGGGCCTCGGTTGTGCCGTCGTCGGCGGTGCTGACATCCAGATCGTCCAGCGCCAGATTGTCGCGGATATTGCCGACCAGACCGGCGCCGCCCTTGCCTGACAGCGTGCGGATGGCGGCGGCCAGCCGGATTGCTTGCAGGGGTGAAATCTCGGCTGCTTCGCGTTCGAACAGGATCAGCGACAGCACCTCGTCTTGTGGCAGGGTGGGGGAGCTTTCGAAGGTCAGCTCGGGTTCTGATGCCTGCCCTTCGAGGATGATGCGCACGGTTGTGCCTGATGCTTCGGTTTCGGCGACAAAGCGCACCCAGGGGTCCAGTGCGCCCTGCAATTGGGCGCGCCCTTCGGTCAGGTCGAACCGTTTGCCCAGCACGTCGAACCGGCCGCGGATCAGGTCGAACCGCCCCACGGGGACGACATCGGCGGTGGTGCCTGTGACGCGCAACCGTCCGCCCAGTTCGGCGTCCAGCCCGCGCCCGCGTACGAAAATGCGGCTGTCGGCGACGATGGTTACATCCAGCGGAAAGGATGCGGCGGGGGCGCTATTGCTGGCGTTGCTGCCATCGCTGGTCAGCCCGGCCCAGTCGCGGGTGCGCCGCGATTCAAAGGGTTCGTTGCGGTGTTTCAGCCCCGGCAATCCGGCGTATCCCGATCCGCCACCCGATGGGATGCGCAGGTCGGTTTCGCCCAGTTTCAGCGTGCCGTTGATGCGTGCGCCGCCGGTCAGCGGCCCCTTGACGAACAGCGCGCCGAACACGGATGTTTCGTATAGTTCGGGGTCGCTTAGCACGATGTCGTTCAGCTGGGCCTTGATATCGGCATTGTATGGCGCGGACAGGGTGACGGGGCCGGTGATGGCCAGATTGCCGCCCGATGACACCCCTGCTGTGACGTTCAGCTGCGCCCGCCCGCCCGACAGGTCGACCCGTGCGATCAGGTTTTGCAGTGACACCCGCAGGCCCGGTGCGGCAAGGCGGGCATCGCGTGTAACCACGCGCCCCGAAACCGAGGACAGCGCCAGCGGGCCGTTCACCGACAGGTCGAAATCGGCGAAACCGCCCAGTGATCGCGGGGCCAGTGCATCATTGGCCAGCGCCAGTGGCACGGTGCCATCCAGCGACAGGTTGGCCGTTCCGGCGTTCTGCGCCACGCTGCCATTGGCAGACAGGCGGATGCCTGCGGGGCCGGTGCCTGACAGGTTGATCTGCCATGGCCCGCCCGCGTTGCGAGCGGTGCCTGACAGGGTGGCGGGGCCGCTGATTTCGGGCACAATGCGGCCTATGTCGCCCAGCCTTGCGTCCAGCGTGATGGCGGTGGTTTCATCATCGACGCTGCCCGACAGGTCGGCCGAGAGGCCATCGGCGCGGACCTCGGCGGATTGGACCAGAATTTTGCCCGCGGCGTTGCGGCTGGCGGTGATTTTCAGCGAGGATGCCCCGCGCATCAGCGGGTCAACCGTGGTGTTGCCGATGGCAAGGTTTGACCCGCGCAACGTGGCGTTCAGCGCGCCGGTCAGGTCGGTGATTTCAGCGTCCAGCGTGGCGTCCAGATCGGCCCCGCCAGACAGGGATTGCCCCGCGATGGCGGACCATGGGCCAAGCTGCCCGATGCTGGCGTTTAGCCTGGCCGAGACGGGTTTCAGGCTGTCGCCATTGGTGATGGTTGCGTTCAGTGTCGCGCTGGTTTGCCCCGGTGCGGTGATGTCGGATTTCACTGTCCAGAGTTGACCGGATTGGGTGGCAGACAGGTCCAGTTTGGCGGGGCCGTTCAGGCGGGGTTCGACGGGGGCAAGGTCGGACAATTCGGCGGTCAGATTGGCAAAGGAAGCATCATCGCGCAGGGCCGCCTTGCCGGTGATTTGTGCCAGATCGCTGGTCAGGGACAGGCCGTTCACGGCGGTGCCTTTGGCGTCGCGCAGCAGGTGCAGCGACAGCGCGGATTGGCCTGCCAGCAGCGGGTCAATCCGGGGCTGGGCCAGTGACAGATCGCTGGTCGCGCCGGTGATGCGGGTGTCAACCAGCCCTGTCAGGGGTTCCAGTTTGCCCGCCACGCGCAGGTCGGCGGCACCGTTCAGATCGACACTGGCAAGGGGGGCAAAGCGCGACAGGTTTTGCGCATCCAGCGTCAGGTCATGATCGACAATCAGGTTGGCGGGGTCGGTTTGCACCCGCAGGGTCAGCGCGCCTTTTAGCCCGTAATCGGACCCGCGCAGGGCGATGTCGGACAGGCGCAGGGGATGGTTTTCCTGCCAGTTGACAGTCAGCCCGCCGGTCAGGGTTTGCCCCAGTGCAACGGCCAGATTGGCATCGGTGGGGACCACGCCATTGGCGGTTAAATCCAGCCGCGTGTCCAGCGCACCAAGGGCGCTGCCATCGCCACGGGTCAGGGTGCCATTGCCGGTGATTGCGGCGCGTTCCAGCGTGATTTGCGGATGGTTCAGCCCCAGCAGGGACAGGTCCAGCAACAGGGTGTCGCCCTTGGTCGCGTCATAGGTCAGCGACAGGTCGGCCGCGGCGATGCGGGTTTCATCAACCCCAACGGGCAGCAGCACATCGGCCTGCCCGTCGGCGGGGGCGATGCGCCCCGTCAGGTCCAGCCGCGCGGGCCAGCCATCGGCAGACACAGCGCCCGAGCCGCGCAGCGACAGCGCATCGGCGCGCAGGTCCAGCGAATTGAGCAGCAGCATCCCGTCGGGCAGTTTCGCCGCCGAGAGTGTCAGGCGGATGTCATCGCCAAAGAAGGGGCGGTATTGCGGTGCGAACACGGGGGCCAGATCGCCGCCCAGTTCCGCGTTCAGGCTGTGGGTGACGGGGGCGGGGGTGCCCTCGGGCGCATCTGCGGGCAGCGCGGCGGTGTCTTCGATCAGGGTCAGGGTGCCCGACAGGCGTTCGCGCCCGTCTGTGGCCAGTTGCAGGGTGGCGGTGAAATCGGACAGCGGGTCATTGCCCGCCACGGTCAGCGACAGGGCCGGTTTGCCCGGCAGGTCGATCAGATTGGCGACGATCCCATCGGCAGGTTCCTGTAATTTCAGGGAAATTTCCAGATTGCGGCTGGTGTTTTCATAGCCGCCTTTCAGGGCGAATTCACCGCCCGCATCAATGCGTTTCAGGGTCAGGTCGGCGCTGCCCTGACCACCCGACAGGCTGGCGGATCCGTTCAGCGATGCCTCTACCTCTTGGCCCAGCAGGGGGGCGCCAAGGGCCAGTTTTTCGATGCTGAGCCTGTCGACGCGCACTGATACGGGCAGTTCGGGCAGGGCAAAACCGGTGCCTGCGGCCTCGGATGCGGCGGCGTCGGGCAGGGCGCTGGTTTGGGGGGCACGCGGGATCAGCAGTTCCTTGGCGGTGAGGGCGGTCACCTCGACCCGACCGGCCAGCAGGGCGCTGCGGTTCCAGTCCAGCGTGACGCCGCGCAGGGTCAACCAGACGCCATCGTCATCGGCGATGGTCATTTGCTCCATGGTCGCCCGAGAACTGAGCGCGCCCGCGAAGCCGGTGATGGTGACAGCGCGGCCCGCGTCAGACAGGGCATCCTCGAGAAAGCCCTGAATGTATCCCCTGTCTTGCTCAGGCGTTTGGGCGGGGGCCAGAATGGGCAGGGAAATCAGGGTGATAGCGCAGAGCGCAAGCAATATACGTTTCATCAAAATGACTGTCCGATGCCGATGTAGATCTGAACCCCGTCGCCTGTGTTGCCGCTAACGGGGGAGGCCACATCCAGCCGGATCGGGCCGACAACCGTATCATATCGCACCCCCAGACCCGCGCCGGAATGCCACTGGCCCGACCCGTCATAGAGGCTTTCGGAGCCGATATAGCCAACATCGGCAAAACCGACGAGCGAGAATTTGCTGGCCCCGATTTTGGCGCGCAATTCGCCGGAAAACCCGACGAAAGAGCGCCCGCCAGAGGACAAGCCGCCCCCCAGATCGACATCCAGCGATTGATAGGGCTGGCCGCGCACGGTGCCGCCGCCGCCGGAATAAAACAGGTAATCCGGCGCGGTATCGGCGATGGATGACCCGAGCACCGACCCGATTTGCGCACGGCCCGCCAGCACGAACCGCCCGTCGCTGCCGAAATCGCGGTAAGCGCGGGCATCCAGCAGGAAACGCGCACCGGGGGCGGCGCCGCGAATGTCCAGATAGGGTGTCAGGTCGGCCTTGATATAGCTGCCCGAGGACGGGTTCAGTTTGTCATCGCGGCGATCATTTTCGATATAGCCGGGAAAGGTCAGCAGGGTGAAATCGCGCCGCCCGAAGGCATCGGTGATTTGCGAATAGCGCAGGGCCACGGCCAGTTCGCCGGTCAGGGTATCACTGAAAAACCGGCTGGCACCGATGCCGATGCTGCCCGTGTCCTGCCGGTAGGTCGGTTCGTCCTCGCGCTCGGCCTCGACAAAGGCGAAACCCTTGGTATCGGGGCCATAAACGGCGGGGCGTTCGAAACGGGCGGACAGGGTGTAATCAATGCCGCCGGTGTTGCCGCCGATGCCTGATACCTTGCCATCAATGCGCAGACGGTCGGCGCGCCCTGTGATGTTGCGGTGCAGCCAGAACCCTTCGAGCGTGACACCATCAAAGGACGACAGTTCGACCCCTGCGCCGATGCGGCGGGGTTTTTCATCAATCACCGTGGTGGTGATGTCCATGCTGTTGTCGGGGCCAAGGGTTTCGGATTCGGTCAGCACCACGGAACGGAATGTGCCGGTGCGGCGCAGACGGTTGGCGGATTTTTCAAGGGCTTCGGGGTCGAAGACCTCGCCCTCGGGGAGGGAGGCGATGGTGCGCAGGCGGTTGGCGCTGACCACTGTGCCCTCGGCGTTGACCTGCATGCGGCCGAATTTGACCAGCGGGCCGGGGGCAAGGGTGATGTCGGCGTTCAACTGGCGTTTGGCGTGATCGGCGGAAATATCCTGTGCGGCGACATCGGCCTTGGCGTGGCCATTGGCGCGCCAGTCGCTGACCGATTGCACGGCGGCGGATTGCACGATGGTCGAGCGCGCCACCTTGCCGGTGCGAAAATCGGGCGCAAGGGCGGCACCCGGCGGCAGGGGATTGATGCGCGCGGTGCCAAAGCGGAACTGCGGGCCGGGGGTGACGGAAACGGCGATTTTGGAAATGTTTGCTGGCGGGTTCAGCGGCGGGATGGTGGCCGCCTCGCGCCCGTCGATCAGGATGTGGACCACGGGCCCGTAATAGCCCTGCGCATACAGCGTTTCGACAATGCGCTGGTAATCGGCCTGCGCGGCGGCGAACAGATCCTGCGGTTCGGTGCGCCCGTCGGTTTGTGACAGGCGCAGCAGCGACCCGCCACGGATCGAATCCAGCAGAGTGTCGTTGTCTTTGGTATCGGCGGCGTTGTTCAGTCGAAACGACAGATCATCCAGCGCCCTGACGGGCATCGCGGGGACAGCAGCGATAAGGGAGGCGCAAACCGTTGCAAGTGCCGTTCGGCGCAGCGGGAAAACAATGTTCAAACCGGGGTCCCTTCGGGATCAGAGGGGGCGTGGCGTGGCAGGCCATCAGGTAGAAAACGCACGAGCGCGTGATTTGGTTCAGATTAACGTGATTGCGCCTGCGCTGCCATCGGATTTGACGCAGGTCGCGGAAAGTTGCGCGCCTGAATGGCAGCAGCGGTGGCTATTCTGGCACTGGTGCCGGCAGGGGTGCAGTGGGGATACCAGGGGGGCCAAAAAAACCGCCGCGCCTAGGGCACTAGGGCAGGGCGTGCAGCCAGAGCCAGATGGTGACCACCGACAGCGCCGTGGCGATCAGCACAGAAGACGCGGCAACGCGCCTGCCGACCCCATACATATTGGCAAACACATAGCTGTTGACCCCCGGTGCCATGGCCGATGTCAGCACGGCGGAGCGCATGGCGCCGGTCGGCAGGTTGTTCCAATGCGACAGCGCCCATGTGATGCTGGGGTGCAGCAGCAGTGAGACGGCAACCATCATGGCGATCACCTTGGCGTCGCCTTCGGGGCGGTATTGCACCAGCACGCCGCCCAGTGCGAACAGCGCGGCGGGCAGGGCGGCGCGGCGCATCAGATCGACTGCGCCCTCGATCGGGCCGGGGACGTGCAATCCGGTCAGGTTGACGATGAACCCCAGCGTGATACCGATGACCAGCGCATTGCGAAACATCGCCCGCAGCACATTGGGCAGCAAACGCCCCGCGCTGGTGCCATTCCTGCGGGCGCGGGCGATTTCCATCGCGGTGATGCCCAGCCCGTAGCAAAACGGAGAATGGATTGAAATAATAGCATAATTCGCAGTCAGCGCATCGGCACCATAGGCGCGTTCCGTGATCGGCAGGCCCAGCATCAGCGAGTTCGAGAACAGGCCGACAAAGCCGATGGCCACGGCCTCCTCCCAGTCGCGTTTGAAGATATAGCGCGCGCCCAAAAGGCCGGTGAGGAAGCCCGCCGTGGCACCGGAGTAGAAGGATATCAGCAGCCGCCAGTCAAAGCTCTGGCCAAGGTCCAGCGTCGAGATGGCAGAGAACAGCAGGCAGGGGATGGCAAAGTTTTGCGTGAATTTCATCAGACCATCCACATGCGATGTGGAAAACAGCCCGCGCCAGACAGCAATATAGCCCGCGCCGATCACGACGAAAACGGGCAGGACAACATCGAGGAGGGCTTGCATCAGGTCCGGCCTTTGCGTGGGGTGTGGGGGCGGGAGCCTCCGGCGGCGGTATTTTCAGAACAGTGAAGCTGATGGCGGCTTTCCGTTTCACTGTTCTGAAAATACCTAAGACAATGCGGGGAGACCGAGCGCATCGGGTTCAGGTGGTGCGCAGGCTGCATCCCGTCACACCTGATAAGAGATCACCATGCCGTCATAGGCGGGGGTGATATGGTCGGGGGTTTCGGCGTCCAGCGTGGCGTAATCCAGATCGATGTGCATATTGGTCAGCACCGCGCGTTTCGGGGCCATCTGCGCGATCCAGTCCAGCGATTGTTCCAGATGGCTGTGGGTCGGGTGCGGGGCGCGGCGCAGCGCATCCAGTATCCAGCAATCCAGCCCCTGAAGCGCACCCCATGATGCGTCATGGATGCTGGCCACATCGGGCAGATAGGCCAGATCATTGATGCGAAACCCCAGCGCGTCAATTGAACCGTGGTTGACGGTGAAAGGGGTCAGGGTGATATCGCCGCCCTTGCCCGTGATGGTGAAATCGCCCTTGATCGTGTGCATGTCCAGGATCGGGGGATAGGGGCTGTCATCCGGTTGGATAAAGGCATAGCCAAAGCGGGAATAGAGGTCGTTTTGCGTGTCGCCATCGGCCCAGACCGGCAGGCGGCGGCGTTGGTTGAATACGATCATACGCAAGTCATCAATGCCATGCACGTGGTCGGCATGGGCATGGGTATAGGCGACGGCATCCAGGTGGCCGACATTTGCATCCAGCAGTTGCTGGCGCATGTCCGGCGTGGTGTCGATCAGCACGCGGGTGGTGCCGTCTGTGGTGATGCGTTCCACCATCATCGAGCAGCGTTTGCGGGTGTTTTTCGGGTTTGCCGGGTCGCAATCGCCCCAATGCCCGCCCAGGCGCGGCACGCCGCCCGATGATCCGCAGCCAAGGATGGTGAAGCGCAGTTCTGCCATTATTCAGGGGCCTTCCACTGGGCGGCCTTGGCGAACAGGCGGTCGAAATTGGCCTGTGTCTGGGCGGCGAAGTCCTTGAACTCCATATCGAACAGTTCCGCGCCTTTGCGGGCGGTATGGGCGGTATAGGCGGGTTCGTTGCGTTTGCCGCGATGCGGTGGCGGGGCCAGATAGGGGCTGTCGGTTTCCACCAGAATGCGGCTGAGCGGGGCATCGGCAAAGATGTCGCGCACGTCCTGGCTTTTGGGGAAGGTGGCGATGCCGGACATCGACAGGTAGAACCCCAGATCAATCGCGGTGCGGGCCAGTGCGGCACCGGAGGAAAAGCAGTGCATGACGCAGGTGAACGGGCCGTTGTTATATTCCCCGGTCAGGATTTCGGCCATATCGTCATCGGCGGCGCGGGCGTGGATGATCAGCGGCAGGCCGGTTTCGCGGGCGGCGGCGATATGGGTGCGCAGGCTGGTTTTCTGGATGTCCCTGCTATCGGCGGTATAGTGATAATCCAGTCCGGTTTCACCGATGCCGACGAATTTCGGGTGCTGTGCCAGCGCGATCAATTCGTCAACGGAAACAAGGGGTTCTTCGGCGGCGCTCATCGGGTGGGTGCCTGCGGCAAAGAACACCGGATCATAGGTTTCGGCGATGGTTTGCACCTGATCCAGCAGGCGCAATTTGGTGCAGATGGTGACCATGCGGGTCACGCCCGCGTCCAGCGCACGCTGGATCACGGCGGGGCGTTCCGCGTCGAAATCCGGAAAATCGAGGTGGCAGTGGCTGTCGGTGATTTCGATCATGGTTTTAGTGTTTTCTGACATGCGTTTGGGGCAAATGGGCCGTGCCGAAGGGCAGCAGGATCAGCCCGCAGCGGTGTTTTGAAGTTTGAAAACGGTATCTAGGACAAGCGCGGCGGGGTCAAGGTTGACCGCCCTTGCATGGGTCACGCGGGCGCTGATGGCCTGTGCGGTATTGGCCCATGCCCGCGCTTTGTGCGGGTTTGGTGACAGGCGGGTCAGCATGTCGGATTCGCCTGCTGCGGCCTCGATTTGTGGCGGTTGGCCAAGCGCGCCGGTGCGCGCCAGTCGCGCCAGCAGCAGATCATTGAGGGCCAGCATCAGGTCCAGCTTTTCCTCTCCGCCGCGCATGGCGGCGGCCTGCGCCAGTGATTGTGCGCGGGCGCGGTCCAGATTGGGCAGGCTGTTATATAGCCCGACCAGTTCGGCGTAGATTTTCATGCCATCCAGATTGGACAGGCGGAAGGCATCGCCCACCGATCCGCTGGCCAGTTCGGCCAGTGCGGCGGGGCTTTCGGCGGGTTTGGCACCGGCCTGTTGCAGGGCATTGTTCAGATCATCCGCGCCAAGGCTGTGGAGGCGCAATTCGCGACAGCGCGAGCGGATCGTGGGCAGCAGGCGCGAGGGTTGGTGCGCGATCATCAGCAGGGTGGTGCGGGCGGGTGGTTCCTCGAGCATCTTGAGGATGGCATTGGCGGATTGGATGTTCATTTCATCCGCCGCATCAATGATCACCACGCGCCGCCCGCCGTCAGCGGCAGAAAGGGAAAAGAACCCGTTCAGTTTACGCACCTGTGACACCAGGATTTCGGCGGCGAATTTGCCGTCGTTCCAGTTCTTTTCGCGCAGGGAATCGGTGCTGCCCGACCCGCCACGGCGCAGCAAGAACAGCCCCGGTTCCGACAGGGCGCGGGTGCGGTGCATCACGGGGTGATCATCGGGCAAATCCAGCGTTTCGGATTTTGGCGGCGCGCCGAACAGCCCGCCGTCATCGGGCGGGTTGGCCAGCAAAAACCGCGCAATGCGCCATGCCAGCGTCGCCTTGCCCACGCCACGCGGGCCGGTGATCAGCCATCCGTGGTGCAAACGGTGCGAATTGAACACATCCAGAAAATCCGCCTGCGCATCGGCGTGGCCGAACAGATGCGGCGTCATGCGCGGGTGGGGCGCACCTGTCAGGCGGTCGGGTTCTGGCTGGTCATGTGCATCGCTCATGCAGGGGTGTTTGCCAGATGGGCGCGGGCCGTGGCAAGCACATCTGCGGCCACGTCATCCATGGCGCGTGCGCCGTTGATGGTTTTGAACCTTGCGGGGTTGTCGGCGGCCAGTTGCAGAAACCCGGCGCGCATCTTTTCCTGCATGGGTTGGCCCATATCCTCGAACCGTTCCTCGACCCCGCCGCGGCCCTTGGCGCGGGCCAGTCCGGTGGCAGGGTCCATGTCGATCAGCACGGTCAGGTCGGGTTCGCGCCCGATCATCAGCGTATGAAGCTGATCCACAAGCGCACGCAGATCACCACGTGACAGCCCCTGATACATGCGGGTGGAATCGGCGAAACGGTCGCAGATCACCACCTTGCCCGCCGCCAGCGCGGGCAGGATGGTGCGTTCCATATGGTCGCGCCGTGCGGCGGTGAACAACAGGATTTCGGTTTCTGCCGACCAGCGGTCTGGGTCACCTTGCAGGACAAGGGCGCGAATTTCCTCGGCCCCGGGTGATCCGCCGGGTTCGCGGGTCAGCACCACATCATGCCCTTGATTTTGCAGGGTTTCTGCCAGAAGGCGGGCCTGGGTCGATTTGCCCGACCCGTCGATACCTTCGAATGAGATGAACCTGCCCATGGATCAACCAGCGGGCGCGGGGGGCTGGTTCAACCGGTTCAGCAGGTGTTTGGCGGCGGTGGAAACCCGCACCATGAACCCGCCATATGCCACATCCGCAGCGGCCACCAGCGGCACGCGGGTTTCGGGCAAACCATCGGGGGTGAACACCAGTTCGCCCACGGGCTGGCCTGCGGTCACAGGGGCCTGCACCGGGGCGTTATAGATCACCTCGGCATCCAGTTTGTCGCCGGTTAACACGGGCAGCAGGGTCGAAACATCCTCGGCCACGGTCAGGCCGACAGAGGTTTTTGCCCCCATCCAGACATCGGCATTGGCCACCACGGTGCCCGATTTGATCACCTGTTTCTGGGCGAACTGGCGAAAGGCCCAATTGGCGACGGCCTCGGATTCTTCGGCGCGCGATTGGGTGCTGGGCAGGCCGGACAGCACAAACACCACGCGGCGGTCACCCTGTTTGGCGCTGCCGACAAGGCCGTAACCTGCCTCTTCGGTGTGGCCGGTTTTCAGCCCGTCCGCGCCGATGCCCAGCCCCAGCAAGGGGTTGCGGTTTTTGGTGTTCTGCGGTGCGCGCCCGTCGAATTTGAATTCGCGTTCGGCGAACAGCGGGTAGAATTCGGGGAAATCCTGAATGATATGGGTGGCCAGCAGCGCCAGATCGCGCATCGACATGCGGTGGTTGGCGGCGGGCCAGCCGTTGGAATTGGCAAAGGTGGAATTGGTCATGCCCAGCGTCTGTGCGCGCTGGGTCATGAAGCGGGCGAACCCCGGTTCGGTGCCATCGGGGGACAGGGCCTCGGCTATGACGGCGCAGGCATCATTGCCCGACAGCACGATGATGCCGCGCAGCAGATCCTCGACCCGGACACGGTCGGTGGTGTCCAGAAACATGGTCGATCCAGTGTAGGACATGGCGTGCTGGCTGACAGGCAGGCGTTCATCCAGCGTCAGGCGGCCATCGCGGATGGCCTCGAATGCGATGTATAGCGTCATCAGTTTCGACATCGACGCGGGCGGCAGCGGCTGGTCGGCGTTTTTGTTCAACAATACCGTGCCGGTGCCCAGATCCACCACATAGGCGGCGCGGGCGCGGGTATCAAAGGCATGGGCGGGCAGGGCCATCGCCGCAACAAGGGCGGCGGCGAAAATGCGGTGCATGAGGCGGGTCATCTGATCCTCCTTTTATCGGCTGATCGGCGGCAGGGTCAGTTGGTTACGGCGTATGCGTCGCCAAACCCCTGCGCCTTGATCTGTTTCAACAGGGCGTCGCGTTCGGATTTGTTGCCAGCGGGGCCAACCACCACACGCCAAAAGGTTTTGCCCTGACTGGACTGTTTGTGAACCGTCGGCACCATGCCCGCCTTGCGCATCTTGTCGGCGGTGCCCTTGGCGTTGGATTCAACCGAAAAGATGCCGATTTGCAGATAGGGTTTGGTCAGGGACGAACCACGCGGTTTGGCGGCGGGTTTTGGTTTGGGCGCGGGGGGGGCGGTGGGTTTTGCTGCGGGTTTCATGGCCGCAGGGGGCGTGGCCGGTTTTGCCTCGGCTGCGGTGATGGCGGCGGCGGCACCGGCCACGGGGTCCAGTTTGCTGGCGGTCACTTCGGTCGGGGCGGGGGGGGCATCGACGGTGGGGGCGGCGGCGATTTCAGGTTCTTCTGCCACTTCCTCGCGGCGCAGGGCGGTCACGTTCAGCTTGGCGGGTTGACCCGCCAGCATCCCCAGCGCCGATGCCGCATCGGAGGACACCTGCACCCGCGGGCCGGGATTTTCACGTTCGCGCCGGAACAGCGCACCGATGACGAATTTGTTGTTGGCCGTGTTGCGGATGATCACACGTTCGGGTTCGGCCACATCGGGATGCGCCACCCAGACCCCGCCCAATGACGGGCGACCGTCCCACAACCCGTCCTCGGTGACCTGAAACACATCGGGTGCTTCGACGTCGCGTTCGATCAGGCGGGTGGAATTGGTTTTGCTGCTGGCAGCGCTGCCCCCGGAATTTTCGGTGTCCGCAGGTTTGGGAAATGCGAATTTCCCGCTTTCATCGCAACCGGCTAGGGAAAATGCCAGCCCTGCGGCCAGAATGAATTTGCCCGCCAGCATGCGCCGCCCCGTGGCGTTCGCGGTATTCCGATACATCATTGACGTGCCCCTTGCTCTCGCCTTCTGCCTGACGCGCTGCGATCCTCTGGCGGGCCGGTTGTCTGGCCTTCTGACAGGGGGCGCATTTCTGGCGCGTGGGCGCATCCTAGCGCCAGAAGCGGCACAAGAAAAGCCGCGCGTGGGGCCATCGGCAAGAAATCCCCCTATCTGTGTGCGTTACAGCCTTTGCAGAATCGCAAAAGGTGGATTATGCCCGCCCGAACGACCCCGAACGATTGCCGGAGGAGTGGCAGAGTGGTCGAATGCACCGGTCTTGAAAACCGGCGTGCGTGAAAGCGTACCGTGGGTTCGAATCCCACCTCCTCCGCCATCCTGTCCTTGTAATGTGTTGATTTTAATGGTGAGTTTTCTTCCGCCGCATGAATGGCCCCACACTTGGCCCCACATTTATTTTTGGTGGGAATTTCTTGACGAATCCGCCCCGATTCGGCTTATTGAGTAGCAATTGAGCGCATGATGTGCCGCCAACCCTTCGACCTTTCGGGTTTAGCATGCATCATCGTTCGAAAGAAAATCCCCAGTCGCAAACTATATCTGACCAGCCTGAGCTGGATTTCGGCAATGGACCTTTAGAGGTTGCAGAGGCCAATCTCCCGTTTTCTGAAGAGCCCAAGCCCAAGCCCAAGCCCAAGCCCAAGCCCAAGCCCAAGCCCGAGCCAAGGGCAGCACGGGAGCGTTCTGCCGCACCGCAGTTCGATGGCCAGCGGACGCGGCCCTTAGATTTGGCGGAGGAGCTTTATCTGCGGGATGTCGAAGTCGCCGCACGCTTTGGCTGCAGCAGGCAGACTGTCTGGCGGTGGAGCCGAACGGATCCGCACTTTCCTGCACCGGTAAAGCTGGGCCCTGGAACGACCCGCTGGCGCCTCTCGGACCTTTTGGCCTATGAGGCACAATTGGAGGGTGTGCAGAAAACGACTTCCGTCGTCGTGGGGGAGGGCAAGCAATGAGCCGCTCCTACAAAGGGATCCGCCCCAAGAAGAACCGTGTCTATTCTGTTTCTGACATGGAAGAGCTTTATGAAGTTTGCCGGAACACGGTGTCCAACTGGGTTGGCGCAGGGCTGCGTCCTTCGCCAGGATCAGGTCCTCAGTTGTTCAGGGGCGCTGAGCTGGTCCGATTTCACACAGAGCGTCGTGAGCGCAAGCATAAGGATCTACGTCCGGGCGAATTCTTGTGCTTGAAGTGCAAGTCTGCCGTTTTTCCGAAGCCGCGAGCGATCGCTTTGCCTGAGTGGCAAGGCAACCCAGTATTGGCTTGTTCTCGCTGTCCTGACTGCGGCGCAACAGTGCAAAAGTTACTAGATGCAACCGAATGCGACACGCTAAAAAAATGCTGCGATACCAATACAACTCTGGCCCCGTCAGACGAAGTACAAGATGCGGTCCCCTCTCGTATTGGGAAAATCCGCGAAATGGAGTCTCGGCCTTGGTATGGTCTGAACGATCGGGTGATCTATGAGTGGCAGAAGTACGCAGGCCGGTATCACGAAAAAACGGTTGATGCGCACCTTGCTGCCATTCGGGATTTTGAGGCGTTTCTGCAGGGAAAAGCGTTGGATTTGGTGAAGACAGCTGATGCTGCAAACTATCGAAACAGGTTGATCGAGTTGTCCCAGAAACCGCAGGAGGATGGGGGCTTGAGTAAGTCAACAATCGGTCACAGGGTGTCGCATCTCGCCTCATTTTTCAAATGGCTGTGCGCACAAGACGGCCACCGCCGGTTGAACAGATCAATTCCTGACAATTTTACGCTCCCCAAAAGTGCGCGTGCGAAATCGCTGCCTCGGGAGGCAAAAGACTTTCCGAATTTTGAGCAGGCGTGCGAGATGGTCAAAGGCATGTCTCGGACCAGCCTTGTGTCGCGTCGAAAGTGCGCCATGGTTGCCTGCGCTGCAGTCGGGGCGTTGCGCGCGGAAACTATCACCAGCTTGCGGATTGAGGATGTCGAAATCGCCCGGCGGCGGTTCGCATTGGACGCCAATCTGGTGAAGGTGAAAAACAGCAAGAGCTCCTACATCGAATTTTTCCCAGGTACTGAAGTGTTCGAAGAGATCTTGATTGAATGGATCGATGAGTTGCGAAAGCTCGGGTATTCAGGGAAAGACGCGGTGTTCCCCCATAGCAAAGACCTGAAGCGCCAAAGCGCCAGCCGCGACCTCGAAACAGAGCGAGTCCGGCCGATGACCAGCATCTCAGCGCTCAGCGAGGCTTTCGTCGCTGCCAGCGCGGTTATCGGTAAGAGCTATTCCCCACACGCAATGAAACACTGCATCGCCGAGCTGGGGCGGAAAACCTGCACAACAGATTCGAGCTGGGCTTGGTGGGTGAAAAACCTCAGTCATGACTCCCCGAAAACCACCGAAGCCTACGGCAGGCGTGACGGAGAGGGCGAGTGGGAGGTGACAGAGGGGCGGAGCGTTGCCTTTGGCTTAGGGCAGGATGAGTTGAGTCTGGAAGATATGCCGCTGCTGTTGGCTTTCCACGAATCTGAACTCCCCCCAACACATCCCGAATATCAAAGAATCCAAGCCTTGTTTTTGCATAGGCAGCAAGAACGATCGAGTAGAAGATAGTGCCAGTGTTTTGGGTCGGTGTTCGATCTTCGCGATATCCTTCGCCGCGATGTAGAGTCTGCGCCAACTACTGAAGAAGTAGACACATGCGAAAGAACCGTTCACCGAGGCGCCGATAATCGGGATGATCGAAGAGCATTAGGCCAGAAGGCCGACGGGTGAGGTGTGCTGCAGGCTCGGCCTGAGCACCGCTTCGGCATTCAAGCTGAAGGCCAAGTATGGCGGTATGGGCATGGGTATTTGCTGGACAACGCCGACGGCTTATCTTGATGACTTGCCATCCCACGGCAGAAAGCCGTCGATGTAACTTTGTGGATGGCATTGAGATACCCGCCAAAAATTATGAAGCAAGCCGGATTCAGGCTGGGATCACTGGTCTCAAAAGGGGGGGAGGTAGCGCGAAGTGGTGCCGCTGAAGTGCATCCCCGCCGAACGGGGGGGGCAGACCAAAGTATTCAGATGTTCCGACTGGCGCAGCGGGTACGAACAAACCTGTATTGGTAAGGCGAGTAGTTTATGGGGCGGTTTCAGTTGTTGACGTACAGCAGATTAACGCCGAAGATGTTCGTGTATTGGGGCAGTGTTTTTGAAGTAGGCAGACATGCGGTCATTTCTGAGTTTATTCGGTATTGTCGTGTATATCTGCAGTCTTTCGCCCGTGAATGCCGAATCCACGATCACCACAACCGTGCGGGATATCTTCGAACGCTCTGAGGCTGATTTTGATATCGCCCGTGTGAAGTTCGAAATCGACCAGTTGGTCGATCCGACCGTCAATGTAAATCAGGGCCTCGCCCGCATTGACCAGATGGTTGCGGATATTGAGGCGATGGTGCCGCGCAATGCGGATAGCTGGGAGAAAGTCGAAACGCTCCGCAAATTCATCTATCAAAGCGGGTCCTGGAACAACCATCGTCCCTTTGCTTATGACATGAATGACCCGCTCGGCGAGACGATCCAGAACAAAATGATGACGGATTACTTTGCAGATCGGCAGGGCAACTGCGTGACGATGCCGTTTCTGTTCATCATTCTGGGTCAACGGATAGGGCTGGATGTTTGGCCTGCGCTTGCACCGCTGCATGTGTTGGTAAAATTCCGTGATGATCGTGGTCAGGTCCATAATCTTGAAGCCACCAGCGGCGGCGGTCCAGCGCGTGACAGCCACTACAACCAGCTTGGGCCAATCACGCCACTGGCGCTTCGCAATGAGGTTTATCTCAGCCCTCTGGATGAACGAGAAACGCTGGCTGCCATCGGCGTTGTGGTGATGGAATATCTGCTCAGGCAGGGGCTGTATGAGAGCGCCATTGAGGTTGGAGATCTGTTGTTAGAGTACCACCCAACTTACGCCTACGTGATGGTCAAGAAGGGGTCAGGCTACTACAACTTGGTCCGTACTGAATTTATTGAACGCTATCCGAATTCCAATGCGGTGCCCGCTAATCTGCATGATCGGTATGCCTATCTGGGAAACCAGAACAGGGCGATGTTTCTGCAGGCTGAGGCGCTTGGGTGGCGAGAAAGATAAAGGGATAGACTATGAGAAAATTGTTTGGATTTGTTTTGGCTGTGAGTGTCGCTCTGGGGGCTTCTCAGGCTAGCGCACGTTACTTGCAGGCTGATCCCTACGGGCTGGTAGATGGGCCGAGCGTTTATGGATATGCAGCCCAAAACCCTCAAAGGTATACAGACCCAACTGGAGAATTTATTCCTATTCTTGTTGGTATTGCGATTGGTTTTGCCATTGACGCAGGTGTCTCCTACATCGAAGAAAACTGTGATTGTGTCGATCCAAATATTCCAAGTATCCCATATGTTCACCCAGCTCTGGGGGCGGCGTATGGCGCAACTGGGCCATTTCTTACTAGTAACCAAAAGGGCAAAGGCGGGCCGTCCGGCAATAGAACAAGTGTTTTAAGCACTTGGGTTCATAATCATGGCGGGCGCACAGGTCGGTATGGTGGCCTAAGGAAGTTCGGAAGAAATGCCTCCACAAAATTCATTCCCTATGCCGGTGCCGCGTCTGGATTATATGACGCATATCGCCTTAGGGGCTGTATTAACCAGTTATTAAGATGACCAAAATTCCAAAAAACGTAGAAGAAGCACTTATTCGATTCGGGTTCTCCCAAAAGGATTTGGGCAAGTTTTCAGGTTCATCAAAGCTAATTCATGATATTGGCATTTGGGGAGACGATCTGGACGAATTTCATGACGTTCTATGCGAGATTTATGGCACCGAAAACAAAATAGATGCAAAATACTGGGCTGGAGAGTTTTCCTGGATGAGGCAGCCTCTCCTTTGGCTTCCATTCGTATCTCATAAGAAAAACCTTGCATGCGAACCTCTAAGTCTGAATGAGCTTGATCGCATCATGAGTGCTTAGTTGTAGTGCCCTGCAATCATCACCGTAATGAATCTTGCTTTTTGCAGTAAGCGACAAAGGCCGCCCCTGCATTCCTGGGCGGGCTTCCTTTGGCCGTTTCCTCATGCGCAAAGTCCATCCAGTTTGCGTGCAATACATGATAGTCCCAGCCCTTTTCCCGTGCGATCTCGCGGGCTTTTTCTTCGGCTCATTCTGGCAGCACAGTGCCGGCAGCGGTGGTGGCGTCCGCGATTGACCGGCAGATCGAATGCGGTGCTCCGGACACCAAAACGGCTCGCCATCCCGGTCACCGTCTGCTCCCCCTTGAGCGTTTTCATCACCACCTTCGCCTTGAACTCAGGCAAATATTTCTTCCGTTTTGGACATCTTTGATCTCTTTCTTGTCGAAGATCAGATGACAACAAATCACAGCTTAGGTCAGCGTCCGAATGTCGGGGGGGGGCTCAAATTTCTTGTTCGCTATGGCGGGAATGTAGCGCTGGTTCAAGGATTTGCGGAATTTGTTCGATGCCGGAAAGATCCTTCCAGCTGATTTTTATCAGGAGAGGCAGTGTGGTCCGGTTTTTCCATGTATCGCTCCAATGTGCTGCGTCCCTTTGGTTGTGTTTACCCCAATACTGTATTCTCAGCTCTGATATCCCTTGCGCCAGTTTGTGAGGTGCGTCCGGAGCGCCAGAGTGTCTGGCGACAAGATCCGTGTCGGAAAGCTCAATCTTTGCACGCAGGATGGCTCCTGTTGACGGAGACCCGATCCTGTCTATCATCAGGAAGGTGAAATGGGTGGGATGCCCTTCGAAAGGCGGAGTTTCCGGGAGGCTCAGGCCCGGCGGGATGCTTTCCACCCACGCCCTGACCTGCTCCTGCGCGATTATTTCTTCGGTCTGTGCATCCAGTCGAACCAGTTGTGTTCCGGATCGTCCCAAAGTGGCGAGCACTGAGGCGACAATGAGGGCGCTCATGGCCATGACAATGAGCGCGATCATCACTTCCAGCAGTGCGATGCCATGCCGTGTGCGGCGGGATTTTCTCAATTCTCTATCCGGGTGAAAACTGTAGACATACGAAAAGGGGCGCGCAAAGCTTCACTTTCTCGCACTGTAATTTCTATTTTGCGCAACTGCGGTATTGCCTGCTTGTTTGACTGTTGAGCCATCGGGGTATCGCTGATTAACCAGAAGAACCGTTCGCCCAGAACACCTTCATCCGCCATCGCAGGCCAGGTGGCGCTGTATTCGGTCAGCAAGGCCCTGGCGAGCCTGGCCATCTCAAGGTTACGCATGACATGGGCCTGACGCGCATAGCTGCTTGCCAGGCTCAAGTAGGCTGTGCCTGCAACGAGGCTGACGATCGCAAAGGCAACAAGGCTCTCCAGCAGAGTGAAGCCCGATTTTCTACGGCGTGCCATCAGAATGTTCCTGTGTTCACGTCCAGAATTGCGCTCATGACAGAGTAAACCAAGCTGCCAATGGCCCCACCAATGAAAAGCGTAAGGAGAGGGGTAAGCAATTGCAAGGCACGTTCAATCTTCAGCTCGATGCTTTTTTCCAGGACGCCAGAAATCGTATCGGCCATCCGCTCCATCTGATTGGTCTCCTCCCCGAATGAAAAAAGACGAACAACAAGCGGCGGCATCCGGCAGACAGCCCCCATTCCCTCGACGGCGCTCCCGCCAAGCTTCAGATTTTCGGAGGCGGCCCGGAAAGCCGAAGTGAATTTGCCATCGGGGATCATTCCGGCAGAATAATCGAGTGCGTCGGGCAGGCCCATACCGTTTCTAAGCAAGATGCTGAGGGCAGAGAACTGGCGTAAGAGCTGGGCTTCGTGCATTACGGTGCTGAAAAAGGGCAGGGCGCCAATGATCAATGCGCGGGGGCGCGTCGCCTGCGGTGAAAGTGAAAACAGCGTTAGAGTTGCCAGGATGAAAGCAACGCCAGGCAGAAGGACGACGCTGTTGTCATGTAGGATCTGCCCGCCGGCCAATAGCGTCCTCAGGAGCCATGGCATTGGTTTTTCAAGTGAAGTGAACACGGGTTGCAACGCGGGCGCGAGGTAAAGTGCGATAATGAATAGCAGCGCCAAACCAGCGACGATCAGGATCGTCGGATAGATCAGTGCTGCAGACACGCGACTTCGCAAACGGTCCGTGCGACGTAGAATATGCGCCAGGTCATTCATGCTTTCTGGCAATGTGTTGCTGTTTTCGGCGATTAATAGAATTTGTCCGAAAATGGGGCTGAACCCGTTGCCGGATTCGTTGAACGCCCGGATCACTGTAGCTCCGTCCGCTATGCGCGCCGTCATTCGCTGAAGGTGACGTTTCAGGGCTGGCGTCGGGGCGCTCTCTGCGGCTGTTTCAAGAGCTTTGGTCAAAGGTAAGTCAAGGCCGATCAGCAACCCAAGCAATTCAGCGATAGCCGCCTGATCTGAGAGCCGGTGCCCCCTGTTTCCGAGGGAGACTTCCCGCGCATACCATGGCGCTTGATGGGGCGAATTTTGATCCAGTTCGTATATGGAAATGCCATGAGATTTAAGCTGAGCAAAAGCATCTGCCTCGTTGATAGCTTCGATCTGTCCCGTTTCGATGCGGCCGGTCGAATCCAGTCCTTTGAAAAAATAACGTTTCATAGATTTGGTTGCTTTGGTTTCGTTTTTCCACCTGCCTTGCAGAGCAACGGCATGGTCCGCTTAATGGTCGGCGAGTGGAATGGGCTGAACATGGATGCGAACCACTTCTGTCTGGCCGGGGGCTTGTAAATGTGGCTGTACCGATGCGGCATGTCTGAGCTCTGGGGCAATAACTCCTAGTCTTAGCCCACCTGTGCGTGCGGACTGAGTAAGAAGGGGGGCCTTGTCGGCACTGATGCCCATTTCGGCCATTGTCTGTTCCAGCGAGGGCATACGCCCGGTTGGCGTAGACTGACGTAGCCGCTCTCTAACCTGAAACACTTTTTGAGGGTTCAGGCCCGCGAGTTGCAATATCTGATTTGGAGCAAGGTAAAGATCTATCAGTCCTTCCACGTCTTGCAGCACTACTCTCCAGACCCGCCCTTCGAATTCCATTTCAAATGGGGTTCCGTCAAAGCGTAGGTGAGGCGCATCCCCTTTGGCGCTTAAAGCCAATTGCTGGGATAAAACTGCGTGGATGGCCTGCCTGTCCATAGCTTCCTGTTGCGCGGAAAGGAGCCTGCCCTGAACCCGCATCAGGTTACGCTCGCGCGCTTGAAGGACAGATAAAATTGCCGCTATGCTGATAAAAGCAAGCATTGCAGGTAGCAGCGTGATTCCTTTTCGACCCGACCGTTTTAAACATAATGTCATCGCGCTTGGGGTGCTTTTTGCAATCACGTCTGTTGCCCTTTTGCCCCTTTTGGCGCTGTGGGAAGGAATCGCGCTTTGTGTCAGTTTGCCGTTCCTTATTGTGGCTGCCGCCAGCGATCTTGTCACGCGTGAAATTCCTGATATTTGCAGCGTTGGACTGGCCATTGTCGCGGTGATTTGCCTTCGGTATCAGCCTTGGCCCGAAGCAAATCTGGTTTGCGCCTTGGCGGTGCTTGCTGTGTTTTGGGGCGGAAGCTCCCTGTATTTCCGGCTGCGCGGCCATGAGGCATTGGGGCTGGGGGATGTGAAACTTCTTTCTGCCGCGGCACTCTTGTTGGGGCCGGTCGGCTTTTGGCTGTTACTGCTTATTGCGCCCGTTGGGGGAATCGTTTTTGCTTTGATTGGCCGGAAGAGACGGGATCTTCCGTTCGCGCCTTTCATAAGCTACGGAGTAATTCTTGCCCTGCCGTGGGCTGCGAGGCTGAATGGAGGTACAGGTGCATAGGGGAAAGCGAAATTCCAGATCTGGATTGTCACTGTTGGAAGTCATGATCGTTCTGGCGATCATGGCGCTGGTTGTCGGTATTGCCGCCCCCAGGATTGTCGGCAGTTTTGGCAGAGCCAAGTCGCAGACCGCGCAGGTTCAAATGGCTAATCTCCGCGCAGCTGTGCAGCTTTTTTACCTGGATGTGGGGCGGTATCCATCTGAGGCGGAAGGGTTAGGGGCGTTGCTGCATGTTCCGCAAGGCGGGACCAACTGGCGTGGCCCGTATTTGGATAAAGAAGGCGGATTGATTGACCCTTGGGGGCGACGCTACGAAATGCGCTTGGATGTTAGTGGATTTACTATTCTGTCCTACGGACGTGATGGTCAGCCCGGAGGAGAAGGGGAGGATGCGGATTTGGCACAGTAGTACGTTTTGATCCGGACTTTCCGGCGCTTCAATAGCACAGTGTCTTGGAGGTTTGCCCATATTTTCATGGGAGGCAGCACGTCCAGAATATCCTATTCAGGGTGTCGGGTGGATTGGTCTTCGGCATGTATCGTTGATATTTTTGGGTGGTGTTTTTCCATTTCGCTGGAAGGAATTCATCTTGTGATTGTTAAGAATTTTTCTGACAGTGGTAAGCGATTCGACTTTAAGGTGTGGGGTAGATATGTCTTATTTGTTTCAGAACGTAGTTTTGGCTGTTTTTAAAAAATTTCCTTCGGCGGCTGCTTTATGCGCGTGTGCGCTAAGTTTTTGCACAATGGCCGAGGCACAGGAGACGCTAAAGCCCGAGGTGCGGTGGGCTTTCGTCGGTGTCAATGAGAGCACTTGGGATGAGTACAAGCGGTCCACGATTGAGGCAGCTTGCCGTGCTAAACGCACTGGCGTCATTGTTACCGACTACGAGCCCGAAAATTTCACGCATTTTGTTGTAGATTTTTATGATGCCTACGGAATTCCTGTTGTGGCGACTTGCTATAGCGAGAATGGCCATGGCAATGAACAACAGTTGCCCGTTGAAAGACTGTGCAGAGATGTAGATGTTAACGGGCATGCAAAACTTCCTGTTCAGAAAAACCCCACTAATTGCACGCATGTTGAGCTTATCAAGCAGTGCTCTCCAAGCTCTCCGAGTGCAGGAAACCCAGCGAGTAGTTCTAATCCGGCCGGAAACTCTGCCGATAGCTCGAACGAGACGGTTGGTGACCCCGTTGATCTTATAAGTGGGGTGCTGACAGAAGATGTCAGGGATTGGGTTTCTCCTAAGGATGGCCGTTTTCAGATACTCAGATCGTATCGCTCTGATCTTGTACACTTTGATAGCTATAAGTTCTCTAGACAGTCTGTCCACGCAGGTGTTTGGCGGTCATGGTTCGATGAAATTATATTCGCGAATAAGGGGCGTCCGAACCCGGATTCAGGTCCGCCCCCGGAAACTAACAAGAATTGGAATATTTACCATAAATGGGATGGGGGAAGTTACTTATTTCACTATGGAACGGGCGGGGCTGGAGATTACCCCGCGGTTTCTTCGGAGAACCCCTATACAATGACTTATGGGCAAGGTGTTTACACTTTGCGCGATGGAAAGGGGCATATTAGCCTTTTCCGAGGTGATGCGACTAACGGTTATCAGATTTTCGAGCGTATTTTTCCAGACGGTTACTCAGTTAAATTCGACCGAACTGATGCAGAAGGAATGGAGGGGCTTGTTGTCGCGATGACCGACAACAAAGGGCAAAGAGCAGAGTTTGTGTATAGTCAGTTCACGACAGGGAATGATGTGGATAGCTTCCTGTCGCGAATAGAGATTGACGTTGACTATGATGGCGGCGCATTCGCCCCGGAGTATGCAGTAAACTACTCATATGGTGAAAACCCATCCGTTCCCCGCCGCCGACTTTTGGAGAGTGTCACTTTTGAAGATCTTACCTCGGGACAGACTGCCGAAACGGCCCGGTATATCTATGATGGGGAGCATTTTCCGCCACCTTTGCTGAGCATTTACGATGGTCGTTTGAACGATCAGGGCCAGCCATTCCCGAACTCTACTTTCTCATATTCACAGAAAGGGATGGGGACTGCTTCGATTGTGGCGGGGAGTTCGCATTATGGTGGCGCAGACGGACATACTTTCAGTATATTTGAGCCAGATCCGATTGATCCTGATGCTCCTGTTCCAAGCGGTATTGCTTCGGCAACCAACTCACTTGGACGCGTCACGAATTATGGTTACACAGAAGTTGAAGGCCAGCTTCGACTGACAAATGTCGATGGGGTGGCGACACCCTCCTGTGATCCAACCAGTCAAGAGATTGATTACACAGCCCCGGCAGATCAGCCGGAAGGATTCGTTTATTCCCGCACCCATCGGAATGGGAGTGTCACGACTTATGATCGTAATTCCAGGGGGTTGGTTCTGAGCAAGACTGAAGGTGCCGGGAGTACAGATGCTCGCGTGACGTCGTACACTTGGCACGCAGATTTGCGACTGCCCCTGACCCGCACCACTGATCAAATGGTCGAAACTTTCGTTTATAACGAAGGGCCGAATGGTGAAGTCAGCCTTGTCAGCTACACACAGACCGACAATCTGGCGACAAGCCCGAGCCTGGGCGAATCCCGTACGTGGACGTATAATTACAGCACCTTGTCGTCGGGGCTGATTGTCCTGTCCTCGGTGGATGGGCCCGGTCTGCTGTCCGATGGCATCAACGATGTCACTTCGTATGAATACGACGCTAATGGCAACCTGACCAAAGTAATTGCCCCCAATAACCTCGTGACGGAATATATGGCCTTGAATAAGGCGGGGCAGCCGACGCTTGTGCGAGAGCCGGACGGTATTGAGTGGGCGCTTGGCTATGATAGCAGAGGGCGTGTGATCAGCGCAGTCCGCAATCCCGGCGGCGCGCCGGAGGAGGCATATGCTTTCGCTTATGATGTTGTCGGTCAGATCGTGAGTTACACGGATCCCTCGGGTGGTGTCACGTCATTCACTTATGACGAGGCCCGGCGACTGATCAAAGTTGTGAACCCTGCTGGAGAGGTTGCCCAGTACGAGCATGACCTTATGGGGAATGTCACGCGCACTGCATATTCCGATGGTGTCAGCGCAGAAACCTTTTGGGAGAATGCTGAGTATGATGAACTTGGGCGCCTAAAGGCAACGCTTGGGGCCGCGGGGCAGAATTGGGGTTTTGCGCATGACGAAGAGGATAATCTGAAGAAGGTCACTGATCCGTTCTTGAACGAGGCATCCTATGGTTTTGATGGGCTGAACCGTTTGAGCAGCGTTACAGACCGTGATGGCGGTATCACAACGCAGGAACACGATACGGCTGATCAGCTTACAAAGTTCACAGACCCGCGAAACATCGACACCACCTTCGCCTATAATGGTTTCGGCGAAGTCGTTTCGGAAATGAGCGCGGATCGCGGAACCATTTCTTACACTTATGACAAGCGTGGTCTGGTGACGACTATGACGGACGGTCGGGGCATTGTTTCGCACTATACCTACGATCATGCCGGGCGCGTGACGGCCCGAACCTTCCCGAGCGACCCGTCGCAGGACCAGTTTTTCACATATGATCTTGCAGATAGCACCAATCTGGGGGTGTCGAAGATTGGCCTGATCGAGGATGAAGCGGGCAGCATCACCCGACGCTATGGTCAGGGGGGCTATCTCACCCGGGACTTCCGTAGAATTGATGGTCAGTCTTACGACATACGTTACACTTACGACGACATGGGCCGTTTGTCGAAAATGCTAACGCCCGGGCAGTTGCTGGTCCGTTACAGCTATGATGCGGATGGCCGCATTGCATCGGTCACGGCGCAGCGTAGAGTTCGTGACGAGGTCAGCAACGCGTTCCCGCCATCGTTCACAGTGGTTTCGGATGCGCAATACCTGCCGTTTGGGCCCCTTGCATCCTGGAGATATGGGGACGGGGCCAGCCATATCCGAAAATATGACAACTCCTATCGGCTGAAGCGCCTGCGTGATGTGCTGAGCGGAACTGCCCTGCGTGATGAAACCTATGTCTGGAGCACCCGTGACAACCTCATCCGGGAAAATGACCTTGTTTCGAGCACGCAGACAGAACTGTTTCAATACAATGCGCGCGAGCATCTCTCGCGTGCGTCGGGGGGCTATGGACAGATTGATTTTGACTATGACAGTGTTGGAAACCGTATCAGCCGTGTGCTGACGGATGGCCCTGTATCGGTCACGGACAGCTATAGCTATCCGTCTGATTCAAATCGCCTTCAGTCGATCGTTACAAGCGCGGGGGCAAGCCGCAGCCTGACCCATGACCTGGCAGGAAATGTCATTCAGGACGACCGCTTTGGCACGGTCTATGGCTATGACTATAACGCCGCTGGCCGGATGGCGCGGTTTACCCTGAATGGCGCGCTTCAGGCCGAATACAAATACAATGCGCTTGGCCAGCAGGTGGTGCAGCACAATGCCGTGACCGGACAGATCATCCATGTGGTGCATGATCTGGATGGCAACCGGATCGCGGAATACGATGTCGATCCGGCCACCGGCACGGCCTCTCTGTTACGCGAATATCTTTGGGCGAATGGTGAACCCGTTGCTGTGGTCGATGGCGCGACGGATGCGGTGTATTTTATCCGCACCGACCATATCGGCCGCCCGCTCTTTGCGACCGATGTGACGGGAGTGAAGGTGTGGGAGGCCTCCTATCTGCCCTTCGGCGGGGTGCGCGTCAGCAGCGGCGATGCGATCGCGCTGCGTTTCCCCGGGCAATGGTTCCAATCGGAAAGCGGGCTGCACCAGAACTGGATGCGGGACTACGATCCGACGACGGGGCGGTATATCCAGGCCGATCCGCTGGGATTGGTGGATGGGGCGAG
>JBOEGO010000002.1:0-526667 GCA_050633465.1 Paracoccaceae bacterium | reverse complement strand
GGAAACTAGGGGCACCTCATTCTAATTTGGGCGGTCGAAGAGGGGAATCTCAAAGAGCACCACTGCCACAAGCTCAAGAAGCTCTACCAATCGAACCGGACAGAGATCATCTGGACGAGCGGCGATATCGCCCAGTTTAACAGGGATGCGCCGAAATGGGTCCAGAGGATTCTGACCGCAGGATGCGAAACAGGCTTAAGAGCGGTTGATCTGGTTCAGGTCAAGATGGACCAATTCGAAGACACGCCGCACGGCAAGCGCCTTCGTTTCAGGACCAGTAAGCGCGGCCAGATCGCATATATCCCTGCCACATCGGCACTTGAGAAATTGATCGCAGAGACGCCCGAAGGCCACGAGGTGCTGCTGGTATCAGAGCTTGGCAGGCCTTTGACGGCTCGTTGGGCATCGAACCAGATCACCAAGTGGCGGCGCGAAGCTCAGATCCCCCCTTGGATCGACGGCAGGGAGAAGACTCTGTCTGCTACTCGCGGGAGGGCGGCGACAAGATTGCTAAATGCCGATCTGTCTATGCGCCAAATCGCGGTCTTGATGGGGTGGTCTGTCCGCTATGCCGCGCAGGTTATCGAGCATTATGCGCAGGTTAGCCCGGACGAAAGCGATGCGGTTCTGCGCAAGCTCAATCAAGCAAAATCACTGTCTCAAGACACAAAAATGTAAACGCCCCTGTAAACGCGGGGTCTCAAACACGGCAAGGAGTGATGTAAGTGATTGTTTTTAAATGGAGGCGAGTACCGGAATCGAACCGGTGTACACGGATTTGCAAGACTAGGTATGTTTCTGAATTTATTGAATTTTCTGTTTAGAATTGGGATGAAAACCCGCGGAACATTGCGTGAATGTTTAGACGAATTGCACGTCGATCTTTTCATGGCGAAAAACGGCTGATAAACTGCATTTCATAGATAATTGAATGCCTTAGAGGGTTGTTTTGCTAAAGTTCATATTTCGTGCATTTTTCAGGAAGAAAACCTCAACGCAGTATCGTCAAACGACGAACCGACGACCAATTCAAACGCCTCCGGTGCGAAAATACCCCCCGAAACTCCAGCCAAGCCCGAAATCGGAGGTCGCAACTCCTTCCCAGCCCATTGGGGCTAGTTGCGAACCCCATTCCACCATCACCGGAAAATGCTATGTCATTGACGGTGATACGATCCAGATCGGCAAAGTCAGATTGCGCTTGGCAGGTATAGACGCCCCCGAAATGGAGCATCCATGGGGCAAGAAAGCCAAGTGGGAATTGGTCAATCTATGCAAAGGACAAAAGATCACCGCCGAACTTGAACCCGACATTTCTTATGATCGCATCGTCGCCACCTGTCTGTTGCCAGACGGGCGCGACCTAAGTGCGGAAATGGTCAAAATCGGCATGGCGCTGGACTGGCCCAAATTCTCCGGAGGGAAGTATGCGCATCTAGAACCAGAAGGGGTGCGCAAGAAACATTGGAAAGCCGCAGCGAGGCAGCGCGGACATATGCATGTATTCAACAAGTGAAGTATTGGTTTCGGCCCTAGGCCGACATTTGGTGCGATGTTCAAGTACTTCGGTGGCATCCCACATTGCCGACATTCGCTGCACGTCTTCCGAATTCACAAACTGCAGGCCATTTGTGCCTTGCTCCGCTCCCCGCCAATGTCAAGAAGTTAGCGTATTCTATCATTGGCAACTTGCCACACGATAGTTTCTTTGCGAAACTCATGGAATTCGACGAAAATATAAGATGAGTATTGAGCATGAACCTGTCAAAGCCGTCCGCATTCGTAGCCTACACTGGACGAGACAAGGAATTATCCAAAATTATTTTCAACGGAATTAGCAAGGCAAACTCGGTTGACGCATGCCCTACGCGATATGAGCCTTGGGAGTATAACGACATTTCGGGAACGCACCTTCTTTCGCCTATCCTTGAAGGAATTGATGCCTCACCTTTCATTGTTGCTGACATTACCTATTTGAATCCCAACGTTGTTTACGAAATTGGCTTTGCAATTGGTCGGAAAAAGAAAGTTCTGCTGATCAGGAATAGTGATTTCGAAGGCGACCGGGAACTAGCCAAGACCGTTGGAATTTTTGATACGATCGGGTATTCAAGCTACCGAACCGAGGATGATCTTCGCAATAAGTTAACAAGCCATGTTGCAAGCCATGCCTTGCAATTTGACGTTACAGTTAACAACAAAGCTCCTGTTTACGTAATGCCAAACAATGGGAAGTCTGCGGCTTCAACGCACCTGATAGGCCGCGTAAAGAAAGCTCGTTACCGTTACAGGTCGTTCTCCTCAACGGAAGACGTTCGACTTTCTGCGTCTGACGCTATAGCGCAAGTTTCCCAGTCTGCTGGCGTTATTGCGATGTTGGATGACAATAGCATCGAACAGACAGTGCGTGCACTATTCATTGCCGGTCTGGCCGATGGGATGAACAAGCCAATCCTCCTTCTGTCACCTTATATGGCAGAAACGCCGCTAGATGTTAGGGACAAGGCAAAATCTTATAAAGATCAAAATGATATCGCGGATATTGTTGCCGATTTTTGCCCTGAAATTAATGCTAAGCTCCAAGAGTCGTCGCCCCCTCCAATCATCAGCCCGAACTTGCTAGGGCGAATTTCCGTCGGCGATCCCACCGCCGAGAATGAAATGACAACATTGGAGAACTACTATTTACAAACAGATCAATACCTCAGAGCTTCCAGAGGCGAGATAAATCTTGTAGTCGGCCGAAAGGGTTCGGGAAAGACCGCGCTTTTTATTCGTTTGAGAGACACGACCCGAGATGACAAGAGGAATATTGTCGTCGATTTAAAGCCCGAAAGCTATCAACTCCTCAAGCTCAAAGATGAAATTTTAGAGCATCTGGCCGAGGGGTCAAAGCAGCATTTGGTAACCGCGTTTTGGGAGTACTTGATCCTTCTCGAGGTCACCTACAAACTTCTTGAAAAGGATCGAAATTCTCATAGGTTCAATCACAATATCACTGAACTGTATGAAAGACTGGTGAATATTTACAAGGGTAGTGAGGGGCTTACAGAAGGAGATTTCTCAGAGCGTATAATGCAGCTCTCGCAACGTTTGTCTGAGAATTATACCTCTAAGTTTCAAGAGAGCGAGAACAAGATCACCGGGCAAAACCTGACTGAGTTGCTATACACTCATGATTTGAAAGCACTCAAAAAAACTTTATCCCTGTATTTGGAACACAAGCATGACGTCTTAGTGCTGTTCGATAACTTGGACAAAAGCTGGTCCACAGTAGGGGTGGATAGTACCGATGCCATTACGTTGAGGTGTTTGATTGACGCAAGCCGGAAGGTTGAGCGAGACATGCAGAAGCGAGGCCATAAGTTTAGATGCATCATTTTTGTCCGAAACGATGTTTATCAACATTTGATGGCAAATTCACCAGATTATGGAAAGGAAATGCGGGCCACCCTCGATTGGAGTGACACCGACTTATTAAGGGAGTTGCTGCGACTAAGATTGATCTCAAACTTGGGCGACGAGTTTGGAGAGGCCAGCTTCCAAGGCATTTGGGCAGGAATATCGGAATCTCACGTGTTTGGCGAAGAAACCTCCAGTTTTCTCATTGAACGTTCACTCATGCGACCACGTAACGTATTGAAATTATTTAGTCATGCTCGCGCGTTCGCTGTCAATTTTCGAAAAGAGAAAATCGACCAAGAAGACTTTCTTAAGGGCTTGAAGACCTATTCGCAAGATTTGCTCATCGAGTTGGACCGAGAGTTGAGTGACGTTTTCCCAGAAGCGAAGGACCTGCTCTACTACTTTATTGACAGTCAGTCCGTGGTCACTCTAGATCAACTTTATTCCGTCATGTCGGAGGCGAATATTCCGGCAGAAAGGCGTGAAACTATACGTGATTTCCTTCTTTACCACGGGGTCATTGGTTTACGCTTAGACGATAAGGATCAGTATATCTTTGATGTCGGTTATGACTTGAAGCAAATACTCATTAGGGTGAATCGTCTTAGAGCGGAGGCACGTTTCGTGTTGAATCCCGCCTTCGCGCCTGCTCTTGAGATAAAAGATCAACTATTCGAGCAACAGTCATCTTTTGCGCTGAAGTAGCAAATTCCGTTACATGGTATCCTCCAAGGGTTAGCTGTTGAACCGAGTTCTGCCTTTTGGGGGCCGAACAACTCAAGCCTAGACTACATAGGTTAATTCTTAGTTGTAGCTGAGTTCGCTGATTTGGAATGCCCAGTTCTCGCCCAGTATGTCCGTTTCCACGGATGATAACCTTCACGCACGCAAGCGCAGCGAAGGTCTGCAATCCGCCCATTTTGGGAGCTTTTGCGTAGCGTTGGTCTTTCGCTCCTTGGCATGCGGCTCTGTTCGGACAGCCCTTGGCTGGGCTGCAGGAGTGCCGCTTGCATCGTTTGGGTGTCCCTGGCCGCATGGCAGGGGCTTTATACCCCTCCAGTGTCGCCCTCTGCGGCTCTGTGCGCAAACGCAGCCCCGCTCCTCCGGAGACGTCAAGTATCGGAGGAGGGGTGGGGCGTCTCTCCATACAATCCCCCCCTTGTTCCTGTATACACTTAGCGAAAGGTAAACAGACTTTTCAGCCATTATTATTGACGCTTGCCATGGGGGACTTCTGGCGCGGATTTTGATGGATTTGTCCAGTCAAGTGAAAAGGGTGGTTCTCGGATGTTAGGTTTTGAAGCTTTGCAAAAATGTCGCGTTTTGCTGTATACACTTAGCGAAAGATAAAAGCGGGTTTTCGAACTAAATTTCCATGCCCGACCGCGTTTTATTGCGGGCGGATCGCTGCCTGTCTAGAATCTGTCCTGTGTAAGTTTGCATGGGTCTCGTTGATCCATTCACCTACCTAGGTGCGCAAACGAAGGTAGAAACGACTGGCTGTGCGAGGACTGAAGATGTCGGCGACAAGTATTGAGCAAAAAGCGCTGAGTTTGCTCAAGGCATTCGAGGGGGCTGGGAAATCGGTCACCCGTGTCGCTATTGATGGGCGAAAGATTGAGATCGTGCTTGCCGAGCAAAACCAAACAGACGAATTCGAGGGGATAGATATGCGTCATGGCAAAGCGTGAACTTCCAAAACATGTGTACCGACAGAAGAACGGAATCTATTTCCAGCGTCGGGGCTGGCCTTCTCTGAAATTCAAAGCTGATTTTGGTACACCGGAATTCTGGAGCGAATATGCTGACATTTTGGCCGGAAAGTCAGGCACTAAGCCAATTGTATCTCGCAATTTTTCCGCCCTTATTAAGCAATATAGGAATTCGCCCAGATACGGAAATCTCAAGCCGCGTACAGCACTTGACTATGATAAGTATTTAGATTTCTTCGCTTCGATCATGGCCGACGCCAATCCGGCCAAGATGCAGCGCAAGGACGTGATCCGCCTTCGCGATACGAACGCGGACAAGGCGTATTTCGCAAACTACTCATTGCGTGTGTTGCGCGTTCTTATGGAATTCTGTGTCGATCTAGGTTGGCGGGAAACCAACCCAGCCAAAGGCGTCCCCGAGCTGAAAACGAAGAAGGCAGAGCGCGAACCATGGCCGCAGGCACTGCTTGATGCCTATCGCGCTGCTTGCCCCCTCAAAAGCCGCGAACGGCTTGTAATGGAGCTGTGCGTGGGAACGGGGCAACGCATCGGTGATGTTCTGGAAATGCGCTGGTCTGATATTCAGGACGGCGCGGTTTTTGTCCGCCAGAACAAAACCAACAAAGAACTATGGGTGCCTATCCTGCCGGAACTGCAATCGGCCCTTGATGCGGCCAGCCGCCACTCGGTCTTTATCCTGACAAATGAGAGGGGAACGAACCGTTGGTCGTATCGGGGCGCATCGCAGGCGGTGCGCAACGTCAGGGCGCAGATTGGCGCTCTGGACTACGACATCCACAGTTGGCGCTATAATGCCGCATGCGAGCTGCTGGAAGCGGGCTGCGGTGATGACCTGATTGCCGCTGTGACGGGGCAAAGTCCGGCCATGGTCAGCCATTACACAAAGCAAGTGCGCCAAAAAATCAGGGCGCAGCAGGCGCAGCAAAAGAGAACGGAACAAAAACGGAATGTTTAGACGTTTGTTTAGACTTTCAATGTCCTGCCTGCAGGAAATCCGCTAAGTCATTGATTTTAAATGGAGGCGAGTAGGAGAATCGAACTCCTGTACACGGATTTGCAATCCGCTGCGTAACCACTCCGCCAACTCGCCGCCGGTCTGTGAATGCGGGCATCCACTGTGGTTTCTGGCGAATTATATGATCTGATCCGTGGCCGCAAGTCACCATATAAAGGTTTTGAATTTTCTCGCCGTTGCCGCCCGTGCAATGATGTGACAAAAGACAGAACAAGGATTCTGAACGAAAGAGTTTAGCCCATGACCGACTATGCCGCTCGCCGCACAACCATGGTGGACACGCAGGTGCGCCCCTCGGATGTGACCAAGTTTCCCATTATCGAAGCCATGCTGTCTGTCCCGCGCGAGGAATTCGTGCCCGCAGACAAGCGCGAGGCCGCATATATTGGCGAAAACGTTGATCTGGGCGCGGGGCGCGTGGTGTTCGAACCGCGCACGCTGGCCAAAATGCTGGATGCGCTGGATGTGCGCAACGACGAACTGGTTCTGGATATCGGTTGCGGGCTTGGCTATTCCTCTGCTGTGATCGCCCGCATGGCCGAAGCCGTCGTGGCGCTGGAAGAAGACGACTCCATGGCAGCGGATGCGCAGGCCGCCCTGTCGCGCAACAACGCCGACAACGTGATCCCGCAAACCGGCCAGTTGGCGGCGGGTGCGACCGAACACGGCCCCTATGATGTGATCGTGGTCCAGGGGGCAGTGGAACACCTGCCCGAGGCCATCACCGCCCAGTTGAAAGAGGGCGGGCGCATCGCGGTGCTGTTTGCCGAGGGCGCGCTGGGGGCGGTGCGGATCGGGTATAAAATCGACGGCCAGATGAACTGGCGCTTTGTCTTTAACGCCGGTGCGCCGGTGCTTGCGGGGTTTGAACGGCATCAGGCCTTTACCCTGTGATCCACAGCTAGGAATGGCGAAAGGGGCGTGTGGCCCCTTTTTGCTTCCGGTATAATACATAGAATTTTCTGAGAATTTTCTGAAATTTTTCAGAACATACATCCACAAGACGCCAATATCGAAATGGCAACGCAAAAGCGGGATAATGATGATGGGCATGGCGAACAGGATCGGAGCGAACAGGATCGGGCTGAAAACACGGCTGAAACAGGGGGTTATGGTGCTGGCGCTGACCCTGGCTGCACCTGCCGCCTGGGCCGAAACACTGGCCGATGCGCTGGCCGATGCCTATCGCAATTCCGGCCTGCTGGAACAAAACCGCGCCCTGTTGCAGGCCGCAGACGAAGATGTGGCCATCGCCACCGCTGCGCTGCGCCCGATCCTCAGCTGGGCGGCGGATTTCACCCGCACCGCCGGGGCCAGCGGCTCTGATAGCGCCTTTGCCGGCCGTTATTTCCTGACCGAACGCAATATCGATTCCACCGATGTGACGGTGTCTTTGGTGGCCTCGTTGTTGCTGTATGATGGCGGGCGCACGAAATTGCAGGTCGATGTGGCCAAAGAAACCGTTCTGGCCACTCGCGAACAATTGGTCGGGATCGAACAGAACGTGCTGCTGACCGCCGTGCAGGCCTATATGGACGTGCGCTCCAGTTCCGAAACCGTGGCGCTGCGCCAAAACAACATTCGCGTCATTCGCGAAGAATTGCGCGCCGCGCGTGACCGTTTCGAAGTGGGCGAGGTGACCCGCACCGATGTCGCCACAGCCGAGGCGCGGCTGGCCGCAGCCAATGCCAATTTCGTGCAGGCGCAGGGCGATCTGGCCATCGCAATCGAAGATTTCCGTGCAGCGGTAGGGCGCAAACCGGGGCGTCTGTCACCGCCGCCCACCTATCGCAATCCCGCCAAATCACCGGATGCGGCCAAGGGCGTAGCACAGCGCCATCACCCCGCGATCAAGGCGCAACAACACGGGGTTGCGGCCAATGATATCGGTGTGATGATCGCCAGTTCCGGTGCCTCTCCCGAGGTGAATCTGGTCGGTCGCCTGTCGATGGTCGAAGGAATGGACCAGCGTGATTTCACCAAGCGCGGCACCATCGGGATCGAGGCATCAGGCCCGATTTCGCGTGGTGGCGAACTGGCGTCGCGCCGTCGCAAGGCCATCGTGCAGGCCAATGCATCCCGTGCGCAATTGCGCCAGACCTCGGTCGAGGTGGCACAGGCGGTTGGCTCGTCCTATGCGCGGCTCGAAGTGGCGCGTTCGGCTGTGGTCGCCACGCAGGAACAAATCCGCGCCGCCCGCGTGGCCTTTCGCGGGGTCCGCGAAGAGGCGACATTGGGCGCACGCACCACGTTGGATGTGCTGAACGCCGAACAGGAATTGCTGGATGCGCAGGCGTCATTGATCACAGCACGGGCGCAGGAATATGTCGCGGGCTATGCGCTGTTGTCGGCCATGGGGCTACTGACCGCCGAAGACCTGAAATTGAACGTGCCGCAGTATGATCCAACCGCCTATTACAATCTGGTTAAGGACGCGCCTTACCCCGTGTCCAAACAGGGCGCCCAGCTGGACAAAGTCCTCAAGTCGCTGAATAAAAAGTAAAACTGTGTCCTTCTGTTGTGTGAAACCTGCCATCGGGGTAAACTGGGGGCAGAGGCAAGAGTGGTAAAATAGATGTCCGATCCAGCAAAAAATTCGGAAATCGAGGATGTATTATCCTCTATCCGGCGGCTTGTATCCGAAGAGGCGCGGCCGCCGTTGCGCCCGCAAGCCCCTGTAAAACCTGATCGTTTGGTGCTGACACCCGCATTGCGCGTTGCCGATTCCCCGATCGAACCGCCGCTGGATCTGACCGCAACGGATAGCGAATCCCTGTCCGAGGATGCGGCACAGCCCGATGCCGAAGCGCATGATGTCGAAACGCATGAGGTCGAAGCGCATGATGCGCAGGCAGATCTGCCCGATCACAGCGATGTTGATACCCGGGATGCTACGGCGCAGGACCAGCAAGACCCGGATCAAGATCAAGATCAAGATCAAGACCCGGATCAGGCCGAAGCCAGCGATATCGAACAGGACGTACAAGAAGAAAGCGACCCGTGGTCCGAACATGCCCCCGCGCTCGAAACCGTGCTGAACGGGGATAGCGACGATCAGGACCGGCAGTCCGAAACCGGCGCAACCGCTGATGAACCTGCGGCGGCGGAACCACAGCAGCCAGCAACCGAAGACTCCTTTGATTTTGATGCCCTGCGCGACGCCCCCCTTCAGGGATTTGACCCCGAACAGGGTCACCATGAACAGGGTCACCATGAACCGGCGGCGCAGGTTGAAACCGCTGCGCCTGTTGCGGCCGTGTCCTCGGCCTTGATGGACAGGATCGCCCGGATGGAGGCCGTGGTGGCCGATCAGGATGGCGATTGGGAGCCGGACGGCGATGCAGCGGATGCCAATGCCGCCACCCCGACAGAAACACTGGCATGGGAAGACCATGTCGAAGATGAAACCGCTGCCCCCGAGCAGGTCGAAGTCGACCCTGAAACAGCGCATTTTCGCCACGCCGAACCCGGATATGCCGCGTCGGATGACGCGATGACTGCAGCGCAGGATGCCGATAACGATTACGGCGACACCCATGACGATGATTTCACCAGCGCCGAGGATGCGATCCTTGACGAAGAGGCCCTGCGCGAAATGGTCGCCGATATCGTGCGGCAGGAATTGCAGGGCGCATTGGGCGAACGTATCACCCGCAATGTGCGCAAACTGGTGCGGCGCGAAATCCACCGCGCTTTGGCCAGTCACGAACTGGACTGATCCGGCGCAGGCGGGGGGGCGGCGCGGCCTATCCCCGATCTATGCCCCGATCCGCGCCCTGTCGGGCAATGTCCAGCATCCGGTTCAGGTCCATATGGGCCTCGATGTGGTCGGCCAATGCGTCCAGCACCCGCTCTACGCCCGCACCATAATCCAGACCGGATTGCACGCCAAACCGTGCCAGCCAACTGGCGCGAAACCCGTCTGATGCGAACAGCCCGTGCAAATAACACCCCGTGACGCGCCCGTCCTCGCTGGCTGCGCCCTCTTTGCGCGGGCCGTCTGCGCCGTCCAGTTCCAGCCATGCGCGGGCGCAATCCGGCCCATCCGTCTGGCCCAGATGAATCTCGTATCCCTCCAATCTGTCGCCTGTGGCCAGATGCCGTGCCGTCACCGCACCCACCCGTTTTTCCGCCTGCATCACGGTGGAAATATCCAGCAACCCCAATCCCTTGACCCGTCCGGCCGGGCCTTCGATCCCATCGGGGTCGTCGATCCATTGGCCCAGCATCTGATAACCGCCGCACAGGCCCAGCACATGCCCGCCACGGCGCAGATGCGCCGCCAGATCAATATCCCAGCCGCAGGCGCGAAACTGCGCCAGATCGGCGATGGTGGATTTTGACCCCGGTATCAGCACCAGATCGGCATCGCCGGGCAGGGGGCGGCCGGGTTCGATAATTTCAACCCGCAGGCCCGGTTCTGCCGCCAGCGGGTCCAGATCATCGAAATTCGCAATCCGCCCCAGCCGTGGCACCGCGATTTTCACCGCTCCTGCGCCGCTGGATGCCACGTCCATCACATCCTCTGCGGGCAACCGCCAGGCATCGCGAAACCACGGTAACACCCCCAGCGAAGACCAGCCTGTGCGCGCCTCGATCTGGGTCAGGCCATCGTCAAACAGCCGCAAATCACCGCGAAACTTGTTGACGGCAAAGCCGCGTATCATCGCCGCGTCGCCCGGTTCCAGCACCGCCTGCGTGCCGACCAGTTGCGCAATCACCCCGCCGCGATCAATGTCGCCCATCAGGATCACGGGCACCCCTGCGGCGCGGGCAAACCCCATATTGGCAATGTCGCCCGCGCGCAGATTGATCTCGGCGGGGCTGCCTGCGCCTTCGACCACGACCAGATCATGCGCGGCCTTCAACCGTGTGAAACTGTCCAGAACGGCGGTCATAAGCGATTGTTTTTGCCCGCTATAACCGAATGCCCGCATCGTGCCGACGCGCCGCCCCTGCACGATGACCTGTGCGCCTGTCTCGTCCTCGGGTTTCAACAAAACCGGGTTCATATCGACATGGGGCGCCAATCCGCAGGCCAGCGCCTGTAATGCCTGCGCCCGCCCGATTTCCCCGCCATCCGGTGTGACAGCCGCGTTGTTTGACATATTCTGCGGCTTGAACGGGGCCACCGACAACCCGCGCCGCCGAAATGCACGGCACAGCCCCGCCACCACCATGGATTTCCCCACGTTCGACCCGCAACCTTGCACCATAATTGTATTTGTCAATTGTTTGCTTCTCTTGGTTGTTCTAGCCTTAGCGCAGTGGCGCAGGGGTAATGCCACAAACGCGCCGCGTCCAGTGGCACAAATCGCCGTTTTATGCGCCGTTTTCAGGATGGCGGTTACCGCGGCGCCGGAAAACATGCAGGCCGGAGGGGGCAGCACAGTGAGCATGGAATACAAGATTTTGCCCGCCGAAAACCTTTTGGTGGTGCGGCACACGGGGCTGCGAAAGCTGTCGGATGCCCCCGCGTTTTTCCGAATGCTGGCGCAGGACAAAGAATACAGCGTGGGGATGCATTCCATTGCGGATGCCCGCGCCATGACCGGAGGAGAGGTCGAAACCAGCGAATTGGTCGGCAATTCCCTGCGCGTGTCGATGATGAAAACAAAGGTGCCCGATCCGGTGAAACAGGCGCTGATCGCGCCCTACGGGTCGCCCGGATTCGACATGATGCAGCGTTACGCGGCCTTTGCCGCGACCAATCCCAATCTGGATGTGCGCCGTTTTGATACGCCCGCCGAGGCGCTGGAATGGCTGGGCCTGACCGGCCACCCCGATACCTATCTGGAAACGGGCGACTGGAAATTGGTTATAGATGTCGGGCAGGATACGATTGACGCCGGTTAGGCGCGCTTGGGGCGATTTATGCTATGAGCAAGAAATGGGGGGGGAATGGGCGTAGAATACAGGATCGACACCGCGTTGGAATTGCTGCTGATCCGGCAATGGGGCATTCGTGAACCGGCAGAAATGTCAGCCCTGTTTCAGGCATTCGGCACCGACCCGGATTTCATACCGGGCATGGATTCACTGACCGATACCCGCCAGATGACCGGCGGCGAATTCGACAGCGCCGCCGTGATGAGCGCCGCCCTGCGCGCCTCTATGATGCTGGCCGAAACGGGGCGCATATCGCGGCAGGCGATGCTGGTGCCCTGTGACGGGCCGGGGCGCGATTTGATGCAACGCTATGCATCCTTTGCCGGGACATCGCCCAATATTCAGGTGAAACTGTTCGACTGTTCTGGTGCCGCTTTGGCCTGGCTGGATCGCAGTCAGGCCGATATCGACGATCTTTTGGGGGAAAATGCCCGCTGGTTGCGGGTGAATGGGCAGGGCGAGGATACGCTGTCTTAACCCCGCGCCCTTGTGGCATCGGCGCGATGGTGCGCGGGCCGGAACATACCCCGGCACTGAACCGGATACTGGCCCCTAACGCCGGTTCCAAAACGAAAGGCGCGCCCAGAAACGGGCGCGCCTTTTCATATGCTTGACATCGCAATCATGCGACAGGATCAGGCGGCTTCGGCCTCTTGTTGGGCAGCGTTGCGGCGTTCGCTTTCTTCACGCGACAGCGCAACAGAGGTGCGCACACCCTTGTCCACAAATTCCATCAGGCCCTTGACCACGCGCTCGTTGGGGTCGATCCCCGCGCAGGACAATACCTCGCGCCCGTCACGCGACCGCGCCCAACGGGCGATCTGTTCGGGGCCATTGCCATATTTCTTGTCATCGGCGATCGCGTCGTCGAGGGCAGCCAACACAACGGCTGCAAACAGTTTACGCGCACGGTTACCTTGTTCGTTATTGTAGGCCGTGCCGTCAACGAAATCTCTCATGATTCGTCCTTTGTTATTGCTCTTGCTCTTTTCGGCGTGCCGTTCCTTATGGCGTATCCCGTTCGATTCGGATAGGGCGCAAATGCATGGCTGTTATGCAAATTTTGCACAAATGCTGCGTTTGCAGCACAGGATATCGTCGGCTTGTCACGGGGCCTTGCCCCAGATATAGGTCTGGTCAAAATCTCTTCAACCTTTTGCCATGGTTTTGCCAAATGCCTAAAATTAACGGAAACGAGATCCGCCCGGGAAACGTGCTGGAACATAACGGGGGCCTGTGGGCCGCTGTCAAAGTCGATCACGTCAAGCCCGGCAAGGGCGGCGCTTTTGCCCAGGTCGAACTCAAAAATCTTCGTAACGGATCAAAGCTTAACGAACGGTTTAGATCCGCGGATAAAGTGGAACGTGTGCGCCTGGAACAAAAGGATATGCAGTTCCTTTATGAAACCGACGGTATGCTCAGCTTTATGGATACCGAAACCTATGACCAGATCGAACTGCCCGCCGATCTATTGGGGGACCGGCGCCCGTTTCTGCAGGATGGCATGACCATCGTCGTGGAATTCCACGAAGACGAGGCCCTGAACGCAACCGTCCCGCAGAAAGTCACCTGTAAGATCGTCGAAACCGAACCGGTGGTCAAAGGCCAGACAGCGGCCAACAGTTTCAAACCTGCGATCCTTGATAACGGGGTCAAGGTGATGGTGCCGCCCTTTGTGGGGCAGGACGAAGACATCATCGTCAACACCGAAACCATGGAATATTCCGAACGCGCGTAACGCTGCGTTCTTTTTGTTCGGGTCTGAACAGGCCGCATCAGGTCGGGCATTGCGCCCGGCCTTTTTGCATTCTGGCCGGTATTTACTCACCCATCGCGGTATTTTATCGGCTCAGCGCCCCAAAGGGTTGCATTTATTGTGGGGTGGGCGCAGAATTTCGCAATATATTGTGTGTCCATTTTAACCCGAGGTCCCCATGCCAACGGCCTTATTACGTAAAATCAGCTTTGCTTTTCTGTCGGTCATTTCTGGCGCCCCGCAGTTGCATGCACAGGATGTGTTCACCGCGACCTTTGACCGTGTCGCGGCGCGCCATGCGCCTATGGCGCTGGCGGCGGGCTATGTTGTGGGGCAAACCGCCCCCCTGATCCATGTGGCTGGTCGCACCCGCAGCGACGGCGGCGGCGCGGTGGCGGCAGATGCGCCCTGGCATATCGGGTCGATCACCAAAAGCTTTACCGCGACGCTGGTGATGCAGATGCACGAGGCAGGGCAGATCGACATCGACGTGCCGATTGGCGCGCAGTTTCCGGAACTTAGCGGCCAGATGCACCGCGACTGGCAGGGGCTGACCTTTGTCGACCTCTTGGGCCATACCGCCGGCCTGCCTGCCGATACCGATTGGGACAAGGCCGAACTGGCAGGGCAGGGCAATGCCACCGCTGCGCGTCGCACCGCCCTGTCGGCGCTATGGGGCAAACCAATACAGGGCAAGCAGGGGCAGTTTTCCTATTCCAATCTGGGTTATGTGCTGGCCGGATACCTGATTGAACTGCGCGCCCGCAGCAGCTGGGAAATGTTGGTAAAACAAAACATTGCGCAGCCGCTGGGCCTGCACTCTTTGGGGTTTGGCCCACCATCCGGCCCCGGTGTGGCCTTTGGCCATCGGCGTGCGGGGCTGCGGCAAAAACCGGTGCCGCCCACCGATCCGGGGGCCGATAATCCGCCCGTGATGGGGCCAGCGGGGCGCATCCATATTTCGGTGCCCGATCTGTTGAAATGGGGGCAGGCGCACCTGAATGCCTGTCGCAATGGCGGCATCATCACGGTGGCCAGTTGTCAGCGGATGCAGCATGCGGGCACAGGGGGCATGGGGCTGGGCTGGGGCGTGCAAAACAGCAAATCGGGCCTGCATATGGTGCTGCACGACGGGTCCAACACCCGCTGGTATGCGTTTCTGGTGCTGGTGCCCGAACGCGATGCGGTGCTGGTTGTGGTGCAAAACGACGGTCGCAGCCTGCGCGCAACCAAGGCGCTGCGCCAACTGGCAGAACCCCTGCTGGGACGGCTGTTCTAGCGGCTAAACCACGTGCAAAACAGCACCATCCGCCTGCATCCCGTCGCCCAGACGGTCAAACCGCGCATGGGCAATGGCGCGCCCGTTGGATTGTGTAAACACCTGCCCCACGGGTTTGCCATCGCGGGTAATATCGCCGCCCACAGGGGCCGCACCATCAATGCCCAACAGGGTCAGCCCCTTCTTCAGCTCGGTTTTGTGCTTCATCCGCGCCGTGACCTCTTGGCCCACGTAACAGCCCTTGCGAAAATCAACGCCGTGCAACCGCTCGAATCCCGCCTCTAATATATAGGTGTCGGGCGTCAGCTCGATCCCGGTTTCGGGAATGCAATGCGCCACCCGGATGGCATCCCAATCGCTGCCGTCACTGCCCGCATCCGCGCCATATAACCGCCACCCCATGGCGGAATGGCGCGGGTCGGCCACCGCACCTGCCGGGGCCGCACCCGTGCCGCGCCGCACCTGAATATCAGTTTCAGAAATCACCACATCGGCACGCAATTTATACATGTTCAGCCGCGCCATGGTCGCGGCCGCGATCCCGGCATCAATATCCATCAACACCGCATCGCCATCAGCAATCAGGAAAAAATCCGCCAGATACTTGCCCTGCGGCGTCAAAATCGCCGCATAAACCGGCCCATCGGCCCGTTTTTCAACGTCATTGCTCACCAGCCCTTGCAGGAAATGCACCGCATCCTTGCCGCTGATCCGATATATCTTTCGTGGCATTTCGCCCTCCCGTCCTGCGCGCCCATGTAATATAGGCTGAAACGGGACAGGCAACAGGGGGTCTTATGCGCGCGCCGATATCCGTGATCATTCCAACGCTGAACGCGGGCACTGATTTGCCCCGCAGCGTGCCAACATTGATGGAGGGCGTGGAATCCGGCCTGATCCGGCAACTGGTCATTTCCGATGGCGGATCAACCGACGACACCCTGAAAATAGCCGAGGCCATTGGCGCGGATATCGTCAGCGGCGCGGCGTCACGCGGCGGGCAGATCGCGCGCGGGGCAGGGGCGGCAACCGCCGACTGGTTGCTGATCCTGCACGCCGATACGCAATTGCCACCGGGCTGGACCGCGGCAGCCGGAGATCACATGGCACAGCACGAAACCCGGGCCGCGCATTTCCGCCTGTCGTTTGATTGCCCCGCGCCCATGGCCCGTGTCACTGCCGCTTGGGCCAACATACGTGCCCGTATGGGGCTGCCATATGGCGATCAGGCGCTGCTGATTTCGCGCGCCCTATACGACCGGATCGGCGGATGCCCCGACCAGCCCTTGATGGAGGACGTAGCCATGGCGCAGCGCCTGCGTGGCCAGCACCGCCAGATCCCGCTTAGCGTGACCACCAGCGCCCGAAAATACGTCCAAAAAGGCTGGATTCGTCAGGGAGCATCAAACCTTTGGACCCTTTTCCGCTACCTTTGCGGCGCTTCGCCTGACGCGCTAGCGCGCGGCTATCAGCGGTAGGGCCGTTATCGCGAAACTGCAACTCGTGCAGGGTGGCATATAATCCGCCACGCGCCAGCAATTCCTCGTGCGGGCCTTGGTCGACCACGCGGCCCGCATCCATCACCACAATCTTGTCCGCATCGCGCACGGTCGACAAACGGTGCGCGATCACCAATACGGTGCGCCCCTCTGACAGCTTCTCCAAGGCCTGTTGCACCAATATCTCGGATTGCGCGTCCAGCGCGCTGGTTGCCTCGTCCAACAGCAACACCGGCGTGTCGCGCAACAATGCCCGCGCAATCGCCACGCGTTGGCGTTGCCCGCCCGATAATGCCGACCCGCGCGGGCCAACGGGCGTGTCCAACCCCTGGCTTAACTTGGCGGCGAAATCGCTGACATGGGCGGCGTCCAGAACCTCTTGTAACCGTTCCTCGGATACATCCGTGCGGCCCAACAATATGTTTTCGCGCAGGGTTTCATCAAACAGCGCGGCGTCCTGACTGACCACGGAAAACAGCCCGCGCAGATCGGTCAGCGCTATGTCACGCACCGCCACCCCGCCAATGGTGACGCTGCCGTGTTGCGGATCAACCAGCCGTGTCAACAGATTGAAAACGGTGGACTTTCCCGCGCCGGATGCGCCGACCAATGCGGTGGTCCTGCCCGCCTCGGCGGTCAGGTCCAAACCGTGCAACACCTGACTGTCACCATAGGACAAATCGACCGCCGCCAGCGCCACCTCGGGCACGCCTACCGGGGGCGCAACCGGATCGGCGGGGGAGGATAACGTGGGGCGCGTGTCCATCAACTCCTTGATGCGCTCGATCGCCGCCGCCGCCGCCTGCCAGACGCCGCTGATCGCGCCCAAACGGCGCAGGGGTTCAAAGGCCAGCCCGATGGCGGTGAAAAACGACATGAATTCGCCCACGGTTTTCTGCCCGTCGATGATCTGCGCGCCGCCAAACACCAGAACACCCAAAAACCCGATGCCCGCCATGATGTCGATCAGGCCGGGAATGGCCGCTGCGCCGGTGACGGCCCGCACCTCGGCACGCACCAGATTTTGCGTGATTTCGCGGTAACGACCGGATTGATATTCCTCTAACCGGTTCAGTTTGACCGGCACGATGCCGTGAAATACCTCGTCCAGACGCGTCGCCTGTTTCGCGCCCAGATCCCGTGCCTCGCGGGCGCGGCGGCGCACGAATTTCTGCACCGCAACCGAGGGCAAAACCAGAATCGGCGTGCCGATGCAGGCGACCAAAGTCCAGCGCCAGTCAACGCTGACCGCCACCCCCATCAGGATGACCAGCGCCAGCGCATCGCGCCCCGCGCCCGTCAGAACCGCGTTCCAGACACCGTTCACCGCAACCACATCGCCCTGCACCCGCTGCACCAGAAATCCGGGCGGGTGCGATTGATGAAACGGCCCGTCCAGCCGCATCAGATGGTCCAGCAGATCCACGCGCATCCGCGCCGATGATCCCTGCGAAATCCGCGCCAGACATATCTTTTGCGCCATGCTGGCCAGGGCGCGGATCACGAAAATCGACAGAATGCCAAAGCCGACCATCCACAGCGCCGATGCGTCACCGGCCAGAAACACCTGATCGAACATCGGTTTCATGATCCAGCTCAGGGCGCCCAGCATGGACCCCTCCATCGCCATGAATATAAACGCCAGCCCCAGCAACCATTTGTAATGGTGCAGGTAATTGCGCCATAGCCACCCCAGCAATGTGCGGCTTGATGCATCTGCGCTCATGCGCGGGCTCCTTCTGGTCGGTTTGCGGCGCTTGGCCTGTCTGATCCCTAACGGGCGGGCGGGGTTTAGGCAAGTTGGCGGCGCTGTCCGCCTTTCCCTCGCGTCATATGCACACAAGCAATTGACCCCGCCCGCTTGCGGCGTAATCTCGCCCGATAAAATTGAAAGGGTCCCCCATGAGTCTGTCACACGGTCGCGGTTATCTGGCTATTCCCGGTCCCTCGGTCATGCCCGAATCCGTGCTGCGCGCCATGCAGCGCCCCGCCCCCAATATATACGAGGGCGAGATCGTCGGCGTGACCGAAACCATCACCCGCGATCTGAAATATGTGGCCCGCACGCAGCACGACGTGGCCATGTATATCTGCAACGGCCATGGCGTATGGGAGGCGGCGCTGGCCAACACCCTGCGCGCAGGCGAAACCGTGCTGGTCGCCGCCACAGGGCGGTTTGGCCATGGCTGGGCCGATGTGGCGCGGGGGCAGGGGATGGATGTGCAGATTGCCGAGTTCGGCAAATCCAGCCCCCTTGATCCGGCTGCGGTGGGGGCGGCGTTGCGCGCTGATACATCCCGTAAAATCAAGGCCGTGCTGGTCAGCCATGTGGATACATCGGGCGGAATTCTGAATGATATTCCCGCCCTGCGCGCCGCAATGGATGACACGGGGCATCCGGCGTTGCTGATGGCTGATTGCGTGGCCTCGATGGGCTGTGACCGGTTTGAAATGGATGCATGGGGCGTGGATGTGGCCGTCTCTGCATCGCAAAAGGGGCTGATGACCCCGCCGGGCATGGGTATCGTCTGGTTCGGCCCCAAAGCTGCGGCGGCGCGGGCTGCTCTGGACAACGTGCCGCGCTATTGGGATTGGGCCAAACGCGCGCGCCCGGCCATGTATTACGAATACTGGGGCGGCACCGCGCCGACCCATCACGTGTTCGCCCTGCGCGCCGCGCTGGATTTGATGGTAGAGGAAGGGATCGAGGCCATATGGGCACGCCACGACCGCCTGGCCCGCGCCATCTGGGCCGCATGTGACGCATGGGGGCAGGGGGGCAGCCTGCGGTTCAATATGCCCGATCCGGCCTATCGCTCGCGTGCGGTGACGGCCCTGTCGCTGGCCGCACCCGATGCCACCCGCCTGCGCAATTGGGTCGAGGAAAAGACCGGCGTGACCCTGGGCATCGGTCTGGGCATGGCCGAACCGGGATCGCCCGAGGCCGACGGGTTTTTCCGCATCGGCCATATGGGGCATCTGAATGCGCATATGGTGATGGGGATGCTGGGCGTGGTGCAATCGGCCTTTGTGGCGCTGGATATTGCCCATGGCGCCGGGGGGATGGACGCAGCAACACAGGTCATGGCCAAGGCCTGACCCACAGCCGTTTCCTTTCGCGCAAACAGGTGTCTGCTTGGGCTAATGTGTCACGCAAATGGGTATCTGCTTGGGCAAACGCGGTGGGAAAACGGGTGTCTGGTTTGGCAAACGGGAGTCCACTCGCGCAAACCGGAATGACCGGCCAAGCCGGTATAACGGCCAGCCCCGTCACGACAGGGCGTGATCCGCAAGAGCGGCTGCGCCGCACCTGATATCTTGCCCCTTCGCGTCCCGCTACGGGGGCGCGGCGCAAGCCGACAGGCGACGTGCCGTAGAGGGGGCTTTCACCGGGGCATGGCTAATCAGGTTTTTCTTTGGGGGGTGGTAGGTTGCGTTGCAGCCGCGTGATTGCACTGTTCAGTGACAGGGTGACCAGCACCAGCGCCCCTGCGCCCAGATTGGCCCAGATCATGCCCAGTATCCAGAACAGGCTGATGCCCGCGATCAGCCACATTGCCTGGCGGAATTCATGGCGCGTGGCGTCGTTTGATTTGTGGTTCGGGTCCAACATTGCGCGATCCTGTGGCCGGAAATATCACCCCGATTACAGCGCATAGGGGTTGAAAAACCGTGAACCGCTGGGCCATCGCCGCGAAAAATGCCTTCAATTTTCAGGTTTTCGCGCGTGCTTCGGTCAATGCCAGGGGCAGGGCGCGGGCGAACAGATGCATCAATTCGGCCGGGCCACAGCTGATGCGGATACAGCGGTTTTGCGGCGCGACAAAGGGCATGCGCACGAACACGCCCCGCGCCACCAGCCCGTCCAGCACCGCCTTGGCGAATACCCCGTCGCCACCGCAATCCACCGCCACGAAATTGGTGGCGGATTCGACCACCGACAGCCCGTTTTCTACCGCGATCCGGCCAATTTCGGCGCGGGATGCGGCGACCTTGGCGCGGGTCACGTCCAGCCATGCATCATCCTGCAGCGCCGCCAATGCCCCGGCTTGCGCGGCGCGGTTCATGCCGAAATGGTTGCGGATTTTATCAAAACTCTTGATCAGGCTCCCGGCCCCGATGGCATAGCCAACCCGCGCCCCCGCCATTCCGTAACCCTTTGAAAAGGTGCGCATTCGTATCACGCGTGGATCATCTGCCGCCACAGGCGCCGCGGTGCCTTCGGGGGCCAGTTCGACATATGCTTCGTCCAGCACCAGCAGGCAGCCATCGGGCAATGCGGCCAATGCGGCCACCACATCAACCCCGCGCCGCCATGTGCCCATCGGGTTGTCGGGGTTGGCGTAATACACCATCTTGGCGTCAACTTCGCCCGCGCGGGCGATCAGGGCCTCCAGGTCCTCGGCGTCATCAGTATAGGGCAGTTTGTGCAACACGCCGCCAAACCCCGCCACATGGTAGTTGAACGTGGGGTATGCCCCATCCGATGTGACCACCGCGTCGCCCGGTTCCACCAGCATCCGCGCAAGGTAACCCAGCAGTCCGTCGATGCCTTCGCCGACCACGATATTGGCGGGGCTGACGCCATGGAAATCCGCCAGCGCATGGCGCAATTCGTGGCTTTCGGGGTCGCCATACATCCAGATGTCTGTCGCGCCGTCCTGCATGGCGCGCACCGCCATGGGCGAGGGGCCGAATACGTTTTCATTCGCCCCCAGACGGGCGTCAAATGACCGCCCCATGGTGCGTTCTTGCGCTTCGGGGCCGACAAACGGCACGGTGGCGGGCAGGCTTTGAACAAGCGCGGTATATCGAGGTCCAGTCATAGGGGGGAGATAAGCGCAACTATTCCCCCTCGTCCAGCGTGATCGCATCCCCATCTATAGAAAGCCCCATCAAACAGGAGCAATCCGATGCAAAAACCCACACTGACCCGTCGCGGGTTTCTGGCCACAGGTCTGGCCGCCGCCAGCGCCCGTGCCCTTTCGCCCGTGGCCGCGCGGGTGTTGCCGCAACTGCGCCAGAAACGTATCCTGACGCTGGTCTATGACAAATCTGTCGGCGCGATGCGTGCGATTGACCGGATCGTGCCCTGACGCGGGGGGGGCCGCAGCCGGGTCACTTCCGTAACGTCCCTCTGGTTTTGTCTGGCCCCTCGCGCCACTCTTGCCCGAAACATCCGGAGGAAAAATCAATGTCCCGCGTTACCATCGAAATCACCGACCACGTCGCCCATGTCACCCTGGTGCGTGATGACAAAATGAATGCCGTCGACCCCGACATGGCCAATGCCATCGTCAACGCGGGCGAGGAGCTGGCCAATAACGCCGATATCCGCGCAGTGGTGATTTCGGGCAAGGGGCGCGGGTTCTGTGCCGGTCTGGATGTGGCCAGTTTCGCCAAATTCGCAACGCAAGATCCGATTGAACGGGTGATGCCACGCACCCATGGTGATGCCAACCTGATGCAACAGGTCTGTATCGCATGGCGCAAGGTGCCGGTGCCGGTGATTGCCGCGGTGCATGGCGTGGCTTTTGGGGCCGGTCTGCAACTGGCGATGGGGGCGGATATCCGCATCGCCCACCCCGATACCAAACTGGCGATCATGGAGATGAAATGGGGGCTGGTGCCCGATATGGGCGGCATGGTGGTCTGGCCGCAACTGATGCGTTCGGATGTGTTGCGCCTGATGACCTATACCGCCGAACCCGTGACCGCGCAGCAGGGGCTGGATTGGGGTCTGGTGACCGAACTCAACGACGATCCGCTGGCCCGTGCGCAGGCGCTGGCCGCCACCATTGCGGGCAAATCCCCCAGCGCCGTGCGCGCCGCCAAACGCCTGATTGACGTGGCCGAATCCGGCGCCAGCGAGAAAACCGTGCTATATGAGGAAAGCCGCGAACAGGCCGACCTGATCGGTGGCGCGCACCAAATGGAGGTGATCGCCGCCAATATGCAGGGCCGCGCGCCAAAATTCTAACGCTGCGCAAACGGCCCGTTGTGATGCCTCCGGCGGGAGTATTTATGCCAAGAAAAAGCACGGTTTTCCCACCGATTTTTTCTTGGTGAAAATACTCCGGGGGGGAACATGAAAGCCTTGTGCTTTCATGTTGGGGGGCTGGCCCACCACTTCTTCGCAAGTGGCGCATGTCACTTCATCAGGGCCGGAAGCATTGCATCCGACCCTGTTTTCCAAAGGCCTCGGCCAATCAGCCGATTTCGGCCAGACGCGCCAGTGCGGCCTTTAGCGTGGCTTCTTCTTCCAGTTTCAGGGCCAGCAGTTCCCGGGTTTCGGTGATCACCTCCTCTGGGGCGCTGGCGACGAATTTGGGGTTTTTCAAACGGCCGTTCAGCCCGCCCAGATCCTTGGCCAGTTTGCCCAGCGTTTTTTCCAGCCGCGCCTTTTCCTCGGCCACGTCGATGATATCGGCCAAGGGCAGGCCGAACGCTGCGCCCTCGGCGGCGATGGTGGCGCAGCCCTTGGGAAAGCTTTCAACCGCCGACAGCGTTTCAATGCGTGCCAGCCGTTTGATCAGCACCTCGTTGCGCTCCCATGCGCCCTGGCCCGCATCGTCCAGTTGCGTTTGCAGCAGCGGCACCTTCAGCCCCGCAGGCACATGCATCTGCGCGCGAACCGAGCGCACCTCTTCGATCAGCCCGATCACCCAGTTCATTTCACGGTCCGCCGCCGCATCGGCCAGATCGGACGCGTTATATTCGGGCCAATCCGCATGGATCAGCATTTTGGGCCGCTCCCCTGTCACACCCCACAATTCCTCGGTGATGAATGGCATGATCGGGTGCAGCAACACCATGCACTGATCCAGAACCCAGCCCATAACGGCGCGGGTTTCGGCGCGCTCGGATTCAGTTCCGTCCATCAACAGGGGTTTGGAAAATTCCACATACCAGTCGCAAACCTTGCCCCAGACGAAACCATACAAGGCCTGCGCCGCGTCGTTGAACCGATAGGCCGCCAGCGCCGCATCCACGGTTTCGCGCACGCGGGCGGTTTCGCCGATGATCCAGCGGTTCACGGTTTCGCTGGCCTGCGGAATGTCAGCCGAGGGCGCGCCGCCCTCGTATACGCCATTCATTTCGGCGAACCGCACCGCGTTCCAGATTTTCGTGCCGAAGTTGCGATAGCCCTTGATGCGCTCCTCGCTCAGTTTCAGCACGCCACCAATCGCCGCCATGGCGGTGTTGGTCATGCGCAGGGCATCGGCGCCGTATTCGTCGATGATTTCCAGCGGGTCAATCACATTGCCCGTGGTTTTCGACATCTTCTTGCCCTTCTCGTCGCGGACAAGCTGGTGCAGGTAGACGGTGTGGAACGGTTCCTGATCGACCACGGCCAGCTGCATCATCATCATGCGCGCCACCCAGAAAAACAGGATGTCCTGTCCGGTGATCAACACATCGGTCGGGAAATATTTCGATGTGCTGTCATCCCAGTTGGGCCAGCCCAGCGTGCCGATCGGCCACAGGCCGGAGGAAAACCACGTATCCAGCACATCGGCGTCGCGCCAGACCGGATAGACCAGTTTCATCGGGTCCTGGGTTTCGGCGTATTCCGCCAAAGACGCGGCAAAGGCGTGGATCGCGGCGTGTTTGTCGGCCACTTCGATCACGCGGGCCTGCGAAATCGGCATCGGTGTGTCGGCCAGTTCACCGTGAAACGCAGGGATCACCGCGTTAAAATCATGGGCCGCGTGCATCACATCGCCCGCGTGCAACATGCCGCCTTCATTCAACAAACGGCCGATTTCCACCATGTCCAGCGCGCCGTCGCCTTCGTCATCCTTGAAATCGGGCGCGGACAGGTCCAGCCCGTACCAGACCGGAATCTGGTGGCCCCACCACAACTGGCGCGAAATGCACCAGGGCTCGATGTTTTCCAACCAGTGATAATATACCTTCTCGCCGCTTTCGGGCATGATTTTGGTGCGCCCCTCGCGCACCGCGTCCAACGCGGGTTTCACGATCCGGGCAGTGTCGACAAACCACTGATCCGTCAGCATCGGTTCGATCACCACGTTTGAACGGTCGCCAAAGGGCTGCATGATCGGTTTTGCTTCGACATAGGGCACCATGGTGGTGACCTCGGCCCCGTCCTCGTCCTTGGTGATTTCGGCCACCATCACGGCCAGACCTTCCTCGGTGATCTGTTGCACGACCCGCTCGCGTGCCTCGAACCGGTCCAGCCCGCGCAGATCGTCGGGGATAAGGTTGATCGCATCCACACCCATGACCGTGAATTGCGCGCCCTTGGCATGGGCCTGCGCCATGGCTGATGCCTCGGCGTAATCCGCACCGTCCGAACGCATCGCGCCGCGTGTGTCCATCAGGCGATACATCGGAATGCCGTTGCGCGAGGCCACGCCGTAATCGTTGAAATCATGCGCGCCGGTGATTTTCACCGCGCCGGATCCGAAATTCATATCGGGGTATTCATCGGTGATGATCGGGATCAGGCGGCGGTGTTCCTTGGGTCCAACCGGAATTTCGCACAGCTTGCCCACGATGGGGGCGTAACGCGCATCATCGGGATGCACCGCCACCGCGCCGTCACCCAGCATGGTTTCGGGCCGCGTGGTCGCGATGGAAATATAGTCGCGCTCCTCGCGCAGGGTGACATTCCCGTCCTCGTCCTTTTCGACGTATTCATAGGTCACGGGGTTGCCATTTTCATCGGCGGCCAGCGGGTATTTGAAATGCCACATATGGCCGGGGGTTTCGATGTTCTCGACCTCCAGATCCGAAATGGCGGTTTCAAAATGCGGATCCCAATTGACCAGCCGTTTGCCGCGGGTGATCAGCCCCTTGTTATACATTTCGACGAAGACCTTCAGAACGGCCTCGTGAAAATTGCCCTCGGGTTCGGTTTCGGGGGCGCTGGGCGCGCCGGACATGGTGAATGCGTTGCGCGACCAGTCGCAGGTGGCGCCGATGCGTTTTAACTGGTTGATGATGGTGTCGCCGTATTGCGCCTTCCATTCCCAGACCTTTACGAGGAATTTTTCGCGCCCCATGTCACGGCGGCCCGGCTCGCCATTGGCCGCCAGCATTTTCTCCACCTGCAACTGGGTGGCGATGCCCGCATGGTCCTGTCCCGGTTGCCACAGGGTGTCAAACCCGCGCATCCGGTGCCAGCGCACCAGAATATCCTGAAGCGTGTTGTTGAACGCATGGCCCACATGCAGCGCGCCGGTGACATTGGGCGGCGGGATCATAACGCAGAATGTCTCGGCCCGCTTGGCATTGGCCCCGGCGGTGAAACAGCCCGCCTTCTCCCATGCCTCATACAGGCGGGATTCGGCGGTGGCGGCGTCAAATGTCTTTTCCATGGCCATGGCGGTGCGGTCCTTTGGTGCGAATTTGCTTTGTTAGATGCAATACCGAATGGGTAGGCAAAGGGAAAGGCGGGCTTTCAGCTTTTAGGGCGGCGGATTTCCTTGGTGGGCGGCAAAGGGGCGCTGCCCCTACCGGCACAGGCCGCGGCCTGTGCCGGTTACACCCCATAGGTATTTTTAGAACAATGAAAGGGTGGGTCGTCTGTTGTGTTGCGGTGGTGCGCCGCGCCCCCGCGCGGCGCTATGCCCAAGGGGCGGCGGGGCATCCGTGATGCCATGACGGCGGGCGGGAGAGCCCCCTTGCGGTTCAGGTCGGGGCGGGCAGCCAGTCACGCATGGCTTCAGCCACGGCATCGGGTTGTTGATGCGCGATCCAGTGATCCGCGCCCTTGATATGGCGGATGGTCAGGTCGGGCGCGAATTGGTCCAGCCCGTCCAGACAATCGGGCAGCAGCGCAGTGTCGCCATCCCCCCAGAGCACCAGATGCGGCATTGTAACCTGCAATTTGCTCAGGTCCATCTCGGGCAGGTCAAACCCCTGACCCGGTTTCGGAACCACCAGCGGCGTGGCGCGATACCAGTTGACCATGCCCCTCAGGCGTCCCGCACGTGCCCATTCGGTTTTGTATTCCGCGGCCCGTTCCGGCGTCATCCATGACATATCCATCCTGGCGGAAAACAGCCGCATGAAGCCGTTGTAATCATCCTCTGCCAGCTTTTCCTCGCTGCCCCCGGCGCGCAGGAAATGGATATACTGCGAGGCCTCGGCCTGCGCCCCGCCCTTGGCCAGCTCGCGCTGGAAACACCAGGGATGCACCCCGTTCATGATCACCAGCCGCGCCACCAGATCGGGGCGGGAAAACGCCAGTGCATAGGCCACGGATGCGCCCCAGTCGTGCCCCACCAGAATGACGGGTGCATCGGGGCTGATATGCTCGACCAGCGCGGCCATATCCCCCGCCAGCTTGCCCGCGCTGTATTCGCCCAGATCCGCAGGGGCCCAGCTTTGCCCGTATCCGCGCTGGTCGGGCGCGATGCAGTGGTATTGATCGGCCATGCGGCTGGCCACAGCGTTCCACGCGCCGGAATATTCTGGAAACCCGTGCAGGAACAACATGACAGGCGCGCCCGCATGCCCCCATGCGCGGTAATGAAACGGCTGCCCGTTCAATTCGATGTGGTGGCTTAGCATGGCGGGGCTCCTCTCCCTCAATTTACAAATAACAGAGTGACGCGAATTTGACTCGGGTCAAAGCGTGCCGTTGCGTTTTGTGACACTCTGGTGACGACGAAACGAAACCCGGCAAAGGAATCCCCATGGTTGCACCGCAAACCCCCAAACCAGCTGAAATCAATCCACCCGAGGCCAGAACCGCGCCTGCATCATCGCCCGTTAATGGCGCGATCACCGCAGAACCCGCGCCGGTCCCAACCCGAAAACCAACCCCGCACAAACCCCATCCCACACCGGATGAAATCCGCCGCGCCTTTGAAACCGGCGCATACCCCTATGACACCAAACTGTCGCGCCGCAGCTATGAATCGCAAAAGGCCAAAATCCAGTCCGAATTGCTCAAGGTGCAGCACTGGGCGCAGGAAACCGGCCAGAAATTCGTGCTGCTGTTCGAAGGGCGCGATGCGGCAGGCAAGGGCGGCACCATCAAACGGTTCACCGAACACCTGAACCCGCGCCATGCCCGCGTGGTCGCCCTGAACAAACCCTCGGACGAGGAACGCGGCCAATGGTATTTTCAACGCTATATCAATCACCTGCCCACAGCAGGCGAAATCGTGCTCTATGACCGCTCGTGGTATAACCGCGCCGGGGTCGAACGGGTGATGGGGTTCTGCGAACCCAATGATTACCTGGAATTCATGCGCCAAACCCCCGATCTGGAACGGATGCTGGTGCGCTCGGGCATCAATTTCTACAAATACTGGTTTTCCGTCACCCAAGAAGAACAGCGGACACGGTTCAAATCCCGCGAAACCGACCCGTTGAAACAATGGAAACTGTCCCCCATCGACAAGGCCTCGCTGGATAAATGGGAGGACTACACCGAAGCCAAAGAGGCGATGTTTTTCTACACCGATACCGCCGATGCCCCATGGACCGTGGTCAAATCCAACGACAAAAAACGAGCGCGCCTGAACTGCATGTTGCACTTCCTGAACTCGCTGGATTACCCGGACAAGGACCTGCATATCGCCCATGCGCCCGACCCGCTGATCGTGGGCGGGGCAGGGCATGTCATCCACCGCGCCGATCATATCCTTGGCACCGCCCTGCATCCCGACCATCGCAGGGCGTAACCCGGCAGGGCGGCTGCGCCGCACAGGTTTCCGGAATATGCGGACAGGCAACGCTTTGACCGCATATTCCGGTTTGCGCTGTGGGTGTTGGATGCCTCCGGCGGGAGTATTGCTGCCAAGAAAAAGCCAGGGCCGCGTCTGCTTTTTCTTGGTAAAAATACTCTGGGGGAAAGTGCGAAAGGCTAGCCTTTCGGGCTTGGGGGCAACGCCCCCGTCGCGCTTGCGCGAAAAGAATACAGCGCGGGCGCGCCAGCGCCCGCACCATTGGTTTTTTGGCAATTACCGGATCGCGACGGGGTTGATGATCATCTGCACCGCGCCGCGCACTTTGGCCTGACCCAGCACGAACATGAATTCATGCACGCCGTCCTTGGCCAATGCGCGGGTGTCCATGTTTTCCAGAATATAAATTCCGTTATGGGCCAGCAGCATCTGGTGGATTTCGAAAATGCCAACGCCTTCTTCGAATGGCACGGCTTCCAGCCCCCATGTGTCGCCACCAACGGCCACAACGCCCTGTTCGATCAGGAATTCAGCGCCGGTTTTGCCCAGCCCCGGTTCGACCGAGCCATAGCGGGTGCGGTCGCCGCCTTCCTCCAGCAGGTTCAGCCAGCCAGAGTGGAACAGCACCACATCACCCTGTTCAAAGGTCACGCCCTGTTGCTCTGCCGCTGCCATGATGTCTTCGCGGGTATAGGCGGTGCCCTCCTCCAGCATATCCTTGCCGTGGAATTTCGCCATATCCAGCATGACACCGCGCGTCACCATGGGCGGCACCTTTTCGATGCCCAGTTTGGTCATCCCGTCGGCCATCACAAATTCCGACCCTTGGAACCCGTTGTAATAGGTGTGGTCCACGCCGATATGGCCCAGCCCGTCAATCTGGCTACCGATCCCCAGCCAGCCCATGAAAATATCGTCGTTATAGGTGGTATGGGTGTGCCCCAGCCCGGAATTATTGACCTGACCGGGTTGCAGGATCGAAACCGACATGCTGCGCGGGGCGAATGCGGGGGTTTCGCTGTCCAGCACGATGCCCAGCGAATAGGTTTTGCCGGTGGTGACCAGACCCGCGGCTTTTTTCGCCAGTTCGGGGGTCAGCAGGTTGGCCGCGCCGATTTCGTCATCGGGGCCATATTTTGACTCGGTCCACGCCATGTCCTTGCCCTGGCCATCATCATGGCTGTGGCTTTCGGCCCATGCGGGTGTTGTCATCAGGCACAGCGCAGCCATGCCCGCAGCTGCGGGTTTGAAAATGTCTTTCATTGGAATCCTCCCAGATCTCACCAGTCGTTTTGCAGTGCGGAATTTGATTTTGCTTTGCTCCGCTGTGCGACTTTGGCGCGATTCTGTGCCGCCTGTCACGCCGCAGTGCAGCGGGCGCAGTGAACTGGATCGGCAAGGCCTTGCTGGTTTTCAGCTGTGTCGGGGCTGGCTGCGCATTGCCTCTTTTATGGCGCTGCGGCGGGGGGTATTCCTATGGCCATGTTTCGCACCCTGATCTGCGCTCTTGCGCTTGCCCTTTCGCCGTTTGCGGCCCTGTCGCATCCGCATATTTTTGTGGATACCACTTTGCGGCTGGTCACCAATGCCTCTGGCCAGATCACCGGGGTCGAGGTCACATGGGCCTATGACGACCTCTATTCCCTGCTCCTGCTCGAGGATAAACAACTGGACGGCGACTATGACGGCAAACTGACCAAGGCCGAACTGGCCCAACTGGACGGGTTCGATATGCAGTGGGTCGATGGTTATATGGGTGATCTATATGCCAGCCTCCCGGCAGGGGGCGCGCTGGATCTGTCGGGGCCAACGCCGATGGGCGTCGCATTCGACAAGGGGCGCATCACCACGCGCCACCTGCGGACCCTGCCACAGCCGGTGGATCAACTGGTGCTGCGCGCCTATGATCCCACGTTTTATACGGCCTATGATCTGACCGGCGGGGTCACCGCCCCCGAGGGCTGCGCCGTGCAGGTGCAAAAGGCCGATATCGACGCCGCACAGGCCCGCGTCGCCGAGGCGCTGAAAACCATGCCCGCCGATCCTGATGACTACCCCGAGGTTGGCGATGCCTTTGCCGATACCGTGCAGGTCCGGTGCCAGTGATATTCGAAAGCCAGTGACATGCGCGCCATGAAAACCCGCCCCTCAGGCAGCGCCATTGCGCTGGTCGCCTTGTTCGCCGCTGTTCTGGCGCTGGCCGCATGGCTGTGGCTGGGCGGCGGCAGCGCGCGGCTGTCGGATTGGGCGGCGGAAGGGCAGCGCGATGTGCAACGCGCCATGGCCGACCCTCTGCGGGCGATCAAACGCGGTGATGGCGGGGCGCTGGCGGGGTTGCTGGGGCTGTGTTTCGCCTATGGGTTCTTTCACGCGGCGGGGCCGGGCCATGGCAAGCTGTTGATCGGTGGCTATGGCATGGGACGGCGCGTTCCGGTGCTGCGCCTGTCGGTGCTGGCACTGCTGTCATCGTTGGGGCAGTCGGCCAGTGCGGTATTGCTGGTGGGCGCGGGGGGGCTACTGCTGAACTGGTCACGCGAACGGCTGACCGGCACGGCCGAAACCCTGCTGGCGCCTGCATCATATGCCGCCGTCGGGCTGGTCGGGCTGTGGCTGGCACTGCGTGGTGCGCGGGGCATGTGGCGGTTGTGGCAGGGCAGGGTGCTGGCCGCTGATCGCCACAGCGTTTCCCATGGCGATTCCCGCGGCGATTCCCACAACCATGCCCATGACCTTGCCCACAACCATGCCCACAACCCTGCCCATGACCTTGCCCACAACCATGCCCACAACCCTGCCCACAACCATGCCCATGACCTTGCCCATGATCACGATCACAATCACCATCACGACCAGCACCACGATCACCACCACCACGACGACACCTGCGGCTGCGGCCATGCCCATGGTCCGACACCGGAACAGGCCGCCGCCGTCCACAGCCTGCGCGATGCGCTGATCCTGATCGGGGCGGTGGCGATCCGCCCCTGCACCGGAGCGCTGTTCGTGCTGATCCTGACATTCGCCATGGGCATTCCGCTGGTTGGCATCGCATCGGTGTTTGTGATGGGGCTGGGCACCGCATCGGTCACCGTAGCCGTGGCCATTGCCGCCGTTACCCTGCGCGAAACCACGCTGAAACGGCTGGCTCCGGGCACAGGCGCGGCGCGGCTTCAGGCACTGATCGAACTGGCCGCCGGGCTGATCATCGCCATTCTGGCACTGCAACTGGTGCTGGCGGCCCTGTAACACGACCCGCAAAACCACGGGCTTGCACCCGCCCGCACAAAACCCTACCGATTGGCCCATGGAAAACGCGCCGTCACCCAAATCCCACCTCAGGGCGATCCTGATTCTGGGCCTGCCACTGGTCGGCAGCCACGTCGCGCAGTTTTCCATCAATCTGGTCGATGCGGTCATGCTGGGCTGGTATGGCGTTGACGAACTGGCCGCCGAGGTGCTGGCAGGCACCATGTTCTTTGTGCTGTTCATCGTCGGATCGGGATTTGCCTTTGCCGTCATGCCCATGGTCGCCAAAGCCGAAGCCGCAGGCGATCTGCAACGGGTGCGCCGCGTCACCCGTATGGGCATGTGGCTGGCCACCGGATTTGGCCTGCTGGCCATGCCGGTATTCCTGTTCGCCACCCCGATCCTGATCGCGCTGGGCCAAAACCCCGATATCGCCGAACTGGCAGGGCAATACCTGACCATCATTGGCTGGTCGATCTTTCCCGCGCTGCTGGTGATGGTGCTGAAATCCTACCTTGCGGCGCTGGAACGCACCCGCGTTGTGCTGCTGATCACCCTTGCCGGGCTGGCCCTGAACGCGGTGCTGAACTATGCGCTGATTTTCGGCAACTGGGGCGCCCCCGAAATGGGCATCCGCGGTGCGGCCATCACCAGCCTGCTCGGGGCGCTGTTTTCGCTGGTGCTGCTGGTCTGGTATGTGATGCGGGTCACCCCCGAACACGCCATGTTCCAACGCATCTGGCGCCCCGACTGGCAGGCGATCGGCGCTGTGTTCCGCCTGGGCTGGCCCATCGGTATCACCAACCTGGCCGAGGTGGGGCTGTTCGCCGCCTCATCGGTCATGATGGGCTGGCTGGGCACCGTGCCACTGGCGGCGCATGGCATCGCGATGCAAATTGCCTCGATGACATTCATGGTGCATCTGGGCCTGTCCAATGCGGCCACAATCCGTGCGGGTCAGGCACTGGGGCGCCAGGATGCATTCGGCCTGAAACGCGGAGCGCGGGTGGTGATTGCGCTGTCGCTGGCGCTGTCACTGCTGATGGCCGCAACCTTTCTGCTGGCACCGCAAACCCTGATCGGCGCGTTCCTGTCACCCGATGACCCCGCACGCAGCGCGGTGATCGCGCTGGGCACGGGGCTGCTGGCGGCGGCGGCGCTGTTCCAACTGGTCGATGCGGCACAGGTGATCGCGCTGGGCCTGCTGCGCGGGGTGCAGGACACCCGCATCCCCATGCTGATCGCGGGGCTGTCATACTGGGGGATCGGGCTGACCTCGGCCTATATCCTTGGCTTTGTGCTGGATTGGCAGGGCATCGGCGTCTGGATTGGCCTTGCCATCGGCCTGACGGCCGCCGCCGTGCTGATGATGTGGCGGTTCTGGTCCGTCGCGGTGAAACAGATCCCCGCCACCTGATCCATACCCCGCCCGATCCATACCCCAGCGGACCCCCGCCCCCCCCTAGGGCGCGTCCACAATATTGGTCACTGTCTCGCGGAAATAATCCAGCAAACCATCCGCCTCATGCGATATGATATAGGTCAGGCTTGTGACCTCGCGCTGACGCAGCCCATAGAAAAACCGCTGGTTGAAACAGGTCAGATACCAACCCGCCCCCAATTCAAAACAATCAATCCCCAGCCCCTCGGTGCCCTGCGGAAATACCTCCTCGGCCAATCGCCCCAACAGGGAAACCAAGGCATCGCGCGTGCCCGCCTGCTGCCAGTCGGTGTCTGCCTCGTCGCGAAAATGATCAATGCGAAAATCAATGTTTTCGGCCATCAAGCCCAACATCGACGGATCGCCAGCGGCGAATTTGGCCAGCACCTGACCAATCACGGTCTTGTCTGCGTTTACGGGTGTTATCTGCATGGCACTTGGCCCCTTCTGGTTTCAATACAGCCACAGTGCCACCCTTGTTTGAAATCGGAAATTGCTATCCCATCTATGTTTGATATAGTCATCGACTATGATAGAACTCACCACATTGCGCTACTTTACCACCGCATTCGAAACCGGCACCTTCAGTCAGGCGGCCCGCGTCAATGATGTCAGCCAACCCACAGTGTCCGCCGCGATCCAGAAACTGGAAAACAAACTGGGCACAGCACTGTTCCGCCGCGCGAAATCCGGCTTGAAACCAACGCCGCTGGCCATCCGGCTGTATCACGATGTCGTCGACAGCGTGGCGCATCTGGCGACGCTTGAAACGCGACTGACCCAACAACCCCGACAAATACTGCGGGTCCATTGCGCACCGGATATGTTGATGCAGGGGATCACAGCAGGGCTGAACCGGCTGTGCCGCGATACGCCCGACCTGAGCCTCAGCTTTACCAATGACCCGGATCAAAGCGACCTGGCCTATCTGTCAGACCAATGCCTGCCCGACAGCCACCGCTTTATCCCCCTGACACAAGAGCCGTTCTGCATCGCATTGCCCCGCTTTCACCCGCTTGCGGCGCAACCCGACGGGCTAACCCTGCGCGATATCCAGAACCAGCCACTGATCCACCGGCCCTATTGCCCCAATGCCGACCAGATGGAACTGGCACCGCTCAGGGCCACAGCGGCGGCACAGGCCACGAATGACCAGCAATTGCTGGATCTGATCGCGGCCGGGCTTGGCATCGCCTTTGTGCCACGCTCGCATGGTGATCATCGTGACGATATCGTGGTGCTGCCCCTGCGCGACGCCTTGGCGGGGACGCGCGTGATTGGCATCTCGCACCGCAAATCCGCCTATGCAACGGGGCTGGCAGAACGGCTTGCGGCCAACCACCGCGGCTCCAAACCGCGCCCGCATCAACCCGATGGCCGGGGATAAGCGGCCCCCCGAAAACCGATGGCCCCGAAATCAGGGCAAAACCCTCTCCGCCCACCGCTGCTTTTTCTTGGCAAATACACTCCGGGGAGGAGGGGGAAATCCCTGATTTCACCCGGAGGGGCTGGCCCCTCCTACACACCTATCCAGTGGGGCAGGCCTCTCCTACCCACCAATCCGGCGGGGCAGGCCCTCATGCAACAAAACACATCCCGAAAACCGCGAAACCCTATTCGCCCGCTTCTTTCGCAGCGGCCGCCAGCATCCGGTCGGCCTTTTTGCGCACCAGAACACTGCGCAAATCATGCATCGCCAGCAACAGCGCATCAGTGACCGCATCCAGCTGTTCATCCGTGGCGCGGCTTTGCGCCCAATGGGTGGTGGTGTTCAGATAATCCACCGCACGGTGGATATCGTCGATATCGCGATGGCCCAACAGCGCGATCCGGTCCGTCATCCACTCCTGAATGACCTTCAGATCCTCGTTTGATAACTTGCGATCCCCTTGGGGTTTGATTTCACCATTGCGGATGTTGACCACCGCAATCTGGTCCATTTCAATACGGCGATGCCGGTTTTCCGTGTCGACACGAAACACAAACGCCCCGTTGTCACGCACACGGAAATAATAGTCCGGCAATTCACTCATATCATAGTCCCCTTTGTAACATGGTGACGGCGCAGGGCAGGGCCGTCAAGTCCGCCCCTTACGCATCGGCCCATTACGTCACCTTATTCTACTGCAATCCGGCGCAAAATGCCGCAATCCGGCGGCAGGCCTCGGCCAATGCCTCGTCCGATGTGGCATAGCTGATGCGAAAATTCGGCGACAGGCCAAAGGCCGCGCCAAACACCACGGCCACGCCGGTCTGCTCCAGCAATTGCGTGGCGAATACCTCGTCATTTTCCATCACCACACCATCGGGCGTGGATTTGCCAATCAACCCCTTGATCGACGGGTAAACGTAAAACGCGCCCTCGGGGCGGGGGCAGGTGATGCCCTCGATCGCGTTCAAGGCATCGACCACCAGATCGCGGCGCCGCGTGAACATCGCATTATGCGGCGCGATGAAATCCTGCGGCCCGTTCAATGCCTCTACGGCGGCCCACTGGCTGATCGAACAGGGGTTCGATGTGGATTGCGACTGCACCTTGCGAATGGCCTTGATCAATTCCTCTGGCCCGGCCGCATATCCAATGCGCCAGCCGGTCATGGCATAGGCCTTGGATACCCCGTTCACGGTCAGGGTGCGGTCATACAGGCGCGGTTCCACCTGCGCAGGCGTGCAGAATTTGAAATCATCATAGGCCAGCAATTCATACATATCATCGGTCAACACATGGACATGCGGGTGGCGCAACAACACATCGGTCAGCGCCTTCAGCTCATCCCATGAATAGCCCGCTCCGGTCGGGTTCGAAGGCGAATTGAACAGGAACCACTTGGTTTTCGGCGTGATCGCCGCCTCTAGCTGCTCGGCTGTGATCTTGAACGCATTGTCCAGCGTGGCGGCCACCGCAACGGGGGTGCCACCGGCCAGCAACACCATATCGGGGTAGCTGACCCAATAGGGCGCGGGGATCACCACCTCGTCACCGGGGTTCAGCGTCGCCATCAACGCATTATACAACACCTGTTTGCCGCCCGTGCCCACGGTGACCTGCGCAGGGGTGTATTGCAGATCATTGTCGCGGCTGAACTTGGCACAAATGGCCTGTTTCAGCTCGGGGATGCCATCAACCGCAGTATATCGCGTCTTGCCCGCATTGATCGCCGCAATCCCTGCCGCGCGGATGTTGTCCGGCGTGTCGAAATCGGGTTCCCCCGCGCCCAGGCTGATAATATCGCGCCCCTGCGCCTTCAACTCCATCGCCAGATTGGACACGGCAATGGTGGGCGACGGTTTCACACGGGATAAAGTGTCGGAAAGAAAGGCCATATTGTCGGGCTCCGGTTTGAATCTGGCAGCGCCTTCTTCTAGGCTTGCCCGTGACCCCGTTCAAGCGGCAAGACCGCGAAAGGATTGATGATGGCCGATAATGATACCGAAATGGGCGGTGACAGCCCCGAAATCGTTGCGATTGACACGGGCAACGACGCGGATGACTGGTATGGCGGCGATGTTGCCACCCTTGGCGACCGGATCGCGGCGGCGCGTGACGCGGCGGGACTCAGTTCGAAAAAGCTGGCGAAACGGCTGGGGGTGAAACACGCCACCGTGCTGGATTGGGAATCAGACCTGTCCGAACCGCGCGCCAACCGGCTGTCCATGATGGCGGGGCTGTTGAATGTTTCGCTGATGTGGCTGCTGAACGGCGAAGGCGAAGGCGTGGCCGCGCCCGGCGATGACAGCCTGATCCCGACCGATATCAACGACCTGCTGCTGGAAATCCGCGATGTGAAAACCGGGCTTGCGGCGGCCTCGGACCGGCTGGCACGGCTGGAAAAGAAGTTGCGCCAGACCCTGAAGGAAGGATAGGGCAGGGCATGCGCGGCGCGTATCCCGCGCGCCGCCCCACCCGTTGCCAGCACCTGGAATATGCCCATGACCATGCCCGCCGAACCCCGCGAAACCCGCCTGAAACGCCTGTCCATGCGGTCTATGCGGCGCGGGATCAAGGAAATGGATATCATCCTGTCGCGTTTTGCCGCCGAACGCATGGCCGCGATGACCGATGCCCAGCTGGACAGATACGAACAACTGCTGGATGAAAACGATCAGGATCTATACCAATGGGTGTCGGGCCAAACCACGCCCCCCGCCGCATTGGCCGCGCTGATCACCGAAATCCGCGTGATGGTCGGCGCGCCATAGGGCGCAAGCCCGGCCAAAACTAAAATCATTCAAATTTTATCAGCACTTGGTTCGGTTTAACCGATTATTGGTCTTTATCCCTCAGTGTCCAAATCCGATACGACACGCACGGAGAGATAAATGAGCATTCACAGCACTCCGGGGCCAAAGCCCCCGATGACCGGCCTAAGCACCGAAGACGGTAGCTTCATGACCGGCTATCTGGACGCGCTGGCACTGGTGGAACGGCTGCACCGCCTGTTGCTGGACGTGATCAAGGACGAATTCGAACGCGTTGGCGTGTTGGAAATCAACGCGGTGCAGGCGCTGTTGCTGTTCAACATCGGCGAACACGAGGTAACGGCAGGCGAACTTAAATCGCGTGGCTATTATCAGGGCAGCAATGTCAGCTATAACCTGAAAAAACTGGTTGAATCCGGCTATATGCACCATCAACGCTGCGAAATCGACCGCCGCTCGGTGCGGGTGCGCCTGACGGAAAAGGGCCGCCATATCCGCGATGTGGTCGGGGGGCTGTTCGCCCGCCACGCCGAAGGGTTGCAATCCAAGGGCGTGCTTGGCCCCGACGGGATCGAAGAAATCGCATCCTCCCTGCGTCGGGTCGAACGCTATTGGACCGACCAGATCCGCTATATCTACTGACCCATCCCACGGCCTGTGCCGTCGGGGCGGATGCGAAATAGGCGCGGCGGTTCTCCCGCTCGCGCCTTCGCTTTGCCTATGATGATGCGCGCCCTACCAGTGGCCGGTGCTCTCCATGCTGGCCCATGGTTCCGCAGGTTCCAACGCATCGCCCATTTGCAACAATTCCACTGAAATATTATCAGGCGAGCGCACAAAGGCCATACGCCCGTCACGCGGCGGGCGGTTGATCACCACCCCGTTGGCCTGCAAATGGGCGCAGATCGCGTAAATGTCCTCTACCTCATAGGCCAGATGCCCGAAATGGCGCGAATCCGAAGGCAGTTCATCATCGCCATCCCAGTTATAGGTCAGCTCCACAGGGCATTCCTCTTGCCCCTCTGCGGCCATAAAAATAAGGGAAAACCGTCCCGCCTCGCTGTCCATCCGGCGGGTTTCCTTTAGCCCCAGTAGCGCGAAAAACGCCATGGTTGCTTCCAAATCTTTGACGCGCACCATTGTGTGCAGATATTTGATTTTCATCGCTGGCTCTCCTTTGTCCTGGGGCGGACAATAGTGCGCGGCGCGGGTCTGTCGACCCTTCGCCGCCGCTTTCACGTCGCGCGATCAAAACGCCGAACGCACCCCCAGCGACAGGCCCAATGATTCGCTTTCATACAGCGGAATATTCGATGTGCGTTTGGCGGCCTCCAGTTTCAAAACCGGCACAAACCCGTAGTAATCCAGATTTTCCAACCGCGCCGCGATATGCGCCCGCGCCTCGCCACCCGTCTGGCCGTCTGCGGAAAAGGCAAAAACATCATGGCGGCGGTGGCTGATATTCAGCCCGAATTCCAGCCCCATACCGGCCAGCGGTTTGGCCTTGCGATAGCTGATTCCGGCCTGCACCTGCCGGTAATCCATGGTCACATCATCCGATTGCGACACCAATCCGCCCAGCGACATTTGCAGCCGGTCACCATTGCCCAGCTTGTGATGCCAGACGCCTGTGAGCTGCCACATCTGTGAATCGCGCCGCCGGTCATGGCCGTTATGCGCCTCGGCAGAGGCAATGATTTGCAGGCTATCCGCCGTGCCCAGCCGGTGCAGCGCGCCTGCCTCCAACCTTGCGAAATCCGACAGGGGGTCGCCACCATACCACAGCCGCCCCGCGCTAACGCCATAATTCAAAACGGTTTTGTCGCTCACCGCCTGATCGCGCCGCAACCGCAAAGTGGCAGACGTGAATGCGAAATCATCCCCCCGCACCCCCGGCGCGGTCCGCTTTGCCTCGCTGGACAGGGCATAGGTGCGGTGATCCAATTCAAACCCCAGCCGTGTGCGGCTTTTGGCGCCCTCGGCCAATGTGTAATTCAGCGTCACACCGCTGGCGATTTCCGTGCCCGACAGCGGCAACAACCCGCCCGTGGGCACGAACACCAGCCCGATCCCGTCGGGGGACCATGCCTCGCGGGTGCCGTTGTTCACATTGTTGCTGGGTTGGGCGCTGAACCGCAATTCCACCTGCAAGGGGTTGCGGCGGCGCATTTTCTGGAATTCCGATTGCGCCACCTCGCCCAGCCGCTCGTCGGGGGCATATTGCGCGGCGCGGCGCAGCCAGAACTGCCCCTCGGTCAGGCGTTTGTCGGCGTTCAACCCCTGCGCCACCGCATAAGAAGCGGCAAAGCGCTGCGTGTCATCATCCGCCACCGCCCAGGCCCGTTTGCCATTGCGAATGGCCGCCCCGTGTTGGCCCAGTTCCGACTGCGCCCGCGACAACAACAACAGCGCGGCAAAATCCTTGGGGTCGGCCTTTAACAGCCCCAGCGCCACCTCGCGCATCGCACGAAACTGTCCGTTTTTTCCCAGTTGCGCGGCAAACACCCGCGCCTCTTTTGGCGACAGGCGCACCTCTTGCGCTTGCGCGGACGGGGCAGTGGCAAGGCTCATGGCAATGGAAAACGCCACGGCCCATTGGCACAGGATTCCTCTGCTCCGCCCAGCGATCTGCGTCATACTCGTCGACCTCACCACCGGTCTCCCCCGCCAAAGGGGCCCGTTTTGCCCCGTTCGCCTGACTGTCAAGGTGTTGGAACCACCTGATCGGTCACGATCACGCCCAGTTCACGCGCATCAAAATCGCTGGTGATGGTGATGGTTTCGGTTTCGGTTTCGGTCGACGCACCTGCCGGAATGCCGCCGGTATTGGCCGAAAGATGCCCCACAGGTTGCCCCGATTCCACCAGTGTTTGCAGGTTGTCAGACCCGAACTGCTCCAACCCGCTTTCCACGCCGGTTGTGGTCACGCTGGTATTATAGGTGATGCCGGTGACAGGGTCGGTCACTGCAACCACTTCGGTGTTGGTCCATGTCACCACATCATAGGTGACCTGCTGCATTTCTGCTGTGCCTTCGATCACGCTGGCCACACCCAGATTTTCACCAGCTGCCCCACCAATCATGCCGTCATAAGTGCCATCTTCGCGCACGACTCCGTCAAAATCATATGTCGTTGCGATGCCGCCTTCAAACGTGCCGTCGTCGGAATTGAACGTCACGGTCTGCAAATACAGCGTCGGCAGGTTGGCCAGCACCGCAGGGCCACCCGGGCGCGTGCGCACGCGGTTGGTCACCCTGCCGGTGATCGCGCCCTGCACCCCGCCATCGGGATCGAAATCCAGAATATCCAGCAGCAACCGTGTATCGCCCGTCACCAGATCCAGCCCGCCGCGATCACTATAGGTGCGCACACCGGCATAGGTGCCAAGGTAAACATATTCGCCAACGCCGCCCGGCAGCGCAAAATCGTTGCGCCGAACATTGGCCCCGCCAAAGCCGAAATCATTCCACTCCGCACCCGCCGCGGCAAATGCCTGCATATCACCCGAGGCGACATAAACCGCATAATGCTGGATCTGGCCTGTTGTCTGGGTTTTCTGGCTGGCATAAAAATCCGCCCCGTTGCGCGACCCATAAGCCGTATAACGTTGGTCAGGTCCGTCAAATGGCAGGTTGTTGATCACCAGTTCATTCGCCGTCGCATCATAGGAAACAGCATTCATCGTCAGCTTGTTTTCAGGATCAAACAGAAACCGGCTGTCCTCGCGCACGTTCGGGTCCAGGGTCGAAACCTCCTCGGTCTCCCCCGTGGTCGGTTCTGTCACTTCCACCGGATCGTCAAACGGGTTGGTGCCATCGCCGCCACATGCGCTCAACGCACCCGTTACCATCACTGCAAAAACTGCCCGTTTCACTGCTGCCTGCCCCGTTATAATAAAGGTTTTGACAAAAATCCGCGCAACCCCCTCAAAAGTCAACGCCAGATAGCACCTTGATGCTATTTTGCACCCCATCTGTTGCCCCGTGAACATTCCCCGCATATAGATGTTCGTCCACACACATCCGCAAGATATAGTCGCGCCCGACTCGCCCCTCGCACCAGACCGCCGCAGAAAGGTTCCCAAATGCCCATTTCCCCCGAACAGCAGGCCGAAATCGACGCGCAACGCAGCGCCCCCACCCAAACCCTGCGCGCCACATCGCCGGGCATCGAACAACACCTTTATACCGCGCATCCCGTGCTGGATCACGGCTTTGTCCGCGTGATCGACTATATGGGCGACGACCCCGCCATCTGTCAGGCCGCCCGCGTGTCCTACGGCAAAGGCACCAAATCCGTGCAAAACGACGAAGGCCTCATTCGCTACCTGATGCGCCACTGGCACTCCACCCCGTTTGAAATGTGCGAAATCAAACTCCACGTCAAACTGCCGGTGTTCGTGGCCCGCCAATGGATCCGCCACCGCACCGCCAACGTCAACGAATACTCGGCCCGCTACTCGATCCTGGATCGCGAATTCTACATTCCCGCCGCCGATGCCCTGAACGCGCAATCCGTGATCAACAATCAGGGCCGCGGCGAAGTGTTGGAGGGAGAAGAGGCCGCCCGCGTCCTCGACATTCTCAAATCCGACGCCAACCGCGCCTATGACCACTATGAATCCATGATTTCCGAGGACGGCCAACAGGGGCTCGCGCGCGAACTGGCGCGCATGAACCTCCCCGCCAATATCTACACCCAATGGTATTGGAAGGTGGACCTGCACAACCTCCTCCACTTCCTCCGCCTGCGCGCCGACGCCCACGCCCAATACGAAATCCGCGTCTACGCCGATGCCATCTGCAACATCGTCGCCGACTGGGTGCCACACGCGTATAAGGCGTTCGAGGATTACCGCCTCGGCTCCGTCACCATGTCCGCCCAAATGGTCGATTGCGTAAAACGCATGCTGAAAGGGGAGGACGTGAGTCCCGAAAACTCCGGCATGAGCAAAAGAGAGTGGCGGGAGTTTATGGAGATGGTTAAATGAGTGAAAAGTACATGAAAGTAGAGCTAGTAACGTATTCGGACGAAACACAATCCATTCGATTGGCTGGTGAAGAAGATTTAGACGAAGCATCGAAAGACGCTGATGCTACTGAAAATAATGAAGAAACTGAATGTTCTTATCGCGGTTTTGGCGATCTTTCGGGGAGCTGGGTAAAAACCGCAGTTGCATTTTTTCAGTTTGTACCCGCCATGACACAAGAGGTTTTAGCCAGAGAAAGCAAAAAGAGCTCACAACACCTAATAGATCATTTGCGGGAGATAGGTGAGGTTGTTGATGCCAAAGACGATGGTGAAACAAAAGTGGAAACATGCTTGATTCCCCTTGAATCCGTTTCTTTTCTACCACGGGCCCTAACGAAGTCTTTTGTATCCATTAATGCTGCTTTGGTTTTGCAGCGCGCTTCCTTGGGTGCGCTTGTATCGGAATACGAAGCATTTCTTGGAACGCTTTTAAGACTTGTTTGCAGGGAGAAGCCAAGCGCTGTCCTTGGGGCCGATGAAACAATTCGTTTGGCAGATTTGGAGTGTTTTTCGGATTTGGCTGAGGCGAAAGACTTTTTGCTGGATTCAAAAGTTGAAGCATTGCTGCACGAGAAAAGTCATATCGAATTGATAAAATGGTTAGAAGGAAAGTTTGGCGTAAACTTAACAAGTGATACAGAGCTAATCCGTGATTTTGTTGAAGTTTGCCAAAGGCGGCATCTTTTGACGCACGCTGGCGGCGTGGTAAACGATCGCTATCTCCGGATCTGCCGGGAACAAGGCTGGAAAAATAGTGACCTTCCTGAGAAAGGTAGCCGGGTTTCAGTCGATCCAAAATATATTAGAAACGCGACATCAAATATTTTCCGTATGGGTTATTTTACATTGCATATTCTTTGGCAAAAACTAAAATCCAGCGAATTAGAGAAGGCTCATGAACATATGCTATCTGCATCACATGAGTTTCTTGAATATGATCTCACCAAATCTTGTAGGCATATCTGTAACTTTTCTCTTAGTTCCAAACAGCGTCCGTCAGATAAAATTTCGGCCTATATGACAATTAACAAGGCTCTTAGTTATCTTTTCGAAAGTGAAATTGACGAAACTGAGCGCGAAAATGAAATTGAAGCAGTGCTCAAGTCTAGAGATTGGTCCATCGTTTCTCCGACACTTGCTCTTGCACTAGCTTGTGTGAAAAAAGAGTATGAGAACCTTCAACAGCTGACGCGTGCTGCAATCGAGGACGGGGTTGACCATGAAGCTGCAAGAACTTGGGCTGTCTTTCGTGAGGTTAGATCGCTTCCGCACTTTATCGAAGAATTTGAACACAAGCCGTCTAAAGCAGTGCATGAGATAAGTTCCAGCTCGGACGGTTGACCTGTTAACTGTACTCCTAAATGGTGAATATTCTGGGGCAAGTCCGCGACCGCTCCTCACGCCGCATGGGCGGACGCGTTCCGCACCCCCTGGTCAGGCAGTGGCCTGACCCGTCCGCCCCGTAACGCCCGACCGGACCGTTCCATCGCGGGCAGCCGTAACCACCGTTCCAGTCACAGGTTGATCTGCCACGTGGCAGTCCGCTATGTTCAACGCCTAAGCACTGTATTAAGCAAATGTAATAAGGAACCGACCCGGAATGAAAACCACATCGAAAACTCTTATCTCCGCGGCACTTCTTTCCCTTTTCGCATCCGGCGCAATCGCAGCCAGCGACGAATTGCTGGGCGATGATCTGGTCGCCGCTGTCAGCGGAAAATCATTCACCTGCACGGCTGGCGGTGCGCCGATGACCATTACGTTTTCGCGCGCGAACGCCAAAGGGGCGGTATCCTACAAAGGACGCTGGAAAGGGCGCGATTTTGCCTCCTCCTACAAACTCAACCGCAAGGGGAAATACGCCAACAACGGCAAAACGCGCAAATTCACCCGCAACGCCAAGGGGCAATTGGTGATTTCCGGCGGCGATGTCCCCCACGCCTATTGCAAATAACCCGTCCGTCTGCGCGGCAATGCGCGGCGCCTGCACCACGGATAACCCTGTCGCAGATGCGGCAGGGTCTTTTCATGGATCAACCCCCTTGAAACATACGATTCATACGATTCCATAGCCGGATCATACGATCCCGAACCCGCGTTTTGATCCAACCCCGCGCCGCCATCGTATCCCTAAATATTAACGCAGCGTGCAAAGGGGCCGACATGCAAACCGCCATCCTATACATCGCGACCGCCGTGGTGTTCCTCGGCCTTGATGCCGTGATGCTCAAAACCGTGATGCGCCCCGTGTTCGAATCCCATATCTCATTGTTTTTACGCGAAGATTTGAATATTCTCCCCGCTGTGATCTTCTATCTTTTCTACGTCGCGGGGGTGCTGTTTTTCGTCTCGGTTCCCGCCCTCAACGCAGGCAGCGCCACCGCCGCGCTCCTCCCCGCCGCCATTCTGGGCGCCATGGCATACGGCACCTATGAATTCACCAATTTCGCCACCCTGAAAGGCTGGCATTGGCAAATGGTGACACTGGATGTGGTATGGGGCGCGGCGCTCACGGCCATATCTGCCTATGCGGGCCTGAAAATCACGCAGTTGCTGACCTGATCCAGCGACGGGGAAACAATGTGTTTCCCGCCCTGTCATACCCTGTTAAGGTTAATCCGTGTAAGATTATTGCTATCAGTTAAACGGGGGACAAAATGTCTTTGAAATCAGCTCTTTACGCGGGAATTGGCCTTATGGCCCTCGCCGCACCGGCCCTGGCCGACCAGCCGCGCGTCTATTCCTACGCGGCCTCCGCCAACCACTGCCCCGCCGGCCTCCAGCCTATCACCCTGAACGGTGTGATCTGCTGTGGCACGCCCAACCAGTCAATGAGCTACCAGCAAGCCAAGGTCCATCCTGTTGCCCGCAAAAAGGTCGTTCGCAAGCGCGTCATCCACCGCGCCCGCGTCATCTGCCCTGTGGGCGAAAAAGGCTGCTACACAGGGCGCTAACCGCGGCTTGATCCAGCGCAAAACACGATATGCGGGGCGGGCCACAGGCGCGCCCCTTTCTAATTATTTCAAATGCTTAGATCAGTTTCAGGTCGGCCGCCATCTCGCGTCCGTCACGGCCCTCTTGCAGGTCGTAACCGACCTTCTGATCGTCTGCCAGCCCGGTCAACCCTGACCGTTCGACCGCTGAAATATGCACAAATATATCCTTGCCGCCGCCATCGGGCGCAATGAATCCATAACCTTTGGTCGTGTTAAACCATTTCACGGTGCCGGTGGGCATTTCCGTGTCTCCTTCTCTTGTCCTACGCCCGAAATGCGGGGCCACTCTCGATCGAAATCAAGCCAAACCGTCCTGTCAAAAGCCAAGGCCCGATTTCCTTACGTAAGCAAAGGATTGCACGACATTTGTAAAAATCAAGCAAAAGCAGGGTGCGCTGCCCCCGATTGCCCGTTAAATATGCAAGTGCCAAGAACGGAGGCAGGTATGAAATTATATGGTCTTAAGAATTGCGATACTTGCCGTAAGGTTTTGAAATCGCTTGGTAATGCAGAGTTCGTGGATGTCCGTGCGGATGGTGTGCCGCCCGAATTACTGGCGCGTGCTTTCGCTGAATTTGGCGAAACACTGCTCAACAGCCGTTCTACCACCTGGCGCAATCTTACCGAAAGTGAACGTATGCGTGCGCCTCTGGATTTGCTGCGTGATCACCCGACATTGATGAAACGCCCCTTAATTGACACGGGTGAAACACTGTATCTGGGCTGGACCAAACCCGTGCAAGACAGGCTTCTTGGTTAGTGCCGCTCGAATGCCTATCTGTGTCTCAGCAGGAGGAATAGTATGCGTAATGCGGCTTTGATTTTGGGTCTTATCGGTGGGTTGATCGGCCTGTTTGTCGGTTTCTTTTCCTTCGGATATACTGAATTAATTCAACAACATGGAGAGGTAGAAGGCCTGTTCGAACAGGTCGCCAATCCACAGGTCATCCGCACTGCCAGTTTCCTATCGCCGCTTTTGGCGATCGCGGGCGCGGGTATGGTCAAAGTGCGCGCGGTTTGGGGCGGTGTCCTAATGGGATTGTCAGCCGCAGGAATGTTTTTCGCCTTTGGTTTCAACGCCTTTACGATGTTTCCGATCTCGTTTTTGGCGCTTGGGGCGATTATGGGTCTGGCTGCGGGGCAACCTGATGAACCCAAGGCGCATTTTTGAACGCGTGGTCCAGGGACAGCCAACCGCCGCCTTTTATCAGCAATGTGACCAGCAATGTTAACCAAAGTAAACGCTGATCCATGATCACGCTATCCGGTGTGCCGTCCAGCCAGGCACCTATGGTTTCAGGCTGTGAAATGGCGCCATGGCCGAACAGGTCTGTTAAGGTTTGCAATGCAATGAACCCGATCATGCCAAGCGCAGACAGCCGCGTCAGCAGGCCCAGAACGATCATGGCTGGCAATATGAATTCTGCGTAAGTGCCCGAAAATACTATAATATCTGTCCAGAATGGCAGGGCTGTTTGATCGTATCCTGCTGCTTCGATCCGGCGCGGAAAAATCTGGGCATAGGCATTCACCGAAATGGAAATCGGCCCGCCGTCCAATTTGGTTAAGGCCGAATTCCAGAAATAGCGAAGCAACACCATGGCAAAGGTCATGCGGGCCAGAAGCCCCAGCACTTGGTCCTTTCCACAGAACCAGTGGGCCAAGCGATTATATCGGGAAATCAATGTGTTCACGGGGTTTCCTCTGGCTGCATCAGGGCGCCGCTGGTCAGCAAAACCGATAGGATCGCGGTCAGGTCCAGCCCCTGTTCAGCCTGATCCATAGCGACACCCAACGGGGCATCACGCAGCGCATTCATAAAGGTTAAGCTGCCCGCCGGAAGCGCAGTTACGACGGGGTCGAACTCGGGGCGTGTTATCAAAATTTCCCCAGTGTCCTCAGTGGGTTGCAATCCCAATGCCTGCGCGCGGATCGACAAGACAGGATAGGGGGTTTCGATCCAGAACGTAGCTGGAGCAAAATGCAGGTGCAGCGCGGGCAAATTTTCCTGCGGCAGAGCGGCAATCATATTGGCTGAAAATATTCGCGCATCGGCGGCGTGATAGGCATGGCGCAAGGCCAGTTCCAGACGCGCTAAATCCGGCAGCCACGGCATGTTTTTCAGGGGGGGAATGGTCGATAGATAGCGGTCAAACCCATCCCCGTATTGCGAAATGATCGGCGTGTTCGGGGGGGACTTTCGTAGGTAACCCGCTGCAACCATTTTGAAATTTTCGCTTCCCAGCACCTTGGCTACGGCGGGGAAACCTGTTTGCAACGCCTCTGTCAGGGACACCGCAACATTGTTGCGATAGACGGAAAACCGGCGCCCCGCGGGCCGGCCTGCGCCGTCTGTCAGACCGTTCAGGGGCGGCGCATCGGGGTGCAAAACCGCGTCTAAGAAGCTGGCTTCTTTCATGCAGGAACCTGCTGGACGCTGGCGAGCGCGCAGGCGGCGCGGCTGGCCTCTTGGCGCAGAACGGGCCATTCGGGCACATCGGTATCCCATTCGATCAGCAAGGGGCGGGGGCCAGTCGCGCGCAAAACATGCGTGAGCAGTGCCCAAACCGGGTCTGCGACCTCTTGTCCGTGACTGTCGATCAGCAGTGGCGCACCGTGGTCATCCGTATCTTCGTCATGGCCGCCAAGGTGGATTTCACCAACCTTATCAAGGGGAAAGGCATCAATATAGGCTACCGGATCAAAGCCGAGATTAACGGCAGAGACGAACACATTGTTCACATCCAATAACAAACCGCATCCCGTGCGCAGCGCCACCTGACGCAGGAAATCAGGTTCGGAAATGGTGCTTTCATCAAAGGCCAGATAGCTGGACGGGTTTTCCAGCAGCATTTGACGGCCCAATTCGTCTTGAACTTGGTTAATATGGCTGCACACGCGGGTCAGCGTGGCATCTGTATAGGGCAGGGGCAGCAAGTCGTTGAAATAGTGGCTGTCATGGGTCGACCACGCCAGATGTTCGGAAAAACTGGCGGGTTGCAGGGTGTCGCACAGGTGTTTCAATCGGGCCAGATGGGCGGGATCCAGCGGCCCCTCGCCACCGATTGACAGGCCAACACCATGGACAGAAAAGGGAAAGCGTTCGGACAAATGGCGCAGTTGCGCCTGCGGGCGACCACCGGCCCCCATATAATTTTCGGCATGGATTTCCAGCCATTCCACCGGCGCAGGGTTGGCCATCAAGTCGTTGTAATGCTGGGGTTTATAGCCGATTCCGGCGGTGTTGGGCAGGGGCATGGCATCCTCGGTGTTTTGGTGGGGCGGGCCGGTAACAGCCCACCCCGAAACGTCAGGGATCAGGACGGGATGTCGCGATCCAGTGCTTCCAGCGAGCCCATGCGCTTGGACCCGTCCGCCATGGCGGGCACTTCGATTTCCATGCAGGTGCCCGCGTCAACCAGCGACCATGCGTTGCCTTGGTAATCCACTTTGGATGTGCCTGCGCAGGTGGTGCCGGGACCGGCGGCGCAGCCGTTTTCGCCTGCCATGGCCACGCCAAAGCATTTTTCCTTGCCCGCAGCATGGGCGCCCGGCGCGGCCAAAGCGGTTGCAACGGCGCCTGCGATGGCGGCGAGTTTCAGAGTGTTGGACATGTGGTTTTCTCCTCAGGTTGGGTTAAGCATTTTTAAAACTTGTCCGCCGCGGTTGATCCGTTGCGGTGGCTAAACCCTAGCCTTCACAGTGCATCACGGACCATTCACAGGAACGTGGTTCACGCTTCCGTCAGGATGTGTCAGCCCCGCGTGAGCGATAAATCGTTTTATTTCAATGGGGTCGGGTGCGAAATGTTACGGCCCGCCGGGTGTTTCACCGACGGGCCGTGCCTATGCTTTGGCATTTGTTACAAAAGATCGGGCGGCGTTGCCTCGGTCTTTAGGGTGCTCACGATCTCGTCCAGAGATGTAACAGAGGTCTGTTTTTCACCAAGGCGGCGCACCGATACCGTGCGTTCCTCGACTTCGCGACCGCCGCAGGCCAGGATCACGGGCACCTTGCCCAGTGAATGTTCACGCACCTTATAGTTAATCTTTTCGTTGCGCAGGTCGGCCTCGGCGCGGATGCCTTGGGCGCGCAACGCCGCGACCACTTCGGTGCAATATTCATCGGCGTCGGACACGATGGCGGCGACCACCACCTGACGCGGGGCCAGCCAGAACGGCAAGCGGCCTGCGCTGTTTTCGATCAGGATGCCGATAAACCGTTCGAACGATCCCAAAACCGCGCGGTGCAGCATCACGGGGCGGTGTTTTTCACCATCCTGCCCGATGTAATTCGCATCCAGCCGTTCGGGCAGGTTCGGATCCACCTGCAAGGTGCCGCATTGCCATTGGCGGCCGATGGCATCGGTCAGGGTGAATTCCAGTTTCGGGCCGTAAAACGCACCTTCGCCTTCCAGGATTTCGAAATCGTAACCCGCCGCGCGGCAGGCATCGCCAAGCGCCTTTTCCACACGGTCCCAGCTGGCATCCGACCCGATGCGTTTTTCGGGGCGGGTGGACAGTTTGATCGTCCAGTCATGGAAGCCAAGGTCGTCATAGATGCCGGCCAGAAATTTGATGAATTTGGCGGTTTCAAATTCGATCTGGTCGTCGGTGCAGAAAATATGCGCGTCATCCTGCGTGAACCCGCGCACCCGCATGATGCCGTGCAACGCGCCGGACGGTTCATAGCGGTTGCACGACCCGAATTCGGCCATGCGCAGCGGCAGGTCGCGGTAAGATTTCAAACCCTGATTGAACACCTGCACGTGGCAGGGGCAGTTCATCGGTTTCAGCGCGTTCACTGTCTTTTCGCGGGCATGTTCTTCGTCCACTTCGACGATAAACATATTTTCCTGATAGTTTTCCCAGTGGCCCGATGCCTCCCACAGTTTGCGGTTAACCACTTGTGGGGTGTTCACCTCGACATAGCCGTCGCGTTCCTGTTGGCGGCGCATGTAATCCTGCAACTGCGTATAGATTTTCCAGCCGTTGGGATGCCAGAAAATCTGTCCGGGGGCTTCTTCCTGCATGTGAAACAGGTTCATTTCACGGCCAAGGCGGCGGTGATCACGTTTCGCGGCCTCCTCCAGCATGGTCATATGGGCCTTTAGGTCGTTGCGGTTTTTGAACGCCACGCCATAGATACGTTGCAGCATCGGGCGGGTGCTGTCGCCCAGCCAGTATGCACCGGCCACATGGGTCAGTTTGAACGCATCCGCAGGCAGTTGGCCGGTGGTTTGCAGGTGCGGACCGCGGCACAGATCCTGCCAGTCGCCGTGCCAATACATGCGCAAATCCTCGCCTTCGGGGATGCGGTTGATCAGCTCGATCTTGAACGGTTCGCCTGCGTCCTCGTAATGTTTGATCGCATCGGCGCGGGACCAGACCTCGGTGCGCACGGGGTCGCGGGCGTTGATGATGTCCTTCATCTTGGCTTCGATCTGGCCAAGGTCTTCGGGGGTGAATGCTTCGGCGCGGTCGAAATCGTAGAACCAGCCGTAATCGCGCACCGGGCCGATGGTGACCTTAACATCGGGATACAATTCCTGCACCGCGCGGGCCATGACATGCGCCAGATCGTGGCGGATCAGTTCCAGCGCGTGTTCGTCATCCTGCATGGTGTGAATGGCGATCTGCGCATCCTTGTGGATCGGCCATTGCAAATCGAAATGCGCGCCGTCTACCTGAGCGGAAATCGCCTTTTTCGACAGGGATTTGGATATGCTTTCGGCGACTTGGGCAGGGGTCACGCCTGCGTCATAGCTGCGCGCATTGCCATCGGGAAAGGTGAGTGAGATCTGGGACATGGTTGTCCTCCTCGTCGATTTGGCGCCCACGGAACGCCCGGTTGCGGGTTATATATGTTTGGTCTGAATGACCTGCGGCCCCGCGCCTGTCAAGCAGGGGCTGCGGGGCCGCAGGTGGGGTGTGTCATTGGGGCCTAAGTTGCGGCGAACACCGCATAGCCCATGATCAGGCAACACAGCCAGCCAAGGCAGAAAATGATCGGGCGCAGCGGCATTCTGGCGATGCCCGTGATCATGCCCGCCGCATGGGCGATGCGCAGCCAGAAAAACGCGATGGCTGTCCAATAGGTCAGCGTGTTGAACCCGCCGACGCGATCAAGGATCAGCACCAGAATGGCAAAGGGCACGCCCTGTTCCAGCAGGTTCAGATGGGCGCGAAAGGCGCGGCGCACCCACGGGCGCAATTGGGTCTGGTCCGCAGGGTGGGTGAACCCTTCGGGTTGCGCGGGATCAGTGCTTAGCCCATAAATATAAGGAATCCATAGGGTTGCAGCCAATAGCATCAGGCAGGTCACGATGCCCAGTTCGGTGGGGAAATCAGAGGCGAGATCCATGTTCCAGCCCCCTATGCGCGCATCGCGGCGCGGATGCCCGTGCCGGTTTCAAGGTAGGATTTAAGCGAGGCCGCAAGCCGTGCCCAGCCTTCGCCGAACCCTTCCTGGCCCGCTGCGATGTCGTAATGTTCGATCGTCAACATACAGGTGTCGCCCTGTGGTTCGATCAGGTAAACCATATGGCTGGCAGGGGCATCCGGCCCCATGAACAGCGGCTCAAACGTCATGGCAATGCGGGTTTTAGGGTCCATTTCCGTTGTGACCTGCCGCAGCATGGCCGCGCCATCGGGCAGGATAAACGTGCTGGCCTGACCCACAGCGGCATTGCCCTGCACCGCAGTGCAGGCGAAATGATAGGCCGCCATCTGGTCGGCTTCGGTCAGGGCATCCCACAGGGCATCCTGCGTGCAGCGGATAAAGGTTTGCATCATGAAATCGGGTTTACTCATCTTGGTATCTCTTTCCAGTTTGGCCTTAAGCGCGGTCAGTGCGCGGGCCTGTGGTTGCAGGAATGGCGCGACCCAGCGGTCCATCATTTCCTGAAGGGGAGGGGCATTGAGATAGTGATATTTGAACCGGCCCTGTTTGCGCGTGATGATCAGATGCGCCTGTTCCAGCTGGTTCAGGTGTTTCATGACGCCGAAGCGGGTCATGTCCAGCTGGGCTTCCAGCTCGCTCAGGGTTTGCCCGTCGCGTTGGCGTAAACTGTCCAACAGGGCGCGGCGGGCGGGGTCGTTCAGGGCTTTGAATATCTGGTCCATGGGGGGACTATATGTGATTCTATTGTCACGTGACAATATGGTAACTTAATTTATTTCAGCATCCGCCTGATAACACATGTCTGTGGGCGGGGCTGGACCCGGCTCTGACCTTAGGGCAGATTGCCGGAAAAGGGGGGCTGCCATGACCGAATTTATCGACACACCACAGGGACGCCGGATCGCTTATCACCGCACAAAAGGAACCGGCCCCGGTGTCGTGTTTTTGGGCGGTTTCATGTCGGACATGGGCGGAACAAAGGCCGTGCATTTACATGAGTGGGCCAAGCGCAGCGGCATTGCGTTTTTGCGTCTGGATTATTCCGGCCATGGAGAAAGCAGCGGAGGATTTACCGATGGCTGCATCGGTGACTGGGCCGAAGATGCCATGGCCGCGATCGAGCAGTTGACCACGGGGCCGCAGGTTCTGGTCGGCTCGTCCATGGGGGGGTGGATTTCGCTGCTGATGTGCCGCCGTATGGGCGCGCGGGTGGCCGGATTGGTCACCATTGCTGCCGCGCCCGATTTTACCGAAGACAGCATGTGGGCCGGTTTCGACGCCGCGCAGCGGGCCGAATTGATGGAAAAGGGGGCAATCCAGATCCCGTCGGATTACGATGCGCCCTATACCATCACCCGCCGCCTGATCGAGGACGGGCGCAACCATCTGGTATTGCGTGAACCGCTGGATTTGCGCATTCCTGTTCGATTTCTACAAGGAACCGCCGATAAAGATGTGGATCAATCCGTTGCAGTGCGGCTTTTGGACCATGTCACCGGGGATGATATTCGCCTGTCTCTGGTTAAAGGGGCCGATCATCGCTTCTCTGATGACAGTTGCCTTATACAGATCGAAAGAACCGTGGAAAAAGTGTTGGCGCGGGCTGTCGCGGCCACATGAGCAATGGGGGTTAGGTTATTGGAACAACGTATTTCTTTGGTCACACTTGGCACGCATGACATCGGGCGCGCCACGCAATTCTACGAGGATATGGGCTGGCAACAGGTCGAAACTCCGGATGGGATTGTCGTGTTTGACCTGCTGGGGCAGTCGCTGGGCTTGTATCCGGCTGAACAACTGGCGCGGGACATGGGCGTTGATCCCGGCAGCCTTGGCACTGGTCTGGCCACCTATGCGTTGAACACCCGCACAAAAGAAGAGGTTGCCGAATTGACCGATGCCGCCCGCGCCGCTGGTGCAAAGGTGCTAAAAGACCCCCATGATGTGTTCTGGGGCGGGCACATCGCCTATTTTTCCGATCCCGATGGCCATATTTGGGAAATCGCGTTTAACCCGTTTTCGCCCCTGTCGGATCAGGGCGCATTTCGCTGGAACGGGCACTGATGCGCAAACCCGCCACCATGCGCGGGTATGAGGAATTAGGCCGCATCCGCCTGTCGCGCCATTTTTACATGCGTGATTTTTTATTGTCTGAAATCGGGGTGATGCACGGTATTCCTAATGTGCCGGATGACCCTGATATGGCGATCAAAGCAGGGCGGGCGCTGTGCGAAAACCTGCTGGAACCGTTGCAAGACACATTCGGGCGGATCGAAATCAGGTCCGGTTACCGGGCGGCTGCGATCAATGCCTTTGGCAACGAACGTGGCCTGTCCTGCGCCAGCAACGCCAATGACCCGGCATTTGGCCATCACATTTGGGACCAACAGGTCGGCGGGGGTCTGGCGGCTGGCGCAACCATCGTGATCCCGTGGTTTGCCGACCAATATGCGCGGGGACGTGATTGGCGCGATCTGGCGTGGTGGATACACGACCATCTGCCATTCTCGTATATTTGTGTGTTTCCAAAGCTTTGCGCGATGAACCTGGCGTGGTCATCCGCCCCGCAGCGCAAAATCATGTCTTATGTTGCGCCCAAGGGCGTTTTGCTGTCGCGCAATCGCGCTTTGACCGCTGCGAAAACGACCCGGGCCGCCGCCTATCACGATTTTCCGCCTCTGCGTGGCATCGCCTATCCTTATGCTTCATGCAATTCGGACGTTGACGCGCCCGTCTGATCTGCGAAATTGTCGCTGGACTAATGCTAGGGCAGGGGCGAGGCAAGAATGGAAGAGGGGCTGGTTTTCCTGCCGGGATTGATGTGCGATGCGCGGATATTCATGGCGCAATTGGCTGATCTAAGCCGCGATCATTCGGTCACCGTGGCCCCCATCACGCGCGGGGAACGGATCGAGGAGATCGCCTCGAATATTCTTGATACCTTGCCGCAGAAATTTGCCCTGTGTGGGCTGTCGATGGGCGGGATCGTCGCAATGGAAATCCTGCGCCGCGCCCCTGACCGGATCACACGTCTGGCCCTGATGGACACCAATCCGTTGGCGGAAACGCCGCAATCGGCATCGGCCTATGAGCCGATGATCGTGGGCGCACGGGCGGGGCGGTTGAATCAGGTGTTGTTGAAAATTCTGGGGCCGGAGCATCTGGCCCCCACGCCGCACCGCATGGCGATCATGTCCCTGCTAGAAGAAATGGCCGCGGGGCTAGGCCCTGAGGTGTTTATCCGTCAGGTGCGCGCCCTGCAACGACGCCGTGACCAGCAGGCTACGCTGCGTCGATGCAAGGTGCCCACCCTGGTTTTATGCGGCGAACAGGACACGTTGACCCCGTTGAAACGCCATTCGTTCATGGCAGAGTTGATCCCCAATGCGGAGCTGCGTGTGGTCGCGGATGCAGGCCACCTGCCGGTGCTGGAACAGCCAGAGGTTGTGAATGATGCAATCCGTGACTGGCTGCGCAAGCCGTTGGTATCACACTAGGTTTCGCCAGAACAGGTTGGGTTGCGGCGGCTTTTAATGTGTGACCTTTGCCCTATATCATATCCCATGACAGCGGATCCTGTATCAAACCGGCCCCTGCGCCAGAACCGCCTGCGCCGCCGCCTGCAGGTTTTACGCCGGTCTGTTCAGGTCTGGTCGGGCAGGCGTTTGCCACCGGGAATGCGGCTGGTGGTTGGGGTTTTGTTGATCATCGGTGGCCTGTTCGGATTCTTGCCCGTGGTCGGGTTCTGGATGCTGCCGCTGGGGGTGACCGTGGCGGCATTGGATATCCGTCCGCTCTGGCGCTATCTGTTCGGCAAATAGAAATATATCCCAGCACCGCAAACAAAAAGGCGCCCCCAAAGGGACGCCTTTTTTCACTGTCACAGGTATATCTTAGCGCGCTGCGGCATTTTTATTTGCCGGCTTTTTCGCCGCTTTCTCGGGGGCGTCGCTGTTGGCGTCAATGAATTCCAACACCAGCGGGCGGATGTTGTTGCGCCAGCTTTTGCCAGCAAAAATGCCGTAGTGGCCCGCGCCCGGTTCCAGATGGAACGCCTTTTTATCATCCGGCAAGCCGGTGCACAGGTCCAAAGCGGCCTTGCACTGGCCGGGGGCGGAAATATCGTCGTTTTCACCCTCGACTGTTTTGACCGCAACGCTGGTGATTTTGCCGATGTCGACCTTGCGGCCCGCTACGGTGAATTCGTTTTTGGCGATCTCGCCCTCTTTGAAAATCCGGTCCACGGTGGACAGGTAGAATTCGGCGGGCATATCCATAACGGCCAGATATTCATCGTAGAAACGGTTGTGGGGGTCATGATCCGATGCTTCGCCGCGGGCGGCGCGCGCGATCTGTTCCTTGAACGCCGAAGCGTGGCGATCGGAATTCATCGACATGAAAGAGGTAAGTTGCAGCAGGCCGGGATAAACCTTGCGCCCCACACCTTTGTATTTGAACCCGACCCGTTGGATCATGGTCTGCTCTAGCGATCCCATGGTGACGCGATTGCCGAAATCGGTCACGTCGGTTGGTGTCGCGTCCGGGTCGATCGGGCCACCGATCAGGGTCATAGAGCGCGGTTGCGCCTTGGGGTCTTCCTCGGCCAGATATGCGGTGGCAGCAAGGGCCAGCGGCGCAGGTTGGCAAACGGCAATGACATGAATGTCGCTGCCAAGTTCTTTCATAAAATCAACAAGGTAGAGGGTGTAATCCTCGATGTCGAATTTGCCTTCGGATACCGGAATGTCGCGGGCATTGTGCCAGTCGGTGACATAGACCTCGCAATCGGGGATCAGGCTTAGCACGGTCGAGCGCAGCAGCGTGGCATAGTGGCCCGACATGGGCGCAACCAGCAAAACGCGGCGTTTCATCGGTTCGCGGCCAGCAACGCGGAAATGGATCAGATCGCCAAAGGCGCGTTCGACCACCGTTTCGACATGAACGATGTGATCCTTGCCGTCCGGGCAGGTATGGCTGTGGATGCCCCAATCGGGTTTGACCACCATGCGCTGAAATGACCGTTCGGTCACTTCGCCCCATGCTGCCATCCATTGCAAAGCAGGGTTTGGCACCATGCTGAAAACCGGATATGATGCAACGGATAGGGCAGTCGCCCCTAGCCATTGGTTTGTGTTCCGGACGGTTTCCATCATGTCATAGCTGGCCATGAAGCGCATGGGCGACTCCTTTTCCACTGGTGCGGCATTCGGGTTCACGCCCGATTGTCGGGAGGACACCGCAAAATGCTGCATAGCAGCGACAATAGGGGGGATTCCTTAATATGACAACAAAAGACGCAGCCATGCCTGTCGATTCTGACCGGATGAAGGCCAATATGGCACGGGTAGAGGAACTGACGCAGCGTCTTGTCGATGCATTTGCGCGTAGAAATCCGGCAAATCCGACGCTTGATGCCCCCGATCAGGAGCTGTTTGCAAAGGCCGCCACCAATTATATGGGTGATATGACGCAGCAACCTGCGCGTATTTTCGAACACCAGCTGGAATTCTGGGGCAAGTCGGTCAAACATTTCATGGAAGCGCAGCAGGCGCTGTCACGCGGCAAACTGGAAGCGCCCGAGGATCGCACCCCCGATGATCCGCGTTTCAAGAACCCGTTGTGGAAAACCAACCCCTATTTCAACTTTATCAAACAGCAATACATGCTGAACGTCGGCGCCCTGACCCAGGCCGTGGACGATGTAGAGGGGCTGGCCCCCAAGGAAAAGCGCAAGCTGGATTATTTTGCCCGCCAGATCGCGGATATGATGGCCCCCACCAATTTTCTGGGCACCAATCCCGATGCTCTGGAAAAAGCAATCGAGACCGAAGGTGAAAGCCTTGTCAAAGGGTTAGAGAACCTTGTTTCCGACTTGGAGGCGAACAACGGTGAAATGCTGGTGCGGCTGTCCGATACCAAGGCCTTTCGTTTGGGCGAAAACATCGGGGCAACACCGGGCAAGGTGATTTACCGCAACCGGATGATGGAACTGATCCAATATGCGCCGACAACAGAGGAAGTTCACGCCATCCCGTTGATCATTTTCCCGCCATGGATCAACAAATTCTATATCATGGACCTAAAGCCCGAAAATTCGCTGATCAAGTGGATCACCGATCAGGGCTACACCCTGTTTGTCGTGTCATGGATCAACCCCGATACCAGTTATCGCGACACGGGCATGGAGGCCTATATGGAGGATGGCTATTTAACTGCCATCCAAGAGGTCAAGGCGATCACAGGCCAGAAACAGGTGAACTGCGTCGGCTATTGTATCGCGGGCACCACTCTGGCCATGGTGTTGTCATTGCTGAAACAGCGCGGCGACAATTCCATAAAATCCGCCACATTTTTCACCGCATTGACCGATTTTTCCGAACAGGGGGAATTTACCCCCTTCCTTCAGGATGATTTCATCGACGGAATCGAAGAGGAAGTGGACAAATTCGGCATCCTGCGCAGTTTTATCATGGCGCGCACTTTTTCATTCCTGCGATCGAACGACCTGATTTATAAGCCCGCGATCCGCAGCTATATGATGGGGGAAACGCCGCCTGCCTTTGATTTGCTGTATTGGAACGGGGACGGGGCGAACCTGCCCGCGCGCATGGCCAAGGAATATCTGCGCGGACTTTGCCAGCAAAACAAGTTTGCCGAGGACGGTATCGAATTTTTTGGTGAACGGCTGCAAATCGGGGATATTGACCTGCCTGTGTGCCTGATTGCCTGTGAAACCGATCACATCGCCGCATGGAAGGACAGCTATCGCGGGGCGCAGCTGATGGGGTCAAAGGACAAGACCTTTATCATGACTGAATCCGGCCATATCGCTGGCATCATCAACCCGCCCAGCAAAAAGAAATACGGCCATTTCACCAATGCCGATCTTAGCCTGTCTGCCGATGACTGGTTGGCAGGCGCAAAGAGGACAGACGGGTCGTGGTGGCCCCGCTGGGACAAATGGCTGACCAAGCGGTCGGGCAAAATGGTGCCTGCACGGCAGCCGGGTGATTCGTCGCATCCTGCCATATGCGATGCGCCGGGCACCTATGTTGTGGGGTGTCCAACCGTCTGATTTCCCTTATTAAGTGCATTTGTGCTGCGGTGCAGCATAAACCTCTTGCTTTTCTGCGCCGCAGCATGCATATTGTTTGCAGGCGCAGAAAACCGGGGTGGGCCCGGACCGCTGACTAGGGAATTTAAGACAATGGCAAAGACCACCGAAGACTTCACCGCGATGATGAAAGACGTCATGGGCGCGTTCCCCGTTGACACCAAAGCGATGGAAGACACTTTCAAAACTCAGGCTGCCCTGGGCGAGAAACTGACCGGTGTTGCACTGGAAGCAGCCGAGAAATCCTCGGAAGTGTCCAGCAAATGGGCCAAAGAGACAATTTCGAAGCTGACCGAAATGTCCAAAGCAAAAACCGAACCCGCAGATTACGCCAAAGCGATGACCGATTTCGCATCGGCCTATTCCGAAGTTGCTTCGGAAAACCTGTCCGCTTTTGCTGAAATCGCGAAAAAAGTCCAGATGGACACCGTCGAACTGATGATGGCCGCAGGCAAAGATATGTCCGAAGAAGCATCTGCCGCCGTGCAGAAAGCGACCAAAGACGCCACAGCAGCTGCGAAAAAAGCAACTGCCAAGTAATCCCCCCAAGGGATAAACGCGTCCTTCTCCTCCTCCTCCCTGATGGATGCGTTTCACGCGAGGGCGGGCTTTCACGAGCCCGCCCTTTCTTTTTGTCAAACACTGGCTTAGGCTTTTTCTGCACTGCATCATTTCAGGGAGGGATGTGACATGCCGGACGAAAAGAAACCGCTGCTCATCAAACGCTACGCAAGCCGCCGGTTGTATAACACCGAAACCAGCGACTATGTGACATTGGAAGATATCGCCGGTTTCATTCGTGATGGCCGCGAAATCCAGATCGTCGATTTGAAATCGGGCGATGACCTGACGCGCCAGTATCTGCTTCAAATCGTTGCAGAACACGAAAGCCGTGGCGAATCTGTGTTGCCGGTCGGGGTGCTGATGGATCTGGTGCGCAGCTATACCACTCAGGCCAATTCGATGATGCCGCAATTTCTGCAAATGTCATTTGATGCGCTGCGCGATGGTCAATCCAAGATGATGGAGAAAATGACCAAAGCGAATCCCATGGCGCAATTGCCGGGTTTCGAAGCACTGCAAGCGCAGCAAGAAGCATTTTTGAAAGCGATGACAGGGCAGGGCGGTGCGACGGGAACCGGATGGGACGCAATGCAACCGGGCGCCAAACCCGCAGCCAAAGCCGAAGCAAAAGAAGAAGACCCCGGTCTGGATGCGATCAAGAAACAACTGGCCGAATTGCAGGCCAAACTTTCCAAGATGGATAAGTAACACAGCATGGTAGACAGCCCCGGCAGGATCACCCTGTGGGGGATCGAGGTCTTTGTGGCCACGGCCGAGGAAGGGTCGATTTCAGCCGCCGCACGGCGGTTGGGGGCCAGCCCTTCTTCGGTGAGCCAGCAACTGACCAACCTCGAAGGTGCGCTTGGCGTGGCCCTGTTGGCGCGCAATACGCGGCCCATGGCCCTGACCCATGCGGGGGAGCTGTTCCGCCGGCGCGCCTCGGCTGTGTTGAACGAGGCATCCCTGGCCCGTGCCGAACTGGCGATGTCAGAGGGCGCGACGCTAACGCGGTTCCGTTTGGGCATGATCGAGGATTTCGAAGCAGACGTAACCCCGCAATTGCTGACAGAGCTGGCAGAGGACATGACCGGCTGCCAGTTCCTGTTGGAAACAGGGGCCAGCCATTTCCTGCATGACCAGTTGGATGCACGGGCGTTGGATGTGATTCTGGCCGCTGAAATGGGCAGCGTGCCCGACTGGGCAGAGGTCCACCCGATATTGGAAGAAGGTTTCATCGTTGCCGCGCCAAAGGGGGCGATTGATGCCGGGGGCGATGTCTTGCGCCAGCTCAAGGCGCTGCCATTGGTGCAATATACCACACGCCACTATATGGGGCGGTTGATCGCCGGGCATCTGGCACAGCAAAAACTGACACTGGACCACCGGTTCGAATTGGACAGTTATCACGCGATTCTGGCCTTGGTCGGGCAGGGGGCGGGCTGGACCATTCTGACCCCTTTGGCGCTGTCGCGCGCGCGCCGCTTTGCTGGTCAGCTGGATGTGCTGGACCTGCCATTTGCGCCGCTGTCACGGCGGATTTCCCTGACTGCGCGCCGCGATATGTTGGGCGATATGCCCGGCGCAGTGGCGGCCCGTCTGAAACCGATTTTGCAGGCGACAATCCTGACCCCTGCGGTGCAGGCATACCCGTTTATGGCTGATACCCTGCGTATTCTGTAAGTCGTTGATAGAAAACAAAACCCCGCCGGATCAGGCGGGGCTTTTTTCGGTTCTGTCCGTTCGGGTATCAGGTGCCAAAGGCGCGGGTATTGCCCATGACATCCTGTGCGGCACGCACCAAGGCATCGGCGATCAGATCCAGATCGGGCCGTTGCAGGCGGGCGGGCAGGCGGGTGTCGCAGGCCTTCATCAGCATCTGGCGTGTTTGGGGCAGGTCGGGTTGATCATCCAGAAACTGCCAGTTCCAGAATGCGCGGGCGTTGTCGGTGGACATGCCAAACACCTGCACCTTGACGCCCCGTGCGGCGGCAGCATCCTGAAAGGCGCGAATTTCGTTTTCCGCCATGCCGACCAGATTGAACTGGATGGAATCCGGTGCGCGGAGCTCTTTTTCCAGTTTCTCCGGCACGTCGATCCATGGTGACAGGTTCAGTTTGGCAGCAACGTAATCATGGTTGCGGCGGCCATCGGTGACACGGCGTGCGACCTCGGCGATTTGGGGGCGGATGATCGCGGCGGACAGGTTGTTCAGTCGCAGGTTATACAGCGGCAGTTTGTTCTGCCAGCGGGCAAAGGCGGCTTCCAGCTCTGCCTCGTCCTCGGGCGAGCGGGCGATGTGCTTTTTCCAGTTGTGTTCATATGCGCCCGACATGATGACCGCACGGGCCAAGGCGTCGGCGTCATCGGTGATCATGATGCCGCCTTCGCCTGAATTCAGTAGCTTATAGCTTTGAAACGAGAAACAGCCGATTTTGCCGATGGTGCCGACCTTTTCACCGCCCCATTGGGTGCCAAGCGAATGGGCTGCGTCTTCGATCACGGGGATGTTTTTGGCGGCGGCCAGTTCCATGATTGCATCCATATCGGATGTGTGGCCGCGCATGTGGCTGATGATCACCGCGCCAATGGTGTCGTCCAGTTTGGTGGCGAAATCATTGATATCAATGCGGTAATTTTCGCCCACTTCGCAGAGGACCGGCACGCAATCGGCGTGAACGATCGACGATGGCACGGCGGCAAAGGTAAAGGCGGGGATGATCACACGTGCGCCGCGCGGCAGGCCAAGAGCCTTGAGCGACAGGAACAGAGCAGCCGAGCAGGAGGACACAGCAAGCGCATATTTCACCCCCATGAAATCGGCGAATTCGCGTTCCAGCATTGATACGGGCGATTTTTCAGGTGCGGTATAACGGAACAGGTCGCCCGATTGCAGCAGGCGTTCTATTTCGGCTTTGGCGGATGCTGGGATCGGTTCGGCGTCATAGACATTGGGGGCTAGGGTCATGGTCTTTTCGGCTTTCCTGAAATGATCTTTCGGGAATTCTAAACGAATTTCGTTCGTATGCAAAACGAAATCTGGGGGACGGTTGGGCGAAAAACTGCGCGCATTACGGGTTTGATAGGGGGGATGCCTCCGGCGGGAGGTATTTGGGGAACAGTGAAAGGGCGGGGTGCCCGAGGCGTCAGCCGCGGGCCGCGCCCAACTGCGAATGCGCATCTGTGATGCGCGGTGAGCAGGCGGGAGTGTTTCGCTAAACCCCGAGCCGGTCGCGCAGGGCGAACCATGTCATCGCAAGGGCCAGCAGTGGGCTGCGCATTGCGAAGCCACCGGGGAATGCGGGGGTAGGCAGGGCCGACATGGTGTCAAATCCGTCCGATCGCCCCGCCACGGCCTGCGCCAGCAACATGCCTGCGTGGGTCGCGGTGCCAACCCCGTGGCCGGAATAGCCCGAGGCCGACAGCACGTTTTGCGACAGGCGCGCGAAATGGGGCAGGCGTTTCATGGTGATGGCCAGAGTGCCGCCCCACGCATAGTCGATTTTCACGTCCTTTAGATGCGGGAAAACCTGCGCCATGGGTTTGCGCACCTTGGCGGCGATGTCGGCGGGAAATTTATAGCCATAGCTTTCGCCGCCACCAAACAGCAACCGCCCGTCCGCTGACAGACGAAAGTAGTTCACCACGAATTTGTCATCCGCCACGGCCACGTCGCGGGTCAGCACCTTGGCCGCGTCCGCGCCAAGCGGTTCGGTTGCGGCGACGAAATTGTTGATCGGCATCACGCGGGCCGCAACGTGGCGGTTCAGCCCGCCAAGGTATCCGTTCGCCGCCAGTATCACCGCATCGGCGCGCACCGTTCCGCCCGATGTGCGCACCACGCTGGGGCTGCCATCGGTGATGGTTTGCACCTCGGATCCTTCGTGGATCACCACCCCTACATCATGGGCGGCGCGGGCCAGCCCGATGGCATAGTTCAGCGGGTGCAAATGCCCCGCGCCCATGTCCAGAATGCCACCTTTGTAGACGGGCGATGGGCACAGCGCATGACAGGCGTCAGCGTCCAGATGTTCGATCTGGTCATATCCGTATTCGTGTTCCAGCAGGTGGGCGTAATCCTGCATATGCTGCGCCTCGCGGGGGCTGCTGGCGGTCCATGCCACCCCCGGTTTCAGGTCGCAGTGGATATTATGTTTTGCAATCAACCCTTTGGTGACTTGTTTTGCCTCTTCTGCCAGCAGCCACAGCTTGCGGGCATCTGCGGGGCCGACCATTTTGATCAGCGCCTCTTGGTCCTGTCGCTGGCCCGAGCCAAGCTGCCCGCCATTGCGCCCCGATGCGCCGAACCCCACGCGTTGCGCATCCAGCAGGACAACGCGGCGGCCCTTTTGCGCCAGATGCAGCGCGGCGGACAGGCCGGTATATCCCGCCCCCACCACACAAACATCGGCCTGCACATCTCCCGCCAGCGGCGGGAATGCGGGCAGGTCATGGGCGGTGGCCGCATACCAGCTGCTGGGGTATTTCCCGGCGGTGTCGTTGGCGTGCAGCAGGTTCATTGGCGTCACACGTTCAGCAGCAGGTGTTCACGTTCCCACGGGCTGATGACTTGCAGGAATTCCTCGTATTCGGTGCGTTTCACGATGGAGTAGACGCGGGCGAAATCAGGGCCAAGCACCTCGTGCAGGGTTTTGGCTTCCTCAAACAAATCAAGTGCTTCGCCCATCACGCGGGGGATATCCTCTTCGCCTTCATAGGCGTCGCCCTTAAAGGATGGTCCGGCGCGTTTTTCCTCCATCAGGCCCAGATAGCCACAGGCAAGGCTGGCCGCGATGCCCAGGTATGGGTTGCAATCCATCCCCGCCAGCCGGTTTTCGACGCGCCGCGCCTGCGGGCCGGACAGGGGCACGCGAATGCCCGTGGTGCGGTTGTCGCGCCCCCATGCCAGATTGATCGGCGCGGCGTGGTCGCGCACATAGCGGCGATAGCTGTTCACATAGGGCGCCAGCACCGCGATGGCCGAGGGCAGATAGGTCTGCAAGCCACCGATAAAGTGGAAAAACGCATCGGTTTCGCCACCTTGTGGGCCGGAAAACAGGTTGGTTCCGTCCTCCATATCAATCACCGAGTGGTGGATATGCATCGCCGAACCCGGTTCATCCGCGATGGGTTTCGCCATAAAAGTGGCAAAGCAATTGTGGCGCAGCGCGGCCTCTCGGATCAGGCGTTTGAAGTAAAACACCTCGTCCGCAAGCTTCACTGGATCGCCGTGGCGCAGGTTGATTTCCAACTGGCCTGCGCCGCCTTCCTGGGTGATGCCGTCGATTTCAAAACCCTGCGCTTCGGCGAAATCATAGATGTCGTCGATCACGGGGCCGAATTCGTCAACTGCGGTCATGGAATAGGCCTGCCGCGCAGCGGCGGGGCGGCCAGAACGGCCCATCATCGGTTCGATCTGTTTCGCCGGATCAATGTTGCGCGCCACCAGAAAAAATTCCATTTCCGGCGCGACGACTGGCTCCCAACCTTGTTTGCGATAGAGGTCGACAACCCGTTTCAAGACATTGCGCGGCGCGCATTGGATCGGCTTGTTTTTGCGGTCATATGCGTCGTGGATCACCTGCAATGTCCAGTCGCCCGTCCATGGGGCGGCGGTGGCGGTGCTCATGTCCGGGCGCAGGATCATGTCGCGTTCGATGAACCCTTCTTCGCCCGCGGAATCGGACCAGTCGCCGGTGATCGTTTGGTAAAAGATGCTGTCGGGCAGGTGGAAATATTCCTGCCGCGCGAATTTCGATGCAGGCACAGCCTTGCCCCGCGCAATGCCGGGCAGGTCGGAAATGATGCATTCAACCTCGTCCAGCCGCCGCCCCTCAAGATAGGCATTGGCCGCGTCGGGGAGGGACTCTGTCCAGTCGGTTGTCATTTTGCGCCTCGTTTCAGGAATTGGGCCATCTGGTTGGCGAAATCACCGGCATCTGTTGGCTGGTCCAGCCCCGCGCGGGCGCGGTCCAGCACATCGGGTGGCAGCAGGTCGCCGCGAATGTCGATCAGATGGCCGATGGTGGTGCCATCGAATTCGGGGTGGGGTTGGATGGTCAGGATATCATCGCCATAGATCAACGCCGCATGTTCGCAAAAATCCGACCGGGCAATCGTGCGCGCCCCTTTGGGCAGGCGGGTGACCTGATCCTGATGCCATGCATTCATTGCCATGGTGCGGCCATCGTCGAACTGGTAATCGACCTTGCCCGCTGACCAGCCGCCGCTGAATTTTTCCACAGTTCCACCAAGGGCTTGGGCGATGATCTGATGCCCGAAACACACCCCGACCAGCGGTCGATGCGCGGCGTAAATGTCGCGGATCAACTGTTCCAGCGGGGCGATCCATGGGTGGGGTTCATAGGCACCATGGCGCGATCCGGTGATGATCCAGCCGTCGCAATCATCGGGCGCGGCGGGAAATTGCATCGCCGTCACATCATAGGTTTGAAATTCAAAACCCTGCCCGTCCAGAATGCGGGCGAACATGGCGGGGTAATCGCCCCCGTCCGCCTGAACCGCATCAGGGGCGTGGCCGGTTTGCAGGATGCCGATTTTCATGAATCACCAGGGGTTGGATATAGGGTCAGGCTAATGCGGGGTTGGCCCCCTCGCAAGGGGGCGTCACACCGTGTCCAGATAGATTTCGACCTGCTCTTCGGGGGTCAGTTCAGCCATGTAGTGCAGTTCCTGCCGCTTGGTCAGGGTCAGGTTGCGGATCATCTCGGGCGAGAAGATCCGCGCCACCTGCGGTGAATTTTCAAAGGCGTCAATCGCGTCTTTCCAGTTGTCCGGCACGCGGGGCAGGCCAAGCGCATAGGCGTTGCCGGTGATCGGTTCGGGGGGCATTGCTGCGTCCTCGATCCCGGTCAGGGCCGCACCCAGAATGGCGGCCAGCATCAGATAGGGGTTCACATCGCCGCCCGCGACGCGGTGTTCCACGCGGCGCGCCGCAGAGGCCCCCGATGGCACGCGGATGGCGGCAGTGCGGTTTTCATAGGCCCAGCAAATCGCTGTGGGCGCATGGGCATCAGGCACCAGCCGGTCATAGCTGTTGGCGTGGGGGGCGAATATCAGGGTGCTGTCATACATGGCGTTCATGCAGCCCGCGATGGCATGGCGCAGCACATCGGTGCCATTGGGGCCGCCATCATCGAAAATATTGTTGCCGTCGCGGTCCAGCACCGAAAAATGCGTGTGCAAACCGTTGCCGGGGTAATCGTCATAGGGTTTCGCCATAAAGGACGCGGCAAACCCGTGTGAACGCGCCAGCCCTTTGACCAACATCTTGAACAACCATGCATCATCGGCGGCGCGCAGCGCGTCCTCTTGGTGCATCAGGTTGATTTCGAACTGGCCCAGACCTGCCTCGGATATGGCGGTGTCGGCGGGGATGTCCATCGCCTCGCAGGCGTCATAGAGATCGGTGAAAAAGCGGTCAAACGAATCCAATGCGCGGATCGACATGGTTTCGGCCGCCTTGCGCCGTTTGCTGGAGCGCGGGCTGATCGGCACCTGAAGATTGCGGCCCGAATCGTCGATCAGAAAGAACTCCAGCTCTACCGCCACAACGGGTGTCAGGCCGTCGGCCTTGTAACGGTCGACCACGGCGCGCAGGGCCTGACGCGGGTCGCCATCATAGGGCTGGCCGTTTTCGCGAAACATCCAGATCGGCAGCAGGGCGGATGCGCCCTCCAGCCATGGCATGGGGACGAAACCGCGTTCGGTCGGGCGCAGCACGCCGTCGCGGTCGCCGGATTCAAACACCAGCGGGCTGTCGTCGATATCTTCGCCCCAGATGTCCAGGTTCAGCACCGACAGGGGAAAACGGGTTCCGTCTTCGACCACTTTGTCGGCGAAACGGGTGGGCACCCGTTTGCCCCGCGGCTGGCCGTTCAGATCGGCAGCGGCCACGCGGATTGTGCGCACCTCGGGGTGTTTGCGCAGGTAGTTGATCATCATGTTGCGGTTCATCGGGGTGGTCCCTTGGTCGTGCGCCCAAGCCTGTTGCGGGGTGTCCCGGCAGGGGGGTGCGATAATTTGATCATATTAGCGGATCAGGCGTGGACGCAAGGTGATTTTCTGGCGGCGTTCCTGCGGCAGATGGCGGTTGAGCCGTGAATTGATCGCGCCGTAAATGCTGATGATCACCAGCGTCAGCACAATGAAATATCCCGCCAGAATGGGATAGGGGATAAAGGGATTGAAGGTCTTATCCGCGATATAGCTGGCATAATACAGCGCATCACCGCGTTGTTGATATGCGGGGAAGCCCGTGAAAAACACCAGCGTCGTGGCGTGGAACAGGAATATCGCCTCGTTGGTGTAACCGGGCCATGCAAGGCGCAGCATGGTGGGCAGGGTGATCTTGCGAAACTTGTTCCAGCCGGAAAACCCGTAGGCATCGGCGGCTTCGGTGTCGCCCTTGGGAATGGATTGCAACGCGCCGTAGAATATCTCGGCTGAATAGGCGGCGGTGTTCAGAAGCAGCACAACCAATGCGCCAAAGGTGGCCGAGGTAAAAGGCGTGAAAATGGGGGATACGCCCTTCAGCGACAGGAACAGGAAATAGCCGAAAAAGAACTGTATAAACAGGGGCGAGCCGCGAAATACGAAAATGAACCATTCCGCAGGTTTGCGGATCAGACGGTATGGTGCGGCCTTGGCCATGGCCACCGCGATGGCCAGAAAGAACCCCAGCAACAGGGCGAATGTGCCAAACCAGATGTTCCAGATCATGCCCGATCCGATCAGGGTGAACTGTTCACAGAGTGTAAAATCATTGCGCGGCAACAGGCGTTCACCATAGCCGAGCGAACGCAGCCCGTAATTGGCGATGGTTTGGGCGCAGCTCATGCCGTGGCCTTTCGCTGCGCTTCGCCAGCGGCGGTGGCCTGCCCGCGGGTCAGGCGTTTCATCAACCTGTCCAGCACGATTTCGGACAGGCGGGTAAAGGCCAGATAGAACACCAGCAGCGCCAGAAAATAATATATGCGCCAGTCGCCATGGGGATAGTCGGTAAAGCGCGGCGTTTTGGTAGAGCCAAGGTCGCGCGCCCAATAGACGATATCTTCGACCCCTAGCAGGAACAGCAGGGGCGTGGCTTTGATCAAAACCATCCAAAGGTTGCTAAGACCGGGCAGGGCGAACACCCACATTTGCGGCACCAGAATGCGCCAGAATGTCTGGCGCGTGGTCATGCCGTAGGCCTCGGCTGTTTCCAGTTGGGCGCGGGGAACGGCGCGCATGGCGCCGAACAAAACATTGGCAGCAAAGGCACCGAACACGATGGCAAATGTCAGCACTGCCAGCGAAAACCCGTATGCCTCGTGGACCCATTGCGGGGAATTGCCAAGTGGCATTTTGGCGGCCTGACAGACGATGAAATCCGACCCCTGCCGGATAGGTTCATCCCAGTCGGGGCATTTCACCTTATGGCGCAGCCATTCAAATCCTTGATCCAGCGCGATGACGAAAAACAGGAAAAACGCAATGTCAGGCACGCCGCGCACGATGGCGATATAGGCCTTGCCCAACAGGCGCAGCGGCAGGAATTTTGCCCGCGCCGCAGAGGCGCCCGCAAACCCGAACCCCAGCGACACGGGGGCGGTGACGGCCAGCAGCAGCAACACGGTGCCAAAGCTGGAATAGAACGCCATATGTTTGCCCGTCGTGAGGTAACACGACAGCCATGTCAGTCCTTCGATCGTGGACGGGTCTGCGCAATAGCTGAAAATGGCGGGCCTCTTGGCGGGGTGGGTTTAGGTATTTTTAGAACAGTGAAAGGGGGGCCGCGCTGGCCCCCCGATCGGGATTTATTCGAATACGGGGCTGTCTTCGCCCAGCCATTTTTTGATCAGCGGGTTCAGGGTGCCGTCGGCCTTCATTGATTTGATGGCCGCGTCGAATTTGCCGCGCAGTTCCGCATCGGATTTGCGGAAGGCCATGCCGATGCCGCCGCCCAGTGGCACATCGTCACCGACGAATACCAGCGATCCGCCGGAAGCTTCGACCAGCGGCAGCAGGTAGTCCTTGTCGGCCATTGCGGCGTCGGCTTCGCCATTGTTCACCGCTGCGACGACTTCGTCGGGGGTGGCGAATTCCAGCAGGGTGGCGCCGGTTGCGGTCACATGGCCCGCCTGAATGGTCGAGGTTTGCGCCGCGATCACGCCGCCGGTGATGTCGGCATCGGCGGACATCGCCACATAGGCCGAAGCCGAGGGGGGCGTATAGTTTTCAGAGAAATCAACGACTTCCTTGCGTTCGTCCGTGATGGACATGCCCGCGATGATTGCGTCGTAGTTGCCCGATGTCAGGTTGGGGATGATCGAATCCCAGTCATTGGTGACCCATTCGCATTTCAGTTCGGCGCGTTTGCACAGCTCGTCGCCCAGCTCGCGCTCGAACCCGTCTACTTCGCCGTTGTCGTTCAGAAAGTTATAGGGTTCATAGGCGCCTTCGGTGCCCAGGCGGACGGTCATGCCGTGGCTTTCGGCCATGGCCATGCCGGCGGTCAGCGCAAGTGCGGCGGTGGTGAGGATCAGTTTTTTCATTTTGGTTTCTCCCGTTAGGTTTTGCCGGTTCATGTGACGCCCGGCGGTTGCGTTTGCCCCGTGCCGGTCGGTCAGGCGGACACGGAATGCGATAGGAACTGGCGCAGCCGTTCCGATTTCGGTTGGCCGAACAGCGCGTCCGGCGTGCCTTGTTCTTCGATCAGGCCCTGGTGCAGGAACACCACGTGATCAGATACATCAGCGGCCAGACGCATGTCATGGGTGACGATCATCATGGTGCGGCCTTCTTCGGCCAGGGCTTTGATCACTTTGACGACTTCTTGTTCCAGTTCGGGGTCGAGCGCGCTGGTGGGTTCGTCAAACAGCAGGGCTTCGGGTTCCATGCACAGGGCGCGGGCGATGGCGGCGCGCTGTTGCTGGCCACCGGACAATTGCGCGGGGTAGACATCGCATTTGTCGCCGATCCCGACCTTGTCCAGATAGGCGCGGGCCGATTTTTCGACCTCGGTGCGGTCACGCCCCAGCACGGTCACCGGGGCCTCCATCACGTTTTGCAGGATGGTCATATGCGCCCATAAATTGAACTGTTGAAACACCATCGACAGGTTTGTGCGGATGCGCAGCACCTGTTTGGCGTCGGCGGGGCGGCGGGCGTGGCCTGTGCCTTTCCAATGCACCGCTTCGCCCTTGAACAGGATGTCGCCTTTCTGGCTGTCCTCTAACAGGTTGGCGCAGCGCAGGATGGTGGATTTGCCCGACCCTGATGACCCGATCAGCGACACAACGCAGCCCTTTGGCGCGGCAATGGACACGCCCTTGATCACCTCAAGTTCGCCATAAGCCTTGTGCAGATTGCGTATTTCAAGAACCGGCTTTTTATCCGTCACGCCGTGATCTTCCCCGTCGATTTTTATCATTGGGTCAGATTAGGGCCGAGTTTTTAGGCATTTGCAATGTCTGAGAGCGCCGGATTGCCCCCCGAAACCGTCAAACCGCGTGAAATTTGATCATTTTGTCCGGGTAACGTGGCGACAGGTTGCGGCAGGGCGCGCCGGATCAGCCCTGCGCCGCAACCCGTTGGCGCGCCATAGCCGAGTCGCGATCATTGATGCCCAACAGATTCGATACCAGCCGCAGCAGGGCGTCTTCTTCGGCTTCGCGCACGCCATCGGCCAGTGCGACCTGCCACAGGGATTCGATCACCGCCAGCCGTTTGTCATAGGGCACTGCATCCTTGATCGCGCGGGTGAAGCGCACGGTGTCGGGGGCCTCTCCTTCCAGTGCTTCGGCGTCGCGGCGCAGCGCCTTGGCCCCGTCCAGATCCAAGCCGAAACGGGCCTGTGTGATGGCGTCGATCCGTTCAATCTCGGCCACTTCGTATTGGCCATCAGCATGGGCCAGACGCACCAGCAAGGCGGTCAATGCAAGGCGGGCATCGCTGTCGGGCAGCGTTTCGGGGGCGGGCGCCAGCAGGCGGTTCAGGAAATCAGCAAACATAGCGTCACATATAGGGGGCAGCGCAGCGATGCCAAGTCATTCATAGCCCTGAACAATCACCAAATCGCCATCCGACACCGGATCGCGCAGCGCCTTGGCCGCCTGATAACCGGGTGAATTGTAACAGGCCATAGCGGCGTCATAGCTGGGGAATTCGATCACCACGGTGCGTTTGCGGGTTGATCCCTCCATTTCCTGCTGGTCACCGCCACGGATGATGAAACGCGCGCCATATTCGGCAAAGGGCGCGGCATTTGCGGCGCGGTATGTGTCGTAAACGGCGGCGTCATGCACATCGACATGGGCCACCCAATAACCTTTGGGCATATGAAGTCCTCCTCTGTGGCGGGAAAGTGCAGGTGACCAAGCGGCAGGTCAAGGCGAACCGCAGTCTGGCCACATTTGCTCCGCAATTTTACCCGCATTGAGCGAGAGATTACAGACGTTGAGAATAAACGGTGAAACGGGAAAACCAGACATGGGACAACGTGTTGCGGCGGATTGGACGGGGGACGATGTCAGCGAAATGCTGGCTGTCGTGCGCGGCGGCAGTCTTGATGACCGTCGCTCTGCGGCCCGCGGGTTTGACTGGGCCGCGGGGGATCTGAACCGGCTTGGCTGGATGATGTCGCAAAAGGATATCGACCTTGGCACTGCGGCGCGGGTGTTTCTGAACGGCGATCCCATCCGGTTTCAGCACATGCACAAACGCGACATTTCCGATGCGGACCGCAAGCGTTGTAACCTGTTGGATGCCATACACAAAAGGCTGGTTGCAGGGTTTTACCTGCCCGATCCCGAGAGCGGATTGGGGGACGAGCGCGCAGCAATGATGCGATGGATCGCGGGGCAGGATACGGATCGCGCCAACGGGCGCAGGGGGCGGTGGAATTTCACGCCCGCATTGTTCGAGCCGCTGACACTGGCGTCGGTCTTGCCTGACAGCCCGGGGCAGCTAAGCGCATCCATAGACAAGGATATATTCGCTGTGCCCGAACGCCCCAAGCGCGTCAGCCTGCTGCGCGAATTGTTTTCATCCATCACAGGCTAGCCCGGATAAACAAAAACGCGACCCTGATTTGGGCCGCGTTTTTGTTTTACAGGCGGCTAAGCCGGATCAGACCAGACGGCTTGCCTCGACAGCGGCGCGCACGAAATCGGCGAACAGCGGGTGCGGGGCAAAGGGTTTGGATTTCAGTTCGGGGTGGAATTGCACGCCGATAAACCACGGGTGATCAGACCATTCCACGATTTCGGGCAGGCGGCCATCGGGGGACATACCGGAAAAGGACATGCCGCAGGATTCGAGCTTTTCACGGTATTTCGTGTCGACCTCGTAACGGTGGCGGTGGCGTTCCTCGATTGCGGTGCCGCCGTAAATTTCGGCCACTTTCGACCCCTCGCTGAGGGTCGCGTCATAGGCGCCCAACCGCATGGTGCCGCCCTTGTCGTCACCGACCTTGCGCTGCACGGTATGGTTGCCCTGCACCCATTCTTTGAGGTGGTAAACCACGGGTTCAAAACGCTTTTTGCCGGATTCATGGTCGAATTCCTCGGATCCGGCGGTGTTGATGCCCGCGACGTTGCGGGCGGCTTCGATCACGGCCATCTGCATGCCCAGACAGATGCCCATATAGGGCACCTTGCGGGTGCGGGCGAATTCGGCAGTTTTGATTTTGCCCTCGGTGCCGCGCTCGCCAAAGCCACCGGGCACGAGGATGGCGTGATAGCCCTCCAGATGCGGCGCGGCGTCTTCCTTGTCGAACACTTCGGAATCGACCCATTTCACGTTGACCTTGACGCGGTTGGCCATGCCGCCGTGGGTCAGCGCCTCTTTGATTGATTTATAGGCGTCTTCCAATTGGATGTATTTGCCGACGATGGCGATGTTCACCTCGCCGTCGACCCTGTGAATGCGGTCTGACACATCCTCCCAGACCGTCAGGTCGGGGCGCGGCGCGGGGGAAATGTTGAACGCATCCAGCACCGCCTGATCCAGACCTTCGCGGTGGTAGGCCAATGGCGCATCATAGATGGTGGACAGGTCATAGGCGGCGACCACGGCCTCTTTGCGCACGTTACAGAACAGGGCGATTTTCTCGCGCTCTTTTTCCGGGATCGGCTGTTCGGAACGGCAGACCAGAATGTCGGGCGCGATGCCGATGGATTGCAGTTCCTTGACCGAATGCTGCGTCGGTTTGGTTTTCAATTCGCCCGATGCGGCCAGATAGGGCAGCAGGGTCAGGTGCATGAAAATGCTCTGGCCACGGGGTTTGTCATGGGAAAACTGGCGGATGGCCTCGAAAAAGGGCAGGCCTTCGATATCGCCGACGGTGCCGCCGATTTCGCATAGCATGAAATCAACCTCGTCATCGCCGATATTGAGGAAGTCTTTGATTTCATTGGTAACATGGGGGACCACCTGAATGGTTTTGCCCAGATAATCACCGCGCCGTTCCTTTTCCAGCACGTTGGAATAGATCCGCCCCGAGGAAACGGAATCGGTCATGCGGGCAGGCACGCCGGTAAAGCGTTCGTAATGGCCAAGGTCCAGATCGGTTTCGGCACCATCATCGGTGACGAATACCTCGCCATGTTCAAACGGCGACATCGTGCCGGGATCGACATTCAGATAGGGGTCAAGTTTGCGCAACCGCACCGAAAACCCGCGTGCCTGTAACAGCGCCCCTAACGCGGCCGAGGCAAGCCCCTTGCCAAGAGAGGACACAACACCGCCGGTGATGAAAATATAGCGTGCCATTGTCGGCAACTCCCGTAGTCTGAGGCGCGAAATTATCGCAAAAAACAAAGGCCCGAACGGCCCTTTCGGACCGCTGTACCACGGGACTCGTCGCATATAGGATTCGCCCCGATCTGGCAAGATGCAGACCGCAAGATGCTGTTGCGGCGCGGGGCGCAGTACTCAAGTGATAGTGGTCGGTTGGGGGGCTGAGCCCCCGGACGGATCAGCCGGTGCAGGGCGCGGGTCAGTCGGCGCGCGGCACCAGTGGTGCGCTGTCATTGCTTGGCGGCACCAGATCACCACCGCCCAAGGGCGCAGTGACATCTGCGGGCGCTTCCTCGGTTACCGGGGCGTCGCCCAAACGGTCCAGCACCGAAACACCAGCGGCGTCTTGTGCGGCAATCACCGTCAGCGTGATCGAGGTGGCAATAAAGGCCGCAGCCAGTATCCATGTGACCTTGGCCAGTGCGGTCGCTGCCGAGCGGCCCGTCACGGCCCCGCCACCACCGCCACCCATGCCCAGACCACCGCCTTCGGAGCGCTGAAGCAGCACAACGCCGATCAGCCCTAGGGCAAGAAGAAGGTGGATGGTAAGGACGACGTTTTCCATGGGTGGCCTGCCTGTATCTCTGGTCTGCCGCGCTATGTAGGCAAAACACACCACAGGCGCAACCCGTCACGCAACGCGATCTGCTCTGCCTGCGCCTTAGCGCCCTCTTTGTTCCTCAAATACCCGTAACAAATGTGCCTGACCCGCTGCGCAGGGGTCAGGCATCCACATCATCCACATCGGCCTGACCCGACAGGCGGCGGCGCACCAGTGACCAGCTCAGCCCCACGGCCATGACCAGTGACAGCGCCAATATGCCCAGCCAGGTGTTCAGCGTCGGATTGGTAAAACTGATCCAGCCGTAATCATACAGCACCCACAGCATGGCAGCGACCAGTGCCAGCACCAATGCCATGCCAAACCCGCCGATGGATCGCAGCGTTGCGCGCAAATAGATGATATAGCCCACCATCAGCAACAGCCCCAACAACACCGCCAGCGGCATTTCTGTGCCCCAGTTGCCCTGCACCCAGCGGGCATAATTCCACTGCGTCGGGTTGTATGTGGCCGACAACAGCGCCGCTGCGGGCAACCACCTGAACAGAAATCCCATTTACCTTGCCCTTATCTGTGCGTGCCGCCCCTTGGTTTGCCTGAAACCTTGCGCAAACTTGGCGCGCTGTCCAGCAGGACGCGAAATAGTGGTTTCATACGCGGCCACCTATGGATATACGGGCGCGGGTTTGGGGGCCGCAATCAACGCACCCCCGCATGTGAATATTCACAAAGACAACCGAAACCGGAAAGGTCTGACATGGCAAACGTCGTCGTCGTGGGCGCCCAGTGGGGCGATGAAGGCAAAGGCAAGATCGTTGATTGGCTCAGCGAACGTGCCGATGTGATCGCACGTTTTCAAGGGGGCCATAATGCGGGCCATACGCTGGTCATCGACGGCAAGGTGTACAAGCTGAACGCGCTGCCCTCGGGTGTGGTGCGCGGCGGCAAACTGTCGGTCATTGGCAATGGTGTGGTGCTGGACCCCTGGCATCTGATCAAGGAAATTGCGTCGATCCGCGATCAGGGTGTCGAAATCACCCCCGAAACCCTGATGATTGCGGAAAACACGCCGCTGATCCTGCCGATTCACGGCGAACTGGACCGCGCCCGCGAAGAGGCCGCAAGCTCGGGCACCAAGATTGGCACCACAGGCCGCGGCATTGGCCCCGCCTATGAGGATAAAGTGGGCCGCCGGTCCGTGCGCGTGGCTGATCTGGCCGATGCTGCCACACTCGAGGCGCGCGTGGATCGCGCCCTGCAACACCACAACCCGCTGCGCCGTGGTCTGGGCATCGCCGAGGTCGACCGCGACGCGCTGATCGCGCAACTGCGCGAGATCGCGGGGCAGATCCTGCCCTATGCCGCCCCCGTCTGGAAAGTCCTGAACGAAAAGCGCAAAGCCGGCAAACGCATCCTGTTCGAGGGCGCGCAGGGCGCTTTACTGGACATTGATTTCGGCACCTATCCCTTTGTCACCTCATCCAATGTGATTGCCGGTCAGGCCGCCACGGGTGTCGGCCTTGGCCCGAATGCGATCAATTATGTGCTGGGCATCGTCAAAGCCTATACCACCCGCGTTGGCGAAGGCCCGTTTCCGACCGAACTGGACGATGCCGACGGGCAGCGGTTGGGCGAACGGGGCCATGAATTTGGCACCGTGACGGGGCGCAAACGCCGCTGTGGCTGGTTTGATGCCGCGCTGGTGCGCCAGACCTGCGCCACATCGGGTGTGACGGGGATTTCCTTTACCAAACTGGATGTGCTGGACGGATTCGAAACCCTGAAAATCTGCACCGGTTACAATCTGGACGGCGAGGTGCTGGATTACCTGCCCACAGCCGCCGATCAACAGGCGCGCTGCACCCCCGTATACGAGGAAATGCCCGGCTGGTCGGAATCGACCGAAGGCGCGCGTTCGTGGAACGATCTGCCTGCCAATGCGGTGAAATATGTGCGCCGCGTCGAGGAATTGATCGGCTGTCCGGTGGCGATGCTGTCCACCTCGCCCGAGCGCGAGGATACCATCCTTGTCGCTGATCCCTTTGCGGATTGATGGGTGCAGATTGAAGGGATTGCGCTGATGGCATTGTCATACAAAGCACGGCGGCGGTGGTCGCTGGTGGTGCTGTTGATCGGATTGCCACTGTATATCGTGGTGGCAGTGACGCTGACGGACTGGTTGCGCCGCACATTGGAAAATCCGCCGATGTTGCTGGAACTGGTGGTATTTGTCGTGCTGGGGTTCCTGTGGATCGTGCCGTTCAAATTCGTGTTCAAAGGGGTCGGCAAAGCAGACCCTGACGCGCCACAAGATCAGGAATAACGCGCAAGGGCCGTGCAGGCGCTTTGCGCAAATGAAAAGGGCGGCACCAAACGGGCCGCCCTTTTTGCATTTTTGTGGGGGTGCTTACCCTGCCTGACGGGCATCGGGGCGATAGCCGATGCTGTCGGACGCGGTGAAACGCCCGCCTTTCAGTTTTTCGATTTTGCCCTGACGCAGCAACATCCCGAATGAACGCAGCCCGTCCTCGCGGGAAAATTCCTCGCCCTGGATCTGGCGCGCCTTGGTCATCAGTTGCGGGCGCGAGAATTGCTCCTGGCCCTCTACGAATGACAGATAGGACGCCGCCGCTTCCAGCAGTTCGGGGAGGGAGGCCGCGCCCATTTCCTCGGCAAACTCGGCAAAGCTGTGCGCGCCGGATTGCGGAGCGGTCGTGGTTTCAACAGGTTCGGCGGCCATGGACACCCGACGCGGGCGCACGGGCTGGGCCGGTGTTTTGACCGGCACGTCGTCGACGCGCTGTTCGGCCACCAGTTTCAGCGGCGCGGGGCGCTGTTCAGCCACGGGGCGGCGCGAGGATGCACCGTCACCTGCGGTCAAACGGCGCGGGCGCACCACCGATGCCAGATCGTCCTGATAGGCCTTTACCTGATCTTCGCTGCGGCGCAGGGTGCCTGCGTCCTTTTCCGCATTGGTGGCGGCGACGGCGGCGCGCAGATGCGCGATGGATGCGCGGCGGTTGCTGCCTTCGGGTTCGTTCATTTCGCTGCTGGCCTTGGCCATCAGGCGGGTCATGTCGCCCTCGTCGCCCGGTTCGCGCAGGCGGTTGCGCAGGGCAGGGCGCTGTTCATCTTCGTCCTCGTCGCTGTCGTCCTCGGCAAAGATCGAGGCGACCTCGTCAAAATCGTCGTCCTCATCTTTGTCGCCGGAATCCAGCTCCATTTCGTCGGCATCGTCGAAATCGTCTTCGTCATCATCCAGATCGCCCAGTTCGGCTTCGACTTCGGCCAGTTCGCGCGCCAGTTCGGCTTCTGCCTCGGCGGACAACGGTGTGTTGTCCTCCTCTGCCAGATCGTCACTGCCGGCATAGTCCTGATCTTCGTATGCGTCCTCGTCCTCTTCCAGCAGGCCCTTTTCAATGGCCGCTTCAAAATCGGCACGTTTCATTTTCATGACACGGGCGCGAATTGCGGGCTGTTCCGGGGTTGGTTCCGGGGTCGGTCCGGCAAGGGGCATATCCTGCGCCGCGACGTCATCCTGCTCTGGCAGGATTTCATCGGCTTCCTCTTCCTGCATGTCCTGATCTGCATCCATTTCGACGGGTTTCGTCGGGCTGCGATGGATCAACCGGTCAAGGATGGCGTCCAGTTCGTCTGCGTCATCTTCTTGTGCGGGAGTATTGGCAACGGGGGTGGATGTGTCTTCCTCTGCCGCGTCTTCTACGGTGTCGTCCAGTTCCATCGCAAAGGTTTCAGGGTCGAAGTCCGCCGCATCAAAGCTTTCGGTTTCGGCGGCCTCGGCGTCTTCGAATGCTGCGACCTCTGCTTCCAATGTTTCGGCGTCGATATCGTCTTCTTCGTCGAAATCATCCGTGATGGCATCGGTTTCGGGTTCGGGTTTGGCCGCGACCTCCCATTCGTCGTCCAGAGATTGCACGGCGGCGCGCATTCCGTCCTGTGCGGCGTCCTGATCCAGACGGTTGTCCAATGCCTCGTTATCGGCGCTTTCGTCCAGAAACGCTTCGGCATGTTCGTCTTCGGTATAGATCGGGTCGGGCGTGTCGGTTTCGGCGGTGTCGCGGGACACGACGGACCGGATGCGCGCCAGTTTGGCGGCAACGCTATCGGCATCGGGATGCGGAACCGGAGTCACATTCGCGGCGACGGTTGCCTGCATTGGTTTGGCCAGATTGTGGCGGCGCTGTGCGATCGGTGCGGGGGCCTGTTCAGGGGCCTCTGCAAGGGGGGCTTCCTCGGGGGCGGCGGCGGCGATTTCCTCAGCCTCAGCCTCAACTTCAGGCTCAACTTCAGGCTCAACTGAAATGTTGGCTTCGCCCGCGTCCTCATCCTCGGCTTCTGCTTGCGCGGCGGCGGTCAGGCGGTCTGCCAGATCATCGGCATCCGTGGCGCTGATCACCTCTGCCTCATCGCGTGAAGGAACCTCTTGGGTTTCGCTCATCTCTTCGGTCAGGGAAACCTCTTGTGCAAGGGGCTGCTCTTGTGCTTGCACGTTTTCCTGTTGCCCGGATTCTTGTTGCGGTGTTTCGGGCTGGGCCAAAGCAGGCGCTGCCGCGGCCGCGGCCCGGGATGCGCGCAGCACGATGCCGCCCTGATCCTGACGCGCCTCGACCCGGCGTTCGATTTCTTTTTCAGCGATCCGTGCCAGCATTTCTGCGTCTGGCGTGGGCGGGGTCGCACCGAAATATCGGTCATCCGAAGCCAGATCACGGAAATATTCCGCGATCGCCTTCATCGTGTCGAAGGAATCATCGAATCCTTCGAGCGTACATGAGAAGGTCCCGTAGGAGACCGTCAGAATCTTGCTCGTGTTCACCATCGGGAACTCACTTTCTTTTGCCTCTGACAACAGTGTTTACCAAATGATTGGCGTCGAAACGTGAACGATTCTTCGATTTTTACGGTATCATTTCGTGGCTACTTTGTGTCCTGTTTCTAAAATTTGCATCAATATCGGGATAAATGGCGTGATTGTTTCCACAAATGACCCAATCACATTGATCGGTGGCGGGGCCAGCAGTGATTCCATGTTGCGCAGGGCGCGGGCCTTTGCCCCTGATGTGGTGGCCGCAGATGGTGGTGCGGCTGTGGCGCTGTCGCATGGGGTGATGCCGCGTGCGGTGATCGGGGATATGGACAGCATTTCCGGCGCAGATCGTGCGGCCTTAGGCCCGAACCGGATTTTCCGGATTGATGAACAGGACAGCACGGATTTTGACAAATGCCTGCGCAGTATTGCGGCGCCGCTGATCCTGGGCGTCGGGTTTTTGGGGGCGCGGGTCGATCATCATCTGGCGGCTTGCAACAGTTTGGTGCGTCACCCGTATCAGCGTTGCGTGTTGCTGGGCGACGGCGATGTGACGTTTCTGGCTCCGCCGCAGCTGCGGATTGACCTGCCAGCGGGCTGTGTGTTTTCGCTGTTCCCGATGGGCACGGTCACAGGGGAATCGCAGGGCCTGCAATGGCCGGTTCAGGGGCTGACATTCGCACCGGACGGGCGGGTTGGCACATCAAACCGCGCATTGGGTGCGGTGGACCTGTCGGTCAGCGCGCCCAATATGCTGGTCATTCTGCCGGAGAAGGTGCTGCCATCTGTGGTTGATGCGTTGCGGGATGCGCCGGTTTGGCCGGTTTGATTGGTGTCGCACCGATTTGATTGCTAGCCCTGCGTGCGCAGGCATGTTCACGCGCCACGATATACAGGCCCGCCGCCACAGTAATAGCAATGCCAAGCGTGGCCAGCGGGTTGGGGAGGTCGGAAAAAATCACCCAACCCAGCCCGGTGGCGAAGGGGATTTCCAGATATTGCATCGGGGCCAAGGTGGCCGAGGGCGCATATTTCAGCGACCAGGTCATTAGCAGATGCGCCAGCGTGCCCAGGGTGCCGATGGTGAACAGCAGCACCCAATCCTGCGGGGTGGGCCATTCAAGCGTCAGCGCATCCAGCGCCGGCAGGGGCGGCAGCAGCACGATATTGTCCAGCATTCCGGTGTTATACAGTAATATCACTGGTGCCAGAATGGCCACGGCCATGGCACCGCTGACGGTTTGTAATCCGATCGGGTCGGTGTCCTTGGCGATTTGGCGGGTCACCAGCATGAACAGGGCAAAGTTCAGCGCCACCCCCACGGGCAGCAGCGCGGGCCAGCCGACCTCGGCAAAGGAGGGTTGCACCACCAGCAGGGTTCCGGCAAAACCTACGGTTGCAGCGATCAGGCGGCGTGCGCCGACTTCCTCGTCCAGAACAAAGCGGCCAAGGAACATCATGATGAACGGCATGACAAATGCGATGGCCACTGCATCGGCCAGTTCCAGATATTGCAGTGCAGTGAACATCATGCCGATGCCAATGATATGCATCACGGTGCGCAGCCATGTCAGGCGTAACACGCGGCCCGACATGCGCCACGGACGGCCGCCAAACGCCAGTATCGGGGCCAGTAACAGCGCCTGAACCCCGAACCGCATCAGCAACACAATCCCCAGCGGCACGGCCTGACCCAATATTTTCGCCACCGCATCGCCCAGTGGCGCGATGGCGCAAAAGCCAAGCATAAGGGTGATGCCAAGTAGCGGTTTGTCCTGTGTCATAGATAATCCATCGTCGCTTTGCGTGTTTATCGTTGCACGCTATCAACCTGAGCGTGTTGCGCAATCCGGCAAAGGGACATTGATCCGATTTGGTCGTAAAGGTCGCGGGGGGCTGTTAAGCTGCGCCAAGTGGTGATGCACAATGGCGTCATGGTTGATGCCTTTTGGGGTCAGGTAATATGGGCTAAAATCTACGCCGCATTTTATCTAGATCGCCAGCGCACCAGTCGCCAAGGCACGGATGCATCTGTTTGCACTGTTTCCAGATGATTCGTCTTAGCAATTGGGGATATTGACCGCCAATCCACCCAGCGAAGTTTCCTTGTATTTCTCGCTCATATCCGCACCGGTCTGGCGCATGGTTTCGATGCAGGCGTCCAGCGGCACCAGATGTGTGCCATCGCCGCGCAGGGATAGGGATGCCGCCGACACTGCCTTGATCGCGCCCAACCCGTTGCGTTCGATACAGGGCACCTGCACCAAACCGCGCACCGGATCGCAGGTCATGCCCAGATGGTGTTCCAGCGCGATTTCGGCAGCGTTTTCCACCTGTTTCACTGTGCCCCCCATCACGGCGCACAGGCCAGCGGCGGCCATGGCGGCGGCGGTTCCGACCTCTGCCTGACAGCCGGCCTCGGCGCCTGAAATCGAGGCGTTGAATTTCACCAACCCGCCAATGGCGGCGGCAGTTAACAGAAAATCGGGGATGCCCGCAGCACTGGCCCCCGGCACATGGTGCAACCAGTATTGGATCACCGCCGGCACCACCCCTGCCGCACCGTTGGTGGGGGCCGTGACGACCTGACCGCCAGCGGCGTTTTCCTCGTTTACGGCCATGGCGTAGCAGCTCATCCAGTCGTTGATGGTGTGGGGCGGTGACAGGTTCAGCCCCTGTTCGGCCCTAAGCGATTGATGGATCGCATGGGCGCGCCGTTTCACATTCAATCCGCCGGGCAGGGTGCCGTCGGTCGCCAGACCGCGCGCGATGCAATCGGCCATCACCTGCCAGATGCGGGCCAGCCCGTCGTCCAACCCGTTCATACCGCGCCGTGACAGTTCGTTGGCGCGTTTCATCTGGGCGACGGATTTGCCGGATGCCTGCGCCATTTCCAGCATTTCAACGCCGGATTTGAACGGGTATGGCACGGGCGGTCCTTGGTCCACATCACCACCCGCCGCCAGTTCGGATTCGGTCAGAACAAAGCCGCCGCCAATGGAATAATAGGTTTCCGACAGGATCACATCGCCCTGCGCATCAGTGGCAGACAGGATCATGCCATTGGCATGGCCGGGCAGGGCATTGTCGTAATCAAACAACAGATCCGACACCGGATCAAAGCGCAGCGGCCCCAGGCCGGGGGGTGTCACGGTGCGGGTTTGATGCAGATCGGCCAATAGGGCTTCGGCCTGTTCGGCATCATAGGTGTCGGGGGTGAAACCCGCCAGCCCCAGCATCACGGCACGGTCGGTGGCATGGCCCAGGCCGGTGAATGCCAGCGAACCGTGCAGCGAGGCACGCAATCCCTGCACGCCAAACGGTGCGGCCCGCATGGCATCCAGAAACCGCGCGGCGGCCAGCATCGGCCCCATAGTATGCGAGGAAGAGGGGCCAACCCCCACTTTGAACATTTCAAACACCGACAGGAACATGGCGCGCATTCCGCAATTGATTGTATTTCAAATGATCCTGCCTGTGGCTGGCACGTGCAACACCAATGAAAACGACCTATTGCGGCCATTTGGGCCACGGCCCGCTGTGAATGGATCAATTTCGGTAACTTAGCTAAATTTCAAATGAACCATGCTGATATTCGCCAGCCATTAAACCGGCTGTTGCATGGTGGTGTTTCGCAACTTGATTGACTTTCTTCGCGGGTGCAGTCGCGGGCCTTGGCGTGCAGTCGGCTGAGGTGGTTGTGCCGCTATGCTGCACCCGTTAGGCTTGTCCACACAGGAAAAGTGGCCCCACATGCAGGAGTATCCATGCGCCGGTTTCATCATGGTTTTCGTTTGGCCAAGGCCAGTTTGATGTTCGTCTTGGCGGGTGTTTCGGTCTTCGCGCCTGATATGGCACTTGCCGAAAGCAACACGTTCCTGCCCAGCACCCAAATGGAACGCGACCAAAAGGAGATGAGGCTGGCTCCCGATCGGGTCAAATTACAAATGATCAATCTGGCCTTTTCCGTGTCGCCGGACGGGGCCGTCACCCCAGAGATGATTGACGAGGCGGTGCTGCGCGGGCAGGCCCAAAGGCGCGGGCGCGATGTCGGTCTCTATCTGGTTTATGATCTGAATTCCGATGGCCTCTTGTCCGAAGATGAATTGGCAAAGGCTGAACAAAATGCATCGCAACACAGGCAAAAGGGTCAGATCCGCATGATGCGCATCGGGTCTGATACCAATTCCGACGGGTTTATCGACCTGTTGGAGCTGTATGCCTATGCCGAAAAATCGCGCCGCCGACCCATGCTGGGCGCCGGGTCGCGCTATGAATCCCTGCTGGAAATGGACACAAACAAGGACGGCACCACCACCATCGAAGAAATTGTTGCCTATGTGGATGCGGTCAGCACGCAACCTGCTGTGAGCCGCCCGACCAAACTGCGCACCATTGGCGTGCCGCGTCCCCTGCCCAAAGAGTGACCATATATGACACGTCTGATCCTGCGCGGCAGGTAGATGTTGAAACGGCGTTCAGGATCACGCCCGCGGTCAGGCAACCATACCCGGCATATTCAACGTCACCCGCCGCGCTGAATATGCCCGCAGGGTGCTGCGGTTTGGCCTGAATGCAGATGGGTTGGCGATATGTTCTTGGCAGAGCCGGGCGACATATTGTCGGGCCTGATTGCGGGTCAGCCCCTGGAATATTCGGTTGGGGCTGCTTGCGATATGGTGGCTTTGCCTCTCGCTCCTACGGGTCAATTTGCCTATAAGCAGCTGGAATCTGCCCAACAAGCCCAAGGGAATCGCTGCTATGACCGGAGAATTGTCACCCATCGACAAGGCCAAATTTGTCGCTGCAAAACGTGCTGTGGATTATGTCGAGGACGGAATGCGCGTCGGATTGGGCACCGGGTCCACCGCTGCGTGGATGGTGCGTTGCCTTGGCGAAATGGTGCGCGAACAGGGGCTGCGCATCAAGGGCGTGCCGACATCGACCCGCACGGCCCAATTGGCCCGCGAAGTCGGGATCGAGGTGATTTCGCTGGACGAGGCAAAATGGCTGGACGTGACCATTGACGGAGCGGACGAATTCGACGGTGACCTGAACCTGATCAAGGGCGGCGGAGGTGCGCTGTTGCAGGAAAAAATCGTGGCCACGGCCAGTGACCAGATGATCGTCATCGCCGACATCGGCAAAGAGGTCGAGTCACTGGGCAATTTCCCGCTGCCGGTCGAGGTGATCCCTTTTGGCTGGCAAACCAGCCGCGCCCTGCTAGAGGAAATGCTGATTTCCATGGATGTTCTGGGCCGAGAGGTCACTCTGCGTATGAATGGTTCGGCTCCATTTGTGACGGACGAGGGCAACCATATCCTTGATTTGCACCTGAACCGGATCGGCAATGCACGACAGTTGTCGATGGTGTTGAACCAGATCCCCGGCGTGGTTGAAAACGGGTTGTTCATCGACATTTGTGATGCCGTCGTTCTGGGCTTTGGCGATGGTCGCGTCGAAGTGCGCGATATCAACGAAGGCACAGTAGAACAGGACCGGATTGATTTTGTCGAAGCCGACAATCTGTTTAGTGATCTGGATGACTGAAGCCTGACCGCGCCTTAGGTATTTATAGAACAATGAAGGCTAGGCGGGCGCAGGCTGGGCGGGCGCCAAGGGCCACGCGGCGCAAGCCGTGGGGCCATGCCCAACCAAGAGCGGTTTTCGTTAGAAAAGCGGCGATTGGGCGGGAGCCGTTTGTTGTTAAAATTTGCGCCTCGCAGGGGGTATCACCTGACATTCGCGTGGCCGGTTGAAACATCGCGGCGCCTTGGGGTGGACACCGTGGCGCAAACGCATACATCTGTGCTCAACAGACAGCAGAAAAAAGGCGCATCCCATGGCAGATTTTGATTTCGACCTTTTCGTGATCGGTGGTGGTTCGGGCGGGGTGCGCGCCGGTCGCGTGGCGGCGCAGAACGGGCAAAAGGTGGCCCTGGCCGAGGAAGACCGTTACGGCGGCACCTGTGTCATTCGCGGCTGTGTTCCCAAAAAACTGATGGTGTTTGCATCCGGTTTTCCCGCCATGATCGAAGAGGCCCGCGCCTATGGTTGGCAGGCCAGCCAATCGGGGTTCCACTGGCCCGAGTTCAAATCCAGGCTCCACGCCGAGTTGGACCGGCTGGAGGGGATTTACCGCAACATCCTGAAAAACAACAACGTTCACAGCTTTGACGCACGTGCCACGGTGACCGGCCCGCATGGTATCAAACTGTCCACGGGCGAGGAGTTCACCGCCCGTCACATCCTGTTGGCCATGGGGGGCACCCCCGTGAAACCCGATCTGCCGGGGGCGGAACTGGGCATGACCTCGAACGATATTTTCCACATGGATGCCCTGCCGCAATCCATGCTGATCATCGGTGGCGGCTATATCGCCTGTGAATTCGCCGGTGTGATGAACGGTCTGGGCACCAAGGTGACGCAGTATTATCGCGGCGCGCAGGTGTTGCGCGGTTTCGATGACGAGGCCCGCGGTCTGGTGGCCGAGGAGATGATCCAGAACGGGATTGACCTGCATCTGGGCACCGACATCCTGTCGCTGGAAAAAGATGGTGGCGGCATTCGCGTCAAGGCCACCAACGGCACAGAGCAGGTGTTTGAAACCGTGTTGTTTGCCACCGGACGCCGCCCCAATACCGATGATATGGGGCTGGAACAGGCCGGTGTGCGATTGGGGCGTGGCGGAGAGGTGCTGGTTGATGCCTATTCCAAAACCGATGTCGACAGCATCTGGGCCGTGGGGGATGCCACCAACCGCGTCAACCTGACCCCTGTTGCGATCCGCGAGGGCATGGCCTTTGTTGAAACCGCGTTCAAGGGCAATCCGACCAAGCCCGATCACGATCTTATCCCCACTGCGATCTTTACCCAGCCTGAAATGGGCACTGTTGGCCTGTCCGAGGAAGAGGCCCGCGAAAAGGGACCGATCGAGGTCTACGCCACCTCTTTCAAGCCGATGCAAACTGCCTTTGCGGGTAAACCTGCGCGGGTGCTGATGAAACTGATTGTTTGCGCCGATACCCGCCGCGTTCTGGGGTGCCACATCGTGGCGCCGCAGGCGGGTGAGATGATCCAGCTGGCCGGAATTGCCGTGAAAATGGGCGCAACCAAGGAGCAGTTCGATGCCACCTGCGCCGTGCATCCCACCATGGCCGAAGAGCTGGTCACCATGTCGACAGTGACGCGCCATTACGATTAAATCACCACGGGGGCGGTTTTCAGGCCGAAAGGTGTGATTTCTGCACCATTATTGGGCGAATACGGGTTGAATTTTCCGTGATCCTGCCCAGTTTAGAAACATATCAGCGCCGCCGCATTCCGGCGGCGCTTTGTCAAAGGGCGAAAGCCGGTTACGAACAAAAGGACGATAGCTACATGGCTGGACAATCTGGCGGCCCCTGGGGCGGCGGCGGCAACAGCGGCGGTGGACGCGGCGGCGACGATGATCGCCCCAATGGCGCACGCGGCAACGGCACCGAAGGCGGGGGCGGACGCCGCCCCGGCGAAGAAGGCCAGATCCCCGAAATCGACGAGTTGATGCGCAAAGGTCAGGAGCAATTGCGTGTGTTGATGGGTGGCCGTGGCGGCAATCGCGGCAACGGCAATGGCGGCGGCACCGGCGGCCCCTCTGGCCCTGCGTTCACACGCGGCACGCTTGGCCTTGCGGCGCTTGTGGCTGTGGTGCTCTATGGCTTTGCCAGTTTTTACACCGTGAAACCCGAACAACAGGGCGTTGAACTGTTGCTGGGCAAGGAATTTCGCGTGACGGATGATGGCCCGCACATGGCATGGTGGCCCTTTGTCACAGCCGAGGTGATCGACACCACCACAGAACGCACCGAAAATATCGGCTCGCAGGGGTCTGGCGTGGTGAAACGCACCTCTTCTATCAGTTCGTCCATGCGGGCGCAGACGGTGGCGGAAATGGGTCTGATGCTGACCACCGATGCCAATATCGTCGATATTGATTTTCAGGTGGTTTGGAATATTTCAAACCCCACGGATTTTCTGTTCAATATCGCCGAACCCAAGGAAACCGTGCGCGCCGTATCTGAATCGGTGATGCGCGAAATTATCGCGGCATCCAACCTTGCGCCCATTTTGAACCGTGATCGTGGTTTGATCGCGGACACCGCGATGGAGCGCATCCAGGCCACGCTGAACGAATACGAAAGCGGCATCAATGTGGTGCGGGTCAACCTGGAAAAGGCCGATCCGCCGCTGGATGTGATCGACAGTTTCCGCGAAGTGCAGGCTGCCGAGCAACAGCGCGACCGCCTGCAACGCGAGGCCGACGCCTATGCCAACCGTGTGTTGGCCGAAGCACGCGGTCAATCCGCGCAGACATTGGAAGAGGCCGCAGCCTATAGCGCCCGCGTGGTCAACGAGGCCGAAGGTGAAGCATCGCGCTTTAGCTCGGTCTTCGAGGAATACGCCAAAGCGCCAGAGGTCACGCGCCGTCGCCTGTATCTGGAAACCATGGAAAAGGTGCTGGGATCGGTGGATAAAACCATCCTTGACGAGAGCATGACCGGCGGTCAGGGCAGCGGAGGCGTCGTGCCCTATCTGTCGCTGAACGAACTGCGCCGCAACACCCAGACGGGGGGCAACTGATATGAAAAAAACGACCTACCTTATCCCCGTGATCGCGATTGTGGTGGCGGGCATCCTGTCGTCGCTGTTCGTTGTGGATGAACGCGAAAAGGCGCTTATCCTGCAATTTGGCCAGATCAAGGATGTAAAAGAAGAGCCGGGGCTGTATTTCAAAATGCCCCTGATTCAGGATGTTGTGCGTTACGATGATCGCATCCTGTCGCTGGACACCCAGCGGATCGAGGTGACGCCGTCGGATGACCGCCGCCTGACCGTGGATGCCTTTGCCCGTTACCGCATCGCCAATGTGGTGCAGTTCCGTCAGGCCGTGGGCGCCGGTGGTCTGCGCGTGGCCGAGGACCGTCTGTCATCCATCCTGAACGCGCAAATCCGCGAGGTTCTGGGTGCCGATCAGGTGACATCAGATACGATTTTGTCCGAGGATCGCCGTTCGTTGATGACGCGCATCCGTGATCAGGCCCGTGCTTCGGCGCAGGGCTTGGGGCTGGACGTGGTCGATGTGCGGTTGAAAGAAACCAACCTGCCGGATCAGAACCTCGAGGCGACCTTTGCCCGGATGCGTGCCGAACGTGAGCGCGAAGCGGCGGATGAAATCGCCCGTGGTAACGAGGCCGCGCAGCGTGTGCGCGCCCTGGCGGATCGCACCGTGGTGGAAACCCTGTCGGTTGCCGATCGTGACGCCAACGTGACCCGAGGCGAGGCCGACGCCCGCCGCAACGCGATTTTCGCCACGGCCTATGGTGCGGACCCCGAGTTTTTCAACTTTTACCGTTCGCTTCAGGCCTATGAAGAAGCCCTGACCAAGGGCAATTCGTCGATGGTGATGACACCTGACAGCAGCTTTTTCGATTATCTGAAATCGGATCGTATCGCGACAGAATAAGCGCCGCATCTGCAGGCGTAAGCGTTAACAATAGTAAACAGGCCCGCCCTATACACTGGGGCGGGCCTGTTGCGTTCTGGCGCGGGCAGCAGTGCGCGGTGTCAAGGAAAACCCATATAAAATTGGTGCGATACGCCTCGATTGTGCCGCAATCCCGTCCGGCTTTGTGGGCTTAAGGCGGTGTTAGGATTCCTTTGTCACATTATGTGAATCCATTCAAAGGAACCTGAAAGTTGGATCTGCCCTCTCCCCTTGTCCCTCTGGGCAAAGCCCTGCGCCTGCGCCCTGATGTGACGCAACCGATTGCGCCGGCGTTTGCACCGGTAGCGGCAGCAACCGGCCCGCATTATGCGATTTCCGGCAGCGCGGCGGACAATGACATCAGCGGTGGTGATAACAGCGACTACCTTGCGGGGAATGGTGGCAATGACAGCCTGCGCGGGTTGGCTGGTGATGACTCGATCTATGGTGGTGACGGGCAGGACACCCTGCGTGGTGATCCGGGCGACGACAGCCTTTGGGGGGGCGCGGGCGATGATTACCTGAGCGGCGGCGATGGTAATGACAACCTGTATGGAGAGGCGGGAAACGACCGCATTGATGGCGGCGAGGGCCATGATTCAATTCAGGGTGGCTATGGCGATGACCGGATCAATGGCAACTATGGCAATGATACGATATTCGGCGGCAGCGGCGCGGATCGGGTGATTGGCGGGCGCGGCGATGACGTGATGTATGGCGATTCAGGGAACGACCTGATGGATGGTCAAACCGGTCACGACTATATTCACGGCGGCGCGGGCAATGACAATATGCTGGGCGGCAATGGCAATGATACGATGATCGGTGCCGAGGATGACGACAACATTGTGGGCAACAGTGGCGACGACCTGTTGCAGGGCGGCGCGGGGCAGGACCGGCTGCTCGGGGGCAGTGGCAATGATACCTGCGAAGGGGGCGCGGGTGACGACGTCATCTTTTCCGGCGTGGGTGATGATTACCTGTCCGGTGGTGCCGGAATGGACCGGATGCAAGGCAGCGGCGGGGCCGATACGCTGGACGGTGGCGCGGGCGCTGACAGCTATCGCGGGGGGGCGGATGCCGATGTTTTTGTGTTCACGCCCGATGGCGAACGCGACAGGATTTGCGATTATCAAAACGGGTTGGACCGGATTGATCTGACGGCATTCGGGCTGGATGGATTTCAGGATTTGCAGGTGACTGATACGGTGCAGGGCGCGGATATCATCATTCCTGACGGGGATGTCATCGGGGTGCTGCGGGTTGATGCCAGTGATCTGGATGCCGATGATTTCATTTTCTAATGCATGAATGGCAGCGGCATGGGGGCAAACATGCCTGCTGTGATCCTAGGGGACTGTCACCCCTTTGCCACAATATATGGGTGGTTGGCGGATATGGACGACTCTGCCTATAGGTGAATCGCCACTCCGCTTCGGACTCATGCCGCGAGTTCGTCACTCGGCCTGTGCAGATTCTGAAAATTTACATTTTCATCCTGAATCAGGCGGTATTTCCCTAAGTTTTAAAAGAAAAGTTGCACTTATCGCCGAAGCCAGGATCAAAGGTTAACGTGGTCCTGAACTACGTTAATCCATTGCCTTTACGTCAATTTGTATGAATCCGGCACCGTCAAAAGGGTGGGCGATCTACCCCAAGATGTCTCCTTTGTGGTAGGATTTTGTGGTTTTGGCCCAAAAAGACTCTAGCGATAGTGGCAAAAAAGCGCTAATTAGGGGGCATCAATAAAAACGGGGCAGCAATAAAGCAGCCCCAGAGGTAGAGCGGTGTTATCATGAAGGCGATCGATTTCGTCGTCCGTACAGGTATGGGCGCAGTTCAGCGCGGTGAAGTAGCGGCAAACAATTCCACCACCACGGTGGATGTTGCCAGCGGATCCGAAATTTCACTCCATTTGCGTCAGTTCGATGTCAGCGCCTATCAGCGCAGCGGCAATGACCTGCAGGTCGTGCTGGCGGATGGCCGCACGGTTGTTCTGGAAAACTATTTCACCAGTGACGGCGCGCGGCTGTTCATTTCGGCGGGCGGTTTCCTGAACGAGGTGACCCTGGTCGAAGGTGACGGCGGCACGCTTTATGCGCAATACGGTCCGACCGAAGAGTGGGGCAAGTGGAGCCCGACCGAAGAGTTGATTTTCGTCGATGATGGCCATGTGATGGGCCCCGATTTTGCGGGCCGCGCAGGCGATGACGAGGTGTCGATGCTGGGCGCGGGCCTGTTGGCGGGTTCCGGCCTTTGGGGTGCGGGCGCAGCGGCAGCGGCTGGCGCGGCAGTGATCGCTGGCGGCGGTGGCGGCGACGGTGGCGGTGGCGGCGGTGGCAGCACCTATGTCGCACCCACCGTGAACGAGGATGGCATGGTCGTCATCACCGGCGGCGACGATCCCAAAATTGAAATCACCGGCACGGCTGATCCTGACTCCGAAGTAGAGGTGGTGATCGGCAATCAGACGCTGGTTACCCATTCCGATCAGGCAGGCAACTGGGGTGTCACGTTCGAGGGCGACACATTCCCCACCGATGGCGAATATGACGTGCGTGTGCATGTGGTCGAACCCAATGGCACCGAAACCGATCTGGACGGCCCGAACATCCTGATCGACACCACTGCGCCCGAGGTCGAATTCACCGATGGGACGCAATCCACAGGTGTTGTGGTCAATGCCGAGGATCATTCCGACGGTGTGGATATTTCCGGCACATCCGAACCGGGGGCCGATCTGGTTGTGGTTTGTGGCGGGGCGATCCGCGAATTGACCGTGGGTGAAGATGGCACATGGTCTGTCAGCTACACCCGTGAAGAGATCGTAACGGGCGAATATGAAACGGAAATTTCCGTTACGGCGACCGATCAATACGGCAATTCCGAAACCTACACCGATGTGTTGGTTGTCGATACGGTGCCCCATGACATCACCATCAATGCATCCAGCATCGAGGGCGACGGCGTGGTTAACGCAGCCGAGGCCGCAGATGGCGTGACCATCACCGGCACCTCGACAGCGGGTGCAACCATGACCGTGACGGTGCAGAGCATGACCCAAACCGCAACCGTGGCCGCCGATGGCACTTGGTCGGTTGATTTCAGCACGCTGGCACCCGGTGAATATGACGTTGATGTCACCGCATCCACCGTGGATGCGGCAGGCAACGCCAGCTCCGTGACCGAAAGCTTCCGTGTGGATACAATCGGGTCGGTTGCGATCAATGGTGGCAATGGCGGCGCCGATGGCATCATCAACGCAGCCGAGGCCGCACAGGGCGTGACCCTGACAGGCACCGCCGAAGCGGGATCAACCGTATCGGTCAAGATGGGCGAAATCACCCGTCAGGCCACGGTGGCCGCTGATGGCACATGGACCGTGACCTATACCGCAGTCGAAGTGCCCCAGGGCACCATGACCCTGCCGGTGATCGCCACCGCCACCGATGGTGCGGGCAATATCACCACGGCCAACAGCAGCCTGAACATCGACACTGAATCCTCGGTCACTATCAACACCGCCGGTGTCGAAGGCGACGGCACCATCAACTTTGCCGAAGCATCCGATGGTGTGATCCTGACCGGCACCGCCGAAGCAGGGTCCAGCGTTGTGGTCACCATGGGCACCACGTCCCTGATGGCCACCGTGGGCGCCGATGGCAGCTGGAGCGCGAATTTCCCGTCCTCGGCCATTCCGACGGGCGAAACCATGGCCGCAGTCAGCGCCGTGGCCACAGATGCATCTGGCAACAGCTCGACCGCGTCGGGCAGCATTCCGGTGGATACGCTGGTGCGCAACTTTGCCATGACAAACAATGCAGGCGGGGCGGATCAGGTGATCAACGCCGCCGAAGCAGAGGCGGGTCTGGTTCTGAACGGCACCACCGAGCCAGGTTCCACCGTCACCGTGACGCTGGATGGCATGAGCCGCGCCGCAACTGTTGACGCAAACGGCAACTGGACAGTGACCTATTCGGGTGCGGAAATCCCGCGCGGTGAACGCGCTGTCACCCTGTCGGCCACATCGACCGATGCGGCGGGCAACGTCGATACCGTGAACAGCAGTGTCACAGTGGATACCGTGGCCAATTCGCTGGCCCTGTCCAGCCAACCGATCGAAGGCGACGGCACCATCAACATGGCCGAAGCATCGGACGGTGTGATCCTGTATGGCACCTCTGACGCGGGCGCGATTGTGACCGTGAAATTCGGCACGGGCACACGCACCGTGGTCACCGATCAGTCGGGCAACTGGCAGGCGGGTTTCACGACGGTTGAAATTCCGGCTGATACCTCGGCGGCCGTTATCACCGCATCCACCACCGACGCCGCGGGCAACAGCCGCAGCGTTACGGGCAGCGTGGCGATTGATACGGTTGTGACCAATTTTGCCACCTCGACCAATCCGGTTGAGGGCGACAATGTGGTCAATGCGGCCGAAGCATCAGATGGCGTGATCATGACCGGCACGGTTGAACCCGGTTCCACCGTCAACCTGACCGTGAATGGCACCACCGTCGCGGCCACGGTGGATGGCGCGGGCAACTGGACGGCGGGCATTCCGGCCACGGCCCTGCCCACGGGTGAACAAAACGTCACCGTCACCGTCAACGCGACCGATGCAGCGGGAAACACCGCGACCGTCAGCGACGATTTCGATGTGGATACGCTGGTCAGCCGCCTGACAACCTCCGCCACTCCGGTTGAGGGCGACGATGTGGTCAACGCAGCCGAGGCATCCGACGGCGTGGTCCTGCGCGGCCAGGTCGAAGAGGGATCAACCGTCATGGTTGATTTCGACGGCACCCAGGTGGCGGCCACGGTGGATGCAGCGGGCAACTGGACGGCGAATGTTCCGGCAACGGCCTTCCGCACCGGCACCTATGACGCATCCTATACCGTTTATGCGACGGATGCGGCGGGCAACACCGACAGCATTACCGATGCGGTTGCGGTGGACACCGATGCGCCCGGTGGGCCGACCATTGCATCCTATACCCGCGAATTGTCGGGCTATAGCGCGATTTCGGTTGATGATAACGGCGACGATCTGTCGGTATACGAGGTCCACACAACAACGGGTCAGACCAATCAGGTGGGCGGCGATGGCACCGATTTCATGGGGGATACCATTTTCGGTTTCACCCCGACCATCCCCGACGGGTCGCATCTGGTGGTGGAAGCCACCGATGATGCGGGCAACACATCGGGCACCTATCTGGTGCTGGATGACACGACCACATCGGTTGTGGACCTGAACAACCCCAACCTGTCGGTCCACCAGATCGAAAATCTGGACCTGCAATTCGCCGAAGAAAGCACGCTGACGATTGACGAGGCGACGATTACCGCCCTGTCGTCCAACAGCGACACCCTGACGGTGCATGGCGGGCATGACGATCAAATCACCATCAATGGCGGCACGGCCACGGGCCAGACGCAGGTGATTGATGGCCAGACCTATGATGTTTACGCGGTTGGCGGCGCCACGCTGGTTGTCGATGACGACATCCAGATCAGCACACCGATCATCTAAATTACTGGCGGCGCGGGGGCGGAACAGGCACCTCCCTCGCGCCACCCAAAAATATAATAAATACAACGACAAGCACCATATATAAGGGGCGGTCCATGGGGCAGTTTATCGGTTTTTCCACGCGTGGTTTTCTATTGATTACATCTATGTCGCTGGCGGGGTGCATGTCGCTGCCCGGCGGGGACGGCAACGAGGTGTCACGCTTCAAATCCTCAGATCCGACATCCACATTGACTGCACGCGAAAAAGAAGCGTCGCAGTCTGTTATCATTTCCGGGCTTCAGGCGCGCCAGTCGGTGCTGCCGAACGGGGGCAGTTTTGATCAGGTGGCGACATCGGTGATGGCCGCCAACAGCCGGTCGGCTGAATCCGAATTGCGCGCCGCACGTTTGCGCGCCGAGGCGCGTTCCAAAAACTGGCTGCCCACCATTGGCCCCTCGATCAGCCTGACCAGCCTTGGCGCGGTTGTGGCATCCATCGTGCTGGATCAGGTGTTGTTCGATCATGGCCGCAAAAAGGCCGAACGCGATTTCGCCAAGGCCGATGTCGAAGTGGCCGCCGTGGTGCTGGCGCAAGACAGCAATGAACGCGTCTATACCGCCCTGTCCCTATACATCACCGCACAGCAGGCCCGCGAACGCGCGGCGCTGTCGCAGGCCTCGTTCAAGGACATGAGCCATTTTGAATGGATCATGGAGGAGCGTGTCAAAGGCGGTGTTTCCGATATGTCCGATCTGAATGTTCTGCGCCAGAAACTGGCGGAAATCCGGTCGAACCAGAACGCCCAAACCGAAACCGCAGGCGCATCATTCGCCGAGCTGAACGCCATGTCGGTGCGCAAGTTGAACGGCGTGTCGGGAATGTCGGGCGTTTCGGTGCGCGCCGATGCGGCGCAGCCGCTGTCGGTGATGCTGGCCGAGGCCGAAAAAGAACGCGCCATCGCCGAAGCTGTGATTGCCCGCGCCGGTCATCTGCCAGGATTGGGCGTGTCGGCCACGGCTGGTTCCAATTCCTCTGGTCCGACGTTGACCGCGGGGTCGGATACCCCAATCGGGTTTGGGACCGGTGCCAGCCTCAAGGCGATCGAAGCCGCAAAAGAAGGGGCAGGGCGCAAGGTCTCCCAAGCGGTGGAGGAGGCAAACCGCCGTCTGGCCCGCCTGCAAAGCGAAGCGCAGGCCGCCGAACGTCAGGCGGTCGAGGCGCAGAAACTGACCGCGCAGGCCAAGCAAAACCTGGACCTGTTCCAGAGCCAGTATGACGCCGGTCAACGGCAGGTGATGGATGTGGTCGGGGTTTACGAAACCTTTGCCTCTGCGCAGCAAAACGAGGTGCAGTTGAAATACCGCGCCGTGCTGTCGCGGTTGGAAATCGCACAGGAACTGGGGCTTTTGGCCGACGGAAGCGAGATTTGACGGCATGACCGGCAACACAGGCAATTCTGGCAATACTGTAAATGCGGGGGGCAAGCCCCCCCTTTCGCTGACCATCAACAATGACGCCCGCCCGCGCCCGCAGGTGGTGCGCCCGCAGGTGGTTTCCAACGTCAACACCGCCCCTGGTGATGCGCCCCGCGACAGGTTTGATGAACGGTTGCGTGCGCGTGCCGAACTGGGGTCGGTGCTGGCGTCACTTCTGGGTATTGATGCGCTGGCCCATGACATTCTAGAGGCCATGACCACCGATGCCATGGATGGCGGCATGGGCGTGCAGCCGCAAAATCTGGCGCGTGGTTTGCGGGCCGTGGGCCTGGATACTTCGGTGGCGCGTGCCACTGTGCTGACCCCCGATATGTGGCCCGCCATTGCCCAGATGACATCGGGCCAGTTCGTGCTGGTGCTGTCACAATCGCGTGGCGATCTGGTGATCTATGACACCACCTGCCCTGACAATCGCGCCCATATCCCGCTGGCCGAATTCACCCCCTATTTCACCGGACATCTGGTCCACGCCGAGGCCCCGATGGGGCGTATCGCCGCCGCGCACACGCCCAAATCGGCAGCGCCGCATTGGTTTTGGGGCCAGTTCGGCCGTTTTCGCCGCCAGTTCGGCGAGGTCGCATTGGGGTCATTCGTGGCCAATATTCTGGCCGTATCCGTGGCGCTGTTTTCGTTGCAAATCTATGACCGCGTGATCCCGCACCAATCCGAGGCCACCCTGTGGGTGCTGGCGGCGGGCGCATTCGTGGCCCTGCTGATGGAGGCATTCCTGAAATCCGCCCGCGCCCAGATCATGGATGGCGCAGGTCGCCAGATCGAACTGGGCGTGCAGCAAATGCTGATGGACCGCCTGTTGGGCATGCGTTCGGATCTGCGCGGGCGCTCGCCCTCGCAACTGTTTGCATCCATGCGCGAATTCGGATCGGTGCGTGAATTTTTCACTGCTTCTACCGTGGGGTCGCTGACGGACATTCCGTTCATTTTCCTGTTCCTGTTTTTGGTCGCATCTATCGCGGGCAATGTGGTTTGGGTGCTGGTCGCGGGCGGCGTGCTGATGGTGCTGCCCGGATTTTTCCTGCAAAAGCGCATGATGCGCCTGACACAGGAAACCCAGGGCGCATCGACCAAGGCCAGCCGCATGCTGCACGAGGTGGTGACCGAACTGGACACCGTCAAAACCCAACGGGCCGAGGATCGCATCCGCCGTCTTTGGACAGAAATGATCGCGCTTTCGGCGTTGAAATCATCGGAACAGCGCCGCCTGTCGTCCATGTTGACATTCTGGTCGCAGGGGGTGCAACAGGCGACCTATGTCGCGGCTGTGATCATGGGCACCTATCTGGTGTTCGCGGGCGAATTCACCGTGGGGTCGATCATTGCCACAGGCATTCTGACCTCGCGCACGCTGGCACCGCTGACCCAACTGGCCAGCACCATGGCGCGCTGGTCCAATGTCAAAAACGCATTGGACGGGCTGGACGGCATCGCCGATGCGCCGCAAGACGCGGATGAGGATCGCCATTACCTGCGCCGTGAAAGCCTGCGCGGTGATTACCAACTGCGCGAAGTGAATTTCCGCTATGACGATGATGGCGCGCAAACGCTGGATGTGCCCGCGATCAAAATCGCGGCGGGGCAACATCTGGCCATTCTGGGTGCCAACGGGTCGGGCAAATCCACCCTGTTGAAATTGCTCACGGGGCTATATGCCCCCGGCAAGGGCACCGTGATGCTGGATGGCACCGATATTGCCCAGATCGAACCGCGTGATCTGCGCCGCCTGATCGGGTATCTGGGGCAGGACGTGCGCCTGTTTGCGGGCACATTGCGCGACAACCTGAACCTGAACATGCTGGAACGCGACGACGACCGCCTGATGGAAGCGCTGGATTTCGCCGGTTTGGGGGGCTTCGTGCGCGGCCACCCCAAGGGGCTGGATCTGGAAATCCGCGACAGCGGGCAGGGGCTGTCGATTGGCCAACGCCAATCCATTGGCTGGGCGCGTCTGTGGCTGCAAAACCCGCAGATCTGCCTGCTGGACGAACCCACCGCCGCGCTGGATCAGGCGCTGGAAACGGCACTGGTGGCGCGTCTGACCGAATGGTTGCAGGGCCGCACGGCGATCATTGCAACGCACCGGATGCCCATTCTGGCGCTGACCAGCCGCACGCTGATCCTGAACAATGGCCGTTTGGCCGTGGATGGCCCGCGTGAACAGGTCATGGCGCATCTGAACGGCACGCAACTGGACGGCGCACAACCGATGCGCAAGGGGGCCTGATATGGCGGCTGGAACCACAAACCTTGGCGGCACGGGTGGCAATCTGGCCAGCCAGATGAACGCCAAACTGCGCGGCCCCTCCCTGATGATTTGGCTGTGTTTTGGCACGGTCTGGCTGTTCGTGATCTGGGCGGCATTGGCATGGGTCGATGAAATCGTGCGCGCCGAGGGCGAATTTATATCCTCCTCGCGCCCGCAGATCATTCAAAACCTCGAAGGTGGCATTCTGGCCGAACTGCTGGTCAAAGAGGGCGACACCGTGCAAAAGGGCGATGTTCTGGCGCGGCTGTATGGCACGCAATTCCAGTCGTCTGTTGATGATCTGCGCGACCAGATCGCCGCCTATGATATCCGCCGCCTGCGGCTAGAGGCCGAACTGGCAGGCATGATGGATTTCACCGTGCCCGCCGATCTGGCGGCACGCACCCCGGAAATGGTCGCATCAGAACGCGCCCTGTTGCAGGCTCGGCAAACCGATTACGTGGCCCGTCGCGAAGGCGCGCAGCGCGTGCTGGATCAGGCGTGGAAAGAACGCGCCCTGCTAGAGGACCTGCTAGAGAAAAAGGTGGTCGCCCTGATCGAGGTCACCCGTTCACGTAAAACCCACGCCGATGCGAAAAACCGCATGGATGAAATCGTGACACAAGCCGAGCTGGACCGCGCCAAGGAATATTCAGACACGCTCAAGGAGCTGGCCACACTGCGCCAGAACCTGAAATCCAGTCAGGACCAGTTGAACCGCACCATTCTGGTCAGCCCGATGCGCGGCATCGTCAACAAACTGGGTGTGACGACCATCGGCGGCGTGATCCGCCCGGGCGAGGAAATCGCGCAGATCATTCCGCTGGACGAGGAACTGTTCGTCGAGGCCCGCATCAAACCCGAAGACATCGCCAACCTGCGCCACGGCCAGGAGGCGACGATCAAACTCTCGGCCTATGACTACACGATCTTTGGTAGCCTCAAGGGGCGGGTCGATTTCATTTCGGCGGATACCTTCAAGGACGAGCGCGCCCGTGACCCCGATGCCAGTGCGCATTATAAGGTGACGCTGCGGGTGGATATGGACAATCTGACAGAACGCCAGGCGCAACTGGCGATTCGACCGGGCATGCAAAGCACCGTGGAATTGCACACCGGCGAAAAGACCGTGCTGCAATACCTGTTGAAACCGCTGTATAAATCGCGTGAAGCATTCCGCGAGCCGTGATCTATGCCACATGGACAAGCCAAGGCCCGCCGCCCATAAGGCGCGGGCCTTTGTGCATTGAAAAGGAATTGCCCGATGTCCACGCCCTGTGCCCTATGCGGATCAACCCCCGCCAGTGATTTCACCGTTGGCCCCCGCACTGACGAAATCGCCCTGTGCGAAACCTGTCTGGATGGCGCGGTGAGCGGGCCAACAGATGCCCCTCATTGGCAATGCCTGAACGATGCCATCTGGAGCGAAGACGACGCTACCAAAGTCACCGCATGGCGGGTGCTGAAACGGCTGGGCACCGCATGGGCCAATGACCTGCTGGACATCGCCTATCTGGAACCCGAAGTGCAGGCATGGGCCGAGGCGGGGCTGGCGTCAGAACCCGAAATTATCCACCGCGATAGCAACGGCGCACAGCTGGCGCAGGGCGATACCGTGGTGCTGATCAAGGACCTGCCGGTCAAGGGCGCGGGCTTTACCGCCAAACGTGGCACCGCGGTGCGGGGTATTGCATTGGTCCCCGACAATGCTGCCCATATCGAAGGCCGCGTCGAAGGCCAACGCATCGTGATCCTGACTGAATTCGTGAAAAAATCCTGACCTGCCGTAATCCAGCAGACAGCCGTTCCGGCTGGCATCATCGGTGGCCGATCTGGCGATCGGCGACGGGGGCTTTGCCCCCAAAGGCCGGTTCCTGCGGAACCCGCCTCCCCCAGAGTATTTTTACCAAGAAAAAGTGAAGGGTGGTTCTGCCCGACTTTTTCTTGGCTCCAATACTCCCGCCGGAGGCTCCTGTTGGTTTTGCAAGCGATGTTGCCAGCGTTCAATCCGCCGTGTCGATCCAGATCGTGACGGGCCCGTCATTGATCAATTCCACCGCCATATCAGCCCCGAATGCGCCGGTTTGGGTGGGAATGCCAAGAGCAGCGACTTCGGCGGCAAAGGATTCATACAGTGCGCGCCCCTGATCCGGCGGGGCGGCGGTGGAAAATCCGGGGCGGTTGCCGCGTTTGGTGTCGGCGGCAAGGGTGAATTGCGACACCACCAATGCGCTGCCTTGAATGTCGATCAAGGAGCGGTTCATCTTGCCGCTCTCATCCTTGAAAATGCGCAGTTTGGTGATTTTTGCGGCCAGCCTGGCGGGCAGGTCGTCCGTGTCGCCCGTCATGGCGCAGATCAGGATCAACAGGCCGGGGCCGGTTTCGCCGATTACGGCATTGTCGACGGTGACGCTGGCACGGGTGACACGTTGGATGAGGGCGCGCATTCTGGGGACTCCTGCGTATCTGGTGGTTTAACCGCGCCAGTCCAGCACCTGATCCAGCGGGGCGCGTTCGGTGCGAAACTTATTGGCGGGGTGATCGGGGTCGGCGTAGCCAAGTGAAATAGCACAAAGGATGTTGCGACCCTGATCAATGCCAAAGAAATCGCGCACCGTCGGGCCATAGGCCGCCACGGCAGCCTGGGGGATGCTGGCCACGCCCATGGCCTCTGCCGCCAGAGTAAAGGCCGCGACAAAGCCGCCGCAATCCATCGCGCCGTAGGGGCCGAGTTTTGCCTCGGATGTGACAATCGCCACATGGGGCGCGCCGAACAGGCGGTAGTTTTCCAGCATCTGCTGGCGGGTGCTTTCGCGGTCTTCCTTGGGGATACCGACGGCGTTATAGAGTTGAAACCCGCAGGTGCGGCGGCGGCTGCGGTAGACGCCCTCGTATGCTTCGGGCCATGGCACATCGGGTTCGGGGGCGTTGTTCAGCGCGGCCTGCATGATCACATCGCGAAAGCGGTCTGTTTCAGCGCCGCGTGTCACGATCACCTGCCATGGCTGCGCATTGCACCAGCTGGGCACGCGCCCCGCAGCGGCGACAATGCGTTCCACCAGCGTATCATCCAGCTGGTCCGGGCGAAAGGCGCGGCAGGAATGGCGGCTGTGCAGCAGGGTTTCCAATGTCTCGATCCGGGTCATCATATGTTTCCTTGGTTGAGGGCAATGGCATAGCCGACGCCGCCCGCCACGATCAGCCCCAGCACCACGGCGATGGCGATTTTCCATGCGGACCACGGGCGTTCGCCCTGCACGCGGCCGGTTTGGCCGTTGACCACAAACCGATAGGTGCGGCCGCGATATTTATAAGCGGCCAGCCAGACCGGCAGCAGGATATGTTTGAATGTCACATCGCTGACCGCTGTATCCAGTGCATGGATGCGTTGGCGATCACCACCGATATCAAACCGCACATCGCGTTCGATCACAGAGGCCATATGGGCGCGGGCCTCGTCGTAGCCCTCGTCCAGTTCCACAGTGTATCCTTCGGCGCGGAAACCGGCCAGAAATTCGGGCTGGTATGGCTCTAACGCCGACAAATCCCACGGGTGCAGGGCATCGGTGTATTTTTTCGGCAGGCTGCGCGAGGCCAGCACCAGCACATCGTCAAAAAACCGCGCCACCCGACCCGAGGCAGGCGACCAGCGGATTTTCGCAACGCGTTGCGTGCTGCGTTTGCCGTCGCGCATGACGGTGCGGGTTTCGTAATAGACCGTGCCGCGTTCGCCGCGATAGCTGGATTTCGTGTCGGCGTCATAGGTCCAGTATGGCACATAAATGCCATCCATCTTGCGGCCCTTGCGGGCGTATTCCTGCAACCCGTTTGGTGCGAACCACAGCCGCCCCAGCCAGTCGGTCATGGATTTGCGCGCGGTGGTTTCATCCAGTGCAAAGGGCAGAACGCCCTTGGGTTTGATATGGCGGTGGGTGCCGGTGTCGGCCACCACGGGGGTGGCACAGAACGGGCATTCGGTGGCGTGATCGGCCCCGCCCAATTCGACCTGCGCACCGCAGTTGGGGCATTGGGTGACGCGGGTTTCCTCTATTTCCTGCGCGGGCAGGGCATCGCGCAGGGCGGTGCGGAAATCCAGCTCGCGGATGCTGTTGCGACTGCTCCCTTCTATGGGCTGGCTATTGCCGCAGTGATCGCAAACCAATTGCCCCGCATCAGGATCATAGCGCAGGTCGGACCCGCATTGATTGCAGGGAAAGTGGTGTTCGCTCAGTGGGTTAGGCGCGTCTTGCATCGGGTCCGTCATCGCCGTGTTCCGCTGTGTTCAAAACTGACCAGCTGCGCGATTTCCACGCCGCTGGCATTGGTATAGCGGATCAGATGGCAAAACAGGCTGGCCGCACCGGCGCGAAACACCCGCCCCGAAACCGACCCTGCCTTGCCCTTGGTTGTGATCTCGTCCAGTTCGATTTTATCAGGCGGCGGCGCGGCGGCGCGGGCGGCCATGATCGCGGCGCGGCCCATGATTGCGCCGCTTGGTGCATCCCAAACCGCGTTTTCCGCCAGCCGCACCGCTGGCATTTCACCCGCGCCCATCAGGGCAAGGGCGATGGCCTCGGCGCGGGTGGCTGCGGGCGAGGTGCCGCATTGGCTGGATCGGCGCACGCGGGTCATTGGGGCGGCTCCTGACGGGGGCGAAAGCGTGGATTATCCGGCGGGCGGGGGCGGGGGCATGACGGTGAACAGCTGCGCCAGTTCCTGCACATCCTCGGCCAGTTTCCAACCGTCCTGGCCGGGAGTCCAGACATGGGTGGTGCGGGTCAGGCTGCCATCCGACACCTTGCGCCCCATCGCGGCCTTTGAAAACGGGCCGCTGGTGTTTCCGCCCTCGGCGATGTGCCAGACGTGTTCGGCAGGGGGGGGCGGGGGCGGTGCCTGCACCACAGGCGCGGCATCGGGGCGCGTGCCCCACGGCCCCTGCGGATGCGCCATTTGCTGCGCCATCGCCATGCCCATGCCCATGCCCAAACCGGCGCCCATCCCGCCACCACCGGCGGGGTTTTTGGCGGCGGCGCTCATGGCCTCGGCGGCGGTGTATTGGGTGAACTTGCCCAGATCGCCAACCACCCCCATCGAGGTGCGCTTGTCCATTGCCTCCTCGACCGCGGGGGGTAGGCTTATGTTTTCAATATACAATTCCGGGATGGTCAGCCCGTATTCAGCGATCACACCGGAAATGGACGTGGCCACCAGTTTGCCCAGATCGGCGGTGTTCGCGGCCATGTCCAGCACCGGAATGCCCGAACTGGCGATCACGCGGGAAAACTCCTGCACGATGATATTGCGGATCTGGAAGCTGATCTCGTCCATGGTGAATTCGCCGTCGGTGCCGACGATCTCGGTCAGGAATTTGGCGGCATCGGTGACGCGCACGGAATATGTGCCATAGGCGCGGATGCGCACGGGGCCGAATTCTGGATCGCGGCAGATGATCGGGTTTTTGGTGCCCCATTTCAGATCGTTAAACCGCGTGGTGTTGACGAAATAGATTTCCGATTTGAAGGGCGATTTGAACCCGTGATCCCAGTGTTGCAGCGTGGTCATCACCGGCATGTTGTTGGTTTCCAACATATAAAGACCGGGGGTGAAGACATCGGCCAGCTGCCCCTCGTGCACGAAAACGGCGGCTTGCCCTTCGCGCACGGTCAGTTTGGCACCATATTTGATTTCATGTGCTTCGCGTTCGAACCGCCAGACCATGGTATCGCGGGTGTTGTCTGTCCAATGGATGACGTCGATAAATTCGCCGGAAAGAAAATCGAAAATGCCCATGTCTGTTGGTCCTTTCAATGTGAAATCGCTGCGCCTTTGCGCAGGGTGTCAGGTTTGTTTCAGCGCGGCCAATGCAGATTTTTCCTTTTGGATATAACCACGTAGCGCACGCCATAGCGGCAGCGACCCGTCGGGTTCGCCGCCATCTGCCAAATTCGTAATCTGTTGCGTATACCATGCCATGATGCCTGCCGCATTCAGGTCGCGTATCATGGATACCGGCGAATTCGGACCCAGCCAGCCCGGCCCCAGCGACAGATCGCTTTCGCGGCGGTTTAACGGTTCGCTCTGCCCCTCTAACAGTGTTGCGGGGCATTGGGGGGCCATGGTCATGGGACGCGCCAGCCCGATCAGATCGACCCCGTCCACCAGGGCGCGGGCCATGGTCGTGGCGGTGCGAAACCCGCCCGTGACCATGATCGGCAGGGCGGTCGCACGGCGCAGACGCGGGGCGAAATCCATAAAATAGGCCTCGCGCAGGCGGGTGGTGTCACGGCGCGTTGCCAGCGGGTCCAGCCGGTCGATATTCATCATGCGGGGCTGTTCGTAATTGCCGCCTGATACCTCGATGAAATCCGCGCCTGCGCCCTCTAACCATGCGGCGACCTGCACGCTGTCATCCTCGCTGAAGCCGCCGCGCTGAAAATCGGCCGAATTCAATTTGACCCCGACAATGAACCGCGTGCCACAGGCGGACCGGATGCGGCGGATCAGTTCCAGCAGCAGGCGCACGCGGTCGGCCAGCGACCCGCCCCATTGGTCCGAACGCCGGTTGGTCAGCGGTGACAGGAATTGCGACACCAGATAGCCATGCGCGCCATGCACCTGCACGCCGTCAAACCCGCTGTCCTGCGCCACGCGGGCACCATGGACAAAACGGGCGATCACATCTTCGACTTCGCCGCCGGACATCGGCGTGGGTTTGGCAAAGCGTTTGCCAAGCACCAGCGCGACATCAGAGGCGGATTTCGGATGCGGATTGATGGCACGTGGCACCTGCCGCCCGGCATGGTTCAACTGCATCACCATCACGGCACCGGCGGATTTGCCCGCCGCCGACACTGCGCGCAGCGCATTCATGGCGCTGTCGTCCTGCGGTCCGTCTATGCAGATATTTCCCGCATTTTCAAGGTGTTGCCGGTCAATCATCACATTTCCGGTGATCAGCATTCCGGCCCCGCCCGCACCCCAGCGGTTATACAGGGTCGCATGGCGTGGCGTGGCGCGGCCCGCGCCATCGGCCAGCCCTTCGGACATGGCCGATTTCACAATCCGGTTGGGCAGCACCGCGCCGCAGGGCAGGGTCAACCGCTGCCCCAGCAAGTAAGAGGGCTGCTGCCCTGTCTCGCTCATGAATCGCCGCCGATCAATTCATTCGCCAGTTCGCGCAGGATCGGCTGGGCCTCCTCTGGGCCCATGCCGCCGCGCAAACGGGGGCTGTAAAGCATACGCAGCAGCATTTCGTCATGGGTGGTCAGCAGGGCAAATTCGTCATCGTCGTTAAAGATCGACGGGCGCGCCTGCGGGCTGTCATTGGCCAGCCCCAACCCCTGTGCGATTTCTTCGTGCATGCAGGATTTGCGCAATAAATCAGGGTGTTCTGCACGCACCAATGCAATGGCGCGGCGGTATTCATGGTCGTTCTGATCCGATGAAAAAGCAATCACCAGACAATGGATCGAACGCGGGATATTGCGCAGAATCGACAACGAGGCGGGGTTGATATTGGGCACGATTTCCAACACGCGGGGAATGGCCTGTGCGCGGTCGTCCTCGCCCATCACCAGCACATGAAAATTGGGCGATGCATCCGACATGCCAATCGGGTGGCCGGTGATGTTTTTCAACCGGGCGGCATATCCTGCCACGGTGGCACGGTCACGTGTGCGTTGCGCTGCGGGCACGGATTTGCCAAATTCCACGGTCAGGCGCACGGGGCCAGACCAGCGGCGCAACACGCCGGGGGTGCCGCGTGCGGCCTGCAACCCCGCGCCGCGTTCATATTCGTCAAAAAACGCGATGCGGGTGAAATTGCGCACCAGCATCGCAGTGGTAAAGGGCGTATCCGGCCCGCCGCCATCCTGACGCAGCAGGCCCTGCGCCAGTAATTCGCCCTGAACACGCCCGTAATAGGCTGACAATGCACGGCTTTCCTGGCTGGTCTCCTGTGGGGGCTGCGGTTTCGGGGCGGGGGGGATCAACCCTGTGGGGCGCACCTGTGGCGTGACGGTGGGGGGCGCGGCCGCGTCCAGACAGGCGGTCAGGGCCAGCCCCGCCGCCATCATCACGGATGCTATTTTCAGGTGCGCCATCATTGCCTCAGGTTGCGGGAACGGCGGTGGCCGCGTTGTCGCCCATGCCGGTTTTCTTGGCTTTGGCGGCGGCCAGAGTGTCGCGCAGTTCGGCTTCCATTTTCTTCAGGTCTTCCTCGGCGGCGGCGCGTTTTGCCTTGCCCTCGTCAGCGATTTGCAGGGATTCCTGAATGGTGCCGATCAGATCGGCATTGGCCTGTTTCACGGCTTCGATGTCGAACACGCCGCGTTCCATTTCCTCGCGGATGATTTTGTTGCTGTCGCGCAGGTTTTTGGCATTGGCGGTCAGCAATTCGTTGGTCAGGTCGTTGGCCTCGCGCACGGCGGCGGCGGCTTCGGCGCTGCGTTGGATGGTGACGGCCTGCGCCAGCTGGGTTTCCCACAGCGGCACGGTGTTGACCAGGGTCGAATTGATTTTCGTCACCAGCGATTTGTCATTTTCCTGCACCAGCCGGATCGAGGGCAGCGATTGCATGGTCACCTGACGGGTCAGTTTCAGGTCATGCACGCGGCGTTCCAGATCATCACGTGCGGCGCGCAGGTCGCGCAATTCCTGCGCTTTCATCACCTGATCGCCCTCGGGCGCGGCTTGGACTTCGGCCTCTTTGGCGAGGATGTCCTTGCTGTCCAGCTCTTTCAGTTTCGCTTCGCCAGCGGCGATATACAGTGCCAGTTCGTCATAGAAATCCAGCGTCTTTTCATACAGAATATCCAGCGATTTGATATCCTTAAGCAGCTTGTGTTCATGTTCCAGCAGGTTGTCGGTGACACGGTCGATCTGGCCCTGCACCTCTTCGAAACGGGCGGTGAATTTGGCAAAAGGCGCGGCGCGGCCCAGCAGACGTTCCCAGAACGACCGCTTGCGGCGCACGTCCAGTTCCGACACGGAAAACCCGCGAATGGTGGTGACGATGTCGCGCAGGCTGTCGCCCGCAGGGCCGACATCCTTGTTGCGGACGCCCGACAGCATGGATTGCGAAATCACTTGCAATTCAGCCTGCGCACCCGACCCGAAGGACACGATGGAATTGGTATCCGTCATGTCCAGTTCATCCATGCGCTTGCGTATGGCTTCGGTTTGCAGGGCGTCGGCCTGATCCAGCGATACGATGGCTTCGGCTTTGCCGGGTTCGGGCAGGACGACGGCGTTGACTTCCTGAACAGCGGCCAGGGTTTGCTGGGCTTTTTCGGCGGTTTTGACGGACATTTCTGATCCCTTTTCTGGGCGGGCGCGGCGGCCCTGTTGGGGGTTATTCTATATGCAGGCCTTCGCGCTGCAAACGGTCGCGCAGCACGTCGATTTCCACGTTCAGGTCGCTGCGGTCATCGACCAGCATTTTGCGGGTGCGAGCGGCGAAATTCTGTTCCAGATCATCCAGCAGGGCGGCGTAATCATGGCGTGCCTGCGCATCGCGGGTGCGGGCGTAAATATCGGCAAATTTCACCGTCGCATCGCGTGCGCCCATCAAATAGACCGACAGATACTTGCGTGCGGCTGTCAGGTCGCGGGGGTCTTCTTCGACGGTGCGAAACAGGTCGCGGGCGGTGGTTTGAAACTGTTCCATGCGCTGCGTCATCTGGCGGTCACCGGCGCGGGACATGGCGTCGCTCATTTCTGCCAGATGCTGTTCGGCAGCCCCCACGGCGCGGGCCACGCGGTCTGTCTGGAACTGGTCGATGCCTTCCATGCCCTTGTTTTTCAACGGGTCCGGCCCGAATGCGAACAGGTGCAGCGCGGCCCCGACCACCAGATAGATCAGCGGCGCGGCCAGATCGCCAGCGGCGGCATAGCCGGCAGTGGCCAGCCCCAGCCCGGTCAGCACGCTGCCCAGAATCTTGCGCGGCAGGGCAGGGCGGCGGGCGACCTTGCGGGCGTCATATGCCTCTTGCGCGATCAGACCTTCGCGGGTCAGCCATGCGGCCAGCAACAGGGTGCCAAGCGCGAGCAGGTTCAATGCCATAGCGGTCGCGCCGTTGCCGAATGCCTGCCAGACCAGTGGTAGCGGCGCCAGAAACAACAGGTTCACACGGCCACCGGCACGGGTGCGCCGCGCATGCTGCATCGGACGCGGTTTCATGCTGTCAGGATCAGGGGTCGGGGTGTCACCGGGGCTGTATTTGCCGCCATATCGCTGTGCCATCACACGCCCCCCGCGATCGTCACATAGAGGATCAACAAGACAAGCAAAACAAACGCCAGTTTCTGTAGCGCGGTATCGGACATCCAGCCCCCCGAAGTCACCTTACTGGGCGAAACTTATGTGCTTTGTGATCGGGTTGCTAGGGGGAACTGCGCTTAGTTTACCCCTTTCGCCCCCCGCGTGGCGGTTTTCCTGCGCCGCCTGTGGCGGGTCTGCTGCGGTTTTGGGCAGGCTTTGCACCACGTCCGGAAAATGCGGGTTTCCCGTCACCTTTTTGCGCGAATTTGCCGCCGGATCGGGGGGCAGGTTTGCCCGCAGGTTTACCGCGTTTGGAATGCGGGGTCATATCGGTCAGGTCGGTGGCGCGCGGCGCGGCAGGTTTGCGGTTGCGGCTGACCTTGGTGCCGGGGCGGGCGGTTGTGCCTTGTGGCTCCTCGATCTCCAGCCCCAGTTGGTCGCGCAGCACCTTGCGCCGGATTTCCTCGACAGCGCCTTCTTTCAGGTTGCCCAGTTGGAACGGGCCGTATGACACGCGGATCAGGCGGTTCACGCTGAATCCGATTTCAGACAGGGCGCGGCGGATTTCGCGGTTTTTGCCCTCGCGCAACCCGATGGTCAGCCATGCGTTTGCGCCCTGTTGGCGATCCAGCGTCACATCCATCGGCAGGAAATGTTCCCCATCCGCGACGATCCCCTTGCGCAGCGGGTCAAGCGCGGTTTCCGTGACGCGCCCGTTCACCCGCACGCGATAGCGGCGCAGCCAGCCGGTCGAGGGCAGTTCCAACTGGCGTTTCAGGTCGCCGTCATTGGTCAGCAGTAGCAACCCTTCGGAGTTCAGATCCAGCCGCCCCACGGTCATTACGCGGGGCAGATCAGCGGGCAGTGCGTCGAAAATGGTGGCGCGGCCTTTTTCATCGCTGTTGCTGGTCACCAGTCCGGTGGGTTTGTGATACATCCACATGCGTGGCGGTTCCGGCGGGTTCAGCGGCTTGCCGTCGACCACGATTTTATCCTTGGCGGTGACGTTCAATGCAGGGCTGTCGATCACTTTGCCGTTCACGCTGACACGGCCCGCGTTGATAATTTTTTCCGCGTCACGGCGCGAGGCAACACCGGCGCGCGCGATCACCTTGGCGATGCGGTCACCGCTGGGGGTGTCGCCCGATGCGGCGGCGGGAGCGGATTTGGCGGGGGATTTGCGTGGTGTCTGGCTCATGTTCCGGCCATATCGCAGAATCAATGCTTGCGAAAGCGCGGATCGTTGGGCAATCGGGTGGGCATGGAGTTTGACAGCTATATGGACCTTGCGTTGCAAGAGGCAGAGGCCGCAGCCGCACGCGGCGAGGTGCCGGTGGGCGCGGTGATTATCGCGCCTGATGGCCATGTGGTGGCGCGGGCGGGCAACCGCACCCGCGAATTGAATGACCCCACCGCCCATGCCGAGGTGCTGGCCATTCGCGCCGCCTGTGCCGCTGTCGGGTCCGAACGCCTGCCGGATCACGTGCTATATGTCACGCTGGAACCATGCCCGATGTGCGCCACAGTGATTTCCGCTGCCCGCATTGCGCGGCTGTATTATGGGGCATCCGATCCGAAATCGGGCGGTGTGGCGCAGGGGCCGCGTATTTTCAGTCACCCGCAATGCCATCATGTTCCCGAAGTTTATGACGGGATCGGTGCAGGCCGGGCCGAAGCCCTGCTGAGCGGGTTTTTCGCCGCCCGCCGAGGAGGGGAGCGGAATTCATAACGAATTCCGCCCCGAATTTCGTGACGAAATTCGCCCCTGCCCGATTGGAACCCTGGTATCAAATGGTGATCGGTTCCATCACTTCGGGTTCCATCACATGCACGCCCGATAGCGCCTTTATCAATGCCTCGGCGGATTGTTCCAGCAGGGGAAAGGTGCGGTAATGGCAGGGGATCACGGTTGTGAAGTCAAAGAATTTCTTGGCTGCATATGCCGCGCCTTCCATATCCATGGTGAAATGACCGCCCGCGCAAAGGATGCCGATATCGGGTGCGTAACGGTCAGCGATCACGCCCATATCGGCCATGACATCGGTGTCACCGCTGAAATAGACCGAATGCCCTTCGCCGCGAATGATAAATCCGGCCTCGCCGCCCGCATAGGTGGGCAACCCGTCGCCAAAGTCGATAGAGGAAGAATGCACCGCGTTCACCATGGTCACGCGCACATCACCTAATGTGATGGTGCCGCCCTTGCCAAAGCCGACCACCTCGGCGCCCTCGTTCCCGACCCATTTCGATAATTCGTGGATGCAATAGACCGTAACGCCCAGTTCCTTGGCGATGCCGACCGCATTGGCGGCATGGTCGCCATGCCCGTGGGTCAGGAAAATCGCGGTGGTGTCTGCGATGGCTTCGGCCTGTTTGTCGGCAGGAAACATCGGATTGCCCGTGAACCACGGGTCAACCAGCAAAACCTGATCGCCGATTTCAAAACGAAAACTGGAATGTCCGAGCCAGATGATTTTCATGGGTGTCTCTCCTATTCTTTGCATGTCAGGGTAGCACGGCACGCAGGATTGAAAAGGCAGCAAACATGGATCTGACGCAACAGGTGGATGGCTATTGCGAACGCCTGTCGCCAGGCCTGTGGGCCGAACCGCTGAACGCAGTGACCAATCTGGCCTTTATCCTTGTGGGGCTGTGGATGTGGTGGCGCAGCGCAGGGGTGCCAGCGGCGCGGGGGCTGTCTGTGATTCTGCTGTTGATCGGGCTGGGGTCGGGGGTGTTTCATACCTATGCGACGCAATGGGCGGGGCTGGCTGATGTGCTGCCGATCCTTGGGTTTATTCTGTTTTATATCTATCTGATGCACCGCGATGTCTGGCGTCACGGGATAATGAAATCGAGCGCGTTTGCCGTTGGTTTCATCCCCTTTGCTGCCGCCACAACGCCTGTGTTCACGTTGATCCCCGGCATCGGGTCCTCTGCCGGATATATGCCTGTGCCGCTGCTGATCGCGCTACATGCCTGGTTGCTGCGCCCCGCGCCCATTGCGCGCGGGCTGGCCGTGGGGGCCGGACTGTTGGTGATGTCTATCTGTTTTCGTGCGCTTGACCTGCCGCTGTGCGGGGTGTTGCCGATTGGCACGCATTTCATCTGGCACTTGCTGAATGCCGTGATGTTGGGCTGGATGATCGCGATATACCGCCGCCATATGCTTGCAGCGCCCCCCGCAGGGCGGTAAACGCGGGTCCAGACCCGAATAGCCCGAATAGCCCGAATATGACGGAGATTGCCAATGTCCATTGATCTGGAAACCGCCGCCCGCGTTGCCAAACTGGCCCGCATCAAGGTGGAGGAGGAACAGCTTCCCGCTTTGGCGCAGGAATTCAACACCATCCTTGGTTTCATTGAACAGCTTAACGAGGTGGACGTAGACGGGGTGGAACCCATGACCTCGGTCTCGCCGATGGCCCTGCGCCGCCGCGCCGATGTGGTGACCGATGGCGGGATGCAGCACAAGATCCTGAAAAACGCCCCCGATGCCCGCGAAGGGTTTTTTGCCGTCCCCAAAGTGGTGGAATAAGACATGACCGATCTGAACACCCTGACCCTTGCCGATGCCCGCGACAAACTGCGTGCGCGTGACGTGACCTCGGTTGAACTGACCGAGGCCTGTTTGAAAGCCGCAGGCGCGGCGGGCAAGTTGAACGCATTCGTGCACAACACCCCCGACATCGCATTGTCACAGGCCAAAGCGGCGGATGAACGCATCGCGGCGGGCGATGCCCCCGCCATGTGCGGCCTGCCGATTGGCGTTAAGGATCTGTTCTGCACCAAGGGCGTGCCGTCACAAGCCGGATCGCGCATATTGGAAGGGTTCCTGCCGGAATATGAATCCAGCATCACCAGCCAGTTGTTCGATGCGGGCGCAGTGATGCTGGGCAAGTTGAACATGGATGAATTCGCTATGGGTTCGTCCAACGAAACATCGGTATATGGCAATGCCGTGAACCCGTGGAAGGTGGACGACCGCGATCTGACACCGGGCGGGTCATCCGGCGGGTCCGCCGCTGCCGTGGCCGCCGATCTGTGCCTTGCCGCAACCGGCACCGACACCGGCGGGTCGATCCGCCAGCCTGCGGCATTCACCGGCACCGTGGGCATCAAACCGACCTATGGCCGCTGTTCGCGTTGGGGGGTTGTGGCCTTTGCCTCGTCCCTGGATCAGGCGGGGCCAATGACCAAAACCGTGCGCGACGCGGCAATCATGCTGGAATCTATGTGCGGGTTCGACCCCAAGGACAGCACCAGCGCCGACCTGCCCGTGCCCAATTTCGAAGCCATGCTGACAGGCGACATCAAGGGCAAGAAAATCGGCATTCCGCGTGAATATCATATGGATGGCATGCCGGATGAAATTGATGCCCTATGGGCCGATGGCCGCAAGATGCTGGAATCCGCAGGCGCGGAAATGGTCGATATTTCGCTGCCCCACACCAAATACGCGCTGCCCGCATACTATGTGATCGCCCCGGCCGAGGCATCATCGAATCTGGCCCGCTATGACGGGGTGCGTTTCGGTCACCGTGCCAAACTGGCGGCGGGTGACGGCATCACCGAAATGTATGAAAAAACCCGCGCAGAAGGCTTCGGCCACGAGGTGCAGCGCCGCGTTATGGTGGGCACCTATGTGTTGTCCGCCGGTTTTTATGATGCCTATTACAACCGTGCCCGCCGCGTGCGCGCCCTGATCAAACAGGATTTCGATCAGGCATTCGCCGCAGGGGTTGACGCGATCCTGACACCGGCCACGCCATCGGCTGCATTCGGTCTGGGGGAAATGGCCGATGCCGATCCGGTGAAAATGTATCTGAACGATGTGTTTACGGTCACGGTCAACCTTGCCGGTCTGCCCGGTATCGCCGTGCCTGCGGGGCTGGATCATCAGGGGCTGCCGCTTGGCCTGCAACTGATCGGCCGCCCGTGGGAGGAAGGCGATCTGCTGAATACCGCCTATGCATTGGAACAGGCCGCCGGATTTGTGGCAAAACCGTCAAACTGGTGGTAAATCCCGCGTGAGGCGCTGCAAAAACCGGTGCCGACGTGATAGCGATGTAATATCGACGCAATACCGGCGGGGCAAAACCCTGTCGGTGATTGCGTTTTTATGAATGACAAAAGCAGGACGAATGTGATGCGTATCCGGATGATCGGGCTGACAGCCATGGGGGCGATGACCCTTGCCGCATGTGAACCTACCTTGCCCGACAGCGGTGCAGGCGTGGGGTTTGGCAGCTACGAGGAATACCAGCGTCAGCAGGCCGCGCGTGATGCGCAACTTAGCGGTCAGGCCATGCCCGCCGCCCCCGGCGTATCGGTGCAACCCATCGGCACCGGACCCACGGGCGCAAATGCAAATGCAAATGCAGGTGCAGTTGTGGTCACCGGATCGGGCGCGCCGCTGTCTGCTGCTGCACCGCAATCCGATGCGGAACGATTGGCCAGCGACACCGCTATTGCGCTGAATTCGGGCCGGCAACCCATTCAGGCCAGCCCGTCCAACGCGCCGCCCCCGATCAGCAACGGTCAGGCGGGTATTTCGAATGAGAACAATTTCGAAGCCGTGGACGCCGTGCGCACAATCGAGGATGACAAGGCGCATCTGGCCGAAATCCGTGCGCAATATCAGGTGGTTCAACCCACGGCCCTGCCATCGCGTTCGGGCGCATCGGAACCCAATATCGTGCAATTCGCCCTTAGCAGCAGCAACGGGGTCGGGCAAAGCATCTATCGCCGTTCATCCTTGGGGGGCGGGCAGGCGAAATTTCAACGCAATTGCGCCAAATACCCCTCGCCTGATCTGGCCCAAGAGGAATTTCTGGCCAAGGGCGGGCCGGATCGTGACCGTTTGGGGCTGGACCCCGATGGCGACGGTTTCGCCTGTTCCTGGGATCCGGCACCGTTTCGCAAGGCGCGTGGCTGAACCATGCCTGTGGGCGACCTGCCTGTGACGCCCGCGCCGACCTCGTGCCACACGGCGCGGCGCGGCGGGGCGCTGCCCGATATGGTGGTGATCCATTATACCGCGATGGACGGGGCCGAAGCCGCATTGAACCGGCTGTGTGACCCGGCATTCGAAGTATCCGCCCATTACCTGATCCGCGAGGATGGCCATATCTGGCAGATGGTCGACGAGGATCAGCGCGCATGGCACGCGGGCGCGGGGGGCTGGGGTGATGTGAGCGATGTGAATTCGCGCTCTATCGGGATCGAGCTGGACAATCGCGGTGACCATCCCTTTGCCGCGCCGCAGATGCAGGCGTTATACGCATTGCTGCGCGGGATCATGGCCCGCTGGTCGATCCGCCCCGAACGGGTGATTGGCCATAGCGACATGGCACCGGGGCGCAAGGTTGATCCGGGTCCGCATTTCGACTGGCAGGGGCTGGCGGCGCAGGGGCTGTCGGTCTGGCCTGAAAATACGGATGTGGCGGGCGATTTCATCAGCAATGCCAAGGCGTTCGGTTACGTTCTTTCTACACAGGATAAAGAGGGCGAAACCCTGATATTGGACAGTTTTCGCCTGCGGTTCCGTCCGTTCCACAGCGGCCCGCTGGATGACACAGACCGCGCCATGATGGCCGATCTGGCGGTGCGCTATCCCGTTGACCGCGACCCGCAAACCGCCTAAGCCGCAGTGGCGCGGAGGGCTGGATGGCCGCTTGCTGGTCTTGACCAGCGGGAGGAAAGTCCGGACTCCACAAGGCAACGGTGCCGGGTAACGCCCGGCGGGGGCAACCCTAGGGAAAGCGCCACAGAAAACAAACCTCCTGTTCTTAGGGGCGGGAAAGGGTGAAAAGGTGGGGTAAGAGCCCACCGGGGGGCTGGCAACAGCGCCCGCATGGCAAGCCCCACCGGGAGCAATGCCGAATAGGAACCTCGCGCGGGTCTGGATCGGTTCGCCGATATCGCCGCAGGGCGGGCCTTGGCCCAGAGGTTCGGGTTGGCAGCTAGAGGCCACGGGGCAATCCGTGGTTCAGAGGAATGGTCATCCAGAGGGGGCAACCCCTTGGACAAAATCCGGCTTACAGGCCCTCCGCGCATATTCTGATCTGGCGAAACCACGCCGCCCGTCGGGCGGTTTCTTGCACCGGGGCGGTGCGCGCTCTATCTATCTGACCATATGTGATTTTATCAGGGGTAGGGCAGGGATGCGAGACAACAACCAACGCGGCGTCAGCCACAGCGAAAGCCACGGGCTGGCCTATGCCAGCGAGTTGGAAGGCCACCTGCGTTGGCTGGACAGTTTTACATCGGCTGCATTGGGCGTGCTGGCGGTGGCATCGGGGATCTATACCTATCTGGGGGTGTCATCGCTGCTGGATGACACGGGCGCGCTTGGGTTTTTCGCCGCGCTTGCCTATTCCACCGCCGTTTCGGTCGGGATTTTCGTGTTCTGGTCCTATCTGATCCGGTTGCTGCCTGCGGTGCGCACGGCGGCGACGCGGATCGGGTTGTTGCTGTCTATGGGGTTGGGGTCATTGGCAATTATCGCCATGTCCAGCTGGCTGAACGCTGCTGCATTGGCGGGGGCGGCAGCGGTGGAACAGCATCTGGCGACCACCGTGCAGGAATACCAAACCGCGTTGGAACGCGCCAATACCATCGCCATATCGGCGCAAAGTCTGGAACGCGATGTCGCCCGCGTGCGCCAGTCATTCGAGGATCTGAGCGAGCAAGAGGCCGCAGGCAGCCTGTCGGGCCTTGCCGGACGCGGCGCGGTGTTTCGGGTGCTGCGGCAAAAGGCCGATGAACTGGCCGGTTTGGAACGCCAGATCGCCAGTCAGACCCCGCTGGTGCAGGCCGCTTTCAGCGAGGGAAACGAGATTTTGCGCGACATGCGGGCCCTGACCGTGGCCCCTGGTTCGGTTGACGGCAGATCGGTAGAGTTTTCCGAAGCAGCGGTGCGGCTGGCCGGTTTGATCGCGCAATTGCGGCAGTTGTCGGTGGCGCCCCTGGTGGATCGTGCGGCCAAGGATCTGTCGGCCTCGGTCGTGCTGCCCGAGCTGGACGGCGACAGCGCCACCAGCCGCGATGCGCAATCGGCCACCATCGGATCGGTGTTGGATGTGTTGCAGAAACGGGCGCAAACCCTTGAATCCGCGGCGCAATCGGTGATCGCCATGACCCCGCCGCCCGATACCACCTATACCCCGATTTCCACCGCCGATGCGGTTATCCGCTATGCGGGGAATTTCGTGCCCAGTTGGGCGGGTGCCATCGCGATTGATCTGTTGCCCGCCGTGTTGGTGTTTATTCTGATGGTCACGCAATCGGCGATCCGTGCGGGCCGCAGCCCCGCGCCGGTGGAATCAACCCTGACCATTGCGGAACTGCGCGGCGCGTTGAACGCCATGCGCGAGATGGAGGACGACCTGCACCACGCCGCCGAGGCAGAGGCGCGGATCAGGGGGCGGGTTTCGCCCGCTGGCGCCGCGCCCGACAGGAATGGCAAGGAGCCGACAGAGGCCCCGGAATGAGCCGTCTGAAACGTCTGGGGCAGATGCAGACCGGCACGGTCATTCGGGCTGTGCTGTGGTCACAAATCGCTGTGGGGTTGTTTCTGGTGCTGGCCGATATCGGCCCGGCGCTGCCGTCGCTTTTGTCGCCATCCCGTGCGCCTGCGATGGATATGCCCGTGAGGCCGGGGGACCAGACGCGCCGATATGATCCGGCGGCATGGCCCGATGGCCCCTCGGCCCCGACGCGGCCCTATGACATGCCCGCGAACCTGCCCTCGCGGCTGATCTTTGACGTGGCGGATATGGGGGGCGCGCCCGTGTTAACCATGATCGGTGCGATCCGGGCGGGCGATGCGAAACGGTTCTCCGACTGGTTAGGGGAACAGGGCGACGACCTGCCCGTCAGGGTCACGTTGAATTCGCCGGGCGGGTCTGTGTCAGACGCGCTTGCCATCGGCAAGCGGCTGCGGGCAGACAAGCGTGAAACGCAGGTGCTGGCGGGTGACATTTGCATGTCCGCCTGTCCCTATGTTCTGGCCGCAGGGGTGGCGCGCCGCGTCGATCAGGAGGCAGCCGTGGGGGTGCATCAACATTACCACGGTGAAAACACCCTGCTGCCCGCATTTGTTGCGGTGGAACAGATACAGGCGGGGCAGGGCAGGGTGCTGGAATATCTGGATGAAATGGGCATTGACCCGATGCTAATGCGCCATTCACTGGCCACTCCGCCCAAGGAAATATACGTGCTGCTGCCCGAGGAACTGGAAACCTACCGGCTGGCCACCGAAATTCTGGCTGACGGGAAATCGCCACGGGAATAACACGGCGATTTCCCCCTTAGGTTTGCCACCGAAACGGTGTTAGGCTGGGGCAAATGACACCGGAGGACTGATCATGAGTTTCGTTAAACTACTGGGCACTTTGGCCGTGGGGTTTGCCGCCGCCAAGGGCATGCAAAAGGTCAAGGATATGGGCGGCACCGACGCCCTGCGCGATAAAATGCGCAATGCGGGTGAACCCGGCGGCATGGCCGATGATGTGGCGGCAATGGCGCAAAAACTGGGGCTGCCGATTGGTCAGGACCAGTTGCGCGGCATTTTTGCCCAGTTTGGCGGCGGCGCGGCGGGGGCATCGGAAACGGCCGAGGCAGGATTCGGCCAGTTGACCGGCATGATGAGCAAGGGCGTCGCCGGACTGGGCGGTATGGTCAGCGCCATGACCGCAGGCACCGCCATGGGCGAAATGAGCGAAGAAAACGCCCGCCTGATGATCCGCGCCATGATTCAGGCGGCCAAGGCCGATGGCGAAATCGACGCAGATGAACGGACCAAGATTCTGGACCAGCTGGACGATGCCAGCGAAGAAGAAATCGCGTTCGTGCAAGCAGAGCTGAACGCGCCGATTGATGTCGAAACACTGGCCGCAGATGCGCAGGGCAGCATGAAAGCCCAGGTTTACCGCGCTGCATTGATGGCCGTTCTGGTCGATACCCCCGCCGAAAAGGCATACCTACAGGCGCTCGCTTCGGCGCTTGGGCTGGACGATGCGGCGGTGGCTGAAATTCACAGCAGCATGGGGCGGCCTGCGCTTTAACCGGATTGCTGCGGGAATCTGGGGTGTCACGGTTTATTCACAGTTGACACCCGCCACCAGCCGCGTAAAAGGCGGCTTCAAGGATTCCACGGGCGGCCCGACTGACCCGTTTGACGAGACTGGAGTTATAACATGGCGAAGCCGACGACGATCAAAATCCGTCTGAACTCGACCGCAGGCACGGGCCACTTTTATGTGACCAAAAAGAATGCTCGTACCATGACCGAGAAGATGGTTGTGCGCAAATACGACCCCGTCGTGCGCAAACATGTCGAATACAAGGAAGGCAAGATCAAGTAAGATCTGCCCCCTATGCGAGACATCAAAAGGCCACGCCCCCGCGCGTGGCCTTTTGTATTTTTCCCCTGTCGGGGCCAATGACACCGGAGAATGCCATGCCACGTGAAGGCCATTTCATCACCCGCACCGGATGGTTGCGCGCTGCGACGCTTGGCGCGAATGACGGGATCGTATCCACCGGATCGCTGCTGGTCGGGGTGGTTGCGGCAGGCATGGACCGTTCTGGCATCCTGTTGGCGGGGCTGGCGGGACTGACAGCGGGTGCGTTTTCCATGGCAGCTGGGGAATATGTATCGGTTTCGGCGCAGGCCGACGTGCAAAACGCCGATCTGGAACGCGAACGTATCGCATTGGAAGAAGACGCCGAATACGAGCTGCAAGAGCTGGCCGAAGGGTTAGAGGCGCGGGGCGTGTCTGCAACTCTGGCCATGCAGGTGGCCCATGAAATGACCGAACATGACGCGCTGGATGCCCACGCCCGCGAGGAATTGGGCCTGACCGATCTGTCTGGCAGTCGCCCGCTCGAGGCGGCACTGGCATCGGCTTTTGCCTTTGCCATCGGTGCGGGGTTGCCATTGCTAAGCGTGATATTGGCCCCGACGGTGTGGCGCAGTCTGGCAGTGGTGGCGGTGTCGCATCTGGCGCTGATCCTGCTGGGGGCTGTGGGCGCACGTTTGGGGGGCACGCCCGTCTGGCCAGCGATCCTGCGGGTGGTGTTTTGGGGGGCATTGGCCATGGCCGTCACGGCAGCAGTAGGGCGGTTGTTCGGCGTCATGTTATAACCCGCGCAACCCGTTAATTTATGCGCAGAATGTAAAAAGGGCCGGTCGCAGTGACCGGCCCTTTGGCATTCATATCCCCGATGGGATTATTCACGATTTCCAAGCAGTTGCAGCAGGAACATGAACATGTTGATAAAGTCGAGGTAAAGGTTCAACGCCCCCATGATCGCGGCCTTGGCCAACCATTCCTGATCGCCATGCGCGGCATGTGCAATATAGGTGGTTTTGATTTTCTGCGTGTCATATGCGGTCAGACCGGCAAAGATCAGCACACCCAGCACGGAAATCGCCAGGCTCATGATGCCGGACCCGATAAAAATGTTGACGATCGAGGCGACGATCAGCCCGATCACGCCCATGATCAGGAACGAACCCCAGGCCGAGATGTCCTTTTTCGTGGTGTAGCCCCAAAGCGACAGACCCGCAAAGGCGATCGAGGTCACAAGGAAGACCTGAATGATCGAATATCCGGTGTAGACCAGAAAGATAGAACTGATCGACAGGCCCATCAGCGCGGCGAACGCATAGAATGTGGTCTGCACGCCTGCGGCGCTCAACCGGTTCATCGCGGCACCAAAGCCAAAGAACACAAAGGCCAGCGGCGCGAACATCACCACCCATTTCAGCGGCGAATTATACAATGCTTCGCCCAGACCTGTCAGATACTGGCCCTCGCGCAGCATGGTGGTTGCGCCTGAGGGGTCAGTGGTGACGGCCAGACCGGCAATCGCCCATGCAGCAAGGAATGTGATGAATGTGCCCACGGACATGGTGCCGTAGACCTTATTCATATGGGCGCGCAGCCCTGCGTCAATCTCGGCGGTGCGGACGCCCGCGCCAGCACGGATTGTGTTCATTTCAGCCATTTAAGCCTCCCGAAGGTGAAAACTGGGCGCCGTTACGGGCGCTTCGCTGTCCAATATCGGCGGCTCTGGTCGGTATTTCAAGGGGCGAGCTGTGTTTCTTGGCCGCAAATCACAGCGATTGCGAAAAATCGGGATAAAACAGGCGGTTCTACCCCGATTTATGCAATGAATTTGGTATCTTGATTGGCATCAGGCGCGCCAGTTCGCGGGCACATCCCATGCGGGGCGCGCGGCCTCCTGGCGGGCCTCGGCCTGTGTCAGGCCCAGATCGGCCAAACGGGCGCTGTCCAGTTTGGCAAGGCAGGCGCGTTGACGCGCAAGGCTGCGCATATTGGTAAGGCGGGCCAGAAGCGAGGGGCGGCGGGGGGCGCAATGGTCGATGGATGCGGTGAAGTCGGTCATGGTGTTACCTTTCTGATTTGAATGATTTGATACTGTTGTATTTGACTTGTTGATATGTTTGCCAGTTTCAGTGTATTTTGTGAAACGAATGATTGTTGGCAATAACATCAAGGAATGTGATGTATGAGAAATCTGGATGTAACGACATTGCGCTCTTTTGTGGCTGTGGCGGATATGGGCGGGGTCACGCGGGCAGCGGGGCATTTGAATCTGACCCAATCAGCGGTTTCCATGCAGTTGAAAAGGCTAGAGGAATTGCTGGGGATCGGGCTGTTGGACCGTGCCAATCGCACCATTTCGCTGACCACGCCCGGTGAACAGTTTCTGGGGTTCGCCCGCCGGATTGTCGCGCTGAACGACGAGGCCGTGGCGAAGCTGACGCATCAGGGCCATGAGGGAGAGATCACCCTGGGCGTGCCCCATGATGTTGTTTACCCGATCGTGCCGCGCGTGTTGCAGCGGTTCAATGCCGAGTTTCCGCGCATGAAGGTGCATCTGGCCACGACTTTCACCCGTGATCTGAAAGAGCGGTTTGCCCAAGGCGATTGTGATGTGATCCTGACCACCGAAGAGGGGCTGGACCCCGGTGGCCGGACGCTGCGCGAACAGCCGCTGAAATGGGTAGGTGCGCCCGAAGGCAGTGTCTGGCGGCAGCGCCCGCTGCGGTTGGCATTCGGTCGGCACTGCATTTTCCGTGCGGCAGTGATTGCGGCGTTGGATAAGGCGGGTATTGATTGGGATATGGTCGTAGACACCGAATCCGATCGCACGATCGAGGCCACAGTCAGTGCCGATCTGGCGGTGCATGCCATGATCGAGGGCACCGAACCGCAGCATCTGGAGCAGATAGACCACGAGGGCAGCTTGCCCGAACTGGCCGTGCAAAAAATCAACATTTACGGAAAGGGACAGGAGGGAAATGCATCATTGGACCGGCTGATAGAGTTGCTGCGTTTGTCGTTTCAACAGATGTAGGGGAACGCCCCCCTCGGGCCACTCCCGCCCGCCCGACCCCGTGGCCCTCGGGGTGCGTTGTGGTATTTGGCGCGGCGGCAGCGCCACACCCGACGCGCAGCGACGGGCCACCCCCAACCCCGAATGCGGCGCCTGAAAGGCCCGCTTTGAGGGGGCGGGAGCCCCACCGGAAGTTTGGAGCGCGCTATATTGTAATCACCACCTTGCCGGTGGATTTACGACTGCGCAGCAGGTCCAGCCCCTGTTCCACATCATCCAGTGGCAAGATATGGCTGACATGGGGTTTCAGGCGGCCCTGTTCGTACCATCCCAACAGGGTGCGCAGGCTGTCGGTCAGCGCCTTTGGGTTGAATTTCATGTAGCCGCCCCAGTAAACTCCCAGAACAGATAGGTTTTTCACCAACAGGTGATTTGCAGGCACCTGCGGCACCTCACCCGAGGCAAAGCCGATGGGCAGCAGTCGCGCTTCGGGTTTGCAGGCACGAAATGCGGCTTGCCATTGCTCCCCCCCCACCGGATCATAAACCACATCGGCCCCGCCCAGTGATTTGACGATTTCGCGGATGTCATCGGTTTTGGCGTCGATCAAATGGTCGGCGCCCGCATTTTTCGCAGCCTGCAGTTTATCGGCGCCGCGTGCGCAGGCGATCACGGTCGCGCCCATCAGTTTTCCGATCTCGACCGCTGTCAGGCCCACACCGCCTGCCGCCCCCAGCACCAACAGGGTTTCGCCTGCCTGCATCCTTGCGCGGTGTTCCAGTGCCAGATGCGAGGTGCCATAGGCGATTTGGAATGCTGCGGCGTCGGTCGCGCTCATGTTATCGGGGAGGGCCACGGCGCGATCCACCGGGAAACAGCCCATTTCCGCCAATCCGCCCTGACCGCCGAACACGGCCACACGGGTGCCAATGGCGGGGCCGTCTGTGTCGGGGCCAAGGGCATCCACCACGCCTGCAACCTCCATCCCCAGGGTATACGGCGGTTCCGGCGTGTCCTGATATTTACCCTGCATCATCAACAGGTCGGCAAAGTTCAGGCCGCAGGCCTCGATCCGTAGGCGCAATTCACCCCGAGCGGGAACTGGCTCCGCAATCTCCATCAACTGTGCCACAGAATCGCGTCCGGAAATGTGAAAAGCGCGCATTTTTTCCCCCTGTTTTGGTTAACCAAGGCAGATATTGTTACACAACCTGCCTGTCAAACAGCCCTGTGTTCGCGGGTGACGCGAACTTACCTAAGGTTAACTCGTTAAAACCCGCTTAAATTGAGTTTCAAAAGAATAGGGTCGCCCTATTCGGGAAGAATTCAGTTGAAAAACTGGTGTTTCTTGGTGTAGGAATACACGGTGAACGGGAAACGTCTGTCATTGGGTCGCTTGTGGGGGGTGACTGCTGGTCAATCGGATCGGTGGCTGTGGTCGGCGTTTGAATAGTTAAGGAACCTATGATGACACATCCTGTAGACGTGCATGTTGGCAAACGTATCCGCCATCGCCGCTGGCTTGTCGGCATGACGCAACAGCAACTGGCCGAAAAGGTCGGAATCAAATTCCAGCAAATCCAGAAATATGAAACCGGTGCGAACCGCGTCAGTGCTTCGCGGCTTTGGGATATTGCTGATGCACTGACTGTTCAGGTCAACTTTTTCTTTGAGGGGCTGGATGCCACGGCTGATTCTGCAGCTGGCGCTGCGGCGGCCCCTGCCGATTTGATGGGTGACAAAGAGGCGCTGGATCTGGTGCGCTCTTACTATGCGATCCCCGAGAACCAGCGCAAACGCCTGTTCGAACTGGCCCGTGTATTGTCCGACGTGGCTTGAGCAAACCACCCGCCTGCGCTACCCATGCTGCAACGCTTGGGGGATTGCATGGCAGACAATATTGAACAGCTTCTGGATGTCGCCCACCAACTTGCCGATGCGGCAAGGGGCGCCATCCTGCCTTATTTCCGCGATATGGACCTGACGGCTGATAACAAGCTGCAGGGCGGGTTTGATCCCGTCACCGTTGCGGATCGCGCGGGCGAGGTCGCCATGCGCGAGATTCTGGCCCGATTGCGCCCGAATGATACCATCGTGGGCGAAGAATTCGGCACGACGCAGGGCAGCAGCGGTGTGTCATGGGTGCTGGATCCGATTGACGGCACCCGCGGTTTCATTTCCGGCACGCCGACCTGGGGCGTTCTGATCGGTGTCGGCGATGAAAACGGCCCCTTTGCGGGGGTGATCGACCAGCCCTATATCGGCGAGCGATTCTGGGGCGGCAAGGGGCGTGCATTTGTTGATGGCCCGCGCGGCAAGGCCGAAATACGCACCCGTGGCGACCGGAATTTGGCCGATGCAATCCTGTTCACAACATTTCCCGAGGTCGGCAGCACAGCCGAGGGCGCGGCATTCGCACAGGTGGCGAAACAGGCCAAACTGACGCGATACGGCATGGATTGTTATGCTTATGCCCTGTTGGCCGCTGGCCAGATTGATCTGGTGATCGAAGCAGGCCTGTCGAATTACGATATTCAGGGGCCGATGGCCGTGGTCCAGGCGGCGGGCGGTATCGTCACCGACTGGCAGGGTGGTCCGGCGCATCAGGGCGGTCGGGTTGTGGCCGCCGCTTCGCAGCAACAACATGCCGCCGCGTTGGAAATTCTGTCGCGGGTCTAGGCCACACCGGCGCGCCTCTTTCGCCCTTTTCCGGCGCTGCCGAAATTGTCCAGAGGGGGCGTTTTGAAAGGGGGCCGTTATGGCCGAAATCCTGATACGAAACGCTGACCATATCCTGACGATGGATGACAGCCGCCGCGAATTGTCGGGGGCCAATATTTTGATCCGCGATGGGGTGATTGTTGATATTGGTCAGGGGCTTATGGCCCAATGTGATGTGATTGATGCCGCGGGCTGTGTGGTCACTCCCGGTTTGGTCAACACCCATCACCACCTGTATCAGACCCTTACCCGTGCGGTGCCTGGCGGGCAGGATGCGTTGCTGTTTGGCTGGTTGAAAACACTATACCCGATCTGGTCGCGCTTTGGCCCGGATGAAATGTTTGTCAGTGCCCAGATCGGTCTGGCGGAACTGGCCCTGTCCGGTTGCACGCTGTCCTCGGATCATCTGTATTTGTTTCCCAACGGTGCGCGGCTAGAGGATACGATTCACGCTGCCGCCGAACTGGGCATCCGGTTTCACCCGACACGCGGCGCGATGAGCATTGGCGAATCCGACGGCGGCCTGCCGCCTGACAGTCTGGTCGAAGATGAAGCAGCGATTCTGAACGACTGTATTCGTGTGATTGACCGTTTTCATGACGCGGGCGAGGGGGCGATGTGCCGCGTTGGCGTTGCGCCCTGTTCGCCGTTTTCGGTCAGTCGTGAACTGATGCGCGATGCGGCCCTGTTGGCGCGGGACAAGGGCGTGATGCTGCACACCCATCTGGCGGAAAACGACGAGGATATCGCCTATTCGCAGGCGCAATTCGGCTGTCGCCCCGGTGAATATGCCGAGCAACTGGGATGGACGGGGCCGGATGTCTGGCACGCGCATTGCGTGAAACTGGACGCGCAAGAGGTTGATCTGTTTGCAAAAACCGGAACGGGCGTTGCGCATTGCCCCTGTTCCAATTGCCGCCTTGGATCGGGCATCGCGCCGGTGCGCGCCATGCGCGATGCGGAGGTAAATGTGGGGTTGGGTGTGGACGGATCAGCCAGCAACGACAGCGGGAATTTGATGATAGAGGCGCGCCAATCCATGCTGTTACAACGGGTCGCAAACGGCGCCGACGCAATGAGCCCCCGCGAGGCACTGGAGATTGCCACACGCGGCGGGGCCGATGTATTGGGGCGACCCGATTGCGGGCGGATCATGGTGGGAAAACGCGCCGATATCGCCATTTGGGACGTGTCGGGCGTGGAATCTGCGGGCAGTTGGGACAAGGCGGCGCTGTTGCTGGCGGGGCCGACCCGCGTGCGTGATCTATTGGTCGAAGGCCGCCGGATTCTGCGCGATGGGCATATCACCAGCATTGATCTGCCCAAAGTGATCGAACGCCAGAATATTCTGGCGGCGCGGCTTGCTGATCGGATCTAGGGCGTGATGTCAGTGGCCGGTCACTGGTTTTCCCGCCACGTAAACCGCAGAAATAGCACGATCATCGCCCATCATTATGGTGGGAAATACCGTTTCCCACAGATTATTGGCGCGGCTGCTGCGTTGCGCAATGCTGGGGGTTGATTCCAGATCCAGAACGGTAATATCGCCTTCCATCCCGTTGGAAATATTGCCAATCCTGTCGTCCGCCCGCATTGCACGTGCCCCGCCGACCGTCGCCAGCCAGATCAGTTGTGCAGGGTGGAGCGCAGTGCCGCGCAGCTGCGCGACCTCATAAGCGGCGGCCATGGTGCGCAGCATCGAAAACGATGACCCGCCGCCGGTGTCCGTGGCCAGCCCGATGCGGTACCCGCTGGCCATCAGCCCCGCCATATCGAACAGGCCCGACCCGATAAAGGTGTTGGAGGTGGGGCAATGGATCAGGGCCGCACCCGTTTCGCGCAGGCGGTCACGCTCGCGCTGTTCCAGATGGATGGCATGGCCATACATGCCGTTGGCACCCAGCAATCCGTGGGCTTCGTATGTATCCAGATAATCGCGGGCCTCGGGGTATAGCCCGTGCATCCATTCGATTTCCGGCCGTTGTTCTGACAGGTGGGTTTGCATCAGGCAGTCGGGGTTTTCGGCCCACAAAGCGCCCAATGCGGCCAGTTGATCCGGTGTCGATGTCGGCGAAAACCGGGGCGTGATGGCATAGCCTGCGCGCCCGCGTCCGTGCCACTGCTGCAACAGGGTTTTACTGTCATCATAGGCAGATTGCGCGGTGTCGCGCAGGCCGGGCGGTGCGGTGTCGCGATCCATGCAGGTTTTGCCCGCGACCACGCGCATATTGCGCGCCGCAGCGGCCTGAAAAAACGCGGTGACAGATTCGGGGTGGATGGTGCAGTAACTGGCCACGGTTGTGGTGCCATTCGCCAATACCGTATCCAGATATAGCCCTGCAATTTCAGCGGCATACAGGGGGTCGCTAAACCGCATCTCCTCGGGGAAGGTATAGGTGTTCAACCAGTCGATCAATTGCTTGCCCCAGCTGGCGATGATGCCGGTTTGGGGGTAATGCACATGGGCATCGACAAAACCGGCCATGATCAACCCGCGCCCGTGATCTGTGATCTGTGCGTTAGGATATGCGGCGCGCAATCGCGCTGCGGGGCCATGGTCGGCGATCTTGCCCTTTTCCAGCAAAACCGCGCCTGATTCTTCGATTTGCGCGGCTTCTGTTCCCTCGGCGAACGGGTCGCCGGTAAACCGCAACATACTGCCGAGCAATAGCAATTGACCTGTCATGAAATCTTCCCTTCGTGCATAGGCTAAACTGGTGAAAAGCGAAGGTAAATCCATCGCGCACCATTGTCCCTGACCGCCCCGTTCCGCTATGATCGCTGCAAGCGCGAACCCCGGAGGACAGCATGGCCGAAGAACACGAAATCACCGAGGCCGAAACCCCCGAGATTCACGATGACGAGGGGCAGGAAGATCACGCCTATCATCTGGAGAAAAAGACCGTCGCGGCGATCCTGTTTGCTGTGGATGCAGGGGACAGCGCCCGCCTGACCGAGTTGATGGAGCCGCTGCACCCGGCCGACATCGCCGACGTTCTGGAACAGATCAACGCCTATGACCGCCGCCGCCTGATCGAACTATACGGGCGTGAATTTGACGGGGATATCCTGTCAGAGGTGGATGAATCCATCCGCGAAGAGGTGATTTCGCTGCTGAATCCCGACGTGCTGGCCGATGCTGTGCGCGAACTGGACAGCGACGATGTTGTCGACCTGCTAGAGGATCTGGACGAGCCGCAACAAGAGGCCATTCTGGACGCGTTGGAGGATGCAGACCGCGTTGCCGTTGAACAGGCGATGACCTATCCGGATTACTCTGCCGGTCGCCTGATGCAGCGCGAGGTGGTGATGGCGCTGGAACATTGGAGCGTCGGTGAAGCAATTGATTACCTGCGTAATTCCGATGACCTGCCAGACCAGTTTTACCATGTGGTTCTGGTTGACCCCCTGATGCATCCGGTGGGCAATGTCACCCTGGGCAAGATTATGCGCTCGCGCCGTGATGTGCCGCTAAAGGACATCACCGAAGAGGTGTTTCGCACCATTCCGGTGGAGCAATACGAGGGCGACGTGGCCTATGCGTTCAATCAGTATCACCTGATTTCGGCCCCTGTTGTTGATGACGACGGGCGGCTGGTCGGTGTCATCACGATTGATGACGCCATGACCGTGTTGGACGAAGAACACGAAGAAGACATCCTGCGCCTTGCCGGTGTTGGCGAAAGCGGTTTGAACGACACCGTGCGCGAAACCACCCGCAGCCGTTTCCCATGGTTGGCGGTCAATCTGGTGACGGCTGTGCTGGCATCATTGGTGATCGCCCAATTCGAAGGGGTGATCAGCGAATTCGTGGCCTTGGCGGTTTTGATGCCGATTGTGGCGTCGATGGGGGGCAATGCGGGCACGCAGTCCCTGACCGTGGCGGTGCGTTCTATCGCGACCCGCGATTTGACCGGCGCAAACGTCTGGCGCGTGATCCGCCGAGAGGTGCTGGTGGGCCTGTTGAACGGGGTCATTTTTGCCATTGTTATGGGGCTGGTCGGGTTGGCGTGGTTCGGGTCGCCCATGTTGGGGGTGGTGATTGCCACGGCCATGGTGATCAACCTTGTGGTCGCCGGATTGGCGGGCACGGTCATCCCAGTGGTGTTGAACCGCGTGGGGGTTGATCCGGCGCTTGCGTCGGGGGCATTTGTGACCACGGTGACGGATGTTGTTGGTTTCTTTGCCTTTCTCGGGCTGGCGGCAGCGGTGTTGATGTGAGCCTGACAGATGTCAAATCTGCGGTGCGCAAGGCGGCATTCGCGCGTCGTAAACTGGCGCATGATCAGGCCGGGCCGGGGCGTGCGGGTGTTTTATCCAGCGTATTGGCGGGCTATCGCGGGGTGACTTTGGCCGGATACATGCCGATCCGCAGCGAGATTTCGCCGCTTGTCGCGATGGAGGAAGCCGCGGCCCATGGCACGGTTTGCGTGCCGGTGATCGAAGCGGCGGGCCAACCGTTGCGATTTGCCCGCTGGGACCCCGGTTGCGCCATGGTGGACGGGCCGTTCGGGGCAAAGGTGCCTGCGCTGCTGGATTGGGTCGACCCTGAAATTCTAATCGTGCCATTGGTGGCGTTTGACCGCTATGGCGGGCGGTTGGGTTATGGCGGCGGGTTTTATGATCGCACGTTGCAGCAGTTGCGCGCAGCCCGCGCCACGCTGGCGATCGGGTTTGCCTATAGCGCGCAAGAGGCCGATGATTTACCGCTAGAACCCACGGACCAGCCGCTGGATATGATCGTGACCGAAACCGGCGTCATTCGAATTGGTTGATTGCGGTTTCAGGTATTTCTGGAACAATGAAAGCAGGGGCGCACCGAGGTTCGCGTAAGGTTTTCCTTGCGAAAGGGGGCGTTGCGGCCTAACCCCGATGGCATGAAGATACTTTTTCTTGGCGATGTGATGGGACGGGCAGGGCGTGATGCCGTGGCCACCCATCTGCCCCGGTTGCGCAGCGAATGGAAACTGGATTTTGTCGTGGTGAACGGCGAAAATTCCAGTAATGGCATGGGGTTAACCGGTGAACATGCCAAGTTGTTGCTGGCGGCGGGCGCGGATTGTCTGACGCTTGGCGATCACGCATTCGATCAGCGCGACATGTTGCAATTCATCGAAAACGAGCCGCGCATCATTCGTCCGATCAATTTTGCCAAAACCGCGCCGGGGCGCGGGCACCGCGTGTTCGAGGATGCACGCGGGCGCAAGGTTCTGGTGGCGCAGGTTTTGGGCAATGTGTTCATGAAACGCGCCTTTGATGATCCGTTTTCGGCCATTGATGGTGTGTTGCGCACATTCCCGTTGGGCGGCGCGGTGCAGGCGGCGATTGTCGATGTGCATTGCGAGGCCACATCGGAAAAGATGGGCATGGGCCATTTTTGTGACGGGCGGGCCAGTCTGGTGGTGGGCACCCACACCCATGTGCCCACGGCGGATGCGCAGATTTTGCCCGCAGGCACGGCGTTTCAATCCGATGCGGGGATGTGCGGCGATTACAACAGCGTGATCGGCATGGAAAAGGCCGAACCCATGCGCCGTTTCGTGACTGGTATGGTCAAGGGCCGGTTTGTGCCCGCATCGGGCGAGGCAACCCTATCGGGCGTCTATATCGAAACCGATGACCGCACCGGACGTGCCACCAGGGTGCGGATGATCCGGCAGGGTGGTTTGCTGGAACAGTGCGCGCCTTAGGCAGTTCACAGGATTTACGCGTCTGCGCCCAACGGCGCACTTGCCGAAGTTGCGGCCATAGTAGAAACTGGCGTGAACAAGAACCGGCGCACAGGCATCCCATTGGCAGACCTACTTAATCTTTCGCAAACCGGACAGGCCATTCTGACCTTGTTTGTGGTCCTTGGCATGTTCGCCCTTTTCGTCAAAGAGTATTACCCGACCGAGGTTGTGGCCATCGGCGGTGCGGCGCTGATGCTGGCGCTAGGGCTGTTGCCCTATGATGCGGCGTTGTCGGTTTTGTCCAACCCCGCGCCATGGACCATTGCGGCGATGTTTATCGTGATGGGGGCCCTGGTGCGCACGGGGGCCTTGGATGCGTTTACGTCGATTGCCGACCGCCATGCACGCAAAAGCCCGAAACTGGCGATTGGCATGTTGATGGCATTCGTGATCTTTTCCTCGGCCATTATGAACAACACGCCCGTGGTCGTGGTGATGTTGCCGGTGTTCGTGCAATTGTCGCGCACCATGGGCATTGCGGCATCCAAGCTGTTGATCCCGCTGAGTTATGCCGCGATCTTGGGCGGCACGCTGACCCTGATCGGGACATCCACCAACCTGTTGGTCGATGGTGTGGCGCGGGCCAGCGGGCTAGAGGGGTTTTCCATCTTCGAGGTGACACCGCTGGCGATTTTTCTGGTGGCATGGGGCATGTTGTATCTGCGCCTGTTCGGCCCTGTGTTATTGCCCGAACGTGACAGCATGGCCAATCTGCTGTCCGACAAAAGCCGGATGAAATTTTTCACCGAGGCCGTCGTGCCCCCTGATTCCGATCTGATCGGGCGCGAGGTTAACGGCGTGCAATTGTTCAAACGCGAGGGCGTGCGATTGATTGACGTGGTGCGCGGCGACCAGTCGTTGCGCCGCAATCTGCAGGGTGTCACGCTAGAGGTGGGTGACCGCGTGGTTTTGCGCACGCAAATGACCGAATTGCTGTCGCTGCAACGTAACAAAAGCCTGAAACGGGTGGATCAGGTATCGGCGGTTGAAACCAACACGGTCGAGGTGCTGATCACGCCGGGCTGTAAAATGGTGGGGCGCTCGTTGGGGTCGTTGCGTTTGCGCCGCCGGTTCGGGGTTTATCCGCTGGCCGTGCATCGCCGTAACCAGAACATCGGTCGCCAGCTAGAAGAATTGGTGGTGCGGGTTGGTGATACCCTGCTGCTAGAGGGGGCGCCCGCCGATATTCAACGCCTTGCGCAGGAAATGGAGCTGGTGGATGTGTCGCAGCCCTCGGCCCGCGCGTTTCGCCGTGGCCATGCGCCGATTGCGATTGCCGCCTTGTTGGGTGTTGTGGTTCTGGCGGGGTTGGGTATCGCGCCGATCCTGCCGCTGGCCGTGATCGCCACCGCCATTGTGCTGCTGTCGCGTTGCATCGACGCGGACGAGGCATTTTCGTTTATCGAGGGGCGTTTGCTGGCGCTGATCTTTGCCATGTTGGCGATTGGTGCGGCATTGGAACACACGGGCGCGGTGGCGCTGATCGTCAAAGGGGTCGCGCCATGGCTGTCATCCCTGCCGCCTGCGCTGATCATCTGGTCGATTTATATCCTGACCAGTGTGCTGACTGAAATGGTCTCCAACAATGCGGTGGCCGTGGTGGTGACGCCGATTGCCATCGGGTTGGCGGCGGCCATGGGGGTTGATCCGCGCCCGCTGGTGGTGGCGGTGATGGTGGCGGCCTCGTGCAGCTTTGCCACGCCGATCGGGTATCAGACCAATATGTTGGTCTATGGTCCCGGCGGTTATAAATTTACCGATTTCCTGCGGGTGGGGGTGCCGTTGAACCTGTCGATGGGGCTGTTGTCGGCAGCGATCATCCCGTTCATCTGGCCGTTCTAGCCGCGTTAGCCCACCGGTTTTTGCGGTGACAGCACGCCGTCATCCTGCCCCACATGCATCCATGATGGCAGGGGGTATGACGGGTTAAACGGCTGTGTCTGGCCAAACCCGAATGCGCTGTCCTGACAGAACATGCGCTCGCGCATCAGTGGCCAGATTTCGGATGCCAGAAATTTCTGATCGCTGGTGCGGTCGTTCACGCGGCCCTCGTTCGCCTTGACATGGGCCAGCACACGTTTGCCCATGGTGCCGATATTGCCGCGATGCGCGCCCCACAGACCGGCCAGAACCAGCTCGCAATGGCTGGGATAATCGCGCATCACGTGGAATGCCCTGCCGCTGTCCAGCCAATCCTGCACGGCGACCCGTTCACGGATGTTCAGCACCGCATCGGCGTCGCGGATCAGATAGATCGACACATCGGGGTCATCTTCGACCAGAAACCGCCAGAACAACCCGTATCGCGCCGCAGGCAGGTTATCGACCTGACGCAGCTGCGCACCATTGGCGACCAATGCCTTGCGCACCGGATCGGGAATGCTGGCATCAATGTAAAACCGCGTGGTCCAGCCGGGGTATAGATGACGCGCGACCACCGCATTGCGGATCGCGCCGTCCAGATACCGTTTGCCCGTGCCAAACAGGGAAAAGGCAATGATGTTGCGGGCGGGCTGTTCGGGGTCGAATTCATGGACCATTGGCGCGGCGCGGCGGGTGGCCTGTGGAATGGACGCATCCTTTAACTTCAGGGCTTTGCGCCCGGCCTCATGCGCCTGTTCGGTGTTACCTGCGCGGGCGTGCAATTCGGCCAGCAGGGAATGGCGGCGTGTCATCGACATGCGCGTGGATTTCGCCGTCAAATCAATTGCTTCGGCAATGGCATTGCCGCGCATCATGCAGGAAATCAGGTTTTCCTCGGTTTCGGCATCGGGGCGGATCACATGGGCGCGTTTGCCGTATTTGATGGCGGCCGCGTAATCGCCACGATTAAACGCATCGGCGCACAACAGGCGCGGCGCGACCGGATGGGTGGCGGGTGCCTTGGCCAATGCTTCGGCCTCGGCTGCGGACAGGCCGACATGACCCCGCGCCAGTATTTCTGCGATCAAATTGTCCAGCACGGATACGGTCATTTCTATTGCTACTCACCCACGGCGGCCAACTTAACCCCATGCGCGGGCAGGTGCAATTGCGCGCTGCACTTGCGGCCCCCCATTGCCCTGTCATATAGAAGCGCGGAACATATTTTCAAAATTCGAGCAAACGGAGGCTCTGATGGCCGGTCACTCAAAATGGGCAAACATCCAGCACCGCAAGGGGCGTCAGGACAAAATCCGCGCCAAGCTGTTTTCGAAACTATCCAAGGAAATCACGGTTGCCGCCAAAATGGGCGACCCTGATCCCGAAAAGAACCCGCGCCTGCGTCTGGCCGTAAAAGAGGCCAAGTCGTCATCTGTGCCCAAGGATGTGATTGATCGTGCGATCAAGAAATCCATGGCGGGCGAGGGCGAGGATTACGAAGAAATCCGTTACGAGGGCTATGGCCCAAATGGCGTTGCCGTGATCGTCGAGGCCATGACCGACAACCGCAACCGCACCGCATCCACCGTGCGTTCGACCTTCAGCAAGAATGGCGGCAATCTGGGTGAAACCGGATCGGTCGGGTTTATGTTCGAACGCAAGGGGGCCGTGGTATATGGCGCGGATGTGGGCGATGCCGACACCGTATTCGAAGCAGCCATCGAAGCCGGTGCCGAAGACGTGGAAAGCGGCGAGGATGGCCATACGATCTGGTGCGCCGATACCGACCTGAATGATGTATCCAACGCGCTGGAGGCATCCCTTGGCGAAAGCGAATCCGCCAAGCTGATCTGGAAGCCCACCACCACCACCGAAATGGATCTGGAAGGGATGGAAAAGCTGATGAAGCTGATCGACGCCCTGGAGGACGACGACGACGTGCAGCGCGTCACCGCCAACTTTGAAGCCAGCGACGAGGTGATGGAACAGCTGTGATCCTGTTCTAAGCCGGTTGTGATAAGTGAAAAGCGCCTTCGGGCGCTTTTTGTTTGCGTTCAGTGGTTTGCGCAGTGTTGTTAAGAGTGTTTTCAGGCGGCCCCCGATTGCCGCCAAAGGCAAAAGCAAATATTTAGGCATTGTCGTTAGATTTCAAGCGATTGCTGGTCGCTTCTTATGTTGCGCAATGGGGTTGGTGCGCAGAGCGGGACAGGTATTTGTATGGGCGGCACAGTAAATTGATTGTCTAAATATAACTATAATGAGGGTTAATTCACATATTTTTGCGCCAGACATGCATTTTTTCAACTTTTTTATGGGCGTTGCGGGTGTTCCCGTTCCGCAGCGGATTGTGCCATGGGGATTTTGCCATGGGGATGGCCGTTGCGGTGTTGCGCTTTCGCCCGAATTTCGCGATGAAACGGGCGGGATAAGCAGGAGGAAAAACCATGTCATCCGCAATTGCAGGGTTTTCCCTTGGTCTGTCGCTGATCCTTGCCATCGGGGCGCAAAACGCATTTGTGTTGCGGCAGGGGCTGCGCCGTTCGCATGTGTTTGCCGTGTCGCTGACCTGTGCGCTGTCCGATGCAATTCTGATCGCGGCAGGTGTGGCGGGGTTTGGTGTGATGGTCGAACTGGTGCCATGGCTGGAACCGGTGATGCGCTATGGCGGTGCTGCATTCCTGATTGTTTACGGCGCACGGGCGTTTCTGGCCGCGTGGCGCGGTGGCGAGGTGTTGGACACCGATGGTGCGGCCACTGCGGGCAGCCTGCGCAAGGCGTTGATCACCTGCCTGTTGCTGACATGGGCCAACCCGCATGTCTATCTGGATACGGTTGTGTTGCTGGGGTCGATTTCGGCGCAGCAGGACAGCCGGTTGTGGTTTGCCATCGGGGCAATGACAGCCAGCTTCGTGTTTTTCTTTGCTTTGGGATATGGTGCGCGTTTTCTGGCGCCGCTGTTTGCGCGTGCTTTGGCCTGGCGTGTGTTGGATGCCTTGGTCGGTGCGATCATGTGGGCCATAGCGGCGAAGCTGGTGTTCGGTGGCTGACTTGCGGGTGCAGCTTTTGCTTGCAGCGGCTGATGAACATGCTAACCATCCGCTATGCAAAATGATAATCCGCAGCCCGTAAAGGGCATTTTATGGATGGTCCTGACGGGCATGTTATTCGTCGGGGTCACGGGATTGGTGCGCTATACAGGGCCATCTATCCCCGCACCAGAAGCCGCTTTTCTAAGGTATTCCATAGGGTTGGTGTTTTTTATACCAATCCTGCGCCCCCTGCTGCGCGCCCGCCCCAGCAAACGGATGCTAAAGATATTTGCCCTGCGCGGCGCGTTTCACACCGTGGGTGTGGCGCTGTGGTTTTATGCGATGGTGCATATTTCATTACAGGATGTGACGGCGATGAATTACCTGTCGCCCGTTTATGTGACACTGGGGGCGGCGCTGTTTTTAGGGGAGCGTCTGGCCCTGCGCCGTATCATAGCCATTGGTGTCGCATTGATAGGTGTGATGATCGTGCTGCGCCCCGGTTTGCGTGAAATCGAACCCGGCCATTACGCGATGCTGATCGCCACCATGGCCTTTGCCGGATCGTTCCTGACGGGCAAGATGGCCTCGGACGAGGCGGATCCGGCGGTGGTGGTTGCCATGTTGTCGGTGACTGTGGCGATCGGGCTGGCGCCGATGGCTGCGGCGAACTGGGTCACGCCCAGCTGGACGGTGGTCGGGTTGCTGACGCTGACGGCATTCGTGGCCACCCTGGGCCATTATACCATGACACTCGCCTTTGCCGCCGCGCCGTTGACGGCAACGCAGCCGGTGACGTTTTTGCAACTGATATGGGCGACCATTCTGGGCATGACCGTGTTTGGCGAGGCATTCGACATTTGGGTGGTGTTCGGTGGTTTGGTGATTTTGGGCGCGGTGGTGTTTATCACCTGGCGCGAGGCAGTGTTGAACCGGCGCATCACACCGGGGGTTCAGGCGACCAAGGTGTGATATCATTCGCTCTGTGGTGGCGGGCTGCTGCGGCGGAGCCTCCGGCGGGAGTATTTTACCAAGAAAAAGCAAAAGGGCGCAGTTTTCGTGACTGAGCCCTTTTTAGTTAGATTTTATGCGGGGTTAGCCGCGTGGATCCAGCAGGCGGGCCAGCAGGGTTTGCGTGCTGATCTGTCCTACGATAGCGCCGTCGCGGGTGACGGCCAGCGGTGAATCTGCGGTTTTTGCGGCCTCCATCACGTCGCGGATCGGGGTGCTGATCGCCACTGTTTCGCCGGTTGCGCCTGTGGCTGCTTCCATCACATCGCCCGCGGTCAACACGCCAAGCGGGTTCATATGGGCGACGAATTCGGCCACGTAGTCATTCGCGGGCTTGGTGAAAATTTCCTGCGGGGTGCCGCATTGCACGATGCGCCCGCCCTCCATTATCGCGATGCGGTTGCCGATTTTGAACGCTTCGTCCAGATCGTGACTGACGAAAATGATGGTGCGTTTCAGGCGCGATTGCAGGTCTAGCAGTTCGTCCTGCAAGTGGGTGCGGATCAGCGGGTCAAGCGCCGAAAAGGGTTCGTCCATCAGCAGGATCGGGGCCTCGGTCGCGAAGGCGCGTGCGAGGCCGACCCGTTGCTGCATGCCGCCGGACAGGGCGCTGACCTTTTGATCGGCCCAATCGGCCAGTCCGACCAGTTCCAGCTGGGTTTCGACGCGGGCATTGCGTTCGCCTGCATCAATGCCCGCCAGTTCCAGCCCCAGCCCGACATTTTCGCGCACCGTGCGCCATGGCAGCAGGCCGAATTGTTGAAACACCATCGCCACGTTGCTTTGCCGGATGGCGCGCAGGGTTTTGGCATCGGCGTGGGTGACGTTTTTCATGCCTTCTTTTGTTGTCACCTCGACATGGCCGCGCACCACCGGGTTCAACCCGTTGACGGCGCGCAGCAGGGTGGATTTGCCCGACCCGGACAGGCCCATCAGGACCAGTATTTCGCCCTCTTCAACCGTGAGAGAGCAGTTGTGCACCCCCAGAACCTGCCCCGTGTCCTGCTGGATTTCGGTGCGGTTCTGCCCCTTGTCCATCAGGGGCAGGGCGCTGTCCGGTTTGTCACCGAACACGATGGAAACATTATCAAAAATTACGGCTGTCATTTGCGTTCCATTCTTAGCATCCGGTCCAGAATGATGGCGACCACCACGATGATAAACCCTGATTCAAAGCCAAGGGCGGTGTTGACCTGACCAAGCGCGCGCATCACTGGCACGCCCAAGCCGTCGGCCCCGACAAGCGCGGCGATCACCACCATCGACAGGGACAACATGATGGTCTGGTTCAGGCCCGCCATGATTTGCGGCAGGGCATAGGGCAATTCGACCTTCCACAGGGTTTGGCGCGGCGTGGCGCCGAATGCGCGCACCGCCTCTAGCAGGGCTTGGGGTGTCGAAGAGATGCCCAGTTGCGTCAAGCGGATCGGCGCGGGCAGCACGAAGATCACCGTGGCCAGCAGGCCGGGCACCATGCCGATGCCGAAAAACACAATGGCGGGAATAAGATAGACGAATGTGGGCAGGGTTTGCATCAGGTCCAGAACCGGGCGCATCCATGCGTATAATTTGGGCCGGTGCGCGGCGGCGATGCCGATGGGCACGCCCACCCCCATACAGACCACGCAGGCCGATAACACCAGCGTCAGGCTTTCGGTTGTTTCCTCCCAATAGCCTTGGTTGATCACGAACAACATGCCCAAACCGACGAACAGCGCGACCTTCCAACTGCGTTGCAGCGCATAGGCAAGAGCGGCAAAAATCACCACCATCAACAGCGGGTGCGGTGCCTGTAGAACCCATAAAATGCCGTCGATCATATGTTCCAGAATGGTCGATATGGTGTCGAACACGCCTTCGAAATTGTCTTTTAGGAAGTCGAAGATGCTCTTGGCGGTCTTGCCCACCGGGATCTTCTCGTCTTCCAGCCAGTCCATGACTGAAGCCATTGCGTTTCCTTGCTTTTCCCTGTTGGTGTCCGCGTCTTGTGACGTCTGGTTTTATCCGGTCTGGCGGTCGGTCACCGGATGTTGAACCGCCCCCGAAGCGGATGCAGACGGGGGCGGTTCGGGTCGTTTACATTTTCAGCGCGGCTTTCACGGCCGTCATTGCATCGCCACCGTCCTTGGTGGTGACACCGTCCAGCCAGCCGGCCCAAGCCTCGGGGTTGGCTTTCAACCATGCCTCGGTGGCGTCATCGGCGTCTTCGCCCTTGTCCAGAATTTCGCCCATGATCTGGTTTTCCATCGGCAGGGTGAATTTCAGATTGCCCAACAGCTTGCCCACATTGGGGCATTCAGCCACGTAACCCTTGCGTGTGACGGTGTTCACCACGCCTTCACCGCCAAAGAAATCCTCGCCGCCGGTCAGGTATTTCAGTTCGAAATTGGCGTTCATGGGGTGGGGTTCCCAGCCAAGGAAAACCACGTCTTCGCCCTTGCCATAGGCGCGATCAACCTGCGCCAGCATCCCCTGTTCCGAGGATTCGACCACTTCGAACCCGTCCAGCCCGTGTTTGTTTTCATCAATCAGGGACACAAGGTAACCGTTGCCCTCGTTGCCCGGCTCGATGCCGAAAATCTTACCCTCAAGGCTGTCCTTGAACTTGGCGATATCACCATAGGTTTTCAGACCTTTTTCATAGGTATAGGCGGGCACGGCGAGGGTGTATTTTGTGCCCACAAGGTTAACAGCCACTGTTTCGATTTCGCCGCTGTCCAGATAGGGTTTGATCGCGCCGTTCTGGGCAGGCATCCAGTTGCCCAGAAACACGTCGACATCGTCGCTTTCCAGCGAGGCGAAGGTGACGGGAACCGACAGCACCTTTAGGTCCACGTCATAGCCAAGTGCCTCTAGCACATGTTTGGTGGCGGATGTAGTGGTGGTGATATCGGTCCAGCCCACATCGGAAAAGATGACGTTATCACAATCGGCGAATACGGGGGCCGCAGCCATGATGGCGATCGCGGACAGAGTGGATTTCAAACGCATATTATATTCCCTGACGTTGGTTGGTTGGTTTCTTGATTGACGAGTCAATAAAAACCCAATTAGCTTGGCTCGGCAAGCAATTCATGGAAGATTCATGCCAAGACTGGGAATGGAGCCTATACGGCGCGCAGCCCTTGTGAAAGCCACGATCGCAGAGATCGGCGAGGCGGGCACATTGGACGTGACCGTCAGCCGGATCGCCAAACGGGCGGGCATGTCATCGGCATTGGCGCATCACTATTTCGGCGGCAAGGAAGACATTTTTCTGGCCGCCATGCGCCATGTTTTAACGGTTTACGGCGCCGAAGTGCGCGGCGCATTGACCATGGCCGACAGCCCCCGCGCGCGGGTCGAGGCCATCGTGCGGGCGTCTTTTTCCGACACAAGTTTCCGCCGGGAGATCATCGCCGCATGGTTGAATTTTTACGTTCTGGCGCAATCCAGCGATGCGGCGCACCGATTGCTGGTAATCTATCAGCGCCGGATTCGGTCTAACCTGTGTCACGGTCTGCGGCCCCTGATCGGGGCGCGGTCCTGCGCTGTGGCCGAAAATATCGCCGCTTTGATTGATGGCGGGTATCTGCGTCAATCGCTGGGGCAGGGCGATGCCGACGGCACAGCGGCAATCCATACGGTGCTGGATTATCTGGCGCTTGAACTCAAAGGGGCAACGGCATGAAAAAGCCGAATATTCTGATCTTTATGGTCGACCAGCTGAACGGCACGCTATTTCCCGATGGCCCTGCGGATTGGTTGCATGTGCCCAATATCCGCGCCCTTGCGGATCGCTCTACCCGGTTCAAAAACGCCTATACTGCCTCGCCATTATGCGCGCCGGGGCGGGCGGCGTTTATGTCGGGGCAGTTGCCCTCGGCCACGGGGGTTTATGACAATGCGGCGGAATTTGCTTCATCCATTCCGACCTATGCGCATCACCTGCGCCGGGCGGGCTATCACACCTGCCTGTCGGGCAAGATGCATTTTGTCGGTCCCGACCAGTTGCACGGGTTCGAAGAGCGCCTGACGACCGATATCTACCCCCCCGATTTCGGCTGGACGCCGGATTACCGCAAGCCGGGCGAGCGGATTGAATGGTGGTATCACAACATGGGGTCGGTCACCGGATCGGGCGTGGCGGAAATTTCCAACCAGATGGAATATGACGACGAGGTCGCCTATCACGCGACCCGCAAGGTGTATGATCTGGGGCGGCGCAAGGATGATCGCCCGTGGTGCATGACCGTCAGCTTTACCCACCCGCATGACCCCTATGTGGCGCGCAAGAAATACTGGGATTTGTATAATGATTGCGCGCATTTAGAGCCCGAAGTTCCGGCAATGGATTACAATGCGCAGGACGCCCATTCGAAACGGATTTTCGATGCCAACGACTGGCGCAGTTTCGACATCTCGCGCGATGATATCCGCCGTTCGCGGCAGGCCTATTTTGCCAATATTTCATATCTGGATGATAAGATTGGCGAAGTGATGCAGGCCCTGCGTGGCACCCGCCAAGAGGAAGACACCATCATCCTGTTCGTGTCCGATCATGGCGATATGTTGGGCGAACGCGGGCTGTGGTTCAAGATGAGCTTTTACGAGGGATCCGCCCGTGTTCCGGTGATGATTGCCGCGCCGCAGATGCAGGCGGGGCTGGTGACCGATCCGGTGTCAAACATCGACATCTGCCCGACGCTTTGTGATCTGGCGGGGGTCAGTATGGCCGAAGTCGCACCCTGGACCACAGGTGAATCGCTGGTGCCATTGGGGCAGGGGCAACGGCGCGAAACCCCTGTCGCGATGGAGTATGCGGCCGAGGCATCCTATGCGCCGATGGTGTCGCTGCGGCAGGGGAAATGGAAATTCAACCGCTGTGCATTGGACCCGGATCAACTGTTTGATCTGGAGGCCGACCCGCACGAGCTGAGCAATCTGGCCGATGATCCCGCCCATGCCGCAACGCTGGCGGATTTCGATGCGCAGGCCAAGGCCCGTTGGGATCTGGCGCGGTTCGACAGTGACGTGCGCGAAAGTCAGGCGCGGCGTTGGGTGGTCTATGAGGCGCTGCGCAATGGCAGCTATTTCCCGTGGGATTACCAGCCGCTGCAAAAGGCATCGGAACGCTACATGCGCAACCATATGGACCTGAACGTGGTCGAGGAAAACGCGCGTTACCCGCGTGGTGAATGAGCGAACACAGATACCTGAAATACTCTCGCCGGAGGCGACAATGACCGAATACCCGACCCAACCCACCGCCAGCCATTTCATCAATGGCCAATATGTCGAAGACAGCGCGGGCGATGTGATCGACGTGATTTACCCCGCCACGGGCGCGGTGATTGCGCGGGTGCATGCGGCCACCCCTGCGGTGATCGAACAGGCCATCACAGCGGCGCGTGCGGCACAAGTGGCATGGGCCAAGGTGCCGGGCCGCGAGCGGGGCCGCATCCTGTTGCGCGCCGCCCGGATGATCCGCGACCGCAATCGCGAACTGTCGGTTCTGGAAACGCATGACACCGGCAAACCCTTGCAGGAAACGCTGGTCGCCGATGCGTCATCCGGTGCGGATGCCTTGGAATATTTCGGCGGGTTGGCGGGCAGTCTGACGGGCGAACACATCCAGTTGGGCGAGGATTGGGCCTATACCATCCGCGAACCTTTGGGCCTGTGTGTGGGGATTGGCGCGTGGAATTACCCGACCCAGATCGCCTGTTGGAAGGCCGCGCCCGCGCTTGCCTGCGGCAATGCGATGATTTTCAAACCGTCCGAAACCACGCCTTTGTCGGCCCTGAAAGTGGCCGAGATTTTGCACGAATGCGGCTTGCCCGCGGGGCTGTTCAATGTGGTGAACGGGGCGGGGCCGGTGGGTGGTTCGCTGGTCAATGACGCCCGCGTCGATAAGGTATCGCTGACGGGATCGGTGCCGACAGGACAAAAGGTATACGCGCAGGCGGCGGCGGGGTTGCGCCATGTCACCATGGAACTGGGCGGCAAATCCCCCATGGTGGTGTTTGACGATGCCGATATCGACGATGCCGTGGGCGGGGCAATTCTGGGCAATTTCTATTCTTCGGGTCAGGTGTGCAGCAACGGCACGCGGGTGTTCGTGCATAGGTCCATCCGCGAGGCGTTTCTGGCGCGTTTGGTCGAACGGTTGCAGGGCGCGGTGATGGGGGATCCGCTGGACGAGGGCACCAATTTCGGCCCCATGGTCAGCGAAGGCCAGATCGGCATTGTTGAAGGATACGTGGCCAAGGGTATCGCAGAGGGCGCAAGGCTGGTCTGTGGTGGTAAGCGGTTGAAGCAGGACGGTTTCTGGATGCCACCCACGGTTTTTGCGGATGTCACCGACGATATGACCATCGCACGCGAAGAGATTTTCGGCCCTGTGATGTGCGTGCTGGATTTCGATGACGAGGCCGAGGTTCTGGCCCGTGCCAATGCCACCGAATACGGTCTGGCGGCGGGGGTATTCACCCGCGATCTGGCCCGCGCGCATCGCATGGTGGCAGGATTCGAGGCAGGCACCTGTTTCATCAACTCTTACAATGATGCGCCTGTGGAAATGCCGTTTGGCGGGGTCAAGATGTCGGGCGTGGGCCGCGAGAATTCAAAGGCCGCGATCGAGCATTATTCACAAGTCAAAAGCGTTTACGTGCGCATGGGGGCGGTTGAGGCACCGTTCTGAGTGTGAAGATCTGAAACGGTGGGCGCCGCCTTGGCGCAGCGCCCACCCACCCACCCCGCTGCGCCAAGGCGGCTTGTGCAGAGTGGGGAGTGTAGCGATGCGGCGGGGCCGCAAGGGATATGAAAATGGATGCGGAATTTGTGATTGTCGGCGCCGGCTCTGCCGGTTGCGCCATGGCCTTTCGTTTGGCCCATGCGGGGCGCAAGGTTGTGGTGATCGAAGAGGGCGGATCGGACGCCGGCCCCTTTATCCAGATGCCTGCTGCGCTAAGTTATCCAATGAATATGGGGGTTTATGACTGGGGATTCCAATCGGAACCGGAGCCACATCTGGGCGGGCGGCGTCTGGCCACGCCACGTGGCAAGGTTTTGGGCGGGTCATCTTCGATCAACGGGATGGTCTATGTGCGCGGCCATGCCTGCGATTATGATCATTGGCGTGACAGCGGGGCCGAGGGCTGGTCCTACAGCGATGTGCTGCCCTATTTCAAACGGATGGAGCATTGGCACGGTGGCCAGTCGGAATATCGCGGTCATGATGGCCCGTTGCATGTCACCCGTGGCCCGCGTCAAAATCCGTTGTTTCATGCCTTTGTCGAGGCGGGAAAACAGGCCGGTTACGTGCTGACCGATGATTATAACGGTAAGCAGCAAGAGGGGTTTGGCCCGATGGAGCAAACCGTCTGGCGCGGGCGGCGGTGGTCGGCGGCGAATGCCTATTTGCGCCCGGCGATCAAGACAGGCAACTGCCGTGTGCTGCGTGGGTTTGCCCGCCGCGTGGTGATTGAGAAAGGCCGCGCCGTGGGGGTCGAAATCAGCCGCAAAGGCAAGGTCGAGGTGATCCGTGCGGGGGCTGAGGTGGTGCTGGCGGCATCCTCGATCAATTCGCCCAAGTTGTTGATGCTGTCGGGCATCGGCCCCGCCGCGCATCTGGGGGAACATGGTATCGACGTGGTGGCGGATCGCGCAGGCGTGGGGCAGAACCTGCAGGACCATCTGGAACTGTATATCCAGATGGCGGCCAGTCAGCCAGTAACCCTATATAAACATTGGAATATTATCAGCAAGGCACTGATCGGCGCGCAATGGTTGTTCACCGGCCAGGGCCTTGGCGCATCGAACCAGTTTGAAAGCGCGGCGTTCATCCGGTCGGACAAGGGCGTGGAATATCCCGACATCCAGTATCATTTCCTGCCGATTGCAGTGCGCTATGATGGCAAGGCCGCAGCCGAGGGGCACGGGTTTCAGGCGCATGTGGGGCCGATGCGCTCGGCCTCGCGGGGGGCGGTGACGCTGGCCTCGGCTGATCCTGCTGTGGCGCCTAGAATATTCTTTAATTACATGAGTGAAGACAGCGATTGGGTGGATTTTCGCAAATCCATCCGCCTGACCCGCGAGATTTTCGGGCAGGACGCATTTGCACCCTATGTGAAACATGAAATCCAGCCCGGAGTTGATGTGCAGACCGACGCGGAACTGGATGATTTCATTCGCGAACATGCCGAAAGCGCCTATCACCCCTGTGGCACCTGCCGGATGGGGGCGGCGGATGATCCGGGGGCGGTGGTTGATGCGCAGGCGCGGGTGATCGGGGTGCAGGGGTTGCGGGTGGCCGATAGCTCGATTTTTCCGCGTATCACCAATGGCAATCTGAATGCGCCCTCGATCATGGTCGGGGAAAAAGTCAGCGACCTGTTGCTGGGGCGCGACCCGTTACCGGCCGAGAATTTGCAGCCCTGGATGCATCCTGATTGGCAGGAGACACAACGCTGAAATCTTAATGAGCGGTTAAGGAACAGTTAAAAACGGGCTTGTTTCAGGCCCGTTTTGCCCTGATATCAGGGGGATGTTAATAAAGCGGTTTCTTTTTGTTCTGTTTTTCGCCGCTGGCCCCGTTTTTGCCGGACCAGAGGGGCGCGTGCATGTGATTGACGGCGACACGTTTGATGTGGGCGAAACGCGGGTGCGTATCCATGGCATAGACGCGCCGGAAACCAAGCAGACCTGCGCCACGGAACAGGGCGTCACATGGGGATGCGGGGCGTGGGTCAACACGCAGGTGGCCCGAATGTTCGAGGGTAAACAGGCGCGTTGCGAAGCGGTGGATACAGACCGCTATGGCAGGGTCGTCGCCAGGTGTTTTGTTGGCGGCGCGGATGTGGGCGAGGCGCTTGTTTCGGGCGGATTGGCCTATGCCTATCGCAAGTATTCATGGGACTATGATCTGGCGGAAAAACAGGCCGCAGTCAGCGATCGCGGTCTGCACGCGATGCGGGTTCAGACCCCTGCGCAATATCGCAAGACCCGCGTCAAGGGGCGGATTCCACAGGGAAAATGCCGGATCAAGGGCAATATCAGCCGCAAGGGTGTGCATATCTATCACATGCCGGGGCAGGAGCACTACGAACGCACGGGTATCAATGAAACCAAGGGCGAGCAGTGGTTTTGCAGCGAAGCCGAGGCGGTGCAGGCAGGTTGGCGGCGCGCACGGCGCTGATCGGTGCGCCGCTGCATATCGGATGTGCGCGGCGGGGCATGGCGCGGGGCGTGGAACCTGCTAGGTTTGCATGATGGATGACCTGTCAATAGATACCCGCCTAGGCCTGCCCGAGCATCTGCGTGTTCTGGCCGATTTATACCCGCGCGAAGAATGGCGCGGGCATGCGAATTTTAACCAGCTGACGGCGTTCTGGTTAGAGCGGCATTTGATGTTCCGGCAGGTGTTGGAAAAAATCACGCAGGCCTCGCAATCCTATCTGGATGATCCGCAGCAGCCACGTTTCGGGCCGGAATTGTCGCGCTATACCGGTTTTATGTTGAACGAATTGCACGGGCATCATTCAATCGAGGATTCGCATTATTTCCCCAAGTTTCAAGCATTTGATAAGCGCCTGATCAAGGCGTTCGACATGTTGGACATGGACCATCATGCCTTGGATGAACATATGCACAATCTGGCCGAGGCCACGAACGCGGTGCTGACGCCGCTGTCGCAGGGGCAGACGGCAAAGGATCAGACAGGCGCGTTGTTGCAGGTGCAGGAGGGGTTCCACCGTTTCCTGAACCGGCATTTGACGGATGAGGAAGAGGTGATTGTGCCGGTCATTCTGGAATATGGTGCGGAAATGGAATGAGTTGATCCGTATCAAAGCCGCGCAGCACAGCGGTTTTTAAGGTAAGTCGAACCAACAAAAAGGAGCGACGCGCATGTCCAACACACCGCATGAGATTCACGAAGAATTCCCCGAGTTTTCGGCCCAAATCACCGAGCTGAAAACGAATGACGCGCATTTTGCCAAACTGGCGGAAGAGTATCACGAGGTGAACCGCGCCGTGCATCGGGCGGAAACCAATGTGGAGCCGATGGACGGGCTGGCAGAGGGTGATTTGCGCAAGAAACGTGCTGCGTTGAAGGACGAGTTGTATAAGCTGTTGACCGCGACTGTCTGAGGTTTGCGCCAGGCGTTGAAGCAGGGGCCGTGCCGAAGGGTGCGGCCTTTTTTGGTTTTGTTCGAGGGGGTTGCGATCTGCCTCGGGCGGCAAGCCGCCGTCGGCATGTCGCGCTGCCGCGTGCTTGGCGCGGGCGGGGTTACCCGACGCGATAGGGCAGCACGCCGCGTTCGTCGGTGTCGATGGTCAGGCGGCGTTCCAGCGGGGGAACGGAGCGTTGGTGGCAATCCGTGCGTTCGCAAATGCGGCAGGAAATGCCGATGGGTTCATAGGCCTGCGGGTTGTTCAGATCCAGATCATCGGCATAGACGAGCTGGTCAGCGTGGCGGACCTCGCAGCCTATGGAAATCGCGAAACGGCGGGTGCGTGCGCCGAAACTTCCCCCCGGTTTGGACACGTCGCGGGCAAGGGAAATATAGCGCACGCCATCGGGTGTTTCGGCCAGTTGGCGCAAAAATCTGACAGGTGTTTCAAAGGCTTGGTGGACATTCCACAGTGGGCAGGCGCCGCCGAAACGGGCGAATTGCAACCGCGTGGCGGAGTGGCGTTTGGTGATGGTTCCGGCCTGATCGACGCGCACGAAAAAGAACGGCACGCCCTTGCTTCCTGGGCGTTGCAGGGTGGACAGGCGGTGGGCCACCTGCTCGATGCTGGCGCCGAACAGATAGGCAAGGCGTTCGAGGTCGTGCCGGGTGTCTTGCGCTGCCTGATGGAAGGCGGAATAGGGCATCAAAGCGGCCCCTGCGAAGTAGTTTGCCAGACCGATTTTGGCAATCGCGCGGGCCTCTTCGGATTGGAAGCGGGCGAGGTCCAATGTGGCCTCGAGGAGGGCATCCTGACGCAACAATGCGAGCTGTAACAGCAGCTGGAACGATTGGGTTTCGGGAGCCGCACGGGAGGAGATTTCGAGTGATTTCGTGGCCGGATTATAGCGGCGCAACTGATCCGTGTCGGAGAAATTTATGGTGATTCCAATGGCTTGCAGGGCTTTGGTGACATGGGGGCGGATACCGTTTTGCGCCTGATTGGCAAAGTGTTCGGCGGCGCGATCCACGGCATCAAGGTAGTTGTCGCAGTAGTGGAAAAAATCGCGCACCTCGTCCCATGGCGAGGGGCGCATCTGGGCATCCTCGCGGCCCAGTGCCTCGTCCAGGGAGGCGAGGCGTTCATGGGTCTGGCGGTAGGCGCGGTGCAGGTCCAGAAAAGCGCGGGCGAGGGCAGGTGCGTTGGAGGCGGTAAGGCGCAGATCGGCGAGCGGCGGCGAGGCCTCGGCGAAGATCGGGTCGGCCATTGCCTCGCGCATGTCAGAGACAAGGCGTTCGCTGTCGCCGGTCGATAACTCTGTGACATCAAAGCCAAATTCCTGCGCCAAGGCCAGAACCACGGTGGTGGAAACCGGGCGGTTGTTGTTTTCCATCTGGTTGAGATAGGGCAGGGAGACGCCGAGTTTTGCGGCGAAATCTTTTTGTGTCAGGCCAAGGCGTTGGCGGGTTTCGCGCAGTTTGGCACCTGCGTAAAGTTTCTGGGTGGCCATCGGGGACTCCTGACAGTTTGCGCCGCTATCATCCGCAAAAATTTGCGGATTTGCAAGGTGGGGTTAGCAGGTGCAAAGGGGGCATTCGGGCGCGGCCGCGACAAAAACATATGATCGGTTAACCGAATCGTATGAATCATATGATTCAAGGGGGGTAAATCTGTGAAAGCGCACTGCCCCTGCGTTGAGCAGGTTTTTGGCAGGTTCAGGCCCGGTTTTGATCAGGCAAGGCCGAGCCGTTTTTCGCGACGGATCACAAACAGGATGGAGGCGATCGACAGCAATGAGGTGATGAGCATGATCCAGATCAGCGGGTATTCGCCGCGCCCCGGCACCAGCAGCGCCCCGGCCAGTGCCGACAGCCCCGCGCCGCCGCCGATCATGATGGCCGAACCCAGCCCCGATGCCGTGCCCGCCAGTTTCGGGCGCACAGACAACATGCCCGCTGTGGCGTTGGAAATGGTCATGCCATTGCCAAGCCCGACAAAGGACATGAAGCCGAAGAAGGCATAGGGCGAGGAATGATCGGTCAGGGACATCAGCAGCGACAGGGCCATGCCAAAGGCACAGAGCGACGCACCCACCAGCACCATTTTGTTAACACCTATGCGCGATGAATAGGCACCCGTGATCCAGTTGCCGAGGAAATAGCCAAGCGAGGGAGCGGCGAAAAACAGCCCCAATTGATCGGGGGGGAGGGAAAAGACCACAGAGCCGACATAGGGCGCGCCACCAAGATAGGCAAAGAATGCGCCCGAGCCAAAGGCGGAGGCAAGGCAGTAGCCCCAGAAACGCGGCGCGGTCAGCAGTTCAGGGTATTCGCGAAACTGGTCCGCCAGCGAGATATCGGAGGGTGGTTTGGTTTCACCCATGTCGCGCCAGGCGATGAACAGAACGAACAGGCCGGCGGCAAAGAGCATGAGGAAGGAGGCCTTCCATCCGAATGCGGATTCCAGATAGCCGCCGATGGCGGGGCCGATCATTGGCACCACGGCCATGCCCATGGTGACATAGCCGATCATCGAGGCGGCGCGGTCCTGTGTTGTGATGTCGCGCACCACGGCGCGGGACAGCACCATGGCCACCGCGACCGAGGCCTGCATCATGCGGAAAAACAGAAACATGGCGGCACTGGTCGCGAGCAGGCAGCCAATTGTGGCCAGCAGGAATATGACAAGCGAAATCAGCACCACGCGGCGGCGCCCGTATTTATCCGAAACCGGCCCGATCAGGATTTGCAGCACCGCATTCATACCCAGATAAATGGCGACCGACAGCTGCATCAGCCGGTATTCGGTGTCGAAATGTTCGGCCATGCCCGGCAGGGATGGCAGGAATATATTCATGGCCAGCGCCGAAATCCCGGCAAGCAGGATCAGGGTGGAGATATGGGGCGGGGTTTTGTTGTCCAGATAGCGGGACGGGGGGAATTCGTTCATGTGTGAATGAGTAGGGCGGAGCACGGGGGCTGTCCAGATGCTATGCTGTGAAACCTAGCGGAGTTTGCTATTTTGCATTTCGCGAGGGTTTGCTTGCCAACAATTTGCAAATTTGCGGGATTCTGCTTTGAGTGGTCAGCGGAAGTGCCTATAGGTTTGAGAAACAGATGGGGAAGTGTGATGAAAGATATCCTTGGAGAATTGGCAGAGCGCCGCGAGGCGGCACGCGAAGGCGGCGGGCAAAAGCGCATTGATGCGCAGCACGCCAAGGGCAAGCTGACCGCACGCGAGCGGATCGAGCTGTTGCTGGACGAGGACAGTTTCGAAGAGTTCGACATGTTCGTCGCGCATCGTTGCACCGATTTCGGGATGGAAAAATCGCGCCCCTATGGTGACGGTGTTGTCACCGGCTGGGGCACCATCAATGGCCGGATGGTTTATGTGTTCAGCCAGGATTTCACGGTGTTTGGCGGGTCTTTGTCGGAAACCCATGCGCAAAAGATTTGCAAGATCATGGATATGGCGATTCAGAATGGCGCGCCTGTGATCGGGTTGAATGATTCCGGCGGGGCGCGGATTCAAGAGGGTGTGGCGTCATTGGCCGGTTACGCCGAGGTGTTCCAGCGCAACATCATGGCGTCGGGTGTGGTTCCGCAGATTTCAGTGATCATGGGGCCATGCGCGGGCGGCGCGGTCTACAGCCCTGCGATGACCGACTTTATCTTTATGGTAAGGGATTCGTCATATATGTTCGTGACCGGCCCCGATGTGGTGAAAACGGTGACCAACGAGGTGGTGACCGCCGAGGAATTGGGCGGTGCATCGACGCACACGCGCAAATCATCCGTGGCGGATGGTGCGTTTGAAAATGATGTGGAGGCCATGGCCGAGGTGCGTCGGCTGGTTGATTTCCTGCCGTTGAACAACCGTGATAAGGCCCCCGTGCGCCCGTTCTTTGATGAACCGGGGCGGGTCGAAACCAGTCTGGACACGCTGATCCCTGACAATGCCAACACGCCTTATGATATGAAGGAGTTGATCCTGAAGATCGCGGATGAGGCGGATTTTTACGAAATTCAGGAAGATTTTGCCAAGAACATCATCACCGGTTTCATTCGTCTGGAGGGTCAGACCGTGGGCGTGGTGGCGAACCAGCCGATGGTTTTGGCGGGCTGTCTGGATATTGATTCCAGCCGCAAGGCGGCGCGGTTTGTGCGGTTCTGCGATGCCTTTGAAATCCCGATCCTGACCTTGGTCGATGTGCCCGGGTTTTTGCCCGGCACGGGGCAGGAATATGGTGGCGTGATCAAGCATGGTGCCAAGCTGTTGTTTGCTTATGGCGAGGCCACTGTGCCCAAGGTGACTGTGATCACGCGCAAGGCCTATGGGGGCGCATATGACGTGATGGCCTCCAAGCATTTGCGCGGCGATTTCAACTATGCCTGGCCCACGGCCGAGATTGCGGTGATGGGGGCCAAGGGTGCGACCGAGATTATCCACCGTGCCGATCTGGGGGATGTCGAAAAGATTGCCCAGCATGCGGCGGATTACGAGGCGCGGTTTGCCAATCCGTTTGTGGCGGCCGAGCGCGGGTTTATCGACGAGGTGATCCAGCCGCGTTCGACGCGCAAGCGGGTGGGGCGTGCTTTTGCTTCGTTGCGCAATAAGAAGCTAACCAACCCGTGGAAAAAGCACGATAATATTCCTTTGTAGGGGTGTTGTCGGGGTGGCGTCGGGGGTGTTACATCCCCGGCCCCTCGTAGAGTATTTACGCAACAACGAAGTCGGGGCGGGGCATGGCCGGTTATCGCAAAACAGGGCGTCGGGGGCGCGCGTGGCATGAGGAATGCTGTGCGGACCGCTATGTTTTGTCGCGGTTGTGGCCGGCGCGGTTTGATTTTGCAGTGGTGCGGGAATTGCCGGTGATGGGGCGGGCGCGGTTGGCGCGTCAGTTGCGTCAGGACATGTGGCGGGCGTTGCGGGATTTGCGCGGGTTCGCCCCTGTGGTCGAGGTGGTGCGTGATGGCGCGGGTTTGCGCGTGACGGCGGGTGGCGCGGTGGCGGGGCGGTTTGACCGCGCTGCGGCAGAGGAGGCCGTGGCCGGGGTGATGGATTGCCCTATGCGCCGCGCGCGTTGGGCCCGTTGGGCTGCGGTTAAGGACGTGATGGCATGACGCGGGGCGGTTGGATCATTTCGGCGGTTGTTGTGGCGGCGGCGGTCGGGTTTGGAGCCTGGCGCGTGGTGGAAACGCGCGATGCGGGCGTGCCGTTTGCGGCGATGAGTGGCACTTGGCTGTTGAAAGAGGCGCGCTGGATGCAAAATGGCGGTCAGTGGCGGGTTTCGGGCGTGGTTGCGCCGAAAAATGTGCAGCGCGCAGTCAATGGCAACATAGCCGAACTAATGCGGGCGTTTTGCGGGGGTGTTCTGGAGCGGATGCCCGATGCGCCCGAAGGCGTGACGCGGGGCGATGTGTATCGTGTGTCGCTGAATGTGGAACAGAACGGTGGGACGCGGTTTTTGCCTGCGCCCTTGCCGGTTGCGGTGCGCGACGGTGCCTGTGTCGAGGACAGCCGCGAGGTGATTTATCCGGCGCTGGGCGGGGCGTTTGCCGCCTGGGAATTTCGCGGATTGAGCAACAAGGCCTTGGTGCCTGCGGATGCCGTTGCGCTGACCGTTGCGCCGGTGGCGGGGCTGGCGGCCCCGATCGAGGACCGCAGCGCGGCACGCGGATTGTGCAGCCATCTGATGCGCGACATTCTGGATGGCGACCTGCCCGCCAGCGCGGTGTTGGCCGGAATGATCGACGATGCCGCTGGCGGCGTGGTGGTGCGCATGGTCGCCCCGCCCACGGCGGGCGCAGTGGGGCGGTTTGCGGATTCGCGCGCCTTTGATGTGGATGATGCGGGGGAATGCACCCCGCGAGAGGGGCTGTGATGCGCAAATTGATGGCAGTGGCCCTGATGCTGTGGGGATTGATGGCGCAGGCGGGCGCGGGGGCCGATGCGGTTCAGGTGCCATCGGGGGCCGATGTGCGCCTGTTCGATCTGTTCATCGAAGAGCAGGACACCGGCGCGCGCTGGGCGCGGTTCCGGTTCGTTGCCCCTGCGCTGGCCGATGGCGTGGATTTCACCGCTGTCGAGGGCGATTTCGGGCATCTATGCGCCATGTTTGCCCTGCCGATGCTGGTGGATGCAGGCGAGGCGGTGCAGCAAATCGTGATCTCGCTTTCGTCTGCCGAGCTGGAATTCGGGGCCAACGACCCTGATGTTGTGCAGTTTTTCGAGGCTTACCGCGTTGAAAACGGCTCCTGCATCTGGGAGGCTTTTTGATGGATACACAATATGTTGCGGGGCGTTCCTGCCACGGGGCGGGATTTGAGGCTTTGCCGCCACAGCGCCGCGATTGCGCGTGGCCCGCATATATTTCGCCCGAGGGTTCTGGTATATTTGGCCATGGTTGCGCCGTTTCGGTTGCGACCGCAAACCCGTGGCAGGAAGGGGAGGAATACCCGAACCTGCCGTTAACAAGAGACAGGAGACATTTATGTCCAAGAGCATCAAACTCGTCATGGCGCTTGGCCTGGTTGCCGTTGCGGCAGCTTGTTCGCAGCCAGCAGAAGAAGAATACGTTGTGGTCCAGCCCGAGCCGATTTCGGTCGAGCCGGTCTATACCGGAAAATACAAGTAAGATTTCAGCGGGGCGGGCGTTCGCGCCCGTTCCGACCCCCGCCCTGATGCCCGCAACGCGGGGCAGGTGCGCGCCCGGTTTGCGCCAGCCATTGGCGGCGGTGCAACGGGAATATTCCCCTTTATATCAAAAGGTTACTATCCGCCGGACGGGCATATGCGCCGTTTCGGCCAGAATGGGGGCGCCATGCTGAAGCATCGCGGTTTTCCCGGGCGTTTGCCCGGCACTGATTTTCAATTCGTCATCCGGCGCTACAATCCCAAGGGGATCACGCCGCTGGCCCTGCGCGAGCGGTATCGCGACCGCCGCGCCCCCGACAAGCGCGCCGATCTGTGGTTCATGGCGGCGCTGTGGGAAAATTTCGGCCCGCATCCGTTCGAGCGCGGCAATCTGGATGCCGGGCGTTTGAACTGGCTGTTTGGCCGCGAGGTGGTGGCCGCCGAGGACCCGTTTGACCCCGCCAGTTACGAGGCGCTGCTGGTGATCAACGAGAAGATCGCGCGCGCCAGTTTTCCCGAGGCATTCGACGGCTCGTATATGGGGAAATCGGCATGATTTTGCCCGTGCAACCCGTGATTGGGCGGTCCGCCGCCCAAAACCGCTGTTCGGGCGCACGTCGCTTGGCCTGCGGGCGGGTTGCGGGCAGTGATGGATCAGTAACGATGGCGCGGGCTGCCCGCGTCGGGATGGTTCATCCGATCCGTTACCCTTCCCCTATCGGGCGGCTGGACCTTCCCCTGGGTTCGCCGCCCGTTTTTTCGATCATCCGTGGTTTTTTCGTTTATCGGCAAGGGTTTGCCGATGTTGCGGCGTTGCGCCCCCTGGGGGTTGCGGAACCTTTTGTCGTGGTTAAGGGTTGTTCTGGGACAGCCGGAACAACCGGAACAACCGGGCAGATGAGGGAAAAACCATGCGGATCAAAACCACAATCATTGCAGTATTGGCGGCGGGCGGATTGTCGGCCTGTGGCGATTCATTCGCCGAGCAGGGCGTATTGGGCGCAGGCGCAGGCGCGGCCACAGCCGTGGTGCTGGACGGCAACATTGCCGCCGGTGCGCTGGTCGGTGCGGCCGCCAATGTCGCCTATTGCAAGCAATACCCGACGCGCTGTTGATGCGTCATTTCCGCGTGGTCTGACCACGCGGTTCAGCCATTTCAAGATCGAAACAGGGACTGCTGCGGCCAATGGCTGTGGCGGTCTTTTTCACGTTATGACCATAGCCAAGACCCGGCGGGCCACCGCCGGGCAAAGAACCTGAAGGGACGGAGAATGTTCAAAAAGATCCTGATTGCGAACCGGGGCGAGATCGCCTGCCGCGTTATCAAATCGGCCCAGAAGATGGGTATCAAGACTGTTGCGGTTTATTCGGATGCTGACAAAAACGCGCTGCATGTGCAGATGGCCGACGAGGCGGTGCATATCGGCCCGCCGCAAGCGAACCAGTCCTATATTGTGATCGACAAGATCATGGATGCGATCAAGCAGACCGGCGCCGAGGCGGTGCATCCCGGTTACGGTTTCCTGTCTGAAAACAAGCTGTTCGCCGAAGCATTGGAAGCCGCTGGCGTGGCATTCATCGGCCCGCCCGCATCGGCAATCGAGGCGATGGGCGACAAGATCACCAGTAAGAAGCTGGCGCAGGAAGCGGGTGTTTCCACGGTCCCCGGTTACATGGGGTTGATCGAGGACGCCGAGGATGCGGTCAAGATTTCCAACGAGGTCGGCTATCCGGTGATGATCAAGGCATCGGCTGGCGGCGGCGGCAAGGGGATGCGCGTGGCGTGGAACGACGACGAGGCCCGCGAGGGGTTTCAATCGTCCAAGAACGAGGCGGCGAATTCATTTGGCGATGACCGGATTTTCATTGAAAAATTCGTGACGCAGCCGCGCCATATCGAAATTCAGGTGTTGGGCGACAAGCACGGCAAGGTTTTGTATCTGAACGAGCGGGAATGTTCGATCCAGCGCCGCAACCAGAAGGTTGTGGAGGAAGCGCCCAGCCCGTTTCTGGACGAGGCAACGCGCAAGGCCATGGGCGAGCAGTCGGTCGCGCTGGCCCAGGCGGTGGATTATTGCAGCGCAGGCACGGTGGAATTCATCGTCGACGGGGATCGCAATTTCTATTTTCTGGAAATGAACACCCGTTTGCAGGTGGAACACCCTGTAACCGAGATGATCACCGGCATTGATCTGGTCGAACAGATGATCCGCGTGGCATGGGGTGAAAAGCTGGCGATGGAGCAATCGGATATTGGCATCAACGGCTGGGCGATTGAAAACCGCCTGTATGCCGAGGATCCCTATCGCGGGTTCCTGCCGTCGATTGGCCGGTTGTCGCGCTATCGCCCGCCTGCCGAAGTGGCGCTGGACAGCCATGTGGTGCGCAATGACACCGGCGTCTATGAGGGCGGCGAGATCAGCATGTATTACGACCCGATGATCGCGAAACTGTGCACATGGGCGCCGACCCGCGCCGCCGCGATCGAGGAAATGCGCGTGGCGCTGGATTCGTTCGAGGTAGAGGGGATTGGCCACAACCTGCCGTTCCTGTCGGCGGTGATGGACCATGAAAAATTCACCTCGGGGGAGATGACGACCGCATTCATCGAGGAGGAGTATCCTGAGGGTTTCCAAGGGGTTGAACTGCCCGAAGCATCCTTGAAGAAGATCGCCGCCGCCTGCGCCGCGATGCACCGCGTGGCCGAAATTCGCCGCACCCGCGTGTCGGGCCGGATGGACAACCACGAACGCCGCGTTGGCGCGGATTGGGTGGTGTCGGTGCAGGGGCATGATTACCCCGTGGTGGTGAAGGCCGATCACGACGGATCGACCGTGGAATTCGGCGACAGCGCCCTGCGCGTCAGCAGCGACTGGACACCGGGCGACCAGTTGGCGGTGGTTCAGGTGGGCGACGACAAGGTTGTGCTGAAGGTCGGCAAAATCTCGGGCGGGTTCCGTATCCGTAGCCGCGGGGCGGACCTGAAGGTGCATGTGCGCAGCCCGCGTCAGGCGGAGCTGGCGAAACTGATGCCGGAGAAACTGCCGCCGGATACGTCGAAAATGCTGCTGTGCCCGATGCCGGGTCTGGTGGTCAAAATCGACGTAGAGGAGGGCGCCGAAGTGCAGGAGGGGCAGGCCCTGTGCACCATCGAGGCGATGAAAATGGAAAACATCCTGCGCGCCGAGCGCAAGGGCGTGGTGTCCAAGATCAACGCGGCGGCGGGCGACAGTCTGGCCGTTGACGAAGTGATCATGGAGTTCGAATAACCCATGTTTTCTGGCCGGTTCCATATGCTGCGACGGCCCGCTTTGGCGGGGGTCATGGCCGTGGGGCTGGCCGCAATCGCGGGCTGTGACCGCGACAAGCCCGATGATTTGCACGCGCTGGTGGCGCAGTGGTTTGAACCGGGTGAGGCGATATTTTTCAATTCGACGCGGGCCTGCACCGGCGCGGTCTATGAATTGGAGACTGATGACATCAAGGCCGCGCTGCCCCTGTCGGGCGGCGTGGGCGAGGCGCTGGCGCGGCTGAAAACATTCGGCCTGATCGCGGTGCGCGACGACCGCCAAAGCCCCGACATAGGGTTCGTCGAACTGATGAACATGGACCGACCAATGGGCGTGGCCCTGCAAGCCAGCGCATTGGAGGGGCGCGCCTGCATGGATGAGGTCGCCATCAGCGCGCTGCACTATGCCATGAGCGAAGCACGCACGGTGATGGTATTCGACCCTGATGCCGCGCTGCTGGTGCTGATGGACCCCGAACACGGGTTCATTGTGGTGGCAGGGGGCGACACATGAGCCGCTATTCCTTGCCCAGCCTTTCGCGGATTTCCTGCTGTCGGGTCGGCCATTTGTCGATAGAGCGGGTGATCTCGCGCACGGTCCATGGCGCGGGTTTGCGCAGTTTGACCTGCCCGTCCTTGTCGATCAGCACCAGATTGAACCCGCGCGGGCGCTGTGACTGGCGCAGGGCGGATTTTGCACCGGGGTCGGTATCGGTCAGGATCACCACATCGCGCAGCAGCAAATCATCGGGTTCTTCGGCCAGAAACCGCATTTGTTCGACAAAACGCGGGTCCAGCGGGCTGTCGGCAAACACAACTATGGGCCGTTTTATCCATAGAAATTCGTTCAAATCCGCTTCAACCCCGTTTGCCATGGGCAAATCGGGCATTGGTTCGGGCAGGGTTTGCGCCACCAGCGGTGTGGCCAGAAACGCAAGTAAAACAAGGGCTTTGTGCGGGATCATCTGCTCTCCTATTGAGGTAGATATAGGGACGATTGGCGGCATTGCGAACGGGTTTATCGGACAAGGTGGTAAATTTGTTGCGTTTAATCCCTTGGTCAGAGGTTTGGGGCAATGATGGGGGCAGGTAATAATGCCCCGCGTTGTTTTGCGGGGCCGTCGCAAGGGGCGTGTCAGGCAATGGACGTAATTCTTCATATCGGGGCGCATCGCACGGCGTCGACCAGTTTTCAGTTCTATATGCGCGAAAATGCGCAGGCACTGGCAGAAGAAGGCGTTGGATTTTGGGGCCCGCTGCGCACCCGCAACGGGGTGTTGACGGGGGTGGTGCCGGTGCCCGGCGGGTTGCGCCCGCAAAAACAGATGCGGCTGGCCAAGGGGCGCATCGGTGTGCATTGCGAAAGGGCGCAGGCCAACGGGGTGCAGGAACTGATTGTCAGCGATGAAAATATGCTGGGATCACCGCGCCAAAGCGTGCGCGATGTGGCGCTGTATCGCGGTGCGGGCGAACGTATGGCACGTTTTGCCGAAGCATTTGACGGGCGGATCACGCGGGTGTGCCTGTCCATCCGGTCTTATGATGCGTTTTGGTCGTCGGCATTGGCATTTGCCGTGGGGCGCGGGCATAAATTGCCCGATGCGGCGCGGTTGGCGGAATATGTGGTGCAAAAACGCGGCTGGCGCGATGTGATCACCGATCTGGCCTGCGCCGTGCCGGGGGCGCAGATCATGGTCATGCCCTATGAGGTTTTCGGCGGGCGGGCCGAGCGCAAGCTGGAACTGATGGTGAATGACCGGATCGCGGGGCCGATGAAATCCGCCCGCGTCTGGATGAACCGTGGCCCGCAACTGGCTGAATTGCGACGTATTATTGCCGATCGCGGTGGCGATCCGGCGCTGCTGCCCCTGGGCGAGGGGCGGTATAACCCATTCGACGCATCGCAGGTGTCTGCGCTGCGCGAAAGCTATGCTGATGATCTGTTCTGGCTGACGGCCGGTGCAGACGGATTGGCGCATTTGATGACAGAGAACGGGCGGATGAAAGACGGGGAAACCCCGCGCATCGCCACACAAGAGAGAGGACGAGACGATGACCAGCAAGAAGGACGAGTGGCGTAGCCTTGCGACCAAGGAATTGCGCGGGCGCCCGCTGGAGGATCTGACCTGGAAGACCCTGGAAGGGATCGAGGTTCAGCCCCTTTACACCGAAGAAGACGTGGCCGGGCTGCCTCATATGGGGTCGGTTCCCGGTTTTGGTCCGTTCACGCGCGGGGTCAAGGCGACGATGTATGCGGGGCGTCCATGGACGATCCGGCAATATGCGGGGTTTTCCACCGCTGAGGAATCCAACGCGTTTTACCGTCGCAATCTGGCCGCGGGTCAGCAGGGCGTTTCGGTGGCGTTCGATCTGGCGACGCACCGCGGATATGACAGCGATCACGAACGGGTTGTGGGCGATGTCGGCAAGGCCGGTGTGGCGATTGATTCAGTCGAGGATATGAAGGTTCTGTTTGACGGTATCCCGTTGGACAAAGTGTCGGTTTCGATGACGATGAACGGTGCTGTGGTGCCGATTTTGGCCAGTTTCATCGTGGCGGGCGAAGAGCAGGGGCATGATAAATCCCTGCTGGCGGGCACCATTCAGAATGACATTCTGAAGGAATTCATGGTGCGCAACACCTATATTTATCCGCCAGAGCCGTCGATGCGGATCATTTCGGATATTATTGAATATACCTCGAACGAGATGCCGAAATTCAACTCGATCTCGATTTCGGGGTATCACATGCAAGAGGCGGGCGCGAACCTGGTGCAGGAGCTGGCCTATACGCTGGCCGATGGTCGCGAATATGTGCGTGCGGCGATGGCTGCGGGCATGGATGTGGACAAATTCGCCGGGCGGTTGTCGTTCTTTTTTGCCATTGGCATGAATTTTTTCATGGAGGCGGCTAAATTGCGGGCGGCGCGGATGCTGTGGCACCGGATCATGACCGAATTTGGTGCCAAGGACGAGCGCAGCAAGATGTTGCGCACGCATTGTCAGACATCCGGCGTGAGTTTGCAGGAACAGGACCCTTATAACAACGTGATCCGCACCGCATACGAGGCGATGTCGGCGGTGTTGGGCGGCACGCAGTCGCTGCACACCAATGCGCTGGACGAGGCCATCGCCCTGCCCACCGATTTTTCGGCGCGCATTGCGCGTAACACGCAGCTGGTGTTGCAAGAGGAAACCGGCGTGACCAATGTGGTCGATCCGCTGGCGGGGTCGTATTATGTGGAATCCCTGACCCACGAGTTGGCGGAAAAAGCATGGGCCTTGATGGAGGAGGTCGAGGAGATGGGCGGCATGACCAAGGCTGTGGCCAGCGGCATGCCCAAGCTGCGGATCGAGGAATCGGCGGCGACCCGTCAGGCGATGATCGACAAGGGCGACGAGGTGATCGTTGGCGTCAACAAATACCGCAAGGACAAAGAAGACCCGATCGACATTCTGGATGTGGACAACGTGGCGGTGCGGGAAAGCCAGATCAAGCGTTTGGCCGATATGCGCGCCAGCCGCGATCAGGCGGCATGTGACGCGGCGCTGGCCGAGTTGGAGCGCCGTGCCCGCGAAGGTGGCAACATTCTGGAAGCCGCAGTCGAGGCGAGCCGCGCCCGCGCATCCGTGGGCGAAATCAGCACCGCGATGGAAAATGTATTTGGCCGTCACAGAGCAGAGGTGAAGACATTGGCAGGGGTGTATGGCGCCGCTTATGAGGGCGACGAAGGGTTCGCCGCGATCCAGAAATCGGTAGAGGGTTTTGCCGAGGAAGAGGGGCGGCGCCCGCGCATGTTGGTGGTCAAGATGGGGCAGGACGGCCATGACCGTGGCGCCAAGGTGATCGCCACCGCATTTGCCGATATCGGGTTTGACGTGGATGTTGGCCCGCTGTTCCAGACCCCGGACGAGGCGGCGCAGGATGCGGTGGACAATGACGTGCATGTGGTCGGGATTTCGTCACAGGCGGCGGGGCATAAAACGCTGGCTCCGCAGTTGATCAAGGCGCTGAAGGATAAGGATGCGGGCGATATTATCGTGATCTGCGGCGGGGTTATTCCGCAACAGGATTACGAATTCCTGCAAAAGGCGGGGGTAAAGGCGATTTTCGGCCCCGGCACCAATATCCCCCATGCAGCGCAGGATATCCTGCGATTGATCCGCGAGGCGCGGGCGTAATGAAACGCCCGATCATTCTGGCCGGTATGCTGGGCGGGGTGGTTTGGGCGGTTGCGACACTGGTGATCGGCGCCCGCATTGCGGTGCCGATTGCCATGATACAGCCGGTATTGATGGGGGCGGTTTTTGCGCCCGGACTGGTGTTGATGGCGATGATTGCGCGCATGGCGCAGCGGCGGTTTTTCGATGACAGTCTGATCGACGGGCAGCCACCTGCGGGCGCGGCACTGATTGATCAAAAGGTATTGAGCAACACGGTGGAGCAACTGGCGCTGGCCCTGTGCATCTGGCCCTTGGCCGGGTTTTTGCTGGGCGCGGGAACGGTGCTGGTGCTGGGGTTGGCATTCGCGCTGGCGCGGCTGTTGTTCTGGGTGGGCTATCACCTGTCGCCGCCGCTGCGCGGGTTCGGCTTTGCCGCCAGTTTTTACCCCACGGTTGCCGCAGCCGGATGGATGCTATGGCAATTGGTGACCTAGGGCATTCAAGCGTGAGGCGTGATGGGGCGGGTTGGCCCCGCCGTCTGGCGACGGGCGTGCCCACCCTGCCTTGCCCGATCTGCCCCGATGCCCGAACTGTCCCGGGGCCCGATCTGTCCTGACGCCCGATCTGTCCTGTCCCTGTGCGGTTGCACGCCGTGGTTGGGTGTCAGACCGGGCAATCGGATTGTTATCGCGCTGGCTTAGCGCCGTGCGGGCGCTGCGGCTTTTAATGCGCTGTCCACCGATTTTGTGCTGACTTTATGGCCGGATCCCCCAAGGCAAGAGGCGATTTTTCCGGCATCAGGCGGGGCGGGGTGTTCGCCCTTGGCCGGGCGTTTGCCCTGCGCCGGACCGTCACCCAGACAGGATTTCACGGCATCCGCGGGGAGGTTCAGCGCCTTGGCGATCGCGCCGGAATCGGGTGGTGGCGGGCGTTGTTGTTGCTGGGCCATGGCGGCGCCAGTGGCAAGCGACAGGGCGCCAAACAATGCGACTGCGATATAGGTGGGGGCTTTGGTCATCGGTGTTACCCTTGATGGTTCAAATTTGACCGCATTCCGGATGCGATGTCTGTATTGAACGCGAGGGGGGGACTGTTCCGTCGCCAGTTGCCAGTCGTAAGTTGCCTGTTGCCAGTTGCCTGTGGCGCGGGACGCGGGGCACAGGCCGTTTGATCCGCATCGGGCCACCCATGTCGGGTGGCCCTGTGTCGTCGTGATCGGTTGGTGGCAGGGTCAGCTGCGCGGGGGGAAAATGCCCTGAAGCGCGACGCACCAGTTCATGGTCTGGTAGGGCATGCGGTTTTCATGCGCCTGACCACCGCCCGTATTGCCGATGCTCGAGGGAAGCATGGGCACTTCGGGTGTGCCATTGCCATAAATATTCAGGGGGGTGCCATCAATCTGGACATCCGGCCATGCCAGGATATCGCCATTGGGGCGTTTCTGGTCGGCCGCGGAATTTGTGGCGTTCAGCGCGTGGTTGTGCGAAGGCATTTGCGTGCTGTTCAGGGTGACGGTTTCCACCCCGCCCTTATGGCCGATCTGGTAATCTGTCAGCCCCGGCCCCTGACCCTGTGCGATGGGCACGCGGCCGCGCAGATCGGGCAGGCCGAATGTGGTCCGGCCGTCACCACCATAAAAGGTGCCATAAAGCGAGAAGAGCGCGGAATAGCTACTGATTGGCAGCAGTTGACCGGCGGCTGGGGCATAGCCACGGGGGCAGAAGTTGAAGCCGAACAGCTTTACCTCTCCGAGGTAGGCATCCTGGGCCTGTGCGGTGCTGGCGGGCAAAAGCGGCAGGACGGAAAGCGCGGCTGCGGCGCAGGTTTGTGTCAGTCGTTTTAGCAAAATGGATTTCATGGAAATTTTCCCAACTCTGGTGTGTCAATTGTCAGGCGGGCCTGCGCCCGTCTGTGAAAATCGCAATGCAGCTACTTGTTAATGCAGGCAATTGACAGTGAGTGGGGGGCGGGTGTCAACTATAAATTGTGTCACCCGCCCGTTGTTCAGCTAGATTGTCTGTGCTGGCCGATTTTATTCGGCCAGTTTTGTTTCTGTTGTGGTCAGGGTTTCATGGGTTTTGCGCGAGGCATAGATCAGCACGCCATAGCCCAGAATGGCCGAAATCAGGGAGCCGGAGAGCACGCCGAGGCGGACCTCGTTCATCAGGTATGCGCTGTCATAGCTAAGCCCGCCGATGAACAGCGACATGGTGAAACCGACGCCCGCAAGGCAGGCCAGACCGTAGATATGCATCCAGTTTGCCCCCGCCGGCATCGGGGCGAGGCGCATTTTGACCAGCAGGAAGGTGGCCCCGAACACGCCGAGCTGTTTGCCGATCACAAGGCCCGCAGCGATGCCGATGGGCAGGGGTTGCAACAGGTCCGACAGGGTCAGCCCCTTAAGCACAACACCGGCGTTGGAAAAGGCAAAGACCGGAACGATAACGTATAGAACATAAGGGGTTAGCCCGTGTTCCAGCGCGTGCAGCGGGGATTTGCCCCATTTGTCCTTGAGCGGGATCATCAGCGCGGTGATCACACCCGCCAGCGTGGCGTGGACGCCCGATTTCAGCACCAGCACCCAGAGGACGACGCCGAGCAGCAGTGTGGGCGCGACGCGGTGCAGCCCCTGTTGGTTGCGCCACAGCATCAGCCCCAGCGGGATCAGCGCAAGGAACAGGTAATCGAGTTTCAATTCGGCGGTATAGAACAGCGCGATAATGACGATCGCGCCAAGGTCGTCCAGAATGGCCAGCGTCAGCAGGAACACCTTGAGCGAGGCGGGGGCGCGGCTGCCGACCAGCGCCAGAATGCCAAGGGCAAAGGCGATATCGGTGGCGGCCGGGATGGCCCAGCCGTGGACGGTTTCGGGATCGTTAAAGTTGAAGAACAAGAACACCAGCGCGGGCACGATCATGCCTGCAATCGCGGCGGCCCCCGGCAGGATCACATCGGAGGGGTTTTTCAGTTTGCCCTCGAGCAGTTCGCGTTTCAGTTCCAGCCCGATGAGGAAGAAGAAGATCGCCATAAGCCCGTCATTGATCCAGAGGATCAGGGGTTTTTCCACGCCCGACCCGTTCAGGGTGACGGCGAAATAGCTGTCGAGCATGGCGCGGTAATGCGGCGAGAGCGAGGAATTGGCGATGATCAGCGCCGCTGCGGCGGAAAACATCAACAGGATGCCTCCGGCGGCTTCGTGTTTGAAAAACTTGTCGATTGTGCGCAGCAGCATTTACCTGTCCTGATTGATTTGCTTATGTTTGGGTCAAGATGGGGCGGGGGTCGTGCGCTTCAATACCCAAGACTGGGGAGGGGCGTAAAATGATGCATTTGGATCACATCGTTGTCAGTTGTGACCGGCTGGAGGATGGCGTTGCCCATGTGGAGGCGGCGCTGGGTGTGGCGATGCAGGTGGGCGGGAAGCACGCGTTTTTCGGCACGCATAATGCGGTTTTGGCCTTGGCGGAGGGGGTGTATCTGGAGGTGATCGCGGTGGACCCCGATGCGCCCGCGCCGAACTATGCCCGTTGGTTCGGGTTGGACGGGCGGCAGGCGGGGGTGCGGTTGTCGCATTGGGTTTGTGCGACGGATGAATTGGGGCATGTGTTGGGCCGTGGTCCGGGCGGTTGGGGCTTGCCGATCACCTTGGAGCGGGGGGATTTGCGCTGGGCGATGGTGACCTCGGAAAGTGGAGAGATGCCATGGGGCGGGGCCTGGCCGGGGCTGTTGCAGTGGATTTCGACGCCTGCGCAGGCGCGGTTGACGCCCTGCGGTTTGGCGCTGGAGCGGCTGGAGATCAGCCACCCGCAGGCGGGGATGTGGCGCGGTGATCTGGGCGCGCTTCTGTCGGATGCGCGGGTGATGTTGCGCGAGGGTGCGGCGGGGATGCGGGCGGTGTTTTCCGGCGGGGCCGGCGGGCAAAAGGTGCTGGTATGATCCGCGACGCAGAGCCGCGTGATCTGGTGCGGATCATGGCGTTTTGGGCACCTATGGTGCGCGACAGCATGGTGACATTTTCCAGTGAACCCAAGGGGTTGCATGATTTACATGCGATGTTGGAGGACAGGCGTGCCAAGGGGCGCGGGTTTCTGGTGGCCGAGGTTGACGGGGTGGTGGCGGGTTTTGCCAGTTATGACCAGTTTCGCGGTGGCAACGGTTATGCCCATAGCATGGAACACACGATTATTCTGGACGCGCCTGCGCGGGGGCGGGGTCTGGGGCGTGCGCTGTTGAATGCGATTTGCGATCACGGCGCGGCGGCGGGCGCACATGTGATGATGGCGGGGGTCAGTGGCGGCAATGCGCAGGGCGTGGCCTTTCACGCGGCCTGTGGTTTCACCGAGGTGGCGCGGGTGCCGCAGGTCGGGCGCAAGTTTGATCAATGGTGGGATCTGGTGCTGATGCAGCGGATGCTGTCGTAGAAAATTCATGCGTTTTGCCGCCGGATGGGCGGGTTTTTGCGCCGGATGCCGGATTGACGCGCTGACACTGCGCCGCGTTCACGTTATGGTGGCCCTATGTCGATCTGGACCCGCATAACCGAGGCCCTTTCGGCCCTGCGCGCTGGCGAGGGGCTGAGTGAGGTGTTTGACCGCCTGCGCACCCCGCCGGAGCGGTCTGTGGGTTTCACCATTGCGGTGATCGCATTGGGCGCGAAAATGGCCAAGGCCGACGGGTTGGTGACCCGTGACGAGGTTACGGCCTTTCGCGAGGTGTTCCAGATTTCGGCGGCGGACGAGGCAGGCGCGGCGCGCCTGTTCAACCTAGCGCGGCAGGATGTTGCGGGGTTCGAGGATTACGCGGCGCGCATCAGTGCGATGTTTGGCCCGGGCCCCGGCGGCGGGCTGTGTGATGTGATGGAGGGGCTGTTTCACATCGCGCTGGCGGATGGCGAATACCACCCCGCCGAGGATGCGTTTTTATCCCGTGTTGCCGATATTTTCGGGCTGGGCGAGGGCGAGTTTCGCGCGTTGAGGTCGCGGTTTGTGCCGGATGCCGCGCCTGACCCCTATGCGGTGTTGGGCGTGTCCGAGGGGGCCACGCTGGCGGAGGTGCGCAGCATGTGGAAGCAATTGGTGCGCGACACCCATCCCGATGCGATGATTGCACGCGGGCTGCCCGCCGAGGCGGTGCAGATGGCGGAAAAACGGCTGGTTGATATCAACCGCGCCTGGGAAGAAATCAATGCGGCGCGACAGGCGGGCACGGCGGCGTGAAGATGCGCGGGCCGATTCAGGTATTTTAGGAACAATGAAAGCGTAAGCGATGCGGATTGCCACCTATAACGTCGAGTGGTTCAACAATCTGTTCGATGATGCGGGGCATTTGTTGGAGGATGGCGGCTGGTCGGGGCGCCATGATGTGACGCGGGCTGAGCAGATTGCGGGCCTTGGCATTGTGTTTACCGCGCTGGATGCGGATGCGGTGATGGTGATCGAGGCACCGGATGAAAACGGGCGGCGCAGCACGGTGACTGCGCTGGAGAATTTCGCGCGTCAGTTTGATTTGCGCGCCAGTCGGGCGGTGGTGGGGTTTGGCAATCACACCCAGCAGGAAATTGCATTATTGTATGATCCCGATGTGTTAGAGGCGCGCCATGATCCGCTGGGCGAGGGCACAGGCAAGAAGGGGTCGCCCGATGCGCCGCGGTTTGACGGGGTGTTCCGGATTGATCTGGATATTGATGCGAGCGAGGATTTGGTCAGTTTTTCCAAGCCGCCGCTGGAGTTGGCGTTGCGGCATCTGGCAACGGGGTTCCGGTTTCGCATGATCGGGGCGCATTTGAAATCGAAGGCTCCGCATGGGGCGCATGGGCGCGATGCGGTGATGCGGCTGGCCATTGCCAACCGGCGCAAGCAACTGGCGCAGGCGATCTGGTTGCGTCAGCGCATTGAACACCATCTGGCGGCAGAAGAGCCGTTGATGGTGATGGGCGATTTGAACGATGGTCCGGGGTTGGATGAATATGAACATCTGTTCGGGCGCTCTTCGGTCGAGATTGTGATGGGGGGTGTGCCGCGCCTGTTTGATCCGCATGCGGCGCAGGCGCTGACCCTGCGCCCCGGCGCGGCGCTGCCCAGCACGGCGCGGTTTTACATCGCGCCGCAAAAGCGGTTTTTGCAGGCCTTGCTGGATTACATCATGTTGTCGCCGGAACTGGCGGCGACGGCGCCCGCGTGGCGGATCTGGCACCCGATGGATGACCCGCGTTGTTGGGCGGTGCCGGAATTGCGCGATGCGCTGATTTCTGCCTCGGACCATTATCCGGTGACATTGGACATTGAACTCCCGACTTAAAATTTTGGGGAAAACGGGCTAGGATACGGGTATGAGATATATTGTTTACGCTGCTGTGATCGCCCTGTTGGCCCTGCCGGTGCGGGCCGAAGATGCCCCCGCGCCCGATAAGGGGGAGGGTCTGAACCTGATGGAGGAGGGGGCGCGGCTGTTGTTGCGCGGGCTGATGCGCGAGATGGAACCGGCGATGGATGATTTGCGTGGCATGGCCGCAGAAATGGAGCCGATGATCCGCCAGTTTGTGGATGAAATGGGGCCTGCCATGGTGGATTTGATGGGCAGGATGGGCGATATTTCGCAGTATCATGCCCCTGAAATGCTGCCCAATGGCGATGTGATACTGCGCCGCAAGGTGCCATTGTTGCCCGAGGTCGGGGAGCAGGGCGAGATTGAATTGTGATCGGGTTACGGGCGTTTTGACGGGTTGCCATACGGGGGTGATCTGTGCAGGTTCGGGGAGAAATCAATTAAGGTTACCGAGTGGATCATGACCCAAATCAATCTAGATCAAAGCACAGTTTTTTCAGTAACTCCTGACGCGGACAGCCAGATCGTGTTGGCGCGTGGGGAAGATTTGACCGCCGAAAGCGTTGCGCTTTATCTTGATCGGGATTCTGGCAACACGGCTATCGACATTGCGGGCCATCTGGAATCAGGCCGGAATTTTATGGTGGGCTGGGGGACAGGTGAAGACCCCGTTGGTGGTGACAGTGTTGATCTGTTGATCCGCGGCACCGGGCATGTGCATTCGCTGGATGCGGCCAATATTGTGCTGCGCGATCTGAATGCGACCATTCGCAACAACGGGTTGATCGAAACCGATTATGACGCGACGATTGTGGCCCGCAGCGAAGTGCAAAGTTTCGATCTGGTGAATGTGGGCACGATCCGGTCCAATTGGCAGTATGGAGCGGGGGTTATTATCCTGCACGAGGATGGCGTGCATGGCACGACCACGGTGGACAATCGCGGGTTGATTGATGGCAACAGCAGCGGGCTGGGCGTGATCGACGGTGATCTGGTGTTGCACAATTCCGGCCAGATTTTAGGGGGCAACAGTTCGGCCGTTTACACCAGTGATCGCAATATGGACGGGCAGGTGGTAAACATCGTGAATACCGGCACATTAGAGGGGCGATACACTGCGCTGAGCCTGCAGGGTGGGGTTGGCTCCATTGCGGAAGTGAACAATCAAGGCACGTTTGCCGGCGCGGCCTATTTCGACATGGCAACAAATGATTTCACCAATGCGGGGATGGTGGACGGGGCTGTTACCTTTGCCATCGACGCGCTGGATTTCGGGTTTCGCAACAGCGGCACGGTGTCCGGCGAGGTATCGGCACGTGGCGGCACGGGGGCGATCATCAACACGGGCACGATGGCGTCGGTCACGGTGCGATACGAGGCCAACCTGCAGCTGGTGAACACCGGCACCATCACCGGCAACGTCGGCCAATACGGTGCGACAGGCAATGAAGCGATGGAAATCGTGAACCGTGGCCTGATTGGCGGTGAGGTCTCTTTTGCGCATGGGTCGACCTATCGTGGCATTGGCGGGCGGGTCGAAGGCGGCATTGATGGCAGCGATTTTGATGATATTTTCTATATAGATCAAAGTGATGCCGTTTTGGATGCAGGCGACGGGCATGATGTGTTGTATATGTTGGACGGGTTGGCTTCGATCTCCGGGGTCGAGGAGTATATCATGCTGGGCGCGGCGGATATTGATCTGGTTGCGGATGAATTGAACCTGAGCATCACCGGCAATGGCGGGCGCAATGTGATTGTGGCCGGTGCCGGCGCGGACACGGTTTCCGGCGGCGGCGGCGATGATATTTTGCGCGGCGGTTCGGGCAATGACCGGCTGGGCGGCGATGCGGGGGATGACCAGCTGTTTGGCAATGCGGGCGATGATCTGTTGATGGGCGGGCATGGCGATGACAGCCTGCGCGGCCATAACGGTGCGGACCGGCTGTTTGGCGGCGCGGGCGCGGATTATATCGACGGCGGTCATGGCACCGACCGCATGGTCGGGGGCGCGGGGGCGGATGTGTTTGCCTTTACCTTTCTTGAGCTGGGCGCGACGGTGGACCGGGTGCAGGATTTCACCCGGGGCGATGATTTGATTGACCTGTCGGCCATGGCCAGCGGGATCACATTCATCGGGCTAAACGGGTTCAGCAACACTGGCGCGGCAGAGGTGAATTACCGCCATGACGCGCATAACCGCACATGGATCACGCTGGATATTGACGGTGACGGGCGCAAGGATGGCGAGGTTCTGCTGGAAAACAACGTGGTGCTGACGGTGGATGATTTTATCCTTTAGCGGATCATTTGCGCAAATGGATCACGCGGTATTGGGCCGATAGGGTCGAGGCGAGGGATTTGAACCTTGCCTCGGCCACTTCGCCAAACAGGGGGATGCCATCGGGGGACAGGCGCAATTCAAGCTGCTTTTTCTTTGGAAACCAGCGGATTTCGCCCATGGGAATGCCCTTTTCCGGCCAAAGCATCGCGCCGAAACGCAGGGCTTTGCCCAGGACTTCGGCTTGGTGAATCTCATGCGGGGTCAGCAGGGTATATAGATCCTGAAAACGGGTGCCTTCGCGGGAATTGGAATAGCGGTGCAACAGGGCCAGCCCCAAAAACACCCGTTCGGAATGTTTCAGCCCGCCCATATTGGCACGGGTGGAATTGTCAAAACAGGTTTCGGCGCGGTAATCGGGATGGGCGCGCCATGACACATCATGCAACAGGCAGGCGGATTTAACCAAACGCAACCGGTCCTTTGGCAGGGATTTGAACAGCGGCAATACGAAATCGAACAATTGCCGCCCGAAACCGGGAATACGGGCATCCTTGGATTCGGCGAAATAGCAGGCTTCAATCAACGGATCACGGTCGCGCAGGGGCTGGGGCATTTGCTCGTATAGCAGCCCCTCGCGTATACCATAGGACGACACGGCAATATCGCGGGGTTTAAATGTTTTGATGATCTGTTTCAAAACATCCATCGCATAGGGCACCAGTGCCATTCGGGCCGAGGATACGCCACAGCGGGCGCGCAATTCATCGGCGTCATGGGCGCGGATATAATCAATAGTCGCGTTAATTCCCTTGGAGGTCATGCGGTATTCATGCAGCACATGCAGCGGGTAACCGCGCCGTTCCATATCAATGCGGGCAATGGCGCGCCACGATCCGCCGACCAGAAACAACCGGTTGTTTTGTGGGCCCATCTGGTCCGACAGCCCGTCAATCACCTGTTTTATATGGGCGCGGCGGCCCTTGCGCCCGCCCTTGATGTCGCGCAGCTTCAACGGCCCGAGCGGCGAGGTCACGCGTTTGCCAACTTCGCCGCCGTTGATTTCGGCCAGCTCCATCGACGATCCGCCAATATCGCAAACCAAACCGTAGGATCCCGGCCAGCCCAGCAACACGCCTTGGGCGGACAGGCGGGCCTCTTCCTCGCCGTCGATCACATATAGGGGGATGCCGGTCTCGCGCAGCACATCACGACGGAAATCATCGCCATCCGTGGCCTCGCGCACGGCGGCGGTGGCAACCGCGGTCAGGGGCGAAATGCCCATGCCATCGGCCAGTGCCTTGAACCGGATCATCGCGGCCAATGCGCGTTTGCGCCCGTCAGGGTTCAAATGACCGGTCTGGCCCAGACCCGCGCCCAGACCACACATGATTTTTTCATTATAGAAATAGGCGGGGCTGCGGGCCGCCCCGTCAAACACCACCAAACGCACCGAGTTGGAGCCAACATCCACAACGCCAACCCGTGCCAGCGCACGCGAGGACGCATCATTGAACAGCGGGCGTCCGAACGGGCCCCATTGTTGGCCAGCCGGTTGCGAAATCTCTGTCATGGTCACATTCTTTGTGTCGTTTGCGCGCGTCACGATGCGACAGGGGGGCGGGCAGGGCAAGGCGAAACCACGCTGCGCTGCCGCAAGGGCAGTTTGCGTTGCAGCAAGGGCGCCCCGCCTTTCATTGTTCCGGAAATACCTCCGCCGGAGGCATCCCGCGCATCAATCCTCGGTATGGGTGAGTTTTGGCACATCCGATGCCCCCGCCGACCCGCGCCCCGAAAGCGAGGGGTTTTCCATGAAAAACCGGTGGCAGTTAAAGGCGAAGGCACCCTCGTCCCATGTGGCGCGGTCGAAATGGCCGTCGGGCTTCATCACCCAGCTTTGCGCGACATCGGCCATATTGGCGGCCATGATCTGTTCGGTGATCTGCGCCTTGACCGTGGCATTGTTGATTTCGACCAGCGTTTCAATGCGGCGGTTCAGGTTGCGGCCCATCCAGTCGGCGGATGAAATGAACACCCGCGATTTTTTATGCGGCAGCCCGTGGCCATTGCCAAAACAGGCGATGCGCGAATGTTCCAGAAACCGCCCGACGATGGATTTGACGCGGATGTTTTCCGACAGGCCCTTGATGCCCGGACGGATGCCGCAAATGCCACGGATCACCAGCGAAATCTGCACCCCCGCCTGTGACGCGGCATATAGCGCATCAATCATGTCGGGTTCGATCAGCGAGTTCATTTTCACCCAGATCGCGGCGGGTTTTCCGGCGCGGGCGTGCTCGGCCTCGGCCATGATCAGATCCAGCATCCGCTGTTTCAGGGAATGGGGCGAAATCGCAAGGTTTTCAAGGGCTTCGGGCAAGGCATAGCCCGACAGGTAGTTGAACACCTTGGTCGCGTCGCGCCCCAGCGCCGCATCGCAGGTAAAGAAGCTGAGGTCGGTATAGATTTTCGCCGTGATGGGGTGGTAATTGCCGGTGCCATAGTGGGTATAGGTCACCAATCTGTCGCCTTCGCGCCGCACCACGGTGGAAATTTTGGCGTGGGTTTTCCAATCCATGAAACCGTAAACCACATGCGCGCCAGAGCGTTCCAACCGGCGGGACTGGCGGATATTGGCGGCCTCGTCAAAGCGGGCTTTCAGCTCGACCAGGGCGGTGACGGATTTGCCCTCTTCGGCGGCTTCGCACAGGGCCTCGACGATGGGTGAATTTTTCGAGGTGCGATAGAGCGTCTGTTTGATCGCCACCACATCGGGATCGCGCGCCGCCTGTTGCAGGAAACGCACCACCATATCAAAGGTTTCATAGGGGTGGTGCAGCAGCATGTCTTTTTGCTGGATCGCGGCGAACATATCGCCGTCGTGATCCTGCACCCGTTCGGGCACGCGGGGTGTGAAATGCGGCCAGAGCAGATCAGGGCGTTCGTCCAGCACCAGTTCCTTGACATCGGCGATGCCGATCATGCCGTCGACCTCGATCACCTCGTCGGGGGTGACGTGCAGTTCGCTCATCACCACATGGCGCAGTTCATCGGGGGCGTTGGCGGTGATTTTCATCCGCACCACCTCGCCGCGGCGGCGTCGTTTCAGGGCGGTTTCGAATTCGCGCACCAGATCCTCGGCTTCGTCCTCGACCTCCAGATCGCTGTCGCGCAGCACGCGGAATGCACAGTGGCCTTTTAGCTTGTAGCCGGGGAACAGGCTGTCGAGGTGCAGGAGCAGCAGTTCCTCGAGCGGGAGGAAGCGATGCGTTCCCTCATCCGAGGGCAGGGCGACAAAGCGGTCGATCTGTTGCGGGATCGGCAGCAGCGCCTTTAGTCCTTTGCGGTCCTTTTTGCGTTCCAGTTGCAGGGCAAGGGCAAAGCCGGTGTTGGGGATAAAGGGGAAGGGATGCGCCGGATCAACCGCCAGCGGCGACAGCACGGGAAACACGTTGGACAGGAAATGTTCGCCCAGAAAGGCGCGGTCGGTATCGGACAGCCCGTCACGGTCCAGCAGGAAGATGTTCTCCTCCTCCATCTGGGTGCGCAGGGTGTTAAAGCTGCTTTGTTGCACGCCCATCAGGGCGCGGGCGTCTTCGTTGATCAGGTTCAGTTGTTCGGCGGGGGTCAGCCCGTCGGCGGCGGGAGTGGTATTGCCCGCATGGGCCAGTTCACGCAGGCCCGCGACCCGCACGGTATAGAATTCATCCAGATTATTGGCGGAAATCGACAGGAACCGCAGCCGTTCCAGCAGGGGCACGCGGGGGTTCAGCGCCTCTTCGAGGACGCGCCAGTTGAACCCCAGCCAGCTGAGTTCACGGTTGTAAAAACGCCCCGGTCCGGTGATATCCAGATCGGGGAGGGCGGCGGGCGCGTTCATCGGCGCGGAAAGGAAATCTGCGTTTGTCATGGGGGGCTTATCTGTCTGGCGTGTAACAGGCGTGCGACAATATTGCGCCTAGGTGCCGGAATTGTCCAGCAGATCGGGCTGATCCAGATGGCGCAGCACATCCCCTGCCAGTTTCCGGTTCAGGGGCCGGTTTTGCGACAGCGCAGCCGCATCCATTTCGGCCACCAGACGGCGCGCCATATCAAAGCTGCGCACCATATGGGTGACAAGGTATGGCACGGTATCGGTGGTGGGGGTCAACTGGCGGTCAGCAAAGAGTTTGACCAGCAGCGCGGTCAGCAGCATATCGTCGGGTTGGTCCATGGTGGCGGCCTGTGTGCCCTGCATCCGGCTGGCCAGATCGGGCAGGGACAGCCCCCATTGCGCGGCGGGTTTTTCCGCGGTGAACAGCAGGGATTGCCCCTCGGCCAGGGCCAGATTGTGCAAGTGGAACAGCGCCTGTTCGGCGGGGCCGTTGCCCGCGATTTCGTGCAGGTCCTCGATGGCGACGGGGGTGGTGGCCAGCGCCGGAATATCGGCGGTTTCCAGATCGCAGGCGTTGATGATGGTTGCGCCTGACAAGGCCGCCCAGACATGCACAAGGTGGGTTTTGCCCGATCCCGCCGGGCCGGACAGCACCAGTTTGCGCGCGGGCCATGTGTGCCATCCCTCTATCATGGCGACACCCATGGCATTGGCGGGCGAGACATAGAAATCCTCGCGACCCAGCGCCGCGCGGGCGGGCAGATCGAAATTCAACTGGCGTGGTGTCATTGGCCGGCGTCATCCGTGCCGTCGGTGGCATCAACGCCTTTATACAGGCGGCTTTCCTTGTATCCGGCGATGGCAAAGCGGGCGATCACCCCCAGCGCGGCGGCCAGGGGCACGGCCACCAGCATACCGACAAAGCCGAACAGCGTGCCAAACACCGACAGGGCAAAGATCAGCCAGACGGGGTGCAGCCCCACGGAATTGCCCACCAGTTTCGGGGTCAGGATATTGCCTTCGATCACCTGACCAAGGGCGAACACCCCGGCCACCAGCCCGATTGACACCCAATCGCCCCAGAACTGGAACAGCGCCAGCCCGATGGCCAGCGCCCCGCCGACCAGCGCGCCGACATAAGGAATAAAGGTGATCAACCCCGCAATTGCCCCCACAACCAGCCCGAAATTCAGCCCCACCACCATCAGCGCAATGGCGTAATAGGTGCCAAGGATCAGGCAGACGGTGCCCATGCCACGGATAAAGGACGCCAGCGTTTTGTCGATATCAGCCGCCAGTTTGCGGATGGTGGGCGCGTGATCACGCGGCAGCATATCATCAATCCGCGCCACCATATTATCCCAATCATAGAGCAGATAAAACGCCACCACCGGCACGATCACCAGCAACATCACCACGTTGATGATCGACGAGGCCGAGGCCAACAGGGTCGAGAGCAGTTCCCCCCCCTTGGATTGCACGGTTTCGCCGACCTGTTTCAGGGATTGCGACAGGGTGGATTCCTGATTGAGCAGGTCGGGGAATTGCGTGGTCAGAAACGTTTGCAAGTCGTTGAAAAGTTTGGGGAATGTATCGAACAACTGCACCGATTGGTTGATCAGCGTCGGAATGACCAGCAGCGCGGCCAAGACGAACAGCAGCAGCGCCACAAGGGTGATGATGGCCGTGGCCATGGTGCGCGACGCGCCCATGCGTTCCAGCCGGTCGGCCACGGGATCAAGGAAATAGGCCACCGCCCCGCCCAACACGAAAGGCAGGATCACATCGCCCAGATACCACAGCGCCAGCACAAACACCGCCGCCGCAACGCCCCAATATTTCATCTGGTCCCTGACCGGCAAAGCCATATGCGCATCCTTTGATGGTTTGACCCTATGTCGCCCGAGCGGGGCAGGGTTTCAAGAGGGGTTAGTCCTCATAGGGCCAGCCGATGAGGCCTTTGCGTTTGCGGTATGCGCGGAGGCTGTGCATTGTCTGCTGATCTTCGCCCTCATACGGGCTCCATTGAATGAAGTGTGTAAGGCGACCGCGTCTGGCATTTTGAGCTTCTTGAAGCATTGAGATTTTTTGCGCATCGGTGACGAAAGGACCATCTAGATCTTTACTTTCTGCGAGGGAAGTCATTTTCAGCTCCTTCCACCTGTCATTGACCACAGTGTCTTTCGATCCGAATGTTTCTTGCTGAAAGCGGCTGAAAAATGGGAAAGCGGGTATGTTCGAGGCGATTACAGAAACCCCGACTACAGTCGTTCCAGTCCATTGATAGTTAGATGAATTTGTAATTTCGCTGTAGTCTAACCCAGTTCCCTTTAGGCAGGAAAAACGAAAGCTGGCAAAGTTGAGCAAGCAAAATCTAAGGTTCGCCCCTGACAAGTTTGCGTGCGCAAATTTCGCCCCTTCAAAACGGCTATCTTGCATCAGTGCTCCAGCAAACTTCCCGTGGCTCAAATCGCAACCATCCAGATCACAGCTGCGTAGGTCGAGGCGGTATTTCTGCTCGGCTTCAATCGCCACCTGTTCATCGCTGCGATCTTTGATGACCTTCATTGCAGTCTGAATGTCGATGCGCGGTTTTTTTATCTGGAAGGGCGTTGGCGTTGACTTCAAGTGCGCGGCCTTGGCATTTTCGCGCACATAGGCGCAAAGGATTTCCATCACGCGCACATGGTCGCGGCCTTTGTCGTAAATGGTGGAATCCTGAGCGATGCGCTCCAGCGACAGCAGCCCGCCGATGCGGACCTCGATATTGGGAACGGTTTCCGAGAAGGGCCGCCATTCGCCCTCGACGCCTATTTCCTCGCCCTTATCTAATGACACGGTTTCTCCTTGCCACTGGATTATTGTGCGTTCAGAGGGCCATGTTGAGACAGTAGCGCGGTAGCCTTCATCAACGTCCTCAGTTTCGTGGTTCCAACTCCTGTCCCATTCCTTTGGATAAATCTTCGTCCTCGGTTTACCTTCCAGTTTTTGAGCCCAGTCGTAGTCGTAGGAAATGCGTTCTGCTTGGCCCGTCCATATCGTCACTGGCCTTCCGATCCGGTCAACGGTTTTTTCCGCGCCCAGATGTTCGACCGCTTTGGATATGCGGTCGGTGATGTGGCCTTCTTTTTGGAAGGTGAGGGATGTATGTTTGATCACGGTGCCCCAGATCAGGAAGGGCGCACCGAGGATGGCGGCGATGAGTGCGCCTGCGCCGAGGTTGGGGCCGGTGCTGATGAAAATAGTGCGCACAAGGACGGCTCCAGTCGCGATCAGAGCCGCGACAAAGAACAAAGCGACCAGCAGTGAAAAGGCACCGCCTAGTGGACGCGCAACGCGCCAGTTCGGCGTGCCGGAGACGCCCATCCAGTCCAGCATGTTCTTGGGTGGCGTGGGCTGGCTGGGCGGGTTCTTGGAGTTTGGCGGCATTTGTTACTCGTTATCGGGATGCGGTTTGGCATCAGGTTAACCGTTGGTTGCCTGTGGGGGAAGGGAATTGGGAAGACGGGAGGGGCAGGAGAGACAGGAGGTGCGGGCATGGGGATGCAGCGGCCTTGCGGCCTTGGCGCGCCTGCACGCATGGGCGGTCTTGTGTGCGGGGGCGTTCTTGCCTAATGCTGGGGCGAACAATTTTCCGCCGGAAGGACACCCCGCCCATGCGTCTGTCGCGCTATTTTCTGCCCGTTTTGAAAGAGAACCCAGCGGAGGCGCAGATTGTCAGCCACCGCCTGATGCTGCGGGCCGGTATGATCAAACAGCAATCGGCGGGGATTTATTCCTGGTTGCCGCTGGGGTTCAAGGTGTTGCGCAAGCTGGAAAATATTGTCCACGAGGAACAGGTGCGCGCCGGGCATATCCCCATGCTGATGCCGACCCTGCAACCCGCCGATCTGTGGCGTGAATCGGGGCGGTATGACGATTACGGCGAAGAGATGCTGCGCATCAGCGACCGCCACGGGCGCGATATGTTGTATGGCCCCACCAACGAGGAAATGATCACCGATATTTTCCGCAGCAATGTCAGCAGTTACAAGGATTTGCCACTGACCCTGTATCACATCCAGTGGAAATTCCGCGATGAGATCCGGCCGCGTTTCGGGGTGATGCGGGGGCGTGAGTTCCTGATGAAGGACGGGTATAATTTTGACCTGAGCAAGGAAGACGCGCTGCATGCCTATAACCGGCATCTGGTCAGCTATATCCGCACCTATGAACGCATGGGGTTGCAGGCGATCCCGATGCGGGCGGATTCCGGCCCGATCGGCGGGGATGATACGCACGAGTTTCTGGTGCTGGCCGAGACGGGCGAAAGCGAGGTGTTTTATGACGCCGCGGTGACGGATATCCGGCTGGGTGATCGCGAGATTGATTACAACAATGTCGATGAATGCCGCGCCGTGATGGAGGAATTTACCGCGCTCTATGCCCGCACCGATGAAACCCATGATCAGGGCGAATTCGACAAGGTGCCAGAGGCGCGCCAGCGCAGTGCGCGGGGCATCGAAGTGGGGCAGATTTTCTATTTCGGGACCAAATATTCCGAACCCATGGGGGCCACTGTGCAGGGGCCGGATGGCAAACCCGTGCCTGTGCATATGGGCAGCCACGGCATTGGTGTGTCGCGCCTGTTGGGCGCGATCATCGAGGCATCACATGACGATAAGGGCATCATCTGGCCCGAGGGCGTGACGCCGTTCCACATCGGGATTGTGAATCTGAAACAGGGCGACGCCGAGGCCGATGCCGCCTGCGAAAGCCTGTATCAGGAATTCACCAGACTGGGGTTGGAGCCGCTTTATGATGATCGCAAGGAACGGGCCGGAGGCAAGTTTGCGGGCATGGATCTGATCGGGTTGCCGTGGCGCATCACCGTTGGGCCGCGCGGGTTGAAAAATGGCGTGGTGGAATTGACCAGCCGCCGCACGGGGGAGAGCGAGGAGCTGGCCCCTGCCGATGCGATTGCCAAGGTGGTCGAAATTTACGCTCCCCATCGCGGGGTTTGATCCGGTGGCGGCGGGGCTTTGTTGCCGTTGCTTTGCCGCCCCTGACTGCCCGCGACTGCCCCCTGACTGCCTCCCGATTGCCCCTGCGACCGGCCATTGTGGCGCAGCGGGCGGGTTGACGCCAATGTGATGGACGCGCAGGCACCGGGCGCTAGGTTCTGACGGGAATGTCACGTTTCCGGAGGAAGTTATGCCGCGTTTTGCCCTGCCGTTTTTGATCTTGTCGATTGCCCCGATGATTGCGCCCTTGCCTGCGCAGGCCTGGGAGTTCGGGCGCAAGAATGTGCCCGGTTTCCAGCCCGCGTTTGAACACCAGACCCGCGCTCCCAAGCAGGACAGCGGGGTGGATTTAAGGGTCGAGGTTGTGGCGGACGGGTTGGCGCACCCTTGGGGTGTTGCCGTGATGCCGGACGGGCGGTTGCTGGTCACTGAACGCGGCGGCGCCTTGCGCATTGTCACCATGGAGGGGTCGAAATCTGCCCCGATCACAGGCGTGCCAAAGGTGTTCGCACGCGGGCAGGGCGGGTTGCTGGATGTGGCACTGGCCGCCGATTTTGCGCAAAGCCGCGTGATTTACCTGACCTATGCCAAACCGGTTGCGGGCGGGTCGGCCACGGCGGCGGCGCGGGCGGTTCTATCGCCGGATGCCACGGCATTGACCGATCTGCGCGACATTTTCGTGCAATCGCCCGCGTCCCCCACGGCCAAACATTACGGGTCGCGCATTGTGATCGACGGGGCGCAGGCCTGGGTCACGACAGGCGAACACAGCACCCGCGCAGAACGGGGCTTTGCGCAGGATATGGACAAGACCTATGGCAAGGTGATGCGGGTGCCGCTGGATGGTGGCGCGCCGGAAATCTGGTCGCTGGGGCATCGCAATATGCAGGGCGCGGCGCTGTCACCGGACGGGACATTATGGGGGCTGGAACATGGCCCCAAAGGTGGCGACGAGTTGAACCTGATCCGCAAGGGCGGCAATTACGGCTGGCCCGTGGTCAGCTATGGCGAGACCTATGGCGGCGCCCCGATTGGCAGCGCCGCCCCGCGTGCGCCGGGCATGGAGGAGCCGGTCTATTACTGGGATCCGGTGATCGCGCCGGGGAATATGCTGTTTTATCAGGGGGATATGTTTCCAGAATGGCGCGGTGATATTCTGGCCGCATCGCTGAACCCCGGCGGGATGGTGCGGCTGGACATGGACGGCACGCGGGTCGCGGGCGAGGAAAGGTTTCGCATGGGGCAGGGGCGCATTCGCGATCTGGCGGTTCTGGCGGATGGTTCGGTTGTGGCGCTGATGGATGCGCGGGGCGGCGGGATCTTGCGGTTCAGCCGCTAGGTGACAAGGGCGTTACAGATGCGGGCGCGGCCTTGACCTTGGCCGGTTTCGCCCGCAGTGTCGCAGGCGCAGAAACAGGTGTGGAAAACCGCGCCAGACATGAGGAACCGCAGGTCAGATGGCAGGACAAACCGCCCCTTTCGCAGCCTTTGAATGGATGATCGCGTGGCGTTATTTGCGCGCAAGACGCGCCGAGGGCGGGGTTTCGGTGATGACCGTGATCAGCCTTGTCGGGATCACGCTGGCGGTGTTTGCCTTGATCGCGACGCTGGCGGTGCGCAGCGGGTTTCGGGCCGAATTTGTCGATACGATTTTGGGCGCGAATGCCCATGTGACGGTTTATTCGGTCGGGCAGGTGGACCCTGTGACCGGGCGGATTGACCGCAGCCTGAGCGATTACAATGACATGGCGGCGCGGGTGCGCGATGTGGCGGGCGTGACGCGGGTCGCCCCCCTGATCAAGGGGCAGGTCATGGCCAACGCCCGCGACCGGAACGCAGGAATCGAGGTGTTCGGCATCGCGCTGGACGATATGAAAACCATCCCCCGTGTGGCCAACCCCACGGACAGTCTGGGCGATATCGAACGACTGGCCGAGGGCATCGCCATCGGGTCTGGCGTGGCGCGGGAATTGAACGTCACCACGGGCGACAAGGTGAAAATCATCAGCCCCAACGGCGTGAAAACCGCGTTCGGCACCAGCCCGCGGGTCAAATCATACGAGGTGGTTTATATATTCACTGCGGGCCGCTATGACATTGATCGCACACGGGTTTATATGCCCTTTGCCGAGGCGCAATCCTATTTCAACCGCGAGGGTGTGGCCGATGAATTAGAGGTCATGGTCGCGCGCCCCGAAGAGGTGGACAAAATCGCGCTGCCGCTGATGCTGGCGGGGGGCGAGGGCGCGCAAATCTGGACATGGCGCGATGCCTCGGGCGGGTTTTTGCGGGCCTTGGACATAGAGGACAACGTGATGTTCGTGATCCTGTCGATCCTGGTGTTGATCGCGGCGATGAACATCGTATCGGGCCTGATCATGCTGGTGAAAAACAAGGGCCGCGACATCGGGATTTTGCGCACCATGGGGTTAAGCGAAGGATCGGTTTTGCGGGTGTTTTTCATTTGCGGCGCGTTTACGGGGCTGATCGGCACCGCGTTGGGGGTGATTTTGGGCTGTTTGTTCGCCATCTATATCGACCAGATTTTCGCACTGGTGAACACGGTGGCGGGGGGCGGCGTTTGGGACCCGTCCATTCGCGGAATTTACCAGTTGCCCGCGAAGCTGGAATTGCCCGATGTGTTGTCGGCGGTGGGTCTGTCGCTGGGGTTGAGTTTTATTGTGACGATATTTCCGGCGCGGCGTGCGGCGCGGATGAACCCGGTGGAGGCGCTGCGCTATGAGTGATGTGGTGCTGAAACTGGAAGGGATCGAGAAGACCTATAACAAGGGGTTGGCGGGCGCTGTGCAGGTGTTGCAGGGGGTATCGTTAACCATGGGGCGCGGCGAGGTTGTGGCGCTGGTTGCGCCCTCGGGGGCGGGGAAATCCACCCTGTTGCACATCGCCGGATTGCTGGATGTGGCCGATGCGGGGCGGGTGGAAATCGGCGGTCGCGACATGAGCGGCCTGTCGGATCGCAAGCGCACGGCGGTGCGGCGGGCGGATGTCGGATTTGTCTATCAGTTTCATCATTTATTGCCTGAATTCAATGCCTTGGAAAATATCGTGCTGCCGCAACTGGCCTATGGTGTGTCACGTCGCGAGGCCGAAACCCGCGCGGCGGACCTGTTGGCGCGGGTCGGGGTTGGGGCGCGTGCCGATCACCGTCCGGCGGAATTATCCGGGGGTGAACAGCAGCGCGTGGCGTTTTGCCGGGCGCTTGCCAATGAGCCGCGTTTGCTGCTGGCGGACGAGCCGACGGGTAACCTTGATCCGGCGACCTCGGATCAGGTGTTTGGCGCCTTGATGGAGCTGGTTCGGGCGACCGGATTGTCGGCCCTGATCGCGACGCATAACATGGAACTGGCATCGCGGATGGACCGTGTGTTGCGCCTGAACGCCGGTGTGCTGACCGAAGAATAGGCGGTTTGCGCTGGATCAATGCGCCTTGCCCTTTGTTTTGCCAAGTATTGGAAAACAAAGGCAAAGAGGGCAGCGATGAAACCGATGATCTGGGCGGGAATGGCAATGGTTCTGGCGGGGTGCGCGGTGCAGCCACAGCCGGGGCGGGATGTTTTTCAAACCTATTGCGTGGGGTGTCACGGGCGAGGGGGCGCGGGCGATGGGGCCTATGGTGGCGATCTGCCAGTGCCCCCCGCCAATCTGACGATGCTGTCGGCGGGCAACGGCGGCGTGTTTCCGCGCGAGCGGGTGATCACCAAAATCCACGGCTATCCCGACAGTTTTCACGCCAGTATCATGCCGGAGTTCGGGTCGTTACTGGCGGGTGAAACCGTGATGGTGATGACGGATCAGGGCAAGGTCGCAACCCCCAAAGCATTGGCCGAACTGGTCGCCTATCTGGAGTCGATTCAGGCGGGATGATGCGTGATCTGATGCGGATCAAGGACAGGGGGCGTGGTGGCTGCGATGCTGTTTCATGGCGTTATCAAGAAGGAAGATTCACATGCTGAAATACCTTGCGATTGCGGTGATCGGGGTGGCGGGCATGGCCCTTGCCCCCGTTCATGCCCCCCTTTATGCCCAAGAGGCCGAAGAAGGGCGCAGCATATTCATGCAGCACTGCGCCACCTGTCACGGGTTAGAGGCCGACGGCAAAGGCCCGATGGCCCCTGTTCTGCTGGTGCAGCCCAAGGACTTGTCGCGCCTATCCATTGATAACAAAGGGGAATTTCCGCTGATGCGGGTGGTGATGCGGATTGACGGGCGTGACCCTTTGGTCAGCCACGGGTCATCCATGCCGGTTTATGGCGCGTTTTTTCAGGGGGATGATGTGGCGATGAAAACGGGGGCGGGCCAGCCGGTGATGATGGGGCGGCCGATTGCCGATCTGGTCGCGTATTTGCAGGAGATCCAGCAATGAAACGGCTGGTGATACTGGCGGTTCTGGCGGCGGGGTGCGCGCCTCTGGCGATGCCTGACGCCCCCGAAGGCGCTGTGATATATGCGGAAAATTGCGCGATGTGTCATGGGGTTAGCGGACATGGTGACGGGGAGCTGGCGCGGGGCATGCACCCAGCGCCCAGTGATCTGACACGGCTGTCGCGGGGCGGTGTGTTTCCCGTTAGCGCGGTGTTAAGCCAGATTGACGGATACACCCGCATGGATGCCCGCCCCGATATGCCGGAATTCGGGGTGTTGCTGCGTGGCGATACGGTGCCCGTGACCTTGGAGGATGGCAGCCAGTCGCCTGTGGCGCGGCCTTTGGCGGCGCTGATGACCTATCTGGAGAGCATCCAGCGTTAAGGAGCTGTTAGGCCCGGGTTAACGGCAGATGCCGCTGATTTCTGCACCGCGCCACGGGATTTGCACGCGCGGCGATTGCAGTAAATTGTCCAGCCGTTGCAGGGGCATTTCGGCGCTGATCATATCGCGCAGACGTTTGGTGCGCGGCGCGTCCGGGTCCAGCAGGCGGCAGCAGACGTATTCCTCTACTATGGCGCCCTGTTGTTCGTAGCCATGATCAAGAAACGATATTTTCGTATCAGGATCAAACAGATAGGGGTCAGGGTTGCCGGAGTGTTCGCCCGCGCCCTTGAACGGGTGATACCCCGTGCGGGCGCGGTTGGCCCATTGCCAGACATGGGTCATTTCATGGGCGAACAGCATGGTGTCGACCAGATCAAACTGCTGCGGATAGTCGGGCAAGAAGTCCTTGCGATAGAGGTCTGGGCGGAAAAACGCGGTGTGAAATCCGACCATGGCACCGGGGGCGACGGTAACGGTTTCGCCTTTTGACGGGGGCCAGATTCGCTCGGAGCAGGTCAGGCGGGGGCGGATCGGGCGTTTATATGTGACCTCACCGAACATCAGATCGTCGTTCAGGCGGACCCGTTCGGTGGGGAAATCGGGACCGAAAGTGGCGGCGGTGAAGGCGCGTTCATTCATGGTTAACGGCCGCCCGCAGGCAGTCAGGATGATCAGGGTCAGCAGGGTCAGGGTGCGTTTCATACCGTCAGAGTAGCGGGGAAAATTCGTATAAAACAGCGGTGATTTCGGTGGATTCCTATGTTTCGGGGGGTGCAATCTGTGGTTTTGGGCGGCGACATGGGTGTAGGCGGTCAGGATTGCGGATTGACACGCTTTGGCGTCAGGCGCAGATTAACCAATGTTAACGAAATGGTTAATTTTTGCATTGATGGATGTATTTATGAAGACGCTTTTTATTGCCGTTGTGGCGGCGTGTTTTTCCGCCGGAGTCGCGCCTGCGGGGCAGGGTATCGCGCCGGTTTCCGGACTGGTTTTGGGCGGGCAGGAATTGGGCCATGGCGGCGGATGCCGCAAATCCTCGCCCCCCGGTCAGTGCTGTCATGCGGGGTCGAAACCGTATCACTGCCATTGATGCGGTGAGGGCGGCGCGGGCTGCGCCGTGGTTTTAGGTATTTATGGAACAATGAAAGAGGGGCGTGGCTGTTGGGCTGCGTCCTTTTTGTTTTGGGGCAGGGTGGGGTGCGTGCGCTGTTGGTTGTTGGGTATTGGGTTGCAAATGTTTGGGAGCGTGAGGTGTGGGTATGGGCGGATTGTTGGGTTTGAGCGGAGTGGTGGAGCGGCGGTGGCTCTTGGGGGTGCGTGATGCTGCGTTGATGGCTGGGTCGTGCCCGGAATCAAGGCGCTTGCGCCGCCGGGCAGCGCCCGTCCGCCCCCTCGGGCGGGCGCTTTTGCATTCGGTGTGCGGGCCTGTGGGGTTGGGAGGTGTTTGGCTGGGATTAAGTGGTTGCCAGAGAGGGGGGGGGCGCCCACCCGGCGGACGGGCGCTGCCCGAAGAACAAAAGCAGGAACCAAATAGAAACCTGACATTAAAATCCGACTCTTTTGAAAATACCCCTTCAAACAACGATAAAATTTCCCTTCGAGGTATAAAGTGAAATTTGTGTTTGGAAGCGGTGGATACAATTCCCGCGAAGTAGATTTTGGGAACGTGCTCTTCAATCCAAATTCCAAAAACAGGAGCGCCACTCATTCCACTTGGCTCGTATGACAAGGGTGGGGACGGGTTGAATGCCAAGTTGCCTCCTATGCAGGGAGTTGTTTCTTCTCCCCATATCGCATTTGGAGCAACACTATATCTATTTTTTTCGTAATCTATATTATTTCTATGGCCTGGGTAACCGATGCACAGTGTGCGCATAGTCTTTGGACATATCTGCGAAAGCTCGTCTAATTTGACGTCGAGCCAAATGCTGGATTGCAGGTTCCCCGCTTCGACGACCTCGGTGAATTCAAATAGTAATGCATCAAATTCGAAGTCTAGGTCATCGACAGGGTAGATAGCAGAATGTGAAGTATACAACTTTCCATTATTGTCGTGCAGGCATAGTTGTTCGTAGTTATAATTTGATTTTGCTCCAATTACTTGATGAGCAGACATCAGTGCGAAATATCTGCCGTTGCATTTTACTCGAAGTAGAGATCCGCTTTTGGAGAGATTGTACGGGCCCATTTCTTCGGTGTGAAATAGAGCCGGATCTGTGTAGAGCTGAAGCGTTTGCGCCAATATCTTGGCTGGCACGTAAAGCCCATTGACCAGAACACTGGTGTGTAATTTAGTGCCAAATATTGTGTCAATATCCACTCAAACATCCAACTCCTCAACAAACCTCGCATTTTCCTGAATATACTGGAACCGCAATTCGGGTTTTTTGCCCATCAGGCGTTCGACCAGATCGCCGGTTTCTCCGGGTTCGTCCTCGTCTATGGTGACGCGGATCAGTTTGCGGGATTTCGGGTCCATTGTGGTTTCTTTCAAATCCTTGGCGTCCATTTCGCCGAGGCCTTTGAAGCGTTGCACGTCGATTTTGCCTTTGCCGCCCAGACCTGCCTCCATTGCGGCGTCTTTTTCGGCGTCGTCGGAGACATAGAGCCGGCGCGCGCCTTGGGTCAGGCGATAGAGCGGCGGGCAGGCCATATAGAGGTGGCCGGTGTCGATCATCGGGCGCATCTGGCTGTAGAACAGGGTCATCAGCAGCGAAGCGATATGGGCGCCATCGACATCCGCATCGGTCATGATGATGATCTTGTCATAGCGCAGATCGTCGATGTTGAAACGGGTGCCGAGCCCGACGCCAAGTGCCTGGGCCAGATCGTTGATTTCCTGATTGGAGCCGAGTTTGTTGGAGGCCGCGCCCAGCACGTTGAGGATTTTGCCGCGCAGGGGCAGGATCGCCTGATATTTGCGGTCGCGTGCCATTTTGGCCGAGCCACCGGCGGAGTCGCCTTCGACGATGAACAGTTCGGTGCCTTCGCGGCTGTTTGACGAACAATCGGTCAGTTTGCCGGGCAGGCGCAGTTTTTTGGTGGCGGTTTTGCGCTGGGTTTCTTTTTCCTGACGGCGGCGCAGGCGTTCTTCGGCGCGCAGCACAAGGAAATCAAGGATCGCGCCCGCGGATTTGGTATCGGAGGCGAGCCAGTTGTCGAAATGGTCGCGCACGGAGTTTTCGACAAGGCGCTGTGCCTCGACTGTGGCGAGGCGGTCCTTGGTCTGGCCGACGAATTCGGGTTCGGAAATGAAGCAGGACACCAGTGCGCAGCCGCCGGTGATCAGGTCGTCGCGGGTGATTTGCGCGGCCTTTTTGTTGCTGACCAGTTCACCGTAGGCTTTGATGCCTTTCAGAACGGCGGCCCAGAAACCGGCAACGTGGGTTCCGCCCTCGGGGGTGGGGACGGTGTTACAGTATGACTGGATGAAACCGTCGCGGGCCGGGGTCCAGTTGATGGCCCATTCCACCTTGCCCGGGACGCCGAATTTTTCCTTGAAATCGACGGTGCCGGCAAAGGGGGCGTCGGCGTAGGCGGTTGTTTTGCCCAGGGTTTCATTGAGGTAGTCGGCCAGGCCGCCGGGGAAATGGAACGTGGCCTCGACCGGGGTTTCGCCGTCATTGATCGCGGATTTCCAGCGGATTTCGACGCCGGAAAACAGATAGGCCTTGGAGCGGATGGATTTGAACAGGCGGGCGGGTTTGAAGCGGTGCGCGCCAAAGATTTGTTCATCCGCGTGAAAGGTGACGGTGGTGCCGCGCCGGTTGGGGGCTGCGCCGATTTTTTCCACCGGTCCCTGCGGGATGCCACGGGAAAAGCGTTGTTCATAGAGTTCTTTGTTGCGGGCGACCTGCACGACCATCAGGTCGGACAGGGCGTTGACCACCGATGCGCCAACACCGTGCAAACCGCCCGAGGTCTGATAGGCCTTGCCCGAGAACTTACCGCCCGCGTGCAGCGTGCAGAGGATCACCTCGAGCGCGGATTTGTCGGGGAATTTGGGGTGCGGATCAATCGGGATGCCACGGCCATTGTCGCGGATGGTCATGGAATAGTCTTCGTGGAGTTCGACCTCGATCCGGTTGGCGTGGCCTGCCACGGCCTCGTCCATGGAGTTGTCGAGCACCTCGGCCACAAGGTGGTGCAGGGCGCGTTCATCGGTGCCGCCGATATACATGCCGGGGCGTTTGCGCACGGGTTCCAGCCCTTCCAGCACCTCGATCGAGGAGGCGTTGTAGTCATCGGGGGCGGTACCGGAGAGGAGATCGTCGGACATGGGCGCTGCTGCTCTTTTTATGTGGTTGCCATGCAATATGGCAGAGCAGAGCCGAAGGGGAAAGAGGGCAGGGGTGTTGTGCGTCCTTGGCTGCGGCTTTTTCTTGGATCAAATACTCCGGGGGTGAGCGGCATTTGCATTGCAAATGTGGCGAGGGGGCTGGCCCCCTTTTTTGGCGTGCCGCCGGGTGCCGGTGTGGGAGCCTGCGGCGCGAGTATTTTTGCCAAGAAAAAGTGGTTTGGCTGTCTGTGCCACCGCCCGAAGGCGGCAGCCGAGGGCTAGGCCCAACCGTGTGGGGTTTTCTATGAAAACCGCTAAGCGGGCGGGAGTTGCCCCTTTTCAGTTTTGGAAATGCGCGGCGAGGGAGGCGGGTATTTCGAATTCCTGCAACGCGCGGGCGCGGGCTTTGCTGCTCATCTTGCGGGCGGTTTTGGCGACGATCCGGTCAAGTTTTTCGGGGTCTTGCGTGCCGGCAAAGGGGCCAAGATACCAGCGGATAAAGGTGAAACATGCCACATCCTCCAGCGATTGGGTCAGGGGGTCGCGTTTGATCGCCTCTTTGCGCAGCATGGCGGCGGCTTGGTCGGCGTCGGGTTGGGCATAGCCGTTTGCGGCCATGATTTCGGCGACGCGGGCGCCGTGGCGGCGGCCCTGTTCCTTGCGCCATGTCAGGTAACCTGTGCGGTCCATCGGGAAATCAGAGCGTGGCAGCATCCAGCGTTCGATATGTTGGCCACGCGCCGCGATTTGCAGCACATCGGGCGCATCGGGGTAGAGCAGTTGCAGTTCGGCGCTCATCCGTTCGCCGTATAGTTGCGCGGCGGGGGTGCCTTCGGATGTGTCGGGGTCATGGGCATTGGCGGCGTCGATGGCAGAGAGGGTGTTTTGCAGGTTTGCGGTCATATCGGGGCCTATGGGTTTGGGGGCGGCGTTAATTGCGGTCCAGTTTGGTGGACAGGTGGATCAGGCTTTCGGAACTGTTTACGCCTTTTGCTTCGACAATGCGATCAAGGGTTTCATCCAGTTCCTGTGTGGTGGCGGCGGACAATCCGGCGATCAGATCCCAGCGGCCCGAGGTGGTATGCACGCTGTCAACCTGTGTCAGCGCCTTGAGCCGTGCAATGACGGCGGGTTGGGCGCGGGGTTCGATGGAAATCAGCGCGGTGGCGCGGATGCGCGGGGCCGATTGATCCGACAGGCGCAGGGTATATCCCGCGATGGTGCCGTTGGTTTCCAGCCGGTCCAGCCGCGCCTGCACCGTGGTGCGCGCCAGCCCCAGTTTGCGCGCCAGCGTGGCCACGGGGGCGCGGGCGTTTTGTTGCAACTGGCGCAGCAGCGCGCGGTCTGTTTCGTCTAATTGTGCGTTCATTTGGTCGATCTGCCTGAATTTGGGGTCATTTTGTCACAAGTGCCGCGATGAATCGACAGAAATCACGCGCATGATGAAAAGAAAAAGCTGTTCACCTGTTCAGCGATCAAAAAACGACCTTTCACACGGCCAATACCTCCCGATACCCCCGCAAGCCCCCCAACAAGACCCCAACAGCACGAGGCCCTGATATGCGCGCGACAGTCGATTTTCCCACCCCTATATCCCATTTGATGCGGCTGCGCCCCGACGAGGCGGTCATGTATATGGCCCCTGATGTGGTTGCGGCGCAGGCCCGCCGGTTCATTGACGGCTTTGACGGATTGGTGACTTTCGCGGTCAAGGCCAACCCCCGCCCCGAGGTTTTGGAGGCATTGGTGCGCGCCGGTGTGCGGGCGTTTGATGTGGCCTCGGTCGCTGAAATGCACATGGTGCGTGCGGCCTGCCCTGCCGCCGTTTTGCATTACAACAATCCGGTCAGGTCATTGGAGGAGGTGGCGCTGGCGGCGCAGATGGGGGTGGTGTCGGCATCGGTGGATGACGCCCATGAGTTGGAAAAGCTGCGGCCCCTGTTGGCGGCCAGGGGTGGGCTGACCGAGGTCTCGGTGCGGTTGAAGCTGCCGGTCAAGGGCGCGGTTTATGATTTCGGGTCCAAATTCGGTGTCGGGCCGGATGATGCGGTGGCGTTGTTGCGCCGTGTGGCCGACATGGGGTTCACCCCTGCGATGACATTTCACCCCGGCACGCAATGCGAGAAAGGCGCGGCATGGGGTGCCTATATCCGTGCCTGTGCCGATGTGGCGCGGCGTGCGGGTGTGACATTGGCGCGGCTGAATGTGGGGGGCGGGTTTCCGGCGCAGCGGGTGGGCGATGCGCCCGATCTGGGCGCGTTGTTCGCGTTGATTCGCGCCGAGGTGGATGGCGCATTCGGTGCCAATCCCCCCGCGCTGGTTTGCGAGCCGGGGCGGGCCTTGGTGGCCGAGGCATTCAGTCTGGCGGCACGGATCAAGGCGTTTCGCGCTGATGGGTCGGTGTTTTTGAACGACGGGATTTATGGCGGTTTGGCCGAATGGCGCGACATGCCGGGGATGGACCGTGTGCAGGTGATTGGCCCTGACGGTGCGTTGCGCGGTGGTGCGATGCAGGGGCGTGTGGCCTATGGCCCGACCTGTGACAGTCTGGACCGTTTGCCCGCCCCCCTGCCGCTGCCACGGGATGCGGCAGAGGGCGATTGGGTGTTGTTTCACGGCATGGGTGCCTATTCGCTGGCTCTGGCGACGCGGTTCAACGGTTACGGGCCAGAGGTGCCTGTGGTGGTAGGTGGGTTGGCGACGTGACAGGTTTTTGGGAAATCCGGTCAATTTTCCTGACATAAAATTCCTGACATAGCTGCGCGGCCTCTGGACAGTGGCGGCTGGCGGGTTACCCTGTGCGCGAAACAGCGAGCGCGAGGGGGCGAGATGGAAAAGTTCGGGAAAAGCCAGCCGATTACACGGGTCGAGGACAAGCGGTTTTTGACCGGCGAGGGGCGGTATATTGACGATGCCCTGCCTGAGGGAGCCTTGTTCGCCTATGTTTTGCGGTCCAATGTGGCGCATGGGCGCCTTGATGCGTTGGATGTCACCGGGGCCGAGGCCGCAGATGGTGTGCATCTGGTGTTGACCGGCGCCGCCCTTTTGGCGGCGGGTGTGACCGAGGGCATGGCCGGTGTGGTGGTGGACAACCGCGATGGCACCAAGGCCGCAGCGCCGCGTCGCCCGGTATTGGCCGAAGAAAAGGTGCGCTATGTCGGTGATCCGATTGCCCTGATCGTGGCCGATACGCTGGATCAGGCTAAGGATGCCGCCGAGCTGATCGAGTTGGACATCGAGGAGTTGCCCGCCAAGATGGATTTCACCCCCGGCGGGGCCTTGGTGCATGATGATCTGGCTGACAACCGCGCCTTTGATTGGGCGATGGGGGATGAGGCGGCGAATGATGCCGCGTTCGCCCGCGCCGCCCATGTGGTGCGCATGGAGGTGGAGGACAACCGTATCGTCGTCAATTCGATGGAGCCGCGCGGCTGTTATGCCGAATATGACGGGCAGCGGTTGCATGTCGGGTTTAGCGGGCAGGGCGTTTGGGTGATGAAGGCCCAGCTGGCCCGTGTGTTGAACATGGACGAGGGCGATGTGCGTGTCACCATCCCCGATGTCGGCGGCGGTTTTGGCATGAAGGTCGCGCCCTATCCCGAATATTTCGCGGTGGCGCAGGCGGCGAAAATGCTGGGCAGGCCGGTGCGCTGGATGTCAGAGCGCGGCGAGGGGATGCTATCGGATCACGGCGGGCGCGACCTGACCAGTCTGGGCGCGCTGGCCTTTGACGAGCATCACAAGATCATCGGTTACCGTGTTGATACCAAGGCCAATATCGGGGCCTATAATTCGAATTTCGGGCAGGCGATTCAATCGGTTCTGTTTTCCAAGGTTTTGATGGGGGTTTACGATGTGCAGGATGCGTTTCTGCACGTGGAGGGGTTTTACACCACCACCACCCAGACCGATGCCTATCGCGGGGCGGGCCGCCCCGAGGCGATATATCTGTTAGAGCGGATGATGGATTATGCGGCGCGTGAACTGGGTGTCGATGTCTGGGATCTGCACCGGATCAATTTCATCCCCAAGGCGGCGTTCCCTTATACAACCGCGACGGGGGAATTATATGATGTGGGCGATTTTCACGCGCTGCTGGACCGGGTCGAGGAAACGAGCGATCGCGCAGGGTTTGCGGCCCGCAAGGCAGCGAGCGCAGCGCAGGGGAAATTGCGCGGTTTGGGGCTGAGTTACTATATCGAAAGCATTTTGGGTGATCCTTCGGAAAGCGCCAAGGTGGCGTTTCACGAGGATGGCACGGTGACGATTTATGTGGGCACGCAATCCAACGGGCAGGGGCATGAAACGGTCTATGCCAAGTTCCTGTCGGACCAGACGGGAATCCCGTTCGAGAATATCCGCGTGGTGCAGGGCGACAGTGATCTGATCGCCATGGGCGGCGGCACCGGCGGGTCACGGTCTGTCACCACGCAAAGCACCGCGACCCTGGCAACGGTGGATAAGATGACGGCGGCGTTTATCCCGTTTCTGGCCGAAAAGATGGGTGTGGATGCGGGGGCGGTGACATTTGATGATGAACGGTTCCGTGCAGCGGGGTCCAACCTGACGCCCAGCTTTGTCGAAGCGGCCGAACTGGCGCGGGCCGAGGGGCGCGAGGACCTGCTGGTGCACGAGGCGCGGGCCACCCTGCCGGGGCGGTCATACCCCAATGGCGCCCATGTCGCCGAGGTGGAAATCGACCCCGAAACCGGCGTTGTGACGCTGGAACGCTATTCCGTGGTCGATGATTTCGGCAACCTGATCAATCCGCGACTGGCCGAGGGGCAGGTGCATGGCGGCGTGGCACAGGGGGCAGGGCAGGCATTGATGGAGCGGGTCGCCTATGACGACGACGGGCAGATGCTGACCGCCAGTTTCATGGATTACGCCATGCCACGGGCCGATGACATGCCGATGTATAGATTTGAAACGCTGGCCGTGCCATCCACGGCCAATGCCATGGGCATGAAGGGTTGTGGCGAGGCGGGCACAGTGGGTGCCATGGCGGCCACGGCCAATGCGGTGATGGATGCGCTGTGGGAACGCGGGGTGCGGCGGGCCGATATGCCGTTCACGCCGCTTAGGGTTTGGGATCTGTTGAATGGGCAATCTGTGGCGGCTGAGTAGACAGGCCCTAAGCCTGATATGGCCGGGGCTGCGCCATGCGCAGTCTGCCCGTCGCGCCACGCGCGGGGCGCTGACCCATGTGATTGTGCTGGATGGCACCATGTCTTCGCTGCGCCGCGGGCGTGAAACCAACGCGGGGCTGACATGGCGGCTGTTGCAGGAAACCGGCAATGATGTGTCCACCTATTACGAGGCGGGCGTGCAATGGGCCGACTGGCGCAGCACGCCCGATGTGGTGGTGGGGCGCGGCATCAACCGCCAGATCAGGCGCGCCTATGGCTATCTCGCCAGCCGGTATCGCCCCGGCGACAGGATATTCCTGTTTGGCTACTCACGGGGGGCCTATGCGGTCAGATCACTGGCAGGGCTGATTGATCAGGTCGGCCTGCTGCGCAGCGAACATGCCACGGAACGCCAGATACAACTGGCCTATCGCCATTATCAAACCGCGCCCGGTGGCCATGTGGCGGGCGAATTCAGGGCGGCATTCTGCCATACAGATGCGCAGATCGAAATGATCGGGGTCTGGGATACGGTCAAGGCGCTGGGCCTGCGCCTGCCGCTGTTCTGGCGCTGGTCGCAACCCGCACATGCGTTTCATTCCCACGCGCTGGGCCATGCCACGCGCCACGGCTACCACGCGCTGGCGCTGGATGAAACACGCGAGGTATACGCGCCGGTGCTGTGGCAAACGCCGGATGACTGGGACGGGCGGGTAGAGCAAGTCTGGTTCCCCGGATGCCACGGCGATGTGGGTGGGCAGTTGGGCGATTTTACCCAAGCGCGGCCGCTGTCGAACATTCCGCTGGTCTGGATGCTGGACAAGGCGGCAGGACATGGATTGCCCCTGCCCGAAGGCTGGCGCGCAGGTTTCCCGATGGATGCCAATGCGCCATCCGTCGGCACATGGTCCGGCTGGGGCAAGCTGTTTTTGCTGCGCCGCAAACGTGTGGTCGGGGCGGATAAATCGGAACGGCTGTATCGCGCGGAACGCGACGCGGATCGCACTGTCATCAACGCTCCGGCCTAAGCGCTCTGGCCTGAACGCTTTGATCCGAAGGCTTTGATCCGAACGCTTTTGCCTGAGGCCAACGGGGGCCTGCTGCCCCCTCGTTCATGCGTTGCATGACCTCCCCCCGCCGGGGCTCGCGCGCCATCGCAGATGATGCGCACCCTATCTGTCAGTTGTTGCAGGCGCGACGCCCGACAGGGACAGCTATTCCGACTTTTTCTTGGCAAAAATACTCATCCGCACCACCGCCCGTCACCGAACCCCCATGGGGCGCGGCCCCGTTGCGCCCAGCCCATCCCGAGTGCCCCGCCAAAGCGGGCGACGAGGCGCAATGTGCGGCCCTGGGGCCGCTCTGACGGATAATGGGGGGTGGATCAGGCGGGTTTGGCGACCTGCATGATGATGCAGGTGGTGGAGCCGGTGGCGTAGAGTTTGCCATCCTCGACGCCGCGGATTTCGCCCGATGCGATGCCGGTGGAACGCCCCGCGTGCTGGCATTCGCCAATCGCCAGAACATCCATGCCCAACGGAATGGAGCGGATGATATTCACCTTATATTCCAACGTGGTATAGGTCGATCCGCGTGGCACCCGGGTCATCACGGCGCAGGCCATGCAGCTGTCCAGCAGGGTGCCATACCAGCCGCCATGCACGGTGCCCATGGGGTTGGTGAATTCGAATTTCGGCGCGCCACGAAACACCACGCGGCCCTCTTCGACGGTGTCGATGTTATAGCCAAGCTGCCCCGCGATGGGCGGGCCGGGGTATTTGCCCGCGACCATGGCCTGCATCGATTCCAGCCCTGACATTGACATCGCCTCTTCGCGGGTCATCAGGTCATCGGGGGATTTGGCGATATATCTTTCGCCGGTTTTATCGTTGGGCATTTGCGGCTCCTCCTCGCGTTGCGGGCATGAAACCGCGCCACGAGGAGGAGGGCAAGGGCGCCCGGATGTTACGCCACGTTTTCGAGGTTCACCTTGGGCGTGACGCCCAGTGCGTGACAGACATCGCGGGTCAGTTCGGGGCGGTTCAGCGTATAGAATTGCAGATCATTCACGCCGCCATCAATCAGATCCGAGCAGAGTTCGGTGCAGAGCGCGGTAGAGAGCAGATCGGCGCGCCCGTCGCGCTCGGCCTTTTCGAATGCTTCGTCCAGCCATGTCGGCACATTGGTGCCGCAGCGCAGGGCGAAATTGCGGGTGCCCTTCCACGAGGTGATTGGCAGGATGCCCGGAATGATCGGCGCATCAATCCCTGCTTTGACACAGGCATCGCGGAAGCGGAAAAACGTATCTGCCTCGAAGAAGAACTGGGTGATGGCGGAATGTGCGCCCGCGTCGATTTTGCGTTTCAGGTATTCGACATCGGCGGCGGTGTCTGATGCTTCGGGGTGTTTTTCCGGGTATGCGCCGACGCGCAGGCGGAATTTCCCCGTTTTTGCAAGGGCTTCGATCAGTTCTACGGATGATGCAAAGCCGCCGGGGTGTTGGGTGAATGCGCCCGCGCCCTTGGGCGGGTCGCCGCGCAGGGCGACGATTTCGGTGACGCCTGCCGCCGCATAGCTGTCGGCGATGGCAAGGGTTTCTTCGCGGGTGGCGGAAACGCAGGTCAGGTGGGCGGCGACATTGACGCCGTAATTTTTATGCAACACGGCGACGGCGTCATGGGTCAGGTCGCGGGTGGTGCCGCCTGCGCCATAGGTGACGGACACGAATGCGGGGTCCAGCGGGGCCAGAACCTGTGCGGTTTCCCACAGCCGGAACGAGGCTTCGAGGCTTTGCGGCGGGAAGAATTCAAATGATACATTCGGGCGGGTCATGTCGGTTTTCGTCCTTGTTGCGTCGCCTCTTGTCGCATGGGGCGGCATGTGAGACAAGCTCATTAAATTCATCTGAAACATGAGGCGCGTTTCATAATGCACATCGAATTCCGGCATCTGCGTACGATCAAGGCGATCCACGAGGCGGGCGGTTTGGGCAAGGCGGCGGATATTCTGAATATCACGCAGTCTGCTTTGTCGCATCAGATCAAGGGGTTGGAGGATCAGGCGGGGGTGGAGCTGTTCGTGCGCCGGTCCAAGCCGTTGAAGTTGTCGGCGGCCGGGATGCGGATGCTGCGCGCCGCCGAGCGGATTTTGCCCGAGGTTGCGGCCCTTCAGGCCGAGTTCAGCGGGTTGCGGGCGGGATCGTCGGGGCGGTTGCATATCGCGATTGAATGCCACGCCTGTTTTGAATGGCTGTTTCCGGTGCTGGAGAGTTTCCGCAAGGGCTGGCCCGATGTGGATGTGGACATTCGTCCCGGTCTGGCCTTTGATGCCTTGCCCGCGTTGATGAAGGAGGAGGTCGATCTGGTGGTTTCCTCGGATCCTGAGGAGATGCCGGGGGTGACCTTCACGCCGCTGTTTGACTATGCGCCGGTTTTTGTGGCTGCGGCGCAGCATCCGCTGGCGCAAAAGCCGTGGATCGAGGCAGAGGATTTTCGTGGCGAGACATTGATCACCTATCCGGTGGAGCGGTCGCGTCTGGATATTTTCAGCCAGTTGCTGACCCCTGCCAAGGTGGAACCCGCATCGGTGCGACAGGCGGAGCTGACGGCGGTGATTTTGCTGTTGGTGGCGTCCAATCGCGGGGTGGCTGTGTTGCCCGATTGGGTGGTGCGCGAGGTAAAGTATTCATCGGATTATGTGACGCGGCCATTGACCGAGGCAGGTTTGACGCGTCGTTTGTATGCGGCGGTGCGGACCGAGGATTTGGAAAAGCCCTATATGGCGGAGTTGATCGGTTTGGCGGGGATCGAGGCGGCGAAGTTGCAAAGGGCGTGAGGTTGGGGGGAGCCGCTGGAGGGGTGTTTGGGCGCCTGTGCCGGAGCCTGCGGCGCGAGTATTTTGGCCAAGAAAAAGCCGGTTGTGTGGTGGTTGCCCGAGGCGTCAGCCGAGGGCCACGCCCAACCGTGAATATGCATCTTTGATGCGTTTTGAGCGGGCGGGAGTGCGCCCTTTACGCTGTGGTGGATCGAGGCTTGGCAATCGGGGCGTCATTGCTTATACGCGCGGCTTGGACAAACAGGAGCCGGACCGATGCAGGGCAGCGCCAATCTTAACATCATGATCAAGGCCGCACGCAAGGCGGGGCGTTCGCTGGTCAAGGATTTCCGCGAGGTCGAGAACCTTCAGGTGTCGATGAAGGGGGCGGGCGATTTTGTATCCAAGGCCGATATTGCCGCCGAGGAGATTCTGAAAGAGGAGCTGTTGGGGGCGCGTCCGACCTATGGCTGGTTGGGCGAGGAGGGTGGCGGTATCGACGGCAAGGATCCGACACGTCGCTGGATCGTGGACCCGTTGGATGGCACCACCAATTTTCTGCATGGTTTGCCGCATTGGGCGATTTCCATTGCATTGGAGCACAAGGGCCAGATCGTGGCCGGTGTGGTGTATGATGCTGCCAAGGACGAGATGTTTTACGCCGAGAAGGGCAAGGGTGCCTGGTTGAATGATTCCAACCGTTTGCGCGTGTCGGGGCGTCACCGGATGATTGAATGTCTGTTTGCCACGGGGGTTCCTTTTGGCACCAAGCGCACTTTGCCTGCGACCTTGCAGGATCTGGCGCGGTTGATGCCGGTTTGTGCCGGTGTGCGCCGGTTCGGATCGGCTGCATTGGATTTGGCCTATGTGGCCGCCGGTCGTTATGACGGGTTCTGGGAGCGCGAGTTGCAGATTTGGGACATTGCTGCCGGTTATCTGATCGCGACCGAGGCCGGTGCATTGGCGGGGCCGATTCGCGAGGGGCGCGCGCCGCTGGAGCATGGCGAGTTGGTGGTGGGCAATGGCAATGTGTTTGATGCCTTTGCCAAGATCATTCGTTCGCGCGACTGATTGATTGCAGATGGATGTCGGGAGGGTCGGGCCATTGGTCTGGCCCTTTTGTTTTTTGGTCCTTTTGTTCTTGCGGCGGTTGGGTGCAGGTATTTTTAGAACAATGAAGGCTGGGGCGGTTAGCGGTCGGATGGGTGGTTGACACCGTCGGCCCATGACACCGGGTCCAGATCGCGGGGGTTTAGCCCGTCGATGCCCCCTGCGTTCACCCCGTATTCATTGGGGTTTGACCGGCGTTGGTGGTGGGTGTAGATGCCGCAGCTTTTGCAAAACCAGTGTTTCGCCGTGTTGGTGCCGAATTGATAGAGGGTGAGGTTTTCGCCTCCTTTGACGATGGTGATTCCGTCCAGCGGGGCCGAGAGCGCCACCGCGCCACGCCGGCGGCAGAACGAGCAATCGCAGCGCCGCGCCGTTTTGACACCGTCGCTGAGTTGGACGCGCAGTTCGACTGCGCCGCAGTGGCAGGTGAGGCGGTGTGTGGTCATCGGCGTTTCCTGACACGGGGGATATTGCTGCGGCTTAGGTCATATTCGGCATCGGGGTGGGGCGGGTGGCCGTGGGTGCGGGCCCAGAAGGCCATGCCGCCAAGTTTGAGAAACTTTGGCAGGGTCAGGGCCAGACCGGCGACAAACCCGCCCGCATGTGCCCAGTAGGCCACCCCGCCCATATCGGCGTTGGACCCGATGCCGCTGAAGATTTGCAGGCCGAACCACAGCCCCAGCATGACAAATGCGGGGATGGTAAAGACGCGGAAAAACACGATAAAGATGATCAATATGTCGACTTTTGCCCGTGGAAACAGCAGCAAGTAGCCGCCCATAACCCCCGCGATGGCACCCGATGCCCCCACGGTTGGCACCATGGAGCCGGGCGATGCGACCACCTGTGCCAGTGCGGCGATTACGCCGCTGGCCAGATAGAACAGGGCAAAGCCGGTATGGCCGAACTGTTCCTCCATGTTGTCGCCAAAGATCCACAGGAACAGCATGTTACCGGCCAGATGCATGATGCCTCCGTGCAGGAATTGCGAGGTGACCAGCGTATATGCCCCATCGCCCGAGGTGATGCGTGCGGGGATCATGGCCCAGTCGAAAAAGAAGGCATTGAGGGCGCGGGCGTCGCTGAACATGGGGTAATAGCTGATGAAAATCCCCAGGTTCAGCGCAATCAGCGCATAGGTGACGAAGGGGGTTTTATGGGTCGGGTTGTGATCGCGTATCGGGAACATGGGTGCAGGATTGCGGCCAAGCGGGGGCGGCGTCAAGGGCTGTAATCGGGGGCTGTGATAGGGGGCTGTTATCGGGGGTGGTGCGAGGCATTGATTGATTTTGCGGGTGGGGCCGTCCATGCTGGTGCCGGGCGGGGCGTGCCATCTGTGTTTGCCTATTTGGCAATTGAATATCTGCCGGTCGCAAAACCCTGTGTCGCATTTTGAAAACAAGGAATTTGATATGGCATTGCAGACATTGTTCACCATTTCCACAACGCAGGTGGTGCTGGTTGCGGGGGATGGGTCTTATCGCGCGGGCGATGATTTCTATCTGGGACCGAGGGGCGAGTTGGTCACCGAAGCGGATGCGATCGTATCATCGGGCGGCTGGCACAAGTTGCATATTCTTGGCGTGGTCAGTGCGTTTTACGCTGATGCAATTGACCTGCAATCCAGCACATTCGCCGAGGTCATAGTGGGCGAGAGCGGGTCGTTGAGCAGTTTTTATGATCAGGCTGTGGAGCTATGGGCAAGCGAGGCCATGGTGCTGAGCAATGCGGGGATGATCAGCGCGACAGAAGCCAATGGTATCACCATGTCGGCCAGTGACGGTGCGGCGAACATTCAGATGGACAACAGCGGCACGATCAGCGCGAACACGGTATTGCCCATCTCTGCCGCGGCGGTTTTGGCGGCCGGGGGCGGCTATTTACGTGTTGCGAATTCCGGCACGATCACGTCTTCGGGGCATGGGGTGATGGTCAGTGCGACGGGCGCAGCCAGTGACGTATTGCGGGTATTCGTCGAAAACACCGGGGTGATTTCCAGCGCCGGATACGGCGTGTTTGCAACAGCGGGCGCGATGCGGTTGGACAACCTGGGTGTGATTTCGGGCGGTCTGCGGGCGACGGGTGCCTATGATGATGTGATGATCAACACCGGCAGCGTGAATGGCGATGTGTTGATGGGCGAAGGCAATGATGAATTTCGCGGCTTTGGCGGCACGGTTGTTGGCGTGATCTACGGCGAGGAGGGTGACGATAAAATCTGGCTGGATCAGGCGGGCGCAGAGGTGGATGGCGGCGCGGGGCAGGATACGGTTTACGCCCGCAATGACGTTGTGGCGCTGGACGGGGTCGAGGTGATCATCCTTCAGGGTGGGGATGACATCAGCGCCACGGGCGATCTGGGGGACAACGACATTTATGGCAATACCGGCGACAACGCACTGCTGGGCGCGCGGGGCAACGACAGGTTGAACGGGCGGGCGGGCGACGATGTGCTGGACGGTATGACGGGCGATGACATTTTGCTGGGCGGTTCGGGCAATGACCATCTGGATGGCGGCACGGGGAATGACACGTTGAACGGCGGGGTTGGCAATGACACGCTGATTGGCAACACGGGCGACGATTTGTTGGTGGGGGGCATCGGCAATGATGTGATCATCGGCGGGGCGGGTAATGATCTGTTGCAGGGCGGCGCGGGGCGCGATGCCTTTGTGTTTCAGGCCTTGGCGGATGTGGAATTTGGCGTATCGACGGCGCGCATTCTGGATTTCACCCATGGGTGGGATGTGATCGACCTGAGCGATATGGTGGACGGGGCGTTTGCATTTCTGGGCACGGGCGGGTTTTCGCACGCTGGTATGGCCGAGCTGCGATACAGCGTGACGGCCACGGGTCATGCATTGGTCGATATGGATCTGGACGGCGACGGCGGCATTGATGCGCGGGTCATCGTTCTGGATACCACGGCCCTGACTGTGGGTGATTTTTACCTTTAGGCTGGTGGCGTGGTCGCGGATTCAATCCGTGATTGATATGCACCGGCCAAATGCGGTTTCGGGGTCTGGAAACCCTGACTTTGCGGTCAAAATCCTTGATCTTAACCAAGGTTTACGACAGCCTTGGGCCAAGTGTTTTCGCAATTTGCCAGTTTTTATTCGGATTTGAACCTGCCCCGCGATTTTTGGGCCAAACGACAAAACCCCCGCCGTTTTTTTCAGGCGGTGAAAACGGATTGTTCGCGGTGCGCAGGCACCTGTTATTTTTGAAGGGATTTTGAAATGGCTTTGCAATCTTTGCTGACCTCTTCTTCGACCCAGATCGACCTTGGCCCCAGTGATGATTTTTATCTGGGGTTCGGGGGGGAGTTGTTCACCACCAGCGGTTCGGTCATTGCGGTCAGTGGCAATCATGAATTGCACCTTTTGGGATCGGTCACCGCGTTCAACGGCGATGCGATCGGGCTGACGAATGTCCGTTTTATCGAAATTATCGTTGGCGAGAGCGGATCGGTCACCAGTTACGGGTTGTCGGCGGTGAACGTCGAAGCTGAAGACGTGGTTGCGGTTGTCAATGCAGGGTTGATTGGCGGCACGGGGGCCTATGTTGTCGATCTGGCTGCGTCGGATGCGGGGGCAGATCTCTATTTCAACAACAGCGGCACTGTGGCTGCGAATTCCACATCGATTGGTTATGGGGCGGTCCATATGGCCCCCGGTAACGGTCAGGCCTTGCTGATCAACGCTGGCAGCATCACGGCCCAAGGATTCGGGGTGCGGATGCTGAGCACCGACAGCGGCTATGGCAATGATCTGATCAACACGGGATTGATACAGGGCAGCACGCAGGCGGTTTTTGCATTCAACAGCGCATTGCGACTGCGCAATGACGGCATGATTGTGGGGGATGTGAATGCCAGTGGTGCGTTCGACGATCTGGTCGTGAACAGCGGCACGATGATGGGCGATATATATACGGGTGACGGCGCGGACCAGTTTCGCGGCTTTGGTGGCAGCGTGACGGGGGTGATTTACGGCGAGGGCGGCGATGATAGGTTCTGGGTGGATCAGGCCGGAGCCGAGGTCGACGGTGGCGCAGGCGTGGATACCGTATATGCCCGCGGTGATATTGTGGCGCTGGACGGGATAGAGGTGATCACCCTGCTGGGCAGCGGTGACATTGGCGCGACAGGCGACAGCGGCGCCAACGATATTTATGGCAATGTCGGTGACAACGCGCTGACCGGCGGCGAGGGCAACGACAGCCTGAACGGGCGCGCCGGCGATGACGTGCTGGAGGGCATGGCGGGCGCGGATGTGTTGCGCGGATCGGACGGCAACGATTACATGGATGGCGGCACATCCGCCGACACGCTGAACGGCAACGAGGGCAACGACACCCTGATCGGCGGCTATCAGGATGATCTGATCGTCGGCGGCACCGGCGATGACCGCATCATCGGCGGGCGCGGCAGCGACCTGATGAAGGGCGGCGCGGGCAATGATACATTTGTGTTCGAAACCGTGGATGACGCGGCATTTGGCACCACCAACGACCGTATCCTTGATTTCGTATCCGGGCAGGACGTGATTGATTTGACCGATATCGGCGATGCGGCGTTCACATTCCGTGGCACGGCCGCATTCACCGGCGGCGGCGGGATGGAGTTGCGATATATCGTGACGGGCACGGGCCATGCATTGGTTGATATGGACACCAATGGCGATGGCAGCGCCGATGCGCGTGTCACCGTATTGAACATCACAACATTGTCGGCGGATGATTTCATCCTTTGATCCGGCCACACACTGATGGCCCGCCGGGGTGGCGGGCCGTTTCCATAACCAGCAATTTGAAAGAACGGAGCATTTTCAATGGCCACCATCGTAACCACCAGCATTTTGACCACGGCACCCACGTTAAACAGCGGGGATTATTTTTTCGTATCCGAAGATGGCGGGCACTTTCTGGGCGGGTCAAGCGCGGTATCGGTGACCGGCTCCAATTACGGTGTTGCCATGCGCATCAATGGCGAAATCATGGGCCGCAATTACGGGCTTATTATGTCGGGGACATCGCTGGGCAGCCACGATGAGCTGGGGATTGGCGATTATTCCATTGTGATTGGCGAAACCGGCAGCGTCACCAATGCCTTTGCATCGCAGGACGCGATTGCCGCATGGGGCAGCGACAATGTGTTTTACAATATGGGCCAGATCAACGGCACCTACAGCGGCATCCGCAATTCGGGCGACAGTGCCCAGATTTATAACAGCGGCACGATTTCAGGCATGAATAACAACGGGCTTACGCTCTATGGTGAAACCGGGCTGGATTCCAGTGTGGTCAACACGGGCGAGATCACGGGCGGCAATTACGGTGTCTATTCCTCGCGCCACAGTTTGTATCTGAACAATTCCGGCACGATCACGGGCGAAGGCGGCTATGCGGTTTACGCGGGTGGCGGGGGGTATGATGGCGGCCCGGTGGCCAGTGCGGCAATCGAGATTGTAAACAGCGGCATCATCAACGGTGAATTATTTCTGTCATCCTATAACGCGACCTCGGCATTGACCAATTCGGTGACCGGCCAGATTTTTGGTGATATCAGCAGCTATGATGACGATGACCGCATCGAGAATTATGGGGCGATTTATGGCGATCTGAATGTTGGCTATGGTGACGATCTGGTGGTGAATGACGGGTTGTTCACTGGTGCCATCGTCACAAGTTGGGGCAATGATACTGTGCGCGGGTCCGGAGATTACAGCGATTCGCTGTATCTGGGCGGTAACGATGATCTGTTCGTGCTGGATGGTGGCCATGTTGCGGGCGATGTCGCGGCGGGCAGCGGCAATGATATCATCCGCAATTCCGGCAGCATCGGTGGTGATGTGAATTTTGATGCGGGCACAAATGTTTACATCGGTTGGGGCGGCACGGTTGCGGGCACCATTACCGGCGGCACAGATGACGATCTGTTTTACGTGGATGACGCCAATGCGGTGATCGACGGCTGGACGGGCAATGATACGGTTTATGCGCGCGAAGATGTGGTATTGGTCGGCGGCGTCGAAGAGGTATATCTGATTGGTGCCTCAAACGCCAATGTGACCGGCAGCGATGATGCGGAACTGATCACGGGCAACAGCGGCCATAATGCGCTGGACGCGGCCGGGGGCGATGACACGGTTTATGGTGGCACCGGTGATGATGATATCGCGGGCGGTCTGGGTATTGACGAACTGAAAGGCGGCGCGGGGGATGACACCATCACGGGCGGCAGCGGCGATGACACCATCGCGGGCCAGTCGGGTGACGACGAGGCGTATGGCGATGCCGGTGACGATCTGGTCGCGGGCAGCAACGGCAATGATTTTCTGGACGGAGGCGCGGATGACGACCGCGTGCTGGGGCAGAATGGCAATGACACGCTGTTGGGCGGTCAGGGCCAGGATGTCGTGGTTGGCGGCGCGGGCAATGACGTGATTTACGGCGGCGAGGGGCGCGACATCTTGCAGGGGAAATCCGGCGATGATGTGTTCGTATTCGAAAGCGTCGATGACATCTGGGACGGGGCGCTGGGCGATCGGGTTTCGGATTTCGAAAGCGGTGCCGATCTGGTCGACGTGTCCGGCATTGGCGATGAATCGGCGTTTACTTTCCTTGGCGGGGCGGCGTTTACCGGCAGCGGCGCGCAGGAAATGCGGTTTGTCGTGTCGGGTGCGGGCACCACGGTTGTCTATTTCGACGAGGACGGCAACGGCACCACCGATGCCACCCTGTATCTGGCCGGTGTCACGGGCGGCGTGACGGCCACCGATTTCGTGCTGTAAGGCGCGCATCGGCGGTTTACACGCGGGGCAGGATGGCTATTGTCGCGCCACCTTGGCCCGCGTGGTGGAATGGTAGACACAGGAGACTTAAAATCTCTAGGCTGGAAAGCCGTGCCGGTTCGAGTCCGGCCGTGGGTACCAAGGTGACTGATCTATGCAAAGCGCCCTGCGGTTTTTCGCGGGGCGTTTTGCGTTTTTGCATTCGGTTTGCGACCGGGGCGGCGGCGGCCAGATCAGGATTGAACTGTGGCGGGGCGCTGTTACCCTGCGTGCATGGTTGCAGCAGCGGCCGGATTTGCGAGGCGAGCCATGTCAGATGTTACAGATATCACGGCACCAGCCGTTGCCGCCGCCGATCCGGCGCTGTTGGGGGCGCTGGACAGTGGCAGCACGCGCCATGGCGCGGGCAGTGTGATCACGGTTTATTTCGCGCCGGACGGGACCACGTTGAACGCTGTCACCTCGGACGGATGGAGCAATTATGAAACCCAGAAATTCATGGAGGCGCTGGCGCTGATATCGGCGGTGGCCAATGTCACATTCGTTGAAACCAATGATCCGAATGCGGATTTTCAACTGGTGCTGGATGAAAATGAACTGTCTGGCGCGGGCGATTTGGGGCACATGCAGGGGCCATCGGGCAGCAACCCCAGCATCGGGGTGTTCAACGCGGGTGGCTATGGCTGGAACGCCAGTGGCGGGTTGGAACATGGCGGGCTGGGGTCTGTCACCATTGTGCAGCAGGTTTTATATGCGCTGGGGCTGGATTATCCCCATGCGGGCAGCCTGATGGCGGGGGTCAGCGCGCCCTTTGGCGATTATGGTGATTTCGATTTGAATCAGGGTGTTTACACCACGATGTCGTTCAATGACGGCTATCTGGGTGCGCCTGCTGTCAGTTTTGATTACGGGCATCAATCCGGGCCTATGGCATTGGATATTGCCGTGTTGCAGGCGGTTTATGGTCCCAATACCACCCATAACAGCGGCGATAACACCTATGTATTGCCAGATGGCAACGCGGTGGGCAGCGCATGGCAGGCGATTTGGGACACGGGCGGGTTGGATGCGATCACCTATTCCGGCACCCGCGACAGCGTGATTGATCTGCGCGCGGCGACATTGGATTACGCCTTGGGCGGTGGCGGTTTCATATCTGCGGCTGGCGGAATTTCGGGCGGGTTCAGCATTGCCAATGGGGTGGTGATTGAAAACGCGGCCACGGGCAGTGGCGATGATGTGTTGAACGGCAATGATGCGGGCAATGAACTGGCGGCGGGGGCCGGTGCGGATGTGTTGCGCGGCTTTGACGGGGCGGACCGCCTGTATGGCGGCGCGGGCGACGACAGGAGCCATGGCAATCAGGGCGACGACAGCCTGCTGGGCGAGGCGGGCAATGACGTTCTGTTTGGCGGGCTGGGTGCGGATACGCTGGATGGTGGCAGCGGCAATGACCGTTTCGAGGGCGGCGCAGGCGGCGACAGCATGATGGGCGGTGACGGGTTGGATATGCTGGATTACCGCCGCTCGGGCGCGGCTGTTGCGGTTGATCTGGGGGCGGGCACGGCATCGGGCGGCGATGCGGCGGGAGACCAGTTTGCATCCGTTGAATGGCTGCATGGGTCGGATCACGGCGACACATTAAGCGGCGATGGCGGGCGCAACTATATCTATGGCGGCGCGGGCGGTGATACCATCAGTGGCGGCGCGGGGGTGGATATTCTGGCGGGCGGCGCTGGCGCGGATGTGATCACGGGCGGCGATGGCAAGGATATGCTGGATTACCGGCGTTCGGATACCGGGGTTCTGGTTGATCTGGCCACGGGCAGCGCATCGGGGGGGCATGCCACGGGCGACACGTTCAGCGGGGTCGAGCGGCTGGGCGGATCGGGGCATGATGATGTGCTAAGCGGCGACGATTATCGCAACTTTGTTTTCGGGCGCGACGGGGCGGATGTGATTGACGGCGGCGGGCGCAACGACCTGCTGCGCGGCGGCGCGGGCGACGACAGGTTTCTGTTTCACAGCTTTGACGGCGAGGACACGATCGAGGGCGGCAGCGGCAGCGATACCGTTGATTTCAGAGGGTTCGACAGGGGCGATTTCATCGTTGTCGATCTGGGCAGCGGCGACTGGCAGGTGACCGAAATGGCCAGCGGTGATCAGGATGTGCTGAGCAGCATCGAAATACTGCTGTTTGACGATGTGACCTTATTGGCGTGATCGGGGCGGGTGTTGCCACCCGCCCGCAGATGACCCGCAAATGCCCCGCAGATCAATCGCGGGTGCCTGCGAAACGGTCCTGCCATTCGGTGCGCTGGTCATCGGTGATTTTGCTGAACAGGTTGTCGGGCACGGTGAATGCGTGATCGGGCGCAAGGCGGGTCAGGGCGGCGCTGACATCGCTGGGCCACCGGGCATCCACCCCCATGGCGGTCAACATGGTGTCGGCGGCATCGGGGATAAACGGCGCGGACAGCACCGCATAAAACGGGATCAGGTTCAGCGCGAAACGCACCTGCATGGCGGCGGTTTCGGGATCTGTTTTAAAGGTGGACCAGGGCGCGGCCTCTTGCAGGTATTCATTGCCAATGGCCCAGATTGCCCGCAGTTCGGCCGCGGATTTGCGCACCTCCATCTGTTCCATATGGGTCTGGTATGCGGCAAGGCGGGTTTGCAATGCGTCGATTGCGGCGTTTTCCTGCGGGCCGTAATCGGGGCCGGCGGGCACGGCTTCGCCATACTTGGAACGGCAGAATTTGGTGACGCGGGACACGAAATTGCCCAGCACATCGGCCAGATCCTTGTTCACGCTGGCCTGGAAATTTTCCCATGTGAATTCGGAATCCGAGGATTCGGGCGCATGGGACAGCAACCACCAGCGCCAGTAATCGGCGGGCAGGATTGACAGCGCCTGATCCATGAACACGCCGCGCCCGCGCGAGGTAGAGAACTGGCCACCATCATAATTCAGGTAGTTAAAGGATTTGATGTAATCGACCAGTTTCCATGGCTCATCCGACCCCAATATGGTCGCGGGGAAGCTAAGTGTATGAAACGGCACGTTATCCTTGCCCATGAATTGGGTATAGGTCACATCATCCGCGCCCTTGTCGGTGCGCCACCAGCGTTCCCAGTCGCTGCCTTTTCCGGCATCGACCCATTCCTGCGCGCTGGCGATATATTCGATCGGCGCGTCGAACCAGACGTAGAAGACCTTGCCCTCCATCCCCGGCCATGGGGCGTCGCCCTTCATCACCGGCACGCCCCAATCCAGATCACGGGTGATGCCGCGATCCTGTAGGCCGTCACCATCGTTCAGCCATTTTTTGGCAATCGAGGTGGTCAGGATCGGCCAGTCGTGTTTGCTGTCGATCCATGCCTGCAACTGGTCGCGCATTTGCGACTGGCACAGATACAGGTGTTTGGTTTCGCGCTGTTCCAGATCGGTAGAGCCGGAAATGGTAGAGTGCGGGTTGATCAGGTCGGTCGGGTCCAGCTGTTTGGTGCAGTTGTCGCATTGATCGCCGCGCGCGGATTCAAAACCGCAGTTGGGGCAGGTTCCTTCGATATACCTGTCCGGCAGGAAGCGGCCATCGGCATGGGAATACATCTGTTTTTCAACGACTTCGCGGATCAATCCGGCCTTGTCCAGCTGGCCTGCGAAATGCTGGGTCAGTTTCTGGTTGGCCATGCTGGAGGAGCGCCCGAAGTGATCAAAAGACAGGCGGAACCCCTGCGCGATTTCGGCCTGCACCGCGTGCATTTCGGCGCAGTATTCGGCCACGGGTTTGCCTGCCTTGGCGGCGGCCAGTTCGGCGGGGGTGCCGTGTTCGTCGGTGGCGCAGAGGAACAGCACCTCGCGGCCACGGCCACGCTGGTAGCGGGCGAACAGATCGGCGGGCAGTTGGCTGCCCACAAGGTTGCCCAGATGTTTGATGCCATTGATATAGGGAATGGCCGAGGTGATAAGGTGGCGTGTCATTGGGTGATCCTGCTGGTCGCGGTTTGGTCATTCCTACCCCAGCCCCGTTGCGGTGGCCAGAGGCAGGGTTGCAGGATGTGACTGGACAGCCGGGGGGCGTCTGGTGTTAAATCCGGCGCAGCGAAGGGTCGGGTTTTAGCTAAATTTTATGCAAAACCAGAGGCTTCGGCGGTGTTTTTCAACCAATGCGCGAGCGTTGAGGTGCAGGCACCGGAAAGTGTTGCGAAAATCGCGCCGGTGGGAGTGCCGCGTCGCGGTGGAGTTGACGGGGAAATGCCACGGCGGGGGCCGTGGGCCTGCAATGTGCAACCGGACGACCCCGCCGGTATCGGCGGGACAACCAGCGACCCGCCCCGGTAAAGGAGACCGGAACAGGCGGGGCTAGAGGATTTCGTGCTGTGCGCCCATGCGGCGTGGCGGGCCTTGGGTGGGACCGGCCACGAGACTGCGGGGGGCAGGGCGATTGCGCCAGCCGGGGGGCTGGCACGGAACCGGGCGGCCGCTGGGGGGCTTGCCTCGACATTTTTCGGGAGCAACAAATGTCGATCTTTTTCGTGACGACCAACCAGACCAGCACAAGGGTGCTGGCGGCAGGCGATGGTGTGATGATCACCCGCAACGGCGGCATCAGTGTGCCGGGGGGCCACGCTGTCGAGGCCACAGGCACCGCCAATTCCACCAATGTGCAGATCGACGGCTATGCCTATGGGCGCAATTCCGGCGTGTATTTGACAGGCACCGATCTGGGTAATGATGATGCCACGGGCATTGGCGGGCATCTGGTGCAGATCACCGCCAACGGATCGGCGGGCAGCGCCGAGGCAATCAGCGGCTATGGCGGTGTTGTGGTGTCGGGGGCGGGCAGCGTTGTATCCAATCAGGGGCAGGTTTTTGGCAGCAATGCCGGGGTTCTGGCCCATGGCGTGACCACAACCATCAGCAATGGCGGCGCGATCATGGCGGGCACCTGCGGCGTGGAATTTCGCGGTGATGACGGGGTGAGTTTTGCCTATGAGCTGGTGAATTCCGGCGTGATCGAGGGCGAAACAGCGGTGGTGCGCACGGGCGGTTTCGGTGAAACGCGCATCGTGAACACCGGCAGCATATCGGCCCTGTCGGGCGGGGTGGCTGTGGCGGTCACGGGCACTGTGGCTGGGGCGTCGTCACTGGTATTGACCAACAGTGGCACGATTTCCGGCGCGGGCGGCGCGATTGTCGCGGCGCAATCGGAACTGGCGGCGACACCGGGGCAAACGGATGACCGCGTTCTGAACCACGGGTTGATCATCGGCGATGTCAGCCTGTTTCTGGGCGATGACCGTTTGCGCAATGACGGGCGCATTGATGGCGATGTCGACCTGGGCGTGGGAAATGATATTTATTCGGGCTATGGCGGCCGGGTGGACGGGGCGATTTCGGGCGGGGATGGCGACGATTTATTCCTTGTCGATCAATCGGATGTGCAGATTACCGGCGGCGCGGGCTGGGATGAAATCCGCGCCTATGGCGATGTCACATCCCATGGCGGGATCGAGGTGATCAAGTTGCAGGGCGGCGGCGCGTTGAACGCCACGGGCGACGATGGTGACAACCAGATCACCGGCACATCCGGCGCGAATATCCTGATTGGTGGCGATGGCAATGATTTGCTGACCGGGCAGGCGGGCACCGATGATTTGCAGGGGGGCGCGGGCAATGACACCCTGCGCGGCGGTGCCGATGCCGATGTTCTGGGCGGCGGCGCGGGCAATGATATCATGGCCGGGCAGGGCGGCCATGACGAGCTGGAGGGCGGCGATGGCAACGACACCATGGCGGGCCATGCGGGCGACGATATCCTGCTGGGCGGTTTGGGGCGCGACCTGTTGGTTGGCGGCGTCGGGTCGGATGTGTTCATCTACGAGGCATTGGCCGAAACCAGCACCGACCTTGCGCAATCCGACCGGATCGCGGGTTTTGTTCCGGGCGAGGACCGGATTGATCTAAGCGAAATCAACGAGGAAAGTTTCGCATTCATCGGCACCGGCGCATTCAGCGCGGGCGGCGGGATGGAGTTGCGGTATTTCGTCAACGGCGTCGGCCATTCGATTGTGCAGATGGATGGCAACGGCGACGGTTTGGCCGATGCGGCGCTGTTGGTGTTGGGGGTTGGCAGCCTGACGGGCGGTGATTTCATCCTGTGATGATTTTCGACTTTTACGAGTGTTGAAAGGTGGTTAATGTCGCAGACGGGATGCGACGACAGAACGTTAAAATGCCGCATATTTTTTTCGCTTGATGCGCAAGGATGTCAGGGATCACGGCCATTGCTGCGGTCTGCGTTTATAATTTCGCAATTCATCTGCACCAAGGTGATGCGCAAGTGTTGGAATTGGCATTGAAACAAATGCGCACCCCCATGGCTTGCCGCGCTGTGCATGGCGTTGCAGGTTTCGAAAATTTTGGCGCGGCGCACTGGCCGCGGCGCCAATCCAGATTTGATGAATGACAGGAAAGACCCGATATGCGCATGAATCCACTGGGCCGCACCGATTTGATGGTCAGCGAAATTTGCCTAGGCACCATGACATGGGGCACCCAGACGGAGATATATGACGCCCATGCCCAGATCGAAAAGGCATTGGATGCGGGGGTGAATTTTTTCGACACTGCCGAAATGTATCCGGTCAATCCGGTCAGCAAGGAAACCGTGGGGCGCACCGAGCGGATTTTGGGCCTGTGGTTTGAAAAAAGCGGGCGGCGCGACGATGTCATTCTGGCGACCAAACATTCGGGCGAGGGGTTGAAATCTGTCCGCGACGGTGCGCCGATTTCATCGGACACGATCCCGACCGTGATCGAAGGCAACCTTCGGCGGTTGCGCACCGATTATATTGATCTCTACCAGTTGCACTGGCCCAATCGCGGATCCTATCATTTCCGCAAGAACTGGGGCTATGACGCATCCATGCAGGACCGCGCATCGACCATCGAACATATGGAAGACGTGCTGGAAGAGCTGCAACGCCAGGTCGACAAGGGCAATATCCGCCATTTCGGCCTGTCCAACGAAAGCGCCTGGGGCACGATGCAATGGGCGCGCATCGCCGAGGAGCGCGGCTGGCCCCGCCCGGTGTCGATCCAGAACGAATATTCCATGATGTGCCGGATGTTTGACACCGATCTGGCCGAAACCGCCCATAACGAAGAAATCGGGCTGCTGGCCTATTCGCCGCTGGCGGCGGGGATGCTTTCGGGGAAATACAGTGGCGGTATGGTGCCAGAGGCATCGCGCATGTCGCTGGTGCCGGAGCTGGGCGGGCGGGTGTCGCCCCGATCGTTGAAAATTGCCGATAAATACGTGGCGATTGCCAAGAAACACGGGTTGCATCCGGTGCATATGGCGCTGGCTTGGTGCATGCAGCGGCCGTTTATGACCTCGACCATCATCGGCACCACCAATCTGTCGCAACTGGGGCATGACCTGAAAGTGGTGGATATCAAGCTAAGCAAAGAGATTCTGGACGAGGTGGATGCGGTGCATCGCGCCAACCCGATGCCGTTCTGACGCAGATGTGAGAAAACAGCGGCGCGTGCAAAAGTGGGCTTTTGCTTTTCTGCTTGGCGGGTGATTGGGTGACTGGCCGGATTGGTGACTGGCCGGACGGATGACTGGCCGGATGGGTAACTGGCCGGTCGGGTGACTGGCGGTCGGGTGACAGTCTGGCACTGCTGCGATAACGGTCAGGGCAAGGAGTTTCTAACAGGATGTTGTTTGGTTTAAGGTGCTGCGGTTCCATGGTTTTATCGCGACTTGGGGTTTTGCTGGCGGTGCTGCCATTGCTTGCGGCCTGTATATCGGATCCGGTGCCCGCCCCGCAGGGGCTGCGCGATGTGACCAAGCCGATCGGGTCGTCAACGCGGTTTGATCCGGCGCGGTTTGGTGGTTTGTGGTATCGTCGTGCCGGGGGCATAAAGGGAAAACCTGCGTTGCGGATCACGCCCGAGGGGGCGGGGTTTGCCGTTGCCGAACTGGGCCCCGACGGGGTGGTTCTGGCGCGTTACACCCTGACAGCCGGTCCCCGTGCGGGACAATTCCAGACGCAGGGTGATGGCGGCACGCGGGCGTTCTGGCTGTTGTGGGTGGACGAAGGGTGGCGCACCATGGCGCTGGGAAACCCGAAGGGGTCGATCGGTGCGATCTATGATCGTGCGCCAACGGGGGGCGCAGACCGGATCGCGGCGGCAACGGAAATTATGACATGGTACGGGTATGATATGGCGCAACTGGCCATGCGACCATGATTGGCATCTGGCCTGCGCGCTGACCGGACCTGACCCCTGCACGCCCCGCTGTTGATTTGGCGCTGGCAATCCCTGCGGGTGCGGGGCATGACTGCGCCCATGGAATTATGGGTTTTCGTTTCAATTCTGGCGGCGGGGTTTCAGACCCTGCGGTTCATGTTGCAAAAGCAGCTGACGCAGGTCGCGTTGTCGGCCAGCGGTGCGACCTTTGCGCGGTTTCTGTTTGCCGCGCCTTTGGCCCTGATCATCGCCGCCAGTTATGTCGCGCTGCGCGGGGCGGCATTGCCCGACATCGGCGCGCTGTTCTGGATCTATGTGCCGCTGGGGGCGCTGACCCAGATTTTGGCCACGGTCTGCGTGGTTTTACTGTTCAAGCGGCGCAATTTCGCGGTGGGCATCACATTCAAGAAAACCGAGGTCATCCTGACGGTGGTGATGGGCATGGTCCTGTTGGGCGAAGGTGTGTCAGCCATGGGGTTCGGCGCGATTTTGCTGGGGCTGACCGGCGTTTTGGTGCTGTCGGAAATGCCCGATATCAAAGGCGGGTTTGCGGCACGGCTGATCAACCCTTCGGCAGGTATCGGCCTGTTATCAGGCATATTTTTCGGCATTTGCGCCGTGTGTTACCGCGCGGCAAGTCTGGAACTGGACAGTGCCGACCCGCTGTTGCGGGCGGGGCTGACCCTGACGGCGGTGGCATGGGTGCAACTGATCGGCCTTGGCCTGTGGTTGAAATGGCGCGAGGCGGGCGAGGTCACGCGGGTCCTGCGCGCATGGCGCAAAACCTCGCTGGTGGGGTTGGCATCGACGGGGGGCAGCCTGTGCTGGTTCATCGCATTCACCGAACAAAACGCCGCCTATGTGCAGGCGGTCGGGCAGGTCGAATTGATCATGTCGCTGGCGGTTTCGGTTCTGGTATTCGGCGAACGCCCCAGCCTGCGCGAGCTGCTGGGGCTGGCGCTGGTATCACTGTCGGTGATCTGGCTGGTGCTGTATTTGTAAACCCGCGCAGGGCAGGTTCAGTCGGCCCGCCCGCGCGGGTCTACGTTGCCCTTGAGCCGCAGGAACACGCTTTCTTCGTCGTTATTACGGAAAAACGGCACGTTTTCGGGCGGGGTCAGGTCATGGGCGCGGGCTGCGACCTCGGCCAGGACCACCTCGGTTATAAAGGGCAGGTCGAATTCGCGCACGCGGGGCAGGGGAATCCATTGCAGGTGGGAAAGTTCATCACAGGCGGCGGAAAAATCATCCAGATCGCTGGCGATTTCATCGGCGTCGACCAGAAAGAACCGCGCATCAAACCGGCGCGGACGCCCCGGCGGGGTGATGGCGCGAAACACGAATTGCAGCGCACGGGCCGAGGGCAGGTGGCCGGTTTCGGCAAAGCCCGCCCAATCGGGGTGCGGCGTGCCGGACCATGCGCCCGGCGTGCCAAGGATCATGCCGGTTTCTTCCCATAGTTCGCGGATGGCGGCGACGGCCAGCGGGTGCGACAGGTCGGTGTCGCTGTCCTGTGCCAGACGGGCGCGGCACATGTCGGGCATATGTTCGGCCAGCGGGATCGCCGCATCACCGGCATCGACCGCACCGCCGGGGAACACGAATTTATTGGGCATAAAGGCAGCTTTGGCCCCGCGCTGCCCCATCAGCACATGTGGATCATCCATACGGTTGCGGATGGCGATCACTGTCGCGGCGTTGCGGATTGCGGTTTTGTCCAAGTCTACCCCTCCCTCAAGGTGAGGGGCTGCTGTCGGCATTTCCGAACCCGTTCATCATACGGGCCCATTGGAATGCAATCAGCGCCCCTTTCAATCTGGGCAGAAGGTAGAGCGACAGCGCCACGGTGCCAATAGCGAAGATGGTAAACAGCACCAGCGGTTCGGGCCGCCAAGTGACAAAGGCGATGTGCAACAGCGGCGCCATCAGGTGCCCGACGATCAGGATGGTCAGGTAGGCCGGCCCGTCATCGGCACGGTGGTGAAAGAATTCCTGATGGCAGACAGGGCAGGATTGGCGCACCTTTAGGTATCCCTTGAGCACCGGACCATTGCCGCAGCGCGGGCATTTGCGCCGCCAGCCTTTGAACAGGGCGGGCCAAAGCTCGCGCTCTGGTTGGAGTTGGGTCTGCGTTTGGGTCATCGGTTTTCCATGGATTGGGTTCGCTGAAACTGGGGCATTTGCGGCGGATGTTAAAGTGTGCGCATTGCCCACGCGACGGGATGTCGCAAAAGATGCGGTTTGGTTGCCTGTTTTCGCTGCCCGCCCGCCCGTCGCAAAAAAATTGCGATTGTTGCGACGGAAACCCGTGGGCGGGGCGTTTTACCTTATGAAACGGCCCGGGAGAGGCTGTTTGGGACACTAAAACAGAACGTCTTGAATAAAGTCTTATGGAGACAAGAAAACATGAAACGAGCAACCCTGATTTCGACCGCAGCAGTATTGGCCATTCTGGCAGGTTCCATTGGCGCGCAGGCCGCTGGCCGGGATGACATGCGCCGTGGCGACCATGGCCCGCGCTTTTCCTTTGAAGAGCTGGACGCCAATAGCGATGGCAAGGTCACGCCCGAGGAAATGACCGCCCATAAAGCGGCGCGTTTCGCAGCGGCAGACACCGATGGCGATGGCAAGCTGAGCGTCGAGGAAATGGCCGCCCGTGCGGAGTCTGATCGTGCTGAGCGCATGAAAAAAGGTCTGGCACGGATGATCGAGAAGCGCGACACCGATGGTGACGGCCTGCTGAGCATCGAGGAAATCGGCCCCAAGGACGGCGAGAAGTCGCGGTTTCTGGAAAAGCTGGACAGCGATGGTGATGGTGCGGTTTCCGCCGAAGAATTCGCCAAGATGAAGGACATGCGCGGCAAGGGCCATCACGGTAAGGATGGCAAACGCCATGGCAAGGATCGTGATCACGGCAAGGATCGCGGCAAGCCCATGAAGGATGCGCCCGCTGCCAAGCCACAGGCGGACACCCCGCCCGCCAGCGAGTAATCGCAGAGTTTCCGGCGCGCCTGTCTGTCCCCACGGGGGCGCGTTGGAAAACCCCGGTCGCGCGGCACAGGTCGCGCGGCCGACCGGAACAGCAGACGACAAAACACTAGATCACGCAATGTGAACAGGATACGCCGGACCCGTATGCAGATGTTGGACAGCTTGCCCGATACCCCCGACGAGGCGCTTTTGGTGTTATATGCCAATGGCGACGCGGCGGCGGCGCGTTCGCTGACATGCCGGTTGACGCCGCGCGTGTTCGGTCAGGCGCATCGCATGTTGCAGGATCGCGCAGAGGCCGAGGATGTGACCCAAGAGGCATTGTTGCGGTTGTGGAAAATCGCGCCCGAGTGGCGCCAGGGCGAGGCAAAGGTGACCACTTGGTTGTGGCGCGTTGTGGCCAATCTGTGCACGGACCGGTTGCGAAAACGGCGCGGCGTGGGGTTGGACACGATCCCCGAGCCAGAGGACGAACAGGCCAGCGCGGCCGAGCAGATGCAGGATGCGGCGCGGGTTTCGGCCCTGAATGCGGCATTGGATACGCTGCCCGAACGTCAGCGTTTGGCGGTGGTTTTGCGCCACATCGAGGGGTTATCGAACCCTGAAATTGCGGCAAAGATGGACATATCCCCCGAGGCGGTCGAAAGCCTGACCGCGCGGGGAAAACGGGCGCTGAGCGCGGTATTGGCCGGTAAACGCGACACATTGGGATACGAGGATGACTGACATGGCGGATGCAAAACGCGAGGATTTCGGGCTGGAGGCCTATTTCGCCGCTGCCCGCCGCCAGTCGGTGCAGGCAGGTGCGGAGGAACCGTCGGATGCTGTTGATCCGGCGTTGATGGCGCGGATTCTGGGCGATGCCATGGACGTGCAGGTGGCGCGGGTCGGTGATGAACAGGACAGGGGGCACCCCCTACAGGCGGTGGCCGAACCCTATCAAGCGGGCGCATGGCGCCAGTTGCTGGCGGTGCTGGGCGGCTGGCCCGGGGTTGGTGGATTGGTGGCCTCGGGGTTGGTCGGGGTGTGGCTGGCGGTCAGCCCGCCGCAATCGCTGTCAGACCGGGCGTTGGCCTATTTGGGCGGTGACACGGAACAGGTGGCGGATTTGGGCATGGAGCAGACAATCGCATTTCTGAGCGGGGGATTGGCGGATGAGTGAGGCGACGAGGCAAAAAACGGGCATGGCGCTGTGGTTGCGGATATTGCTCTTTGCATCATTGGCGGTGAACCTGCTGGTGGTCGGTCTGGCGGTTGGCGTGATGCGCCACGGCCCGCCCTCGGCCAAGCTGGCCCATGGTGATCCGTTCGGCGGGCCATATTTGCGGGCGATGGAGAAGGACGACCGCCGCGAGATTTACACCAGCCTGCGCAAGGACGGCGAAGGTCGGCGCAGCCGCGACGATGTGCGCGCCGAGTTCAACGAGGTGATCGCCGCGCTGCGCGCAGTGCCCTATCAGGCAGAGAGGGCAGAAGCGATTATTCTGGGCCAGTTCAACGACATCCAGTCGCGGGCGCAATCGGGCACCGATGCGATGCTGGCACGAATGCGCGACATGAGCGATGAGGCCCGACAGGCCTATGCCGACCGTCTGGAAGAGGCGCTGAAGCGCGGCCCGCACAAGGTTAAGGACGGCAAAAAAGGGCGTGACCAAAAGGACCGTGACTATAAGGGCGGGGACCATAAGGATCGTGACGGCAGGGACTGACCCGCAGGGATGCGCCGGGTTTCGGGAAATACCCCCAGTCAGCCCCAGTCAGAAAACCAGCGCCAGATAATAGGTGGCCCGAAAATAGGTCGCCAGATTACAGGTCGCCATATTACAGGTGGTCGGGGGTTTCCCGTGGATAAAAAACAAAAGGCGCGCCCGGTTCGGGGCGCGTTTTTCAGGGGGCGGGTGCAAAGGGGAGACCAGGCTCAGGCAGCGGTGCGGCCAAGGGTCACCTGATTGCGCCCGTGGCGTTTGGCGGCATATAGCGCACGGTCAGCGCGATCCAGCAGCGGTTCGATCTGTTCGGCCTGATCCAGATCGGTGCGCCCCATGGTCAGGCCGATGGAAATGGTCACGGTGATCGGCCGGTCGACTCCGGGCACCTGAAACGGGGTGCGCGACACGGTTTTGCACAGGCGTTGGGCGATGAAACGGGCCTCGCGCAGGTCGGTGTCAGGCAGGGCAATCAAAAACTCTTCTCCGCCGATGCGCGACAGCAGGTCGATGCTGCGCAGGGCGTCCTTGATGCGCTTTGCGACCTCGATCAGCACGGCATCGCCTGCGGCATGGCCATAGCTGTCATTCACCTGTTTGAAATGGTCCAGATCGGCCAGCATCACGGCATAGCCCCGCCCACGCCCCTGCGCGGATTCAGCAATGCGCCCCAGCGCGGGCATGGCATACCGACGGTTGTATATCCCCGTCAGCGGGTCAAGCATCGCCGCCTGAAGCCCGTCCTTGAAGCTGTCGCGCAGCCTGTCGGCGCGGCGTTTGCGCCGCACCATCGCGGCGATGCGCAACGCGATTTCGGCTGTGTCAAACCCGTTGGTCAGGATTTCATTCGCCCCCAGATCCAGCGCATCTGCGGCCAGGGCACGGTTTTCCTGTTTCAGGATGACCATCAGTTCGCTGTGGCGCGTATCGGGATTGGCGCGCAATTCGGACAGCAGGCGCAATCCGCTGTCGCGGGTTTCCGGATCCAGGGCAACCAAAACCACATCGGGGCGTGCGCCTTCGGATATATCGCGCATCAGCCCCTTTGGGTCGTGGCAGGTGAAACGCGCCGAAAGCGTGGTTTCCAGTGCCTGTTTCCAAACGATGGCCATGGCGCGGCTGTCACCGGCCAGCGCCACATTGGCGGCCAATTCGAAACTGGCGGCATCTTCGGCAAAGCCCAGTGCGCGGTAGGTGCAATCGCGCATTCTGAGTTCCTGCGCCGTGTCCCTTGCGCGCAGCAGGCTGCGCAGCCGCGCCTGCAACAGGATGTCATCCAGCGGGCGTGGCATGACCTCCTCCGCGCCGGAACGCAGCGCGGCCAGCCGGGCCTCGCGGTTTTCGGTGGGGGTGATGATCATCACGGGCATATCGGCGGTGGCCGGCTCTGCCTTCCAGCGGGCGCAGAGGTCATGGCCATCCATATCGGGCAGTTTTGCCGATAGCATCACCAGATCGGGGCATTCACTGGCGACCAGCGACATGGCCTCGCGTCCGTTTTTCGCCTGCAACACATCGTAATAGGCGGCCGAGAGTTTAACCCTGAGCACGATCCTGTTTGTCGAAATGTCATCGACGATGAGAATTTTTCCAGCCATAAGTGGAGGGTCCTGGAGGCTTGCGTTTCCGATGCCACCAGTTTTCTATGTGAATGGTTAAGAAACCCTTTCCGGAATATTGAAAATTGCAGCTATCGCAAGAAACCGCCGAAACAACCGCATTGCAGGCTTTGGGCTGGCTGGCGGGCAACGAAGAACTGCTGCCCGTCTTTTTGGGCACCACAGGGGCATCGGTTGGCGATTTGCGCCAACAGGCGATGGACCCCGATTTTCTGGGGGCGGTGCTGGATTTCATCATGATGGATGACGCATGGGTGATGGAATGCGCGGGGGCGATCAATGTTGCGCCCGAACGCATCGTGCAGGCGCGACAATCCCTGCCCGGCGGGGCGCAGATTAACTGGACCTAAACCAAACCGGGGCTATAGCGTTTTCAACGGTGTTTCGCGGTTTTCGTGCAATTTGGTCAACAGTTCGATCAGTCGTTTTTCGTCGCCCGATGCCAGCAGTGCCGACATTTGTTCGGCATTGTCGCGGGCCATCGGCGTGGCCTTGGCAATGGCGGTTTCACCTTTGTCTGTCAGGACAACGCGGCGGGTGCGTTTGTCGGCAGTGCCAAGGGAGCGGGCGAGCAGGCCTGCATCCTCCATCTGGCGCAGGGCGCGGCTGGTGGCGGTGCGGTCAATGCCGACGAAATCGGCAATATCTGATGGTTGCGACAGGTTTTCGTTACCTACGGCCAGTAGAATGCACCAAGAGGTGCGCGTCAGGCCCAGTGTTTTCAGCTGCTCGTCCAGCCGCCGTTCCTGAATGCGGGCGGCGATGGACAGGTGGTAACCAAGCGACTGGTGAAGGTGATAGGGGGTTTGCGTGCTCATGCTGCGATTGCAAAGGGATTGTCGGGGAAAAGTCAAGCAAGCAAGGGGCTTGCCGCAGCGGCACCAGGCGTGACAAAACGCGGACAAAAGCAAAGGACAGCCCATGCGCGTGGACGGTATCATTTTCGACAAGGACGGCACGCTGTTCGAATTTCGCGCCACATGGGAGGCATGGGCAGCGCGGATGCTGGCGCAACTGGCGGCGGGCGATACAGACCTGTTGGCGCGGCTATGCACGGCGATCGGGTTTGATATGGCGGGGCAGGCGTTTCACCCTGACAGCCCCTGCATTGCGGGCAGCAACCGCGAGGTCGCGCAGCGCATTTGCGCGGTGATGGATGACGATGACATCGCGGGAATGGAGCTGCGCCTGATATTGGCCGCGGATGATGTGCCGCTGGTCGAACCCCTGCCGCTGGCCGGATTTCTGGATGCCCTGCTGGCGCGGGGGCTGCGGTTGGGCGTGGTCACCAATGATGCAGAAACAGGCGCGATCAATCATTTGCGTCAGGCGGGGGTGTTGCAACCATTTGATTTTATTGCAGGTTACGACAGTGGTCATGGCGCAAAGCCCGAACCTGGCCCCTTGCTGGCCTGTGCCGCGCAGCTGGGGCTGGACCCGGCGCATGTGGTGATGGTGGGCGACAGCACCCATGATCTGGTCGCGGGGCGGCGCGCAGGCATGCGCACCGTTGGCGTGTTGACCGGGGTGGCAGGGCAGGGCGAACTGGCCCCCCATGCCGATGTGGTTTTGCCCCATATCGGGCATCTGCTGGAGTGGTTGCCCGCCTGATATCGGGGTGAAATTTCCCGACAATTGAAAATATTCGCCTGATATTAAGAAACACCCGTGCAAGCTGTGCCTGAAACGAGGCGAAGGGGCGCCAATGCATGGATTGATAAATCGCGCGATACAATGTTTCGTGCGTGACACATATAGCAATGAGGTATGGCTGGATGTGACCCGCCGTGCCGGGCTGGAATTTTCCAGTTTCGAACCGATGCTAAGTTACGAAGCAGAGCTGACAGATCAGGTGTTGGCCGCCATCGCCGACGTTTTGAACAAAACCCGCGAAGAGTTGCTGGAAGATGTGGGCACCTATCTGGTGTCGCACCCCAATGTCGAAGCATTGCGGCGGTTGCTGCGGTTTGGTGGCGTTGATTTTGTGGATTTCCTGCATTCGATGGACGAGCTGCCCGACCGTGCCAAACTGGCGGTTGATGATCTGGACCTGCCGGCGATGGAAATGCGCGAACATTCGCAGGAACGGTTCAGCCTGACCTGTTTCAACAGCCCTGACGGCTATGGGCATGCGATGATGGGGATTTTGCGCGCCATGGCCGATGATTACGGCGCACTGGTGTTTCTGGAACATCGCGGCAGTGGCGATGGCCGCGAAATCGTCGAAATAACGCTGGTGGAAAACGCATTTGCCGAGGGGCGACATTTTGATCTGGGCGCAAGGACGGGCTGAATTATGGGACTGGAATTGCCGCTGAACGATTTTCTGGATGTGCTATGCCCGATGCATGTGCGCCTTGATCCGACGGGCCACATCATCCATGCGGGGCCAACCCTGCGCAAGCTGCGGGCAGACGAGCAGCTGGTCGGGCGCCGCTTTCTGGAGGTCGTGGAGCTGCTGCGCCCGCGCCGTGCATCGACTATGGCGGAATTGCTGATGCTAAAGGGGATAAAGCTGCATTTCCAGATGCGCGGCGCGCCCCGAACCGCGCTAAAGGGGGTGATGGTGCCACACGGGCGCGGCGCGATCATCAACCTGTCCTTTGGCATCGGGGTGATTGAAGCGGTGCGCGATTATGCACTGACAAGCGCCGATTTCGCGGCCACTGACCTGACCGTGGAAATGCTGTATCTGGTAGAGGCGAAATCTGCCGCGATGGAGGCATCGCGCAAGCTGAACCTGCGCCTGCAAGGGGCGAAAATTGCCGCAGAGGAACAGGCATTTACGGATACTTTGACAGGGCTGAAAAACCGCCGCGCCATGGACCATGTCTTGGCCCGATTGCTGGAGGCGGGGCAGGAATTTGCGCTGATGCATCTGGATCTGGATTTTTTCAAGGCGGTGAATGATACGCTGGGCCATGCGGCGGGGGATCATGTGCTACAGCGCGTTGCCCGCGTTATGGTCGAAGAAACCCGCGACGAAGATACCGTTGCCCGCGTCGGCGGTGATGAATTCGTGTTGATTTTCAACCGCCAGACGGATCACTCTAAACTGGATGAAATTGCCCGCCGCATCATTGACCGGCTGGAAAAACCGATACCGTTCGAAGGGCAGGTCTGTCGGATTTCGGCCAGCATCGGGGTGGTTTTGTCACTGGATCACGAACATCCCACAGCGGAATCGCTGGTGGGGGATGCCGATGTGGCGCTTTATGCCTCCAAACGGGCGGGGCGGGCATGTCATACATTCTATACGCCCGATTTGCGCGATGCGCCGCTGGCCACGCAGCCCCCTGAACGCATCGCTGCACGTTGACGCGCGCCCCCGTTTCACGCCAGTTTGGCCACAACATGGGGGAGCAGGACATATGACGCAGAAACAGGGGCCGCTGGCCGGGTTGAACGTGGTTGAAATGGCGGGGCTTGGCCCCTGTCCGCTGGCGGGGCAAATGCTGGCCGATATGGGCGCATCGGTGATTGTGATTGACCGCAAAACCGCTTTGGCCGACCCGACGGATGTGAACAGGCGTGGCAAGGCATCCGTGGCACTGAACCTGAAATCAGCCGAGGGATTGCAGGCGGCACGCCGCCTGATTGATCGCGCCGACATCCTGATCGAAGGGTTCCGCCCCGGGGTGATGGAAAAACTGGGGCTGGGGCCAGCGCAGGTTCATAGCGGAAATCCGGGCCTTGTCATCGGGCGCATGACCGGCTGGGGGCAGGATGGTCCGCTGGCGATGACGGCGGGGCATGACATCAACTATCTTGCACTGACTGGCGCACTGGGCGCGATCGGCCCTGCGGATTCACCGCCAATCCCGCCATTGAACCTTGCCGCCGATTACGGGGGCGGCACGATGTTTTTGCTGTTTGGCGTGTTATCTGCCCTGTACGAGCGCAGTAAATCAGGGCTGGGTCAGGTGGTTGACGCTGCGATGGTGGATGGGGTGCCCGCGATGATGGGGCTGATCCACCAATTTCTGGCGCAGGGTCAATGGGCCAGAAAACGCGAGGCGAACCTGCTGGACGGTGGCGCGCCTTTTTACCGCTGCTATGCCACAAAAGACGGGCGCGCCCTGGCCGTTGGCCCGTTGGAGCCGCAGTTCTTTGCCGAACTTACCCGCATCGCGGGCCTGCCCGCGGCACATCAGATGGATCAGAACGACCCCGCCACATGGCCCGAAAGGCGGGCGGAATACGCCCGTGTTTTCGCCAGTAAAACCCGCGATGAATGGATGGCGCTTTTTGACGGGTCCGATGCCTGCGTTGCCCCTGTGCTGGACTGGGACGAGGCGGAAACACACCCGCATATGACCGCACGCAAGAATTTCATCCGTGTGAATGATGTGATGCAGGCCGCGCCCGCACCGCGATTTGATCGCACCCCGCCTGCCCACCCGCAGCCCCCCGGCGGGGCAGGGGCGGATACGTCACAAATCCTTGAATCAATGGGGTATTCTACCGATGAAATCAAAAATTTGCGCCAGTCGGGTGCGCTGACCTAGGGCTTTTTCTTGGTGAAAATACTCCCCGCGGAGCGTCCGGCATTGGCGGCATGGACAGGGCCTAAAGGGCGCGATCCTTGACCGCCTGCATTGATACATGGGTCGAGGTCGATCCGACATATGGCAGGCCGGAAATCACCTCGCCCAGCACCTGCCTATAGGTGGTAATGTCACGGGTGCGGATTTTCAGCAGGTAATCGAACGAACCGGCAATCATGTGGCATTGTTCGATTTCGGGCACATTCATTACGGCCGCATTAAACGCGTTGAGCGCTTTTTCGGTGGTGTCGGTCAGGCGGACCTCGGCAAAGGCGACATGTTCAAGCCCCAGTTTTGCCGGGTTCAGGACGGCGCGGAAACCTTGAATATAACCCTTTTCCTGAAGCCGTTTCAGCCGCACCTGACAGGGGCTTTTTGATAATCCGACCTGCCGTGCAAGGTCCACAACGGCAATGCGCCCGTCGCGTGACAGAACCGATAGTATTTTTCTATCTATTTGGTCTAATGGGTCGTCCATATGTGATATTCCCGATATTTGACCTGCGATAAGGCGATATATTTGGGCTGTTTGGCCGTGAAATTCAATTATACGGGAATTATGGCTATCTGTCAGGTGGTATTCTGAATGCAGGATCGACATTGCATTAGGGAATCGCGCTGTGGCCACTCTTTTTGACCTTCGAACTGCAATCAACGCGGCCTTGCATGCGGGCGAGGAGGCGGCCCTGACCAACCTTGCACAGTGGACACCGGCGCATACCATTCGTGCGCGCGCCGGTGCGCGGGCCGAAGCGATGGTGCGCGAAATCCGCCGCACCAGACCCGGCCTGATGGAGGTGTTTCTGGCAGAATACGGATTGTCGACCCAGGAAGGCATCGCCCTGATGTGTCTGGCCGAGGCACTGCTGCGCGTGCCGGACCGCGAAACCATCGACGAACTGATCGAGGATAAAATCGCGCCGTCGCAATGGGGCGCGCATTTGGGGCGGTCGTCATCCAGTCTGGTGAATGCGTCGACATGGGCCTTGATGTTGACGGGCCGCGTGCTGCGCGAGGATGAAACCCCCGGCATTGCGCAAACCCTGCATGGCGCGGTGAAACGTCTGGGCGAGCCGGTGATCCGCACCGCCGTGGCCCGCGCGATGAAGGAAATGGGCCATCAGTTTGTGCTGGGGCGAGACATCCGCGAGGCAGTGAAGCGGGGCCGCGATCGCGCCAGGGAGGGGTATACGTTTTCCTATGATATGCTGGGCGAGGCGGCGCTGACCGCAGGGGACGCGGCGAAGTATCATAGGGCCTACGCCGATGCGATCCGGCGGTTGGCAGATCAGTGCAAATCGGATGATATTCGCGAAAACCCCGGCATCTCCATCAAGTTATCCGCCCTGCATCCGCGTTACGAGGTCGGGCAAAAGGCGCGGGTCATGGCCGAACTGGTGCCCGCCGCATTGGAACTGGCATTGCTGGCCAAGGACGCGGGCATGGGGTTGAACATCGACGCCGAAGAAGCCGACCGGCTGGACCTGTCACTGGACGTGATCGAAGCCGTGTTGCGCGATCCGCGCCTAGCCGGGTGGGACGGGTTTGGCGTGGTGGTGCAGGCCTATGGCACACGCGCCGCGCCGGTGTTGGATTGGTTGTATGCGCTGTCAGAAACGCTGGACCGGCGCATCATGGTGCGGCTGGTCAAGGGCGCCTATTGGGACAGCGAAGTAAAACGCGCCCAAGTCGAAGGGTTGGCGGGTTTTCCCGTGTTCACGGTAAAGCCGGCCACCGATGTCAGTTACCTGTGTTGCGCGGTGAAACTGTTGGGTATGACCGACAGGATATACCCGCAATTTGCCACCCATAACGCGCAAACCGTCGCGGCCATTCTGGAAATCGGAGCGGATTCAAAGGTTTATGAATTCCAGCGCCTGCATGGAATGGGGGAAAGCCTGCATCAGATCCTGCGGCGCGATGCGGGAACGCGCTGCCGGATTTATGCGCCTGTCGGGGCACATCGTGACCTGTTGGCCTATCTGGTGCGGCGGCTGTTGGAAAACGGTGCCAACTCTAGCTTTGTCAACCAGATCGTGGACGAGGATGTGCCGCCATCGGTCATCGCGATGGACCCGTTTGACGCTGTGAAACACGTGCAGCAATCGGATGCGCTACAGGCTCCGCAGGCGATTTATGCGCCGGAACGACCCAATTCCAAGGGGTTCGACCTGCATGATCGTCGCGATCTGGACCGGATCGAACAGGCGCGTATGCCATTTGTCGCGGCAACATGGCAGGCCGCGCCGTTGATGGCGGTGGATGCCACCGGCCAAGAGGTCTTGCAGGTGATAAACCCTGCGGTTCCTGCGGATCAGGTTGGATCGGTGCGTTTGGCCACGGCCAGGGATGCGGCGGCGGCAATTGATGCGGCACGGGTTTGGGATGCGCCGGTGGCGACCCGCGCAGCGGTTTTGAACCTTGCGGCGGATATGTATGAGGCACGGTTTGGCGAACTGTTTGCCCTGCTGCATCGCGAGGCAGGAAAAACCCCCGCTGACGCTATTGCCGAATTGCGAGAAGCCGTTGATTTTTTGCGTTATTATGCGGCGCAAGCCATGTTGCATAACGGTGCGCCGCGTGGGCGGATCGCCTGTATTTCACCATGGAATTTCCCTTTGGCGATTTTCACCGGACAGATTGCGGCGGCACTGGCGACGGGCAATGCGGTATTGGCCAAGCCGGCAGAGGCGACGGGGTTGATCGCCCATCTGGCAGCGCAAATCCTGTTGGATGCGGGGGTGCCTGCCCATGCGCTGCAACTGTTGCCGGGGCACGGGGCAGAGGTGGGCGCGGCGCTGTCATCGGATGCACGTATCGACGGAGTTTGTTTCACAGGATCGACCGGAACCGCGCAGGGGATCAACCGCGCCCTGGCCGAAAACGCGGCGCCGGATGCGATGTTGATCGCGGAAACCGGCGGGTTGAATGCCATGATCGTGGACAGCACAGCCCTGCCCGAACAGGCGGTGCGCGATATCGTGGCATCAGCGTTTCAATCGGCGGGCCAGCGGTGTTCGGCCCTAAGAATGCTGTATATTCAAGAGGATATCGCCGGTCCCTTTGTCGAGATGTTAAGCGGGGCGATGGATGAATTGCGCCTTGGCAACCCATGGGACATGACCACCGATGTTGGCCCGCTGATTGATGCCCGCGCCAAGGCGGATTTTGGCGGCTATGTTGCACAAGCCAAGGCCGAGGGGCGCGTGATCAAGGCGATGGATGCGCCGGAACAGGGGCATTTCCTTGGTCCTGTTCTGATCCGCCTGCCCGGAATCGCGGCATTGCAGCGCGAGGTTTTCGGCCCCGTGCTGCATATTGCGACATTCAAGGCGGAGGAGATTGACGCAGTGGTGGATGCGGTAAATGCCACGGGTTATGGGCTGACCTTTGGGTTGCACACGCGCATCGACGGGCGTGTGGAACAGATCGCCGAGCGGCTGTGCGTGGGCAACCTATATGTGAACCGCAACCAGATTGGTGCGATTGTGGGCAGCCAACCCTTTGGCGGAGAAGGGCTTTCCGGGACCGGACCAAAGGCGGGCGGGCCGCATTACTTGCCGCAATTTATGGCGCAGGTCGCGATTGAGCGGGCGCAACAGGATGGTCCGGCTGCGGATGTTGCCATGGTGCAGGCACGGCTGGATCGGTTGGCGGCGCGCGGCGCGGCGCAATTGTCAGTCACGGATTTGCCCGGCCCCACGGGGGAATCGAACCGTTTGTCGGAACACGGGCGCGGCGTGGTTTTGTGCCTTGGGCCAAGCTGGGAGGAGGCCAAGCAGCAGGCGCGTATCGCAGAATTGAACGGCTGCCCTGCCTTGGCCGTGGCCCCCGGAGTGCCGCCGGAACTGGGCATCGACGGGGTGTTGCCACGCGATGCCTTGGCCGGGTTGCGCGGGGTTGCCCTGGTCGCGCTATGGTCGGGTGTGGCGGATAAATCTGTGTCACGTCAAAGGCTTGCCTGTCGCGATGGGGCGCTGATCGGGCTGTCCTGCGGCGAGGATCTGGCGGCGCGCTGCCGGTTGGAGCGCCACGTCTGCGTCGATACCACAGCCGCAGGTGGCAATGCCGCGCTGCTGGCCGCCGAAGCAGAGGCAATGGTGTCAGAATAGCGCATGGGAATCTGGGGGTGGTGCCCTTGAATTCAGCGGGGTTGCGGCGTCATGTAGGGTGAGTGAGAGGACATATCATGACCCAGACCCTGCGCCTTGAAGTTACCGGAATGACATGTGGCGGCTGCGTGCGCCGCGCCGAAACCGCGCTGAGCGGGGTTGATGGCGTTCGCGCGGCGCGGGTCAATCTGGCGACCAGGCGCGCCGAGGTGGATATGGCGGGCACAGGCAGCATTAAAATCTTGGCTCAAGCCCTTGAAAAGGCGGGATATCCTGCGGCAATAGAGGACATGCGCCTGCAGGTCGACGGCGCAACCTGCGGGTCATGTGCAGCGCGGATCGAAGGCGCGTTGACGCAGGTTTCGGGCGTTGAACAGGCGGCATTCAACCTTGCCACCGGACAGGCGCGGGTGCAGTTTTTCGCGGGCGCAGTCACGGCGGATATGTTGATCGCTGCGGTCAAGCGCGCAGGATACACGGCAACGGCACAATTGAGCGGTGATCTGGCGGCAACCCGCGAGGCGGAAGAGGTGGCCGGATTGCAGCGGGACACCTTGCTGGCGGCGGGTTTGACACTGCCGGTGGTGGTTTTGGCCATGGGCGGGCATGTGGTGCCTGCATTCCATCATTGGGTTGAAAATTCGATAGGTATAACAACATCTTGGGTGGTGCAGTTTATCCTGACGACCGTAGTTCTGGCATGGCCGGGGCAACGGTTTTTCCGGCTTGGTCTGCCCGCGTTATTGCACCGCGCACCGGATATGAACGCGCTGGTGGTGATGGGGGCCAGCGCGGCATGGGCCTTTTCTACCTTGGCCACATTCGCGGGCGGCTGGCTGCCGCAAGGCACGCGGGATGTCTATTTCGAAGCGGCAGCGGTGATTGTGACGCTGATCCTGATGGGGCGCTGGATGGAGGCACGGGCACGCGGACGCGCGGGCGCGGCGATCCGGCGGCTGGCAGGATTGCAGGTGCGCGAGGCGCGGGTCAAAAAAGGCGAGGAATGGCAAGAGGTTAGTATTTCTTCCTTGGTTCCGGGCGACTGGGTCGAGGTCAAACCCGGCGCCAGGGTTCCGGTGGATGGCGTGATCGTCGAAGGCCATTCTGACATCGACGAAAGCATGGTCACCGGCGAACCCATTCCGGTTTCGAAAATGGCACAAGATCAAGTGGTTGGCGGCACGGTTAACGGGGCTGGCCCCTTGGTCGTGCAGGTCACGGCGACCGGCGGAAATACGGTTTTGTCGCAGATCATGGAGGCCGTGGCCGAAGCGCAGGGCGCGAAATTGCCGGTACAGGCACTGGTTGATCGGGTCACCGCCATTTTTGTGCCGATCGTCATGGTTATAGCCTTGATAACATTTGTGTTTTGGTTGGTGTTCGGCACCAGCCCCGCCTTCGGGTTGGCATTGGTTGCGGCCGTGTCTGTGCTGGTGGTGGCCTGCCCCTGCGCGATGGGGCTGGCGACGCCGATGTCGATCATGGTGGGCACGGGGCGGGCCAGCGAACTGGGAGTTCTATTCCGCCGTGGTGACGCGCTTCAACGGTTACAAGCGGTTGATATTATTGCATTTGACAAGACCGGAACCCTGACCGAAGGCAAGCCGGCATTGACAGGTTTTGCAGTCACGGGCGGGTTTGCCAAAGACGAGGTTCTGCAATGGATTGCCGCACTGGAGGCGAAAAGCGAACACCCCGTTGCACGGGCGATTTTGGCTGAGGCAGAGGCCCGAAAACTGCCTGTTCCCGAGGCGAATGCCATGCGGGTGCATATCGGTGAGGGCCTGTCTGGCGATGTCGGCGGGCATCAAGTCCGCATCGGCTCGAACCGGTTTATTGGGTTGGTTCCCAGTGGTTTGCGCGGCAAAGTTGATGCATGGTCAGCCGCCGGGAAAACGGTGTTAATGGTGTCTGTCGATGATGATGTCGTCGCTGGGGTGGCCATTTCCGATCGCATCCGGCCCGAGGCCGAAACCCTGATAAAAAACCTGCATGACCATGGCATTTCGACAGCCATGATCACCGGCGACAGCCAGCAAGCAGCGGAGTTTGTGGCGCGTGAACTGGGGATCGACCATGTCACCGCCGAGGTGCTTCCTACGGATAAGGCGGATGCGGTTAATGCATTGAAACAGGACGGTAAAACACTTGCCTTTGTCGGCGACGGGATCAATGACGCACCAGCATTGGCCGCGGCAGATGTGGGTATTGCGTTGGCCTCGGGCACGGATGTTGCGATGGAAGCGGCAGACGTGGTTCTGATGTCGCAAAACCTGATCTCGGTGGCAACGGCGCAGCGTATCAGTATGAAAACAATGCGAAATATCAAACAGAATCTGTTTTGGGCGTTTGCCTATAATGTGGCGCTGATACCGGTTGCTGCGGGGGGGCTGGCCATATTTGGCGGGCCGATGATGTCACCGATGCTGGCCTCTGGTGCGATGGCCATGTCCAGTGTGCTGGTGGTGGTCAATGCGCTGCGGTTGCGCGGGGTGCGGGCGCTTTAACGCTATTCAGGGCATAAAAACCTGTATCTCCGGCGTTGTTAACCCTGTTTAAACGGAGTTCTGTCAGGGTCGGTCGCAAGAGAGTCCCACTGCCAGCATAGGTGATATAATTCAGAGAGGTGCAGCCATAGCGAGAAGATGCGAAAAATCGGCCCTCCAGTCGGAAATACCCAGAACTCCGCACTTGGCATACCATTACTTCTTGTCTAGCCTCCCCCAGCAGAAATGGCCCGAGGAGTGGCCATGATCAGGGAGAAACTAGATGAATATGCTGTCGAAAGCCGCAGTTGCGGCGCTTGCTTTTGGATTCGCTTCGCAGGCCGCTGCGACCGAATGGAACGTATCTGTCTGGGGTAAGCCGCGGGTTTTTACCTCGCATATTGAAAAGCTGAACGAGCTGCTGCAGGAAAAAACCGGCGGCGAATTCAAGCTGGCGATCAGCTATGGCGGGTTGTCTTCGAACAAGGAAAACCTGGACGGGATTTCGATTGGTGCCTTTGAAATGGCGCAGTTCTGCGCCGGTTATCACGAGGATAAAAACCCCTCGCTGACCGTGCTGGAATTGCCGTTCATTGGCGTGAACACGCTGGAAGAAGAGGTCGCGGTGGCGAATGCGGTTTACGCGCACCCCGCAGTGGCCAAAGATCTGGCACGCTGGAATGCCAAGCTGTTGATGCCGTCGCCCATGCCGCAATACAATCTGGTTGGCACAGGCGAGCCGCGCGACACAGTGGAAAAAATGAATGGTATGCGGGTGCGCGCCACTGGCGGGTTGGGCGAAGCATTCAAAACCGTGGGCGCGGTGCCGACATCGGTCACCGCAACCGAAGCCTATAACGCCATGGAATCGGGTGTGGTGGACACGGTGGCATTTGCACAGCATGCGCATTTTGCCTATCGCACCATTGATCAGGCCGATTGGTGGACGGCCAACCTGAACCCCGGCACAGTGAACTGCCCTGTGGTTGTGAACACCGATGCCTATGATTCGCTTTCGGATGCCGAGCGCACCGCGCTGGACAGCTCGATCGACGAGGCAATGGCCGAATATCTGGCACAATACGGCGAGATCCTGAAGAAATGGGATGGTGTATTGGCCGAAAAAGGCGTGCAAAAAGTCATGTATTCCGACGAGGAGCTGGCCAAATTCCGCGATGCAGCGGCAGGGCCTGCGCGCAAGGCCTGGGTTGAAAAAATGAACGCCCAAGGCATCCCTGCGCAAGAGTTGGTGGATCTGGTTGACACCACGCTGGCCGGCACACGCTAAGTTTGATTGACGGGACATATGGCGCCCGCCCCTTGCATCAGCGAGGGGCGGGCGTTTTTCAATTGCACCATAGGAAAGGGGATTTTCCATGGCGGGAAATGCTTCGGTTCTGGAGGACGGATCGGTTTTAAGCCGTCTGGACAGAGGGTTAGAGAAGATCGAGGTCAAGCTGGCGCTGGTCAGCGGAATGGCCGTTTTCGGGTTGATGTTGCTGGCCGTGGTGTCGGTTGGCGGGCGCAATCTGATCAACCGGCCAGTGCCCGGCTATGTGGACTGGATCGAACTGGCGATGCCGCTGATTGCCTTTTTGGGGGTCAGCTATACCCAACGTTTGGGCGGGCATATTCGCATGGACATCCTGATCGGCAAATTGCGGGGGCGTATTTTGTGGATGGCGGAATTGGTGTCGGTTCTGGTGATGCTGCTGTTGGTTCTGTTCCTGATCTGGGGGTCATGGGCCCATTTTGCGCGCTCGTTTGATTGGGCCGCGCCGCTATGGAGCCGCGATTCGACGATTGATATCCGGATGCCAATCTGGCCAGCCAAGTTACTGGCACCTATTGCTTTTTCCGTGTTGGCGTTGCGGTTGCTGTTGCAGGTCTGGGCCTATTGCCGCGCGATTGTCACGGGCGCAGCGAACCCGATCGCGGTGCCATTGCCATTGTCGGCAGCAGAACTGGCCGCCGAAGAGGCGCTTCATGTAAGTTCTTTGGATAAGGAGGCCCGCTGATGGAAGCGATTGATATTGGTCTGTGGGTGTCTGCCGGCCTGTTGGTGTTCGTGTTTCTGGGCATGCGGGTGGCATTTGCCGCCGCATTGGCCGGATTTGTCGGGCTGACGTGGATATTCTGGAATAAATTCGGCTATGACCCGTCGAAATTTATCAAAGCCTTAACCATTTCGGTGAAAACTGCTGGGCAGATACCACATGCCAAGGTGTCCAGTCAGGCGCTCAGCCTGATCCCGACGTTTATCCTGATCGGTTATTTGGCCTATTACGCCGGTCTGACCAAAGCCTTGTTCGAGGCCGCCAAGCGTTGGGCGGGCTGGATGCCCGGTGGTATGGCTGTTGCAACAGTGTTTGCCACGGCGGGGTTTTCGGCTGTGTCGGGCGCGTCGGTGGCGACATCGGCGGTGTTCGCACGCATTGCGATCCCTGAAATGCAGGCGATGGGGTATAACAAACGCTTTGCTGCAGGGGTTGTGGCGGCGGCGGGCACGCTTGCCTCGCTTATCCCGCCCTCTGCCATATTGGTGATCTATGCGATCATCGTGGAACAGGACGTGGGCAAATTGCTGTTGGCCGGTTTCGTGCCGGGGGCATTTTCTGCTGTCGTCTATGTGGCGTTGATCGTGGGCATGGCGGTGATCTGGCCATCTTACGGGCCAAGGATCACCGGCTATACATGGGGGCAGCGATTGGCCTCTTTGCCGCCTGCCTTTCCGATCTTTTTCGTGGTCGGGATCATCATCTTTTTCATCTATAACCCCTTTGGCGGCGACCCGTGGGGCACCCCGACCGAGGGCGGCGCATTGGGTGCATTCGTGGTGTTCCTGATGGCAGTGTTTCAGGGCATGCGCTGGCCCGAATTGAAAGACGCCTTGCTGGAAACTGCGAAACTGTCGGCGATGATTTTCACCATCATCTGGGGGGTGCTGATCTATGTGCGCTTCCTGGGCTTTGCGCAATTGCCAAGCGCCTTTGCCGAGTGGATTTCGGGGCTGGAACAATCACCGATGCTGACCCTGGTTTGTATCCTGTTGGCCTATGCCGTGCTGGGCATGTTCATGGATGCGATCGGGATGCTGCTGCTGACATTGCCCGTGGTTTACCCCGCGGTGATGGCACTGAACGGTGGCGAGGCGGTAAGTGCCGCGGATTCGGCATTTGGCATGTCCGGCCCGATGTGTGCCATCTGGTTCGGGATTCTGGTGGTGAAAATGGCAGAGTTCTGTTTGATAACGCCGCCCATCGGCTTGAACTGTTTTGTGGTCGCGGGGGTGCGCGACGACCTGACGGTGCAGGACGTGTTCCGTGGCGTGATGCCGTTTTTCTTTGCCGATGCGGCGACGATCGGGTTGCTGCTGGCATTCCCGTGGATCGTGCTTTGGTTGCCGTCACTGGTTTAGCGACTGGCGACATGAAACGTGAAAAGGGCAGGCCGCAACGCCTGCCCTTTTTCATAGGTAACAATGGGTTAGATGCGCCAGATGTCGTCGGTTTCAGGTGGCGGCGCGGTCCTTGCGGCATGGGCCGTTGTCAGGCGCAGCCCGCCGTCGAAATCGTGTTTTTTCCAATCAAACAGGCAGGGGTCGGTCATGGCGCCAAAGGGGTTCAACTCGATCAGTTCGGCGCGCAGGCCATGAGTGTCATCCGGTTGCATGGCGATATCGACCACCACGCTGTCCATATGCAGGGCGTCGGTCAGGTCGGGTAAAAACCGCCCGATGGCGCGGCGGATATCGCGTTCGTTCCGAGCCAGTTCGGGGAAAAACGCGCGGTGGCGATATTGCGAAATACCCAGCAGCGCGCCAGCATCGAAAAACATGCGAAATTCAGCCCAGGGGGCGATGTCGCGCCAGTCGCGCAGGTGGATGTGGATCGCATCATCCGTGGCCAGTTGCACCATCAGCGCCCGCGCCACGCGAGGATCGGGGCGGGTGATAATGCCCAGCAGGTCGTGCATCGTGCGGCAGGGCTGGTGCAGCAGGGTGGACCCTTTCCAGCTGCAATAACCGGTGCGGGGCATGGCGCCGTTTTCAAACCCGGCCAGATGTTGCGACAGCGCATCCAGCAGCGTGTCAGAGAAAAACGCGGCCTTGAAATACGCCATTTCGCGGCAGAATTCGGGGGTGAAACCGCCCAGCACCATGGCATCATCCACCGACAGGGTCAGGCTTTCCCTGCGCGGGGCCAGCGCGGCCAGCGCGTCCGGCCATGCCTCGGGAAAGGTGGCTGCGGTTTGGATGGGGAAGCTCATGTTGCTAAACCAGTTTACGCCGCGGTTACAGGATCAGGTCGATGGCGGGGGCATCATCGGGCGATGCCATGCGCCGCCATGGCGGGGGCATGCCTTCGTCCTCTTCGAAGTAGAACCCGTTCAGCAGCGCGCTAAAGGAGGCGGCGATGGGGAAGATCCGGTTGTTGGCCTCGTCGCCCCATTCCAGATCCATGTTGCGTGGCCAGATCCAGATGCTGCCGTTCGGGGCATTCATTGCCGGATCGGCGGTGAGCGCCATCAGCACCACATCACCGGTGTGGATGGCGGCGACAGGGATGAACCCGTCGGGATATGAATTGGTTTCGCGGGCGGTGTTCAGATCATTCATCAGGCGTTCGGGATCAAGGAAATATTGAACCGCAGCAATGTCATAGCCGGTGATATCAACAAATTCGGGATCCGTTATCCTGACATGGTTGGGAAACACCCAGCCACCGCCATAGCGCGCCATGAACCCCGCATAATCGGCGGGCAGGGCAAAGGGCAGGGCAGTGGCGTCAGCGTTTTTCGGGATGATTTTCATGGTGCGGTCCGATTGATGGCAATGGTTTTAGAAACCTTCGGCATGAGAGCCGGAGTGAACAGAAACGCCACCCGTGTGGCGCGAGGTCGAGTGGCTGGAGGTGGGGACAAGTTCCATTGTGACGCCGTTTTCATGGTGGTGCCATGTGAAATTGCCCTCGTCATAGCCAGCGGGGAGGCTGCCGTTTTGTTTGATATAGGCGTCCTCGGCCAGGCCGAAATCGCCGGTTTCAGAGTTGTAAGAGCGGTTGCCGCGCATCGGGATATCCACCGCGCCTTCGCGCACGCCGGAATAGTCGGGAAAGCCGTTTTTATAGGGGATTGCGGGGCTGCCATTGTTTGGTTGCCACACGCCATCGCCGCGTTCACCGCTGACCCATTCGCCGTTTTTACCCGATTTCGGAGTGGATTCGTATTGTTTACCTTTCTTGGCGGCGGCCAGTTCGCGGCAGGCGCGGGTGCCGTCGCAGGCGTCCAGCGCATCCTGATATTTCTGGCGGTTGGCGGCTGTTATATCGTCCCAATATTTGGCGGCGGCGCGTTTGGTGCCATCCAGCGCGCGGGCCATGCCGGAATTGGCCACATCCAGCGCCTTGCGGAAGTCATTGAGTTTATTGGCCAAACGGGTGCCTTTGATCGCGTCCCCACCCAGCGGCACCAGCCCGACCACATCAAACAGCGCATCCCCCCAGTTGCCCTTCCACAGCGAGCGCCCGATTGACACCACATCGGCGGCGGTGCCTGCGGGGGGCGGCAACATGGATGCCCCCGCAAGGCCGATGTCGCCCGCCAATTCGCCGTATTGCGAATTCAACTGCTGCAATTCGCCATAGGCGGTGCGGGTTTGGGCGGTATTCACGCCCTCGGCGTCAAGATAGCTGCTCATGTCATTTCCCCGCGGGTTTTCAGCGTGGCAATCATTTCGGGATACCAATAACGGTCATCGGCGGCATGGATGGCGGCGGTGGCCTGATCGGCGGGAAGATCATAGAACCGGTTGATTTTATCCGGGCCTGTCAATTGGCGATTGGCCGCGATTTCGGCAAATCCCGGTTGCAGGTGGAAATTGGGGCCGATGGTCCACATAAAGGTGATGAAATGCGTCTGCGATTCAATATCGCCGATGCCATAGGCGCGGGCCTGTGCGCGCCCGTTCAGCACCATTTCGTGTTTGCCGTCATCGGACACCGACAGCCAGTATTGCGTCAGGCATGTTTTCATAAATTCGTCCACATACCAGCGGGCGAAATCCGCATCCTCGCGGATCGGGGTCAGCATTTGATCGCGGGTGAAACGTATGCTCATACGGGCACCTGTGGATCGGGCACCTGTTCATCGGGCCGGGGTGGCATGGACAGGCGGTCATGCAGCAGCGCGCCCTGCGGGCCAAGCGCAAAGCGGTGCAGGGTCGCGCCCTCTTCGCCATAGGCGGCGTGAATGCCGCGAAAAAACCCGTGGCGCTGTTCATCGGAAAAAATAGGCAGATAGGTGATCAGGTGTTCGGGCAGGTAGTATTTGAAGAAATATGTGCCTGCGGCTTCGGCCTCGACCCGGAAAAAGCGTTTGAGTTGGATTTTCAGCCGGTCAAAGGGCAGGTCGGAATGCAGGGTGATGGCGCAGCCCGCCCCGTGAATTTCGGTTATATAGTAATCCCATAGCGGGGTTTCGGGGGCCAGTGGGGCCAGCCATGGCGCGACATCTGACAGATCCTCGCGGGCGGCACCGTCAAACACACAGCGCGCCTGATCACTGAACCCTTCCAGCATCACAGGGATCATCGGATCGACCGATGCATCAACCATCAACCACAATTGCGCACCCAATGGGGGCTGCATGGCGCGTGCCAGCGCATCCGACAGTATCGCCTGCGGATCGGGTGCGGGGTCGGGCGTGGCAGCGGCCAGCGCGCTGTGCGGCATAGAGGAGGAGGGAGCGGGAGCGGTCATGCAGGCGCCTTTGACGGGATCGGTTGCGGGGTGCCAATCAGGTGCAGTTCCTGTGCGTTTTCATCCAGTTCGGCCTGAGTGCTAAAGGCCGCGCCCTGATCAAACAGGATATAGGTATCGGGCAGGGGGGCCGTGTTATCAGGCAATGCGATACGAAAGCCGTTGTTGGATAGGTCCCGCAATCTGGCCAGCAGCGCAGGCAGTTCGATGCCTTGCAAATTCAGGTCACAGGACAGGCAGAATTCGCCGTTTAACATGGCCCAGTGCAACCCGTTTTCACCGCGCGTGTAGAAATCAAAGCTGGACCTGTCGCCATATTCCAGCCGGTTGGGTGCGGGCACGTTCAGGGCATTTCCCAGATGCGCCACCATTTTCTGTGGCGAAAGCGGCGGCCGGGCGGTGCTGGTCAAATATATGAAACGCGACAGCATGGTGTTTTATTCCAATGGGTTACGTGGTTGAGCAATGGTAAATCACGGTGTTTGGCTGGTCATTATTTTTTGCCGGTCGATGATGCCTGACATTCCTGGGCAAAGGCCTTTTTGGTTTTCAGCGCGTCGGTTTGCGCGGGCGACCCTGATGAAAAATCAACCGATGGCGATTTGATTTTCAGGGTGCGGGCCTTGATCGTGATGCCGCCATTGTCGATGGTGATCGACCCGCCGGGGCCAGCGATCACGAATTTTTCCTTGGCGGTCAGGGTGTGTTTCACGGTGCGGGCGAAAATGGATTTCTTGGTTTCGATGTCGTAATCCTCGCCCACGGTCAGTTTTTTGATTTTGCCCACGGATTCAACGGCGGATGCGCCGACGTTGACCACCTTGGTCAGCCCGACCTGTTCCACCGCGGCAACCCCCGTGGTGTCAGAGCGGAAATTGGCTACGACCGTGTTCATCACGCCGGGCAGGGTGAACAGCCCGCCACCGGAATCGCCCAGTTTGGTGCCGGATTTGCGCAGGGCGTCGCCCGCGTCGCCCTTGTTGGATGCGCCGCTGGTCACGCCCTTGCGTCCCTCGTTGCCGCCGCCTGCCAGAAAACCCAATGCGGATGACCCCAGCGTTGCCGCGAATGTCAGCAGGGTGGTGCCGCCGCCGCCCGCCAGTTTGCCGCCCTCTTTGACCAGCTTGCCGGTTTTTGCCGCCAGCCCCGCCATGGACACCATCAGCGTCAGCGCGCCCATGCCGGACCCGCCGACCACGGTGTTCATGGCTTTGGCCACTTCGGTTTTCTGGTTGCCGCCGACCTCGACCATTTTATGCCCGCCGGTGGATGACACCTGATGGCGGTCGACGCGCTGGATCTGGTCGTGCAGCACGCGGGTTGTCATGTCTTTTTGCGCGTGCATGAACAGGTTTTCGTCGCCTGTCTTATCCTCGAATGTCATTTCGTTGAACCCGTTGGCCTGATGGGAATCAGAGCGCAGCACCGAGCGGGTTTTGTTGTCGGGCAATTTATAGGGCGCGGCGTTTTTGCCATTGAATACGCAGCCGGTGACCAGCGGTTTGTCGGGGTCGCCTTCGATGAATTCCACCACCACCTCCATGCCGATGCGGGGGATGACCATGCCGCCCCAGCCACCACCGGACCAGTTTTGCGACACACGGCAGCGCATGGAATGGGCGGCGTCCAGATCCCAGTGGAACCGGACCAGAATGCGCCCGTATTCGTCGCAGTCGATTTCGCCGTCCCCGACCACAACGGCGGTTTGTGGCCCCTGCACCCGCGCCAGCGGGGTTTTCAATTCGGGAGTCAGCGGTGCCGTGGCAGGCATCAGGGTGTAATGGCCGGTATAGGCGTAGCCGTCGCTGTCCTGCCCGCCGGTGCCGTAAGTGTCGGACACATAGGAATGCGTGGCGGTCAGGCACAGGTAATCGGCGCCAAGCCCCGGCACGTTGTCGCCCGACAGGGTGACCTGACAGCCCGCAGTCAGGGCTGTGATATCGCCCACCGCGCCCATGCGTGCGCCCTGTCCGCGTTCGCCATCGGTGCGCAGGGCGGCCACGGTTTTGCCGCGTCCCTGTGCGGGGAAATCGCCGGGGTAGTCATAGCTTTCGATCTGGCCATGGGCGTGGGTGGCGTCGCCTGTGCGGTCCACCTCCATCGCGGCGATGGGGGTTTTGAAATTGTAATCGGTCAGGCGGATGGCACCCGTGGTGATACGCCGTGCGGGGGCCCATTCCCAGAAATGTTCTTCGGGTTCCTGATGGTGGCCGTCATAGGCGCGATAGGGGCGCGAACCGATGGAAACGTGGGATTCGATGCCATCGGTCAGCACCATCTGGTGGGTGCCGTCGCCATGACGGAAATGATAGGAAATGCCGTGGCGTTCCATCAGGCGGGTGGCGAAATCCAGATCGGATTCGCGGTATTGCACGGTATATTCCAGCACCGGATAGTCGCCCGACAACAGGTTGGTCAGCCCCCCCGCATCGCTGTATTCACCCAGCAGGGTGGTCAGGATATCGACCACGGTTTGTTCGTGGAATATCCGTTGGTTACGGCGCAAGGACGCCAGAAACGCCCATGGTTTCAGGGTCAGGCGATAGCGGTGGCCGTTTTCGCCCACGCCCAGCCAGCGGGCTTCGGTTATGATGCCGTCATAGGGCTGTTCGCTGCCGTCATGCGACAGCAGGGTAACGGTGGCATGGGTGCCGATCAGCGCGTCGAAATCCAGATCGGATGCGGTGGCCAGTGCTTCGACCTGATAATCAAACAGCGCGTTCAGCCGGTCGGTGCCTTCGAACCGCATCAGCACCAGAATATCGGGACCAAGGGCGGTGGCCAACCTGCCCATACGGGCGTCTTGTTTGAAAATATTCACCATTGGAAAACTCCCGTACCAATGCGGTGATCGTGGCGCAAAGTCGCGGGCCATGCAACCCTTGCGTTAGGTGCGCTGCGGCGACATCCCGCCAAGGTTATGGCACGGTTTTGTGACGCGGCAATGACGCGGCAAAAACGGGATATTTATAGGGAAAAGTGGCAGCCCGTAGGGGAGTCGAACCCCTCTTTTCAGGTTGAAAACCTGACGTCCTAACCGATAGACGAACGGGCCACACTGTGGTGGTGGGCGCTGTCTAACGGTGCGGGCGATTTGATGCAAGGGGGTTATGGCAGGGTGGTAAAGCGGATTGCCCCATGCGCTGCACGGCGATAGCGGATTTGACTGATGCGCATGACAGTGTGGGCCGCGTTGCGGGTTTGTCGTTTGAGACGGTCAATGATGCATGGCCTGTGGTCGCGGATATGGCGCCGCCTGTCCCGTATTTGCTATTTGTGCCGATGAAAGGTCGACGGGTTCACGGCGCTGTTCAACGGTGCTGCCGACAGCTGTGCATGAACTGCCGCATATCGGCTGTATAACCACTGTATAACCCGTGTATGACGCTGTGGTGCGGGCGGTCGATTGCTGATCTGCGCGCAGCGCGGGCATGTGGATGGATCGGGGGATAACGCCTGTATTTCGCGGTGGAGTGCCGTGGAAAAGTGGCAGCCCGTAGGGGAGTCGAACCCCTCTTTTCAGGTTGAAAACCTGACGTCCTAACCGATAGACGAACGGGCCGCGCTTGGCGTGAAGCGGCTTTTAGGCAAAGGGCCGGATTGGTGCAAGCAAAATTTCGCCCTTTGTGCAGAAAATTTTGCACGGTGGCAGGGCGGGAGGATTTGCACGTGAAATCAGGCGGCAGGGGCGGCATCATCCAGCCGCAGTTGCACGGATTGGCGGCCGCGCCATTCGTTCAGTTCGATCCGGCCCGCAAGGTGGAACCGCGCGCCGCCGTGGTTTTCCAGCGCCGCACCCAGTGGCCCGTCATAGGCACCAAAACAGATCGCATCCATGCGCGCGCCCATGCCATCTCCGAACGATATTTTCAGGTGGGAATCGCCAACGCGACGGGCATGCAGGATGCGCATATCGGGCAGCACATAACGCGGCGCGGGGGCGGATGCGCCGAACGGCCCCGCCTGTTCGATCTGCGCCACCAGTTCGGGCGTGGCCGCACCGGGCATCAATATGCCGTCCAGCCGGATGTCGGCAGGGCCACCCGTGCCCGCCCCCTGTTTGGCCAGCAATTCCGACAGGCGGGCCATGGCGGGTTCCAACTGGTCCCGCGCCACGGTGAGCCCTGCGGCCATTTTATGCCCGCCGCCCTTGATCAACAGGCCCTCGGCGGCCAGTTTCTGGATCTGTGCGCCAAGGTCGACGCCGCTGACGGATCGCCCCGATCCTTTGCCAATGTCTCCCTCCAGCCCGATCACGATGGCGGGGCGGTTGGTCGATTCCTTAAGCCGCGCAGCGACAATGCCGACCACGCCGGGGTGCCAGCCCTCGCCTGCGGCCCAGACCAGCGGCGCATCCAGCCCGCGGTCTTCGGCCTGCGCCATGGCGGCGGCGCGCACGGCGGTTTCGACCTCGCGGCGTTCCGTGTTCAACTGGTCCAGACGTTCGGCCATGGATTGCGCTTCGGCTAGGTTGTCACAGGACAAGAGCCGCGCCCCCAGATCGGCCTGACCGATGCGCCCGCCCGCGTTGATGCGCGGCCCCAGCATGAACCCCAAACTGTAGGACGAGGGCGCACGGTCCATCCGCGCCACATCGGCCAGCGCCACCAGCCCGGGACGGTCGCGCCGCGCCATGATTTTCAGCCCCTGACGCACCAGCGCACGGTTCACACCGATCAGCGGCGCAACATCGGCCACGGTGGCCAGCGCCACCAGATCCAGCAGGGCAATCAGGTCTGGCCCCTTAACGCCATCGCCGCGCAGCTGGCGGTTGGATTCCACCAGCATCAGAAACACCACAGCAGCGGCGCAGAGATGCGCCAGATCGCCGGTTTCATCCTGTCGGTTCGGGTTCACCACGGCCAGGCAATCGGGCAGGGTTTCCCCGCCCAAATGGTGGTCCAGCACGATCACATCCGCGCCCTTGGCCGCCGCAATCGGCCCGTGGGACAGCGTGCCGCAATCCACACAGATGATCAGGTCATGCGCTGCGGCCAGTTCGGCCATGGCGGCATCATTGGGCCCGTATCCTTCGTCGATGCGGTCGGGCACATATAACGTGGCCTGCCGCCCCATGGCACGCAGCCACCAGACCAACAGGGCGCCGGATGACCCGCCATCAACATCGTAATCGGCAAAAATCGCGATACGTTCGCGCGCCTTGACCGCCCGCAAAAAACGCGCTGCCGCCGTGCCCATATCAAGCAGGGTCAGCGGGTCGGGCAACAGATCACCCAGTTTCGGGTCCAGGAACGCAGGCACATCGGCCGGTTCCACGCCGCGCCGCGCCAGCACGGCACAGAGGGGCGCGGGCAGGGCGGTTTGCTGCACCAATGCCTCGGTCCTGCGCTCGACCTCGACCCCGGGACCAACCCAGCGCCGCCCCGTCAGGGATGCACCAACACCGAGATAGCTCATGCCGCCCTGCTTTCACTGTTCTCTAAATACCTTCGGGGGGAGGTCATTTGCACAGCAAATGGGCGGGGGGCGGGCAGCCCCCCCGCAACGCCGGATATCTGCACAGACCCCGCGATCATACGCTTTCGATGCGCAGGGCAACCGGATGTTCGACCACCACGGGCAGGGCGTTCAGTTTGTCCAGGGCCACGGCCAGATCGGCGCTGGTGGTTTTATGGGTGACGATCAGCACAGGCGCCTGTTCGTTGACATGGTCATACTGGCGCATCCGGTGGATCGAAACCCCCGCATCCCCCAGCGCCGCCGTGACCTTGGCCAATGCGCCGGGGCGGTCCAGCAGGCCCATGCGTAAATAATAGGGCGCAGGGGTTGCCGATACCGCCGATGGCGCGGATTTCAACGTCGCCGCAGGCTGGCCAAAGGTCGCCAGCCGGAAACCCCGCGCAATATCACAGACATCGCCCATGACGGCGGATGCGGTCGGGCCTTCGCCTGCGCCCGCGCCGCGCAGCACGATCTGGCCCACGGCGTGGCCTTCGACCACCACCATATTGGTGCCGCCTTCCAACTGGCCCAGCGGCGAATCGGCGGGGACAAGGCAGGGCGACATGCGCTGTTCCAGCCCGCGCCCTGTCATCTGCGCCACGCCCAGCAATTTGATGCGATAGCCCATATCGGCGGCCTGGCGGATGTCTTCGATCTTGATCCGGCCGATGCCTTCGATTTCGACGCCTGCGAAATCGACGCGGGTGCCGAATGCAATCGACGACAGGATCGCCAGTTTATGCGCCGCATCAATGCCGCCCACATCCAGTTCGGGGTCGGCCTCGAGGTAGCCAAGCCCGTTGGCCTCGTCGAACACCTGCTCGTATGTCAGGCCCGCGCTTTCCATGCGGGTCAGGATATAATTGCACGATCCGTTCATCACCCCCATGACGCGGGCGATATCATTTGCTGCCAGCGATTCCATCAGGGATTTGATGATCGGGATGCCACCGGCCACGGCGGCCTCGTATCTGATGACACCGCCCTCGGACTCGGCCAGTTCGGCCAGTTCCTGACCATGCATGGCCAGCATTGCCTTATTGGCGGTGACCACGTCCTTGCCAGCGCGCAGGGCGGCGATTGTGGCATCTTTGGCGGGGCCATCGGCGCCGCCCATCAGTTCGACGAAGACATCCACGTCGTCGCGGGTGGCCAGTGCAACGGGGTCGTCCTCCCATGCGTAGGCGGTCAGGGGCAGGCCGCGGTCCTTGCCCTTGCTGCGGGCGGATACGGCGGTGACGGTGATGTCACGGCCCGTGCGGGCGGACAGCAGGGCCGATTGCTGGCGGATGATGCGCAGAACGCCGATACCAACGGTGCCCAATCCGGCAATGCCTAGGCGCAGGGGTTGGGTCATCGGGGCCTCCGTTCGGTCAAATTACAAGTGATCTGGCGGCGGGTTTAGCGATATTGGCGAAAGGGTGCAACGCGGCTTTGTCGCAGTGCGGTGCAAGGGCGTGACAGGGGCGGGGTTTGCCCGGTTTTCGGGCGTGTCACAGCCCCGTGGTATCGACCCCGTTGCCCATGCGGCTGCGGGTGCTGCCATCAACCACACTGCCGCGCAGGCGGGCCGCACGGGCGCGCAGCCCCGCCACACGCGATTGCAGCGCGGGCGCGGTATCATCGGTGATTTGCTGGTCGGCACTGGCCTGTGCCAGCAGCGGTTCCACCGGCACCAGCGCCGGATAGGGCGCGGATCGGGCGGCGGGGATCAGGCGGTCATCCAGATCGGGCATATCGGTGCAGCCCGCCAGCAGGCTGGAGGCCAGAACCGTGCATATGATCAGGCTGGGGCGCATTTGCATGGGTGGTTTCGGGTCCGGCTGGTTTGTGTTGCCTGCCCTTGTTGCCCCAGTGGCGGATCATGCGCAAGGGTCGGGGCGGATCGCGCTTGATCTGAACGCCCGTTCAGTTAAGTTGGGCGCCATGGCGCGCACGCAGGGATCACATTCCGAAATCACCGGCCCAAGGGTCGAGGCCGCGGCCCTGCGCCTGTTTGCGCAGCACGGGTTTGCCGCTGTTTCCATGCGCCAGATCGCGGGTGACGTGGGCCTACAGGCCGGTGCGCTATACAATTACACCCCTGACAAACAGTCGCTGTTGTTCGGGTTGATGCGCGGCCATATGGATGCGCTGATGATGGCACTGGAGCAGGCGCTGACAGGCGACACGCCGCTGGCGCAGCTGGAACAGTTCACGCGGTTTCACATCCGGTTCCATCTGGCCCGCCCCGAGGCGGTTTTCATCGCCTATATGGAGCTGCGCAACCTGAGCCCCGAAAACTTCGAGGTGATCGAGGGGCAGCGCCGCCAATACGAGGACTCGCTAGAGCGCATTCTGCGTGCGGGCGCGGCGGAGGGGCAGTTTCAGGTGGCGGATTCCAAGGTGGCCACATTGGCGGTGATTGCCATGTTGACGGGGGTCACGACCTGGTATCGTCAGGCGGGGCGGTTAAGCGTGGAACAGGTGGAACAGATTTATTGGGATATGGTGCGCAAATCCGTATCGGTTTAGGCGGGCGTTTGCGCTGCTGCGGGGCTGCGCGTGTCCAACGGCCTTGTGTTTTCATACGATCCGGTGCAACCCGTTGGGCAGCAACAGGGACGGGCAGGGGGTGTGCGCGATGACGAATAATTTGGGAACAGATCCGGGGTTTGGCGATGTCGGTGCCATGGGCATGGAACCGCGCCCCGATGGCAGCCTGTTTGAACTGCGCGCCGCACCCGCACGGCGCTATTTCGCGCTGGCGGTTCTGTATGCGCTGGGCGTGCTGTTGTGCGTGCTGGCGTGGAAAAGCCATGAGGCGGCGCTGGGCTGGCGGTTTGTGATGTTCGCGCTGGGTCTGGGCGTTTTCATGCTGGCCACCCTGCTGGGGCAGGCCACCAAGGGGCGGCTGGTGCTGACCGAAACCGCGCTGCTGGACGGAGAGGGCCGCGTGATCACCGAACTGTCCAACATCACATCGGTTGATCGCGGTGCGCTGGCGGTGAAACCGTCCAACGGGTTCACATTACGGTTGCGCAAACGCATCACGCGGCGCTGGCAGCCGGGCCTGTTCTGGGCCCATGGCAAACGCGTGGGGGTCGGCGGTGTGACACAGGCGGGCGCGGGCAAGGCGCTGGCGGAAATGATCCAGATGCGGGTGGTCAAGGATTAGCGCGGCGATTGCGCCATGGGAAAAACGGCAAAAGGCCGGGCGCAATGCCCGGCCTTTTGTTATTTTCGCGCCAGGGAACGCGTATGATCAGGCGTCGTCGCTCCAGACCACTTGCGGGGCGAACCGCGGGCGGGTGAAGACGTAGTGATAGAATTCCTGCTGCGGGAACACCTCTTTGAAGCTGTCGTAGGTGGTCCATGTTTCCACCAGGATCATGCGTTCGTTATGCACCATCACGGGCAGTTTGTCGGCCATGTTGCGCACATCGGTGTTGCTGAGTGCGGCGGGGCCGCCGCGCACCTTGGACCAGTCCAGTTTATAGATGTTGTTGTTGCCGTCCCAGCGCACCACGGTGACCCGCATTTTGGCGGAATCCTGTGATTTGGACAGGAAATTGAACAGGCCCAAAGCGCCATCCAGATATTCATCGTTGATGAAATCCGTTTCCCGCGAAATCATGTCGGACACCGTATAGGCGGCTTTCATGTTGACGCCCGAGGCGCGGAACCCGTCAAAGAAGGCAAAGGAGGACAGAACGGCGGCGGCCAGCATGGGCGCGATCACTGCTGCCTCGACCGCCATAACGCCGGTTTCATCCTTGCGGAAACGGGACAGGCGGCGGCCCAGCTGCGTTGCCGTGCGGCGCATCAGGCCGCCAGACTGCGTGGCATTGTGCCGGTCGTTGGAAAGTCGGGGTTGGAATGTCATGCTCTCTCTCCTCAACGGGGTTCTTGCACGAAAGCAGAGGAGGCGATCATACGGCTGTAGCCGGAGCTGTCGCCATTTGCTTCCATGATTTCGGCCATGTCGGTCCAGGGCAGCACGGGTTTGTACTTCAGGCAGGCGCGCAGGATCATCAACTGGTTGTCGCCACCGTTGTTGAAGGCACGCACCGGGTTGCTTTCTTCGGCATGGTCGATGCAGTTGGCATCGGCGGGCGGTGCGGACCAGTTGCGCAGATCACGGGTGATCATTTCCAGTTGCAGGTTGGCTTCGCAGTTTTTGGCGATGGCCATGCGGTCGCAGATCGCATCCTTGATGTCGTCGTGTTGGAACGCGGCCCCTGTGCCCAGCCGGATGTCACGGACTGTCATGTCCAAGGCGCGTTCCAGCTCGGTGTTTTTCAGGGTGCTCAGGCCCACCTCGACCCCCCAGAACAGGAAGAAAAAGTAAAACGGCAGCACGGTGATGAATTCGACCGTTTGCGAGCCATCCTGTTCGGCACGAAACCGTTTGATGCGCTGCTTGAGCCGGGAAAACATGGAATGTGTCATGTCGGTCCTCACTGTGTCAGGCGCAGCTGGTTCAGCTGGCGGGCGATGGTGCGGAATGCCTCGGTGATTTCAACACCTTCGACGCGGAAGAAATGGGCGGGGCTGGATGCGCAGTTTTGCATGATGTCGGCACCGGTGCTGTCCACCTCGAACCCGATCGACCAGACCACGATGCCTTTTTCCTTGGCGGCGTCGCAGATGTTGTCCAGCAGGCTGTTGGCGGTGCTTGTGCTCATGTGTTGGTAGTCCCAGTTGCTACGGTCGCGCGAGTTCACATAGTTGTTCAGATACCATTGGAAGTTATAGCGCGCCCAGTGGTCCTGATGGTTGTAACGGGTCTGGTAGTAACGCGAGTTGATCCGGTTGGAGTTCGAGTTGATACCATCCGTCATCAGGATCACGGTTTTCAGCGTGTCCGGGTCGGTATAGGCAGAGGGGCGACCATTGAATTCATGGTCAACGATGCCAGCGGACGACAGGCTGGAAACCATGCTCTGCATCGACGGATCAAGAAAGGCGACCCCCCATTTCATACCCATATAGATCGCGGTGCCCGCACGCGGTTCCAGATCGTTGATCTGGGTTTTCAGCGCGTTCGCGTCCTGGCTCATCGGGCGGATGCGTTCGTAGGAATATTGCGGGCAAACGGTGTCTTCGACCTCGTTGCGGCTGCCCGAGTTCCACTGGAAGTGCTGCGCCTGATCATAGCGGCGGCCGGTGTCAAACGAGGCAGAGCCGAATTCGCTGTTGGGGATTTCCAGACAGTGCGAATAGTTGTGCATATAGTTATAGGACAAGCGGTTGATGATGTCCGGGCCTGCATTCACATGTTCCGAATAGGGCACCAGCGAAATCGAAACCTGCCCGCCCATACCTGTGCCCAGCACCGTATCGACAAAGGTTTTGCCAGCCTGACGCAAGTTTGAAATGCGGCTGCCGGTGGCCATAGAGCCGGAAATATCCAGCACCATCGAAATTTCGACCTTGTTGATGCGTTCTTCTGCTTCGGAGGAGGCAAGCACATCGGGCATCGCAGAACCTGCCATGCTGATCGAATCCAGCGGACCAGAGGCGGTGGCGGAAACGGTGCGATAATTCAGACCGGCGTCAATGTTGGTGCCTGACACATTGCCGCGCACATTGGCCTTGGCGAAATAGTCGGCGACCACGGCGGCGGGGTCCAGTTCCTGATCCAGATCGGCGGCGGCCAGCACGGCACGGTCCAGCGTATTTTGCATACGCACCCGTTCGCGTTCATGGCGCATAAAGTCGATGCCAAGCCCGCCCACAATCATGATGGACAACATTATTCCGATGGAGAGGATGAACCCGACAGCCCCGTCCTCGTTCCGGCGGAATGCTTTCAGATGCGTTGCCAGACCTGATTTCAGATCAAGTGCTTGGTCCGCGGTTCCCGCGGCCAGCATCGCTTTTTCATTTTCCCACGCGTTTCGCATGTTACTCACCTCTCTCGGCCGGAATGACCGTTCCCTGCCAACAAATGCAGGTATTGCAGAGCATCTTTTGCACGAAGAAAAAGGCGTAATTTTGGCAGCTTAAGGACAAATTAAGACCTTTGGGTGCGAGATCGCGGACAATCATGTTATAGAGGCGCTATTGGCTTCGCTGCGCGGGGTAATCGCGGCAAAGTGAGCCGGGACACGCCGGAAATTTTGTCAGTGGGGGGAGGATGGCGGGAATCTGTTAACCTCATCCTAAGTCCTTGGTGCAAAATTAAGGCGTCAACAGGACGGGGCAACGCGCCCCGAGGGAGAAGTGACCATGGCCGATGGCGTGATGCAGGCGGAGCCAAGTTTCCGCGAAAGTGTGGATTTGATGTTCAATCGCGCGGTGGCGCTGATGGATCTGCCACCGGGACTGGAAGAGAAGATCAGGGTGTGTAATGCCACCTATACGGTGCGGTTTGGTGTGCGGCTGCGCGGGCAGATGCAGACCTTTACCGGCTATCGGTCTGTGCATTCCGAACATATGGAGCCGGTCAAGGGCGGCATCCGGTTCGCCACATCGGTCAATCAGGACGAGGTCGAGGCGCTGGCGGCGTTGATGACATATAAATGTGCGCTGGTCGAAGCGCCCTTTGGCGGATCAAAGGGCGGATTGTGTATTGATCCGCGCCAATGGGACGATCACGAGCTGGAGCTGATCACCCGCCGCTTTGCCTATGAGCTGATCAAGCGTGACCTGATCCATCCCAGCCAGAACGTGCCCGCCCCCGATATGGGCACGGGCGAACGCGAAATGGCATGGATTGCCGATCAATATGCGCGGATGAACACCACCGACATCAACGCCAAGGCCTGCGTGACGGGCAAACCGTTGAATGCGGGCGGCATTGCCGGGCGGGTCGAGGCCACAGGGCGCGGCGTGCAATACGCCCTGCGTGAATTTTTCCGCCACCCCGAAGATATTGCCATGGCCAAACTGACGGGCGGGTTGGAAGGCAAGACCGTGATTGTTCAGGGGCTGGGCAATGTGGGGTATCACGCAGCCAAATTCCTAAGTCAGGAAGACGGGGCCAAGGTGATTGCCGTGGTCGAACGCGACGGCGCGGTCTGCAATCCCGAAGGGCTGGATATTGATGCGCTGCGCGAATGGATTGCGCGACATGACGGTGTGACGGGTTACCCCGATGCGACATTCGTGAGCAATGGTGCCGAAATTCTGGAAGAAGACTGCGACATCCTGATCCCTGCCGCGATGGAGGGGGCGATTCACGCGGCCAATGCGGGCATGATCAAGGCGCGGTTGATTATCGAGGCCGCGAACGGGCCAATCACCGCCTCGGCTGATGAAATACTGCGGCGCAAGGGCACGGTGATTATCCCTGATGCTTTTGCGAATGCTGGCGGGGTGACTGTCAGTTACTTTGAATGGGTGAAAAACCTGTCCCATATCCGTTTTGGCCGGATGCAGCGCCGCCAAGAAGAAGCGCGCCACCAATTGGTGGTGGACGAGTTGGAACGCCTGGACCGATACCTTGGCGATGCCTGGTCGCTGCGCCCCGAATTCAAGGATAAATACCTGAAAGGCGCGGATGAGCTGGAGCTGGTGCGGTCCGGTCTGGATGACACCATGCGCACGGCCTATCAATCCATCCGCGAGGTATGGCACGGGCGTGATGATGTGCCGGATCTGCGCACTGCCGCCTTTATCGTGGCGATCGAACGGGTTGCGGCCAGTTACCGCGCCAAGGGGCTGTAGCGTGCCTGCGGTTGTATAAAGTTGTATAAAACGGGGGGGCGCAATCTGCCCCCCTGCCTGAACCTCTGTTTCGCGTGGAACTGGGCCGACTGGCGGGATCGGGGCTTTTGATTGATCTGCGCTGGGCTTATATACGCTGCATGAGTCTGCCACCGAATTTTCTGGATGAATTGCGCACACGCGTCAGCCTGTCTCAGGTTGTCGGGCGCAAAGTGATGTGGGACCAGCGAAAATCAAATCAGGGCAAGGGCGACATGTGGGCGCCTTGTCCTTTCCATCAGGAAAAAAGCGCCTCTTTTCATGTCGATGACCGCAAGGGGTTTTACTATTGCTTCGGCTGCCACGCCAAGGGTGATGCGATTTCGTTTATCCGCGAAACCGAAAACGTGGATTTCATGGAGGCCGTGCGCATTCTGGCATCCGAGGCAGGGATGCAGATGCCCGCTCGCGATGCGGCCGCAGCCCAAAAGGCACAGAAACGCGATGCCCTGTCGGATATCACCGAAGCGGCGGTGAAATTCTACCGGATGCAACTGGGCGGCGCGGCGGCCACTGCGGCGCGGGCCTATCTGGACAAGCGGGGCATGAATGCCGCCACCCGTGACCGTTTCGAAATCGGGTTCGCCCCCGAAGGCAACGCGCTGCTGGCGCATCTGACGCAAAAGGGCATTCCGGCGGAAAAGGTGATCGAGGCGGGGCTGGCCGCCACCCCCGATGACGGGCGTGCGCCATATGACAGGTTTCGCGGTCGCATTATGTTTCCGATCCGTGATCCGCGTGGCCGTTGCATCAGTTTCGGCGGGCGCGCGATGGACCCGAACGCGCGGGCGAAATACCTGAACGGGCCGGAAAGCCCGCTGTTTGACAAGGGCCGGTCCCTATACAACCAAGGCCCCGCCCGAGAGGCGGCGGGCAAGGGCCAGACATTGGTGGTGGCCGAAGGATACATGGATGTCATCGCCCTGTCGGCGGCGGGGTTCAACGCCACGGTTGCGCCGCTGGGCACGGCCGTAACGGAAACCCAGTTGCAGATGTTGTGGCGCATTTCCCCCGAACCGGTGATCGCGCTGGATGGTGACAAGGCCGGCATTCGCGCCGCGATGCGGGTGATTGATATTGCGCTGCCGCTGTTAGAGGCCGGTCAGGCGCTGCGTTTTGCAATTCTGCCCGAAGGGTTGGACCCTGACGATTTGATCAAGGCCAAGGGGGCCAGCGCCATGCAAGAGGTGCTGGATGGCGCGGTGCCCATGGTCAACCTGCTGTGGCAGCGCGAAACCGAAGGAAAAATATTCGACAGCCCCGAACGCCGCGCCGGTCTGGACAAGGCGCTGCGCGAAAAAATCCGGCTGATCCGCGACCCGTCGATCCGGCGTCATTACGGGGATGCGGTGCAGGCGCTGCGCGAGGACTTGTTTGGCACCCGCCGCCGCGATGCCGGAAACGAAGGATTCCAGAAACGGCCCTGGGTGGCGCAGGGCCAGCAGGGCAAGGGCAACTGGAAAGCGCGGGGTGCAGGCAAATGGCAAGCCGCGCCGGTGCCGGTTTCCAGCACGGTTGCATCCGCTTTGGCATCGGGGGGCGATGCCCACACGATGGAACGCCTGCGCGAGGGGGTGATTTTGGCCACCTTGATCTGCACACCCTCCCTGATCGAGGAATTCGAGGCGCAACTGGAGCGGATGCGCTGTTTGGATGCGGCGATGGCTGCGGTGCGCGACATGTTGTTGCGGTTGGATATGGCGGCGCTGGACCCCGGCAGCACAAGCGAACCCGCGTCTGCGTCACGGGATACATCGCCAGACATGCCGGGCCTGTCCGACATGTCGGATATGCAGGATATTGCGGACCTGCCCGATATTGCGGACGACTCCGACATGCCCGAAATTCCCGATTATGACGAAAGCTATTTCGATGATCGGTTCGTGCCCGAAGGGTATGAGGGCATGGAGGACGAGGCGGAAATGCGCGATTACGACCCCTATCCCGATGCGGAACAGGCAGGGGAAAAACCTGCGCCCGCCACTGGTTCTGCGCTGCCGCCGCTCTATCATATACTGGCGCAACAGGTGGGGGCAGGGGCACTTGAAATGCTGTTCGCCTTGCCCCATGTGCGCATTGCGCCGACGGTGCGGCGCTGGGGCGACGAGGCTATGGCGCGTATGACGCTGGCCGAGGAAATGGCCAAACTGCACGCCGAACGCGGGCTTTTGGCTGAAATCGAGGAGGCCGAGCAGGAGCTGTCCGGGGTGGCCGACGAGGCCGTGACGTGGCGGTTGCAACAGGCCGCAGAGGCGCATCACCGTGCCACGCGCAGCGAGCAAGAGGACAACGCGCATTATGACACCGGACCCAACGGCGCGCATATCAATCGGGAGGAGCGCAACGCCTTTGATGATCTGTTGCGGCGAATCGGGTTGGGGGGCGATGACGGGAAAGCGGGCGATTGAGCAGGAAAGAATCGCTCTGGCTCTTGAATATGCGTTGTTTTAGTGACGTTATCGTAAAGAAGACCGCTTATGCGGGTTACCGAATCAACGAATCACGGTATTGATTCGGTTGGAAACGAATCACCTGCGGCAACCATTGTGAAAACGGTTGCTGGCATGGGGCGCGCCAAAGGCGCGAGGGGACAAAACCAAAGATGTGCTGCGCAGGCCGCGGCGCCTTTGACAGATGAATTGCCACCCCGAAAGGGGCAGCGCCGAGCAGGAGAACTTCATGGCCGCCAAGGACAATGATGACCAGCAGAACAACAACGATCAGGATACCGACGGTTCCCTTGATATGAGTCAGGCTGCGGTCAAAAAGATGATCGCAGAGGCCCGTGAGCGTGGCTATATCACCTATGATCAGCTGAATCAGGTTCTGCCGCCGGATCAGGTGTCCTCGGAGCAGATCGAGGATGTGATGTCGATGCTGTCGGAAATGGGCATCAATATCATCGAGGATGAAGAGGCCGAGGAGGAGGAGGGCAAATCCACCGCCGTGGTCGAGGCCGCATCGAACCGCGAAATCACGCTGGGCTCGGGCACGTCTGAAAAACTGGACCGGACCGATGACCCGGTGCGTATGTATCTGCGCGAAATGGGGTCGGTCGAACTGTTGAGCCGCGAGGGCGAAATCGCCATCGCCAAGCGGATCGAGGCCGGGCGCAACACCATGATCGCGGGCCTGTGTGAAAGTCCGCTGACCTTTCAGGCGATCACCATCTGGCGCGACGAATTGCTGTCCGAGGACATCTTGCTGCGCGATGTGATTGATCTGGAAACCACATTCGGCAACACCATGGGCGACGAAGAGGGCGGCGAACCATTGGTCGCGCCCGGTGCCGCCCCCGCCGCCAACGCGGAAAAGCCCGAGAAGGCAGAGGGCGCACAGGAGCTGGATGCCGACGGCAACCCGATTTCCAGCGATGATGACGATGACGAGGACGAGCAGGCCAATATGAGCCTTGCCGCGATGGAGGCCGCGCTAAAGCCGCGCGTGCTGGAAACGCTGGACCGCATCGCCGATGATTACGCAAACCTGTCCGAAATGCAGGACAGCCGGATTTCGGCCACCCTGAACGAGGATGGGTCGTTCGACGCCGCAGACGAGCAGACCTATCAGTCATTGCGGTCTGAAATTGTGTTGCTCGTCAACGAGTTGCATCTGCATAACAACCGGATTGAGGCCCTGATCGACCAGCTGTATGGCATCAACCGCCGTGTGATGCAGATTGACAGCGCCATGGTCAAACTGGCGGATCAGGCCCGCATCAACCGCCGTGAATTCGTGGATGAATACCGCGGTTACGAGCTGGACCCGACCTGGATGGAGCGCATGGCCGAGAAATCGGGCCGTGGCTGGCAGATGTTCATCGAACGCTCCACCGACAAGGTCGAAGAGCTGCGCGCCGATATGGCGCAGGTCGGTCAATATGTCGGTCTGGATATTTCCGAATTCCGCCGCATCGTGAATCAGGTGCAAAAGGGCGAGAAAGAGGCGCGTCAGGCCAAAAAGGAAATGGTGGAGGCAAACCTGCGTCTGGTGATTTCGATCGCCAAGAAATACACCAACCGTGGCCTGCAATTCCTTGACCTGATCCAAGAGGGTAACATCGGTCTGATGAAGGCCGTGGACAAGTTTGAATACCGTCGCGGTTATAAATTTTCGACCTATGCCACATGGTGGATCCGTCAGGCGATCACCCGCTCGATCGCGGATCAGGCGCGCACGATCCGTATTCCGGTGCATATGATCGAAACCATCAACAAACTGGTGCGCACGGGTCGCCAGATGCTGCATGAAATCGGCCGCGAACCAACCCCCGAGGAACTGGCAGAGAAGCTTCAGATGCCTTTGGAGAAGGTGCGCAAGGTGATGAAAATCGCCAAGGAACCGATTTCGCTGGAAACCCCGATTGGCGACGAAGAAGACAGCCAATTGGGCGATTTCATCGAGGACAAGAACGCGGTGCTGCCGCTGGACAGCGCGATTCAGGAAAACCTGAAGGAAACCACGACCCGCGTTTTGGCCAGCCTGACCCCGCGCGAGGAACGTGTGTTGCGGATGCGGTTCGGCATCGGCATGAACACCGACCACACGCTAGAGGAAGTCGGCCAGCAGTTCAGCGTGACCCGCGAACGCATCCGCCAGATCGAAGCCAAGGCGCTGCGCAAGTTGAAGCACCCCTCGCGGTCGCGCAAACTGCGGTCGTTTCTGGATCAGTAGCGTCGCTGCAAATGTGAAAACGGGGGCGTCCTTTCGGGGCGCCCCTTTTTCGTTTTCGGGTATGGATTCCCTGCCTTTGCGAAATGATTTCCGGCTGTCAGTATCGGGGCATTGATGGCTGGATTGCCAATGTTATCGGAATTTTGCTGATGCCCTTTGAAATTGCCCACCCTACGGATTTCACGCGCAAGTGTGACTGGAAAGCGGCGCACGCCGTGACTATCTATGGTGCAAACAACCCCGGAGGGTCCGATTATGAACCGCGTTTTCCCTGCAATCCTGACCGTGATGTCGCTTGCTGTTTTGTCATCCCCGGCGCAGGCCTATATCGCCGAAAACCGGGTCGAGGTATTGCCCGCAGGCAACGGCAATTTCGCGGTGCAGGACACGCGTGGCGTTGGCCCGATGGAGGCATGGTGCGCCGCCGCATCCTATGCGCAGGTGGTGATGGGGGCAGGGGCCGCCGATCGCGTGTACTTGATGGACGGGCGCGACAGGGGATCGCGCCAGCCGATCATATACACGCTGACCCCATCCGATGCGCTGCGCGCCGCGGGCGCGGGCAAGCAGAGCCTGTCGGTGTCTGTGACCCGCGACGGATACAATTTAACGGTGTCGCACGCCCGCCATTTCTGCACCAACCCCTATTTCGACGACTGAGTGAAAATGCGCATTTGACCCGATATGCGGCGGGTTTGTCAGGAATTTGGAAACCTTTTCGCGCCAACGTCGTTGGTATGGGGAAAGAAGGAGAAACCTGATGCGCCTTACGATGATCTTTGCAGCAATGGTTGCCGGTTTTTCGGCTTTGATGGCGATGACGGTCAGCGCGGTGGCTATGCCCGCGCCGTCCGCCCCGCGTGATGTGGTGGAAATTATTGTGGAACAGCATGAGCTTGGCGCATGTCAGGCGGTGTTGGAACAGGTGTTGGGGCATCCGGTTCAGGATGCTGATACCACGGTGCGATTGCTGCCGGTGGTGTCAGGCGAAACCGAATTGCCCGCGGCGCGCTGCGTGGTGAAGCAGGGGTAGGGGGCACGATCCGCCTGTGGGGGCACGCGTGACCCCGGCGTTGCGCATCACTGCGGCGGGCAAGGACGTGACCTTTGCCCAGAACGCCGAAAGCGATCTGCATTTCCCGACCCGCATCGCCCACCCGCTGGACGCCGTGGCCAAACCAGCAGCTGGGCGGCTGGTGGTGTGCTGGGGTGCTTGGCAGTGCGAGTGCATATCTTTTCCCTGATTGTCGGTCAGACAGGAAAAACTGCAAGTCGTTAAAAGCCTATTTTTGCCGCTCTTGATTACGAAACTGTAAAAGAAGGGAGGATTTTCTGCGGCACTGCGACTCTTGACGCGCTTGCCACTGGGGGTCGCTCTGGGCGTCGCTTTCGGCCCTTAGCGGATTTTCGCCAAACTCACGGCCGATCTTCAGGAACGCGAACGACCAAAACACCATGCCAAGGGTTGTACTCACCACTTACACTCCTTCAGAAAGCGACACCAAAATCCAGCCGTTGCCATGACGCCAAAATGCCCGCCCAACCATAAAAATGTGAGCCTCGGAGCGCTGGCGTTTATGAATTTGCTATCAGTTCACTAATGTCCACGGGGAGAGCGCAGCTACCATTTCTTCGCGTGAAAAACCGAGTTCCATCATTTGGGTATAGGCGAAACTTTGGGAAAAATCGCTATGTCGCAACTGATGCGAATGAAAAGGCTGAAACTCTAACCTGCTGTCACTTGATGTTTTCAGGGCGTCAATAAATGCATGTATCACCGCATCAGATGCCGTTTTGTTTGTGCCCCCGCTGCGAAGGAGCTCTAGGTGGATGTGGCTATGTCTTCCGATCAAAATTTGGTCAAAAATTGAGCTGGCGAAGGGGCGCGGCAATGCGATCAACCCATCAACTGGCGTGGTTGGATAAAGCGGCCCCATATCAAAAGTGGAATGGGGAAAGTTGCCCGTTGCGCCGAAGGTTTCGGCAATAGACTGCGGGGAAGACGTTTCGAAATCCTGATCAGCCGGAAAGGGTAGAAAGTATTGGCGGATTATATTCTCGCGCGCGGCTTCATTTTCCAAGCCCTCAAGAAAACGGCTCAAAGATGGATCGGCGTCCGCATCTGACATTTCCTGCAGGAATTGGTCTTTTAGGCGTGGAAGCCATGCTGCAAGTGCAACGGGAATTGGCGCATGCAGCAGAACGCATTGCGCCAAGATTGCGTTCACCATTGGACTAAGCGTAGCTTTCCGATCTTGCGGCATGAGTTTTTGTGCCAGCAGCATACGGGCAAGCTCGCTGGTTTCGGCAACGCCTAACTGAGCGAGATGTATGAGATCAATCATCGTATCGGATAATCCTCAAACTCGGGATATTCAGGGAAGAGATTAGGCCCCCCAACCAAAATTGTCATGTGCGGTGGGCGCTCGTTCAAGCGACCGGGATGAATGAATTCCTGTATGCTTCCTCCCCAAGCCTGTCCTGGAGCCAACTGGAGTAGCCCCCTGAACCTTGGCCAGCGGGTTCAGGTGCTGGAAGGCGGACACCGGTTTCAGGTGGTGGATGCGGCGGCGCATCGTCTTGATCGGGCGGGCAATCACCTGAAGGTCATCCCGCGTTCTGACGGCACGATCTCGCAGTTTGCTTTTGGCGCGGTGGGTGATCTGGTCACGGATGATACCGCGCCCTGTCAGGCGGCGCAGGACACGGGCCTTGCCATTGATGATGCTGGCGCGTCCTTTCTGGTGTCGAACCTCACGGTCAAATCGACGGTGTTCGCGGGCAGGTATCTGCGCAAGCCGGGATCGACCGGCCATTTCCTGACAGTGGCGCGCGATGACGTGTTCCTGAACGGCGAGGTCGATTGCAACCGGATCGGCGACGCCTGGAAAAACGGCGTCTTCTGTGATGGCTTCCGGCGGTTCCGCACCGGTGACGAATTTGTCGTGCGCGGGTCGAACAATGTGGGCGTCTTTTATCAGAATGCAACCGAGGTGGAGCTGCGCGGCAGCGCCTATGACTGCCTGTCGATGGGGTTCCACACGGCCAATTTTCTGGTCGATTGCGAAAGCATCATGTTCAACCTGTTCGTCGATAACAGCGCCCGCGAAACCACCAACACCAATGGCGGCGTGAAGTTCCACGCGCTGAACGGCGCAAGCATCCTTGCCGCGTCCGGCCACGCCGATGTGGTCCTGTTTGAAAGCGTGGACATGCCCGCCAACGCGGTCGGGATCGAATGCTTTGCCATGAACAACGAGACCCCGGGCCACAGCGGCGCGGAGAGCTTCTGCTTAAACGTAAACATCACCGGCACTGTGCAGGGCGGGTCGATCGGCTGCACCCTGCATGGCTGCCCCGATGCCCATGCCGTGGTGCAGGCGGTAGGGCCGCAGAACCTCGGGCTGGAACTGACCGCCGGATCGGCGGGCGCGACATTCGCGGCGGGATCGACCGTATCCAATGGCGCTTCGGTCAAGCCCAAGTTCGCCGTGACGGCCACGGGCGGCTGCGACGGCGCGGTTCTGGATGTGGATGTGCAGGACGTTGATCCCCTGCGCGAAGCGCAAGCCGCCAGCTTTTACGTTCACGGTTCGGCGGGCGTCACGATCAAGGGGGCGACCACCCAAAGCGCGGGCAAACGCTATCTGCGCGTGATCGCATCCCCCGGCCTCATGGTGCTGGGGCTGGACGCCAATGGCACGGCCGAGGCGGCGCTGACCCTCGACACCGCGCCGGGCGACGGCCTGCTGGTCGAGGATTGCACGTTTGCCGGGATCGCCCGCCCGATCGACGCCTATGGCGCGTTCGCAGGTGGCCGCATCCGACGCACCGCTTTCCACAATACCGGCGCACTGGTCGGTGGCAGCGGCACGCTGACGGATTTCCAGACCGAGGGCTGCACCTTTGCCACCCACCTATTTGGCGCGGCGTTGAGCAAGCTGGATTTCATCGACCTGCAACGCGTCTGGTCGACCTCGATCATCCGGGGCGAACTGATCGGCTCTCCTGCAGGGCTGATCGAGGGCGCGGTCGGATCGATCTGCACCGATACCGCCACAGGTGCGGTTTACGCCAAGACCGGCACGACCAAAGCCGACTGGCAATTGCAGGCTGCGGCCTGATCCCACCCTTCCGCCCCCGCGCGGGAGGGCCAGCGGGCGCGCCAACGCCCACTGACACGGGGCTTTCGTTTGAAGCGATCCCCGCCGACCTGAAGTAGCTCTAGGCCGCCCCCGCCCCTTGCGGAGCGGCCTCCTTTTGGAGCGATTCGCCTTGCTGAACAATGAACTGCGTTGCGACACATGCCGCCGCCTGCTACTCAAGATGGAAGACGGCGCGATCTGCGGATCGGTGTCGATCAAATGCCCTCGCTGCGGGGCTTTCAATAATTTGAGGCCCATCGAGCGCCCTTTCCCCAAGCGACCTGATCGCGATGAAAAGGACGCTTTTAATGCCCGTTGAAACCCCCGTTAAACCCGTTTCACCCGCCCTTATCCCCGTCGATCCGACCAATCCGGTCGCGCCGTGGATGGGCGGCAAACGCAACCTCGCCAAGCGGATCACCGCGCTCATCGACGCCACCCCGCACGGCACATATGTCGAGCCGTTTATCGGCATGGGCGGGATATTCCTGCGCCGCCGGATGCGGGCCAGATGCGAGGTGATCAACGATCTGGCGCGCGACGTGGCCAACCTGTTCCGCATCCTGCAGCGGCACTATCCGCAGTTCCTTGATACCGTCCGGTTCCAGCTGACCACGCGGGCGGACTTCTACCGCCTGGTCGACACCGACCCCACCACCCTGACCGATCTGGAACGCGCTGCGCGCTTCCTTTACCTGCAGCGCACGGCCTTTGGCGGCAAGGTGTCGGGGCGGAATTTCGGGGTGGCAAAGGAACGACCGGGGCGGTTCAACTTGTCGACGCTGGAGCCGATGCTGGAAGACCTGCACGCGCGGCTGTCGGGCGTGGTGATCGAGTGTCTGGACTGGTCCGAGGTGATCCGCCGCTATGACGGGCCGCATGCGCTGTTCTACCTCGATCCGCCTTACCACGGATGCGAGAATGACTATGGCAAGGGCATGTTCGACCGCAGCCAGTTCCGCGCCATGGCCACGCAGCTGGCAGGCATCGAAGGGCGCTTCATCATGTCGATCAACGACGTGCCAGACATCCGCGAGGACTTCGCTGCGTTCCATCTGACCCCGGTCAAAACCACCTACACCATCGCCAAAAAGACCGACGCGCGCGGCGAACGCGGCGAGCTGTTGATCAGTAATTTCGGGATAGGGTAGGGGGAAAGAGGCGTCCAGCGGGTGTTGAATGGGTGTTTAAACCTTCCGTGAATGGGGCGGTTTAAACATCTGCGGTGGACATGCAGGTCCGCCGCTTTGAGTTGCTAGCCTAGTAAGCGCCAAGTGGGGTAGTAGAAGGCAGCAACTTCTGCGAGACTTCGCTCGAATCTGACGAGGTTGTTCTTTTGCCCAAAGTTACTCAGAATTTTACAAATCGTGTCCGGAAGTTACCGAAGCCTACGAATGCAGGACAAGCGCTTCAACCGCTATTTGAGGCAATTAGTAATGCACTCTTCGCCATTGACGACTTGAATGCCACGTTGCCTGAAGCGCAGCGTAGAAAAGGTATGGTCGGTGTCGAGGTCAATGACCTGTCCGACCCGGACGCAGTCAATATATCCGTTAGCGATGATGGGATCGGTTTGGATGCGGAAAGATATGAGGCGTTCGGAATCTTGGATACGGACTTCAAGCGCAGCAGGGGTGGGAAAGGCGTTGGTAGGCTCTTTTGGCTGGATGCATTTAAGAAAATCTCTGTTTCAAGTTTTTATCGCGATGCCGGGGATTTTAAATCCCGTTCATTCGAATTTGTCCTAACAAACGAAGAGCAAATCCAGCCCGGACCAATCATACCAGTTATGCCTCGGGAGACGGGCACTCGCGTGAATTTTAGCGGGTTGCGAGGGGATGCCTACCATAAACACTTCCCCAAGCGTATCGATACGTTCCTTAGATACTTCAGTGCCCATTTCATTGCTGATTTTTTGGTTGGGTCGGGGCCAGAGGTGCTGGTCGATATTAACGGGGATTTGACCCATTACCCCAGCGCAATCTCTAGGTTAGTGGTCGGCGAGAAAATGTTTCTCTTAACGGAAGATCATCCTGAATTTGGTCAGCTGGAAATCAGCGGGTTTACCTGTGATGCCAGTGCAAGCAAAGGCTTGGACGGCATGCATCAGCTTCACCTTTTAGGGGATGGCAGAACTGTTACGAGCCGCGAGATCGACAAATTATTGGGGGTCACCCGGGTCACGCGCGATGGCGTGGATGATCTGGTCTTTCACGGTTGCGTTTCCGGCGCATATCTCGACCAGAATGTGGTTGAGGGGCGAACGGGCTTTACCGTCGAAGAGAAGACCTTGAAGGAGCTTTGCCGCTTCTGCGCTGACGCGGTCAAGGCTAATATGTTGTCGGATCAGATTGCGAAGTATGAGAGCCTGCGCAAGGAAGATTACCGCGAGTTTGTGCGGACCTACCCAATGTTTGGGTTCGCAGATGAAGAAACCCAATTGGCCCGTGTTCCCTTCGGTGCTCGATCATCCGAAGAGTTTGCTGCGGGATTGATCAAGCATCAAATTCGCGGGGAGGAGAAGCGCCAGCGTGAAGTTGATCTCATCATTGACCAGCTTGAGGGTGAGAAGAACGTCCCGGATAATTTCGCGGAAACAGTCGTGCGTGTCGCTGGAGAAATAAAAGCTTCCGAACAACGCGCTTTGGCGCACCACGTAGTGAAGCGTAAGCTGGTCTTGGAAGTGATGGAGCGGCTTATTTTAAAGGTCAGAAAGCGGGGTGATGATAAGCGCGATTTTCATCTGGAGAAAAGCCTTCATACCTTCATTTGTCCCATGAATATTGTCGGGAACAATCCTGCAGAAATTGAACCATCACCGCACGATCTGTGGGTGGTAGATGAGCGTCTGGCGTTCACGAGATCCTTCGCATCCGATAAGCGGCTGGACCGAGTGTTGCGCGAGAATGATAGCCCTTTGAGGCCCGATTTGATGGTGTGGGACAATGCCTTCGGTTTGGGCGTCGTTACGCCTGAAAACGCTGAGGACGATCTGGATCTCTCCACCCCTCTTAGAAAAGCGATGATCGTGGAGTTCAAACGCCCTGGGCGCACCAGCTATGCCGGGGTCGAAGATGATGTGGAACGTCAAATCACAAAGTATCTGCGTCAGCTCAAGCTTGGAGAAATCGAAACCTTTGACAGTCGTAGGGTCAGATTCACTGAGGACTGTCAGTTCTTCTGCTATGTCGTCGCAGACATCGCCGGCGACCTGCAAGACCAACTCGTTGGTTGGGCAACCACAGCAAATGGCGAAGGGCGTGTTCGACAGCTCCATGGTCAGTTTGAGGGATCGTCTATTGAAGTGATCCAGTGGTCGGATTTGATTAATGATGCTTGGGCGAGAAATATGGCAACTTTGGCAGCGGCAGGTCTCCGGCGTGGCGATCCTGTTGTAAAGTGAGATTGCGCTCTGCTGAAAACATCTCTGTCAAACTCTGAAAAAAACCGTGTCACGCTACAGCTACACTTGATGTAGCGGCTGCATTAAACCTCTACCCAAAACCTTGCGGCTGTCCTATAGTGCCTGTGGATAACTGGGCAACAGACCCATGACCCAAGAGGCAAGGACAGAAAAGGGGGACGGCCAATGCGCTGCCCGTTTTGCGGAAATATTGATACTCAGGTAAAAGATTCACGCCCTGCGGAGGATCACGTTTCGATCCGGCGGCGGCGTTTTTGTCCGGCGTGTGGTGGCCGGTTTACGACCTATGAACGCGTGCAACTGCGCGATCTGGTGGTGATCAAATCCAGCGGGCGGCGCGAGGATTTCGACCGCGACAAGTTGGAACGCTCGATCCGGACATCCATGCAGAAACGCCCTGTTGATCCCGAACGGATCGACCAGATGATCAGTGGTATCGTGCGCCGTCTGGAATCGATGGGTGAAACGGATATTCCGTCAACCACCATCGGCGAGATCGTGATGGAGGCATTGGCCCGCATCGACACCGTAGCCTATGTGCGTTTTGCCAGTGTTTACAAGAACTTCCAAGCGGCTGAGGATTTTGACAAATTCGTCAGCGAGCTGCGCCCGGATATCGCGCCCGAGGAGTAGGGCGCGATGTTTGACGCCGTGGATGACCGGTTTATGGGGCTTGCGCTGTCATTGGGGCGGCGCGGGCAGGGGCGGTGTTGGCCCAATCCGGCGGTCGGTTGTGTGATTGTGAATGACGGGCGGATCGTCGGGCGGGGCTGGACCCGGCCGGGCGGTCGCCCCCATGCTGAAACCGTGGCGCTGGCGCAGGCTGGCGCGGCGGCGCAAGGTGCTGTGGCCTATGTTTCTCTGGAACCTTGCAGTCACACCGGCAAAACTCCGCCCTGTTCTGATGCCTTGATCAATGCGGGGATTGCACGGGTTGTGGCCGCAGTAGAGGACAGCGACCCGCGTGTATCGGGCCGTGGTTTTGCGCGACTGCGCGCGGCGGGGGTGCAGGTGGATACCGGATTGCGCGCGCGCGAGGCCGAGCGCGATCTGGCCGGATTTTTCCTGAACCGCGAACAGGGGCGGCCCCTGATCACCCTGAAACTGGCCGGTTCGTTTGACGGGCGTATTGCCACCGCGACGGGCGAAAGCCAGTGGATCACTGGCGGCGTGGCGCGGCGCGAGGTGCATGCCATGCGGGCGCGCCATGATGCGGTGATGGTGGGGGCGGGCACGGCGCGGATCGACGACCCTTCGTTAACGGTGCGCGGTTTGGGCGATATGCAACAGCCCGTGCGTGTGGTGGTGTCGCGCCGGATTGATCTGCCGTTGCTGGGGCAATTGGCGCGCACGGCGCGGGATGTGCCTGTCTGGATTTGTCATGGCCCTGATGCGGACCGGTCCCTGCGTGCGGCCTGGCAGGGATTGGGCGCGGTTCTGGTGCCTTGTGGTCTGGCGGGGCGGCAACTGGACATGCGCTCGGTTTTGGCAGAGTTGGGCAAACGCGGGTTGACCTCGGTCTTTTGCGAGGGCGGCGCGGCCCTGGCAGCGGGATTACTGGCGGGGGATCATGTGGATCGTTTGATCGGGTTCAGCGCCGGATTGGCGCTGGGTGCCGAAGGGTTGCCCGCTGTCGGGGCCATGGGATTGGGCCGTTTGGGTGATGCGCCACGGTTTGCCCTGAATTCGGTGCGCCCTGTGGGCGGTGATATCTTGCATATCTGGGACCGCGTTCAAGCCGGTTAGACCGCTGCGCGGGGCAGGTATTTTCAGAACAATGAAGCTGCGGGGTGTTTGTCCGCCGCGCGTTATCTGCGCCAGATATGGGCGTGGGTCGCGGCCCAGCCTTGCAATTTTGCAAGGGCGCGATTGGCGCGGGACGGTTTGGGCAGGGTGCCATTGGCCAGCCGTTCGGCGATGACTTCGACAGGGGCGGGGGCGTTGGTCACCGGATCATGGTAGCGAGGGTAATCAATCAGCGCGGCATGGGCCAGCCCCGCCAATGTGGGGCGTGCGCTGCGCCGTGGCAGGGGCGTGCCAAGGTGTTTGGTCAGTCCCCATCCGGTATAAAAGGGAGCGCCCAGCGTGGTGGTGGGGATGTTGCGCAGCAGGGCTTCGAAGCCCATGGCAGAGGTCATGGTCCAGACCGCGTTCACATGCGCCAGCAGTGCGGCGGGGTTGGTATGGGGCAGGATCATATCGGCGTATTGCAACGCCGCATCGCCAATGGCACCCGGACGCAGGCCGGAGTCCACATCGGGGTGGGGTTTATACAGGATCACCGCATCGGGGTTTTGCGCCCGCGTTTCGGCCAGCAGGGCGATGTTGGTGCTGATGTTGGCACAGCCAAGGCGGATGGAGGCGTCATCCTCGACCTGACCGGGGACCAGGATTTTATGGCCTTCGGGCAGGGCGGGCAGGTCGCCCGCTAGGTTGTATTTGCTGAGTTGGTGTTGCGTCAGATAGGCAATCAGCCGTTCGGCGCGGTGTTCCTGATCGGGGCGCAGGGTGGCGCGTTTGGTGATCAGGGTTTCCAGCCGCGAAGGGCGGGAGGGATCGTAATACAGCCCCAGATCATCCAGCGCCAGCGACAGCGGGGCGACCAGATCGGCCCCCAGCCCGCGCGAGCGCAGAAACCCGTCCTCGACCCGCCAAGCGCCATCGGGGGCGGGGCTGGTGCCCCATGCCATGACGGGGCCGCGTGCGGTGTCGGGTTTATTGGTAAAGCGCAGCGGTTTTTCGCGGCCAAAGAACTGGTTCAACGGGGCGCGTTTCCATGCCCGCATTCCGCTGGCCTGCCAGCCGTTGCGGTCCTCGCGCCATGCGCGGGTTTCGGCTTCGAGGGTGTCGATCACCTGTTCCAGTTCACATAATTCATCGCGAAACGGGTCATACCAGACGGGATATTCCAGCATCGCCCCCGCAAACAGCTGTGCGCGGGTCAGGCTGCGGGCGCGGCGCGGGATGATCTGGTGGTCATGGGTCAGCCCCCAACCGGCATAGAAGGGCGTGCCGAACACATGCGGGCGATGGCCGGCGCAGATGGCCTCGAATCCCATCTGCGATGATACGGTATAGGTGGCGATTGCCCCGTGCAGCAGTTTGATCGGGTCAACGGGCGTATCGCACAGGGTGATGCGGCCCGTGGCATCGGCATCGGAGTAATATCCCCTACGGTGGCCCTGTTGCGTTTCGGGGTGGGTTTTGATGACAATGGGTTTGTCGGGGTGGTTTTCCTGCGCCCAATACAGCATTTCACGAAATGTATTCGCATCGGCGCGGCCATGGGTGACCGAGGCATCGCCATGGGTTTGGTCGATCACCAGCACATAGCCGGGGTCGGGCAGGGGGGCATCGGGGTCGTGGTCGTTGTATTTGCTTAGGCTGGCATCGGTCAGGCGGGCCATGCAGGCGCGCGCGCGGGCCAGCAGTGCGGAGTCATCCAGCGGGTGTTCGCTCAGCAGCACCTCTAGGTCCGAGGGGCGGCTGGCATCGAAATGCATGCCGCGCCGGTCAATCGTCAGCCCCAGCGGCGGATCTCCGGCGCGACCGGGGTGCAGCGAGCGCAGGAACGCATCCTCGATCCGCACAATTGGCGTTCCGGTTTCGGCTGCTACAGATTCACCCCGCGCGGCATAGGGCGAATGGCCCCAGACCGCGATCAGGTCATTGGCATCGGGTTTGCCATGGGTCGGGCCAAGGGTCAGATCATAGCCCGCCAGTGACAGGATACGCCGGATACGGGCCTGCGTCAGAAACCCCGCATTGTAGTAGAAAAGCCGCCCAAGCGCGGGGGCTTTGGCGGCTTTTCCGGTATTCTGGCCTTGCGGCACGGGGTCAGTTCCCCAGTGAATTCAACGTGTCAACCGTGGCCAGCGAACCCGTGAGAGCGGAAATCGCTTTGTTCCATTGGGTGAACGGGGCCTCGGTCACATACAATGTATCGCCATCGCGGATCACAAAATCGCGGGCCATGAACATGCCGTTGGGTTTGGTCAGGTCTAGCACGTAGACCATGCGCTGCGCCCCTTCCAGATCGTTGCGCCCCAGCACCTGATTGGAGATTTCAGCAGCTTCGTTGCGCAGCACGAACACACCTTTGGGGTCAGCCGCATTGGACAGCAAACCGCCGACCTGTGCGATGGCTTCGAGTGCCGACAGGGATTGGTGTTCGAACGGCACACGGTTCTGGCTGCCCGTGGCGCCCAGCGCGGTAAAGGCGCGGCTGTCCTCTTCGACCAGAATGCGGTCACCACCGCGCAGGGCGATGTCGAATCGGGGGTCTTTATACAGGTCCTGCAACCAGACCTTGGAGCGTTGATCGCCACGGATCACGGTGATCTGGGCAATTTCGGGTTCAATCGTCACGCCGCCCGCACGGGCCAGCATCGACGACAACATGCGGGTCGGGCGTTCAATCGCGTAAACCCCCTGACCGCCGACCGAACCGACCAGCGACACGGTGGAACCGTCACCGGCAAGGCGGCGCACCTGCACCTGCGGGTCGGGGGTTTGTTCATCCAGTTTGGTGGTGATGATGCGGCGCAGGGCCTCTGGCGTGTTGCCAGCGGCGCGGATGCGGCCCGCATAGGGGACGAAAATGAAACCTGCGCCGTCAACCTGCACTTCTTCCAGCACGGTGGAATTTGCGCCTTCGCCTGCCAGCAGGCCGTCATCGACGTTTTCCCAGATGGTCAGGCCCAGCGTGTCGCCGGGGCGGATCGTGTCGCTGTCCAGACTGCTGGCATTGCGGAATGCATCGGAAAAGCCAAGAGCGGGCACCACGGCGGTGGCGCGGGTGACGCGGTCATTGACGGCGACGATGAATGCGTCACCTTCGCGTTGAACCGATCCGGCATAGATTTCGCGTTTGTTGGGGCCGGTGCGCGGAAGCACGCCACAAGATGCCACCACAGATACGGCGGCCAAAAGGGCGACGGACTTCGCCCAGCGGTTTGCTTGGGGTTTCACTGCTCGGTCTCCTCGACCTGTTATTATTCTGCCTCGTGACGCCAATTTCGGCGCATTTTTTTTAACGCTAGCGGAATCTGCCAAGAAAATCCAGTGGGATACAACGTGAGGGTCAGTTCACGACGCGCAACTGTTGCCGCGGGGCCGCGGTGCCGGAAATCAGCGCCTCATAGGGATCTTCGGGGGATAGCATCATATCGACCACATGGCGCATCAGTTGCCGCCGCCCGCCGGTTGAATAAAACCCCCCCGGAATTTGCGAGGTTTCCAGCAAAAAGCGACGGTAATCGCCATAGGCCTTGCGGTCGGGGCGGCTGGCCCCTTTGAAGAAATCGGGCAGGGGTTGGTCGGATACGAATTCGGGCTGGGCGTAAACCGCGTCGCCGAACACCTTGATCGGGATGCCGCGCCACAGCGCCTGTTGCCCTGCGGTGGAATTGACGGTGACGGTGCTGCGCGCCTCGCCCAGCAGTTGCGCCAGTTTGCCACCGCGCACGAAATGCACGCGATGCGTGATGCCCAGCGCACGGGCAATGCGTTTGATTTCGGTTTTCACCGGCACGCGCCCGTCCTCTAGCGGGTGGGCCTTGATCACCAGATGATGATGGCGCGGCGCGCCTTCGGCAAAACCGTTCAGCACCAGTTCCAGAAATTCGGTCATGGTGGAAAAGGGCGAATGCATCTGGAAAGAGCTGTCATGTTCCAGTTGCAGCAGGCACAGATGATAGGGAAATCCGCCATAGCGGATGCGCAGCGTGGCGGCGCGCCGTTCAATCGCGTGCAGCGGCATGGTCAGCAACCGCGTCAGGTGCAGTTTGAATTCACGCGCCACCGACATATCGCGATGCGGGCGAAAATTGCGGTAATCGCCGTTTCTGAACATCACGAACCAATGATAGAGCGCGCCGTAAAACACATGGTGGCGCATGTCGCCCCATTTGGCGGGGGGCAGGGGGCTGTCCATATCCGACTGGGCCAGTGCCTTGCGCATATCGGGCACGTTCATGCCCATCAGGCGGGAATGGCCGTTTGATCCGCCGCGTTCATAGGTCACCCAATAGGGGCGCAGATACCCTTCCTCGAAAACATGCACGGTCAGGCCCATGGCGCGGGCATGGGCCACGGCCTGCGCATGGATCGGGCGGGTGTCGCCATATAGCACGATATCGGTGATCTGTTTGTCGGCCACCAGTTGGGCAAATGTATCGGGCCAGTCGGTTTGCGCGCCGGTAAAGGGGATATAGGACGCAGGGTGGAACCAGAACGCACGATCCCCCGCATTGAACCCCACGCGCCAGACATCCGCACCCGCCAGCCGCAACATTTTGGCCAGCTTGTGAAAAAACGGCCCGTGCGGCCCCTGTAGAAACAGGAAAACACGGTGATCGGTGTCGGTGCGGGTCACGGGTTCTGTCATGCCTTGCTATAAGGGATCGTGTTGAAAGAACTGTTAATGCAAATATCCGGCAAAAATAAGGCCCGTCACAAATATGGCCTAGCAAATAAGTGCCTTTTGCGGTGTTCGTGATCCCCGCCGTGAATATCAGGCAGGGGGGTGCGCAGCGCGGGCGCCCCCCCCCGTGAGCGCAGTCAGGACATGCCGTCAGATGTCAGCGCCATAGTTGAGCGAAGCATCGCGTTCTTTGGCGGTATAGCCCGCACCGTCCAGTTTCATCGGCGCGCGTGCGATGAAATTTCCCTGTCCTTTGGCGGCTTTCAATGTGCCTTTGTGGGTGACAAATGCGCCGCGGTTCAGGACGGTTTCGGGGATGCCGGTCAATTCCATGCCCTCGAACGGGGTGTAATCCATGTTGTCATGCTGATCGGCCAGCGTGATTTTGCGGCTGGTTTCGGGATCCCAGATTGCGATGTCGGCGTCCATTCCGGGCGCGATGCTGCCTTTGTTGGTCATGCCGAACGTGCGTGCGGCATTGGTTGATGACAGGGCGACAAACTGTTGCAGGGTGATCCGCCCTTTTACCACGCCTTCGGAAAACAGATAGGGCAGGCGCATGGCGATACCGGGCATCCCGTTGCTGATTTTGGGATAGGGGGCATTGGCGCCGTTCAGGAATTTCCCTGTGTCATCATAGCGATAGGGCGCATGATCCGAACTGACCGACGCAAAAGTGCCCGCACGCACATGCTGCCACAGCGCATCCTGTGTGGCGGCGTCGCGCAGGGGCGGCGAGCAGATGAATTTCGCGCCCTCCATGCCGGGTCGGTCCAGATCATCACGGGTCAGGGCCAGATATTGCGGGCAGGTTTCGGCAAACAGGCGGGTGCCTGCCAGAATTTCACGCTGCACGATTGCGGCACCACCGGCGGTGGACACATGCACGATAAACAGCGGCGCATCGACCAGTTTGGCCAGTGATATGGCGCGGTTTATCGCCTCTTCCTCGGCCAGTTCGGGGCGGGAAATGGCGTGGTATTTCGGCGCGGTCAGCCCTGCACCGGCCAGCCGTTTGTTCATCCATTTGACCATATCGTTGTTTTCGGCGTGGACCATGGTGATGGCCCCGTGTTCGCGCGCGACGGTCAGGATATCCAGCATACCGCCGTCACCGATATTCATCAGGTCATAGGTCATAAAGACCTTGAACGAGGTGATGCCACGGGCAAATGCGCGGGGCAGTTGTTCATACAGCACCTCGGGGGTCGGATCGGATATGATCAGGTGATAGCTGTAATCAATCACGGATCGCGCCCCGCGGGCGTCATAGGTTGCGATCACATCGTCAATGGATTGGCCGCGATGCTGCGCCGCAAAGGGGATAAAGGACGAATTGCCACCAAACGCAGCCGAGATGGACCCGCTGAGGTAATCATCCGCCGTCATCACACCAGAGGAGCTTTCCTGCGCGATATGGGCGTGGGCCTCGATCCCGCCGGGCATGACCAGCCGCCCGCCTGCGTCAATGCGTTCGGCCCCGCCGTTCAGGCGTTCGGCGATGGCAGTGATACGGCCATCGGTAATGCCAATGTCCGCCCTGAACGTGTCGGTCGCGGTGGCCAGAGTGCCATCATGGATAACCGTGTCAAAATCCATCGTTGTTTCCTTTTGTATCGGCAGATGCGCGGTTGCGGTTACCGCTGTCGTAAATCGCGCGCGTCTTGATATGCATACCATTTTGTCATCAGGCCGGCCACGTGACCGGCAAAGGGTTTGAACGGAACCCGCGCAAAGGGCAGATCGTCGAATGCGGTGTCTGCATCGGGCTGTTGCAGGATCTTGCGGGCCAGTTTCATTCCGAAATACAGGCTGCGCGTGACGCCGGACCCGCAATATCCACCAGCCAGCCAGACGCCGTCCTGATATCCGATATGCGGGCTGTGATCGGTGGTATAGGCCACATCGCCCGACCAGACATGGCTGAAACCGACATTTTGCAGCTGCGGGAAAACCCGCGTGGCCGATGCGGCAAAGGCCTTGCGCTGGGTGTCGGTATTGCCACCGGGTTGGCCGATCCGGCCGCCGAAAATGAAACGCCTGCCATCCGGTGTGGGCCGGAACCACATGAAAATACGCCCCGATTCACCAAAGGTGCGGCCCCTTGGGGTCAGTTCGCTGATCAGTTGCGCGGGCAGTTCCTGCGTTGCAACAGCGGCGGTGCGAATTTGCACAACGCGGCGGTGCATGGCGGGGGTGGCCCGGTCGCAATAGGCATTTGTGGCAACCACCACCGCGCCCGCCGTGACCATGCCCATGGGGGTTTTTACCTGTGTCTGCGCACCATCACGGCGCAGGGCGGTGACGGGGCAATGCGTCATGATCCGCACACCGGCGGCCACGGCCAGCCGCGCCAGCGACAGCACCAGTTTGCGCGGATGGATGCCGCCATCGCGGTGATAGACCACGCCGCCCTTGTAAAAATCGCTGCCGATTTCGCGGTGTTGTTCGCCCTGTGGCACCATATCGAACGGCAGGCCCAGATGTTTGCCCAGCCATTCGCACTCGCGGGCCGTGCCTTCGTAATCGGTGCGGGTGCGCGCCCCCCTGAAACGGCCCGACATTTGCAGATCGCAATCCAGGTTTTCCTGTTTTGCAAAGGCTTCGAAATAATCCAGCGCCAGCAGCCCCTCGCGCAGGATGGCCAGTGTTTTATCCTCGCCATAGCGCGACAGCAGACCGGCAGATCCGAGTTTGTGAAAACTGGGGCCGATCATGCCGCCATTGCGCGACGATGCCCCCGCACCAATGCCGCCCGCATCAAAAACCGTCACATCGCGCCCCGCACGCGCAAGGTGCAGCGCCACCGACAGGCCGGTAAAGCCCGCGCCGATCACCGCGATGTCGGTTTTATCGGGCAGGGCGGTTTTTTCGGGATCAAAGGTGGGGATGGTTTCCCAGAATATTTGCTCGGCGGTCATGGGTTAATCTCTTAGGGTCCAGTTGTCGCGATTGCGCGCGGTGGGAAACCTGTCTTGCAGGTCCAGTTCCGCGATCCGCTGGATGCTGGCTTCGAACAGGCTGCGCAGCACGGGGATGCCATCGGGGGCCAGCGCCACCTCGCGCAGGTTTTCGGCGCGGTTTGCATAGGCATCGACAAGCTGGCGCAGGTCATCCACGGCGGCGTCATGCGAGATGTCAATGCGCAGGTCCATGGCATCAATCCCGTGTTCGCCGGTGACGCGCACCGCAGCAGAGCGCAGCGGGCCTTTGATCTCGCCTCCGGCGTCGCGCCCGGCCTCGAGGGCGCGCATCAGGCGTTCGCCCAGCGGCAGGTCGGGGTCAGCGACAAAGGCATCGGCCATATGGCGCGTGACCTGATCATTGCCCAGAATATTCCCCAGCGCGAGGCAATCCGTGTCGCTGCTATGGGTGAAAATCGAATACATGCGCCTGCCGTGGTAAACCGATGCCTGCCCCGTGGCATCCAATGCGCCGATCTGGCGCCATTCGATGTCATTCGTGGAATTGCAGACCTCGGATACGGTTTCATCGGCGCGTTTGCCCGCAGCCAGCAGGGATATGCCCAGATCGCCCAACCGGCTGTCGGTGCGGTGTTGTGACAGCATTGCGCCCTTGCCATGTGCCAACCTGACACAGCGCGCGCCCACCGCCAGATCGGATGTTGTGATGGCGGCCCCAAAGGCCCCCGTGCGCGGGCATCGGCCGATAATGGAAAATGTCACTCGGTTGCCTCCTGTTTGTCAGCAGATGTCGGTTGAAGGAAGGGGAACGCCGCGATCCTCGCGGGCAAAGCGTTGCCACATGGCATCGGTTGCGGTTTGGGCTTCCTGAACGGCGGCGCGTTCGTCGATGGTGACCAACTGGCGGTTGCGCATCAGGAAACGCCCGTCGACCATGGTGTCGGTGACCGTGCCGGGGTGGCCGTAATGCACGATATTGGACAGGGCAGAAACACGCGGCGACAGGGCAGGGGTCATCAGGTCAAAGATCGCAAGGTCTGCTTTCATCCCCACCGCGATGCTGCCGATGCCGGAATGATCCAGCGCACGGGCAGCATTGACGGTGGCATAGTTGAACACCTGTTGCGGCGATGGCGTGACCGATCGCTGATAGGCACCGCGATGCAGCGTCAGCCCCATTTTCATGGCGTGGAACATGTCCTCGGTCATGTTGTCGGTGCCCAGCACGATCTTGACCTTGTGATCCAGTATCGCGCGCATCGGCAGCGGATGCGGCCCCTTGGCCGACATTGACGACGGGCAATGCGCCAGCCATGTGCCGGTTTCGGCCAGCCGCGCCACATCGCTGTCGTTGCAAAATGTCCAATGCACCGCCAGCAGGTCATCACCCAGAAAATTGTTGCGGTCCAGATATTCGGTCGAGGTGCAGCCGTGCAACCGTTCAACCTGTTCTTTTTCGCTGATGATCTGGCTAAGGTGAACCGTGCGGCGCAGCCCGTGCTGACGGGCCAGACCGGTCAGTTGGCCCAGCATCCAGGGGCTGCAATTGTCGGGCGCATGGGCGGCGATCATCACGCGCACGCGGTCGTCCTCGGCCCCGTGAAACCGTTCGATCAGGTCGCGGGTGCGGGTCAGGAATGTTTCGCCAAAAGCGCGGTCGAACCGGTATTTGCCGCTGCCCACTTCGGTTGTGACCGCATCGGCGCAGCTTTCGGCCAGCCACAGGCGCAGGCCGGTTTCGATCATCGCGGGGGCGTAATCGGCCACATGGCGCAGGGGGTCGACCATGGTGGTGGTGCCTGACCGGATTGCCTCGGCGCAGGCCAGCCGGGCGATTGCGGCCCTTTCGCGGGGTTCCAGCAGATAAGAGGCGGGCACCATGTATTGATAGACAAGGTTGCCCTCGATGTCCTCGACCGTGCCGCGCAGCACCATCAACACCGCATGGGTATGCGCATTTATCAAACCGGGCGAGACCAGCCTGTCGGACATATCCAGCGGTTCGAACCCGTCGAAATCGGTGCCTGTCAGGGTGTCGGCGATGGCCACGATCTTGCTGCCCTCGATGGCGATATGGCCTTGGCGCAGCTCGGGCAGGCCGCTGTCATGGGAAATATAGCGGGCGTTTTTCAGTAAACTGCGGGTCATTTTCTGCGCATCACTCCGATGGCTGTGGCGACAAGGGTGATCATGACCAGCACGGTGGCCACGGCGGCGATGGTGGGGTCGATATTGTCCTGTATCCCTTCCCAGATCATTTTGGGCAGGGTGCTGACGCGGCGCACGGTGATGAACAAAACCCCGACGATTTCATCAAAGCTGACAATAAAGGCAAAGATGAAACCCGTGGCGATGCCCGGTTTGGCAGCGGGCACAACCACCGCCCAAACGGTTTGCATGACCGATGCCCCCAGACTGCGTGCGGCGCGGGGAATGTTGCGGTCCAGATTGCTAAGCGCCGCAAAAACCGAAATCGAAACATAGGGCAGGGCCAGCAATGTATGCGCAAGGATCACACCGACATGGGTGTCAATCAGCCCCAACACGACCCAGAAACGGTAAAACCCCAGCGATTGCACCACAGGCGGCACAAGGATGGGCGTGATCAGCACCCAGCGCGCAATAGACGATGCGCGATCGGACAGGAACCAGCACCCGATGGCAAATGCCGTGCCCAGCACCGTGGCGCAACTGGCAACGACCAGACCGATCCAGACGCTGGTCCATGTCGCGCCCAGCCATTCGGCATCGGTGAAATAGTTCACATAATGCTGGGTCGACAGGCCGTTTTTGGGCAGGCCGATATAGCTGGTATCGGTCAGCGAGATCGGCAGAACCACCAGCAGGGGCAGCACAAGAAAGGCAATGACCGCCCATGCACCGGTTTGAAAGAAGATCTGAAAGGCGGAACGGGGCATTATTTACGCTCCAACAGGGCAGAGCGCAGGTTCACGAACCGCGCCGCAATCAAAAGGACAAGGGCCGTTGCCACAAGCAGGGCAACCGACAGGGCCGAACCCAGCCCCCAGTTCAGGAATTCCTGAATCTGATAGGTGATATATTCGGAAATCATCAGCACACGCCCCCCGCCCAACAAGGCGGGCGTGACGAAAAAGCCAAGCGAGAGCACAAAGACCAGCAGCGCGCCGGACATCACCCCCGGCATGGTCTGGGGCAGGTAAACCTGCCGGAACGCTGTCCATTCGCCCGCGCCCAGGCTGCGGGCGGCCTGCACATAGGCACCGGAGATGCCACGCATATTGGTCAGCATCGGCAGGATGGCAAAGGGCAGCATGACGTGGATCATCGCGATCAGAACGCCCAGTTCATTATGCATCAGGCGCAGGGGCGCATCGGTCAGCCCGGCCCCCTGTAGCGCATCATTCACAATGCCGGACCGACCCAGCAACACGATCCAGCTGAACGACCGGATCAGGACAGACACCCAGAACGGCAGGATCACCAGCGCCACCATCAGCGGGGTCAACCGCGAGGCATAGTTGCTGATCGTATAGGCCACGATATAGCCAAGGACCAAACAGCCGATTGTGGTGATCGCCGCCACGCGGAAGGTGATGATGAAACTGGTTTGCACCGCAGTGGAATCTGCCATCGCAACAAAATTAGCGATGCCGGTTTCCGGTTCGCTAAAGGCGATTTTCCAGATGCCCAGAACCGGAATGATATAGAAAATCACCATCACGGCCAAGGCGGGTGCGACCAGCATCCAGTAGCTGATTTTTTCGTTAATCCGTGGCATTTCTGCTCCTGACAGGTTCGGGCGGGCCGATGGGTTTCACCGGCCCGTCAAGGGGCGCCTAGTTGATCAGCGCATCGACATAGAGTTCCTCGGCCGAGACCTGATTTTTCGCATACCATTCATCCTTGTAAATGATCTGGGTCGCCAGGTTTTCAGGGCTGGACGGGTTCCACGGGGCCAGTTCGGCAGGGACCAGCGCGGCCGCTGCGGGGTTGATCGGACCCGATCCGATCAGTTCCAGCCATTTGACCTGAAGTTCGGGTTTTTGCCCGTGCGCGATCAGTTTCATGGTCTCTTCGGTGCCTGCGGGGTTGCCCTTGGGCACGACCCAGATGCCGGGCGCAATCACGCCCCCGTTAAAGCTGACGTTGAACGCGCGGGGTTCCATCTGGTCCTTGAGCAGATGCGCGCGGGTGGACCAGATATTGCCGATGGAGACCTCTTCTTGCAAAAACAGGTTCTGGCTGTCGCTGCCCGACCCCCAGACGATGATATTTTCGCGCAGCTCGCGGAATTTGGCGATCGAGGCCTTGATGCCATCCTCGGTGCTTAGCGCGTCATATACCTCGTTCAGGGGCACGCCGCGGGCCTGTGTGGCGCTTTCCAACTGGCCGCGCACCGATTTGCGAAAGGTGCGCATGCCGGGGAAATCCTTGACGTTCCAGACGTCTTCCCATGATTGCGGGATATTGCCGCCCAGCAGTTTCGGATTGGTCGCCAGAACATAGGAATAGACATAGTTGCCCACGCCATTGTTATAGGCGGTGCCCTCCAGCACCTTGGATTTGTCGACGATGGAATAGTCAATCGGCTGGGTGATGCCCTGCTGTTCCAGAATGATCGCAGACCCTGCGCCACTGTCGCACAGATCCCATACAACCGCGCCGCTTTCGACCATGGCGCGGATTTTACCAGCCGAAGGGCCGGACCCGTCGACAATCACCGGAATTCCGGTTTCGGCGGTATAGGTGTCGCAAATCACCTCTTGCAGCACGTCCTTGGCGGTGCCGCCCCAGTTGACGACGATGATTTCCTTGGCCTGGGCCGTGGCTCTGGACCCCAGCGCGGGCAATACGCCCAAGGCCCCCATGGCGGCGATGAAACCGCGCCGTGTCAGACGGCCCTGTTTATAGCGTTCAACCGCCACTTCGGCGATGTCGCGTTTTGCTTCGAAATCGGTGGTATCGTCCATAATATTTCTCCTTGTTGGTGGTGGGTCGGGGTCTTTGCCCCTTTGTTAATCCGCGGATAAAACGACGGGCGCGTCCGGGTCCCAGCCGATGCTGACGGCCAGACCGGCAACCGGCGTAATGCCGGTTTTCCATGTCGGACAGGACAGCAGCATTTCGCCAAGTGTGTCCTGCGTCACGATGACCTGACAGCGTTCACCCAGATAGCTGACCTGCTTGACCACGGCGGGCAGGAAATGCGCGCCGGGGGCGCCCAGATTTAACCGTTCGGGGCGCAGGGCCAGTTTGGCCTGCGACCCTGTTGCAAGGGCGGTGTCGGTTACAACGTCAAAGCCGACATCCTGTGCGGCGCAATGCATTGTGGTCCCGCTCTGCCCCTTGACAGTCACGTCGATAAAATTGGATTTGCCCAGAAAATCGGCAACGAATTTGTTGCGCGGGCGATTATACAGCGTGTTGGGATCGCCCTGTTGCTGGATGCTGCCGTCCTTCAGGATGATGATCCGGTCGGACATTGACAATGCCTCGTCCTGATCATGGGTCACATAGATGAAAGTCACGCCCAACTGGTTGTGCAGCGCCTTCAGTTCCCATTGCAAATCCGCGCGCAATTTCTTGTCCAGGGCTGATAGCGGTTCGTCCAGCAGCAGAACCTGCGGGCTGAACGACATGGCCCGCGCCAGCGCGATACGTTGTTGCTGACCACCCGAAAGCTGCGATGGCATGCGATCGGCAAAGGCCCCCATCTGCACCATGTCCAGCGCGTCATCGACCCGCTTCTTTATCTCCTCCGCCGGTTTTTTGCGCACCTTCAGGGGAAAGCCGACGTTTTCACGCACGGTCATGGTGGGAAACAGGGCATAGCCCTGAAAAACCATGCCGAAATCGCGATGTTCGGGGGGGCGGTTGGTGATGTCTTGGGACCGCAATGTCAGGCTGCCGCTGTCCATTTTGATGAAACCGGCAATCGCGCTGAGCAGGGTGGTTTTGCCCGAACCCGAGGGGCCAAGAAGGGTCAGGAACTCACCCTCGGCAACATCAAGGTCCACCTGATTCAATGCGCGTGTGTCGCCATAAAGTTTAACTGCATTTTTGATCGAGAGAATGGGTGAAGTCATCTGGTAAACATATCCGTTCTGCGCCGTATTCAGACCCGATCGGGTCACGTTTCCCACAAAAGGGAACATGGCAGAGAGCGATTATGAAATAAAAAAGATACCCCTGTGTATATCTTGAAGTTATACTATCCGGGCTGGTCAGGGTCTGGCGCGCCTTCGTTCTTTAGGAAATCCGACAGGAAATCCTGAAACTGCATGGCCAGATTGGAGGTCGGAAAAAGTTTGGAGGTGACACCGTGCATTTTTATGGGCAGCTGGGGTTTTGTGGGGCGTATCGCGATGGATGTGCCCTGACGCCCGATCAGGGCAAAGCTGTCGACCAGCGCAACGCCCAGCCCGCTGCGCACCATTTCCAGTGCCGTCGCGGTGTGGCGCACTTCGCAAAAGAACCGCCGCTCCAGACCTTGATCCGAAAACACATTGTCGATGGTTTGACCCAGCGGCGTATGCGCAGCATAGGATATGTGATTGACGTGGTTCAGGTCGGTCACTGAAATGCGCTCCATCAGGGCCAGTTCGTGGTCCGGCGGGCAGACACACATCAATTGCCCATCCCCGATTTCGCGCACATAAACCGCAGAAAGCCGTGGCTGGGTGATGGAAAGCCCCAGATCGGCGCGGCCGCTGCCCAGCCGTTTTGTGATCTCGTCAACGCCGCCCAGTTCAATCGACAGTTTGAGCTTGGGGCGGGTTTTCATGAACAGCCCCAGCACGCGGGGCAGGATGCCATGCCCGATCGACGGGGTGGCAACGATGCTGAGTCGCCCGACGGTGCCGCCTTTCAGCTCGCCAATGATATTGTCGATCCGTTTTTGCTGCATGAACAAATGCTGCGCTTCCTGGGCGATGTGGATGGCTTCTTTGGTTGGGGTCAGGCGCCCGTGTTCGCGTTTGAACAGGGCGAAACCAATCGCGTCTTCGGTGTGGCGGATCATGTTGCTGATCGCGGGCTGGCTGACATTTAGCAACTGCGCCGCCCGCGCTGTTGTGCCGACTTCGATCACGGTTGAGAGGACTTCTAGCTGCCGAGCATTGATCATTTGTATAACTTCTTATTATTTATGGAGGTCAAAAATTTATTTCATACTAATGCCCTGACTGTCTAGCAAAGAAGCAACATGTCTTTTGAGGAGAGTTTCGTGAGCAGGAAAGAGATTTTTGCGGTTGCACAATTGGGGCCGATACACCTTGCCGATACAAGGGCGCAGGTCGTGGCGCGGCTGATTGACATGCTGCGCGAGGCCCACGGGCGCGGCGCGGCCTGGGTGACCTTTCCCGAACTGGCGCTGACCACATTTTTTCCGCGCTATATCTATGAAACGCCCGAAGAATACGATGTTTTTTTCGAAGAGGGTCTGCCATCGCCCGCCATGGTTCCGCTGTTCGACACCGCCAAGGAACTGGGGGTGGGGTTCTATCTGGGCTATGCGGAAAAGGTGACGGAAAACGGCGTTGTCCGGCGGTTCAACACATCGGTTCTGGTTGGTCCCGATGGCGCAATATTGGGCAAATATCGCAAGATTCACCTGCCAGGAACCAAAGATCCGATTGGCGATCTGGAATTTGAACACCTTGAAAAACGCTATTTCGAAGTGGGCGATCTGGGCTTTCCGACCTTTGCCACGCCGTCGGGGCGGTTTGGCATGTGCATCTGCAATGACCGGCGCTGGCCGGAAACATTCCGCGTGATGGCCCTGCGCGGAGCCGAGGTGTTCATGCTGGGTTACAACACCCCGACCCGCAACATCCACCACCCCGAAGCCGCCCATTTGCGTGAATTCCACAACCGGCTGAGCCTGGAATCCGCGGCCTATCAAAACGGCGCATGGGTTATGGCGGCGGCAAAATGTGGCCCCGAGGACGGGTTTGCGATGATCGGCGGGTCGGCGATTGTTGCCCCCACGGGCGAAGTTGTCGCCCGCGCCATTTCTGAGGATGACGAGGTGATTTCCCATAATTGCGACCTTGATCTGGGTGCCTATATCCGCCGTTCGGTGTTTGATTTCGCGCGTCACCGCCGGATCGAACATTATGGGCCGATCACGCAACAAACGGGTGTGGAGATACCGGAATGACATTTTCTTTGGCTGGCAGGGATCCTGCAACGGGGGACATCGGGTTTGCGGTGACAACATCGTCGGTTTGCGTTGGCGCACGGGTCGGGGCGGTGACGGAGGGCTGCGTGGTGTTTTCGCAGGCGCGCACCGATCCGCGTTTGCATAAATTCGGCCTGCGCAAATGGGAAGAAACCGGCGATGCCGAACAAACCCTTGCGGCGATGAAAGCCGCGGCAACCGCGCTGCATTGGCGGCAGTTGGGCGTATTGCCCGCCAGCGGAGAGCCGCTGTTTCACACCGGATCGTCCTGTCTGGATGTGGCCGGTGGTTTGGCGGGCAGGGATTGTCTGGCGCTGGGGAATTTTCTGGGAACGGACAGGGTTTTACCGGCCATGGTGCAGGGGTTCGCCTCGACCAGCGGCGATCTGGCGTCGCGGTTGGTGGCTGGAATGCTGGCAGGCGAAACCGCGGGCAGCGAAAGGGATCCGTTGCAATCCGCCACGGTTGTTGTGCTTGGCGCTGATGGGTTGAAAGATGTCGATTTGTGGGTGGATTCCTCTGTCAGGCCGCTACAGGATCTGAGGGAAATGCTGGTTGCCTGGCTTCCCAAAGCGGCCGCATATCGTGTGCGTGCGATTGACCCGGACGCGGCTGAATCATCGAGCAAGATCGAACATTAGAACACGCCGCGCAATGGCTCAAGCGGGCCGTTCGCGCAGGTTGGAATGCCCCGTTTTCGAGCGGGGCATTTTTCATTTTTGCAGCGGAGTGACGCCGGGTTTTCAGCGTAAAACGCCCGGCTGGTTTTTGTTGGCGATTAAAAAATATGCGTCGTGGCGGGAATTGGACGGGGCAGCATCATTAATAGGCTTATCAGTATATTAATGATCCCCAGTCGCGCCATTTATAATAGAAAATATACATTAAAAACAACAAATTAAACGGCATTCCTGATGTTTGACATTAGGTGTTGTCGCGTTGACGGGCAGGCCTGAAAAATAGTCGGATGTATACAAATAAACCGACCAACAGGAGATGAGACATGCACCACAAGATCACAATCAGCGCATTTGCAGCGGCCCTATTCATGTGCGGTCCGGCATTCGCACAGGACAAATATACCGTGGCATTGGATGGCACATTTGCGCCGCACGCGATGCCGTCGCTGTCTGGCGGTGTCGAAGGTTTCAACGTCGACCTTGCGACCATCATCGGCGAGCGTTTGGGCGCTGAAATGGACATCGTCGCCACCCAGTTTTCCGGCATTTTGCCGGGGCTTGCGGCGGGCACCTATGATTTTGTTGTGGCCCCCACGACCATCACGGCGGAACGGGCCGACAGCATTCTGTTTTCCGAAGGTTACCTGAACACGGATTTCCAGTTTGTTGTCAAAGCAGGGACCGCAGAAGTGCCCGATCTGGAATCCCTGAAGGGTAAAATCATTGCCGTGAACAAAGGGTCGGTTTACGATTCATGGGCGCGGGAAAAAGCCGATGAAATCGGTTGGACCGTCGAAAGCTATGGCACCAACAGTGACGCGGTGCAGGCGGTCGTATCGGGGCGCGCCTTTGCGAATGTGGCGGGCAATACGGTGTCGGCTTGGGCCGTCAAACAGAACCCCGCGATCGAGCTGAGCTATCTTTTCACCACGGGGCTGGTTTGGGGGATGCCGTTCAAAAAGGGCGACGAAGAACTGCGCGCCAAGATCGAAACCGTTATCGAATGCCTGAAGGTAGACGGCACGATGGTGGAGCTGAGCGAAAAGTGGTTCGGCGTCGCGCCCCTGCCCGGATCGGCGGCTGTCACCCCGCGTCCGGGGTTTGGTGAACCGGAATTTGCAGGCTATGTGATGGATGATCACACCCCGGGCTGTGAATAATATGCCAGCGCAACCAAGCTACGGCGGGCCGCCGTCCACGGCGACCCTTTCGGTGCGGGCCTTGTTCAAATCCTTTGGCACCACAGAGGTGTTGAAAGGGATTGATCTGCACGTGCAGCGCAGCGAAATGGTGTTTGTCCTTGGCCCTTCGGGGTCGGGGAAATCCACCATGCTGCGCTGTTGCAACCTGCTGGAAGAGCCGGATTCGGGTGCCATTCTGATCGAGGGGGACAAGCTGACCGGGCCGGGGGTGAACCTGAACCGGATGCGCCAGCGGGTCGGAATGGTGTTCCAGTCCTTTAATCTGTATCCGCATCTGACGGCCTTGGGCAATGTTATGCTGGCGCTGCGGCGCGTGTTGAAAATGCCCCGCGCACAGGCCGAAGCCGTTGCCGTTGCCGCATTGGACAAGGTGGGCCTGTCCAACCGTGCGGGGCATTACCCGTCGCAACTGTCAGGTGGTCAACAGCAACGCGTGGCGATTGCCCGCGCGCTTGCGCTGAAACCAACGGTGATGCTGTTTGATGAACCGACCTCGGCGTTGGACCCCGAATTGGTGGGGGATGTGCTGGATGTGATGCGCGACGTGAAAGAGCAGGGCATGACTATGCTGGTCGTCAGCCACGAGATGAAATTCGCCCGCGATGCCGCCGACCGTGTGGTGTTTATGGATGGTGGTGTGATCGTCGAGCAAGGCCCGCCCGAACAGATATTCACCGCCCCGACGCAGGAACGCACCCGCACATTCCTGTCGCGGTTTCACGGATAACGCCGATGGAAGTGTTTCTTGATCAATTCCTGAATCCGGCGGTGTTGGCGAAATATGCGCCTCTTGTTCTAAAGGGGGCGGGGGTGACTGTTGTCCTGTCGGCATTGATCGTGCTGGCGGGTATCGTGCTGGGGGCCGGGCTGGCCTGTGTGCGGGCCTACCGGATCAGGGCGCTGTCGTTCCTGATCGTGATTTTCGCGGATGTGTTGCGCGCATTGCCGCCGCTGGTGCTTATTTTGCTGGTCTATTTCGGTTTGCCCAATCTGGGCATTGTGCTGTCTTCTTTTGCGGTTTTGTTTCTGGTGCTGACGCTGGTTCTGGCCGCCTTTGCCGAGGAAATCGTCTGGGCGGGCATCACCGCCACGCCCAAGGGCCAGTGGGAGGCGGCGCGCAGCACCGGGTTGGGGTTTACGCAGGCGCTGGTTTTCGTTGTGTTGCCACAGGCCGTGCGGATGGTGATTCCGCCCCTGACCAATCGCGCGATTGCGATCACCAAAATGACCGCTTTGGGCATGGTGATCGGGGTGCCCGATATTCTGGGGCAGGCGACAACAGCGCAATCCTTTAGCGCCAATGCCACGCCTTTGACGCTGGCCGCGCTGGCCTATGTCGCGATCTTTCTTCCTTTGGTCATTGCCTCGCGCTGGCTGGAACAGCGGTTTGCGCAGAAAGGGCATTAGAACATGGAAGCGATCCTGCAACAGTTTTTCAACCTTGAGATCATGGCCAAGGCGCTGCCGCTGGTGCTGAAGGGGCTGGGCGTGACCCTGTTGATTTGTGCGGTGGTGATCCCGCTGGGGGCATTGGGCGGGTTGTTTGCTGCCTTGGCTTCGGTGTCGCGCAACCCTGCGATCCGATGGGCCGCAATCGGGTTTGTGGACCTGTTTCGCGCCATTCCGCCATTGGTTCTGCTGATTTTCATCTATGCGGGCCTGCCCTTTGCCGGTGTTCAGGTGTCGCCTTTTGCGGCGGTCACCATCGGGTTTTTCCTGAACAATTCCGCCTATTTCGCCGAGGTGTTCCGCGCCGGCATCCTATCGGTGCCACGGGGCCAGACAGAGGCCGCACGTTCGACCGGGCTAAGCCAGGGCCAGACATTGTTCTGGGTCACGCTGCCGCAGGCGGTGCGCAATGTATTGCCCGATCTTTTGTCCAATGTGGTCGAGGTGGTCAAACTGACCTCGCTCGCCTCGGTGGTGTCACTGGGTGAAATGCTGCACGCGGCGGGGCTGGTGCGCTCGCTCACTTATAATGCCTCGCCGCTGGTGCTTGCGGCCGGGCTGTATCTTGTTCTGCTCTGGCCGTTGATCCGCATGATCAGCCGCTTCGAGCGCAAAATCGACAGTTGAAAAAGGAGAAATACAGATGCGGGAAATAGTCATCGGTGGGGCGCAAATGGGTGCCATCCAGAAATCCGACAGCCGCGGGGTTGTGGTGGCGCGCATGGTGGCCCTGTTGGATCAGGCGGCCGAAGCGGGCTGCGATCTGGTGGTCTATCCCGAACTGGCGTTGACCACCTTTTTCCCCCGCTGGTGGATGGAGGACCCCGCCGAGGTGGAAACATGGTTCGAGCAGGAAATGCCCAATGCCGCCACGCAACCATTGTTTGATGCCGCGAAACGGCACGGCATTGCGATCACATTCGGCTATGGGGAATCCACCCCTGACGGGCATCATTACAACACCTCGATCCTGACCGACAAGGCGGGCAAAATCATCGGAAAATACCGCAAGGTGCATCTGCCGGGCCATTCCGAATTTGACACCGAACGGGCGTTTCAGCATTTGGAAAAGCGGTATTTCGAACCGGGGGATCTGGGGTTTCCGGTCTGGAAAAATCTGGATGCCTGGATGGGCATGGCGATTTGCAACGATCGCCGCTGGCCCGAGGTATACCGCGAAATGGGGTTGCAGGGGGTAGAGCTGATCACCCTTGGCTATAATACGCCGTCGGTTAACAGTCAGGACAGCGCCGAGGGCCTGAAACACCGGCTGTATCATTCCGAACTGTCGATGACGGCGGGCGCCTATCAGAATGCGGCATGGGTTGTGGGCGTGGCCAAGGCGGGCGACGAGGATGGTCATCCGCTGATGGGCGGGTCGGTCATTGTGGACCCGAACGGGTTTGTCGTGGCCCGTGCGCAAACCGAAGATGACGAATTGATTGTGCATGCCTGCGATATGGACATGTGTGAATTCGGCAAGAAAACCATCTTTGATTTCGCACGTCACCGCCGTGTCGAACATTACGGGCGCATCACCGGCCAAACCGGCGTGGTTTACCCCGAATGATGACTGTGGCCAGCGGCGGCATCGCCTGTGGGGCTGTTCATGGGGCGATCCCCTGTTGGTCTGTCCCATGTTGGCCTGTGCGCGGTCGGGTCGCGCAAGCGCCGGAAACCAAAGGAATAAAACATTGAGCAATCTGATCCACCGCAACAGCGACGGTGTTTTCATTATCGCCGCGACGCCGTTTGATGACGGCGGCGATATTGATTACGACAGCACGGACCGCATGGTCGATTTCTATCTGGAAACCGGCGTCAGCGGCATGACCATTCTGGGCATCATGGGCGAAGCGCCCAAAATGGCCGGTGACGAGGCCGCGCGTTTTGCCCGCCATGTGCTGGCACGGGTCGGCGGGCGGGTGCCTGTGGTTGTTGGCGTGTCGGCGGCAGGGCTGGACAATATGGCGCGGCTGGCCGCAACGGCGATGGATGCGGGCGCGGGGGGCGTGATGGTTGCCCCGCAACCCGGCATGATCACCGAGGCAAAGCTGAAATCCTATATGGCGCAGGTCTGCGGCGCGCTGGGTGATACGCCGATCTGTTTTCAGGACTATCCCCAAACCACGGGCGTTCAGGTGTCGGTGGAAACCATTCTGGGCCTGACGGTGGATCACCCGCAAATTGTCATGCTGAAACACGAGGATTGGCCGGGACTGACCAAACTCAGCCGGGTGCGGGCCGAAACCGGCACGGACAAGGTGCCGCGCCTGTCGATCCTGACGGGGAATTCCGCGCTGTTTCTGGCGCAGGAAATGCAGCGCGGCGCAGATGGCGCGATGACGGGGTTCGCCTATCCCGAAATGCTGGTGCAGGTGGTGGCGCGGCACAAGGCGGGCGATACCGACGGCGCCGAGGACCTGTTTGATGCCTATCTGCCCTTGGTGCGCTATGAGCAGCAACTGGGGCTTGGCCTTGCGATCCGCAAAGAGGTGCTGCGGCGGCGCGGCGTGATCGCGACCAGCAAACTGCGCGCACCCGGTCCGGCCCTGACGGCCCGCGACCAAGAGGAACTGACGCGGCTGATGGCCCGTCTGGACAAACGATTGAAAGAGCTGAACTGATGGATTTTGGATTAACCGGAAAACGGGCATTGGTGATGTCCTCGTCGCGCGGGCTTGGCCTTGGCTGTGCCGAAATGTTGGCCGCCGAAGGGGTGCATGTGCTGCTGACGGGGCGATCAGGCGACAGACTGGCACAGGCCGCCGATGCAATCACGGCCAAGGGGCAGGGCAGGGCGGATTACGTGGTCTGCGATCTGACAGACAAGGCCGCGGTGGACACTTTGGTCGCTGCCGCCCAAGAGGTTCTGGGCGGTGTCGATATTCTGGTCAACAATACAGGCGGCCCGCCCTCCGGCCGGATGGTCGATGCCGATCTGCCGGTTCTGGCGTCGCAGTTTGACACGATGGTGATGAATGTGATCGCCCTGACCGCCCGTTTGCTGCCCGCAATGCAGGCACAAAAATGGGGGCGGATCATCACGCTGGGGTCATCGGGTGTGGTGCAACCCATCCCCAACCTTGGCTTGTCCAACGCCCTGCGCTCTGCTTTGGTCGGGTGGTCCAAATCCCTGTCCAATGACGTGGCGGCGGACGGGGTGACGGTCAACATGTTGCTACCGGGGCGCATTCACACCGAACGGGTGGATGAACTGGACGCAGGGGCGGCCAACCGCACGGGCAAATCACTGGACGATACCCGCGCCGCATCCATGGCAACAATACCCGCAGGGCGGTATGGCACGGTGGCGGAATTCGCCGCGGTCTGCACCTTTCTGGCGTCAACGCAGGCCAGCTATGTCACCGGCGGGCTGATCCGTTGTGACGGCGGCGCGATCAAATCGGTATAAATCCATGCACAACCGGATCATACTGCCCCCGCAGGGGCACCCTGAAACAGCATCAAAAAGAGGCACAACATGAGCGGCCCCATCGTCGTCATCAATCCGAATTCCAATCAGGCCGTGACCGATGGTCTGGACCGAGCGCTGGCACCGTTTCGCCTGTCCGGCGGGCCGCAGATCGAATGCGTCACACTGACCGAGGGGCCATTTGGCGTTGAAACGCAGGTGCATGCCGATCAGGTTGTCCTGCCGTTGGTGAACCTGTTGCAACGGCGCAGCGATGCTGCGGCATTTGTCATTGCCTGCTATTCGGACCCCGGCATTGATGCCTGCCGGTCGGTTTCGCCTGTGCCGGTGTTCGGCATTCAGGAAAGCGGCGTGTTAACGGCGCTCAGCCGTGCGGACAGGATCGGGATTGTCGCCATTTCCGGTGCGTCGGAAAAACGCCATCGCCTGTATATGCGCCGCATGGGTGTGACGGCGCGCATCGCGGGGGAACGGGCGTTGAACATGACGGTGGACGAAACCGCCCGTGGCAGCGGCACCTTTGCGCGCTTGCAACAGGTCGGGCGCGCACTGGTCGATGATGGCGCAGAGGCATTGGTGCTGGGCTGCGCCGGAATGGCGCTGCATCGTGCGCCACTGGAACAGGATCTGGGCATTCCCGTGATCGACCCGACACAGGCGGCGGTGGCGGCGGCATTGGGAACGGTGCTGGCGAAACGTCTGTAAACACGATATTGCGGCGCTATGAAAATCGCGCGCCGCAATGACCTTTCGCTTCGCCTGCTCGAAGTATTCGGCACACTGATGCAGTGCCAGACCACGGTGGCCGCCGCCGAGGAGCTGGGCATTTCCCAGCCTTCGGTGTCGCTGGCGATCAAACAGCTGGAAAAACAGCTGGGTTTCGATCTGTTTGAACGCGAAAAGAAACGCATGGTGCCCACCAGTGAGGCGCGCAGCCTGTTTCAGGAGATCGCGCCGCTGTTCGAGCAGCTTAGGTCGGTTGAATCCCGTGCGCGTGATCTGCGTGGCGGAACGGTTGGCAAATTGCGGATCATGGCGACCCCGCCGCTGGGGCATTCGGTTGTGCCCGGTGCGCTGTCGCGGTTTCTGGAAAACCGCGATGGCGTGAGTGTGCAATATGATGTGCGCCGGATGGAAAACGTGATTGATGCCGTTGCCATTGGTGCTGCGGATATCGGGCTGTGTCTGGGGCTGGATACGCACCCCGGCGTATCGGTCAGAATTGTCAGTCAGGATCGTATGGTGGCGCTGATGCGGCCCGATCATCCGCTGGCGCAGTTGGCGGTCATTCACCCCGGCGACATCGAGGAACACGGGTTTATCGGGCTGGACCGGGCTTCGAAACTGGGGCTGTTGGTGCAGAATGCCTTTGACCTTGCGCAGGCCCCTTATACGCCGCAAGTCGAGGTGCGCTATTGCCATACGGCGGCGGTGCTGGCGCAATCCGCGAACAAGGTGGCGATTGTTGATCGCTATACCGCTGATTTCATGCCGAATATGGATCTGGTTACCCGCCCCTTTGATCCGGCGATATCCGTGTCAGCCTGCGTGATTGCGCGCCCCAACCGCCCCCTGCACCGGCTGGCCGCTGCATTCGAAGCCGAGTTTATACATGCGCTAAGTGGCCAGGTGCCGCAGGGCGGTTCCTAGGGCGTTGCCCCGCGCGCGTTTGCCATAACCGCCAGTCGCGCCGCCAATGCAGCCGAGGGCGGCGGTGCGGGCGCAAATACCATATCTGCCCTTTGATCCGCATGATGGCAGGCAATGCGGGTGGGGCCGCCGTCCACTGCGCCGATTTCGGGGCGGGTGTTGCGGCACAGATCGCTGGCCAGCGGGCAGCGCGTGCAAAACGAACACCCCGGCCCGGGGTTCAATGCGGATGGCGCTTCGCCCTTGGGTGGTTCGGTGGCGGCGCGAAGCCCCGGAACCGGGCGCGGCGCGGCCTGTATCAGGGCGCGGGTATAGGGGTGGCGCGGGTCGGCAAACAGGGTTTCGGCCGGGGCCTCTTCGACGATGCGGCCCAGATACATCACCGCCACGCGATCCGCGATATGGCGCACCACCGACAGGTCATGCGAGATGAAAACATAGGCCATCCCGAAATCGCGTTGCAGATCCTGCATCAGGTTCACGATCTGCGCCTGCACCGAAACATCCAGCGCCGATACGGGTTCATCGCAGACAATCAGCCGCGGACGGGTGGAAATGGCGCGGGCAATGCAGATCCTTTGGCGTTGCCCGCCGGAAAATTCATGTGGATACCTGTCGGCGTGATGCGGGGCCAACCCGACCCTGACCAACAGTTTGTTCACCGTTTCAGTGGCGCGTGTGCCGCTGGCAATTCCGTGCAGCAGCAGCGGTTCCAGCAGTGTTTCGCGCACGGTCATTCGCGGGTTCAGTGATCCGAACGGATCCTGAAACACCATCTGCATATTGCGCCTGAGCGCCTGAAGCCGGTAGGGCGGGATGGTTGAAATGTCTTCTCCGTCCAGTTTGATGGTGCCGGATGTGGGTTCCAGCAGGCGCAGCAAGGCGCGGCCCGTGGTCGATTTGCCGCAACCGGATTCCCCGACGATGGCCAGCGTTTCACCGCCGGAAACCGAAAACGACACATCCGATACGGCCTGCACCGCGCCCTTGGACCGTTGCAGGAAACCGCCGCCCAGCGGGAAATGTTTGGTCAGGCCCGACACCTCTAGCACCGGGGCGGATGTTTTGGGGGGATGTGCTGCGCTCATGTTGAAATCTCCTCGATCGGGGCGCGCCAGCAGGCGACCAGCCAGTCCTTGCCGATTTCGCGCAGGGGTGGTTGGCTGGCGCGGCATTCATCGGTGGCCAGCGGGCAACGCGATGCGAAACGACAGCCCGCAGGCATGGCCCAAGGCGGCGGAACCGAGCCGGGAATGGTTTCCAGACGGTCGGAGTTTGTATCCAGACGCGGCACCGCCGCCATCAGGCCCAGCGTATAGGGATGCATCGGACCGTTGAACAAATCACGCGCCGGCGCACGTTCAACCACCCGGCCCGCATACATCACCACCACGTCATCACAGGTTTCCGCAACCACGCCCAGATCATGGGTGATCAGCATGATGGCGGCGCCGGTGCGATCCGACAAATCGCGCATCAAATCAAGGATCTGCGCCTGAATGGTCACATCCAGCGCCGTCGTCGGTTCGTCGGCGATCAACAGGTCGGGATTATTGGCCAGCGCCAGTGCGATCATCACCCGCTGGCGCTGGCCGCCTGACAGTTGATGCGGAAAATCATCCACCCGTTTGGAAGGCGAGGGCAGGCGCACCAGATCCAGCAATTCGATGGCGCGTTCGCGGGCCTCGCGGCGGTTGGTCATGCCATGGGCGCGCAGGCATTCGATGATCTGTGCGCCAACCGTGTAAACCGGATTGAGCGAGGTCATCGGTTCCTGAAACACCATGCCCATACGGCCCCCCCGCAGGGCGCGGCGTTCTGATTTTGGCATGCGCAGCAGGTCGCGCCCTTCAAACAGGACTTCGCCGCCGACATATCGCCCCGGCGGGGTCGGTATCAAACCCATGATCCCCAATGAGGTCACCGATTTGCCGCAACCGGATTCGCCCACGATGCCCAATGTCCGGCCACGATTCACGGTAAAGCTGACCCCGTCCACGGCCATGAATGATCCGGTTTCGGTTTTGAATTCGATCTTAAGGTCGCGAACATCCAGAAGGGGGGTCATGCGGAACCTCGAAGGTAATTGATCGGCGCGGCCTGATCATGGGTGCGGTTGCGAAAATCAAGGGTTTGAAACGCCTCGGCGGCGCGGGCCTGTGCCGCCTCCAGCCCGTCCAGCGCGTCGTCCAGATCAAAGGTGGTCAAAACACCGTCGCGCACCAGCGGTTTGCCATCGACAAAGGTATCGGTGACGGCGCGTTCCCCCGCGACATAGATCAGCGATGCCAGGGGATCGCGCAGCGGGCGCATGGCGCGGTGGCTGATATCGGCAAGGAACAGATCGGATTTCATGCCCGGTGCCAGTTTGCCGATGTCATCCATGCCCAGCACCGCCGCCCCGCCGGTTGTGGCCGCATCAAAGGCATCGGTGGTGCGCAGGTCATAGGGATTTTTGGAAATGATCCGCGAATTGATCAGGGCGTGGCGGATTTCCTCCAGCATGTTGTGGGGATAGGTGTCTGTGCCGATGCCCATGGGGATGCCGTTGCGCAGATAGCGGCCAAAGGTGTTCATGGTCACGCCACGGCGCTGGAACACGGTCGGGCAATGCGCCACGGCAGCGCCGGAGTTTTTCAGGGTGTCGAAATCCCCGGCGCCGGGCCATGCGGTCCAGGGGTGGTCGTTCAGGAATATGCCGTGGCCGATGATCACACCATCGCCCAGCACGCCCAGATCATCCAGCCATTCAACCGGAGTGCGCCCGTGGCGGGTGGTGATTTCGTTGAATTCGACCATGCTTTGCGCCGCGTGGATTTGCATTTTGATGCCCCGCGATTGCGCCGCGGCATAGCTGTTTTTGATCAGATCGGCCGAACAGGTGTCGATCTGGGCCGGTGCGACCATGCCCGACAAGCGCCCGCAGGGGTGGGCGATGGCCTGGTCTACCACGTTCAACGCCGCGTCCATCACGCCGCACCCGTCATCCTCGGCCCATTCATATTCAACGGAATGTCCGGTTTTCGTGAACCAGCGGGCCGACCGATACATGGGCGCAATCACCACGCGCAGGCCCGATTGTTCTGCCAGATCCAGCCAGTTATCATAGGGCACCGACAGGTCCACCACAGTGGTCACGCCCGACAGCGCAAGTTCGCTATAGGCGACGCGGGTGGCAAATGGCGTGCCCTGTGCGTCAGGGCGAAACAGTGGCATGAATTCATAAAGCGAGGACATCCGCAAACCCGGAGAGCCAAGCTCGTCCAGCATGCCCTTGTTCATCGCCTCGGATGAGGGGTGCGAATGGATATTCACAAGCCCCGGACTGACCAGCCGTTGCGACCCGTCAATCTCTTCTCCGACCGGGCCGTCCCATGTGCCGCCAACCTGAAGAATGCCGGTTTCATCAAAGGCAAGGTCCTGATTTTGCAGCAATGTATGGCCACCTGCATCGCAATCCCATGCAATGATATAGGCGGCGTTCCGGATGATGGTGGGGCTGGTCATGTGTTCTGTCCTGTTGGGGGCGTGGTGGGCCGTCCGGTGCATCCGGGCGGCCCGTTGACCTTATTCGGTAAAGGCAAGTTGCAGACCTTTGTAGAGGCCGGCACCATAGATGTTGTGTGCCTCGAACGGGGCCAGTTTGCTGGAATAGGCGATCTGCATCGGGCGGTGATAAATCGGCAGCCAGACGGCGCTGTCATGCACCTTGTGCAGCACTTTGGCATAGGCTGCCGCGCGGTCGGCATCATTGGTGGCCTGCGATCCGGCGACCAACAGGTCATCGGTTTCGGCATCGTCCCAGTTCATCCGGTTCGGCGTCGGAATATTGGCCGAACGGAAATACAGGTTCAACGCATCGCCAGCGGAAATATAGGGATAGCCCATCACATACATTTCAAATTCATCGGTGGCGGATTTGCCCCAGTAAACGGTCGAATCCATCGGTTCGATCTGCAATTCGATCCCGATTTTCAGCAGGTCTGCCTGCACCGCTTCGGATGTCTGTTGCCATTCGCCGGTAAAGGAAATCGCCAGCGGTTCCATCACCTTACCGTCTTTTTCGCGCTTGCCGTCGCTGTTCAGAATCCAGCCCGCTTCGTCCAGCAAGGCAGCGGCGCGTTCGGGGTCGTATTTCAGCAAACCGTCGTTCAGGGTTTCGTCGTAATCCAAAGCGCCCGATGACACATAGGAATAGGCGGGTTCGACCTCGCCAAAGAACAGATCCTCGGCCATGGCTTCCTGGTTTACGGCCAGATTGATGGCTTGGCGCACCTTGACATCACCGACCAGATCCTTGGTGATCTTGAACCCCATATAGTTGGTCCAGAATGCGTTTTCCGACCGGATCACGTTGATATTGGGCGCATCGCGCAGGGTGTCGTAGCCGATAAAGGGGACATAGGGCGAAATGTCACCCTGACCGGTCAACAGGGCGACCGTGCGGGTTGCGGCTTCGGGCACGATTTGCCAGGTCACCTTTTCGACATTTGCCGGACCGGCGTTGTCATAGTTGGCTGGCCCCCATTTATAGGCATCGTGGCGTGTCAGCACGATTTTGTCGCGCGGGGTCCAGCTTTCCCAACAGAACGGGCCGGTGCCGTTAAATCCGGTGACGCCGAAATCCTTGCCCAGTGTTTCGTAGGTGTCCTTGTCGATGACCGAACCGAAACTTTGCGCCAGTTGATACAGCAGCTCGGAATGCGGGGCGTTCAATTCGTAAACAACGGTGGTGGCATCGGGGGCGGTGATGGATTTCACATTACCCATGCGCCAGCGCACGGGGGATTTGGTTTCGGGGTCCTGCCAGCGGTTCAGCGACCATGCGACATCTTCGGCCGTCATCGGTTTGCCATCGCAGAAACTGACATCATCGCGAATGGTAAAGGTATATGTCAGCGCATCCTCGGAGACGTCCCAACTGCTGGCAAGCAGGGGCTGGATGGTTTTCATATCCTCGGCCAGACCTACAATTGTGTCCGACAGCATAAAGATGACCTCGGCGCCCGACTGGGCTGTGGTGCGGGGCGGATCATAGTGGTTGCTGTCCTGCGCACGAATGATGGTCAGCTCCTGTGCCGACAGGGGCAGGGCCAGCGCCATGGCGGCGGCCATGCCAAATCCTGTGCGCTTGATCGGGGTCGGTGTCATAATGAATGCTCCTTGTTGGGGTGGCGGGGAAAATAGTGGAATTGGGCGGTTACGCCTGAAGCCGGGGATCCAGCACATCGCGCAGCGCGTCACCGGCGACATTGGCGGACAGAACAATGATGAAAATCAGAACAGACGGGATCACGGCGATATGCGGGGCAAACAGCAGAAATTCGCGCCCCTGAGATGCCATCATGCCCAGTTCGGCGGCGGGCGGTTTCGCCCCCAGCCCCAGAAACGAAAGCGTCGCACCAATCAGGATCGTCTGGCCAAAGCGCAGCGAGATGAAAATCATGATGGATGAAATCGCGTTGCGCAGCAGATAGCGGTTGAACAGTTGCAGGTTCGACAGGCCAACGGCGCGCCCCGCTTCGATAAATTCCTGTTTCATCACGCCGATCGCGATGCCCCGCGCCACCCGTGCGCAATCGGGGATGGATGAAATCCCCAGCGCGATGACCACGGGCAGGATGCCCTGACCCATCACCGCCACCAGTGCCAGCGCCAACAGGATCGCGGGAAAGGACAGCAACACATCCATGGTGCGCATGATCCACGGGTCGATTTTTTCGTTGAATGCCGACAGCAGCCCCAGAAGCGAGCCGATAAAGCCCCCCAGGCCCACGGCCAGAAATCCGATCAGCAGGGTCAGTTGTGACCCGTATAGCAGGCGCGAATAGATATCGCGGCCCTGTCCGTCGGTGCCCAGCCAGTGTTCGGCCTTGCCCCGTGCCATCCATGCGGGCGGGGTCATCACGGATCGGGAATTTGACGCCGGATCATGGGTGGCCAGCAGCGGCGCAAATATCGCGCCCAATATCACCAGCGCCAGCGTTAGCAGCGCCAGAAATGCCGCGCGGTCCCGCAGCAGGCGGCGCATCCAATGTGCCCGTGCGGGGGCGGTCATGTCGCTGGATCCGCCGATATTGCTGTCAGGCTGTGGCGACGTGGCGGGTGGTATTTCGGTTGTGGTCGCGGTCATTTTCGCACCCTAGGGTCAAGGAGAGAATACAGAATGTCGACGATCAGGTTCACAGTGATAAAACCTAGCGCAAACAACATGATGGTGCCCTGCGCGACGGTGAAATCAGATGACAGGATCGCACCGACGGCCAGCCGTCCCAGTCCGGGCCAACTGAATATGGTTTCGGTCACAACCGCGCCGCCCAGCAGATAGCCGACCTGCAGGCCGATCAGCGTCACAACGGGAATAAGCGCATTGCGCAGCCCATGCGCCAGAATCACCCGCGTTTCAGACAGCCCCTTGGCGCGGGCGGTGCGCACATGGTCCAGTTTCAGCACCTCTAGCACCGAAGATCGGGTCATGCGCGCCACCGGCCCGATCAGGATCAGCCCCAGCGACAGGGCAGGCAGGAACAGCGCCATGAAACCATCGGCGGTGTACCAGGGGCCGGGGCGCCCGATAAAAGGAAAGATCTGCCATTTCACCCCCAGAAACTGGATCGCCATCAGCGAGATGAAAAAGATCGGCAGCGACACCCCCGCCACCGACAGTGCCATAATGGCCCGATCAATCAGCGACCCGCGCACAACGGCGGCCAGCGTGCCCATGGCCACGCCCACAGGCACCGACCAGATCATTGATCCGATCATCAGTTCCAGCGTCGGCCACAGGGCCGCGCCCAATTCAACCGTGACCGATTTGTTTGAAATCATCGACCGTCCCAGATCGCCCACGGCCATGCGTTGCAGGTAGCTCCAGAACTGGACCAGCACCGGGCGGTCCAGCCCCATTTCCTCGCGGATGGCGGCCACGACATCGGCGGTGGCGGTCGGGCCGGCCACGATCATCGCAGGGTCGCCCGGCACCACCTGCACCAGCAGAAAGCCGAACAACAGCACCCCCAACAGGACCGGAACCGACAGAACCAGACGATGAAGAACAGCGCCGATCATGTCAGCGCCGCAGCACGTTCAAACACGGTTTCACCGCCGCGAATTGTCAGAACGCATTGACCATCAAGAATTTTTTCAGGATCGACCGCAAAGAAATCGGTATCAAACACAGACACATCGGCCAGTTGTCCGGCGATCAGGCGGCCTTTGCGCTCTTCGTCGTGAACCCCGTATGCTGCCTCGTATGTATATAGGTGCAGCGCCTCGGCCACCGAGAGTTGTTCGCCATCGCCCAAAACCGTTCCGCCATCGGATTTACGTGTCACCATGGCATAGATATTGGCAAAGGGGTTGGGGTCTGTGACCGGGCAATCGGTCGATGCTGAGGGGTGTAACCCGTTGTCCAACCACGTTTTATAGGGATAGCATTCATGCGGGCGGTCAGGACCAAGGCACATGAAATACCCCTCGCCGAAGTAATACAGAAACGATGGCTGACCGGCGGGGATGACACCCATTGCCTTCATCCGCTCTAACTGGTCGGGGCGGTGCCAGCCGCAATGTTCGATCCGGTGGCGCCGGTCGGGGGCGGGGGTGTCGGCATATGCTTTTTCATAGGCGTTCAGGACCATTTCAATGGCAGCATCGCCGATCGCATGCGGGGCCAGTTGATAGCCCATACGATGCGCTTTCAGGACCAGTTCATCGGTCTGTTCCTGCGACAGGCAGGGCACGCCAAAATTGGTTTCATCGTTGTAATAGGGCACCGACATCCATGCGGTGCCCGCGCCGGCCGACCCGTCGGTGAAAATCTTGACCGGCCCGATGCGGAACATATCGTCGCCCGCGCCTGTCACCAGACCTTCGCCATAGGCGATATCCAGCAGGTTCCTTTCCAGATCTCCCATCAGTGTTCCGGCCACCCGCACGGGCAAACGGCCATCGCGATGCGCGATCTGATAGGCGCGCAATTCGGGTTCGCCGGTGTCCAGACCGATGCCTGCCTCCATCACCGATGTGATGCCCAGCGACAGCAGTTCGTTTCCGGCGCGTTCAATGGCATCCACGTAATCCGCGGTCGTGGGATCGGGTTGGGCGGCATGTGCCGGTGCGCGGGCGTTTTCAAACAGCAGCCCGTTCAGTTCGCCCTCGCTGCGGCCGATTTTGCCACCCTGAGGGTCCGGCGTGTTATGGCCGATCTCCGCCAGTTGCAGCGCCTTGGAGTTCAGCACCGCAGTATGGCCGCAGGCCCGTGTCAGCATCACGGGGTTGTCTGGCGCCACCGCATCCAGTTCGCGGCGATGCGGGTGGCGCAATTCGGCCAGTTTGTCGTGGTCATAGCCGCGTCCGGTGATCCATGCGCCGGGTTCTGCCCTGGCTGCGGCATCGGCCACCTGATCCAGGATTGCCTGAACCGTGGTCATGCCCGCCGCTGCGCGCAAATCCAGATTCATCTTGCTGATGCCATACATATGCAGATGCAGGTGGGCGTCGTTCAGGCCGGGGGTGGCCAGGCGGCCCTTTAGGTCGATAATTTCGGTGTCTGGCCCGGCCAGCTCTGCGATGTCACCGGCCGGGCCAACAGCCAGCACCCTGTCACCGGCGATCGCCAGCGCCTCGGCAAAGCCTTCGTTCAATCCGCACCAGATTTTACCGTTTGTGAGGATACGTGTCGGGGAGGTCATGGGCGTGCCTTTCAGGGGGTTCATGTGTCAATATCCAGCGTCGCGGTTGACCGCGCCGGGCGGGGTTAGCCCTTGTAAAAGAGCGGCGTAATTATTGGCCAACTGGCGCAGTATTTCGGCCCGTGTGGTGTCGGATGCCTTGTGCGGGGTGACCAGAACCTGTTCATGCGTCCAGAACGGGCTGTCCTGTGGCAGGGGTTCATGGCGGAACACATCCAGCGATGCCGCTGACAGCTGTCCGGCATCCAGCGCGGCCAGCAGATCGGATTCGATCAGGTGTTCACCACGCCCCAATTGCACAAGAACCGCACCTTTGGGCATGGTCGCAAACAGATCGGCATTCAGGATGTCGCGGGTGTGTTCCGTCAGGGGCAACAGGTTGATCAGAATATCGGATCGTGCGGCAGTTTCCGCGATGGCGCTGGCACCTGACAGGATTTCAACACCCGGTTCGGGGTCGCCGCCCGATCTGCTGGCGCCGATCACATTGTAACCCATAGTGGTCAGAACCCGCGCAGTCTGGCGGCCCATCAACCCGAAACCCAGTATCCCCACCGTCACATCCGATGCCATTTCCGCACGAAACGATCGGTCCCATGTCCGGCTGGCCTGATTGGTGATATATGTCCCCATCCGGCGATGATGATGAACCACATGCCAGACAGCGAAACCGGCCATCATGCGCGCCTGTTCCTCGTCGCGGATGCGGGTCACGACGATATCATCGCGCAACGACGGGCAGGCAATGATCGAATCCACGCCAGCCGCAATCGACGATACCATCCTGATATTGGGGTAGGGGTCAAAGGCATCATCTGCGGGCCGCCATGACAGCGCGCAGGTGACCAGCGCGGGGTCTTCGACCTCGCTCGGGCGTAACAGGCGCACACGGGGGTCTGATGCCTCGGCCATATTGGCGGCCAGGTCAAATGTTTCGGACAGGGCTACAACGATGATCGGTGATGGCAATGTCGTATCTTTCATTGGTCAAAATCCGGGTGCCGTGCCTTGCAATGGCGCAGATAGGCCTGCCATTCGGTGTCGGGCTTGCCTGCGGATTGGTGATTTTCGGCCCAGCCTTCTTCTTGCTGTGCAGTGTGTTCGGCCAGCCTGTCGGACAGAATGTTCATCTGCCCGCCGGTGCCCATGATCGCCACCTGCGCCCGGCAGGCGCGCTCCAGATCCATCATGGTGCGAAATGCCTCGCCGATGGTGCGGCCACAGGTCAGTAAACCGTGGTTGCGCAGGATCATCGCGCGCTTGTCGCCCAGATCGGCGACGATGCGGGCGCGTTCATCGTGGTTTAACGCGATACCTTCGTAATCATGATACGCCAGCCGGTTGAAAAACGGGGCGGACCACTGGTTCAGCGGCAACAACCCGTCCTTTAACGATGCCACGGCCACACCGGCCACGGTGTGTGTATGCATCACGCAGGCGATATCGGGGCGCGCCGCATGCACTGCGGAATGGATGGTGAAACCCGCCTTGTTGATGCCCAGTTTCTGCGGGTCGAACAGGATGTTCCCATCCAGATCAAGGGTCACCAGATTGCCTGCCGTTACCTCGTCAAAACGCATCCCGTAGGGGTTGATCAAAAAGGCGTGTTCGCCTTCGGATGCGGGCGCTTTGGCGGAAATATGGGTAAAGATGCTGTCATCCATGCCAAATTCTGCAAGCAGCCGGTAGGTGGCTGCCAGTTCTACCCGTTCGGGCGCTTGGCTGGTCTGGATGGGCTTTTGCAGGCTCATGAATGTCTCCGTTGATCTTGGCGGTCCCACGCCCCGAATCGCGGCGGGTTGACCAATAGGTCGCAGGAAACTTTCAATCTGTCGACAATCTGCAAGTCGACTTTAAGAAAAAAAATAATATAGACGCCTGATGCTGAAAAATGTAGCTTTTGATCAGGCCGGGCAAAGAACAGCCATGTAAAAACAGAGAGTGGGCGGCAGTGACAAGCACGAGCACGAGCACAAGCACAGACAAAGCCGCGGATGCCGGTGATGCGCTCTTCTCTGAATTGCCCTCGGCGGATCTGGCCAGCCGCATCGCGGATCAGGTTTTGCGGGCGATCAGCGACAACCGGCTGACCCCCGGCCAAAAAGTAGCAGAGGCACGGCTGGCGCGTGAAATGGGAACCTCTCGTGCGCCGGTGCGCGAGGCGCTGCGCCTGCTGGAAAGTCAGGGATTGATCGTTTCGCACCCCAGACGGGGGTTTTTTGTGCATTCTTATGATGCCGATGAACTGGACGACATCTATGACCTGCGGGAATGCCTTGAACTTCACGCAGCCGAATCCGCCGTGGAGCGCGTCACCACGGCAGATATCGACAGGCTTGCCGCGCAGGTCAATCTGCTGAAACAACTGGCGCAAGATGGCCAGATGCAAGAGCAAATCGCGCAGGATTACGAATTTCACAGGATGCTGTGCGCTTTGGGGGGCAATATGCGTGTGCTGCGCCTGTTCGATCAGATATCGACCCAGTTGCGCGCCGGGATTGCCCTGCTCGGGCGGGTCTATGACGACCCCCGCGAACTTGCGCGCTCGCATGATGTGCTGATCGACGCCCTGCGCAACAAGGACGCGGCAGGGCTGCGGCGGGAACTAAAAGAGCATCTGGAAGAGGCGCGGTTTCAGGTGGTTGCATTGTTTCGCAAGGACAACGAATAGTTTTCAGCACATAGTTTTGCCACTCAGGAAGCGCGGTTTGATCGTTCCCTGACGGCACCCGCCATGCGCCTGACTTGCACATAACCTGCACAACACTTGCGACGACATGGCAGCGGGGGTAGGTCTCATGCCATGACAAACGGAGGCACCCATGTTCACAGGCATCATCACCGACATTGGCCGGATCACCGCATTGGAACAACGTGGCGACCTGCGCGCAAGGATCGCTTGTGGCTATGACATGGGCGGCGTCGATCTGGGCGCATCCATCGCCTGTGACGGGGTGTGCCTGACAGTGGTGGCCAAGGGCAACGACCCGCAGGGCTGGTTCGATGTGGATATTTCCGCCGAAAGCGTTTCAAAAACCAACCTCTCGGTCTGGGCCGTGGGGCGACGGGTCAATCTGGAACGCGCGCTCAAGGTGGGCGATGAACTGGGCGGGCATATCGTGTCGGGCCATGTCGATGGCGTGGCCACAGTGGTCGCCATGCAGGACGAGGGCGACAGCACCCGCGTCACCCTGCGCGCACCCGATGCATTGGCACGCTTCATCGCGCCAAAGGGATCGGTTGCGCTGAACGGCACATCACTGACGGTGAACGGGGTGGATGGCTGCGATTTCGGGATCAACTTTATCCCCCATACCAAGGAAATGACCACTTGGGGCGATGTGGCCGTGGGGGACCGGATCAATCTGGAAATCGACACGCTGGCGCGCTATGTGGCGCGGCTGGCCGAATTTTCCTGACCTGCTGCTTTTTCTTGGCATAACTACTCCCGCCGGAGGCTCCGCCCCGAACAGACAGGATAACACATTCACGAATTGTATTTCGTTTGCAAAAGACGCTATGATCCAACCGACCCAAGGGAGGATCACCGATGACATTACTGCGCCCCAGCCGCCGCGAGATTTTGAAACTGGCCGCCATGGCACCCGCCTTTGCGCTGCCTGCCATAGCGCGGGCGCAATTGGGCGCCCCCATGGGGCAAAACCCCGCGCATTTCCGGTTCACACTGGGTGAAGCGAAACTGACCATCCTGTCGGACGGGTATTTTTCGGTTCCGACCACAGGGCTGGGGGTGAATGCCGATCGCGCCGAAGTCGCGGATTTCTTGCAGGCCCATTACCTGTCGCCGGATGCGGGGTATTCGCACACCAACCATTTGCTGGTGGAACTGGGCGCGGCCAGGGTGCTGGTCGATGTCGGTTCGGGCAACCGATGGTTTGACACCACAGGGCGGTTGCTGGCCAATATGGATGCGGCGGGGGTGGATCCGTCCGGTATTACGCATGTGGTCATCACCCATGCCCACCCCGATCACATCTGGGGCATCCGTGATGATTTCGACGAACCGCTGTTTCCCGATGCGCAATATGTGATGGGCGCGGCGGAACACGCCTATTGGATGCAGGATGATCTGGTGAACGCTGTCGACGCCGCCGATCAGCAATTCGTGCTGGGCGCGGTGAATTCGATTTCGGTCGAAGGGGTGGAATGGGTGCTGGCCCATGACGGGTTCGAGGTCGCCCCCGGCATCCGCCTGATCGACACCCCCGGCCATACGCCCGGCCATATGAGCCTGATCATGGAATCTCAGGGCAAGCAGTTGATCGCGCTGGGCGATGCTATGTCGCATATCCACACCAATTTCGAACATCCCGAATGGTATAATGACCGCGACCATGATGGCGACCTGACCGTGACCACCCGCAAACGCCTGTTGGATATGGCCGTGGCCGACCGGATTTCGGTGCTGGGTTACCACTTTCCTTTCCCCGGTGTGGGCCATGTCGTGCGCGATGGCGGGGGCTATCGCTTTTTGCCAGCGCTTTGGCAGTTTCCCAAGGGCTAGGCAGGTGTTCGCGTAATAGTTGATTAAAACTTGATACGGATCAAAGTCTGTTTCCCCTAGGTCACCTATCATACAGGCGGGTCAATTGATGGCCCGCTTATCGGAGGGTGGAAAGATGACCAAACAAACGCAAGCACAGGTAAAAGCAGCCTTGGACGCGGCCAAATCCGAAATCTCGCGGTTGGAAAAGGCCGTGGATCAGGCAGTGACCACCAAGGATGCAACAGATTGCACCTGTAACAACCCCGGTTGTAGCGGTTCTGAACCCGTTAGCTATGCCGCAGCGGTGGCAGGGGCGTTCGCGGGCGGCGTTTCAGGCTGAACCCCCCGCGCACTGCGCCCGATGTCGGAGGAGAGATCGGGCGCAGTTTTTCGTTAAAATTTTAGTCAATTCATTCGGGAGTGACCTGCCATGACTCGCCAGATGACCCATCGCACAGAATTTGACCCCGCAGTGCCGGTGCGCCCCTGTTTCACAGGCAAATTGTTCACAGCCGCCGGGCACGAATATTTCTGGAACAGCGCCGCAGGCGAGGCGAGCCAGATTTCGCCCGCCACCCGTGACGCCATATCGGTCTGTGGCAATGCCCATGGCGGTGTCGATCTGGCCCGCGCAAACAGTGATGCGCCCGATCTGCGCCCCCATATCGCCAACCCCTATTCGGATGCCATGATCGCCCCGGCGTTGCACAGCCAGTTGCGGATGCTGGTGCTGGAAATGACGCAAAACTGCAATCTGGCGTGCAGTTACTGCATTGATGGCGATGCCTACGGGCAGAAAAACTGTTTGGGCCATCGCAATCTGGGGGCGTCAGATGCCTTTGCCGCCGTGGATATGCTGGCCAGGGGCGCGCAGGGCCATGACAAACCGCTGATCCTGTCGTTCTACGGCGGTGAACCCCTGTTGCGGTTTGGCCTGTTGCGCCAGATCGTGACCTATGCGCGTGCGGTTGCAGGGGCGCGAGGCGTCGTGTTTTCGATCACCACCAATGGCACCCTGTTGTCGGATCATGTGGTGGATTATCTGGTATCCGAGGGTTTCAACCTGATCGTATCGCTGGACGGCCCGCGCGCGGTTCATGACCGGTTTCGCCTGACCAAAAAGGGCGCGCCGACCCATGATCGTATCATCGCCGCGCTGGACCGGATCAAACAGCGCCACCCCGAATTTGCCGCCAATAATATGCGCCTGTCGATTGTGGTGATGCCAAATGCCGATCTGGCGGGATTACAGGCGTTTTTCGATGAAATGGCCATGCCCGTGCTGGCGAATTTCGTTGAAAGCTATGGGTTGGACGGGATCGAGGCACGCGGCAAGGGCCAGCCGGGTCTGGCCGATCTGGCGGCGGGGCTGCGCAGCCGTATCCGCGCCTATCGCGACACCACTGGCGACAGCTATCTGGACAGCAAGGCTAGCGCCTGTGATTTTGCCGCCAACCTGTTGCGCAGCACCCTGGAAAAAATGTCGCGCAAGGGCGGCGGTTGTGGCAATCAGTCACTGGGGCAATGCCTGTTGGGCACGTCGCGTTTGTATGTGGCGTCGGACGGGGCAATGTATCCTTGTGAAAAACTGGCAGGGCATAGCGTGGCGCGGATCGGCGATGCCGACACAGGGTTGGACGCCGGCAAAATCGCCCGCACCATTGATGCGTTCTACGACATGGCGGCGCAAAAATGCGATGGCTGTTGGATGGCGACGCGCTGTTCCATGTGTCTGGCGCTGGTGGCCAGCGGCGATACAATCAGCGAGGAAAAATTCGACCATTACTGCGCCGGAATGAAGGCGGCAGGCGCGTTTTCACTGGGGTTCAACGCAGAACTGGGCGCGGTCGAATAGGGGCGTGTAAACCGCGACGTGCGGTCCCTCTGGCATATGGGCGGGGGTTGGGGTATTCCACCGGCAACTGCTGACAGGGGGGCATATGTCCGATACCGTTCCATTCGAAACACCCGGTCCCGTCGAAGACAACTGGCGTGATGCGATTTCTTCGATCGAGGATATCATCGAGGATGCCCGCAACGGGCGCATGTTCATTCTGGTCGATCACGAGGATCGCGAGAACGAGGGCGATCTGGTGATCCCCGCGCAGATGGCCACACCCGAGGCGGTGAATTTCATGGCCACCCACGGGCGCGGGTTGATCTGTTTGACCCTGACGGGGGACCGCGTCGATGCGCTGGGCCTGCCGCTGATGGCCTCGCAAAACTCCTCTCGCCATGAAACCAATTTCACCGTCTCGATCGAGGCCCGCGAGGGCGTCAGCACCGGCATTTCCGCCCATGACCGCGCCCGCACCATTGCGGTGGCGATTGACGCGGGCAAAGGGGCGCAGGATCTGGCCACCCCCGGCCATGTTTTCCCCCTGCGCGCCCGCGAAGGCGGCGTTTTGGTGCGCGCTGGCCATACCGAGGCTGCGGTCGATGTGTCCCGTCTGGCGGGGTTGAACGCATCCGGCGTGATCTGCGAAATCATGAAAGAGGACGGGTCGATGGCCCGTCTGCCCGATCTGGTGGCCTTTGCACAATTGCACGGGCTGAAAATCGGCACGATTTCCGATCTGATCGCCTATCGCCGCCGCCATGACAATCTGGTCAAGGTGCAGGGCGAAGAGGTGATACAATCCGAATTCGGTGGCGAATGGACCATGCGCGTTTACTCGGATGAAACCCAAGGCGCCGAACATATCGCCCTGATCAAGGGTGACATTTCCGGCGATTCGCCCGTGTTGGTGCGGATGCATGCGCTGGACCCGCTCAAGGATATGGTCGGCGCGGGCGAAGCGGGCCGCGCGTTCGAATTTTCCGGTTCGATGAAACAGATCGCAGCCGAGGGGCGCGGCGTGGTGGTATTGCTGCGCGACACCCATATGAAACTGGCCACCGGCGGCGAGGTCAGCCCGCAAACCCTGCGCCAATACGGGCTGGGGGCGCAGATCCTGTCCTCGCTCGGGCTGCACAGGTTGGAACTGCTGACCAATTCGCCCACGCCCAAGGTGGTGGGGCTGGATGCCTATGGATTGGAAATCACCGGCACGCGCCGCATCGAAGGGGGGCATTAGGCCATGGCCACGGCTGAACAGCATTACATCCTGCCACGCGGCGATTTCGACAAACCCGTGAAAATCCTGATCGTGGTCGCGCCCTATTACAAAGATATCGCCGACAATATGATCGCCGGTGCCAAGGCCGAAATCGAGGCATGGGGCGCCACATGGGACCTGATCGAAGTGCCCGGCGCATTAGAAGTGCCGACCGCCATCGGCATCGCCGAACGGATGAGCAATTTTGACGGCTATGTTGGGCTGGGCTGTGTCATTCGCGGCGAAACCACCCATTACGATACGGTTTGCAATGATTCCAGCCGCGGCATCACCCTGTTGGGGTTGCAGGGGCTGTGCATTGGCAATGGCATCCTGACCGTGGAAAACCGTGCGCAGGCCGAAGTGCGCGCCGACCCCAAGGATCAAAACAAGGGCGGCGGCGCGGCGGCTGCGGCCTTGCATCTGGTCGCATTGGGCCGTAAGTGGGGCGCGGCCCGCAAGGGGGTGGGGTTCAAACCCGCCACCGACGAATATCAGATCGCGGGCGCAGCCAAGGGTAACCCCACCGCATGACCGACGACACCGACAACCGCGAAGGCGCGGCACCTAAACCGCTTTCGGGCAATATGAAACGCAAGATGCGTTCGGCTTCGCGGTTGTATGCCGTGCAGGCGCTGTTCCAGATGGAACATTCCGCGCAATCGGTGCCAAAGGTGCGGGCCGAGTTTCTGAAGCATCGTTTCGGGGCCATCTATGATGGCGACGAGATGCAAGAGGGCGAACCGGAGCTGTTTTCTGCTGTGCTGGAAAATGCGGTGAACTGGCAGGCCAAGATTGACCAGATGACCGACCGGGCGCTGGTCGCGAAATGGCGGATCGACCGGATCGACCCGACCCTGCGCGGATTGTTCCGCGCGGCGGGGGCCGAACTGGTGATGCGCGACACCCCGCCCAAGGTGGTGATCGTGGAATATGTAAACATCGCGCAGGCGTTTTTCCCCGAAGGCAAAGAACCCAAATTTGTGAACGCGGTGCTGGATCACATGGCCCGCGAGGCACAGCCCGAAGCGTTCTGATTTTCCCTTACGGATGAAATAGATAGGCCGCGCAGGTGATGCGCGGCCTTTGGTTTTTAATCTGGCTGTGCAGGGTCAGTGCAGGGTCAGTGCAGGGTCAGATCAGGGTCAGTCGTTGAAGCCGACAAACCGCGCCACCTCGTCCACGGGGCGGCGGGTTGACACCACGTCGTTGGCCGCGAAACTGTCATCGGGATACCCCAGTGCGACGCAGGTCATGATGACCTGATCATCGGGGATTGCGGCTTCGGCACGGACCACGGGGGATTGCATGATGCCCTGTCCGTTGATCACCGCGCCCAGCCCCTTGTCCCATGCGGCCAGAACCAGCCCGTAGGTGACTGCGCCCAAATCGAAATGGGCGATGGTGCCATCGTCCAGCGCCTTGTCGAAACAAACGACGACAGATACAGGCGCGTCGAACTGGCGAAAGCCGCGCATCACCCAATCCTGCCGCATTGCCTTGTCATCGCGCGCGATGCCCATGGCCGCGAACAGTTGTTTGGCGATGCCGACCTGACGGTCACGATGCACGCCGGCATATGCGCCGTGATCCTTTATTTCGCGCTGCGGCGGGGTGCCTGACAGCATCAGTTTGGAATTGCCCTGACGCACGTTTTCCAACGGTTGACCCGTCAGCACATGCAAATGCCAGGGCTGGGTGTTCATGGATGACGGGGCACGGTTGGCCAGCGCGATCACTTCCTCTAGCACGGCGCGGGGGACCGGATCGGGTTTGAATCCGCGAATGCTGCGCCTGTCCTGCATGGCCTGTGTGACTTCCATCCCCGTTTCCTCCGCTTGGGTGTTTTGCATGGCGGATTTTGCATTCGCCATGCGGTGAGGGGCAGGGTCGGGGAAGGGGGCGGACGGGTCAAGCCCGATCCGCAGGCCGTGACGCTGCGTGAGGGTGCGCGCGGCGCAATGCGCCCGTGCGCTGCTCTCACGCCTCCCTCTGTCAGGTCAGATTTCGGTGACCGGACCGGCGGCCATCACGCTGCCGCTGGGGATGCCACCGGGAGCGCCGCCGGGTGGTTCGTCGGTGATGGCCAGCACCAGCCCGCTGATGGATGCGCGGAATTCCGCCGGCAGGGTGATCACGCTGCCCGCCGCATCGGGTAAAACGCCCAGCGACACCGGCGCGTTGTCACCATCAATCGCCCAAAGTTCCAGCACGCGATTTGCAGGGGCGCTGCCATCGGTGCGGGTCAGGCGCAATTCTGCATTGCTGCTGTCATAAACGGCCAGCAGGCGCAGTTCCTGATTTTCGCCTGACAGTTCAGACACATAAAGCGGGCCGGACTGCGGATCCACGCCCTGCATCCCCTGCCAAAGCATGAAACCCGCAACGGCAAGCGAGGCAAAGGACACCCCCTGCCACAGGCCCAGCCGCTGCCAGAACGTCACGCGGGGCGCATCGCCAAACAGCCGCGATTGCAGGGTGGTTTTCACCGCGGCGCGGGGGGCGACGGGGGTGAATTCGGCGTTCATCCCCTCTAAACGGGTGGTCCATTGCGCCACTTCGGCCGTCAGAGCAGGATCATTCGCCAGACGCGCGGCAAAGGCGCGTTCCTGATCATGGGGCAACAGGCGCAGCACATATTCGGCCGCCAGCGTGCTGTCATCGGGGGGCAGATCGCCCTGTTCGGGGGTGTCGCTCATTGGGTCATACACTCCCTCAGGCTTTGTAGGCTGCGGCGCAGCCATGTGCGCATGGTGTTCAGCGGCACGTTGAATTGCGCCGCCAGATCAGCATAGCTTAGCCCGTCCAGATAGGCACCGCGCACCGCGTTCGAGCGGTCAGGTTCCAGTTCATTGAGGCAGGCGGCGATGCGCCCTGCTTCGGATTTTGCAATCGCGGTCTGTTCGGGGTTCAAATCCGAGGCGGGCAGGTTTTCATCGACCGCACCGCCGGTTTCACCCGCCGCGCGGATGCGGCGCAAACGGTCGATGGCGCTGTTGCGCGCGATTGTGATCAGCCATGTCATCGGGCTTATCCCATTGCTTGCGTAGCGGTCGGCGTGACGCCAAACCTTCATATAGGCCTCTTGCAGAACGTCCTCTGCCACGGCCTTGTCCTTTAAGACACGCAGGCAGGTGCCGAAAAGTTTCGCGCTGGTCGCATCATACAGGTCGGAAAATGCACGCCGGTCGCCCAGTGCGATGCGGGCGATCATATCCTCGATATCGGCAAGGGTGGTTGCCATGGCGTTGTTTTTCCTTGCCGTTCGGTTGATAGCAAGCCTAGCGCAGGCGGGCCACGAAACAAGAGCGCGGGCTGTAAATAGGCCTTTTGCGGGCGGATTGACGCGGAATGCGGGATTTCCACGGGCTACCCCTTGTCATCCGGCGATAAAGGGATAGATTTATCTGGCAGGCTGTCCGGGAGGAAGCATAATGCCCAAACTGATCCGTATGTATATCATCAACGTCGCCATTGGTTTTGCCATTGCTGCGGTGTTTGTCGGTATGTTGCTGTGGTTTAATATCGCAAACCTGTGGCATCTGGTAACGCATAGCGAGTCCGGCCTGTTGGCGGTGTTCATCCTTTGGCTGGCAAACGGTATTGTGTTTGCGGGCGTTCAATTTGCCATCGCGGTGATGCGGATGAAGGACGATGATGACGACGGCCCGCGTGGTGGCCGCAAGATGCCGATCCGCATTGACACCAGCAAACCGATCCGCGTGCGTGCCGCTGCACCCGCGCAAAAGGGTCTGCACAAGCGCCGTTGATCACGGTCACCGATCCAGAAATTCATGCGAGAACTGGACGCCTCCCTCGGGCGTCCTTTTCTTTTCTGCGCTATCGTTTGCGTGTGATACCAAGGCGTTAGCGCAAGTGGGAAAAGGTGGCGGGCCCGCAGCAACCGTGTGGTTCTCTCATTCCCGAGGACCTGTATGTACAGGTGGGCGCCAGGTAATCAGGCCAGGGCCAGAACAGAGCCAGCTCCCTCGGAATTGCTTAAGGCCACCGGAATGCAACCGTATCACGGGAAGAGCAGCACCCGCCACCACCAGACTTAGTGCGCGCAGGGGTGTTCGACAAGTGGTCGCCGCAACTGAATTTTTCAGTTGGGGTTGATTTCGTTCATGTTTTGTTCAAATCATACGAATATGAACGGGATGGAACATAGGCCGGCCATGCAGCCGGGGCGGTTGTTGCAACGCGGGGTGGCGCGGCATTTGGCCAGCCACGGGTTCGCCTGTGTCGAAGAATTCGTTCCTACCCGTGGTTTGCGGGTGGATGTGATGGCGCTTGGCCCAAAGGGAGAGTTCTGGCTGGTAGAGTGCAAATCCTGCCGTGCCGATTTTCAGACAGATTCGAAATGGCAGAAATATCTGGAATGGTGTGATCATTATTTCTGGGCGGTGGATGCGGATTTCCCGATTGACCTGCTGCCCGATGACACGGGGCTGATGCTGGCCGACCCCTATGATGCGCAGATCATGCGGATGGGGCCGCAAATGCGGCTGGCGGGCGCGCGGCGCAAGGCGTTGACCCAAAAATTCGCGGTGCATGCGGCGCTGCGGTTGCACGCCCTGCGCGACCCGGATGCACGGTTGGGGCAGGGCGGGTTGCAGTAGAGCGACAGGATTGAACGGCGGTCACGAAGGGGCGGGCGTGAAACGAAAGGGCGGTGCGAAAGGGCGAAAAGCCGCGTGATTATTTGACGGCGCGGGCAGCGGCGGCTGCGGCGCGAATTTCCTCGGCGATTTCTTCGGCCTCTTCCGGGTCGAAATCCATCGGAATTTCAACACCTGCCGCTTCGATAAAGATGCGGACCATGCCGTGATCGGTCGGGCCGATTTGCATGTTTGCCTCGATGTCGCGTTCTGTGTCGATGCCCATGTTGGCCTCCGGTTCCATATCAGGGCGGAGTGCTATCGGGTTCGCTGCGGAATGGCAAGCGGGCAGGGGGTGGCGCGAACCGTGCCCATCGGCGGCAAAGTTTGAACAAAGTCGGGATTTGGGTGTTTTACAGGCTTGCAATCACGCGCAGGGGGGGGTAAATCCGCCGCCAGTGCCGCCTTAGCTCAGTTGGTTAGAGCGCTGGATTGTGGATCCAGAGGTCCCCCGTTCAAGCCGGGGAGGCGGTACCATCTACCCCCCCAGACCGATACGATGAACAGCTTTTGAATTTGCATGTTGCGCGTTCTGACTGCTGCGTGATTGCCCAAATGCCGCCCGCCGGCGAATTGATTTGCATGACAGCTATTAGTTCGGTGTGGGTCTGTTATGTTGTGTCAAACGCCCGTGGCCCCTGATGGAGATTTCCATGAAATTCCGCTTTCCTATTGTTATCATTGACGAAGATTTCCGATCTGAGAATTCGTCGGGGTCGGGCATTCGCGCCATGGCCAAGGCGATCGAGGATGAGGGATTCGAGGTTCTGGGCGTCACCAGCTATGGCGACCTGTCGCAATTCGCCCAACAGCAAAGCCGCGCCAGCGCCTTTGTTCTGTCGATCGACGACGAGGAATTCACCCCCGGTCCCGATCTGGACCCTGCGGTGCTGAACCTGCGCAATTTCATCGAAGAAGTGCGCTGGAAAAACGAAGAGGTGCCGATTTACGTTTACGGTGAAACCAAAACCAGCCGCCACCTGCCCAATGACATCCTGCGCGAATTGCACGGGTTCATCCATATGTTCGAGGACACGCCCGAATTCGTCGCCCGCCACATCATCCGCGAAGCGAAATCATACCTCGAATCGATCCAGCCGCCGTTTTTCAAGGCGCTGCTGGATTACGCCGAGGACGGATCCTATTCGTGGCACTGCCCCGGCCATTCCGGCGGCGTGGCGTTTTTGAAATCCCCCATCGGGCAGATGTATCACCAGTTTTACGGTGAAAACATGCTGCGTGCCGATGTTTGCAACGCGGTCGAGGAACTGGGCCAGCTGTTGGATCACAACGGCGCAATCGGCGCATCCGAGCGCAACGCGGCGCGAATTTTCAACGCCGATCATTGTTTTTTCGTGACCAATGGCACCAGCACCAGCAATAAAATGGTGTGGCATCATACGGTTGCGCCCGGTGATGTGGTTGTGGTGGATCGCAACTGTCACAAATCCATCCTGCATTCGATCATCATGACGGGCGCTGTGCCGGTGTTTTTGAAACCGACGCGCAACCATTGGGGCATCATCGGCCCGATCCAGCAATCAGAGTTCGAAATCGAGTCGATCCGCGCGAAAATCCGCGCCAACCCGCTGTTGCAGCATGTTGATGCGGATACGGTGAAACCGCGCATCATGACGCTGACGCAATCCACCTATGACGGGGTGTTGTATAACACCGAAACCATCAAGGGGCTGCTGGACGGCTATGTTGAAAACCTGCATTTCGACGAGGCATGGCTGCCCCATGCCGCATTCCACCCGTTTTACAGCACCTATCACGCGATGGGGCGCAGCCGTGATCGCACCCGTTCGTCCGTAACCTATGCCACGCAATCCATTCACAAATTGCTGGCGGGGATTTCGCAGGCCAGCCATGTTTTGGTGCAGGACAGTCAGGATACCAAACTGGACAGGCATCTGTTTAACGAATCCTATCTGATGCACACCTCGACCAGCCCGCAATATTCGATCATCGCCAGTTGCGATGTGGCAGCCGCAATGATGGAACCGCCGGGCGGCACTGCCTTGGTCGAGGAAAGCATCACCGAAGCCCTGGATTTCCGTCGCGCCATGCGCAAGGTCGACGAGGAATTCGGCGAAAATGACTGGTGGTTTCAGGTCTGGGGCCCCGAAGATTTTGACCACACCGAAGATGGCATGGGCGAAACCCGCGATTGGGTGTTGCGGCGCACCGATGCGGACGGCGTGCAGCAATCCGACGGCGCGGAATCATGGCACGGGTTTGGCGATATGGCCCCCGGTTTCAACATGCTGGACCCGATCAAGGCCACGCTGATCACACCGGGCCTGAACCTTGACGGGCGGTTCGAAGCGACAGGCATTCCGGCCTCGATCGTGACGAAATACCTGGCCGAACACGGGGTTGTTGTTGAAAAAACAGGGCTTTACAGCTTTTTCATCCTGTTCACTATCGGCATCACCAAGGGGCGTTGGAACACGCTGTTAACGGCGCTGCAACAGTTCAAGGATGACCATGCCAAGAACCAGCCGATGTGGCGCACCATGCCGGAATTCTGCGCCAAACACCCCAGATACGAGGGCATGGGCCTGCGGGATCTGTGTCAGCATGTGCATCAGATGTATGCGAAATATGACGTGGCGATCCTGTCGACCGACATCTATCTGAGCGACCACACACCGGCGATGAAACCGGCGGATGCCTTTGCCCATATCGCGCAGCGCACCACGCAGCGGGTGCCGATTGACCAGCTAGAGGGGCGCATTACCACCAGTCTGGTCACCCCCTATCCGCCGGGGATTCCGCTGTTGATACCGGGCGAGGTGTTCAACAAGAAAATCGTTGAATTCCTGCAGTTTAACCGCGAATTTTCACGCGAATGTCCGGGGTTTGAAACCGATATTCACGGGCTGGTGCAGGAACGGGATTCCGATGGGCGGATGCAGTATTTCGCGGATTGCGTTGCCGAATGATCCGGCCCGCCCTGCCTGCTTGAACCACAGGGCAGGCGGGGCGTCATTTTTTCTTTGACTTGGCCTTGGCGGCTTTTTTCGGTTTGGCCTTGGCCTTATCTTTTGGCTTTTTGCCCTTTGATTTACCCTTGCCTGCCTTTTTTGCAGCGGCTTTTTCTGACTTTTGGTCCTTTTTATCTGCGGATTTCTTATCCTTGGCAGATTTGGAGGATTTCACCTTTTTGCCCGATGGCTTTTTGGTTTTCTTGTCCGCCTTGGATTTTGTTTTCGACCTGTCCTTTGTTTTCGACTTGGCTTTGGGCTGGGCTTTGGGCGCGGCCTTGGCTGCAGTCGTTTGCACCGGGGCAGATGCGGCGGGGGCGGGGGCTGTGGCCCCTTCGGCGGCGGCGACGACGGCCTTGGCCGCGGCCAGCAATTGCGCAACACGGCGTTCGCCGATTCCGGGCACACTCAGCAGCTCTGCTGCCGGGGCCTGCGCCATTTCCGTGGCCGATGTGATGCCTTTTTCGGCCAGCCGCGCAGCAAGGCTGGGCCCGACGCCCGTGACGTTCTGGATGGGGGGCATGGTGCGATCCTTTGCTTGGAAAAAATGAAAGGGGGGCGGCCCAGCCGGACAGCCCCCCAATACAGACCGATCAGATCAGGCTGCTTTTTTCAGCGCTTTTTTGGCTGCTTTCAGCTTGCTCTGCTGACGGGCAACTTTGGATTCGCGCAGTTTGACTTCTTTTTTCAGGTCTTTGATTTTGGCTTTCTTCGCCATGGTGTTTCTCCTTTTAGATCAATTTACGACCGCTCAAGTCTTGTCCTCGTGCTCGGCCAGAAAGTCGCGGATAAAGCGGCGGATTTCACGTGCTGCGCTGGTGTCCAGCGTGTCGCACAGTGAAACAAACCTGTCCCTGTCAGCGCCTGCGATTCTGATGATCAGCTGGCTGTCTTTCAGGTCCTTCTTCTTCGACTTTTTCTTCTCCGACATGGGATCAGTCCTTGATTGGTATAGGCGTTGTAACTGCATTGTGTATCAAATGTATATACTAAAAATTAGAAAATTTCACCAACAGCCAGGTTTCGCCCAATGGCGGCGCGTGACAAGCGGTATCGCGATGGGTAGAACGCGGCTCATTCTACATTGGCCCATATCGCGGCCCGAGGGTTGAAAATGAACACAACGCGCCTGTCCGTTCGCATCCATGCCGACCCGCCCGGCCGGCTGGACAAGGCACTGGCGCGTGATGTGCCCGATGATGCGGCCCTGTCGCGCACCCGTTTGGGGCGGTTGATTGCGGACGGGCAGGTCAAGTTGAATGGCGTGCCGGTTACCGACCCAAAGTCACGCGTGGCCGAAGGCGATGTGTTGGAAATCACCGTGCCCGAAGCCCAGGACAGCCACATAGGGCCAGAAGATATCGCGCTTGACGTGGTGTTCGAGGATGACGACCTGATCGTGATCAACAAACCCGTCGGCATGGTGGTGCATCCCGCGCCAGGCAGCCCGGGGGGGACGCTGGTCAATGCGTTGTTGCATCACTGCGGCGATACATTGTCGGGTGTCGGCGGGTCGAAACGCCCCGGCATCGTGCATAGAATTGACAAGGAAACCAGCGGGTTGCTGGTGGTGGCCAAAACCGACCGGGCGCATCACGGGCTGGCGGAACAATTCGAAAAACACACGGTCGAACGCTATTACAAAGCGGTCGTTTACGGCGCGCCCGATGCCAATGACCCGCGTGTGCGTGGCATCAAGGGCGTGAATTTCGAACCCGGAAATATTATGAAAATCACCACCCAACTGGCGCGGCACAAAACCGACCGCCAGCGGCAGGCGGTGCTGTTTCAGGGCGGACGCCATGCGGTGACCCGTGTGCGCATTGTTGAAACTTTCGGCACCCCGCCCGCCGCGTCTTTGGTGGAATGCTGGCTGGAAACCGGCCGCACGCATCAGATCCGTGTGCATATGGCCCACGCGGGGCATTCACTGGTCGGCGATCCGACCTATGGCGGGCGGCGCAAACTGGCGGCCAAGGTGATTTCGCCGCAGGGGCAGGCGGCTGCGGCCACGTTTCCACGGCAGGCGCTGCACGCGCAGGTGTTGGGGTTTGTGCATCCTGTCAGCGGCAAAGATATCCGGTTCGAAGCCCCCGTGCCCGACGATATGCAGGCTCTGATTGATGCGCTGCGCCTGCCGCCCGCGCCCTGAAACACGCAACACGACCGCGTGAATTGGGCATTTTCCCCTGACCTTTTGCGACGGAACGGCGTTTAACCTGCGTTAAGTATTCAGATCCGAAAGGGTTGAATATACGCTATACGCTGCCCATATGGATGTTAAGCCCGTAAACATTGGGCCCCTACGAGGAGGGACAAGACATTGAGTAATTACGCAAATCTTCCGGCACCAACGCCCGAAGGCGGGTTGAACCGCTATATGCAGGAAATCCGTAAATTCCCGCTGTTGGAACCGGAACAGGAATATATGCTGGCCAAACGCTGGGTCGAAGAACAAGACACCGAAGCAGCGCACCAGATGGTGACATCGCACCTGCGTCTGGCGGCGAAAATCGCCATGGGCTATCGCGGCTATGGCCTGCCCCAGGCCGAGGTGATCTCCGAGGCGAACGTGGGCCTGATGCAGGCGGTCAAACGGTTTGATCCCGAAAAGGGCTTCCGGCTGGCGACCTATGCCATGTGGTGGATCCGCGCCTCGATTCAGGAGTATGTGCTGCGCTCATGGAGCCTTGTGAAACTTGGCACCACCTCGGCGCAGAAAAAACTGTTCTTTAACCTTCGCAAGGCCAAGGCCCGCATCGGCGCATTGGAAGAGGGCGACCTGCGCCCCGAACACCTGACCCGCATCGCCACCGATCTGGGCGTGACCGAGGACGAGGTTATTTCGATGAACCGCCGCATGTCCGGTGGCGATGCCTCGTTGAATGCGATGGTCGGGTCCGAAGACAGCACGATGCAATGGCAGGACTGGCTAGAGGACGAAGACGCAGATCAAGCGGGCGATTACGAAGCCCGCGACGAGTTGCAAACCCGACGCGAAATGCTGGCGGCAGCGATGGATGTGTTGAATGACCGCGAAAAGGATATTCTGACCAAACGCCGCCTGTCGGACGAGGTGATCACACTAGAGGACCTGAGCGGCGAATATGATGTCAGCCGCGAACGGATTCGTCAGATCGAGGTGCGCGCCTTTGAAAAACTGCAAAAGCGGATGCGCGATCTGGCTGCCGAAAAGGGTCTGATGGCCGGGGTTTGATCTCGCGCCCCTTTCCCTCGGGGGCGTGACGGCATAGCCTCTCTTGCGCGGGCGCGTGCAAGAGAGGTTTTATTTTGTCTGACAAGCAGCGGGGAATTTGCATCCATGTGCCGGGGGACTGGCTGCATGATGCAGGGGCGGTGTTGCCATTTTACCGGCGTCTGTGCGACGGGTTTGACAGGATGGACGCCTCGTGGGAATTTGTCGAAATCAATCGTGAACTGGCGCGGCGTCAGGTCGAATCCGATAATTTATTTCACATTATCAATCATGGGCGTATCTCGCATCCGCGTGTGCTGAACGCGGGTATCGCCTATGTCTATCCCTATTGGCACCTTGATCCGGCGGGCATCCGGGCCTTTTCCTCCATTGCCGATGCGCCGTTTCAGCCCCGTTTGATAGATGGCCCGACCGCGCGACGCTTCATGCGAAAACTCAGGGCGCGCTTGGTGGGTAAACGCAGCTCGCGCTATGAACAACCCCAAGAAACCGAACCCCTGCCACAGGCCGCCGCCGCGATTTTTCTGCAATCGGAATCGCACCGCAATGTGGGTGAAACCCTGTATCTGGACCGCTGGACCATGGTCGAAACCACCTGCGCCAGCACGCCGCGCCCCGTGATCGTCAAACCGCATCCTCGTGAAATGGAAACGGCGCTGTTCGATCAATTGCTAAAGCTGCAAACCCGCCACCCCAACCTGCATATCGCGCTTGGCAATATCCACGATATCATCGCCGCGTCTGACCGCGTGGTGACGATCAATTCCGCCGTCGGGGTTGAAGCACTGCTGCACGAAAAACCGGTGATCCTGTGCGGGCGCACTGATTTCAACCATATCGCCACCACGGCGAAAACCCCGGACGACCTAAGGCGCGCACTTGAAAATCCTGCGCCAACAGTGCGTTACGCCAAATACCTGTATTGGTATTTTGGCCAGCAATGTCTGGATGCCACCGCGCCTGATCTGGCCGAACAGGTGCTGATGCGGATAAAGGCGCAGGGCTATCACCTGTAACCGCACCTGACTTTTTCTTGGCCAAAATACTCCCGCCGGAGGCTCCGGTGCCTAAGTCAAAACCCGAACCCGTCAATCCAGACGCGCCCGCAAAACGCGGATCAAATTGCCACCCATCACCTTGGCTATCACCTCTTGGCTTAGGCCGGCGGCCAGCAATTCATGGGTTAGCGCCGGCAATTCCGAGGTATCAAACGCGGTTTCCACCGATCCGTCGAAATCCGAACCCAATGATACATGATCCGCGCCCACGGCGGCGACGGCGGCGGTGATCATCTTGGCGATGCCTGCGGGGGTGATCTCGTTACAGGCGACTTCTGCCCAATATCCCATGCCGATCACCCCGCCCGTTGCGGCGATGCCCTGCATCAATTCATCGCTCAGGTTGCGTTTGACGGGGCAGTGCGAATGGATGCCGGAATGCGACAGCACAATTGGCACTTCGGTCATGTCCAACACATCGCGCACCACCTGCGGGCTGGAATGGGCCACGTCAATGATCATGCCACGGCGGGCCACCTCGGCCACCACCTCGCGGCCAAAATCGGTCAGCCCGTGATTGCCGGTGCCATGCAGCGACCCGCCCAGGGCGTTGTCAAAAAAGTGCTGTAACCCGATCAGGCGATAGCCCGCGGCCTCCAGCTTATCCAGGTTTTCCAGCTTGCCTTCTAGGGGGTGCGCGCCCTCGATTCCCAGCAGGCCACCGATCATGCCGGACCCCTCTGTACGGGCATCCAGCACCAGATCCAGATCGGCCTCGGACCGGATGATTTTCAGGGAATCGGGGGCCTTTTCCTCGAATCCATGCAGTTTTTCGGCCTGATACAGGGCGCGTTCCAGAATGCTGTTCCATGTGCGCATCGGCCACAGCTGCCCCACGGCCAGCAGGGTGATGTTGTCGCGGGCGTCAGAACTGTTGGACTCGTAATTCTGCCCGGCGGGGGATTTGGTGACGGCGGTAAACACCTGCACGGCCACGCCGCCCTCTTGCAGGCGGGGCAGATCGACCTGCCCGTAATCGCCGCGTTTCGTCAGGTCGCGGTTCCAAAGCAGGCTGTCGGCATGCCAGTCGGCCACCAGAAGGCTGTCATGCAGGCTGCGCGCCGGATCGGACACGGGATAGGGCGCATGGGCAATCACATTGTTGCGCCCCTTTTCCACCATCGCGGGCGCAAATATGAAAAAAGCCCCCGCCGCGATCACCATCAAGAGAAAAAGCGCCGTCAAAACGCGAAGCAGCCGAACCATGTTTTACCCCTTTGGTTTTGGGGGCAGGCTAGGGCGCAGCGGGGCGGTCTGGCAAGCGAAACCCGCAGGTGACGCGGGGGCAGACCGCCCCGTCAGATCACTGGCGTTTGCAAATGGTCGCGCCCTTGCCGCTGCCGAATGTCATGGTGGTGGCGGTCAGTTCGGTGATTTCCAATTGCCCCTGCATGGCCGACATTTCCGCGCTAAGCTGTTGTTCTACCATGCCTTTTAGTTTCTTGTCTTTCATCAGGTCCACGCCATCCACCTTGGCTGTGGTTGGTTTCACCTTGGTCGGGGTGGTGGTCAGGGTGGTGCCGTCCAGCACATACCGCCCCTTGATTTCGCCGGTGAACACCACGTTAGACCCCTGGGTTTTGCCCGCAATGTTCAGCGCGGAAAAATATTTGCCGTTCTTGTTCAGGGTCAGCGCATTGCTGACAGATTTTTCGCCGCGCATGGCGGTGCATTCCCAGCCGCCGACCACATCCTGTGCAAGGGCGGGCAGGGGCAGGGCGATTAGGGCGGTGATCATTAGGGTGCGCATCAGTCTTCCATAGCCTCCAGTTCGTCAATGAAACCTTCGATCATCGACAGGCCCTTGTCCCAGAATGCGGGGTCGGACGCGTCCAGCCCGAAGGGGGCAAGCAGGTCTTTGTGGTGTTTCGATCCGCCTGCTTTCAGCATGTCGAAGTATTTTTCCTGAAAACCGTCGGGGTTTTCTTCGAATACGGCATATAGCGCGTTCACCAACCCGTCGCCAAAGGCATAGGCATAGACGTAGAACGGCGAATGCACGAAATGCGGGATATAGGCCCAGAAGGTTTCGTATCCTTCCACGAAATCGAACACGGGGCCAAGGGATTCACCCTGCACCGACATCCAGATTTCGTTGATATCCTCGGGGGTTAGTTCGCCCCCGCGCCGTGCGGCGTGCAGTTTGCATTCGAAATCATAAAACGCGATCTGGCGCACAACGGTGTTGATCATATCCTCGACCTTGCCGGCCAGCAGGGTCTTGCGCTCGGCCTGTGTTTTGGCCTTTTCCAGCATTTTGCGAAAGGTCAGCATTTCACCGAACACACTGGCAGTTTCGGCCAGTGTCAGCGGGGTCGAGGACAGCATTTCCCCCTGTTCCGCCGCCAGCACCTGATGCACGCCGTGCCCCAGTTCATGCGCCAGCGTCATCACGTCACGCGGTTTACCCAGATAATTCAGCATCACATAGGGATGCACATTGGTCACGGTGGGGTGGGCGAATGCGCCCGGTGCCTTGCCCGGTTTCACGCCCGCGTCGATCCAGCCCTTGTCGAAAAACGGCTGCGCGATTTCGGCCATGCGGGGGTCGAAACTGCCGTAGGCCTCTTGCACGATGTCGCGGGCGGCGTCCCAATCCACGGTTTTGGGTTCGTCGATGGGCAGGGGTGCGTTGCGGTCCCAGACCTGCATCCGGTCCAGCCCCAGCCATTTCGCCTTGAGCGCATAATAGCGGTGCGACAGGCGCGGGTAGGCGGCGACCACGGCATTGCGCAATGCCTCTACCACCTCGGGTTCGACGTCGTTGGACAGGTGGCGACCGGTCTGTGCCGTGGGCATGTTGCGCCAGCGGTCCATGACCTCTTTTTCCTTGGCCTGTGTGTTGTGAACACGGGCAAAGGTTTTGATATTGGCGGAAAAAACCCGCCCCAATTCGCGTGACGCGGCTTCGCGTTTGGCGCGGTCGGGGTCGGTCATCAGGTTCAGGGTGCCCTCGATGTTCAGGGGTTCGCCGTCCACCTCGAATCCCAGTCCGGCGATGGTTTCGTCAAACAGCCGTTCCCATGCATCGCCCACAACGCCCATGTCATGCAGGAACTTTTCCATTTCGTCAGACAGTTGGTGCGGTTTCATGGCGCGGATGCGGTCGAACACGGGTTTATACCGTGCCAGATCGGCATTTTCGGCCAGCAGCGCGTCAAGCTGTGCATCGGGGATGCGGTTCAGTTCCAGCGTGAAAAACACCAGCGGCGTGGTGGCGTTGGTGACCTTTTCCTGACAATCGGACATGAATTTCGCCCGTTCGCCATCAATCGTCATCTGGTAATATCGCAGGCCCGCATAGGACATGATGCGCCCGGCGATATTGCTGATCGCCTCGTTGCGGTGGACACATTCCAGCAGTTGCGCGGCGGTCAGCTGATCCAGCTTGCCCTCGTAATCCTTGGCGAATGCGGCGCATTCATCCATCAACCACCCCATGTCGCGGGTCAGTTCGGGCGCGTCTTCGGCGGTATACAGGTCCGACAGGTCCCATTCCGGCAATTGGCCTAGGTCCTTGTTGCCGCTGCTGGCATTGGCATCAAAAACGGGGAAGGGCAGGTGGAACATGGACGGTCCTTTCATTGTGTTGGCCAAGACATAGGTCGCGTGGGCGCAAGGCTCAAGGGTCATGGGCGGTTTGGCGCGCGTGATCCTGTGGGCCAATGGTCAATAAATCGTGCAAGGGGCGAAAACGGCAACGCCCCGCCGGTTCAGGGGCGGGGCGTTTTGATGTCGTTTGCGGCGCAGGTCAGGCAGATTGCGCCTGATCCTTTGATCCATGGTCGCCATTGGCATTCTGGCGAAACAGCTCTGCTGCCATATCAAACAGGCGGGTGCGGATTTCGGGGCGTTCCATCATCACCTCGTGTTCGCCGCCATCCAGAATTTCCAACCGTCCCTTGGGCCAGCGGGACATGCGGTCGCGCACCCGCGCCCAGTCAACGATACGTTCGTTCGACCCCATAAAGCAGATGGTGGGCACATCGGGCGACAGTTTGCGCGACAATTCCAGCGTGTCGTTCAGCCCCTCGTGCAGCCATGTCAGCGACGGGCCACCCAGCAGCAATTCGGGGTGGGCGCGGCCCTGTTCGCGCATGAATTCATACATCGCGCGGTCGGTCGTCAGTTTGTTTTTCTCATAGGGTTCGATCATCACGTAATTGTCGCGCTTGGTCGATGGCGACAGCACATGCCCCAGCCCGATCTTACCCGATGACCATGCCAGCGAATAGGCGAACATGCGCAGCGGCATGTTCATATCAATACCAAACATCGGTCCGGTAAAGACGGCGGCATTCACATCCAATCCGTCCATCAGCGCACGCAACCCGATCGCCCCGCCCATCGAATGGGCCAGCAGATACCAGGGTTTGGGCAGGTTCAGGGCCGTGGCCGCCTTAACCATTTCGGCCATGTCCAGCTGGAAATCGGTGAATTTGTCGACATGCCCGATAGAGCGGTCATCAATCAAACGATCCGCCAGGCCCTGACCGCGCCAGTCAATCGCAAAGGTGGCAAAGCCGCGTGCGGCCAGATCGGCAGCCGCTGGTCCGTATTTTTCCACATATTCGGTGCGGCCGGGGAACAGCAAAACCGTGCCCCCGGTCGCGTCTTTGTTCCAGGCGGCGACGCGCACACGCACCCCGTCACTTGCGTTTAACCAAAATGCCTCTGCCCCGTCGGGGCCATTGGCGATGTCATTGTAAAAAGGTGCCTGTTCCATGGTCCTACCTGATCTGTTGTCGCTGAAAACCGGTTGGTTCGGGATCAACCCAGAACCGAACCCAGTTTCATGGCCAGACCCATGTCACCGTCCAGCGTCAGCTTGCCCGACATAAAGGCCGCGGTGGGGTTCAGATTGCCGGACATCATATCCTGAAAGGTTTCTGTGTCGGCGGTCAGGGTCACATCGGCATCGTCATCGGATGCGCGCGCGCCGGAATCGTCAACCACGACCGATCCTTCGCCCTGGATATGGAATTTCACGGTGCCGCCCAGTTCTTCGCCGGACAGTTTTTCGTTCAGGGCGGTTACGGCCTCTGAAATCACATCGCTCATCTAAGCTTCCCTTCTTATTGATGAGGTCGGGGATGGAATTTTCATCCCCAAGCGTTACACTCATTCCCGATATGAGCGCACATTTACAGAATCTCAAAGCTATCCTCGCGGCAATCATGGCAATAGTCATGTATTCCATACCCGTTTTCGCGCAGGATTCAGCCGCGGTGCAGCCGCAGCGCGATCTGCCTGCCCTATATGATGAACTGGCGGTTGCAGGGCCGGATGATGCGGTGCTTTTGGTGCGCGAGATTTCGCTGGAATGGTCCAAATCCGGGTCTGTCACGGTAAACCTGTTGTTGCGGCGCGGCACCGATGCGCTGGAACGTGGCGATGCCGATGCCGCGATCGAACATTTCACCGCCGTCACAGATCATGCGCCGGATTTCGCCGCCGGATGGAACGGGCGCGCCAAGGCGTGGTTTGAACGGGGCAACTGGGGGCTGGCCGTGGCCGATCTGGAACATGTGCTTGCGCTTGATCCCAACCATTTCGAGGCGGTGTTCGGTTTGGCCGCGATACTGGAACAGGCGGGCCAGCCGCAAAAGGCATTGGCGGCCTATCAGCTTGCCCTTGGCATTCACCCGCATTACGACGAAGCCAAACAGGCAGTAACGCGATTGAAACCCATAGTGGGCGGGCGCGATCTGTAATCCTGCATGTTGCAGGGCAAAGGATCGGGGCTGGGGGAAATGCCATGGCGCTGAAATCGCGGATCACGGCCGTTTTGGGGCCGACCAACACCGGCAAAACCACCTATGCGATTGAACGGATGCTGGCCTATCGGTCGGGCATCATCGGCTTGCCGCTGCGATTGCTGGCCCGCGAGGTATACGACCGCATCGTCGCGGCGCGTGGCCCGTCGGTGGTGGCATTGGTCACAGGCGAGGAGCGCATCGTGCCGCCGCGCACGCAATATTGGGTCTGCACAGTCGAGGCGATGCCCGATGGCATGGGCACCGATTTTCTGGCGGTGGATGAAATCCAGCTATGTGCCGATCCCGAACGCGGTCATGTGTTTACCGACCGATTGTTGCGGGCGCGCGGCACCCATGAAACCCTGTTTCTGGGGGCCGATACCATGCGCAGCGCCATTGCCCAACTGGTGCCGGGGGCGCAATTCATGCGCCGCGAGCGGATGTCGGAACTTACCTATACAGGTCCGAAAAAGATAAGCAGAATGCGCCCCCGCAGCGCCATTGTGGGGTTTTCGGTTGATAATGTATATGCCATCGCCGAGCTGATCCGCCGCCAAAAGGGCGGCGCGGCGGTGGTGATGGGGGCATTGTCGCCGCGCACCCGCAACGCACAGGTCGAAATGTATCAAAATGGCGATGTGGATTTTCTGGTCGCCACCGATGCCATTGGCATGGGGCTGAATCTGGACATTGACCATGTGGCTTTTTCCGCCTTGTCCAAATTTGACGGGCGGCGGATGCGGATGCTGGCCCCGAACGAGCTGGCCCAGATCGCCGGACGGGCAGGGCGCGGCATGAAAGACGGCACGTTTGGCGTCACCGGCGAAGCCAGCCCGCTGGAGGACGAAGTCGCAGCGGCCATCACCGACCACCAGTTCACCCCGGTCAAACGCCTGCAATGGCGCAACGCGGCGCTGCAATTCGGCACTGTGGATTCGCTGATCCGCTCGCTTGAGGCCCTGCCGAAACATGACATCCTGATGCGGGCGCGGGATGCCGATGACCTGCTGGCGCTGAAAACCCTGTCGCAACAGGGCGAAATACAGGCCCGCGCCAGTGACGGCCCGTCGGTGAAACGGCTGTGGGATGTCTGCCGCATCCCCGATTTTCGCGGCATTTCCCATGGCGAACACGCCAGCCTGCTAGAGGCGGTATATAACCACCTGCATGAACGCGGCAGCCTGCCCCATGCGTGGATGGCACAGCATGTATCGCGAATTGATCGGGTGGATGGCGACATTGATGCGCTGTCGAAACGGCTGGCCTTTATCCGCACGTGGACATATGTCGCGCAACGCAAGGGTTGGGTCGATGACGAAAGCCATTGGCGAGAGGCGACTCGCGCTGTAGAAGATCGGTTGTCGGATGCGCTGCACGAGCGTCTGACCCAAAGATTTGTGGACCGGCGCACATCCGTGCTTTTGCGCCGGCTCAAACAGAAGGAGGCCCTTTTGGCCGAGGTGAATGACAAGGGTGAAGTGACGGTTGAGGGCGAGTTCATCGGCCGTCTTGAAGGGTTCCGGTTCCGCCAGGATCAGGACGCAACTGGCCAAGAGGCCAAGACGCTGCAACAGGCAGGTGTGGCGGCGTTGGCCCCGCATTTCCATTTGCGCGCGGACCGTTTTTATAACGCGCCCGATACGGAAATCGACTTTACCGAACAGGGTGGGTTGATGTGGGGCACCGATGCCGTGGGCAAACTGGTGGCGGGCGATGATCCGTTGAAACCGCGCATCAAGGCGTTCGTTGACGATGCCGCTGGCCCGGATGTGGCGCAAAAGGTGGAACGCCGTTTGCAGCACTTCATGGACCGCAAGGTTGCGGCGCTGTTTGAACCGCTGCTGGCAATGAAAAACGACGAGACCATGACCGGGCTGGCGCGTGGGTTTGCCTTTCGGATGGTTGAACATCTGGGCGTGATCCCGCGTGGCGAGGTCGCGGACGAGGTCAAGGCACTGGAACAGGATGCACGCGGCGCATTGCGCAAACATGGCGTGCGCTTTGGCCAGTTCACCGTGTTCATGCCGCTGTTGCTGAAACCCGCGCCGACCCGTTTGCGTCTGGTGCTGTGGTCGCTGGCGCGTGAGCTGGGCGAATTCCCCGAAGCCCCCCCTCCCGGTCTGGTGACTGTGCCAGCGCCACGCGATGCGGTGCCGGGGTATTTCTCGATGGCGGGCTATCGTGCAGCGGGTGAACGGGCGATCCGCATTGATATGCTGGAACGTCTGGCCGATATGCTGCGCGGTGTTGACAGCCGCACAGGGTTCGAGGCCACGGCCGATATGCTGTCAATCACAGGCATGACGCTGGAACAGTTCGCGGACCTGATGCAGGGGCTGGGTTATAACGGTGTTAAAGGCGAGCGGGCCAAGGTGAAGCCCGCGCCGCAAGCCGCTGTTTCCGAAGCGAAAACGGATGAAACCGCTGCGGCGCCGGAAGCCGCCGCCGAGGACAGGCCGGTTGATGCTGTTGCCGATACACCTGTCGAAGCTGTAACGGAAACTGCGCCGGTGGCCGCAGAAACAGCTGCGGATGCTGGCGCAGAAACAGCCGCAGAAACAGCCGCAGACCCTGCGCCTGAAATGGAGGTATTTTACACCTTTACTTGGGGTCGCAAGGCCCAGGGCGGGCGCAATCGCAACCGTGGTGGCGAACAGGGCGAGGGCGGCGAGCGCAAGCAGGGCAAACGCGAAGGCGGGCGCCGTGATGGCAACCGCGATGGTGGCAAACCGCGTGGCAAGGGCGGGCGCCGTGATGGTGGCCGTGACGGCGGCAAACCCCAAGGCGCAAAATCCTTCGAGGCGCGCCCCCCCAAGAAGCAGGACAAGATCGACCCCGACAATCCCTTTGCTGCGGCGTTGATGGGGTTTAAGGGCAAAAGCTGACCCATGACCGCGCCACTTGCCCGGATCAGGATCGACAAATGGCTGTGGCAGGCGCGGTTTTTGAAAACCCGCAGCCTTGCCGCGAAACATGTGTCGGCAGGGCATGTGCGGGTCAATGGTGACAAAATCGCCAAACCCGCCCATGGTGTCTGTGCGGGCGATGTTCTGACCTTTCCCCAGGGGCATAGCGTGCGCGTGGTGCGCATTCTGGCCCTTGGCGAACGGCGCGGCCCCGCCCCCGAGGCGCAGACCCTTTACGAAGATTTAAGCCCGCCCGTGGATAAGGTGCAGGACGATGTTCCGGCTGCGCCCCGCCCGGTGGGCCAAGGGCGCCCGACCAAGCGTGACAGGCGGAAACTCGATCTTGATCGCCAGCGGGCGCTTGAATGATCCGGCCCGCTGTCTTAGTCAGGGGGCAAGCCCGTGAAGATGAGAGAAAACCATGACCTACGTCGTCATCGACAACTGCATCGCCTGCAAATACACCGATTGTGTTGAAGTCTGCCCCGTGGATTGTTTCTATGAGGGCGAGAACATGCTGGTGATTCACCCTGATGAATGCATCGACTGTGGCGTTTGCGAACCCGAATGCCCCGCCGATGCGATCCGTCCCGACACCGAGCCGGATATGGAAAAATGGGTCGAATTTAACCGGAAATATTCGGAAATGTGGCCGGTGATCGTGTCGAAGAAGGATCCGCTTCCGGGATATGAGGAAAAAGACGGCGAAACCGATAAGGTGACCAAGTATTTTTCCGAAGCGGCAGGCGAGGGCGGATAATCCGCCCCCGATTCTGCGCCGATCCAGTGATTCGCGGCGCTGCGGCATTGCCACACTGCGCCCTATGGTGTGCGGCCGGGTAAAACCTGCTATATCTGGTTTGAATCAACTATTTATCTGGCGTTATCGGTGGCCCGCTTCCTGAGGGGCGATTTTTGTGCTATTGTAACGGCCATATGACCAAGACTGCCTGACACCCACTCACATGCGCCTGTGCCCGCCTACGGGTCATTTTGCGCGTTTTTACCCTCCGCCGAGATCGTCGTGACGGTCCCGAGGAGGATTTTTTGCCCTTATGCGCTGCTTGCGATGGGCAAAGTGAGCGATGGAGTTGTCGGACCGGTCCTTGCGAGGAAGGATTGCATGAGCAAAACGAAGAAGTCCGAATTCCGCCCCAACGATTTTGTGGTCTATCCGGCCCATGGCGTGGGACAAATTGTATCCATCGAGGAACAGGAAATCGCCGGTATCCAGCTGGAGCTTTTTGTTATCTCGTTCGAGAAGGACAAGATGACCCTGCGGGTGCCCACCAACAAGGCAACCGAGATCGGCATGCGCAGCCTGTCCAGCCCCGATGTTGTGTCCAAAGCCATGGTCACCCTGAAGGGCAAGGCCAAGGTGAAACGCGCCATGTGGTCGCGCCGTGCGCAGGAATATGAACAAAAGATCAACTCGGGCGATTTGATTGCCATTGCCGAGGTCGTACGCGATTTGCACCGCACCGATGATCAACGCGAGCAGAGTTATTCCGAGCGTCAGCTGTATGAAGCGGCATTGGAGCGCCTGACCCGCGAAGTGGCGGCTGTGTCCGGTTCCGACGAGGTGGCCGCGGCGAAAAAAGTAGACGAGGTTCTGGTCAGCCGCGCGGCTTGATCCGACTTATCTGTTTGAAACTATGCGATAATGCCCTGCGGAAACGTGGGGCATTTTGCGTTTGGCGTATTCTGGCGGGGCGCGCTGATGCGCGCAGATGTTTGATTTGCGCCCGCGCAGGTTGGGGCCTTGCCCCAAACCCCAGAGTATTTTCACCAAGAAAAAGCTAGATCAGGGCTGTGAGCAGGGCGATTTCGGTTACCTGTTGCGTTGCGCCAAGGATGTCACCGGTTTGGCCGTTGATTTTGCGTTTGGCGATCAGGGCTACTGTGGCGGTGGTTGTGGCGGCGATGATCAACAGCAGCGGAGTTTGGGGGGTGGTCAGCAGGCAGATCAGAATGGCGATAGCCAGACCGATTACGACGGTGAGTCCATTGGGGCGACCCGTAGCATGGGACAGGCCGTTGCTGCGGGCGTGGGGCAGGGTTGCCATGATGACGGGCATCACTGCGCGTGACAGGGCGGCTGCGGCCATCAGCGCCAGCGGGGCGGTGGTGAGGAGCGTGGTTATGGCGATCCAGCGGGCAGCCATGGCGAATATCAGTGCGATTACGCCGTAGCTGCCGATCTGGCTGTCCTTCATGATTTCGAGCCGGCGTTCGGGGCTCCAACCGCCCCACAGCCCGTCTGCGCTGTCGGCCAGGCCGTCCTCGTGTATGGCGCCGGTGGTGATTGTGGTGATGGCCATTGCGGCCAGTGCGGCGATTGGGGCGGGCAGGCCGATCGCCAGAGCGATACAGCCGGTGCCAGCCGCAAGCCCGCCCGTCAATGCGCCAACTATGGGGAATGCCCATGTCGATCTGGCACCGCGTTTGAATGCGGCATCGGGCGCGCGCAGGGGCAGGCGGGTCAACAAGGCGCATGCGGCTGCCAGATCAAGCCATATGTCGGAATTTCGCAATGCACTGTCCCTTTCGCGGTCTTGCCCCCCGATAACATTAGGCTAAACACGGCGGCAAGAATTCAAATTGGAGGCTGGGCGATGCTGGATGAGGTGAACACGTTGGAGGCATTGCGCGCGCGACTCTCGGAGTTGCCGCAGCCTGACAGATTGGCCCGTGAAGGGGCGGTGGAGCGCAACAGCCAGTTGACCAAACCGCCCGGCGCATTGGGCCGGTTGGAGGAATTGGCAAAATGGTATGCGGGCTGGCGCGGCGATGCGCGACCAAGGGTCAAGGCACCGCAGGTGGTAATTTTTGCAGGAAATCATGGGGTTACCGCGCAGGGCGTTTCGGCATTTCCGGCCGAGGTGACTGAACAGATGGTGGTCAACTTTGTCAATGGCGGTGCGGCGATCAACCAGTTGTCGCGGGCGGCGGGGGCGCGGATGGATGTGTTTTCGCTGTCGCTGGACCAGCCTACTGTTGATTTTACGACCGGGCCTGCGATGTCTGAGCCGGAGTTTTTGGCAGCCTTTGCGACCGGATGGGATTCGGTTGATTCTGGCAGTGATTTGTTGGTTGCAGGGGAAATGGGCATTGGCAACACCACATCGGCGGCGGCGCTTGCCTTGTCTCTTTTTGGTGGTGTGGCGGCGGATTGGGTTGGGCGCGGCACCGGAGTTGACGAGGCTGGACTGGTATTGAAGGCCGAGGTGGTGACGCGTGGTGTCGCCCTGCACGGATCACCTAAGGGATTGGAAGCATTGCGTGTTTTGGGCGGGCGCGAGTTGGTGGCCATGGTCGGCGCCATTGCACGGGCACGGATTTTGCGTATCCCCGTGGTGTTGGACGGGTTCATTTGCTGTGCGGCGGCCGCCTGTTTGGCCGATGAATTTTACGGCGCATTGGATCACTGCGTGGCGGGGCATGTCAGCGCCGAGGCAGCGCATGGCGCGGTATTGGCGCGTTTGGGCAAACAGCCCCTGCTGTCGCTGGGAATGCGGTTGGGCGAAGGGTCAGGCGGGGCGCTGGCGATTGGCATCGTCAAGGCCGCGGTGGAGTGTCACTCCGGCATGGCGACATTCGCCGAAGCGGGCGTTTCAGATGGGTGATGCCTGCGTTTAAGCCATTGAAGAGGCGGGGCTATTCCCCCGCCTCGCGTCTTTCAAGGTGCAGCGCAAGGGCGGCTTCCAGCTCTTTTTCCAGCTCTTTGGCGCGGTTGATATAGGCCTCGTTCTGGGCGGCGGGAATCGTTGGATCCCACAGCTGTGCCAGTTCGCGAATGGCCTGCCGGTCGTGATGGTAAAACACGTCTTCGGCCTGGGCGGCCTCGTATTCGGACAGCCCAATGTTTTCAAGCACATAGCGCCCTGCGCGCAGCGAGCTGTCAAACATTTCGCGCACGATGTCATCGGCGCCTGCCTTATACAGCTGAAACACATGCGTGCGATCACGGGCGCGGGCGATGATATGCAGATCGGGGCGTTCGCGGCGTGCATAGGTCACCAGACGGTTCGTGGCCTCGGGGCTGTCAAGCGCGACAACCAGCACGCGGGCCTCGGCCAGACCTGCGGCGTGGAGCAGTTCGGGCCGCGTTGGATCGCCAAAAAAACCTTTGAATCCAAAGCGTCGCATCAGTTGGATGGTTTCCATATCATGGTCCAGCACAACCGTGTTGAAGCCCGAGGATTGCACCAGACGGTTGACGATTTGCCCGAAACGACCAATGCCCGCGATGATAACGGGGCCTTGCTCGTCGATCTCGTCCTCGGCGTGTTGGGGGCCAGAATCACCCATGCGGCGCGACAGTTGATCATAGATGATGAACAGCAGCGGCGTGATCAGCATCGACAGGGTGACAATCAGCAGCAGACGGTCGCCCAGACCCTGCGGAATAATCCGTTGTTGCACCGTAAACGACAGCAGCACAAAGCCGAATTCACCGGCCTGTGCAAGGCTGAGGGTGAACAGCCATTGGTCGCGACCTTTCAGTTTGAAAATGCGGCCAAGCCCATAAAGAACGCCACCTTTCAATAGGATAAGCAGCAAAGTTAATCCAATAAGCGAAGTCGGGGATTTCAGCAGAATGGTGAAATTGATGCCCGCGCCCACGGTGATAAAGAACAGGCCCAGCAACAATCCCTTGAACGGTTCGATGTCGGATTCCAATTCGTGGCGGAATTCCGAGTTGGCCAGAACCACCCCCGCAAGGAAGGTGCCAAGCGCAGGCGACAGGCCCACGGCGGTCATCAAAAACGCGATTCCCAGCACGATCAGCAGGGCAAAGGCGGTATACATTTCGCGCAAACGGGCATGGTGGATAAAGCGAAAAAGCGGTCTTGTCAGATAGATACCGGCCAGAATGACCAGTGCCACGGCACCCAGGGTCACAAGGGTGACGCCCCAACCGGGCAGGCCTTCGACCAGCGACATATTGTGGTGTGCGGTGTCTGCCTTGGCCATATCTGCGGGGCGCAGGATGGATCCATCGGGGGAAATCTGCGCGGGAATGCCAGTGGCCAGCAGGGGCAGCAGCGCCAGCATCGGGATCACGGCGATGTCCTGCGTCAGCAAAACCGAAAAGGCAGAGCGCCCGCCCTTGGTTTGCATCAATCCCTTTTCTGACAATGTTTGCAATACGATAGCGGTCGAACTTAATGAAAATATCGCGCCGATTGCGGTGGCTGTTGCCAGATCTTCGCCCATGGCGATGGCAACGGCCATCACCAAACCCATGGTCAAAACCAATTGTGCGCCGCCCAATCCGATCAGGCGGTGGCGCATGTTCCACAGGGCGCGGGGTTCCAGTTCCAGCCCGATCAGGAACAGCATCATCACCACGCCGAATTCGGCAAAGTGTTGTAATGATTGGGTTTCTGCCCCGACCAAGCCCAGAACCGGACCGATCAGGATACCAGCGGTAAGGTAGCCCAGCACCGAACCCAGCCCCAATCGTGCCGCCAGAGGCACCGCAATCACCGCTGCGGCGAGGTAGACGGAAGCCTGATAGAGAAAGTCCTGCATTTTATACCCACTGCCCTGAAAACAAACGGAAACTCCCCATCAATCGAGCGGTCGGGGGACTCCGGTCTTGCTGCGCCGTGCGCGCAGTCTTCTTAACCATATATATGTGTAGGGTTTCGTATATTTCCATAGAAACAGGGGGGTGAATCCATAAAAACGCGCAGAGATTTGGCGCAACAGCCACAGAACGCCCTGCATGCCCCCGTGCTGGTCAACCTTTGGGCATTTTCAGCGTCACATTGCGCCCGTTTTTCTGATAGCGCAGCTCTCCGTCGGAGATCGCGACAACGCGGCCACCGTCAACCCGATCACCTATACTGACCTTTTGATAGCGGCCATTGGCCAGCCGGACCAGGGCACGGCGTGCCGAGGGTTTGCCGTAAACCCCGATCAGGTTCACCTCGCGCAGGTTCAGCGCATTTTTCACGGTGGCCTGTTTTGCGACATTGGCCTTTGACGGGATCGAGGGCTGGACCGTGCGCGGTGCCACGGTGGCGGCGGCTGCGGTGCGGATTTGCGGCTGGGTTTCCTGTGCCTTGCGGGCGCGATCAACCAGACGGTTGAAATTGCGCGGCCGGTCCTTTGGCATCAGCGAGGTGGCGACGGCCAGACGGGTTCCGCCAGCGGTAGGGTCGGGCGCGGTGGCTGGCGCAGTGGCGGCGGCGGTCACGGCCTGTTCAACGGCGGAATCCACCGCATTGGCCAGAGATGCGGCGCGGGAGGCCTGTGCGGCCTCGGCTGCGGTGGCACGCGATGCGGCCAGTGCCTGTTCCTGCGCCGATTCGGGGCGCAGGCGCGGGCGGATGGTTGCCAGTTCGGAACGGGTCAGCCCGCCAAATTGGGTGCGTTCGTTTTGTTCGACCAAATCACCGGGGCGCGGGCGCGGGCGGATGGTGGCCATGCGCAGATCGGCGGGGCCGGTATGGGCCACGGGGTCATCGGCGAATCGGGTGGGGGTGCGGGGCGGTTTGCGCGGCGGCGGGCCGGAAAACACGGTGAACCCTTCGGGTGACAGGGTGCCCTGCGGCGTGGCCATGACCAGTCCGCGCGGATCAAACGGCGTGACGGTGCCAGCGGCCATCGGGTTTGACTGGCCACGCCCGGTGCCGTCGGGGGACAGGCCCCGCGGGTCGGGCAGGGCGATGGCATCCTGTAGGGTCAGGGCCGGATCAATCGAGGTTTGATAGAGGTCGTCGATTGGAATTTCGACCGGGGCATCGGGGCGCTGCGGGGCCGCCTGCCAGATGCCGGTGGCGGCATAGCGGGCTGCGACCTCTTCGGGGGAGAGCAGGGGCTGCACCGTGGGCGCCGAGAGTCCTGTGGCCTCGCCGTAGTCGGGGCGTTGGTCGGGGTCGTTGAGCATGGCGAATTCGACATGGCCCTGCGGGGTTGCCTCTTCGCCTTCGGTGAGGGCGGTTTCATCGGTGAAAGGGTCCGACGGGGCGCTGGCGAATGTGGTGTCATCGCGCCCGAAGCCCAGGAGCCGCGACACGGTTTCCGGCGCGATGGCGGCAAAGGCGGCCATGGCGGCCATGAACAGCACCAGAAGCGCGGTCAGGATCAGCCCCAGATAGCGCGGTTTGCCACCGATGGTGGCGGCGTTGGCATCGGGTTTGCGTGCGCCGAACACGGTCATGCGCTGGCGTTCGCTGGCGGCGCGTTGGCGGGCGTTGTTTTTGGGGTCGGCTGCGGTGCTGGCACGGGCCGCTTTGGGCAGCGATATGGACAGGGGCCAGCGCGGGCGTTGTTGTGCCGGTGCTTGGGGGGGCGGTGCTTGGGGCGCGGATGCTGTTGCGGCGGATGCTGTTGCGGCAGAGTCCGCTTTTGCAGTGCGGCGTTTGGCCAGCAGGGCGCTGGCGCCGCCGGCCGCGCGGGTCAGCGCCGATTTCAGGCTGGCGGCGGCAGTGATGGCGGCAGTGGCAGAGGCGGCGCGGGCACGTTCCACTGTCGGCTTTGCCGTTGTTTTCGTGGATGTTTCTGTGAAGCTTTCTGTGGGGGTATGCGCGTTTTTGGCCGCAATGGCGGGTGGTGCGGGCTGTTGGCGCAGGGTTTCGGCCAGCGGCGCGGGCGCGGGGGGCAGTCGGTTTTCGGCGGTATCGGGATCTGAGGAAACGATATCGGTGGTCGTGACATCGGCGGTAGTGACATCTGTGGCATCAGCATCGGTGCTGTCGACATCGGGCAGATCGTCGGGGTCAATCGGGATCGAGGGCGCATTGGCGCCCGTGTCCATCGCGGATCTGGCTGGCGTGGCATCGCGGCTGGCACCGGACAGGCGGCCCGCGCCGCTGGCGGGCGTATCATCGCGCCGCGCGCGGATGGATTGGAACGAGATCGGGCCGATCCCCGCGCCATCGCCGGTTTTTGTGGCAGGGCTGGCGGGCGGTTTTATTGCGTCTTTGGCCGGTTTGGCTGGCGCGGGCAGGGGCGGGGCGGGCGGCAGCGGCGCGGGGGGCTGGCTGCGCTCGGCCTTGCGTGCGGCGCGAAACGAGGGGATTTCGGGAGCCGGTTCGGGGTCTGGTTCCGGTGTCGGGTCGGGTTCCGGCACCTCGGCAGGGGGCGTGATCGGGGATTCGGGTGTGGAATCGGGCGCGGGCAGGTCCGGCGCTGCGGGGATTTCCAGCGGCGCATCGGGTTGCGGGGGTGTTTTTGGCGCGTCTGGTTCTGGCGCGTCTGGAACGGGCAGATCGGGCGCGGGCAGATCGGGAACAGGCAGATCGGGCGCGGGTATTTCCTGATCGGGCAGTTCCTGTGGCGCGGGATCGGGGGTTTGATCCGGTGCGGGGGGCGGGGCGGGTGTTGGTTCTGGCGCCGGTTCGGGGTCGGGCTGCGGGATATGGGCATGGCCGATCACGCGGATCGGTTGCATATCGCGCGCCACGGTGGCGGTGGACCCCAGCGCGGTGCGGGCCGAGGGCGCGATGCCAAGGAAGGGTTCACCAGGGAAATCCAGCGCATCGGGGATCGAGACAAAGGACACGGGCGTAAAGCCGTGTTCGATGGCAAAGGATTCGGCCTCGGCCAGGGTTTCTCTGGCGACGGCGGCGATATGGGTGTTGTCGCCGTCCACCGTCCAGTCATAGGCCAGATCATGCACGTCATAGGGTGTGGCCCCGTCCAGCGCGAGAGTGACGCGCTGTTCGCGCATGACCTCGTCCGGCAAAAGGCCGGTCTGGATGGTCAGGTAACGGATCTGTTCATTGGGCAGCACCAGTTTGCACAGCAGGCCCGAGGGGTCGATTTTCTGTGCGGTGTCGCGCAGGGCAGACAGGGCGGCGGACAGGTCGGGCGCATCCAGCGCGACATCGCCCACAAGGTGCCAGCCCGACGGCACGCGGTGCAGCAGGCGGATGCCGTCAAACGACAGGGTCAGGGCAAAATTCGGTTTCATCGCGCACGCTTTAACACTGGCAGGTCCGCCCGTGAAGCGGGCAGGATTGGAGCGGGTATTTTAGGGCAGGTTGTCGCGCAATGAAAGGGTGGCGCGGCGATTGCTGCGGGGGTGGCGGAAATAGGTATTTATGGAACAATGAAAGGCGGGTAGGGCGCGCGACCGGGGTGGCGGCGCGCCCTTTGGTTGCGGGGGTGGTTAACCGATTGCGTTCAGCGCCTGATCCAGGTCGGCAATCAGGTCATCGGTGTTTTCGATGCCGATGGAAATGCGGATCACATCGGGGCCTGCGCCTGCTGCGATTTGCTGTTCTTCGGTCAGTTGGCGGTGGGTGGTCGATGCGGAGTGGATGATCAGCGAGCGGGTGTCGCCCAGATTGGCCACATGGGAAAACAGGTTCAGCCCTTCGACCAGTTTGACGCAGCCGTCATAGCCCGATTTCAGTTTCACGGTGAACAGGCCACCCGTGCCGCGGGGGAAGAGTTCGGCGGCGCGGGCGTGATAGGGCGAGGATTTCAGCCCGGCATAGGTGACGGCATCCACGGCGGGGTGGTTTTCGAGCCATTCGGCGATTTCGATCGCGTTCTGGCAGTGGCGTTCCATGCGCAGGGACAGGGTTTCGATGCCCATCAGCGTGTAATGCGCCGCCTGCGGGTTCAGGGTCATGCCCAGATCGCGCAGCCCGATGGCGATGCCATGGAAGGTAAAGGCCAGCGGGCCGAAGGTTTCGTGGAATTTCAGGCCGTGATAGGCGGGTTCCGGTTGGCTGAGCGAGGGGAATTTATCGGAGGCGGACCAGTCAAAATTGCCCGAATCCACCACCACGCCGCCGGTCACGGTGCCGTTGCCCGTCAGGTATTTGGTCATGGAATGCACCACCAGCGTGGCGCCCATTTCGATCGGGCGGCAGAGGTAGGGCGTGGCCGAGGTGTTATCGACGATCAGCGGCACGCCGGCCTTGTTCGCCACCTGGGCGATGGCGGGGATATCGGTGATGACGCCGCCGGGGTTGGCGATGGATTCGCAAAACAGGGCGCGGGTGTCATCGTCGATGGCGGCGGCCACGGCGGCGGGGTCGTCGAAATCAACAAAGGTCGCGGACCAGCCAAAGCGTTTGATGGTCTGGCTGAACTGCGTGATCGTGCCGCCATAAAGTTTGTTCGACGCCACCACGTTGCGCCCCGGTGCCATCAGCGGAAACAGCGCCATCAACTGGGCCGCGTGGCCGGATGAACAGCAGACCGCGCCAACGCCGCCCTCGAGCGTGGCCACGCGTTCCTGCAGCACGGCAACGGTGGGGTTGGTCAGGCGGGAATAGATGAACCCGACCTCTTGCAGGTTGAACAGGGCCGCGGCGTGGTCGGCATCGCGAAACACATAGGCGGTGGTTTGATAAATCGGTGTCTGGCGTGCGCCTGTGGCCGGATCGGGGCGTGCGCCCGCGTGGATTTGCAGCGTGTCAAAGCCCAGTTTGGGTGTGTCGGTCATGGTTCATCCTCCCTTTGGAAATCACTTTGGCAAATGGGTAGGGGTTGCGCCGCAGGGGTGCAATGAAAATACGTGGGGGGATGCTTTCAGCATAGAATCAAAGTATGTTGACAGGGGCGCGATCACAGCATAGAGTCAAAGTATGTTGAGGCGCTTTTGGAGTTACTGATATGAGCGACGCAGTTAAAGAAAAATCCGCGAAAGCCGTTAAAGGCAAGGGTGCGAAACCCGCAGAGGCGGGCAAGAAAACCCGCGCAGCGCGGTTGGAACAACTGACCAAAGCCAGCACCCTGACCGTGGTTCTGGAACCCGGCGTGCGCAAGCTGGCGGCGGGCATGGCCAAACAATCGGGTCTGGATATGAACCATTTCATCCAGAAACTGGTCGAGGACAAACTGATCGAAGAGGGCGAGGCGGGCAACCCGCTGGTCGAGCGCCTGCGCGCCAAACGGGCGGTGATTTCGCGTGTGGTCGATCTGGCCCGCGAAATGGACGCTGGCGGCAAATTCGACGAGAATTTCATCCTTGAGGTGGTCAAGGCCGCATCGAAGGACAAGGATTTCGCCGCGCAATACGCTGTGGCCACTGGTGCCGACACCGAGGGCAAGGCCCCCGCAAAATTCGCCCGTGCGCTGAACCAGCAAATCGGCCGTGTGATCAAACGCGCCGTGGGTGCGAAAAGCAAACGCAACGACGCGGGCCGCATTGCCCGGGCGCAGGTCACGGGCGAGGTGATTTCCACCTACACCCTGCTGGAGCGCGCCGCGTAAAACCATTACCCCCAGCCATGCGGGTATCGCCATTCCCGCATGGTTCATCGGAAACGCCCTTCGCCCCCGGAGGGCGTTTTTTTGTGCTGTAACAGGTGGTTGCGGGGTGTTGTTTATGTTTCGTCGAACACGGCGATCATGGCATTGCGCAACCGGGCGACATCCTGATCGGGGGTGGCGGAGGGATCGCAAATAAAGGGCGGCAGCACCTTGATCCGCACTGTGCCGCTTAGCGGAAAGAACCTGCCGCGCGGCAGCAACCTGTCGGAATCAAGGATCACGACGGGGCGGATGCTGCGGCGGGATTCGCGGGCGACCAGCACCGCGCCTGCCTTGAATTCGCCAAGGGATGCGGAGGTTTTGCGCGTCCCTTCGGGGAACAGGACGACGGAACGGCGGGCGGGCATGTCGCGCACCGCCGCGCTGAGCGTTTCCATCGCGACCTTGCCGCTGGCGCGGTCGATTTCGACCAGCCCCGCGCCCTTGAATCCGGTGCTGAGCAGGGCGGCATCACAGAGTTCTTTTTTCGCGGCGAAGGTGAACCATTTCCGGTCTGGCACGGCATCCATCAGGGTGAATCCGTCCAGATGGCTGCGGTGGTTGATGACGATGACGCTGTTTTCATCATCGGCCAGCGCCTGTTGATCGGCGGCGGATATGTCAACGCGGATGCTGAGCATGGTCAGCAGGTGCGAACAGGCGCGTTTGACCCGTCGCCAATACCAGCCGCGAAACCCGCGTTTGCGCGCACAGATCAGCGGCACAAAGGCGATGAACAGGAAATAGGCCGGACCCAGCAGGATCAGCAGGGCGCGTTTGATCCCGCGCAGCAGCAGCGGGTCAATCGGGGTGGTGGCGGTATTTTGAGGGGTGTTTTGCGGGGTTTTTTTCACGGCAACCTGACATGGGTTATGGCCCAAATCGGGCGTTTTGCCATGTGGAACCGGCGTTAGGGTCGCTCTATCCGATAAAAATGCGGTAAATTCAATCCTATTCCTTGCCGTAGGGGCAGGACGGGGGTGGTTGGCGTTTGCCAATGGATCGCGCCTTGCAAACGGGGGTTGGCGCGCATAGGTTCCGGCGAGATTTGAAAGGGGGTATGATGCCCCTTTTGGCCCATAGACAAGACGAACAACAAAGGACCGCCCCCCATGGAAGGCATTACCCAGTTTATTCCGCTGCTCCTGATCTTTGCGATCATGTATTTTCTGATGATCCGCCCGCAGCAGCAAAAGATGAAGCAGCACAAGGCCATGGTCGAGGCGCTGCGCAAGGGTGATCAGGTGGTCACGCAGGGCGGGCTGATCGGCAAGGTCAGCCGTGTCAAGGACGAGGGCGAGATCGAGGTGGAACTGGCCGAAGGTGTGAAAGTGCGGGTTGTCCGCTCGACCATCGCGCAGGTTGTCAGCAAGACAGAGCCAGCGGCAAACGCCTGATATAATTGGCGGTTTCGCCATTTGGCCGACCCTGATGCGGGGTCGGCATTTATGCAATTCACCCATGCCGATGCTGGCATGAAGAAACCAAGGAGCCGCAATGCTTCAGTTTGATCTGTGGAAGCGGGTTTTGATCTGGGGCATCTGTGCCCTTGGCCTGCTGTTGGCGATGCCCAATGCGTTTTACACGCGGGTGGAAACCCACAATGACGCGGTCACCGCGATGGAGCGGGGCAGCACCGCACCGGGGTTGCAGGAACAGGCGGGCATGTGGCCGTCGTTTTTGCCATCCGGTCTGGTCAATCTGGGGCTGGATTTGCGCGGTGGTGCGCATTTGCTGGCCGAGGTTCAGGTGGCCGATGTGTATGAAACGCGGATGCAGGGCATGTGGCCCGAAATTTTCGCGGTTCTGCGCGAGGAGCGCGGCCAGATCGGCACGATCCGGTTGCAACGCTCGGCCCCTGATGAATTGCGCATCCGGTTGAATGAAAAACCCGAAGCGGTCGGGGAGGCCGCCGCATTGGTGCGCGGATTGGCGCGCCCCGTGGTCAGCCTGACCGGGGCGGGATCAAGCGACATCGAGGTCACGACCGAAGGCGCGGATGTGATTGTCGCGCTGAGCGAGGCCGAACGGCTGGCCACGGATGATCGCACCGTGCAGCAGTCGCTGGAAATCATCCGCCGCCGCATTGACGAGGTGGGCACACGCGAACCCACGATCCAGCGTCAGGGATCGGACCGGATATTGATCCAGGTGCCCGGCATCGGGTCGGCATCCGAATTGAAAGACATCATCGGCACCACGGCGCAGCTGACATTCCAGCCGGTTGTCACCCGCACGTCAAACCCCGACATGCCCGCAGGCGCAGGCAATGAACTGCTGCCCGCCGAGGGCAACGACCCGTCCAGCCGCGCCAGCGAAGAGGGCGTGTATTACGTGCTGGAAAAGGCCCCCGTGGTCACGGGCGAGGAACTGGTCGATGCCCAGCCCTCGTTCGATACGAACGGGCGGCCTGCGGTTTCGTTCCGGTTCAACCCCACGGGCGCGCGCAAATTCGGCGATTACACTGCCAATAACATCGGCAACCCGTTTGCCATCGTGCTGGACGATGCGGTGATCAGCGCGCCGGTGATCCAGTCGCATATACCCGGCGGCAGCGGCATCATCACCGGCAATTTCACCGTCGAGGAATCGACCAATCTGGCGGTTTTGCTGCGGGCGGGGGCGCTGCCTGCGGGGCTGAGTTTCCTTGAAGAACGCACCATCGGGCCGGAATTGGGCGCCGACAGCATCGCGGCGGGCAAAATCGCCTGTATCGTTGCGGGTGCTGCGGTCTTGTTCTTTATGATCGCGTCCTACGGGTTGTTCGGGGTCTTTGCCAATGTGGCGCTGGTGATCAACGTGGCGCTGATTTTCGGCATGCTCAGCCTGATCGGGGGCACGCTGACATTGCCCGGCATCGCGGGGATCGTGCTGACCATCGGCATGGCCGTGGACGCCAATGTGCTGATATTCGAGCGCATCCGCGAGGAACTGAAAACCGCCAAAGGGCCAGCCCGCGCCATTGAACTGGGCTATGAAAAGGCGCTGTCGGCGATTGTCGATGCGAACATCACCACCTTCATCACGGCGCTGATCCTGTATGTTATGGGGTCGGGTCCGGTGCGGGGCTTTGCCATTACTTTGGGGCTGGGTATTCTGACTTCGGTTTTCACGGCGATCTATGTGACGCGCGTGATCATCGTGATCTGGTATGGCCGCAAGCGCCCACAAAAAATCGAGGTGTGATTCCATGCGTTTAAGACTTGTTCCCCAAGAAACGAACTGGGATTTCTTTGGCCGTTGGAAGCTGTGGTTCGGCATTTCCGGCCTGATGATCGTGCTGGCCATGGTCAGTTTCGGCACACGCGGATTGAACTATGGCATTGATTTTCGCGGCGGCACCACCATCCGCACGCAAAGTGCGGAACCCGTGGATGTGGGCGCCTATCGCGATGCGATTGCGGCGCTGGGGCTGGGCGATGTGACCATCACCGAGGTATTCGACCCCAATTTCGCCGAAGATCAAAACGTGGCCATGGTGCGCATTCAGGCCCAGGACGGCCAGGAGGCCGTGACCGCGCAGATGATCGCGGATGTCGAAGGCGCGTTGCAGGGCGTTGTGCCCGATATCAGCTTTGTCTCGGTCGAATCGGTGGGGCCAAAGGTGTCGGGTGAATTGATCCAGACGGCGGTGATTGCCGTGGTTCTGGCGATTGCGGCGGTGCTTTTCTATATCTGGCTGCGGTTTGAATGGCAGTTTGCGGTGGGCGCGGTTCTGGCGCTGGTGCATGACGTGGCGCTGACGATCGGGGTGTTTTCCGAACTGAACATCCGGTTCGATCTGGCAATCATCGCCGCGCTGCTGACCATTGTCGGCTATTCGCTGAACGATACGGTGGTGGTGTTTGACCGCGTGCGCGAAAACCTGCGCAAATACAAACAGATGCCCCTGAAACAGCTGTTGAACCTGTCGATCAACGAAACCCTGTCGCGCACCATGATGACATCGGTCACCACGCTGATCGCGCTGATTGCGCTGTTCGTGCTGGGCGGTGATGTGATCCGCGGGTTCGTTTTCGCCATGATCTGGGGCGTGATTGTCGGCACCTATAGCTCGATCTTTGTCGCCTCGGCCATATTGCTGCGGTTGGGTGTGAAACGCGACTGGAGCAAACAGGACCCAAGCGCGGGCACGCGGTTTGCCGATGTAGATGCCTGACGGGTTGGCCCTTGCGTTTGCAACGCCGGGGCTGATCTGGCTGGTTGCTGCCTACGGCGTGGCCGGTGTGGTGCGCGGGTTCACCGGATTTGGCACTGCGTTGATCGTGATGCCATTGGCCGCCGCGCTGTTGCCCATGGCCGATGCGATTGTGGTTTTGATGGTCACGGGCATCGGCAGCTGGCCGGTGATTTTGCCACGGGCCTGGCGTATGGCGCACCGCCGCGAGGTCGGCGTGATGGCGCTGGCCGCTGTTATATGTGCGCCCATCGGCATCGCATTGCTGGCATGGCTGGATGTTTTGACCCTGCGCTGGCTGGTGTCGCTGGCCGCAGCCGCCACACTGGTCGCGCTGGTCACGGGGTGGCGGTATCGCGGGCGGATCACGCGCGGCGGGTTGTTGGGTGTGGGCGCGGCATCGGGCGTATTGGGCGGGTTGACCGGCCTGACCGGCCCGCCTGTGATCCTGTTCTATCTGGCGGGGCAGGGCAAGGCGGCGCAGGTGCGTGCCAATGTGATCCTGTTTTTATGCTGTCTGGACATCGGCATTGTTGCCAACCTGTTGCTGCGTGGCATGGTGGGGATGCAGGCAATCTGGCTGGGGCTGATACTGGCGCTGCCCTATATGGTCACCATTGCGCTGGGGCAGTGGTTGTTTCGCCCCGCGCTGGAATCGGCCTATCGTTGGGTGGCATATGCGGTGATATTTCTGGCGATCCTCAGCGGGTTGCCGATATTTGGATAAGGTTTCCAGAGAGGAGTTCGGTCGATGGAATTGCACGAGGTCACATATGACGATGCGGTGCCGGTTGACAGCTACGGCCCCGGATTTTTCCGCGTGGCGGGGCAGGTGTTTCACGGGCCATGCATCGTGACCGCATCGGCGGCGCGGGGCTGGGGCGGATTGGATGACCTGCCCGGGCTAGAGGCGCTGTCGGGCGCGGTGGATGTGATATTTCTGGGCATGGGGGCCGAAATTGCCCATGCGCCCAAGGGGTTGCGCGCACGGATGGAAGAATTGGGCATGGGCGTAGAGGTGATGAATTCCCCCGCCGCCTGTCGCACCTATAACGTGCTGGTCAACGAGGGGCGGCGCGTGGCGCTGGCGGTTTTGCCCGTTTGAGCGCGGCAATCATCGCAATAGGCGCAATCGGGGCAATCGGGGTGCGCCACAGGCGTCATGTCGCAGTTGCCGCCGCTTTCGCGCTGGATCAGGATGGGGTAAACCGTCAGCCATGGAATTAACGGTTTCAGATCTGGCGGTGGCGCGCGGCGGTGTGCCGGTCCTTGAGGGGGTCAGTTTTGCCGTGGCCAGCAAAGAGGCGTTGATTTTGCGCGGTCCCAACGGCATTGGCAAAACCACGTTGCTGCGCACGGTGGCGGGGTTGCAGCCCGCGCTGGCGGGGGATGTGTCGATGCCCTCCGAGGCTATGGCCTATGCCGGGCACGCCGATGGCATCAAATCGGTGTTGAGCCTGCGTGAAAACCTGGAATTCTGGGCATCGGTGTTTGGCACCGACCGCGTGGGCGCGGCGCTGGATGCGTTTGATTTGCACGCCCTTGCCGCGCGCCCCGCAGGGGCGTTGAGTGCGGGACAAAAGCGGCGGTTGGGGCTGGCGCGTATGGTGGTCACGGGGCGGCCGGTTTGGGTGATGGATGAACCCACCGTATCGCTGGACGTGGATGCGGTGACGATGTTTGCGGACGCCGTGCGCGCCCATCTGGCGGGCGGGGGGCTGGCCCTGATTGCCACCCATATTGATCTGGGGCTAAGCGAGGCCCGCGTGCTGGACGTTGGCCCGTTTCGCGCCAAAGCCCCGATGCTGGATGATTTTGACGGGGCATTTTTGTGATTTCCTTGCTGACACGGGACATGCGGCTGGCGGTGCGGGCGGGGGGCGGTTTTGGCCTTGGGCTGGCGTTTTTCCTGATCGTGGTGGTGTTGGTGCCATTCGGCGTGGGGCCGCAAAGCGGGTTGTTGGCACGGATCGCACCGGGGATTTTGTGGCTGGGTGCATTGCTGGCCTGTCTGTTGTCGCTGGACCGGATTTTCGCACTGGACTGGGAGGATGGATCGCTGGACCTGTTGGCCACATCCCCCGTGCCGTTGGAGGGGTTGGTCAGCATGAAGGCGCTGGCGCATTGGTTGACCACGGGGTTGCCGCTGGTGTTGGTGACGCCGGTATTGGGGGTGTTGTTGAACCTGCCCGCCGCCGGATACGGCCCGCTGGTTTTGTCGCTGGTGCTGGGCACGCCTGCGTTGTCGGTGATCGGCACATTCGGCGCGGCACTGACCGTGGGCATCAAGCGCGGCGGGCTGTTGTTGAGCCTGCTGGTGCTGCCATTATATGTGCCGACATTGATTTTTGGCGCCGAGGTGGCGCGGCGCGGTGCCGAGGGCTTGGCTTATACCGCGCCCTTGGCGATGCTGGCGGGGATCACCTGCGGCGCGATTGCGCTTTTGCCTTTTGCCTCGGCTGCTGTATTGCGAATTAACCTTAGGTAGGGATGGAACATGGCCTCGATCTGGGAATACGCGAACCCTAAAAAGTTCATCGACACCACCGACCGGCTGTTGCCGTTCATCGCTGTTGCGGCGGTGGCGGCGCTGGTGATTGGTTTGGTCTGGGGGTTCTTTTTCACACCCGAGGATTACCGGCAGGGATCGACCGTAAAAATCATCTATCTGCATGTGCCTGCGGCATTGATGGCGATCAACGCATGGTTGATGATGCTGGTGGCGTCGCTGGTGTGGATCGTGCGCCGCCATCATGTGTCTGCTTTGGCGGCGCGGGCGGCGGCCCCGGTGGGGGCGGTGATGACGGTGATTGCGCTGGTCACGGGCGCGATCTGGGGCCAGCCGATGTGGGGCACATGGTGGGAATGGGACCCGCGGCTGACCTCTTTTCTGGTGCTGTTTTTGTTCTATCTGGGTTACATGGCGCTGTGGTCGGCGATTGAAAATGACGACACGGCGGCGGATCTGACATCGGTTTTGTGCCTTGTCGGGTCGGTCTTTGCTGTGCTGTCGCGCTATGCGGTGAATTTCTGGAATCAGGGTTTGCATCAGGGCGCATCGCTGTCGCTGGACAAGGAAGAAAACGTGGCGGATGTGTTTTATCACCCGCTGCTGGTTTGCATCGCGGGGTTTGTTTTGCTGTTCGTCGCGCTGGTGTTTTTGCGCACGCAAACGGAAATCAGGGCGCGGCGCACAAGGGCGCTGTTGGCGCGCGAAAGGTTGGGATGATGCCGGAACTGGGCAAATATGCGGGCGCGGTGCTAAGCGCCTATGGGGTGTCGCTGTTTCTGATCGTCGGGCTGGTGGCTGTGTCGATCCTGCGGGCGCGGGCGGCGAAACGTTTGTTGAATGACGTCGAGGCGCGGCGCAAAGGGGGCAATCATGGCTAAGGTATCACCGCTGATGGTGGCCCCGCCGCTGGTGTTCGCGGGGATTGCGGCCATGTTCCTGTGGGGCATGGGGCGCGAGGGGGCGGATGATTTGCCCACAGTGCTGGCGGGAAAAAATGCGCCTGTCGTGTTGGTCACTCCGCTGGGGGATTACCCGATGTTTGGCGATGCGGACCTGCGCGATGGCCGCGTGAAACTGGTGAATTTCTGGGCATCATGGTGCGCGCCCTGCCGCGTGGAACACCCCAACCTAGAGGCATTGGCCGAGGATGGTGTGGAGATTTACGGGGTGAATTACAAAGACCAGCCAGAAAACGCGCTGCGGTTTATGGCCGAGCTGGGCAACCCCTATGCCGCGATCGGTGCGGATGAGACGGGGCGGATGGCGATCAACTGGGGTGTTTACGGCGTCCCTGAAACCTATGTGATTGATGGCGAGGGGCGGATTTTGCTGCGCCATGCCGGGCCGATCACCCAGCGGGTGATTGATGCCACGTTGCGCCCCGCGTTGGAGAAAGCCGCGCAGTGACCGGCGCTGCTGCGCGCCCGTTCGGGCGCGCTATGCCCAACGCCGAATACCGGGCCTTTGGCCCTGTTTGAGGGGGCGGGAGTGTTTTGTTTTATGTTATGTGCAGCGGATGGGCGGGGGGCTGTGCCCCCCTTTGCTGTAGGTATTTTTGGAACAATGAAGCGGTTTGATTGTGGTCAAATGCAAAACGCCCCGACGGTGAGGTCGGGGCGTTTTTGTTTTTCAGGATCAGATGTTTACGATTTGGCGAGGTTGCGCAGCACATAGTGCAGCACGCCGCCGTTTTCGACGTATTCGATTTCGGGTGCGGTATCGATACGGCATTTGATCTGGATGGTTTTGGTGCTGCCATCGGCCATGGTGATGTGGCAGGGCACAACCGATTGCGGTTTCAGATCGCCGGACAGACCTTCGATTGATACGGTTTCGGTGCCGGTCAGGCCCAGCGATTTGCGGCTGTCGCCACCGGTGAATTCGAAGGGGATCACGCCCATGCCAACCAGGTTGGAGCGGTGGATACGTTCGAAGTTTTCGGCGATCACGGCCTTGACGCCCAGCAGGGCGGTGCCTTTGGCGGCCCAGTCACGCGAGGAGCCTGCACCGTATTGTTCGCCGGCAAAGATCACCAGCGGGGTGCCTGCATCCTGATAGGCCATCGAGGCGTCATAGATGGTGGTCTGTGCGCCATCTGGCCCTTTGGTAAAGCCGCCTTCGACACCGTCCAGCATTTCGTTCTTGATGCGGATATTGGCGAATGTGCCGCGCATCATCACCTCGTGGTTGCCGCGACGCGAGCCGTAGGAGTTGAATTCGCGCACCGGAACATCGTTTTCGGTCAGATACTTGCCGGCCGGTGTTTCGGGTTTGAACGAACCGGCGGGGGAGATGTGGTCGGTGGTGACCATATCGCCAAGGATGGCCAGCACTTTGGCGCCTTTGATGTCGGTGATCACGCCCTTTTCCGCGCCCATTCCCTGAAAGTAGGGCGGGTTCTGGATATAGGTCGATTCTGGTGGCCAGTTATAGGTTTCGGAATCGGTGGTTTCGACGCCTTGCCATTTTTCATCGCCTTTGAACACATCGGCGTATTTTTTCAGGAAGGCCTGACGGGTCACCGTTTGTTCGACCAGATCGGCGATTTCCTTGTTGGTGGGCCAGACGTCTTTCAAGTAGACATCATTGCCGTCTTTGTCCTGCCCCAGCGGTTCGCTGGTCAGGTCGATGTTCATGTCACCGGCCAGTGCATAGGCCACGACCAGCGGCGGCGAGGCCAGATAGTTGGCGCGCACATCGGGGGAAATGCGGCCTTCGAAGTTGCGGTTGCCGGACAGGACCGAGGTTGCGATCAGGTCGTTGTCGTTGATCGCCTTGGACAGTTCGGGCTGGATCGGGCCGGAGTTGCCGATACATGTGGTGCAGCCATAGCCGACCAGATTGAAGCCGATGGCGTCCAGATCCTCTTGCAGGCCTGCGGCCTCGAGGTATTCGGACACGACCTGCGAACCGGGGGCGAGCGAGGTTTTCACCCATGGTTTGCGGTTCATGCCAAGCGCGCGCGCCTTGCGGGCGACCAGACCGGCACCGATCATCACATAGGGGTTGGATGTGTTGGTGCAGGAGGTGATGGATGCGATCACGACGGAGCCGTCGCGCAGTTCATACTCCTCGCCTTCGACCTTGGCGGTTTTGCGCAGGTCGACGGGTTTGGTGGCAATCGGGCCTTCGGCGGCCATGTCTTTGGCATCCGGGGACACGTCGATCCCGCGATATTCGCCAACGACATCGGTGAATGCGGCGGCAGCGGCGGTCAGGGCCACGTAATCCTGCGGGCGTTTCGGGCCGGAAATGGCGGGCACGATGGTGCCCATGTCCAGCGACAGGGTGGTGGTGTAGATCGGGTTGTAATCGGCATCGCGCCAGAACCCGTTTTCCTTGGCGTAGGCTTCGACCAGTGCCACGCGGTCTTCGTCGCGGCCGGTGTTGCGCAGGTAGCGCAGGGTTTCGCCATCAATCGGGAAGAAGCCGCAGGTCGCGCCGTATTCCGGTGCCATGTTGGCGATGGTGGCACGGTCTGCCAGCGGCAGGTGATCCAGGCCGGCGCCGTAGAATTCGACGAATTTGCCAACCACGCCCAGTTCGCGCAGCATTTCGACCACTTTCAGCACCAGATCGGTGCCGGTTGTGCCTTCGACCATTGCGCCGGTCAGTTCAAATCCGACCACTTCGGGGATCAGCATGGAAATCGGCTGGCCCAGCATTGCGGCCTCTGCTTCGATGCCGCCAACGCCCCAGCCCAGAACGGCCATGCCGTTGACCATGGTGGTGTGGCTGTCGGTGCCGACCAGCGTATCGGGATAGGCCACCTGTTCGCCGTTCTGGTCGGTATCGCTCCAGACGGTTTGCGCCAGATATTCCAGGTTGACCTGGTGGCAGATGCCCGTTCCCGGCGGCACAACGCGGAAGTTGTTGAACGCGCCCTGACCCCATTTCAGGAACTGGTAGCGTTCCATATTGCGTTCGTATTCGCGGTCCACGTTCATCTGGAAGGCGCGCGGGTTGCCGAATTCGTCGATCATGACCGAGTGGTCGATGACCAGATCAACCGGGTTCAGCGGGTTGATTTTTTGCGCGTCGCCGCCCAGTGCCTTGATCCCGTCGCGCATGGCGGCCAGATCGACCACGGCGGGAACGCCGGTGAAATCCTGCATCAACACGCGGGCAGGGCGGTATGCGATTTCGCGGGGGTTCTTGCCGCCCTTGGTCGCCCATTCGCCGAATGCCTTGATGTCATCGACCGAGACGGAAAAACCGCCATCTTCGAAGCGGAGCATGTTTTCCAGAACCACCTTGAGCGCGGCGGGCAATTTGGTGAAATCGCCAAGCCCGGCGTCCTGCGCGGCGGGGATGGAGTAATAGGCAATCGTGCTGTTGCCCGCTGTAAGCGTGCGCCGCGTTTTGGCGGTATCGTGTCCGACGGTGATGGGCATGGTGGCCTCCCTTTATCAATGGATTTGAGGGGTTTTGCTATCTTGCTAATGCCGCATGTCGCGGCGTCATACAAGGGGAGATATGCTGTTTGTATACCATTGCACACAATTTTTTCCGAAAATTTGCGCTACCTTGGCCTCTGTGGTGAATTTAATGGCATATGTGCCTGTGTTCACGCCGGTTTGATCGTGCGCAGGGGCGGGCTGACAAAACCTTGATTGGTTATTACAGGGTGCATTGGCTAGGGGTAGGGCAGGATATGCAAAAGGAATGATCGGGCATGATGCGAGGGACGTTAGCGATGCTGGCCATGGGCCTGTTCGGGGTGGGCACCGCCCCCCTGCGCGCCGATCCGGTTGTGGTGGAATTGTTCACCTCGCAGGGGTGTTCCAGCTGCCCGCCCGCCGATGCCTATCTGGCCGAACTGGCCAAGCGCGACGATGTGATCGCCCTGTCGCTGCATGTGGATTACTGGGATTACATCGGCTGGAAGGACAGTTTCGCCAGCCCGCATTTCACCGCCCGCCAGAAAGCATATGCCCGTGTCGCGCAGGAACGGTCGGTCTATACGCCGCAGATGGTGGTGAACGGGCGCGAACGGGTGGTGGGCAACCATCCGCGTGATGTCGGGTTGTTGATCCGCCAGCACGGGGCGCAGCCGGATGTTATTGATCTAAACCTGACGCGTGCAGGTGATACCGTGATGATCAAGGCAAAGCCGTTACAGCGGATTGCCGGGCCTGTCATGGTGCAACTGGTGCAGTTTGCGCCAATGGAAAAAGTGCGGATCAAGCGCGGCGAAAACGCCGGACGGGTGATCGAATATGCCAACGTGGTGACCGATTGGCAGCGCGTTGGCGAATGGGATGGCAAGGCCCCGCTGGCGCTGCCGGTGACGGTGACGGCCAGGGGGGGCGGTTCGGTGGCGGTGATCCTGCAAGCGGTGGCTGGTAAAACCGGCCCCGCCGAGGTTCTGGCGGCGGCGCGGCTGCGCTAGGTATTCGATTTCGCGGGGAATGTTTCGCGATACCAGACATATACACCGGCGGCGACGATCATGACCGCGCCGAAACTGGTCCAGAAATCGGGCCATTCGGTGAAAAACACCGCGCCCCAGACGGTGGCGAAAATCAACCCGCTATAGGCAAAGGGCGCCAGCATCCCTGCCTCGCCCAGCGACAGCGCGCGGATCAGGCAGAGCTGCGAGAGCGTGCCGCAGACGGCAATCACCAGCATCAACAGGATCGCGGTGCCATCGGGGCGCACCCAGTGAAACGGCACAATGGCCGTCAGAACCACCGCGCCAAACAGCGCAGTATAGAGCAGCGAGGTCCAGTTGCTGTCATTGTGCGACACGAACCGCGTGACGATATTATAGCCCGAGTAGCTGAAGGCGGCGACCAGCGGCAACAAGGCCCAGGGGCTGAACACCGCGCCGCCGGGGCGGATGATGATCAGCGCAGCAACCAGTGAAATTCCGATCGCGAAAATGCGGCGCGGGCCAATGGATTCGCCCAGAAACAGCGCCGCGCCCAGGGTGATCAACACCGGATTCAGATCCATGATCGCCGTGGCTTCGGCCAGACCGATATGGGCGACGCCAAAGAAAAAGCACCCCGTGCCGATCAGTAGGAAAATGGACCGCAGCAGTTGCAAATAGGGGTGGCGGGTTCGCATGGCGGCGGGCAGGTTGCGGTTGATCAGCATCAGCACAAACAGGCACTGGCCGGTGTAGCGCACCCAGATCGCGGGGATGGACCCGACCCGTGGCGCAAGCCCTTTGGCGCAGGCATCCATGGCGGAAAAGAACAGCATGGCGGTGATCATCAACAGGATCGCCTGTGCGCGGGGGCTGAATGGGCGGGTCATGGCGGGGGTCCGGTGATTGGCGGTGTCAAACAGACCGCGACCCTATGCGGGGTTTGCGGGCCTGTCCAGTGGTGGGGAGCGGGTGATTTTTGTGATCATGTCCCTGACTGGTTTGGCGTTGATAATATATGTTTTTCAATATGTTGTGGCGCAGTTTTGAATGCGTTTTCGCAGTGTTTTCGACCAGATTTGCGGGTGCGCCAGATCCAAAGGCAGAAATCGGGGGGCAAAGGACCCGGGGCAGTTTTCCGGCATATCGGGGCGCGTGCGGCCATAGTTTTTCTGCGTGCGACGGGCGATGCGCGGGGCGCGCAGCCAAAGCGGCAGATCCATCCAGACCATTGTATCGGCGCGGGCCATGCGTTCGGGCCATGTGGCGGAAAACCCGCCTTTGAGTATCCGGCCGTCCTGCGCATGGACTTTGGCACAAAGAGCGGTTTTTTCTGCGCGGCTGCGTTCGACCCAGCCGGGGCGGAAATGGATGCGGTCGATATGCACCACGGGCAGGCCGGTCGCATCGCCCAGCAGGCGGGCAAAGGTTGATTTGCCCGATCCGGGTTGGCCGATCACCATAACACGCGGCATGACGCGCCGCTTTAAACAACATGTTCACTGCAAAGAAGGGATCGGTATCATGCGGTGGCAGGGCTGGCCCAGTGCGGTGTTAATCCTCGTCTTCGTCCTCGTCATCACCGGAGCGCAACATGATTTCGCCCGCGGTTTCCAACTGGCGGATGGCACCCACGACCTCGGTCATGGCGTCTTCGCCCTCTTTCGCTTTGACCTTGCCTTTTTCCTCGATCTGTTCGCGCAGACCGTCGGCCATACGGGATGACATATTGGTCAGGATGAATTCGACGGTTTTGGCGTTCATTTCGTTGGTGGCGGCGGCCATGGCGACGACCAGCACATCGGGGTCCACAGCGCGGGTCACCTTGGATATATCGCGCGGGTCCAGACGTTGCGGGATATTGGCAAAGGTGAAAATCGCACGGCGCACCAGATCGGCAAAGGGTTTGTCGGTTTCATCCAAACCTTCCAGCACGTCCTCGCGGGTATTGGCGGGGGAGAAGTTGAGGATGGCACCAACCCGTTCTTCGGGCACGTCCATGAAGGCGCGTTCGGGGCGCATATCCATCTGACCAGCAAGGGAAATTCCGATCCGGTCCACGGCTTCGGGGGTGACCTGTCCGGTCAGGGATACGGCATAGGTGATGCGGCGCGCCTTGTCCCCGGGCAGTTTGCCCAGCACGGCGGCGGCCTTGGCGACCTCTAGTTTCGACAGGACCACAGCGGCGATTTCGATGGCTTCGTTTTCCAGAATCGGCAGGATCTGTTCCACCTCGAGCGCGCGAATGCGGGTCCATGGATCGCCCGACTGGCGCACGCCCGCCTCTTTGCGCAGGCGCGCGGCGGTTTGCGGGCTGATTTTGCCATCCAGCGCTTGCAGGGCACCGGCCAGACCACGGGGGAAGATCACCCCGACCTCCTCTAGTTGGTCGGCGAATTCATCGACGACATTTTGCAGGGTTTCACGATCAACATAGCGCATTGACCCCATCTGCTGGGTCAGGCTGGCCTGCAAATCCTCTGGCAGTTCGACCAGCGGCACATCCGTGCCCTCGTTCACAAGAAGGCGCACGATGATCGCGGCCTTTTGGCGCCGCGTCAGATGCGCGCCGCCGCTGCCCATCGGGCCGGAAAGCCGCGCCATCGGTGTAAGACTGTTCATGCCATTCCCCGGGATTCATTCACAGGCCAGTCTAGGCCAATAAGGGTGAACAAACCCTTTCATCCCAAGGCATGGACAAAGAAAAAGGCGCGACCCCGGGGAAGGGGGCGCGCCCGGATCAGGTGTTCGCGGGGCAACGGGCGGTCAGGACGCGCCAAACACCCGCGCAAAAATCGTATCGACGTGTTTGGTGTGGTAATCCATGTCGAATTTGGCGTTGATCGCATCCACCCCAAGGGCAGCAACCACATCGGCATCGGCCAGCAACTGTTCACGGAAATCAACGCGGTCTTCCCATACTTTCAGCGCATTGCGCTGCACCATGGAATAGGCATCCTCGCGCGATACTCCGGCCTGCGTCAGGGCCAGCAAAACGCGCTGCGACATCACCAGACCCGGGAATTTGTTCATATTATCCAGCATGTTCTGCGGGAAGATCAGCATTTTTTCCACCACGCCGGTCAGGCGGGCCAGCGCGAAATCCAGCGTGATGGTCGAATCCGGCCCGATGGCGCGTTCCACGGATGAATGCGAAATATCGCGTTCATGCCACAGCGCCACGTTTTCCATCGCGGGGATCACCGACATACGCACCAGACGCGCCAGACCTGTCAGGTTTTCGGTCAGCACGGGGTTCTTTTTATGCGGCATCGCGGAGGAGCCTTTTTGCCCCATCGAGAAGAATTCCGCACCTTCCAGGACCTCGGTGCGCTGCATGTGGCGGATTTCGATGGCGACGTTTTCGATGCTGCTGGCGATCACGCCCAGCGTGGCAAAGAACATGGCGTGACGGTCGCGGGGAATGACCTGCGTGCTGATCGGTTCGGGCGAGAGGCCCAGCTGGGCGCAGACGTGTTCTTCGACCCGCGGGTCGATATTGGCGAATGTGCCGACCGCACCGGAAATCGCGCCGGTGGCGATTTCGGCCCGCGCCAGTTTCAGACGGTCAAGGTTACGGTCCATTTCGGCATAGAAACGTGCAAAGGTCAGACCCATGGTGGTGGGTTCGGCATGAATGCCATGGCTGCGACCCACGCGCACGGTCATTTTATGTTCCAGCGCGCGTTTTTTCAGCGCCGCCAGCAGGGCGTTCATATCGTTGATCAGAATATCGGCGGCCTGCACCAGTTGCACATTCAAACAGGTGTCCAGCACATCCGAAGAGGTCATGCCCTGATGCACAAAGCGGGCTTCCTCGGATCCGACATGTTCGGCCAGATGGGTCAGAAATGCGATGACATCATGTTTGGTCACGGCTTCGATTTCATCAATGCGGGCGACGTCGAATTCGACATCTTTTGCCTTCCACACCGCATCGGCGTTTTCGCGCGGGATCACCCCCAGATCGGCCATGGCGTCACAGGCGTGGGCCTCGATCTGATACCAGATTTTGAATTTGGTTTCAGGCGACCAGATGGCAACCATTTCGGGGCGGGAATAACGGGGGATCATATGGCGGTTCCTTTGCACTGGCAGCGGTTGGCGCTGTCTTTATAGGCGGCTAGGGTGCGGGGCAAGGGGCGCGTAACGGCGCAGAGAGGGCAGGGTGGTTGTGATCACGTTGGGCAGTTTCATCGGCGACTGGCAGATTGCGCGGGAAATTTACCAGGCAGGCGGGGCGGATGGCCTGCGGGCGGATGCGCGTTGTGCGGATGCCCTTCGGGCGGATGCGCGGTTTGATGGGGTGGCGCGGTTTACGGCGGATGATGCCGGTATGCTGATGCAGGAAACGGGGCAAATGCAGATGGCGGGGCAGTCATTTGCAGCCACGCGGCGCTATCACTGGCGGTCCGATGGCGAGGGCATTGCTGTGCATTTCGACGATGGCCGGTTCTTTCACCGCTTTTCAACGGCGCAGACCACGGCAAGCCATTGGTGCGATCCCGACAGATATCAGGTGCGCTATGATTTCGCGGACTGGCCCGTCTGGCACAGTGTCTGGCAGGTCGAAGGGCCACGAAAATCATATTCCATGAAAAGCAGGTTTTGGCGGGTTTAAGGCAAAAACAGGGCTATTCCCTAAGATATACAGTAGTTTTTCAGCAGTTTTCGCATCCGTGATCTTTGGTTATGTGATATAGGTATCGTAAGGTCAGGCTGCGTGCATACGGGGCAGGGCCGACGCCACGGGAACCGGCGTATTTACGTTACACATCAAAAATGGGGCAACATATGCGCCTACCGAAAAAATATTTTTTGCTGAGCTATAGCATTTGCATGGGGCTGTGCGCGGTCGTGATAGCCACGTCGATGTTGTATTTCATGGTGCCGCAAGAGCAGTTTATCACAGGGTTCTGGCCCTGCGTTGTGATATCTTCGGTTTTGGGTGGGAGCTTGTCTTATGTCACGGGGTATAAGATGCGTCAGGTGCAAATCCTGTCGGCCCAATTGCGCCGGATGGTCAACCGCGACACGGTGACCAGCACCATGAGCCGCCGCCGGTTTCTGGAAGTCGCCGATGCAGAGCGGTTCGAAGGGGTGTTGGTCATGGTGGACATTGACCATTTCAAAGGCGTGAACGACCGCTTTGGCCATTGGGTGGGCGATGAGGCATTGCGCCATGTTGCCCATGCGCTGAATTCTGCTGCGGGGGAAACGGGATTGGTGTCGCGGTATGGCGGGGATGAATTTGTATTGGCATGGCGGCGGTTGTCACGCGAAGACGCCATTCCTAAGGTAGAGAAACTGCGCGAAAGCCTGAAGAAAATGGGTTTCGTGGCCGAGGGGCGCGAGGTGCCGCTGACAGTCAGTTTCGGGCTGGCGGAAACCCATTCCGCCGAACCGATGGAGGCGGCGCTGCGCCGCGCCGACCGTGCGCTATACAGCGCGAAATCCGCAGGGCGTGACCGGGTGGCATAGGCGGCGGCCCGGCTGTGTCGGGCAGTGTCGGGCAGGGGAGCGCTGCCCTTGCGCCTGCGGATTCTGCACGCCAAAATGGCGATATGACCGAATTTGCCCCCCCGTTGGAAAACCCCGCACAGCCCGTTCTTCAGCGGCATACACCCTATGACCCTGCGGCGCTGAAACCCCTGCCGGGGATCGCGCCCATGCACCCCGATGAATGGCTGCTGGTGGATGAGGCTTTTGCTGCGCAAATGGCGCTGCGTGACGGGCTGTTGGCGCAGCGGTCAAACGATGTGGTTGCCATGCTGCCCGCTGCGGCTGCTGCGGCGGATGAATTGCTGGCGCGGGTGCTGGAATACCTGTCAGGCCAACCGGCCTATAGGGTTGCTGATCATCAGGTCATCCGCCCCGATGGCGCAGAGGTGGCGATTGATCGCGCCCGCCCCATGCAATGCCTGACCAGACTGGTGCAAGAAGACCTGTGCATCATGGAAAAACCCGCAGGGCAGAGCGAACATATTCTAAGCGCCGCCAGCCTGTGCTTTCCGGCGGCATGGTTGCTGGCGGAAAAAATTGGCAGGCCGATGCTGCATATCCACCATACTGTGCCCGACTATGACCCCAACACGGCGAAACGGGTGCAACGCCTGCTGGACGGTGTGCAACCGGGGCGCCCGCTGTGGCGGTTCAACGGCCATGCCCATGTTGACCCGCGCCTGTTCAACCCGCAAAGCATCCACGACAAACGCCCATACCCCGAACAGGAAACAGAACGCTGGTGGCGCACCGAACGCCAAACCCTGACGCGCCTGCCCGACAGCGGCGCGGTGGTGTTCAGTATCCATACCTATATGCTGGACCGGCGCGCCATGACGGGACCGCTGGCGCTGGATTAAGGCGCTGGACTGGCATCCAGCGCGATACAAACGCCGCACCTCGGGCGGACAGGCCCGCCCTCGGCCCGCCGTGCTGTCGCGGACAGATGGATAGCACAGTGCCTGATATCAAACGTGCCCTGATATCAACTGCTTCCGGGGCTTTTTCTTGGAAAAAATACTCCGGGGGGTGTTCATTTGCATGGCAAATGAACCGGGGGGCAGGCCCCCCGACCGCCGCCGCGCCACATTCAGCGGTCGATTTTCGCACCCATGATGGCCAGTGACTGCTGATACACCGTTGCTGCGTTCCATTCTTTCAGCACGCGGTAATTGGTTTGGCCTTCCTGGTATCCGGCGCCGGGTTTCCAGCCTTTGGCGCGCAGGTAATTGGCCGTCGATGCCAGCGCGTCGACCTCGTTATAGAAATCGACCCGCCCGTCGCCATTGCCGTCAACACCGTATTTCAGCGCATTGCCCGGCAGGAACTGGGTGTGGCCTAGCTCTCCGTGTTTGGCGCCCTTGGTTGTGGCAGAGATCGACCCCTGATCCACCAGTTTCAGCGCGCCGATCGCATGGGGCACAAAGAACGCCGAGCGGCGGCAATCATAGGCCAGTGTGGTGATCGCAGACACAACCGCGCTGTCGCCCATAAAGCCGCCGAATGCGGTTTCCATGCCATGGATCGACAGCAAAACCCCCGCAGGCACGCCGTATTGTTTTTCCAGCGCACCGTAGAATGCGGGGTTGCGGGCCTTGCGTTTGCGGGCCTGCGCCACGATCGTATCGGCACCGCGAATTTTCATGAATTTCGACAGCGAGTATTTGAAGCTTTTCTGGTTGCGGTCTGCCGCGATGGTGCGGGTGGCGTATTGCGCGGATGCCAGTGCTTGCAATCCGCGCTGGCCGACGCCTGCTTTCTTCGCTTCGGCTGCGAATTGGGATTTCCAGGTGTTGAACCCCGATCCGGTGTTGCCGCATTGCGCGGCGGACAGGGCAGGGGCAGACAAAAGACCAAGACCCAAGGCAGTGGCAAGAATGGAATAACGAACGCGGGACATGTGACCCCTCCTGAACAAATGATTTGCGCAGAAGTATTATCATGTGCCCCGCGATTGGCAATTGGCAGCGATGCAAGGGGATATGATGGTCACGCGGCTGTGGCCATGGGAAAGGGCACCACATTGACGGCCATCTGCGGTTCCGGTGTGAAATCGGGGCGGCGCGGTTTCACGCGGCGCGGTTTGACCGGATCGGTCATGGCCAGAAACCGGTCGGCGGGCAGTTCCATTTCTTCTGACAGCCATTGCACCACCGAGCAGGGGAACTGGTGCAACAGTTTCCCGCAGAGCGCGGCCAGATGCGCCTGCATCACGTCATCCTGCACCTGTTCGGCCCAGCCCAGCGGCGAAATCGACAGCACCAGCCGTGCGCTGTGACCGGGACCGGCGCGGTAATCCAGCGCAATGTCCAGCGCAGTGGTGTGGATGGTGACAGCATTGGAACCGATCACCGGCGCGGCGGTGACGGGGATGCCACGGCGGGCACAGGCATCTTGCAGCACGGCGGCCGCTGTGGCCTTGGCTGTGATCGAAAACGGGTGGGAAAAGGCAAGAACCAGTCCGGCTTGGCAGATTGTTTGAGTGGCGGTCATGGTGTGGCTCCTTTGGCAGCGTGTCGTTTGATGACACCCAGCTTCGGGGCCAGTGAGGGCAGGAATGTGGCAGGTTTCGGCGGCTTTGCGGCAAAAAGGGCCGCGTTTGGAAACAGACAGTCCGGTGTTTGGAAATTTCCTATTCGAAAGGCGTAAAAGCCCTATTCTAAAAGGGTAGGAAGGTGGTTAACGGATAAAAAATCAGGTGATTCCCAAGCGGCGTGACGTGAAACGACGCAACGTCACCAAAACAGCACGCCGTTAAATGCCAGCAATGCGGAAAACCCGATCACGATGGCCAGTTTGGTCAGCGCACCCATGGTGCGGACGTTTTCCGTGCCCGATGCATTGATCGAATATTTGCCATTGGTGCCTGCCACGCCAGAGGCCAGACCCCAGGTCACATTCCCCAGCGCCGCGCCGAAACTGTTCAGCACATGCAGCGGCGAAAACCCGCGTTTCTGTTTGACCGGCGCAGGAAAGGGCGGGTCGAAGCGCACCGAAATGCGCCCGTTTGCAAAGGCGGCATCCCCCGGCAGGTGGGTGATTGCAACATGGTGCCCGTCGCCCAGCGGCACACGCGCGCCATCATCCAGCGCCCCGCGTCCCGCCAGCGACTGGCGCAACAGATAGGCGGCCACGGCGCGGCTTTGTTCGGGGCTGTGGGCGGTGGGTTCGATTTCCATCGGCTTGCCCAGCCAACCTTCGGCGTGATCGGCGATGAAGCCGGTCAGGCGGCGGCCCTGATCATCGCAACCGGGTGTCCAGACCGCAGGGTGAATAAACAACATGGCGGGCAGCAGGCTGTTTTGTTCGGATTCCAGTTCGTCATAGGTCAGCATCATATCGGTGGGATACCAGATCAGGGCTTCGGGGCGGGCCTGTTCGGACAGGGCCAGCAGGGCGCGGTGCAGGATCGCGATGCAGATTTCCGGCGCAAGGTCGGGCACCGAGGGGGTCGGGTGTTTGGGATCGGGCATTGGCCCCGCACCAAGGCGCAATTCCACATGGGACACATGTTGGCGTTCGATCGTGCGAAACCTTGCCGGATGGTTTTGCAGAAATGGCGAGGTTTGCGTGGCCGCCATACGTTGCAGCGGCACTGGCCCGTCATTGATGGCGATATGCAGGTGCATATCGGGGTGGGTCAGCACAGCGGTCGCCGTGACCTCGCTTGCGGCATCGGCAGAGGCCAGATGGGAAAAGCTGATGCCCAGCGGTTGCAGCCGTGCGCATAGCGCCTGCGCCAGCGCGGCCGGGTCCAGCGCGAGCATACGTTTATACAGGGCGGCCCCCGCCAATAGGTCGGGCGAAAACGGGAAATCGGCGGCGGTGTTGTGCATGGGATGGGACACGGGATGCTGAACCTAATAAATGAATTCGATATCTGTTTCTTGCCCTTGGGTAATGGCAGGAATTGGGCGCAATCGGTTCCATTTTTCGATCAATGGTAAAGCAATGGTTAATCTTCGCGGTATGGTCGTATAACCCGAGGGAAATATGGCATTTTAACGAAATTGCCCCGCAGGGGCGTAATCCCTGCGGGGCGTGGGGTGTTGCGGTCGGGTGGTATCAACGGGCCGGTGCGTTACAGCAGGAAATCATCCGCCGTCAGTGCGCTGTTGTCCAGAATGACCAGCCGCGCGTCCTCGGCCCCGTCGCCATTGATATCGACCATGACAATGCCATGCCCCGATGCGGCGGCGATCACGCGGACCTCGGCCACGGCAGTGCCGGAAAACGCCGCGCCGCCGATGAAATCAATCACCCCGTCGGCAATGTTGCTAAGGTCGATCAGATCAACCCCCTGTTCCAGTTCGATCCGGTCACCGGCGGTGCCTGCGCTCATTTCCGCGATATTGGCAAAGACATAGGTATCAGCCCCCGCATCGCCGATCAGCCGGTCCAGCCCTTCGCCGCCGCGGATTTCGTCATCGCCCATGCCGCCACGGATGGTATCATCGCCCAGCCCGCCGTGCAGTTCGTCGTTGCCGCCACGGCCATAGATCACATCGTTGCCGGCCCCTGCTTCGACCACATCATCGCCAAGGCTGCCGTAATAAGTGGTCGCAGTGATATCGCCGCCGACATGCACGCCGTCTGTGCCCAGCAGGCGCACGGTTTCGATTTGATACAGGGTGGTGGCATCGCCATCGGTATAAAGAACATCCGCGCCCGCGCCGCCATGCACCCAATCGGACGAGCCGCTGATGCGGATGTCATCATTGCCGCCACCGGCCAGAATGCGGCCATCAATGGTGCCGCCCAGCCCGGCGAAGATGTCGCCACCGCCACCAAGGTTCACCTCGCCCCGGATCAGGCCTGTGTTGATCACGGTATCAACCGCCTGGTTGACAGAGGCATAGGCCTGTCCTGTGGTGGTGACGGTGCCCGTGTTCAGGAATGTGACTGTGCCCGAGGCTTCGATATTCAATGCGCCCTCGACCGTGCCGTTGCTGGTGAGAATGCCGTGGTTTTCAATATGGGCGGCGGTGACATTGCTGTCGACGCCCATCGTTGATGAATAGAGACCCGCGTTGGTCGCGGTGACGGTGCCGTAATTGATCAATGTGCCAAAGTCGGAATCGGACAGGAACATACCAATCGAGCGGGAAGTGGTGATCTGGCCATAGTTGGTTGCGATGGAATTTGCGCCCTCGATCAGAATCCCGGTAAAGGTTTCGGCGACGATCACGCCGCTTTCCAGCACCGTGACGCTGTGATTGCCCGCGCTGGGTGCGCTGGCGCGTAGGTTCACAGCGTTGCCAGAGGTGAAAACGCTGCCCGCAACAACCACATTGGTGTTTTCAAAGGAGCCATCGTTATAGATGCCCGAACTGCCGGTGCTGATCAGGGTTGTGCCCTCGGTCAGGACGATGGTTTCTTCGGTCGCGGTGGCGGTATAGGCCGCACCGCCACCGGAAATGTCGGTATCGAGAATGGTAAGTGACATGTTGTGATCCTTTGTCTTTTAACGTGGTTTCAGGGTTAATTCTGCCGCAGGGGCAGTTACAAAATGAAATCATCGACGGTCAGTGTGGCGGTGGACAGCAGCACCAGCCGCCCGTCTTCGGCCCCGTCGCCGTTTTCGTCGAACATGGCGACGGCATTGCCGGATGCGGTGGAAATCGCGCGCAGTTCCATCGCGCCGCTGCCGGAAAACGCGGCGCTGCCGATGAATATGAATGCCTCGTCGTTTATGCCGGACAGATCGACCAGATCGTCGCCCTGCGCGAATACAATGCGGTCGCCATCGGCCAATGCGCCGATTTCGTCAATGTCGTCATAGGCATAGACATCGCGCCCCAGACCACCGATCAAGCGGTCGCTGCCAGTGCCGCCATATAGGGTGTCAGCGCCATTATTGCCGACCAGAGTGTCGGCGAACGATCCGCCGTGCAGCAGGTCATCGCCCAAACCGCCCGCCAGCAGGTCGCTTTGGCTTTCGCCATAGATCGCATCATCGCCCGCGCCGCCCAGAATGGTGTCATTGCCGATGCCGCCGTGCAATTCATTGGCCCCGCCATTGCCGGTGATGTCATTGGCCAGATCATCGCCAAACGCGGTCAGATCATCGGCGCCCAGCAGTTCGATCACCTCGACCCCGGTGGTGTTCAACACATCGGCGCGGGCATAAAGCGTATCTGTGCCGCTGCCGCCCTCGATCTGCGCGTCGGCCTGATCAATATAGAATATGTCATCGCCGTCGCCGCCGTCGATGGTGCCGTTCACCGTGCCACCGATGCCACGAAAGGTATCGGCGCCAGCGTCAAGGCTGACATCGCCATTGATGAAGCCGCGATTGAGCACGGTGTCGTCGCCGCTGGCCAGGGTCACCGCATCGGCGGCGGGGTTGCCATTCAGCCCGCCGGTGATGGTGCCAAAGTTGTAAAGGTATCCGGTGCCGGAATAGGCGATGCCGGTGGCGCCCTCGATCAGGCCGGTGTTGGTGATCACCGCATTCGCCCCCTGCGCCCTGATGGCGGCGGTGGTGCCGGAAATCAGGCCGGAATTGACCACGGCGCTGTTTGGCGCTTCGACGCGGAGCGTAATGCCGTATTCGTTGCTTTGGATGCTGCCGGAATTGGAAATGCTGGCGGTTTGGCTGGTTTCAACGCCAGCGTCAGCGCCAAAGATCGCGCCGCTGTTGTATAATTCGAAGGTTGCGCCCACGGCGGCGCCGGACATGAATATGCCCTCTTGGCCGCCATAGATCGACCCGAGGTTGGTGATGGTGCTCAGGGCATTCGCCACGGTGAACATCAATATGCCGCTGTCTGTGCCACGGATGATGCCGCTTTCGCCGTTCACAAGGCTGTGCCCGCCGCTGCCCGAGGAAAAGGCCACGCCTTCGTCGGCGAGGGAAACGATAATGCCGTCATTATACAAGACGCTATTGTCATCGGACGTGAACCCCACCGCATCGCCTGCGGTGACAAGCACCTGAACATCGGGCGCGACATAATGGGCGGTGCCCCCGGCAAGGGTTATGGCGGAGGAGCTGGATATAACGATGCTGGCCATGTGGAAAATCCTTTGGTTTTAATCGGGTCACTATGTTGCGTTGCCTGGGGGAAAGGACCGGGAAAAATTATCCGCGGATAGATCAGGGCGGGGCGCGGTGATGCCAAAATGGCAGGTTGAAAAATGCGGCGTGGAAATGGTTAAGCAGGGATCAATCGTTAATGAATTGTTGCGTATGGTGCTGCGGAGCAGGCGGTTTTGTCAATGCTGGCCTGATTCCGGCGCTGTATTGGTGGGGTTTTGCCCAAAGTAAAAGGCGCCCCCGATGCGAGAGCGCCTTTCGTCTGTTCAGACTGCTGCGTGATTAGCAGGAGTAATACAGTTTGTATTCCATCGGGTGCGGCGTGGTTTCATACGCGATGTTTTCTTCTTCTTTCAGGGCGATATATGCCTCGACCTGATCGCGGGTGAACACGTCACCGGCCAGAAGGAAATCCATGTCCGCGCGCAATTCGTCCAGCGCTTCGCGCAGGGAACCACATACGGTGGGGATTTCGGCCAGCTCTTCTGCGGGCAGATCATAGAGGTTTTTATCCATGGCTTCGCCCGGATCGATCTTGTTGTTGATGCCGTCAAGACCGGCCATCAGCAGCGCCGCAAAGCACAGGTAGGGGTTGGCTGCGGGATCGGGGAAACGTGCCTCGACGCGCTTTGCCTTGGGCGATTCTGTCCACGGGATACGAACACAACCCGAACGGTTGCGTGCGGAATAGGCGCGCAGAACGGGGGCTTCGAAGCCGGGGATCAGGCGTTTGTAGGAGTTGGTCGCCGGGTTGGTGAAGGCGTTCAGCGCCTTGGCGTGGGTCAGGATGCCGCCGATGAAATACAGCGCTTCCTGGGACAGGTCGGCGTATTTGTCGCCTGCGAACAAGGGTTTGCCGTCTTTCCAGATCGACATGTTCACATGCATGCCCGAACCGTTGTCACCGGAAATCGGTTTCGGCATGAAGGTTGCCGTTTTGCCGTATGCCTGTGCCACGTTGTGGATCACATATTTGTATTTCTGGATTTCGTCCGCCTGATGGGTCAGCGTGCCGAAAATCAGGCCCAGTTCGTGCTGCGAGGACGCAACCTCGTGGTGGTGTTTGTCGACCTTCATGCCCATGCGTTTCATGGTGGACAGCATTTCGGCGCGAATGTCCTGTGCATCGTCGATCGGGTTGACGGGGAAGTAGCCGCCCTTGACGCCGGGACGGTGGCCGGTGTTGCCCATTTCGTATTCGGTGTCGGTGTTCCATGCGGAATCGATACCGTCGACCTGAAACGATACCTTGTTCGAGGACACGGCATAGCGCACGTCGTCAAACAGGAAGAATTCGGCCTCTGGGCCCATATAGGCCACATCGCCGATGCCCGAGGATTTCAGGTATGCTTCGGCTTTTTGTGCGACGGAACGCGGGTCGCGGTCATAGGATTCGCCGGTGTCGGGTTCCACGATCGAGCAATGCACGCAGAGCGTTTTTTCCGCATAGAACGGGTCAAGGTAGACACTGTCGCAATCGGGCATCAGTTTCATATCGGAGGCTTCGATGGATTTCCAACCAGCGATGGAGGAGCCGTCAAACATGAAGCCCTCTTCGAGGAAGTCCTCGTCGACAAGGTCGCAATCCACGGTCACGTGCTGCAGTTTGCCGCGCGGGTCGGTGAACCGGATATCGACATAGGCGATATCTTCGTCCTTGATCATCTTTACAACGTCTTTGGCGCTCATTCTCTGTTTTCCCTTTGATTGGAATGTTCGTTGTCAGGGTGTGCGGGGGCGTGCTGTCGTCTGTCTGGTCCGGTCGGATCAGATCGCGTCAGAGCCGAATTCTCCGGTGCGGATGCGGATCGCCTGTTCGACGGGCGATACAAAGATTTTGCCATCACCGATTTTGTCGGTGCGGGCGGCTTCGACGATGGCTTCGATGGCGGCATCGACCTGATCGTCGTCCAGCACCACTTCGATTTTTACCTTGGGCAGGAAATCGACGACATACTCGGCACCGCGATACAGTTCTGTGTGGCCTTTCTGGCGGCCGAAGCCTTTGACTTCGATCACGGACAGGCCTTGAACGCCTGCTTCTTGCAGGGCTTCCTTGACCTCGTCGAGCTTGAACGGCTTGATGATCGCCTCGATCTTTTTCATGCGGCTGGCCTCCTCGCCAAAAGTGTCGGTCGTGTTGGACCACTTCTATTCGGTGTCTACAATTGGATAGGGTAGGGGCGCGGGGAAGCCAAGATTGGAATCCATTAATGCGCCCGTTTTTTGGGCTTGATGCATGATATTTGTGCGAAAGTGAATCGCCGAAGGGTTAAAAATGACTGAATTGCTGACATCTGCCCAAATGCGCGCCGTTGAGCAGGCCGCCATCGAGTCGGGTGCTGTGACCGGATTGGCGTTGATGGAGCGTGCGGGGCGCGGCGTGGTTGCGGCCATTTTCGAGCAATGGCCCGAATTGCAGGCGGGNNGGAGTATTTCGGCCAAGAAAAAGCCAGGCGGGCGGTGGTTTTATGCGGGCCGGGTAACAATGGCGGTGACGGGTTTGTGGTGGCGCGTTTGTTGCAGGGCAAGGGTTGGGCGGTGGAGGTATTGTTTTACGGTGACGCGGCGCGGCTGCCGCCGGATGCGGCGCGTATGTATGAGCTGTGGAATGCGCAGGGTGCTGTTGCGGGCATGGATGTGGCGGCGGCGGGCGCGCGGCCCGATCTGTTGGTTGATGCGATGTTTGGCACCGGGGCATCGCGCGCGATTGCGCTGGAATGTGCGCAGGCGTTTCAGGCGGTGCGCAGGCGCAAGGGCAGGGGGCGTTGTCGCGTGGTTGCGGTGGATTGCCCGTCGGGCATGGATTGTGATTCTGGTGAGATACTGCTGCCCGTGCCGCCATTTGGCGACAATGACGCGGACATCGCAGGGTTTGCGGCCTTCATGCAGGACGAGGTGACGCCGCGGTTGTTGGGCTGTGATTTATGCGTGACCTTTCATCGGGCCAAGGTTGGGCATTTTTTGGCAGAGGTCGGGGGCGGCGCGCCTGTGGTGGTTGATATCGGGTTGAAGCCGGTTGAAAGCCGCGATCCCGGTTTATTGGGTGTTGCGATCAGTGATCCGGCGGTGGTGCGTTTGGTGGCGCCGCAGATTGTGGAGGGGTCGCGTGCTGCGCGGGTCTGGTTGCGCCATGTCGCGCATATTGGTGGTGGCGGGCACAAGTATGATCGTGGTCATGCGCTGGTTTTGGGCGGCGGTGTCGGGCGCGGTGGCGCGGCACGGATGGCGGCGCGTGCGGCGTTGCGGATCGGGGCGGGGCTGGTGACGTTAGGCGTGCCCGGCGCGGCCTTGCAGGAAAACGCGGCGCGGATGGATGCGGTGATGTTGCGGCGCGTCGGTTCGGCGGAGGAGCTGGTGCCGGTTCTGGCGGATGGGCGGCTTGCGGCGCTGTGTCTGGGGCCGGGGCTGGGTGTGGGGGCGCGGACGCGGGATATGGTGCGGGCGGCGCTGTCGGCATCAGCGATAGAGGACGGGCATGAGACGCGACGTTTTGTGCTGGACGCAGATGCCTTGAGCAGTTTTGCGGATGATCCGGCGGCATTATTCGCGCTGTGCCATGACCGCGTGGTGCTGACCCCGCATGAGGGGGAATTTGCACGGTTGTTTGCGGATCTGTCGCAGAAGTCGCGTGTGCAAGAGGGGCGGTCAAAGGTTGATGATGCCCGTAGAGCGGCGCGCCGTGCGGGCTGTTATGTGGTGTTAAAGGGCGAGGCCACGGTGATTGCCGGCCCTGACGGTGCGGCATCGGTTCATCCGGCGTTATATGACCGGCGCACGCCATGGCTGGGCACGGCGGGTGCGGGCGATGTATTGGCGGGGATGATATGTGGCGTATTGGCCCACCGGATGGGCGGTTTCGCGATCCATCAGGCGTTGGAGGCTGCGGTTTGGCTGCATGTGGAATGCGCGCGCTCATTCGGGCCGGGATTGATTGCCGAGGATCTGCCCGAGGAATTGCCTAGGGTGTTTCGGGGTTTGGGCGTGTGACGCGGGGCATAGGGACGGAAAAACCCCGGTAAGAAAACCCCGGTAAGACGAAAAACCCCGGTGCCGATGGCAGCCGGGGTGTTCCACGAGGAAATCTGTAGGGGCGGGGCGTCAGGCCGCCTGGCGCATTGCCTTGGCTTCGACGGGGGAGGAGACCTCTAGCCCGTCGACATAGAGAACATGCGGCGCGTCGAATTCGATTTCATAGACAGTGAGTTCGACATCGTGCTGGATGGTAACGAATTCGCCGTCCACAAGGCTGGCGGCGGTCATCAGTGCCTGTTTCGCGCCGGTCAGGGCCTCGGCGCGCCAGTCGCGCACCAGCAGCATCTGGCCCGCGGCCACTGTGACGTCGCGTTCGGGGCGGGTATGGCCCAGCGATCCGGCGCTGATCGACACCGCATCGGTGCGGATGGTGCGCGCAATGATCGCCTTGATTTCCGCCACGCCGCTGTCGCGGGTGATGACACGGTCGCCCGCATTCAGGAATTCAACGGGCATTTCGCCTTCGAGCGTCAGGATGATCGAGCCTGCATTCAGGCCCATCGTGTTTTGTGTGTTCTGCGCTGCGGGGCATGCCCCGGCTGTGCGCATGGCCGTATTCGGTTCCATGGCGGGTTCTCGCTTTTCTATCTGCCTCAAGTTTTTTCACCAGAATATGGCAAGAATGGGTAAATGTCGCGCCTTTTTTGAGTGCCGTAAGGGACATTTTTGCGCCGCATTTTCCACTCGCATCCAAGGCAAGGGTTTGCTATTGGCTTTTTACGATACGGCGCGACCTTTGTTTTAAGGGGCGCAAATGGATAGCGGGTGTGGCGGAATTGGTAGACGCACCAGATTTAGGTTCTGGCGCCGCGAGGCGTGGGGGTTCNNCGAGTCCCTTCACCCGCACCATATTGTTTTCATTAGATTTTTCGATGTGTTGCAATCGCCGAGCCGCTGGCCCGTGCCGATTGTAGGCTCGTAAATCATGTGTGCGACCGACAGACCATGTTCGTCGCAATACCGCGTATAGGCCTCCAGCTTATCGTCTGATGTGGGGTCTTGTGATGTTTGACTTGCCCAGTGATACCAAACACAAAGGAAAATGCCGGGAGTTTCAGGAATTTCCTACTGGACGAGGGGGGAGCGCAGCCGGTTTCCGGTCTATGTCCGGTTTGTGAACGGCAAGGAGGCCTTTTCTCTCAGGGTCAGCCGAATCGAGCGTCATTTGCCCGACGCTGGCGATGTGCAAATACTGAACTTCACCGATCGTCAGAATCGTTCATTTCTCTGATCAGGGCGGCAGGGCGGCCCGTGAAAATCCGCAGCAACTGGTAATGTTCTGATGCGGCTCGTGTTGAAACCCCGAAGCAAGCCCCACAGATAAGTCATTTTGTTTCAATGGCTTATCTGTGGGGCTGTTATAGCTGTTCAAAATTCGCGGTCCAGCCGCAACACCCGTGCCGCCTTGCTTGAACTTTTGCCTTCAAAGCACTTTGGTGACCGCGATGCGACGCGGTTTGTTCTGCGTCAGGGGCGGGCAGTTTTGGCCTGGGGAGATGTCATTATATATAGGGCCAACGGAAATCCGGGTTGGCGGGGCGTGCAGCGCGGGGAAACCGCCGCGCTGCACCTGTTTGGTGTTGCATGGAACGCCTGCGGCTGGTCAGCGCAGTTCCTTTAACATGTCCTTTTCATAGGCGGCCAGATCGGCCAGTTTTCCTGCGGCCACCTGATTGGCCCAATCGGGGTTGGCGATCAGGGCCCGGCCCACGGCGACCAGATCGAATTCATCGCGTTCGGCCCGTTCCACCAGATTGTCGATGCTGGCCGGTTCGGCTGCGTTGAAATCGGCTGTGCCATCCTCGGGGAGGAAATCGGCATTCAAGCCGACACTGCCGACAGTGATGGTGGGTTTGCCGGTCAGTTTGCGGGTCCAGCCCGCCAGGTTCAAATCGCTGCCTTCAAATTCGGGTTCCCAGAACCGGCGGGTCGAGCAGTGAAAGATGTCAACGCCCGCATCGGCCAGCGGGGTCAGGAAAGCCTGTAACGCATCCGGAGTTTCACAAAGACGTGCGCCATAGTCCTGTTGTTTCCATTGGGAGTAACGGAAAATGATCGGGTAATCGGGGCCCACGGCGGCGCGCACGGCGCGGATGATTTCAAGCGCGAACCGCGAGCGGGCGGCCAGATCGCCGCCATAGGCGTCATCGCGCTGGTTGGTGCCGTCCCAGAAAAACTGATCAATCAGGTAGCCATGTGCGCCGTGCAATTCGATCGCGTCAAAGCCGATTTCCTTGGCGTCGGCGGCGGCCTGTGCAAAGGCGGCGACCACATCGTCGATGTCCTGTTGGGTCATGGCGTGGCCGGTGACCTTTCCCGGTTTGGCCATGCCGCTGGGGCTGTGGCCGGGGGTGTCGCCACCGGGGTTGATGCCGGGGCGGCGGATGGCACCGACATGCCACAGTTGCGGTGCGATTTTACCACCCGCAGCATGGACAGCGTCAACCACCTTTTTCCAGCCTGCCAGTGCCTGTTCGCCATAAAACGCGGGCACATTGGGGTATCCATTGGCGGCGCTGTGGTTGATTATGGTGCCTTCGGTGATGATCAGGCCCACGCCGCCCTCGGCGCGGCGGCGATAGTAATCGACCACCAGATCATTGGGCACATTGCCCGGCGAAAATGTGCGGGTCATGGGGGCCATGGCGATGCGGTTTTTCAGGGTCAGATGCCCCAGGTTGGCGGGGCGAAATAGGGCGTCGGCATGGCTCATCGGGTATTCCTTGTTCGGTATAATTTCGGGCGCCAAGCGGGAGGGATGGGTTTGTCACCGTGGCAGAGGCATTACATTAGGGCGCAGGCGTGGTGGTGCAATTGTTCCCTAGGGTCACAAAAATGACGAGGTTCATGCCGGAATGCGAATATGTGACGCGTTACAGCCCCAAGTTGCAATTTCGGAATTTACGACATCCGTTTACCTGACGTTCATCCGCATCAGGGTATTTATGCTTTGTAAATGCGAACAGGTGCCAAGGCGGCGGGAGCAGGTAATGCGTGGAATATCAGGGGTTTTTCTGATTGTGGCCCTATTGGCGGGCTGGGGAATCGGCAGTCCAGCCAGTGCAGCAGAAAACAGCGCAAGAAAACAATCAGAGGCGGAGGCGTTTAAACTGAACATCGCCGGGCGGCAAAGGATGCTGACACAGCGCATCAGCAAGGCCGCCTGTCTGACCCATATGGGGGTTGATGCGGTGTTGCATGAATCCATGGCGCGTGACGCATCAATGCAGTTTCGTATGACGCTGACGGCGTTGCGCATTGGCAATCCGGGGCGTGGATTGGAGCCGGAGCAAAGCCGTGCTGTGTTGATCCAGCTGGATAAGACCGAGGCCCTGTGGGAGGCGTTTGAACCTTTTGCCAGCCGTGCGGCAGGAAAAACCCCGGATCTGGCCGCGTTGAAAGAGGTCCATGCGCGCAATGTCATTCTGTTGAAGCAGATGAACCGGACGGTCAGCGCGATCCAGGCGGAAATGGATGATGGGCAAGAGGCATCGCAACTGTCGATGGCGTTGAATATCGCGGGGCGGCAGCGGATGCTAAGCCAGAAAGCGGTCAAGGACCTGTGTTTCCTGAGCAGTGGCAATGACACAGAAAACGACCGCAAGGCCCTGACCGAAACCGCGGCGGAATTTGAAAATACCTTGCATGAGCTGCGCGCGGGCAATGCCGCACGCAATCTAATTGCCGCGCCGTCATGGGAAATTGATGCCCAGTTGGAAATGGTTGAAAACCTGTGGTTTGAAATGGCGCCCATTATACAAACCGCGATTGCCGGTGGCGATGTCAGCAAGGCCGACCTTGGCTATGCTGCCTTTATCGCCGAGGCGGTGCTGAACGAAATGAACACTGCGGTTTCGATGTACGAAAAGCTCTGATCCCCCTTGGGGTTTTTCGGCAGCCTGTCTGCGCGCCTTTCCCCTAAGGTTGCGGCGGACAGGACGGAAGGGACGGGCCATGGCGGCCCGTCCTTTTTTATTTGCGTCAGGCGGTGCTGCGATGCGGCAAGTTGCGCGGCTGGCGCAGGGGTAGGGCGGGGAGAGCGAGACAGAGCAAAGTCAAGTCGTGCCGCTGCGCCAAACCCCCTTGCAGACATGGCTTGGGACCAATAGAAGGGCCGAGATTTGACACATGCACGCGCGGGCACGCGCGCGCCCGAACCTGAACAAGGAAGACATTATGCAGGTCACCGAGACCCTGAACGAAGGCCTAAAGCGCGGCTATGAAATCACCCTGACCGCGGCTGAACTGGATGCCAAGGTAGAAGAGAAGCTGAAAGAAGCGCAGCCCGAAGTCGAGATGAAGGGTTTCCGTAAGGGCAAAGTCCCGATGGCCCTGCTGCGCAAGCAATTCGGCGAGCGCATTCTGGGCGAAGCCATGCAAGAAGCCATCGACGGCGCGATGAACGATCATTTCGAAGCCTCGGGCGACCGCCCCGCAGTGCAGCCCGATGTGAAAATGGAAAACGGCGAAAGCTGGAAACCCGGCGAAGACGTCAAGGTCAACATGACCTATGAAGCCCTGCCCGAAATCCCCGATCTGGATGTCAAAGGCGTGAAACTGGAACGTCTGACCGTCAAGGCCGACGATGCAGCCGTGGACGAGGCATTGGCCAGCCTTGCCGAAAGCGCGCAGAATTTCGAGGACCGCAAGAAGGGGTCCAAAGCCAAAGACGGCGATCAAGTTGTGTTTGACTTCCTTGGTAAGGTTGACGGCGAAGCCTTTGACGGTGGCGCGGCCGAAGATTACCCGCTGGTGCTGGGATCGGGGCAGTTCATCCCCGGTTTCGAAGAGCAGCTGGTTGGCGTGAAAGCCGATGAGGAAAAGCAGGTCACTGTGTCCTTCCCCGAGGATTATCAGGCCGAAAACCTGGCCGGCAAAGAAGCCACTTTTGATTGCACAATCAAAGCCGTCAAAGAGCCCAAGCCCGCCGAAGTGAACGACGAGCTGGCCACCAAATACGGTGCCGAGGATCTGGCCGCATTGAAAGCGCAGATCACCGAGCGTCTGGAAGCGGAATATGCCGGTGCGGCCCGCGCGGTGATGAAACGCGACCTGTTGGACAAACTGGACGGGTTGGTTGCATTCGAACTGCCGCCGTCGCTGGTCGAAGCCGAGGCGAAACAGATCGCGCATCAGCTGTGGCACGAAGAAAACCCTGATGTGACCGATCACAACCATGATCCGATCACACCGACAGACGAGCATAACGCATTGGCCGAGCGCCGCGTGCGTCTTGGTTTGCTGCTCGCCGAGCTGGGCCAGAAAGCCGAAGTCGAAGTGACCGACGCCGAGATGACCCAAGCGATCATGAACCAGGCCCGCCAATATCCGGGTCAGGAGCGTCAGTTCTTCGAGTTCATCCAGCAAAACCAGCAGATGCAACAGCAGCTGCGCGCGCCTTTGTTCGAGGACAAGGTTGTCGATCACGCCTTCTCGCTGGCGAAAGTCACCGAAAAAGAGATCAGCAAAGACGATCTGCAAAAAGCTGTCGAGGCGCTCGAAGACGAATAATCCGCCAGCCGGACGACGTTGTTTTGCGAAGGGCCGCCCGTTCGGGGCGGCCCTTTTGCGTTGGGGCGCGTCATCACGAGGGCGCATCACGGCGACGTTGCGGCGCGGCACCTGCCGCTTTTAAGCTGGGGGCTTGTCATCGCCCCGTAAGCCGCGCCACACTGGGCAGGGCCCCCAATGGCGGGGCCGTTGTCGCACCGACGCGATACCGACAAAATACCGACGCGATACCGACGCGCCAAAACGGCGCTCGGCCCGCGCCGCGCGAGGGAGGAAGAACATGGACTATCTGGGGTTCGACAAGGCCACATTCGAGGCCTTCAAAGCCGATGATCGGGCAGGGCCGATCCATATGCTCAACTTGGTCAAACTCAAGGACACCGCCACCTATGAGGACGGCACCACCTGCAGCGGCGCCGAGGCCTATGCCGCCTATGGCCGCGAGAGCCAGCCGGTGTTCGACCGCCTCGGCGGGCGCATCGTATGGCGCGGCAAGATGGAGTTGATGGTGATCGGACCCAAGGACGGATCGGAGGCGTGGGACCTGTGCTTCATCGCCGAATATCCCAGCCCCGCCGCCTTTGTCGAAATGGTCTATGACCCGCTCTATCGCAAGGCCATGCGCCACCGCCAAGCGGGCGTGCAAACCTCGCGTCTGGTGCGGATGATGCCGCAAGAGGCGGGCGAGAATTTCGGCCAGTAACCGTCTAGGCGGCAAACGAAAAGGGCCGCGCATCTCTGCACGGCCCTTTGAATTTATCGTTTATTTGAAGGGGCTTACGCCTCTTCTTCGCCCTCGGAAGGGGCCGCGTCAGCAGGCGCGTCTTCGACCAGTTCGTCGTCGTCCGCAGCGGCCGCGCCGATGTCTTCAAACAGCTCGGCGATCTCGAATTCCGCTTCGGCTTCCGCCTCGGCTGCGAGTTCTTGGATCGATTTGCCCGAGGCCTGCAATTCGGCTTCTTCCACCGAGCGCGCGACGTTCATGACGATGGTCACGGTGACTTCGGGGTGCAGCTTGACCGACACTTCGTGCAGGCCGAGGTCCTTGATCGGGTTGATCAAAGCGACCTGCTTGCGGTCCACAGAGAAGCCTTCGGCGGTTGCCACTTCGGAGGCGTCACGCGGGGTGACCGAACCGTAAAGCGCGCCGGAGTCGGAGGCCGAGCGGATAACGATGAACTGCTGCCCATCGAGCTTGGCGCCCAGTGCTTCGGCTTCTTTTTTGGTCTCAAGGTTGCGTGCTTCGAGCTGCGCTTTTTGCGCTTCAAAGCTTGCCACATTGGCCGAAGAGGCGGTCAGCGCCTTGCCCTGAGGCAACAGGTAGTTGCGCGCGTAACCGGGTTTCACGTCAACGACATCGCCCATTTGGCCCAGTTTGGCCACACGTTCCAGAAGGATAACTTGCATTGTGCTTTCTCCTTACTTCACTGCGTAGGGCAGCAGGGCGAGGAAGCGCGCGCGTTTGATGGCGCGGGACAGTTCGCGTTGCTTTTTGGCCGAAACGGCGGTGATGCGGGACGGCACGATCTTGCCACGCTCGGAAATGTAGCGTTGCAGGAGGCGCGTATCTTTGTAGTCGATTGCGGGCGCGTTCTCGCCAGAGAACGGGCACACTTTCCGGCGGCGGAAAAATGGTTTGGCTGCCATGGTTTAGCGTCCTTTTTCTGGGGTGAGGTTAGCGGCGCTCGCGGCGTTCGCTGCGTTCGTCACGTTTCTGCATCTGGACCGAGGGTCCTTCTTTGTGTTCGTCGACCTTGATGGTCAGGACGCGCATCACGTCATCATGCAGGCGCATCAGGCGTTCCATTTCCTGAACAGCCGGTGCCGGTGCATCGGTGCGCAGAAAGGCGTAGTGGCCCTTGCGGTTTTTGTTGATTTTATAGGCCATCGTTTTGACGCCCCAGTATTCGGATTCGACGACTTTGCCGCCGTTGTCCGAAAGCACGGCACCAAAATGTTCGACAAGGCCTTCGGCTTGCGCGTTGGACAGATCCTGACGCGAAATAAAGACATGCTCGTATAGCGGCATGTGCACTCCTGTTCTTGTATCTAGGCGCATTTCATAGGAGGGCCTGATCCTTTCGCGGCCCATCCACGAGAGTCTGCGCGGTTCAACGTGATTGCGAAAGGAAGCCGGGCTATACGATGGAAGGCAGCATTGTGCAAGCCCTGCAATGGCGCCCTGATTGGGCCGTAAATCACCCAAACTCTGTCAAATTTGCGCCTTTTTTGAACGTCAGGGTTGTGGCAACGGAATTTATATCAGGAGCCAGCACCATGGCCATGACACAATACGCCAACGAGACAGGTGGTTTTTCCAAGGACCGCGCCACGGCCGTTCCATTGATGGCGGCGACCCATGCGATTGCGCCCTGCACTGTGGCGCGGGCGATGATGCGGTTTGTCGGGGTTGTTGCGATCCTGTCTGCTGTGGGTGTCTGGGTGGTTCAGACCCGTTTGTGGGATGTCGAGATTGTTCTGATCAAGCTGGTGGTATCGGTGATTTTCGGCACGGCGGGCATGGCGATGTTACAGGTTGGCCGTGATCTGGGCGCGGACGAGTTTCACATTGACAAGACCGAGGGCGAATTGCGCCATGTCAAGCGCGGCTGTGACGGGATTGTGCGGTTGCAGGCGTCTTACCGCTTTGCCGATCTGGGCAATGTTTCGATCGAGGGCGGCATTCTGGAGGCGCAGGACCGCAGCGGTGCGGCGCTGATCCGTGCGGAAATTCGCGATGTGGATGCGGCGGCCGGGTTGAAGCTGGCCTTGCAGGATTGTGCCATTGGCGGCTGATGCCTTCTGTTATTGCTGGTAAAATTGCAAATCCCCGTCACATTGCGTGGCGGGGTTTTTGATGTTCCAGCGGTTTTAGGCGGATAAGTGCCGGATCGAGTGTTCAGCCGTAAACACAATCTGTTGAACCTTGCGCAGTTGCGGGAACGCTGCTGTGCTGCACATAGTCTGACATCTTTAACGCTATTGCTCTTGAGGAGTGCCCTATGACCTTTACCAAATTCGCCGCTGCTGCGGTTACTGCTGCTGTTCTGGCCGCGCCCGCCGTTGCTGCGCCTGAAAAATACATGCTGGATTCCAGCCACAGCCAGGTTGTGTTCCAGTATAACCATCTGGGGTTTTCGACCACATGGGGCATGTATTCGGGGTTTGAGGGTGAAATCATGTTTGACGCCGAAGACCCTGCCGCGTCGTCTGTCAGCGTGACCATGCCCGCCAACAGCCTGATCACCGGCTGGGACGAGCGCACGGCGCATTTTCTGGGCGATGATTTTTTCGGTGCCGAGGCAAACCCGACTGTGACGTTCACATCCACCGCGATTGAAGTGACGGGCGACACCACCGGCAAGATCACCGGCGATCTGACGATCAATGGTGTGACCAAATCGGTGGTGCTGGATGCGGTGATGAACCAGATGGGTGACCATCCGATGGCCAAGAAGCCCTGGGTCGGGTTCAACGCAACGGGCACTGTGGTGCGCAGCGAATTCGACATGGGCCAGTTTGCGCCTTATGTCAGCGACGAAGTTCAGTTGATGATTTCGGTTGAGGCAATGAAGGCTGAATAAGCGTTTATTGTTTCAGGAATGAAGAAGCCGCCGGAGTGATCCGGCGGCTTTTTTCGTGCGGGTGGCTTGGGGAGCCCTTGGCAAGAGGTATTTGGGGAACAGTGAATGGGGGGGGGCGTGTTGCCCCCCAGTTTTGGTTCGCTGTGCCGGTTAGTTTTTGGTCGCCGTCAGGTTGACGGTGATGGCCACGGTCAGGCCCAGAGTGTCGCCTTTGGGCATGGTTTGGCCGATGTTGTAATCCAGTCGGGCGATTTCTGTGCTGCCTTGCATGGTGGCGGTATTGCCGTCGGTTTGCAGGGTAAAGGGCAGGGAGAGCGGTTTGGTTTGCCCGTTCAGGGTGAGCGTGCCATTGGCGGTGTAGTTTTCGCCGTCGCGCAGGATGTCGGCGGTGAAGGTGGCCGTGGGGTTGGCCGGAGCATTGAGGAAATCGGCTCCGAGCGCCTGATCGGTGACGGAACCGAGTGTCAGCGAGGGGATGGAAACGGTGACCGTGACGTTGCCGTTTTGTTGTTTTGCGGGGTCGTCGGCAAAGGTGATGGCGGCGGTCCAGTCGTTGAAGGCACCCGTGACCCCGGAGCCGAATTGTTGCACCGCGATTTCCAGTGTGCCGGTTTGCACCTGCCAGTCGGAGGCCACCTGTTGCAGTTGTTCTGTTGGGGCGCTGGCCTGTGCGTTGTGTGGTTTGCCAAGGATGCCTGTTGCGAATCCTGCGCCGATGGTCAGCGCCCAGATCGCCAGTGCGGCGATGACAGGTGTGGCGTGGCCCGGTTGTTTCAGTGGCGGGCGTTGCAGGGTCACAGCACCCGGCAACATCCGGCGCAGGGTATCATCGCGGTCAATCACATGGTGTTTCAGCGCGCCCGCGACATGCAGGACGATGGACCCGATCAGCAGCCATTGGAACAGGTAGTGCAGCCCGCCAGTGAGGTCGGCGAGGGTTTCGGATTGTGCCACCATGGGCAGGGTTTGCCCGAACGGCCAGAGGATCGGGGCGAATCCCGCGCTGGCGGCGTGGTGGATCCAGCCTGTCAGCGGGGTCAGCAGCATGGCGGTATAGAGCAGCCAGTGGATGGTTTCGGCCAGCAATGCCTCGGCCTTATGGTCGCCGTTCAGCAGGCGGGGGCGCGGTTGGCTTAGCGCCCACAGGATGCGCGCAAGGGCGGTGAAAAACGTGGCCACGCCCACGGTTTTGTGCAGGGAAAACAGCAGAGCGGCGCGGGAGATGGTGGATTGGTCTGCGCCGGCGGCCCGGGCAGCGTGCGAGGCATCATCGGCGATCAGGCCAAGGGCGATGGCGGTGAGGATCAGCAGGGCGGTCAGCCAGTGAAATGTTTTGGTCACGCTGCCGAAGTGGGTGGTGGTATTGGACAGGGGCATAGGGTGCCTTTGGGTTTGGGTGTCAATTGCCGTCAGGTTTACGATGCCACAGCATGGGGGCCTATTCCATGGTTATGCGCAAGCGCTGTGCGTGGATGCGAAGCCGCCAAGTGCATTGCGCCAAGCGATGTTGCACGGTATTGCGGCAAAAATGCCGTTGCGGCGACAGTGACAGTGACAGAGGGAGGGGACAAGATGACCCGAGCATTCGTATTTCCGGGGCAGGGGGCGCAGGCCATTGGCATGGGGCGTGCTTTGGCCGAGGCCTATCCGGCGGCGAAGGCCGTGTTTGACGAGGTGGACAGCGCATTGGGTGAAAGCCTGTCGTCGCTGATCTGGGAGGGGGACATTGCCGCGTTGACCCTGACGCAGAATGCCCAGCCCGCATTGATGGCCACATCATTGGCGGCGATGCGCGCGCTGGAGGCCGAGGGGGTTTCCATCACCGATGCGTCCTTTGTTGCGGGGCATTCATTGGGGGAATATTCGGCATTGGCGGCGGCGGGATCGTTGAGCGTATCGGATGCGGCGCGGTTGCTGCGCATCCGTGGGCGCGCCATGCAAGAGGCCGTGCCGGTGGGTGTGGGTGCCATGGCGGCGCTGTTGGGGCTGGATTTCGACACCGCCCGCGCCGTGGCCGAGGAGGCCGCGCAGGGGCAGGTTTGTCAGGCGGCCAATGACAATGACCCCGCGCAGGTGGTTGTGTCGGGTCATAAGGATGCTGTGGAGCGGGCCCTGGTCATTGCCAAGGAGAAGGGTGCCAAGCGGGCGATGTTGCTGCCGGTATCGGCACCGTTTCATTGTGAATTGATGGCCCCGGCGGCGCATGTGATGGCCGAGGCATTGGATGATGTGGATATCAAGCCCCCCGCCGTGCCACTGATTGCCAATGTGCGTGCCAGTGCGGTCAGTGACCCGTTAACAATCCGGTCATTGTTGGTGGAGCAGGTCACGGGATCGGTGCGTTGGCGTGAAAGCGTGGGCTATATGGCCGAGCAGGGTGTCACCGAGATATGGGAAATTGGCGCGGGCAAGGCATTGTCGGGCATGGTGCGCCGTATCGCCCGCGAGATCACCTGTCGTGCCGTTGGCACCCCCGAGGATGTGGCGGCGGCGGTTGCGGCCAAGCAGGAAGGCTGATCGCGGGGCGATTGGCGATTGGCGATTGGCGAATAGGAAAGAGGATACAGGAAATGTTTGATCTGACAGGGAAATGTGCGCTGGTCACCGGCGCATCCGGTGGTATTGGCGGCGCGATTGCCACGGCATTGCACGCGGCGGGGGCGACCGTGGCGCTGTCTGGCACACGGGTAGAGCCATTGGAGGCATTGGCGGCGGAGCTGGGCGCGCGCGCCCATGTGTTGCCCTGTAACCTGAGCGATGCTGCGGCGGTGGATGCCCTGCCCAAGCAGGCGATCGAAGCCATGGGCGCGGTTGATATTCTGGTGAACAACGCGGGCATCACACGCGACCAGATTTTCATGCGCATGTCGGATGAGGAATGGCAGTCGGTGATTGATGTCAATCTGACCTCCTCTATGCGGTTGTGCCGTGGGGTGATGCGCCCGATGATGAAGTCGCGTTGGGGGCGGATCATCAATATCTCGTCCATCGTGGGGGCCACGGGCAACCCCGGTCAGGTGAATTACGCTGCGGCCAAGGCCGGATTGGTGGGGATGACGAAATCCATCGCCTATGAGGTGGCCAGCCGTGGCATCACCGCCAATGCGGTTGCGCCGGGGTTCATTGCCACGCCGATGACCGACAAGTTGACCGATGATCAAAAGGCCAAGATCAACGCGCAGATTCCTGCGGCGCGCATGGGCACGCCCGAAGAGATCGCGGCGGCTGTTTTGTATCTGGCCAGCGTCGAGGCGGCATATGTCACCGGTGCCACGCTGCACGTCAATGGCGGCATGGCCATGCTGTAAGGCCTGATCCGGCGGGGCGCTGGGCGCGCTGACTTTTGGATTCTGTCGAGAGGCGGCGCCCTGTTTCGGGGCGTCGTTTTTCGTTTTACGGTTATTTTTGAGTATTTTTGCCAAGAAAAAGCCGGTGGAGGTCATTGTTTTCCGGGCTTTGTTTTTAGGGGGTGGTGTTGGTTTTTATGGTGGTGGGGTGACGTTGGTTTCCTTTCGGTCAGGCAAGAAGCGATTTCCGTGCCCTTGTGTTCGCGTCATGTCTGCATATCTGGGTTGCGAAAGCGTTTGCCTATGGGCAATGCTGTGCTATAGGCGCATGCAGACTCGCGAGAGGCGGTCAACGTCTTCGCAGTGCCCGCTTTGCGGGATGATAGCCGCCCCGGGGTTTCGACCCATGGGCACCATGAAATGCCATCCCCGAGGGCAGTGGCAGGAAAGCGGGCCGGTTGGCCCAACGAACGAATAAGGACTGGAACATGAGCGATATTGCAGAGCGCGTGAAAAAGATCGTTGTTGAGCATCTTGGCGTTGAAGAAGAGAAAGTTGTTCTGGAAGCATCTTTCATCGACGATTTGAATGCCGACAGCCTGGACACTGTCGAGCTGGTTATGGCCTTTGAAGAAGAGTTCGGCATCGAGATTCCTGACGATGCGGCCGAGACGATCCAGACCTATGGCGATGCTGTGAACTTTATCCAGCAGGCTTCCTGATCGGATTTCCGCCTATGGCGGTTTGAAATTGCCCCTGGCTGTAAGGTCGGGGGCTTTTTCCGTATCTATGTTATGTTTCATTGGGGGTTTGGCCGGTTTGCGCAACGGGTTCTGCCACCTGAAATTGCAAGAAAATGGCCGTTGGTCGGGGGTGGGGATGGGCAGCGGACTTGCCCATGCGGCCTGTGGCAGGGTATGAGCGGGCCAAAGAGAATTGAGGAGGGGCATCCTTATGCGTCGTGTCGTTATCACCGGGCTGGGCCTGGTTACACCATTGGCCTGCGGGGTCGAGGAAACATGGGCCCGTTTGTTGGACGGGCAGTCGGGCGCGGGGCCGATCACGCGGTTTGATGCGTCGAATGTGGCGACGACCTATGCCTGCGAGGTGCCTTATGGTGATGGCACCGATGGCACGTTTAACCCTGACGACTGGATGCAGCCCAAAGAGCGCCGCAAGGTTGATGATTTCATTCTATACGGTGTGGCCGCGGCGACGCAGGCGGTTCAGGACGCCGGATGGGAGCCTGAGGACGAGGAATCGCGCCTGCGCACCGGTGTGATGCTGGGATCGGGCATTGGTGGTTTGCAATCCATCGAGGCGACGACCAAGTTGATTGCCGAGAAGGGGGCGCGCCGCGTGTCGCCGTTTTTCATTCCCGGTGCCTTGATCAACCTGATTTCCGGTCAGGTCAGTATCAAATACGGGTTCAAGGGCCCCAATCATGCGGTTGTGACTGCCTGTTCCACAGGTGCCCATGCCATTGGCGATGCGGCGCGATTGATCCAGTGGGGCGATGCCGAAGTCATGGTGGCAGGCGGGGCCGAGGCCGCGATTTGTGAAATCGGCATTGCCGGTTTCAACGCCTGCAAGGCGCTGTCGACGGGGCGTGCGGATGATCCGAAATCGGCCAGCCGCCCCTATGATGCGGATCGTGACGGGTTTGTCATGGGCGAGGGTGCGGGTGTGGTCGTATTGGAAGAATACGAACATGCCAAGGCACGCGGTGCCAAGATTTACGCCGAGGTATTGGGCTATGGTCTGTCGGGGGATGCCTATCACATCACTGCGCCCGCGTCGGATGGTGATGGCGGATTCCGGTCGATGACAGCGGCGTTGGAGCGTGCAGGTCTGGCCCCTGCGGAGGTTGATTACATCAACGCCCATGGCACATCGACCATGGCGGACACGATCGAGCTGGGCGCGGTCGAGCGTTTGCTGGGCGATGCGGCGGGCAAGGCCACGATGTCATCCACCAAATCGGCCACCGGGCATTTGCTGGGCGCGGCCGGGGCGATCGAGGCCATCTTCTCGGTTCTGGCGATTCGCGATCAGGTTGCGCCGCCGACCATCAATCTGGACAATCCGGCGGTGGAAAGCCCGCTGGATCTGGCCCCGAATGCCAAGCGCGAGCGCAAGATTGATGTGGCGTTGTCGAACAGTTTCGGCTTTGGCGGCACCAATGCCAGTCTGGTGATCGGGAAGGTCCGGTGATGTGGCGGCATATTGCCTCTAATTTTCTGACGCTGTTTGTGCTGCTGGTGTTTCTGGGGGGCGGTGTGATCCTGTGGGGTCAATCGGAATACAACGCCGAGGGGCCGCTGGCCGAGGCGATTTGCGTGCGGGTGCCATCGGGGTCGAACATGCGTTCCATCAGCGAGAACCTGGAAGAGCGCGGCGCGATTTCCAGCGGAACGGTGTTTCGGCTGGGGTCGGATTACACCGACAAGAGCAGCCGCCTGAAGGCGGGGTCGTTTCTGGTGCCCGAGGGCACGTCGATGTCGGGTATCGTCGATATTGTGACACGCGGCGGGGCCAGCACATGCGGCACCGAGGTGGTGTATCGTATCGGTGTGAACCGCGCGCAGGTTCAGGTGCGCGAGTTGGACCCTGCGACCAATGAATATGTGGAGCGGGCGAAGTTTGATCCCTCCGAGGCCGAGATTCCGGCGGTATACACCAAGGTGCGCGATCAGGCCGACACTCGGTTTCGTATCGCGCTGGCCGAGGGTGTGACCAGCTGGCAGGTGGTTGAAGAGTTGAAATCGGTTGATGTGCTGGCGGGCGAGGTGGCCGAAGTGCCATCCGAAGGGTCGCTGGCCCCGGACAGTTACGAGGTGCGCCCGGGCGATGACCGCGCCGCGCTGATCGCCAAAATGCAGAACGCGCAGGCGGTTATACTGGCGGCGGAATGGGAAAGCCGCGACAGTGACCTGCCGTTGAACAGCCCCGAAGAGGCGCTGATCCTTGCGTCGATCATTGAAAAGGAAACCGGCGTTTCATCCGAGCGCCCGCAGGTGGCCAGTGTGTTTATCAACCGGCTGAACACCGGCATGAAGCTGCAAACCGACCCGACGGTGATTTATGGCATTACCAAGGGGCAGGGTGTGTTGGGGCGCGGTTTGCGCCGGTCGGAATTGCGCGGCGAAACCGAATACAACACCTATGTGATTCCGGCCCTGCCGCCGACGCCGATTGCCAACCCCGGTGCGGCCAGCATTCGTGCTGCGTTGAACCCGGCCAGCACCGATTACGTGTTCTTTGTTGCCGATGGCACGGGCGGTCATGCCTTTGCCACCACGTTGGACGAACACAACCGCAACGTGGCCGAATGGCGCAAGATCGAAGCGGAGCGACAGCAGTCAGGCAACTGATGCGGTATTGAAAACACCGGGAAATTCAAGGCGTCCGGCACTGGCAACAGGTCGGGCGTTTTGCTGTTTCAGGGGGGGGCAGGGGTGGTTCAGGGGTGGTGTTTCACGCCGGAAGTTAAGAAAGTGTGAATGATTAGAACGGGTTGCGTCGGGTCGTGGGCTTGACCCAACGCACGGTCTAACCTATAAGTTATGACATGCTGGAAGAGATGGGCAAGCGGCCTTGGGGGTGACTCCAATGGCCGTTTTTTCGTGTCTTACGTGCGGAGGGATTGGCGCATGAGGCAGAGCGAGCAAACATGACAGACATGACCGAAGAGGTCGGCCCCGACACCCTGCAAAGGGCAATCCGGACCGTCGAAGAACAACTGCTGAGCATGAAAGACGACCTTGAGGATTTGAACCGCCGTGTCAGGCACGGTGAATTCGACGCCCTGAAGGACAGCACGAAAATCACCACGGAAATCCGCCAATGGTTGCGGATCGCCACGGAAATGGAGGCCAAACTTGCAGAACGTCGAAAAACCGAAGAGGGAATCGTCAACGGATACGCCCTTGACCTTGATGCGGCACGAACTCAGATCGGGTGCCGCCTTTCTCGCCTTAGAAGATGCTGCCGTTCAGGATGAGTTTCTGGACAGTTTGAGCGAGCAGGAGCTGATGGCGCTGCCCTATCTGTTTGAATTCTGGGCGATGGAGCATCAGCTGCCACCCGAGGGCGATTGGCGCAACTGGGTGATTATGGGCGGGCGCGGCGCGGGGAAAACCCGCGCCGGTGCCGAATGGGTGCGCGGGCAGGTCGAAGGCGCGAAACCCATGGACAAGGGCCGCGCCAGCCGCGTGGCGATCATCGGCGAAACCTATGACCAGACCCGCGATGTGATGATTTTTGGCGAAAGCGGTATTCTGGCCTGTTCGCCGCCCGACCGGCGCCCGACGTGGCAGGACGGGCGCAGGCGGCTGGTTTGGCCAAACGGGGCCACGGCGCAGGTGTTTTCGGCGCATGACCCCGAATCCCTGCGCGGGCCGCAGTTTGACGCGGCATGGGTGGACGAACTGGCCAAGTGGAAGAAATCGCAGGACACATGGGATATGTTGCAATTCGGGCTGCGGCTGGGGGATCAGCCGCAGGTTTGCATCACCACCACGCCGCGCAATGTTGGCGTGCTCAAGGGGCTGTTGAAATTGCCATCCACCGTGGTGACCCATGCCACGACCCAAGCCAACGCCGCCAATCTGGCCGACAGTTTTCTGGAGGAGGTGCAGGCGCGTTATGCCGGCACCCGTCTGGGGCGGCAGGAACTGGAGGGCGTGTTACTGGAGGACGCCGAGGGCGCGTTATGGACCAGCGGCATGTTAGAGGCGCTGCGGGTCGACACCCCGCCCGAGGTGGACCGGATCGTGGTGGCGGTGGACCCCGCCGTGACAGGCGGCAAGGACAGCGATGAATGCGGCATCGTGGTGGTGGGGGCGCAGACACGCGGGCCGGTACAGGACTGGCGCGCATGGGTATTGGAGGATGCCAGCGTGGCATCCACCAGCCCCACGGGTTGGGCCAGGGCCGCGATCCGCGCCATGGAAACATGGGGGGCGGATCGTTTGGTGGCCGAGGTCAATCAGGGCGGTGATCTGGTGGAGGAAGTGGTGCGCCAGATTGATCCCATGGTGCCGTTCAAGAAGGTCCATGCCAGCCGTGGCAAGGGGGCGCGGGCCGAACCTGTGGCGGCCCTATACGAGCAGGGGCGGGTGCGTCATGTGCATGGGTTAGGCCCGCTAGAGGACCAGATGTGCCTGATGACGGCGCAGGGCTATGAGGGCAAGGGCAGCCCTGACCGGGTTGATGCGCTGGTCTGGGCGCTGCATGAATTGATCATCGAGCGGGCTGCGAAATGGCGCAATCCGACGGTGCGATCCTTGTAAGGGGCAGGGGGGCAACAGGCAAAGGGGCGGTGCGCAAAAGCGCGCCGCCCTTTTTTCGTTTTCGGGGTGTGGATTGGGGCCAGCGTGCGGTGGGTGTTGCGTGAAATCTGAACTTAAGGTGCTGATTTATAATTGTTTTGTGATTTATGGCGAGCGTTCGCATCGGTTTACTTTCTTTAAACCTTTGATCCCAGAGTGGCTGCAACAGGTCGGGAATATTCGGGCCTTGCAAATACGAGGCGGTCAGCGTGCTGGCCGGTGGACCAGGAAAACGAGGAGCAACACGGGATGGTATTCGATTTCTTACGGCGGGGTGCGACCCGGGAGCTGCCCGAGCAAAAGGCCAGCGCCACCGGCAAGATCAGCGGTGCATTGGTGGCGATGCAGGGCGGTGGCCGTGTGGCCTGGAGCCCGCGTGACACCGCATCGCTGACGCGCACGGGGTTCAACGCCAATCCGGTCGGGTTTCGCTGCGTCAAGATGATCGCCGAAGCCGCCGCCGCGCTGCCGATGGTGTTGCAGGACTGTGAGCGCCGTTACGAGGCGCACCCGCTGTTGGCGCTGATCAACCAGCCCAACCCCGCGCAGGGCCGCGCCGAACTGTTCGAGGCGCTGTTTGGTCAGTTGCTGTTGACCGGCAACGCCTATGTCGAGGCAGTGGGCGGCGAGGATTCGGTGCCGTTGGAATTGCATGTGTTGCGGTCCGACCGGATGTCGGTGGTGCCGGGCGCGGATGGCTGGCCCGTTGGCTATGAATATGCGGTGGGCGGGCGCAAGCACCGGTTTGACGTGCGTGGCCCCGTGCCGCCCGTGGTGCATCTGAAAAATTTCCACCCGCAGGACGATCATTATGGGTTCAGCCCGATGCAGGCGGCGGCGATGGCGGTGGACGTGCATAATTCGGCCTCGCGCTGGTCAAAGGCATTGCTGGACAATGCGGCGCGCCCGTCAGGTGCCATCGTTTACAAAGGGGCCGAGGGGCAGGGCACCCTGTCGCCCGATCAATACGACCGTCTGGTGGGCGAAATGGAAAGCCACCACCAGGGTGCGCGCAACGCGGGTCGCCCGATGTTGCTGGAGGGTGGTCTGGATTGGAAACCGATGGGGTTCAGCCCCTCGGATATGGAATTCCAGAAGACCAAGGAAAGCGCGGCGCGTGAAATCGCGCTGGCATTCGGGGTGCCGCCGATGCTGCTGGGCATTCCGGGTGATGCGACATTCGCCAATTACCAAGAGGCCAACCGCGCCTTTTATCGGTTGACGGTATTGCCCCTGGCGACCCGTGTGGCGGCGGGCGTATCCGAGTGGTTGTCGCGGTTCGTGGAGGAGGGTGTGGAGCTGCGCCCCGATCTGGATCAGGTCGCGGCACTGGCCACCGAACGCGAAGCCCTGTGGCGGCGCGTCGGCGAGGCCGATTTTCTGACCCCTGCCGAAAAGCGCGCCATGTTGGGCCTGCCCGCGATCAGCGAAGCAGGTGTGGCGGATGACACCGGAGCCGCGGGCGATGAGTGAGCAAGGCCCCGGCGGGCGCTACGGGTTTGAAACATTCGACTGCGCCCCCGCCCTGCGGCTGGAAGCGCACGAGCGCCTGTCGAGCCTGCATCTGGAAGGGCAGAACCGCCGGTTGGAGAAGCTGGAGCAGGTCATGGACAAGCTGGAGCGCCGGTTGTGGTTGACGGTTTATGGCGTGGTCGGCGCGATCCTGGCGCAGGCGTTTCAATCCATTCTGGCGGCGGCGCCATTGGTGCAGTGACGCGGGTGCGGGTTTAGGGATTGGGCAAATGGTGCAGGTGAAAACCCTGCATTTGGAAAGGGTTAGATATGGAACTTGATACGGGACTTGAACGTAAATTCCACCGCTTTGATGCGGATCTGGTGGTGTCGGATGCCAAGGATGGCACCGTGATCGAAGGCTATGCCAGCCTGTTTGGCGCCTGTGATCAGGGCAATGATGTGGTGGCCAAGGGGGCCTATGCCGCATCACTGAAACGGCTGAGCGGCGAGCAGCGCAGCGTCAAGATGCTGTGGCAGCACGATCCGGCGCAGCCCATCGGCATCTGGGACGAGGTGCGCGAGGACGCGCGCGGTCTGTATGTCAAGGGCCGGTTGCTGGACAGCGTGGGCAAGGGCCGCGAGGCCGCCGCCCTGATCGCAGCGGGGGCGATTGACGGGCTGAGCATCGGCTATCGCACGCTCAAGGCGGCAAAGAATGACAAGGGCCAGCGGCTCTTGACGGAACTGGAGCTGTGGGAGGTGTCGCTTGTGACCTTTCCCATGCTTCCCAGTGCGCGGGTGGCGGCCAAGGGCGACAGCCTGGATGACGACATCCTGCGTGAATTGGCGGCGACCTTTGCGGACGCGCGCCGGGAGTTGGCGCGCGACTGAGCGCAGTCAGGGTCACCAAGGATAGGAAAATTGGATGAGTAAGACCGAGAGCAAGGCTCGGGCCGGGGAAGGTATGACCCCGGTCGCCGAGGTGAAGTCCGCAATCGAGGGATTCGTGAGCGACTTCAAACAGTTCAAAGACGCAATTCACACCAGAGTTCAACAACAGGAAGAGCAATTGACCATGCTTGATCGTAAATCTTTCACCCCCGTTTCGCGCCCTGCGCTGTCCCGTTCAGCCGAGGCCGAAGTGCCCCATCAAAAGGCGTTCAACGCCTATGTCCGTTCCGGCGATGACGACGCCCTGCGTGGTCTGGAGCTGGATGGCAAATCCATGTCCACCGCTGTGAATGGCGATGGCGGCTATCTGGTTGACCCTGAAACGTCGGATACGATCCGTTCGGTTCTGTCGTCCTCCAGTTCGATCCGTGCGATTGCCAATGTGGTGAATGTCGAGGGCACATCCTATGACGTGCTGGTTGATCACGCCGATGTTGGCCATGGCTGGGCGACCGAAGCGGCATCGACCGTGGAAACCGGCACCCCGACGATTGACCGTATTTCCATCGCCCTGCACGAATTGTCGGCCCTGCCCAAAGCATCGCAGCGCCTGCTGGACGACAGCGCGTTTGATATCGAAACCTGGCTGGCGGGTCGTATTGCCGCAAAATTCGCCCGTGCCGAAGCCGGTGCATTCGTGGCGGGCAATGGCATCGACAAGCCCAAGGGGTTCCTGTCGCATCCGTCGGTGGACAATGACAGCTGGACCTGGGGCAATCTGGGTTATGTGCCCACCGGTGCCGATGGCGATTTCAACGGCGCCGATGCGATCATTGATCTGGTGTATGCGCTGGGTGCGCAATACCGCGCCAATGCGACATTCGTGATGAATTCCAAAACCGCTGGCACAGTGCGCAAGCTGAAGGATGCGGATGGTCGTTTCCTGTGGTCCGATGGTCTGGCGGCGGGCGAACCTGCGCGTTTGATGGGTTATCCCGTGTTGGTGGCCGAAGACATGCCCGACATCGCGGCCAATTCCATGTCGATCGCATTTGGCGATTTCGCCAATGGCTATACCGTGGCCGAGCGCCCCGATCTGCGCATCCTGCGCGACCCGTTTTCGGCAAAACCGCATGTGCTGTTTTATGCCACCAAACGCGTTGGCGGCGATGTCAGCGATTTCAAGGCAATCAAGCTGCTGAAATTCGCCGCCTCTTAAGGGTGGTGGATGTGGGGGCCGGCATTCCGGCCCTCACGCGGGCGCGCGCGTCCAGAAATCAAGCGTTGTCCAGCTGCTCCCTCCGTCCGAGCAACGTGAAGGGGCGCGCGTCCGTCAATGGCCCGGGGGGGTCGGAATTATCGGAGTAAAACCCATGATGTTAGTCGAAGAGACCACGGTGCCGCAGGGCGCGCTTCCGGTTGCGGAGTTCAAGGCCCATCTGCGGCTTGGCAGCGGCTTTGCCGAGGATCAGGTGCAGGATGCGGTGTTGGAAAGTTTCCTGCGCGCTGCCATGTCCGCGATCGAGGCGCGCACGGGTAAGGTGCTGATCGAGCGCGAGTTTTCATGGACCCTGAACGGGTGGCGTGATGCGGGCGGGCAGGCATTGCCCGTGGCCCCCGCCAGCGCGATTGTCGAGGTCACGGTGGAGGATCGCACGGGTGATGTGCAATTGATCGACCCCGGGGCCTATCGTTTGGCGGTGGATATGCAGCGCCCGCGCCTGATGCCTGCGGGCACCCTGTTGCCGACCATTCCAACGGGCGGTGCGGTGCGGGTCACGTTCATCGCGGGCTATGGCCCCGAATGGAGCGATCTGCCCGCCGATCTGGCGCAGGCGGTGATGTTACTGGGCGCGCATTACTATGAATATCGCCATGAAACCGCGCTGGGGTCGGGGTGCATGCCCTTTGGCGTCACCAGTCTGATCGAACGCTATCGCACGGTGCGCCTGCTGGGTGGGGGTGGCGCATGAAACCGCCGCATCTGACACGTCTGTTGGCGCTGGAGACCCCCGAGCGGGTGTCGGACGGTGCAGGTGGTTACAGCCAAAGCTGGACCGAGTTGGGCCAGCATTGGGCCGAGGTAAGCGCCCGCACGGGCCGCGAACGCGCGGTTGAGGGCGCGCAGGCCTCCTTGACCGGATACCGGATTGTGGTGCGGGGCGCGCCTGTGGGCAGCGACGCCCGCCCGCGCCCCGACCAGCGGTTTCGCGAAGGGGCGCGGATATTTCGCATCCTTGCGGTGGCCGAGCTGGATCACGCGGGTCGCTATCTGACCTGTTACGCAGAAGAGGAGATTTTGGCATGAGTTACGGTGTTTCTGCGGCGTTGCAAGCGGCGGTTTATCAATGCCTTACGGCGGATACGGCCTTGGATGCCCTGGTTTCGGGGGCGATTTACGATCAGCTGCCCTCGGGCACTTTGCCCGCCGCCTATGTCAGTCTGGGACCGGAGCTGGCCCGCGACAAATCGGACCAGACCGGCCATGGCGCAAACCATGATTTCGCGATTTTGGTTGTGACGGACGGTGCCGGTTTTCAAAGCGCCAAGGAGATCGCAGCCGCGATCAGTGACGCGCTGGACAATCCGCCCCTGCTGCTGACGCGCGGGCGATTGGTGAGCATGAATTTTCTATGGGCCAAGGCCAGCCGTCAAGGCACGGGCCAATTGCGCCGCATCGACATGAGATTCCGCGCCCGCGTGGAAGACTAACGAAAACCCCCAATAAGGAGTGACTGCCATGGGTGCCCAAAACGGCAAGGATTTGTTGATCAAGATGGACATGACCGGCGACGGGTTGTTCGAAACAGTGGCGGGTTTGCGCGCCACACGGGTCAGTTTCAACGCCGAGAGCGTTGACGTGACATCGCTGGAATCGACTGGCGGCTGGCGTGAATTGCTGGGCGGGGCCGGTGTGAAATCGGCCGCGATCAGCGGGTCGGGTGTGTTCAAGGATTCCAACACCGATGAACGCGCGCGCCAGATATTTTTCGACGGTGAAACCCCTGCGTTTCAGGTGGTGATCCCCGATTTCGGCGTGGTCGAGGGGCCGTTTCAGGTCACCAGCCTGGAATTCGCGGGCAGCTATAACGGCGAGGCGACCTATGAACTGGCGCTATCGTCGGCCGGGCTGCTGAACTTTACGGCGCTGTGATGGAAGCGCGGGCCATGGCCAACCCCCATGCGGGCGAGGTGTTGCTGGTCATCGACCGGCAGCCCCATGTTTTGAAGCTGACGCTGGGGGCATTGGCCGCATTAGAGGCCGAGCTGGGCGAGGACAGCCTTGTCGCGCTGGTTGAACGGTTTGAAATCAGCCGCTTTTCCACCCGTGACGTGCTGGCCCTGCTGGTGGCGGGGCTGCGTGGTGGCGGCTGGCAGGGTGACGCGGCGGATCTGGGTCACGCCGAGATCGCGGGCGGTCCGATGGGGGCGGCGCGTGTCGCTGCGCAATTGCTGGCCCGCGCCTTTACCGTGCCGGGAGAGGCGGGATGACCCGTTTCGACTGGCCCGCCCTGATGCGGGCGGGCCTGCACGGTCTGGGGTTGAAACCCCAAGAGTTCTGGGCACTGACGCCTGCGGAACTGATGCTGATGCTGGGGGCAGGGCCGGGGGCGGCCCCGCTGAACCGGGCGCGTCTGGATGAATTGCTGGACGCGTTCCCCGACCAACCAGGAGGGACTGGAAATGGCAGAGATTGACGGGATCGACGGGATGCAAGATCAGGTCGAGGCATTGGAAGCCTCGCTTGGTGATGCGGCTTTGGTCGCTAGCGCCTTTGACGGCGAATTGAAACGGATGCGGCAGGCACTATCCGAAACGGGCAAGGATATTGCCACGGTGGAAAAGGGGCTAAGCCGCGGTTTGCGGCGTGCCTTTGACGGGGTGGCGTTTGACGGGATGAAACTGTCGGATGCCATGCGCACCGTGGCGCAAAGCATGATCAATACGGCCTATGCCGCCGCTGTAAAACCGGTGACGGATCATTTTGGCGGTATGATTGCGCAGGGCGTGGGCAATCTGGTGTCGGGCATGTTGCCGTTTGAAAAGGGCGGATCATTCGCGCAGGGCCGTGTGATGCCTTTTGCCAATGGTGGCGTGGTCAACGGGCCGGTGTCGTTTCCGATGCGCGGCGGCATGGGGTTGATGGGCGAAGCAGGGCCAGAGGCGATCATGCCCCTGACACGCGGCGCCGATGGCAAGCTGGGCGTGCGCAGTGCGGGCGGCAGCCAGCCCGTAAGCATCGTTATGAATATCACCACGCCGGATGCCGAGGGTTTCCGCCGCAGTCAGGGCCAGATCGCGGCCCAGATGAGCCGCGCCCTGGGGCGTGGACAGCGCAACCGCTAATCAAAGGAGCAGGTCATGGGTTTTCACGAGGAAAGATTTCCCGCCAACCTGAGTTTTGGCTCGGTTGGTGGTCCGGAACGGCGCACAGATGTGGTGACGCTGGCCAACGGATTTGAAGAGCGCAACACGCCCTGGGCGCATTCGCGCAGGCGGTATGACGCGGGGGTGGGGATGCGATCCCTTGACGATCTGGAACAGATGGTCGCGTTTTTCGAGGCCCGGCAGGGGCAATTGTTCGGGTTCCGTTGGAAGGACTGGGGCGATTACAAATCCTGCCGTGCCAACGGGCAGGTCGCTTATCGCGATCAGGCGATTGCATTCGGTGACGGGGTGACGGCGGCGTTTCAGCTGGTGAAAAATTACCGTTCGGGGGATCAAACCTATGCCCGCCCGATCAAGAAGCCGGTCAAGGGCACCGTGCGCATCGGGATCGAGGCAAACGAGATGCAGGAAGCGATTGATTACACGGTGGATTGGACCACGGGGATCGTGACGTTCAGCCATCCGCCGGATATCGACCGCGAAATCACTGCGGGTTTTGAATTCGACGTGCCGGTGCGGTTTGACACCGATCGCATTCACACCTCGGTTGCCAGTTTTCAGGCGGGGGATGCGCCCAGTGTGCCCGTGGTCGAGGTGCGTGTGTGATGATGGATACCGCATTGCAGGAACATCTGGCCAGCGGTCTGACGACCTTAAGCCGGTGTTGGTCCATCACCCGCCGTGACGGCGTGGTGCATGGATTCACCGATCACGACGTTGATCTGGAATTTGACGGGCAGTTGTTCAAGGCCGACACCGGCATGACCGCGCTGGCGCTGGAACAATCCACCGGCCTGTCGGTGGACAACACCGAAGCCATGGGCGCGCTGTCGGATGCCGCGATCCGCGAGGAGGACATCGAGGCGGGGCGTTATGACGGTGCAGAGGTGTTGTGCTGGTTGGTCAACTGGGCCGATGTGGCGCAGCGCAGCGTGCAGTTTCGCGGCTCTATCGGGGAATTGCGCCGATCGGGCGGGGCGTTTCATGCGGAATTGCGCGGGCTGACGGAATTGTTGAACCGTCCCTTGGGGCGGGTTTATCAGAAACCCTGCACGGCGGTGTTGGGCGATGGTGGCTGCGGGTTTGATCTGGATACGCCGGGGTTTGCGGCGGAACTGGCGGTGGAAACTGTGGACAGTGCGCAGGTGTTCACCTTTGCCCTGTCGAATGGTGCCATTCTGGACGGGTTCGCGGGTGGTTGGTTCAAACGCGGGCGGCTGGTGGTGCAATCGGGCGTGGCGGCGCAGTTGAGCGGGTTGATCAAGAAGGACATCACCAGCGCGGGCAAGCGCGTGATCGAGCTGTGGCAACCGCTGCGCACCGATGTGGTGGCGGGGGATAAGGTCCGGCTGGTAGCAGGCTGTGACAAACGGTTCAGCACATGCCGCGCCAAATTCGGCAATCACCTGAATTTTCAGGGCTTTCCCGACCTGCCCGGTGATGACTGGAGCCTGGCCCTGCCAAGCGCCAGCATCGACAATGGCGGGGGCAGCCGCAGATGAGCGTGACCCCTGACAGCATTGTGGCGGCGGCGCGTGGCTGGATCGGCACGCCCTATCGCCATCAGGCCGCCACCAAGGGCGCAGGCACCGATTGTCTGGGCCTGTTGCGCGGTGTCTGGCGCGAGGTATTGGGACCGGAACCCGAGGTGGTGCCCGCCTATGCGATGGATTGGTCCGAACCGCAGGGCGAAGAGCGCCTGTGGCGGGCCGCCATGCGCCATCTGATCCCCAAGGAGCGCAGTGACACAGCCGCAGGTGATGTGTTGCTGTTTCGGATGCGCGACGGGTCGGTGGCAAAACATTTGGGCATTCAGGGGCGCATTGGCCCCGATGCCAGCTTTATCCACGCTTATTCGCGTCACGCGGTTGTGGAAAGCCCGCTGAGCGCCCCATGGGCGCGGCGTATCGTGGCGCGGTTCTGCTTTCCCGAGGAGATTGGCTGATGGCGACTATTGTTCTTTCTGCGGCTGGGGCCGCGCTGGGTGGTTCGATCGGGGGCACGGCGCTGGGCCTGTCGATGGTGGCCGTGGGCCGGTTTGCCGGTGCCACGCTGGGCCGGATGGTCGATCAGCGCCTGATGGGCAGCGGATCGGATGTGGTGGAAACGGGGCGGATTGACCGGTTCCGCCTGACCGGATCGGGCGAAGGCGAGCCCGTGGGGCAGGTATACGGGCGTATGCGTGTCGGGGGGCAGGTGATCTGGGCCACCCAGTTCGAGGAACATCTGGCACGGTCCGGCGGTGGCAAGGGTGGCCCGCCACAGCCCACCACCCATGAATATTCATACTCCATCAGCATCGCCATTGCCCTGTGCGAAGGCGAGATCGGCGGCGTGGGCCGTATTTGGGCCGATGGCAATGAAATCGCGCCCAAGGACCTGAATATGCGGGTTTATAAGGGCACCGACAATCAACTGCCCGACCCCAAAATGGAAGCGGTCGAGGGCGCGGACGCCGTGCCCGCCTATCGTGGCACCGCCTATGTGGTGATGGAGGATCTGGACCTGTCGCAATTCGGCAACCGGGTGCCCCAGTTCACATTCGAGGTGACGCGCCCCGATCAGGCGCTGACACTGGACACGCCGGACCCTGTGCATCTGGTGCAGGGGGTGGCCATGTTGCCGGGGTCGGGCGAATATGCGCTGGCGACCACCCCTGTCACCTATGCATTCGGGCCGGGGCAGGCGGGCAGCGCCAATATCAACACGCCCTCGGGGAAATCCGATTTCGAAACCTCGCTGGATGCGCTGGGCGATGAATTGCCCCTGTGCGGGGCTGCGTCACTGATTGTCAGCTGGTTTGGCGATGATCTGCGCTGTGGTGATTGCACGATCCGGCCCAAGGTGGAACAGGGCGACCATGACGGCAACCCGATGCCATGGCGCGTGTCGGGGTTGACCCGTGACACCGCCATGCTGGTGCCACGCATTGATGATGCACCGATTTACGGCGGCACCCCTTCGGATCAATCTGTGATCGAGGCCATCACCAAAATGCAGGACGAGGGTAAGGCGGTGATGTTTTACCCCTTTATCCTGATGGACCAGATCCCGGGCAATACGCTGCCCGATCCATGGAGCGACGCCGAGACCCAATCCCCACTGCCATGGCGCGGCCGCATCACCGGATCAGAGGCACCGGGGCGTGACGGATCACCTGATGGCACCGCCGCTGCGACGGCCCAAGTGGCGCAGTTCTTTGGCACGGCCTCGGCCAGCGATTTCGCCATTGGTGCGGGCACGGTCAGCTATAGCGGCCCTGCGGAATGGTCCTATCGCCGGTTTATCCTGCATCAGGCGGCGCTATGCGCGGCGGCGGGCGGGGTCGACAGTTTTTGCATCGGGTCGGAAATGCGCGCCCTGACGCAACTGCGCGATAATGCCGGTTTCCCCGCGGTGGCGCAGTTGCAAGCGCTGGCCGCCGAGGTCCGCACCCTGCTGCCCGCTGCCAAACTGGGCTATGCTGCGGATTGGTCGGAATATTTCGGCTATCAGCCGCAGGACGGCACAGGGGATCGCTATTTCCACCTTGATCCGCTTTGGGCCGATGCCAATACCGATTTCATCGGGATCGACAACTATATGCCGCTGTCCGACTGGCGCGATGGCGATGACCACGCCGATGCGCATCACGGCGCGATCTACGATCTGGATTACCTGCAGGGCAATATTGAGGGCGGCGAGGGATACGACTGGTATTACCATTCCGTCGACGCCGAGGCCGCGCAAATCCGCACGCCGATCACCGATGACGAACACAACGAACCATGGGTCTGGCGCTATAAGGATATTCGCGGCTGGTGGCAGAACCCGCACCATGAACGCATTGGCGGGGTGCGTCAGGCGGCGCCAACCGCATGGGAACCTGCATCCAAACCGGTCTGGTTTACCGAACTGGGCTGTGCTGCCATCGACAAGGGCACCAACCAGCCCAACAAGTTTCTGGACCCGAAGTCCAGTGAATCGCAATTGCCGCGCCATTCTGACGGGCGGCGTGACGAGTTGATCCAGATGCAATATCTGCGCGCCATGCTGGGCTATTGGGGGGAGGCGGGCAACAACCCCGTGTCGCCGGTATACGATGCGCCGATGCTGGATATGAGCCGCGCCTTTGTCTGGGCATGGGATGCGCGGCCTTATCCGTATTTCCCCGGCAACGAAACCCTGTGGAGCGACGCGGCCAATTATGCCCGTGGTCACTGGATCACGGGGCGGATGTCGGCGCGCTCGCTTGCCTCGGTGGTGTCGGAAATCTGCCTGCGCGCTGGGCTGGTGCATTTTGATACGCGCGCCCTTTACGGGTTTGTGCGCGGCTATGTGGTGCCCGATGTGACCGAGGCCCGCGCCGCCCTGCAACCGCTGATGCTGCGCTACGGGTTTGATGCGGTCGAACGCGAGGGGCTGCTGACATTCGTCATGCGTGACGGGCGGGTCGATTACGATGTCACCGCCGATATGTTCGCCACCCATTCCGAAATCGAAGGCACGATAGAACAGACCCGCCTGTCAGAGGCCGAAATGGCGGGGCGTATCCGGTTGCGGTTCATCGAAACCGACGCCAATTTCGAAGTGGTATCCGAAGAAACCGTGCTGCCGGACGAGGCCACCCATGCAGTGGCATCATCGGAATTGCCCATCGCCATGACCCGGGCCGAGGGCCGACAGGTGGTCGAACGCTGGCTGGCCGAAACCCGCGTGGCGCGTGATGCGCTGCGGTTTTCCCTGCCGCCATCGCAATTGCAGGTGGGCGCGGGCGATGTGGTGCGCCTGGCCGAGGGCGAGGCACGCGGGCTGTTTCGCATTGATCGGGTCGAACAGTCCGGCGCGCAACTGCTGGAAGCGGTGCGGATCGAACCCGAAACCTATCGCCCGATCGAGGTAGAGGAAGAGGCATCATCCCTCACGCCCTTTGCCGCGCCGGTGCCCGTCTTGCCGCTGTTCATGGACCTGCCGCTGCTGACAGGGGACGAGGTGCCACATGCGCCGCATCTGGCGCTGAGTGCGAAACCATGGCCGGGCAGCGTGGCCCTGTATGACAGCGTGTCTGACAGTGATTTCGCGCTGAACAAACTGTTCGCGGCGCGGTCCACCATCGGCGTGACGCAGACAACGCTGGCGGCATCCCGCCCCGGCATGATCGACCGTGGCACCGGGCTGCAGGTGAAACTGCTAAGCGGGCAATTGGCCAGCCTTGACCGGCAAAGCCTGCTGGCGGGAGGCAATATCGCCGCCATCGGTGATGGCACCCCCGACAATTGGGAGCTGTTCCAGTTTGAAACCGCCGATCTGATCGACACCGATACCTATCTGTTGTCGAACCGGTTGCGCGGGCAGCTTGGCACCGATGCGGTGATGCCAGATGTCTGGCCCGAAGGGTCCTATGTGGTGATCCTGAACGCGGCGATCAGTCAGATCGAACTGGCCAGCTCGGCCCGCAATGTGTCGCATCATTACCGCGTTGGCCCTGCCAAACGTGGCTATGACGATCCCAGCTATGTGGCGCTGCAACATGCCTTTGCCGGCAACGGGTTGCGGCCCTACAGCCCTGTGCATCTGCGCAGCTATCACGATACCGATGGTGCGTGGCTGTTTGAATGGGTGCGCCGCACCCGGCTGGATGGCGACAGCTGGGAGGCAGCAGAGGTGCCGCTGGCCGAGGAAACCGAAACCTATCTGCTGCGGGTGGTGCAGGGGGCAGAGGTGCTGCGCGAGGTGGTGCTGGAAACCTCCGGCTATGTTTATGACGCGGCGGAACAGGCCAGCGACGGCATCACAGGCGCGTTTCGCATCGAGGTGGCGCAGGTGTCGGCGCGTTACGGTGCGGGGCCATTCAAAGGCATCGATATCGCTGCGTAACATTGCTCACAACAGGTTGAAAGCTGCCCCAGCCACGCGCATGGGGCGGCTTTTTCATGCCGTAATGCTATAGAAACAAGGGCTTGTGCAGGTCCGCATCTTGCGCCACACCGCGCCATCCGGCTAGGCACCGGTTTGCATATTCATATACGTGATACCCATATCACAGCTTTACGTTTCCCCGTTTCGCAATATCTGCTAGATTAAGTGTTCCAACGATAAGGAAATCCGCCATGGCCGAAAGACGCCCCAACCTCGCTGAACTGGACCCGATCTGGTCCCGCATCCGGCAAGAGGCAGAACGCGCCGTCGAAGACGAACCGCTGTTGGGCGGGTTGATCCATTCATCGATCCTGCACCATGGCTCGATCGAGGATGCACTGGCCTATCGCACTTCGATGAAACTGGCCTCGGGGGAAATGTCCGAACAATTGTTGCGCGAAATCTGCGATGTCGCATACGAGGATGACGCGTCGCTGGCCCTGTCGGCTCGTGCCGATATCGCCGCTGTGTTCGAACGCGACCCCTCCTGCCACCGTTTTCTGCAACCTTTGATGTTTTTCAAGGGGTTTCAGGCGGTGCAGGCGCATCGCGTGGCGCATTGGCTGTGGAATTCGGGCCGCCGTGACATGGCGTATTTTTTCCAGATGCGCGTCTCCGAAGCCTTCGGCGTCGATATTCATCCGGCGGCGAAAATCGGCAAGGGCATCATGATCGACCACGCCCATTCCATCGTGATTGGTGAAACCGCAGTGGTGGGCGATAACGTGTCGATGTTGCATTCCGTCACCCTGGGCGGCACCGGCAAGGAAAAAGAGGATCGCCACCCCAAAATCGGTGATGGCGTGCTGATCGGGGCAGGGGCCAAGGTGTTGGGAAATATCAAGATCGGCCACTGTTCACGCGTGGCCGCAGGGTCGGTTGTGCTGCATGATGTGCCGCCCAAAACCACCGTTGCAGGCGTCCCTGCCAAAGTGGTGGGCGAGGCAGGATGCGCCACCCCATCGGTCAACATGGATCAACTGCTGGGCATTCGCGGCTAGACCACAAAATATCGCATTATGAAAAGAGAACCTTTCCCTGTTCAATATTCAGGGGGCGGTTTTGTTGCAAAATGAACATTATTTCGGCGCGGGATAGGGCCAGTATTCCCTTGGCAGCATATAGGCATAGGTCAGAAACGCCCAATAGCGTTGCCAATCCACGTTGGTCACAGTGATGATCTGCAAATACGGATCATTTTTGCTATAGCGCAGCGTGTTCGGCCCGACATACAGCGCAATATCCATCCACTTTTGGGCCAGTTCCGGTTGGGCAGGCCAGATCATCAATGCGTCCCCACGGGGGCCAAGATCCAGCCCCAACAACCGCAGGCCCTGTGCCTCTGCGCCGGATTGGATCGCGGCGATATGCGCCGGAAATACGTTGCGCATTTGCGTGGCGAACCCTTCGGGGCTATCGCCATCTCGCGGGATCGGTAAAGCCAGTTCAGGGGCGCTGTCGATCGCAGGCAGGATGCCGCGTTCTGCCAGAAGGTTCGGCATCTGGTTCACGTATTTGTCCTCGAAATCAAGGATATAGCCCGCATTCAGCAGCAGGGTGATGATGCCGCGCAGGCTGCGCTCTTCGGCGGGGGCCTTGCTCAGGCCGTAAAACCCGATGTCCTCGGTGGTGACGGGTGGCGTGGCGATCAGCGCCTGCACCTGCCTGATCAAACCAGCGTCATCGCCGGAAACGTCGCGGGCGAAAGCGATAAATCTGTGTTCTTCGGCCCTTGCCGTGAATGGGGTAACGAAAACACTGGTCGCCAACAGTATATAAACCCCGACGCAGAAAAGGCCGCGCCGGGGTTTGATCATTGCAAACAGGGTCACAGCAGCCCCGGATTAAGCCAGCATCGCCAGCGGGTTTTCCAGATTTTCCACAATGGATTTCAACAGGTTGGCGCCCACCGCCCCGTCGATCACACGGTGATCCACCGACATGGTGACCGACATAACAGTGGCCACTGATATGTTGCCCTCGGCGTCGACTACGGGTTTTTTGACCCCCGCACCGACCGCCAGAATGCCCGCATGGGGCGGGTTTACAATGGCGTCGAAATTGTCGATCCCGAACATGCCCAGATTGGAAATCGCGAATGATCCGCCCTGATATTCATGCGGGGCCAGCTTGCGGTCACGGGCGCGGGTGGCCAGATCCTTCATTTCGGCTGACAGGGCCGACAGGGATTTCTTGTCGGAATCTTTCAGCACGGGGGTGAACAAACCACCCTCGATCGCGACGGCCACGGCCACATCAGAGGGGGCCAGTTGCAACACGCGGTCACCGGCCCAAACAGCGTTGGCCTCGGGAACCTCTTGCAGGGCATTGGCGACGGCCTTGATGATGAAATCATTGACCGACAGTTTCACGCCCTTGGCCGCCAGTTTGCTGTTCAACTCGGCGCGGAATGCCATCAGCGCGTCCAGTTTGATGTCGCGGCGCAGATAGAAATGCGGGATGGTCTGCTTGGCTTCGCTCAGGCGGGCGGCGATGGTCTTGCGCATCCCGTCCAGCTTGATCTCCTGATACTCGCGCCCTTCATACATCTTGAACACGGCATCGGTGGACGGGCCGGTGGCGGCGGGGGCCGCAGCAGCAGGCGCGGCGGCGGGTGTCACAGCAGATGCAGCAACGGGTTTCGCCGCGGTTGCCGATGCGCCTTCGACATCCGCCTTGACGATGCGGCCATGCGGGCCGGACCCGCTGATCTGGCTCAGGTCCACGCCCTTGTCCGCAGCGATACGACGCGCCAGTGGCGAGGCAAAGATACGTTCGCCATCGGCACGCGCCGGTGCCGCAGGCGCGGAGGAGGCGACAGCCGACGCGGGCGTGGGTGCGGCCTGCGGCGCAGGCTCTCCCGCGTCCGCTTTTTCCGATGATGGCGCAGGGGCTGCGGCGATATCATCGGCGCTTTCGCCCTCTTCCAGCAGCACGGCGATTGCGGTGTTGACCTTTACCCCCTCGCTGCCCTCGGCGATCAGGATCTTGCCGATTACCCCTTCGTCGACGGCTTCGAATTCCATCGTGGCCTTGTCGGTTTCGATCTCGGCCAAAAGGTCGCCGGATTGCACTGTGTCGCCTTCTTTGACCAGCCATTTGGCCAGCGTGCCTTCCTCCATCGTGGGGGACAGCGCGGGCATCAGGATTTCTGTGGGCATCTCGCTCTCCTTACCGGTAGGTCACTTTTTTCACGGCTTCGATCACCTCGGCGGTGGTTAACAGCGCGTGTTTTTCCAGATTGGCCGCATAGGGCATGGGCACGTCCTTGCCGGTGCAGTTGATCACGGGCGCGTCCAGATAATCGAACGCGTTTTCCATGATATAGGCCGACAGGTGGTTGCCGATCGACGCCACGGGGAAGCCTTCCTCGATGGTCACACAGCGGTTGGTTTTCTGCACGCTTGCAAGGATGGTATCGTAATCCAGCGGGCGCAGGGTGCGCAGGTCGATCACCTCGGCTTCGATCCCGTCAGCGGCCAGTTTTTCCGCCGCCTCCAGCGCATAGGTCATGCCGATGCCGAAACTGATCAGCGTGACATCGCTGCCCTCGCGCCAGATTTTCGCCTTGCCGAATGGGATGGTGAAATCATCCATAGCGGGCACATCGAATGATTTGCCATACATGATTTCGTTTTCAAGAAAGATTACGGGGTTGGGGTCGCGGATGGCGGTTTTCATCAATCCCTTGGCGTCGGCGGCGGAATAGGGGATCACCACCTTGAGCCCCGGAATTTGCGCATACCATGCCGAATAGTCCTGTGAGTGTTGCGCACCCACGCGGGCGGCGGCACCGTTGGGACCACGAAACACCATCGGCGCACCCATCTGACCGCCGGACATATACAGCGTCTTTGCGGCGGAATTGATAATGTGGTCAATGGCTTGCATGGCAAAGTTAAACGTCATGAATTCGACAATCGGGCGCAAACCGCCAAAGGCCGCGCCGACACCGATACCCGCGAACCCGTGTTCGGTGATGGGCGTGTCGATAATGCGTTTGCTGCCGAATTCATCCAGCAATCCCTGCGACACCTTATAGGCGCCCTGATATTCGGCGACCTCTTCGCCCATCAGGAACACACTGTCGTCGGCGCGCATTTCTTCGGCCATGGCGTCGCGGATCGCTTCGCGCACGGTCTGTTTTTTCATTGGTGTGCCTTCGGGCCAGTCGGGTGTTTGCGCCTTGGCCGGTTTCGGCGTGGCAGGCGCGGGGGCAGGGGCCGTCGCCTCGGAGGCCGCAGGGGCCGCCTCTGCTCCGGCGTCGGCTTTCGCCTCCGGTGCGCTGATGGCGATGTCCTCCGCGCTTTCGCCCTCTTCCAGCAGCACGGCGATGGGGGTGTTTACTTTCACGCCCTCGGTGCCTTCTGCGATCAGGATCTTGCCGATCACGCCTTCGTCCACCGCTTCGAATTCCATCGTGGCCTTGTCGGTTTCGATTTCGGCCATGATGTCACCGGATTTGACGGTGTCGCCTTCTTTGACCAGCCATTTGGCCAGCGTGCCTTCCTCCATTGTGGGGGACAGGGCGGGCATAAGAATTTCGGTTGCCATGTGTCTAACTCCCCCTCAGACCTGCGGAATTTCGGTTGCGTAGATGTCTGTCCACAATTCGTCCAGCGCCGGTTCGGGGCTTTCCTTGGCGAATTCGGCGCTTGCGTTCACGACCTCTTTGATCTGTTTGTCGATGGCTTTCAGATCATCCTCGGTTGCGTGTTTTCCGGTCAGCAGCAATTCGCGAACATGTTCGATGGCGTCTTTTTCCTCGCGCATTTTTTGCACCTCTTCGCGGGTGCGGTATTTGGCGGGGTCCGACATGGAATGGCCGCGATAGCGGTAGGTTTTGACCTCTAGAATATAGGGGCCTTTTCCCGCGCGGCAGTGGGCCACGGCCTTTTCGCCCGCTTCCTTGACCGCCAGCACATCCATGCCGTCGACGTTTTCACCGGGGATGCCAAAGGGCGCGCCGCGGGTGTGGATATCTGCGGTGGATGTTGACCGTGCCTGCGATGTGCCCATGGCGTATTGGTTGTTTTCAATGACGAAAATCACCGGCAGTTTCCACAGGGCGGCCATGTTGAATGTCTCATAGACCTGGCCCTGGTTTGCCGCACCGTCACCGAAATAGGTAAAGGTCACGCGGCCGTTGTCCTTGTATTTGTCGGAAAACGCCAGCCCGGCACCCAGCGGCACCTGTGCGCCGACGATCCCGTGACCGCCGTAGAAGTGCTTCTCTTTGCTGAACATATGCATCGAGCCGCCCTTGCCCTTGGAGTAGCCCCCCTCGCGGCCCGTCAGTTCGGCCATTACGCCGTTCGGGTCCATGCCACAGGCCAGCATATGGCCGTGATCGCGGTAGGATGTGACGCGTTTGTCGCCTTCCTCGGCGGCGGCTTCCAATCCGACCACCACGGCCTCTTGACCGATATAAAGGTGGCAGAAACCGCCGATCAGGCCCATGCCATATAACTGACCTGCCTTTTCTTCGAATCGACGGATCAACAGCATGTCGTGGTAATACTGTTTCAGGTCTTCGCCTGAAGTATTTGATTTGGCTGGGCTTTTTCTGGTTGCCATGCGGCGTCCCCTCCCGGGATAAACGAATGGTTTAGCGTTAAACTAATTTATACAGCATGTGGCGGCGCGATGCGAGTGTGAATTTCGCGACCACCTTGCGCTGGCCTTGTGCTGCGCCTCTGGCTAGGCTGGGGGCGTAAATAAAGAGTGGAATTTCATGGCTCAAGAGATCGCTCAAAGCCCGTATCGCGCGGCACTGCAAAAGGCGGTGGCAGATGCCTATGCCGCTGCACCGGCGCAGGTTTCGCCGCAGCTTGAGGTTTGCGATTGCGACTGCTGCGTCGATGCGCCGACGTTGGCCAGGATGGTCGCCACCCCGCCGCGCGACATGCCGCCCTATCTGGTGCAGGAATACAGCAATTCCGCCCATGGGGTGCCCACGCGCCTTGCAGACCTTTCCGCCTTTCTACCGCGTTATCTGGACCTTATGGCACGAGGAGAGGAGGTGGACACCGTTGGTGTCGCCGTGGAATTGCACCGCTTTGGCGATGCCGTCTTTGCCGGCAATTGGCCGCCCGAACCCCTGCGCGCCGCCTATCACGATTGGGCCGCCGCCTATCTGCTGCATTGCGGCTGGATCGAGGCGGACCCGCGCGCCGAAGATGCCCTGTCCGCCCCTGCCTATCTGTTCGAAATGCTGCCCCGTGGCGGTATCCCCGCCGCGCTGGTCACGCAGGCGCTTGACGATCTTTTCGCCCTGACAGACCGCGGCCAGATGGCGCTGGCGCAGTTTCTGATGTTCCTCGGGCAAGAGGTGAAGGGCGACTGGTTTGACCTTTACGCCCTCGGCCCGGTGCCGCAAGCCGAACGGACCCATCTGGCGGATTGGCTCAATGCCCTGCTGACATCTGAACGGGCGCAGGCGCTGGTGACGGACCCTGATTTCGAATGGCCGGAATTCATCCGCTACGGCAACCCGCCCGGCCCGGTGCCGGGGTTCTGGCAGGGCTATGCGGCGAAGGCAGTGGCGCTTGGCGGCGGGCTGACATGGCTTGACCTGTCGGAAAAACCGGCCCGACGGGATTAACGGATCACGATTTCATCGCTGCGGATCAGGCCCAGAACATCACGGGCCTGTTCGTCCAGCAGGTCCAGATCAAGATAGCTGTCAGAGAGGCGATGCGTCAGGTTTTCCATCCGTGCGACATCTTGCTGGATGCGGGCCAGTTCGAATTTCAGATCCTCGCCCTGCGCGACGATTTCAACCCGGCGAAACAGCCCGTAATCGCCCTGCACTGCGGCAAAGGTGAAATAGGCACCCAGCGAAAACGCCACTGCGAAATAGGCCAACAGGCCCAATGCGGGTTTTTTGCGGTTTGCCATCTTGTTTTGCTCTGCCTCTTTGGCGGCGGCCTCTTGATCGGGCCGCCTTGCCGTATCCCCTTATGACACAGGTGATTCGCGCTGTGAATCCCTTTTGCTGTGATTTGCGCAGGTATTTGGCAATAATGGTGTTTTTTTGCCTGTCATACCGCCTGCTTGGCACCGGGCGCAGCCGGGCGTAGAAGGGCGCGACCGGACAAAAGGGGCAGGGCATGACACAGCGGTTTGGCTTTACGTTGAAAGCACAGGACGGCAAGGCGCGGTTGGGGGTGATCGACACGCCCCGCGGCCAGATCCGCACGCCCGCCTTTATGCCCGTTGGCACCGCCGCCACGGTCAAGGCGATGATGCCCGAAAGCGTTGCCGCCACGGGGGCCGATATCCTGCTGGGCAATACCTATCATCTGATGCTGCGCCCCACGGCGGAACGGATTGACCGTTTGGGCGGGCTGCATAAATTCATGAACTGGGACAAGCCGATCCTGACCGACAGCGGCGGGTTTCAGGTGATGAGCCTGTCGGAACTGCGCAAGCTGACCGAAAAGGGTGTGACTTTTCGCAGCCATATCGACGGATCGCGCCATGAATTGACGCCGGAACGGTCGATGGAGATCCAGAAACTGCTGGGCAGTGACATCGTTATGTGTTTCGACGAATGCCCCGCGCTGCCCGCCACGGACGAACAGGTGGCGAAATCCATGCGCCTGTCGATGCGGTGGGCGCAGCGGTCGCGCGATGCCTTTGGCGACCGTCCGGGCCATGCGCTGTTTGGCATCCAGCAGGGCGGGGTAACGCAGGAATTGCGCGGTGAAAGCGCCGAAAAGCTGACGGAAATCGGGTTTGACGGCTATGCCATCGGCGGCCTTGCCGTGGGCGAGGGCCAGGAGGCGATGTTTGGCGTGCTGGAATATGCGCCCGACATGCTGCCGGTTGATAAACCGCGGTATCTGATGGGGGTGGGCAAACCCGATGACATTGTTGGCGCGGTCAAACGCGGCGTTGATATGATGGATTGCGTGCTGCCCTCGCGGTCCGGTCGCACGGCGCAGGCATGGACGCGGCGCGGTCAGGTCAACATGAAAAACGCCCGTCATCAGGACGATCCGCGCCCGCTGGATGAACATTGCACCTGCCCGACCTGCCGCAACTATTCCCGCGCCTATCTGCACCATGTGTTCCGCGCGCAGGAAATGATTTCGGGCATGTTGCTAACCTGGCATAACCTGCATTATTATCAAGAGTTGATGCAGGGGATGCGCGATGCCATCGCGACGGGCACCTTTGCCCAGTTCGAGGCGGATTTCCACGCGCAACGCGCCGAGGGCGATATCGCACGACTGTAAAAGGGAAAAGGCCAATGCGGTTTGCAATGATCTGTCTTGCCTGCCTGATGGTATTTGCGCCTCTGGCGCGTGCTGACGAAAACTGGGTAAGCTATTTCCGGCAGGATGCTGCCGATCCGGTTTCGGTTTTTGTCGATCTGTCGGTCATGGACGAGGGGGGGGCGCTCTCGGACGGGGTTGCGATTGTCATGGCGGTCAAGCTGGCAGATCCGGATAGCAATGGCATGACGCGCCGAAACGAAGCACTCAGCCTGTTTCGGTTAGAGGATTCCATGGTTGATCGGCTGGCCCGTTTGGGCGGGCGTATGGCCGGGCGCACAACCGGACAGGGCCAGCGGGTGTTCTATGTGCTTTTCCCTGACGGGGTTCTGCCCACGGCGGCCAAATCGGTCTTGCAGGATACGGCGCAGGAATTCGGTTTGAGGGCCGATTTCCTACCGGAATCGCGCAAACCCATGGATGTGTATTCCAGTGAACTCTACCCCGACGCCGCAGAACAACGGCAAATAGGTGATTTGCGGGTGATCACCGGTTTGATTGCCGCTGGCGATTTTCCTGCCGAGCCGCGCCCGATCAATCATTGGTGTGTGTTTAATGGCCCGAAACAGGTCAAAACGTTTCAAGAGTGGATCACGGCCAAGGATTACGACCTGGAGGAGGTCGCGCAATATGGTCAGGATCGGGTCGTGCGGTTTTCGCATATCTCCTCTATCCAGCCTGATGTCATCTTGGCCCATACTGCCATGCTGGACCGAACCTGCCGCGACATGGGCGGGGTCTATGATGGCTGGGAGACGACGCTGGTCAGTGCGCCGGGTGGCGGCGCGCAGGAATAGGGCCAATGCCCACGGTTTTGGCGAAAATTTGCAAATCTTTGCAAGGCAACGACAATTTCACCGCTTTGTGCGGGCGGGCTGCGTGATTGTGCCCGATCCGTTCACATTGCACCTATTTCGCGCCTTGTGTCCTGTGCGGGGCAAGGGCAAACTGCGAAGCAAGGCTGGTGCGGTTGAAATGATCATGATCGCACCCAAATAGTAAAAACGAATGGAGCCGGATGCGCCGCCAATCTCGGGGCCCGCCGGACTGCCAATATTAAGGACCGAGCATGCAAGAGCAATTGAACCCCTCCTATCCCGTTCTGCCGCTGCGCGATATCGTGGTTTTCCCGCATATGATCGTGCCGCTTTTCGTGGGCCGTGACAAATCCGTGCGCGCCCTCGAAGAGGTGATGGCAGACGACAAGCAAATCCTGCTGTCCAGCCAGATCGACCCCGGTGTGGATGACCCCTCATCGGAAGGTATTTATGACACCGGCGTGCTGGCCAATGTGCTGCAACTGCTGAAACTGCCCGATGGCACGGTCAAGGTGCTGGTCGAAGGTCAGGCACGGGTCAAAATTACCGAATACCTTGAAAATGATGATTTTTTCGAGGCATCAGCAGTGTTGCTGGACGAAGAAGAGGGCGACCCCGCGATGATCACGGCGCTGTTGCGCACCGTGACCGAAGAATTCGAACGCTACGCCAAGGTCAAGAAAAACATCCCCGAAGAGGCGCTGGTCGCAGTGTCCGAAACCTCTGATCCGGCGAAACTGGCCGATCTGGTCGCGGGGCATCTGGGGATCGAGGTCGAACAGAAACAGGAGCTGCTGGAAACCCTGTCCGTGTCCGAGCGGCTGGAGAAGGTCTATGGGTTGATGCAGGGCGAAATGTCCGTGCTTCAGGTCGAGAAAAAGATCAAAACCCGCGTCAAATCCCAGATGGAGCGCACACAGCGCGAATATTATCTGAACGAACAGATGAAGGCGATCCAGAAGGAACTGGGCGACGGCGAAGAGGGCGAAGGCGAGATTGCCGAGCTGGAGGACCGTATCAACAAGACGAAACTGTCCAAGGAAGCCCGCGAAAAAGCCGATGCCGAGCTGAAAAAGCTGAAAAATATGTCCCCCATGTCGGCCGAGGCCACCGTGGTGCGCAACTATCTGGACTGGATGTTGTCGATCCCCTGGGGCGTGAAATCGCGCACCAAAAAGAACCTGCACAAGGCGCAGGATATTCTGGATCACGATCATTACGGGCTGGAAAAGGTCAAGGAGCGGATCGTCGAATATCTGGCGGTGCAGGGGCGCAGCCAAAAGCTGAAAGGCCCGATCATGTGCCTGGTCGGCCCCCCCGGCGTGGGTAAAACCAGCCTTGGCAAATCCGTGGCCCGTGCCACGGGGCGCGAATTTATTCGCATTTCGCTGGGTGGTGTGCGTGATGAATCCGAAATTCGCGGTCACCGCCGCACCTATATCGGATCGATGCCGGGCAAGATCATTCAGGCGCTGAAAAAGGCGAAAACCACCAACCCGCTGATCCTGCTCGATGAAATCGACAAGATGGGTCAGGATTTCCGTGGCGATCCCGCATCCGCCATGCTGGAGGTGCTGGACCCCGAACAGAACGCTACATTTGTGGATCACTACCTGGAGGTCGAATATGACCTGTCCAACGTGATGTTCCTGACCACATCCAACAGCTATAACATGCCTGGCCCGCTGCTGGACCGGATGGAGATCATCCCGCTGGCGGGTTACACCGAGGATGAGAAACGCGAGATCGCGCGCCAGCATCTTGTTGAAAAACAAGTGAAAAATCACGGGTTGCGCAAGGGCGAATTCGACGTTTCCGATGACGCTCTGACCTCGATCATTCAGTATTACACCCGCGAGGCGGGCGTGCGTAATCTGGAACGCGAACTGGCGAAACTGGCGCGCAAGGCCGTGACCCAGATCGTCAAGGGCGAAGAAACCGAAGTCCACGTCACAGCGGATAATATTTCCGACTATCTGGGCGTGAAAAAGCACCGCTATGGCCTGACCGAGAAGGAAGATCAGGTCGGCGTGGTGACGGGGCTGGCCTATACTTCGGTCGGTGGTGACCTGCTTCAGATCGAGGCTCTGCGCCTTGCTGGTAAGGGTCGGATGAAAACCACGGGTAAGCTGGGCGATGTGATGAAGGAATCCATCGATGCGGCCAATTCCTATGTGCGTTCGATCGCGCCGCAAATCGGGATCAAACCGCCACGCATGGACAAATGGGATATCCACGTCCATGTGCCCGATGGTGCCACGCCCAAGGACGGGCCGTCGGCCGGTCTGGCCATGGTGACGGCCATCGTTTCGGTGCTGACCAAAATCCCCGTGCGCAAGGATATCGCCATGACAGGCGAGGTCACGCTGCGCGGCAATGCCAGCGCCATTGGCGGGCTAAAGGAAAAACTGCTGGCCGCCCTGCGCGGCGGGGTCAAAACCGTTCTTATCCCCGAGGAGAACGAAAAAGATCTGGCAGATATCCCTGACAATGTGAAACAGGGCATGGAAATCATCCCCGTGTCGCATGTCTCCGAGGTGCTGAAACACGCATTGGTGCGCGCACCCGAAGCGGTGGAATGGGACGAAGCCGCAGAAGAGGCCGCAGCCGCTGCTCTGGCCAAGGAAAGCGGCACAAGCGCCACAGCGCACTGATTTCAAACGCATAAAATCATAAAAGGCCCGACAGAAATGTCGGGCCTTTTGCGTTTGGCACTGGCGACTGGCAGTTCGCTGTGCCGTTCAATGCGCGGCCAGAACCGCCCCGATAACTGTTGCCAGCACCAGCAGGACCAGTGTCGATTGCGACGACGATGATGATGTCGCGTCGGCCACGATCACGGGTGGCTCCATGCGCGGCGGGGCGGGGTGCCCCGCAAATGCCGGTGCCGACAAAGATGTGGCCAAAACAGCCGATAACGCGAGTTTTTTCACAGGTAATCCCCCAAATTCATTCAAACGGATGCATTTTTGCGGGTTTTTTGCGGCTTGGTCAACTGCTCACTGGTGTCGTTAACATTTACGCGCTAGTTTGTTTCCAGAGCAGAAACAACCAAATCGTGTAAATCACGGAAAGGGCTTAACCCCATGGCACGGTCAACGACCACGTCGAAAACACCCTCCACCCGCAGCAAAACCGCTGCGTCCAAAACCACGCCGAAAACCGCCGCAGCCAAGGCGGCCACATCGGTCAGCACCAGCACCACGGCGGCCACCCCGTCGCTTGCGGCAGCTCCGGCCGCGATCACGCCCGAACTCAAGGTGGTTGGCGATGTCACCGCCAAACTGACCACAGGCGAGATGAAAAAGCGCGAGCTGATCAAAGCTGTCGTGGCCCGCAGCGGCACCCGTCAGAAATTCGCCAAACCGGTGGTCGAGGCAATGCTGGCGATCCTGGGTGAAACCCTTGTGGAAGGGCGCGAATTGACGCTGCCCCCCATGGGCAAAGTGAAAATCCAGCGCCAGAAAACTGTTTCCGGCGGCACGGTCACCGTGATGAAACTGCGCCGCACCGCGAATATGGTCGCACAAACCACAACGCCGTCAGAGGATGAAACCGGCGCGGAAAAAGCCGCAGATGATGACAATGAGGCACTTGCAGACCCCGAAGAGTGAGGTTAAAAGCCCGCCCACCGGGTGATTAGCTCAGTGGTAGAGCGCTTCGTTCACATCGAAGATGTCAGGAGTTCAAATCTCTTATCACCCACCATGATACGAAGGACGCGTCCGCATTCGGGCGCGTCTTTTGCGTTGATAGCCTGACCTTTGCACATCGGCCTATGGCCCGGTCTGAAAAATATGAAATGGTGCGATTTCAGGGCTTGCGCTGATGGCTGGCATTGTCTAATCAACGCCGCACGGGTGATTAGCTCAGTTGGTAGAGCGCTTCGTTTACACCGAAGATGTCGGGAGTTCGAGCCTCTCATCACCCACCATTCCCACCATGTCTGACAGCGTGCCAAGTCAAAGGTCAAACCGACATGAGCGAAATTGCGTTTGACGAATATGTGGATGCGATCGGGCTGTTATGCCCCTTGCCGGTGCTGCGTGCCCGCAAGGTTCTGGCGGGTATGGCGCGTGGCGCGGTATTGGCGATTGATACATCAGACCCGATGGCGGTGATCGACATGCCGCATTTCTGCGCCGAGGCAGGCCATGAACTGGTGCTGCAATCCGGTATTGCTGGCGGCACCCGTTGGATCATTCGCCGCGGTTAAGCAGGGCGTGTTGCGGGCATGTCCTCTGGGGTGTTGATGTTGTGAAACGCCTGCGCCCGGGGAAAGGGCAGGGGGCTGGCGCCTGCCTGCTGCGCCCAAAGCCCCATCTTGCGCTCCCCCCGTTGCAACGCGGCAAACAGGCTGTCGCGCAGGGCCACGGGCCAGTTGCCAAAGGTGGGATGCATCCGCCCGTCGTCGCTGGATTGCGCGAATGCGAACCCTGCCGGGGATAGGCGCGCCACCAGATCAACGGGAAAATACGGCGTGTCCACCGCCACGCTGATCACATGGCTGGCCCCCAATGCTGCTGCCCAATCCATGCCTGCGATGATTCCTGCCAATGGGCCGGGGTGGTCGGGCAGGGGGTCGGGCAATACCGGCAGGTCCAGCGGGGCAAAGCGCGCCGGATCCCCATTCGCATTGATCGCCAAATGCGCCACCTGTTGGCCAATGCGCGCTGCCACATGGTCAACCATCCGCATGTCACCGAATGGCAGCATTGCCTTGTCCATACCCCCCATCCGCGTGCCACGCCCCCCCGCCAGAATGACGGCACAAAGAGGGGCGGTTGCAGGGTGTTTCATGGCTGTCTATTCCTTATGCTGCGGCCCTAGTGTAGTCATGGGGCAACAAGGGGTGCAATGACCATGCTGGGTGCAATCACATTGGACGGGCGCGGTGCGGCGGACAGGCTGTTGATGGGGCTGGCGCAGCGGTTAACTGCCAGCGGGGCGCGGTTGTGCGGCGCTGTTCAGGAAAACCGCGAACGCGCGGGGCGCGACAAACCCGATATGGTTTTGCACTTGTTGCCCGATATGATCGAATGCCCCATCACCCAGGATTTGGGCGCATTGTCAGGCGGTTGCACGCTGGATGTCACTGCATTGGAAACTGCCGCGGCGCTGGCAGAATCGCGCCTGCTTGGGGCCGATCTGGTGATCATCAACAAATTCGGCAAGCGAGAGGTCGAAGGCCGCGGCTTTCGTGATCTGGTCGGGCATGCATTGGGTGCGGAAATTCCTGTGCTGGTCGCAATCAACCCCGCTGTGCGCCCTGCATTCGCCGCCTATGCGGGCGATATGGTCGCATGGCTGCCTGCGGATGAAAACATACTGTATGATTGGTCTAATGCACTGTTAACGCATGTGAAATAGGGGGTTTCCCTGTCGCGTGAACGGGTGGAAACGCGCCGCAGATACCCAGCGGCGGCCCTGTCTGAAACCCGCCCGGAAAAAACCCTGAAATTTGCCGCAGCTTGCGCTTGACGGGGGCAGCAACCCCGCCTATTACCCCTCTCACGCTTTAAGGCAGTGCCTTGCAGCGTGCAGCGAGCGGTTGTAGCTCAGTTGGTTAGAGTACCGGCCTGTCACGCCGGGGGTCGCGGGTTCGAGTCCCGTCAACCGCGCCATCGCTGCACAGACCCGGCCCGGGCAGGGCACGCCGAAAGGCAACGAAAGATAAATGCGCGGTTGTAGCTCAGTTGGTTAGAGTACCGGCCTGTCACGCCGGGGGTCGCGGGTTCGAGCCCCGTCAACCGCGCCACTTTCCCTTTGATTTCAAAAAGATAGCGGCCATAGCCAAAATTCTATTCCGGCTTCTCTGCGCCCGTTTCGTAATCATATCCCAATGCCTGTTCCAGTTTCACCACCACATTGGCGCGCAGGAAATCCATATCTTCGGGCGGGAATTCCCTGGGCGTGTCGGGGCGGGTGTTCACCGCCGCACGGAAATTTGCCCCCAATCGTTTGACCACCTTTTGCGGCGGTGTATCAACGGCAGGCATGGCCATCGCAGCACGAAATTGCTGCAAAAATACATCGGGGTTGGCGATCGTGTCCTCCATCCGGCACAGCACCACCGAACAGCCGCGGTTAAGGTAACTCAGATGCGACCACAGTTTCGCACGCCGCAAGGCAAACAGGTTTTCAAACGGCAGGCCCGTCATCGGATGGCGGTCGTGTTGCAGGGGCTGACCGCGAATGCCCAGTTCGGCATCCTTGGGGAAATAGCGGTCGCGATCCGCAATCGTGCGCCATTCGGCGCGAATAAAGTCTGAAAATTCAAGCCGTTGCAGGGGGGCTTCGCTGTGCCATGGCTTGGCATGCATCGACCGCGCCCAGGCCCGCGCATCGCGGATCGCCACCACCACCACCATATCGGCAGGGATCGCCGTGGCATTGGGAAACCCGTGTTTCCAGCCCAGTGCCTCGGTCGGGGTCAGGTCGGTGTTGCGCCCCAGAATGCGTTTCACGAAATTGGTGCCGGAACTGCGTTCACCCAAAACATGAAACCGCACCGGCACCGGCCCCTTGCGGATACCCATGAAGCCGGATTTGCGAAACTTTGCATGAATTTTTACTGTCATGGCCCTATCTTTTGCACGATTATGGCGCGCCTGCAACGCGCCACGCACAACGGATATTTAAGGATTCTCGTGGATGATAGAACGGTCTATGGTCGGCGCTGAACAATAGCCGAAAAAAGGGCAGGGCAGATGCAATCCGATGTGGCCGTCGTCACCATGGTGCGGGACGATCTATTTTTCTTGGGCGCTTGGCTGCGCCATTACGGGGCGCTGTTCGGGCGCGAAAACTGCTATATTGTGAACCATGGCCGCGGCGAAGGCGTGGCCGAACTGGCCAAGGGGTGTAACATCATTGGCATCCCCGGCGAACACCACAAAAATTTCGATATGAAACGCTGGCGCTTGCTGAACAATCTGGTGGCAGGGCTGAAAAGCTATTACCGCCATGTGATCGTGGGCGATGTCGATGAATTGGTGGTCTGCGACCCTGACAGCGGCAAAACCCTGTATGAATTCCTGCGCGATCTGCCGGAAAAACGGGTGCTGACGCCCGTCGGGCTGGAACTGGTGCATCGCATTGATATCGAACCCGATGCCATCACCGACACCATCCTTGGCCCGCGCCGCCATGTCCGGCTGGCCCCGCATTATTCCAAGCCTTGCGTGATTTCGACAGGCACCAAAATCGCACGCGGTGGCCATTTCACCCAATATGACAAATTGCACACGCCGGATGAATTGTATCTGCTGCACCTGAAATTCTGCGATTTCCCCGAATATGTCGCCGCTATGGACCGCCGGAACGAGGTCACCAAAGCAACCGGCGCAGGGGTCAAAGACGCCGCAATCGGCCGCCACTGGTTTGCCGAAGCACGCGGTGAGGATCGCGCAGAATTCGAAGCATTCGCCGATCTGGAGATGATGGACGGGTTCGATTTGCGCGATATCCGCAAGAAAATGCAACGCTCGTTCAAACCCCGTGGTGAAACCGGATTTTTCCAATTCGACCGTCCGGAATATGCGCGCCAGTATCTGCTGCCCGAACGCTTTAACAACATGTTCTAGGCTTCTGTTTCCAATAGAAACTCCATCAGCGCGGCGGCGGTTTCCGCCCCGCTGGTATCAGGAAAGAAATGCCCGCCGGGAATGCCCTTGGCACGCATATCTGCCAGTCGATCCGCCCATGTCGCCGCCACATCATAGGCCTGCGCCATTGCCCCGTCGGCGCCATATAACACCAGCGCAGGGCAGGTCACGCGCCGATCCAGATCGCCCGCATCCAGCCCCACATCCACCGCCAAAGCAGCACGATAATCGTTGCACATGCCGGCAATCGCATCCGGTTGTCGCCATGCCGCACGATAGGCCGCCAGGGCATCGGCATCGAAATCCTGCAACCGTGATGCGCCCCAACCCAACAGGCAGCTTTCAAAGTAAAAATCCGGATCACGCCCGATCAGGGTTTCGGGAAATGGCGCAGGCTGCGCCAGAAAAAACCAATGATAATATGCAGTTGCAACAGGGCTTGAAAGCTCGCTCACCAATAGATGTGTCGGTATAATATCCATTAATGTCAGGCTGGTCAGGCGCGCGCCCGCATCCAATGCCATCCGGTGCGCCGTGCGCGCACCACGATCATGGCCAACCAGATGAAACCGCTGATACCCCAGTGCGGCCATCAATCCCAACATATCCGCACCCATTTCGCGAAACGAATAGGCCGCAACCCCACCAGGTTTGTCCGATGCGCCATAACCACGCAAATCTGCCGTTACCACGGTAAAACGTGCCGCCAGAACGGGCGCAATCTGGCCCCACATGGCGCGACATTGCGGAAACCCGTGCAACAACAAAACGGGCGGGCCTTGTCCCGTCACCTCATAGGCAATCTTCACCCCGTCGCGCTCGAAATACTCGGCCATCGCTGTCTCCTCCTGATCAACAGCGAACCCGTTTCATCGGCGCAGGGCAACCCCCCGTGCCTTCATTGTTCCAGAAATACCTCCCGCCGGAGGCATCTGCAAAAGCCAAACAGAAAACGGCCCGCAGCATCACACCGCGGGCCGTCAAGCCATTGCCATAAAACGAAAAATCAGGCCATTTCCGGTGCGCGATCTGCCTCCAATGCGGCCACGCCGGGCAATGTCTTGCCCTCCATCCACTCCAGAAATGCACCGCCGGCTGTCGAGATATAGGTGAATTGATCCGCCGCGCCGACCTTGTTCAATGCCGCAACCGTGTCGCCACCGCCCGCCACCGAAATCAACCCTTTGCCGGTCAGTTCCGCCGCTTTGGCCGCAGCCGCATTGGTCGCAGTATCAAAAGGTTCGATTTCAAACGCGCCCAAAGGACCGTTCCAGATCAATGTCTTGGCCGATTTAAGCGCGGCAACGATGCGGGCGACCGATTGTGGTCCCGCGTCCAAAATCATTGCATCCTCAGGGCAATCACCGGCTGCAACCACCTCGTTTTCGGCCCCCGCCTTGAATTCCCGCGCCACAACCACATCGACCGGCAGTAATATCTCGCAGCCCGCCCCCTTGGCACTGGCCAGAATATCCCGCGCCGTTTCGGCCAGATCGTGTTCGCACAGGGATTTGCCCACATCCATGCCCTGCGCCGCCAAAAACGTATTGGCCATGCCGCCGCCGATCACCAGCTGGTCAACCCGGCCCACCAGATTGCCCAGCAATTCCAGCTTGGTCGACACTTTGGCCCCGCCGACCACGGCCACCACAGGGCGCTTGGGCTGGCCCAATGCGGCCTCTAATGCTTCCAGCTCGGCTTGCATCAAACGCCCGGCACAAGAGGGCAACAACCGCGCCACCCCTTCGGTCGAGGCATGGGCGCGATGCGCCGCAGAAAATGCATCATTGACGTAAATATCGGCCAAACCGGCCAACCGCTGTGCGAATGCGGGGTCGTTTTGCTCCTCGCCCGCGTGGAACCGGATGTTTTCCAGCAGCAGCACCTCGGCACCGCGCTGCTCTTCGGTGCGGGCCTCTAATGCCTCTAGTGTTTCAACAAACACCACCGAATGGCCAAGCGCCTTTTCCAGCGATTTCAGCACCACCCGCAGCGACAGATCCAGCACCACCTTGCCCTTGGGGCGCCCGAAATGCGCCAGCAAAACCGGCTTGCCGCCCTTTTGCAAAATATCCTCGACCGTGGGGACAATCCGTTCGATCCGTGTGGCATCGGTGACAACGCCGTGATCGACGGGCACGTTGATATCCACCCGCACCAGCACACATTTGCCAGCCATATCCATATCATCAAGGGTTTTCCACGCCATTGCGATTTTCTCCGCTCACTGTCAGCCCACTGCGTGGTCCTCTTGGCGTGAAGCGGCGCAAGGGTCAACACCCCGCTTGGCAATCGCGTCAATGCGTCTTAGGTAACTGTCAACGAAATTGACAGAGAATGGAGCCAAAGATGGCCGAAATCAAAGATCCCGAAAACACCATCCTGATGGAACTGACCGGTGGCACTGTCACCATTGAACTGCTGCCCGATGTGGCCCCCAAACATGCCGAACGCATGAAGGAACTGGCCCGCGCCGGTGCCTATGACAACGTCGCATTCCACCGCGTCATCGAAGGGTTCATGGCCCAAACCGGCGATGTGCAGCACGCCAATATGGAAAAAGACTACAACCCCGGCCGCGCAGGCACCGGCGCATCCGATCTGCCCGATCTGCCCGCCGAATTTTCCAAACTGCCGCACGACCGTGGCACATTGGGCGCGGCACGTTCGTCCAACCCCAATTCCGCCAATTCGCAGTTTTTCATCAACTTCAAGGAAAACAGCTTTTTGAACGGGCAGTATACTGTTTATGGCCGCGTGATTTCGGGCATGGAACATGTCGATGCCATCGCGCGCGGAGAGCCGCCTGCGAACCCCGACCGCATGATTTCGGTCAAGGTGGCCGCAGATGCGTAAGCTGATCCTGTCCGCAGCACTGGCCGCTTTGGCCAGCGGCCCCGCCATGGCCAAGGGCCTGAAAATCGAAGTCGACGGCGAAGCCAAGGGCACAATCACCATTGATTTGCTAGAGGATGTCGCCCCAAACCACGTTGAACAGATCACCGCACTGGCAGCTGAAGGTGCCTATGATGGTGTGGTGTTTCACCGCGTGATCGACGGTTTCATGGCGCAAACCGGTGACGTGCAATTTGGCAAAGCCGGCGGAAACATGAGCCGCGCCGGCATGGGCGGATCAGATCGCCCCGACATCAAGGCCGAATTTTCCGACCTTTCGTTTGATCGCGGTGTGGTCGGCATGGCGCGTTCCGCCAACCCCAATTCGGCCAACTCGCAGTTTTTCATCATGTTCGCACCCGGTCCGTTCCTGAACGGCGACTATACCGTGGTCGGGCGCGTGACCGATGGCATGGATGTTGTCGATGCGATCAAGCGCGGGACAGGGCAGAACGGTTCGGTCATCGGCCAGCCTGACATGATGAAAACGGTCACCGTCACCGATTGATCCGTCGCAACCCGAAAAGCCAAAGCCCGGGGGGAACGCAATCCTCCCGGGCTTTTCCATGTCATTCACTGTTTTCTGAATGCCTCTGCCAGAGGCATCAATGCCCGCCACATCCACGCCCGAAACATCAGAATCCCGCGCCGGTGCCCTGTAACACCCCGTGTTCCAGCGCATAGCGCGTCAAACCTGCGGTCGATGAAATACCCAGTTTGCGTTTGATGTTCTTGCGGTGGGTTTCCACGGTGCGCACGGAAATATCCAGCACGGCGGCGACCTCTTTGTTGGATTTTCCCTGCGCCAGTTGTAACAGGATCGTTTGCTCGCGCGAGGTCAGGCTTTCGCGGTTCACCCCCTCGGTCGGGGCCAGCGACCCCTTGGCCCCTGTGCATAGATACCGTTCACCGCGCATCACATGGTCGATTGCGGTTTTGATCTCGTCCGTTGGCACGTCTTTCAGGATATATCCCATTGCGCCGTGATTCAGGGCGGTAGAGATATATTCAGGGCTGTCATGCATCGACAGGATCAGCACGCGGGTGGCGGGGCAGCGTTCCAGCACCATTTCCGTGGCCGTCAGCCCGCCCAGTTCGGGCATATTCAGATCCATCAGGATCACATCGGGCGCCAGCGTATCCACTTGATCCACCACATCGCGCCCGTTGGACAGGGCGGCCAGCACGGTGATGTCGTCATAGCTTTCTAAAATCGACTGGATGCCCTCGGCCACCATAGGGTGATCGTCTACGATCACGACTTTGATCAGGTCCGGCGTGTTTTCTTCTGTCATGGCTTGGCCTTTTTCGGTTCGCCGTCGGTCCCTTCGGGGGGCAACATATGGGTCAGCGGTGCGCGGGCTTCGATCATGGTGCCGCGTGGCGATGTGCGAATTTGCAGGTTCCCGCCCAGTTGTTCAACCCGTTCCTGCATGTTTCGCAGGCCCAGACCACCGCCACGCAGCCCGTCGATGCCGCAACCGTTATCCGATATTTTCAACACAGCACCGCCACGGGTGCCCCGCAGGTCAATCACCACCTCTGACGCGCCGGAATGGCGCTCGATATTGGTCAGCGCCTCTTGCGCGATACGATACAGCGCGATTTTTGCCTCTTGGTCCAGACGGTTGCGAAACACCACCGTGTCAAATCGCGTGGCAATTCCGGTGTGGGTGGCGAAATCATCCGCCAGTGTTTTCAACGCAGGGCCAAGGCCCAGATCATCCAGCACGCCGGGGCGCAAATCACGGCTGATGCGGCGGACTTCCTGAATGGCGGTGGACAGGGCGTCGAAGCCTTTGTCCAGCGGCACGGCGGCCTTGTCATTGTCGGGGGACAGGCGCCGGCGGGCGGTGTCCAGCGCGTAACGCACCCCCACCAGAATCTGGCTGATCCCGTCGTGCAACTCGCGTGCAACGCGCGACCGCTCCTCTTCCTGGGCATCAAACACCCGTTGGGTCAGGCGTTTCAACTTGGCATCGGCCAGCCTGCGTTCGCGGATGTTGATGAACAGGCCGGTGGTGAAAACCATCAAAACGGCGCCCAATGCAATCGCGCCGATATACAGGAATGTGCGCTGCACGCGGGACTCTACCTCGGCTCTTGCCGCGGCAGTGGTCGCCAGCACGTCATCAATGAACACCCCCGTGCCGACCGCCCAACGCCAGCTTTGAAAACCTGTGACATAGGCGACCATCTGCGCCTCGGTTCCGGTTGACGGCTTTGGCCATAGAAAGGTGTGATACCCCGCGCCGGATCTTGCGATTTCGATCAAACTGTCCACCACGGGGGTGCCCTGGCTGTCTTGTAACCCGGCCCAGTTGCGGTTGATCATGTCGGTCTGGCGCGGCGACACCAGATTGGTGCCGTCATAGTCATAGACGAAAAAGAACCCCTCGGTGCCGTAAATCATCGCCGCCAAAATCTGTTTCACCTGTTCTTTGGCGGCTTCGTCTTCGGGGGTGGCAGAGCCATAGATATAATAAAACCCGTTGCGCGCCTGGGTGACGTAATTGCGCAGCTCTTCTTTCTTGGCCTCGATCAGGCGGTTTTCCAATGCGCTGATTTCGCGTTCGGCCAGATGGCGTGCCTGTGCGGCAACCATGAACGCAATCGCCACCACCGCCAGAATCAGCGGCAGCGTGGCAAGGGCAAACAGTTTTTGCCCATAGGACAGTGGCAATCGAAACAGGCGCATGGGCTGACGGGATAGGCGGGAATCACCCCCGAATCAAAGCAAATTCGCAGGTGCAGCATCCGCGATTCGCTTGGGGCTGCGCTTGTCGATCCTTTGCCAACAGGCCCGCGAGACGCAAGTATTGGTAAGTTTTCCTGTCCGAAAGGTCGCTTTTGCGTAGTTCTAGGTATTCCCAGCCAGTGATTGCATCGCTAGGGTCGGCACACTTGCAACGATCCGCGGGGAGGTTGGTCTTGCATGTTGCGCAGCGCGGAGTTTGTTCCGGTGCAGCCAACAACTGCCTTTCCGCACGTCATAATCTCGGGAGGAGCTAATCCATGGATCGTCGTTCTTTTTTGAAAACTTCTGCGCTTGGCGGGACCGCCGCAGCCGCATCCACGCTGGCAGCACCGGTTTACGCACAGGGCAAAAAGACCCTGACCATGGTCACCTCGTGGCCGCGCGGCTTTGCCGTTCTGGATGACGCGGCTTCCTATATGGAAAAATTCGTCTCCGAACTGTCCGATGGCAACCTGACCATCGAAAAGAAAGCACCGGGCGAACTGGTTGGCGCACTTGAAGTGTTCGACGCCGTGTCCTCGGGGCAGGCCGATATGTATCACTCGGCTGATTACTATTTCATCGGCCAGCACCCCGGTTACGCCTATTTCACCGCTGTTCCGTTCGGTGGCACCGCGCAGGAACTGGTGAACTGGTATTACCATGGTGGCGGTCAGACGCTGCATGACGAACTGGGCGAAATCTTCAACATGAAGGGCCTGATGGCCGGTAACTCGGGTTCGCAATCCGGTGGCTGGTTCCGCAAGGAAATCAATTCGGCTGACGATTTCAACGGCCTGAAATTCCGTATGCCCGGTCTGGGCGGCAAGGTTCTGGGCAAACTGGGCGCATCCGTGCAAAACATCCCCGGTGGCGAACTGTATCAGGCGCTGTCCTCGGGTGCTTTGGATGGTCTGGAATGGGTCGGCCCGATGGCCGACGAACGCGCCGGTTTCCAAGAGGTGGCCAAGGTGTATTACACCGCCGGTTTCCACGAGCCGGGTTCGGGCCTGTCCTGCAACGTCAACCTGGACGTCTGGAACGAGCTGAGCGACCAGAACAAAGCAATCCTGAACTATGCTTCGATGGCGACAACGCATTACCAATTGGCCGAAACACTGGCCAACAACGGTGCGGCGCTGACCCGTCTGCAAGCACAAGGCGTGAAAACCCTGCAATTCAGCGACGACGTCTGGGATGCATTCGGCGCCGCCTCCAAAGAGGTGATGGACGAAAACATGAGCGACGAATTGTTCGCCCGTATCCGTGGTTCCTTCGAAGAATCCATGGCGAATTCGTCCAGCTGGATCGACAAATCGGATGGCTACTATGTGCAGCAGCGTAACCGCGTGCTGGGCAACGGCTGATCTGACACGGCTATGATAATGGAGCCTCCGCTTTTGCGGGGGCTCTTTTCAGCATTGACGGAGCCGGTGCAACGACACCGCGCCCATAAGAAACAACAGTTTTCTGCGCCGCGCCGGATGGGTGATCAGCCCTGACGCGCCCGCGCCGCGACCGACCGACGGGGGAAAGCATGGACGAGAGAGCCAGGATCGGCCTTGGCGACGCATTTGTCGCATTGGGGCAGGGGATCCTTTGGATCGTGCAAAGCATCTGGCAGGCCATCGCCAGTATCTTTGGCTATTTGGGCGGGCTGGTTTTCGGACGTGCCCCCATCCCCGAAGGGTTGGACAAACCCGATTTGCAGGCGGCCCAGATCAAATCGGTCGATATATTCGACTGGTTCAGTTGGGCAGGCACGCAAGAGGACAAGCAATCCCTGATGAAATTCGTCTATTACGGCGGATCGACGGAATTCTTTTTTATGGTGTTCACCCTGTTCATCGGGTTGACCGCCATTGGCATGTTCCACCGCCCGTTCCTGTGGGCCATGGTGCGCGGGCTGGAAGGGTTCGCAAACGGCGTTGGCCGTTTCTTTGCATGGGCCGGTCTGTTGATGGTGATCCAGCAGGTGATCATCGTGTTCATGCAGCGCATTTTCACCCGCCCCGACATTGTGATCGGGTTTGGTGTGCCGCTGCAATTCGACATTTCCTGGTATGCCGAGGAATTGAAATTCTACAACGCCTTGGTCGTGTCGCTCTGCGTCACCTATGCCTTTGTGCAGGGCAGCCATGTGCGGGTCGATCTGGTTTATGCGGGCGTGAAATTCCGCACGAAAAAGATGATCGACATGTTCGGATCGCTGTTTTTCATGATGCCGCTGGCGGTGATTATCTGGCTGTATGGCTGGTTCTTTCTGTGGCGCAGCCTGATCGTTCCGAATCCTTCGGCCTCGGATCAGGTGGAAAAACTGGTGCTGCTGAAATGGCGCGCCCTGCGGTGGAACGTGGAAACCATCGGGTTCAGCCCGAACGGTTTTACCGCCTATTTCCTGTTCAAAGTTCTGATGGTGTCCTTTGCCGGACTCGTCTTTCTACATGGCATCGCATTCTTCTGGCGCTCGTTCCTGGAGTGGAAAGAAGGCGAAGCATCTGAAAACAAATACCTCGACAAGGACACGCTTGGCGAAGGTGAAGAAGCCTATGAAGGCACGCATTAAGGGGCGGGTGAACAACTATGCTATTCGGACTTGATGGCGTCGAGATCGGCCTGATCATCGTATTCCTGTGCCTCTTTGGGGGTATTCTTTCCGGTTTTCCGGTGGCCTTTGCCATCGGCGGGGCGGGTGCAATTTCATTCGGCATCATTGCCACGCTCGACAGCGCCGGGTTGTTGATCCATCAGGCGATTGATCAAAACTCGGATGCCTATGCGGCGCTATTGGCCAGCGGGGTCAAGGCGGACGCGATATCCATTTTCCGACACCCTGATTTGCCACGCATTGGCGAACATGTGTTCGTGGGTGGCTGGGAACAGGCAATGAACCGCAATATTGCGTTTATTGCCAACCGGATGAACGAACGCGTGCTGGCGGGCCAGTCGATTGAAACCCTGCTGGCGGTGCTGATGTTCGTTCTGATGGGCATCACGCTGGAACGGTCGAAAATCGCCAATGACCTGCTGACGACCATGGCGCGGGTGTTTGGCCCGCTGCCCGGTGGTCTGGCCGTGGCTGTGGTGGTTGTGGGCGCGTTTCTGGCGGCATCGACCGGCATCGTGGGGGCCACCGTGGTCACCATGGGGCTGCTGTCGCTGCCCACCATGTTGCGCAACGGCTATTCCAAGGAACTGTCGACGGGTGTCATCGCCGCATCGGGCACGCTGGGGCAGATCATTCCGCCGTCCATCGTGATCGTGTTGCTGGGCACGCTGGCGGGGGATCTGTATTCTGCCGCACAGGAAAAACGTGCCGTGGCCGCGGGCTGCACCGATGCGCTGACCTATCTGGGGGAACCGGCTGTTGTGTCGGTTGGCACGCTGTTTCAGGCGGCGCTGCTGCCGGGTGTTTTGCTGGCGATGATGTATGCCGGTTACGCGTTCTGCTATGCGCTGTTGAACCCGTCCAAGGCACCTGCCGTGGTGATGGAACATTCCAGCCACGAAACCATCACCGGCCGCGAGGCGCTGACATGGTTCGGTGCGGTGCCTGCCATTCTGATCGGTGGCGCAATCCTGCTGGGGCAGGTCGGCGTGGTTGGCAGCCAATCCTTTGCTGTGGACAGTTACTCCGACATTGGCGAAGGCGCGAGCCTGCGCACCAATGTGGGCGACGAATGCAAGGCGTCGATGATCGAATTGCATGGCCAACTGGCATGGGACACAGCCCTGAGCGAAGAACAGGTGATCGCCGATGCGGGCGGATTGCAGAAATCCGAAAAGCTGACTCCAGAGCAGTTGACGCAAGCCCGCGCCGACAAGGTGGCCGCAGCCGCGCCAATTGGCACCGGCATCGCGGTTCTGGTGATCCTGCTGGGGATGGTTCTGGCAACCGCGCGCGGTGTGGCACCGGGGCGTGATGGCAGACCCATCGCGATCGGGTTTGCGGCACTGGCGGTGGTTCTGGTGCTGGATATCGCCGTGCTGGGGCCGCTGACATCGGCGGGGACCACATGGCTGTTGCTGTTGATCCCGTTCGGGGTTTGCCTATGGGCCTGTGCGCAGGTCATGGACCGGCTGACCGGAAACGAACTGATCCGCGTGGTGTTCCCGCCGCTGATCCTGATCGTGGCCGTGCTTGGGTCGATCCTGGGTGGTATCACCAACCCCACGCCCGCTGCGGCACTGGGGGCGGCGGGTGCCATCATGCTGGCCGCCTATCGCCGCCTGCGCGACGAGGAAAAATCGGGCAAGGTCATCATTCAGGCGACATTCGCCCTGATCCTGATGATCATGGTGGGGATCAATTTCGATCTGCGCATCAACACCGAAACCGTCAGCTTTGAATCATGGGTCGCGTTCTTTATCGCCTATGGTGCCTATCTGTTTGCGGCATTCGGTTTGATCTATGCCTGTTGGGTGCTGTTCCGTGCGACGGTTCTGACCCCGATCGTGCGCGAAACGGCCAAGGTGACGTCGATGGTGTTCACCATCCTGATCGGGTCGCAACTGTTGAACCTTGTGGTGATTTCCTTTGGCGGTGAACATTACATCCAGCAATTCCTGAAAAGCTTTGATAGCGAATTCCAGGTGTTCCTGATTGTGATGCTGGTGCTGTTTGTGCTGGGTTTTGTGCTGGATTTCCTTGAAATCATCTACATCGTGATCCCCATCGTCGGGCCGGTGATTTATGGTGGAACGTTCGATCCGAAATGGGTGACCATCATGATTGCGGTCAATCTGCAAACCTCGTTCCTGACGCCGCCATTCGGCTTTGCGCTGTTCTATCTGCGCGGGGTTGCGCCGCCTTCGGTCACCACCGGGCATATTTACCGCGGGATCATTCCGTTTGTGCTGATTCAGGTGCTGGGGCTGGGGGTTTTGTGGTTCTTCCCCGGGATTGTGACCATCGTGCCGGAACTGATGCCTAACTGATCCAGTGATACATCAACAAAACACAGGCCCGCCGGCAACGGTGGGCCTGTTTTTTTGGCATTCCCGCACCAGTGTTTTCGCGGTTTCGCCATCGGTTTGCCTGAATTCATGCTATGATGGCCCCCATACCGATCCGCAATTTTACAGGTTTTATCGTTGCAACAGACCACTGATGAACATGACGGACAGGCCAGGGCGCAGGCGGGTTTCGCGGCGCGGATGGCGCAATTGCCCATGCAATCGGCGCATCAATTCGTGCCCAAACGGGTCAAATCCCGAACCGAGCGTCTGGACATGGCGCTGGACCTGATGCAGCGGTCGGGACATGGCACGCCTGACAGCTATCCCTGGATTTTCCAGCAGTTGCGGCTGGCCGGTTTTGCGCCACGCCCGTTGCATTTCATGCCCTGGGCAATGGCCACACTGGCGCTGTTTCCGGCCTGTATGGCGCTGACATGGGCGGGGCTATATCTGGCCTATGTCTGTGCGCTGGTATACGGGATTCTGGCGCAAAGCGTGTATTACAGCCCGCTGGATATGGCACCGCTGGCCATGGGGGCCGCGATGCTATGGGCGCTGTTGATCAGAACCGAGGCAAAGGCCCTGAACCTGCCGGAATGGCAGGACCTATAACGGCTTAACCACGCCCGCTGCGCAGCTCTGGCAGCGAAATCGCGGCAACCTGTTCGGCAATCGGGGCGGTTTCCATGGGGTGGACCTGCGCCGAATAATCCGCCGGATCACGCATTTTTTCCCATTGCCCGCCGACGAACAATTCCACCCCGGCAAACCGCGCCTTGTATCCCATTTTGGGCGAATCCGGCACCCAATAGCCCAGATAGACATAGGGCAGATTGGCCTCGCGGGCGATCTGGATGTGATCCAGAATGATATAGGTGCCCAGGCTGTCTTTTTGCCGCGCGGGGTCGAAAAACGAATAGACCATTGAAACCCCGTCATCGAACACATCGGTCAGGCAGACGGCGGCCAGTTCGCCGCTGTCACTATCGTGATATTCCACCACACGGGTGCGGATCGGGGTTTCTTCGATCATCGCGGCGAATTCGAACACATCCATATCGGCCATGCCGCCATCGGCGTGGCGCCCGTCCAGATATTTGCGGAACAGGTCGTATTGGTCTTCGCTGGCCCATGGTGATGTGGCGCGGCGCACCAGCCCGCTGTTGCGCCGGATCGCGCGTTTCTGGCTTTTGGTGGGGGCGAAATCGGCCACGCGGATGCGGGCCGACATGCAGGCGTTACAATCGCTGCACGACGGGCGATACAGCACGTTCTGCGACCGGCGGAACCCCTGTTTTGACAACCCGTCGTTCAATGACTGGCATCCTTCGCCCTGTAGGGCGGTGAACAGCTTTCGCTCTTGCCGGCCCTCCAGATAGGGGCAGGGTTGCGGCGCGGTCACGTAAAACTGCGGTGCGACAGGAAGTGTGTGGCGCATAGGGTCCGATCTGTTGCCGTGATTGGTCTCGTGGGATGGTTCGCAGGATGATAGCAACGGCACTGCCCAAGGCCAAGGGGGTGTGTAAAGCTATCGTTAACTCTCGGGCAGAAAGCGCGTTGTGCGGGGTCAGTAGGCGGCGCTGCGATTCAGCGCCACGCTGCCCATTACATGATCGGTCAAACCCTGACCCCGCGCCGTGGTCATCATCAATACCGCCGACACCAGTTGCAACGGAAACACCGCCAGCGACAGCGTGTAACCCAGCGTATGCAGGAATGCCTCGCCCAGATTGAAACGCATGCCCTGCGCGTTGCGAAATTCAATCGCCATCAGGCGCATGCCCCATGTGGCCGACCCGTTGGCAAGCGTCACAACACGGTAGGCAAAGCTGAGAACCATCCAGATCACCGGCAAAAAGAACAGCCCGATGAACACGGTCATTATCACCGCAAAGAAACACAAAATGCCAATCAGGATCGCATCAACCACCCATGCAATGGCGCGTTTGCTGGCGGTATCGGCATAGAATTCCGGCTGGGTGTCAGGATCAGGCAGCGCCCTAACATCATGGTCGCGGGCGCGTTGCTGTTGCGCATAGGGGCGGGCGTTTTGCATCTGTGGCTCCGGTTGGTGGGACTGATATAGGGTGCACAAACGAATTGTCAGTGCTGTGTTCCGGGGTTTTTGTTTTCGCACCGGCCAGCCGGTCGGGGACCGCTGGCCGATGCGATGCGCCACAACCCCGGGGGAGGAGGGGGGGCGCATCTGGTTTCTATCGGCAATCGCCGGATCAGGCGCTGCGCGGTTCGTCCTCGGATTGGGGCGCATTGGCGGCTGCCTTGGCGCGGTCATCCATGAACTGGTCGAATTCGGCCTTGTCCTTGGCTTCGCGCAGCCGTTCGAGGAAGGATTCAAAATTTTCCTGTTCTTCCTGCAATCGGCGCAGGGTTTCTTCCTTATAGGCGTCGAATGCGCGGTTGCCCGATGGTTTCATCGCGGAAAATCCGTGTCCGGCCATGCGGCGTGAACGGTGTTGACGGCAGGGTGTGTTGAACATGCGTTTGCTCCAGATCATATAGCCAAGAAGGGCCAGCCCGACGGGCCAGACGAAAATAAAGCCAAGCACCATGGCCGCGATCCAGGCACCTTTGCCGCGATCGTCCAGCCACGCTTCGGCCCGTGATAGCCAGCTGTCGCGCCGAGGGGCTGCGGGGCTGGAAGTATAGGCGGCGGTGGTCATGTCTCTCTCCGTTTTGTTTCAATGTGAATGCGTTTCACATTATGAAAGATGGGAGGAGGCAAGCCATTGCGCAAGAGGTGATGTGAATGTTTTTTACATTATTTTGTATTACGATTATATAACAGTGGCTTAGTGGGTGTTTTGCCGGTCATTTTTTCGGGATTGCATTGTGGTTGCCGCATTGGAATCCCTGTAATTCGGGGGAATTGCGGCAACGCGGTGCATTGACCAGCCCGCGGCGGCGGCGCATCTTGCGCCCGTTATGACAGATCAGAATTTCACCACCCGCATCACCCGATTGCCACGCGCCTACGACCCTGATCGCGGGGCCGAAACCCTTGCTGCTGTGCCCGATGCGACGGGCGATGTGGCGCAGCTGATCGCGGGGGCAGGGGGCTGCGCGCCCTATCTGCGCGGGCTGGTGATGAAAGAATCCGCTTGGTTGCCCGCCGCATTGGACGCGCCCGAAACCGCAGTGGATGCCCTGTTTGATGCCCTGCGGGACACCGCGCCGGATCAACTTGCCTCGGCCTTGCGTCAGGGAAAGCGGCGCGTTGCGCTGATCTGTGGGCTGGCCGATCTGGGCGGGGTCTGGACGCTGGAACAGGTCACCGGAACCCTGACCCGTTTCGCCGATCTGGCGGCGCATCTGGCGCTGCGTGCCAGCATCGGCGCGGAAATCAAACGTGGCAAACTGCCCGGCGCCACCCCGGACTGGGCTGAAAACGGCGGCGGCATGGTCGCCCTTGCCATGGGGAAAATGGGCGCGTTCGAATTGAACTATTCATCCGACATCGACCTGATCTGCCTGTTCGATGAAACCCGTTTTGACGCCGACGACTGGATGGAGGCCCGCGCGTCATTCGTGCGCGCCACCCGCAAAATGGCCGCCATGCTGAATGATATCACCGCGCAAGGATACGTCTTTCGCACCGACCTGCGCCTGCGCCCCGATCCGTCGGTGACGCCGGTCTGCATGGCGATGGCCGCGGCGGAAACCTATTACGAAAGTCTGGGCCGCACATGGGAACGCGCCGCCTATATCAAGGCCCGCCCTGCGGCCGGTGATCTGGCTGCCGGCACGCGGTTTCTGGACACGCTGCGCCCCTTTGTCTGGCGTAAACATCTGGATTTCACCGCGATTCAGGATGCCCATGATATGCGGTTGGCCTATCGCGAACACAAAGGCACGGGCGGGCGCATCCGCCTGCCGGATCACAATATGAAGCTGGGCCGTGGTGGCATCCGCGAGATCGAATTTTTCACCCAGACCCGACAGTTGATTGCGGGCGGGCGCGATGCTGATCTGCGCCTGCGTGGCACGGTGGACGGGCTGGCGGTGCTGGCCGACAAGGGCTGGGTGCCCCGGGACGTGGCCCAGACCCTGACCCGCCATTACCGCAGCCACCGCGAGGTCGAACATAGGCTACAAATGATCAATGATGCCCAGACCCACAGCCTGCCCCATAATGACGAAGGGTTCGACCGTCTGGCGGCGATGATGGGGCTGGAACGCGCCACGATGGAGCAGGATTTGCGCGACAATCTGGCCGAGGTTCACGAACTGGCCGAGGGTTTCTTTGCTCAGGACAGCGTGAAACCTGCGCCGGAAACCAGCGAAACCACCTTTGACATCGAGGTGACACAGCGTTGGAAAAGCTATCCGGCGTTGCGTTCGGCCCGCGCGGTGGAAATTTTCGACCGCCTGCGCCCTGAAATCCTGTCGCGGTTGCGCGATACGGCGCGCCCCGATGATGCCCTGCTGGCGTTTGACGGGTTTCTGGGGGGGCTGCCCGCGGGGGTGCAGGTGTTTTCGCTGTTCGATGCCAACCCGCAGCTGATTGATTTACTGGTGGATATTGCTGGCACCGCACCGGCATTGGCGCGGTATCTGTCGCGCAATGCGGGGGTGTTTGACGCGGTGATTGGCGGCGGTTTCTTTGCCGATTGGCCGGGTGCCGGGGCCCTGACGGATGAATTGTCAGCGATCCTGACCCGTGAGGAAGATTACGAAAGCAAACTGGATATGGCCCGACGTTGGGCCAAGGAATGGCATTTCCGCATCGGTGTGCATCACCTGCGCGGGTTGATCGGATCAGAAGAGGCAGGCGAGCAATATGCCGATCTGGCAAGCGCATCGCTGGCGGCGCTCTATCCGCAGGTTCTGGCGCAGTTTGCGTTGAAACACGGCGATGCGCCGGGGCGCGGGGCCATGGTTCTGGGCATGGGCAGTTTGGGCGCGGCGCGCCTGAATGCCACCTCGGATCTGGATCTGATCGTGATCTATGATGCTGATGGGGTTGAGGCAAGCGAGGGCCGCCGCCCGCTGGCTGCGCGGGCCTATTATGCGCGTCTGACGCAGGCATTGGTCACGGCGATGACGGCGCAGATGGCGCAGGGGCGGTTATACGAGGTCGACATGCGGTTGCGCCCCTCGGGCACGCAGGGGCCGGTTGCGACCTCGCTGGCGTCGTTTCGCGATTACCAGATGACGCAGGCATGGGTCTGGGAACATCTGGCCCTGACCCGTGCCCGCGCCGTGGCAGGGGACGCGGGGCTGGCGGCTGATGTGGAAAGGGTGCGCTGCGCCGTGGTCCGCAAAAGCAACCCGCAGGCCGATGTCCTGCGCGAATTGGGCGAAATGCGCGCGCGTATTTTCGCCGCCAAGGCCGCTGACGGTGAATGGGAGGCCAAAGTCGGCCCCGGCCGTTTGCAGGATATCGAATTGCTGGCGCAGGGGGCCTTGCTGGTATCGGGGTCGGATGCGCGCGCCACGCTGGATGGTCTGGCGGCAGCAGAGGCATTGGGCTGGCTGGATGCCGAAGGCCATGCCACGCTGGCGCGGTGTTATTGTCTGTGCTGGCATGTGCAGGCGGTTGCAAAGCTGATATCGGAAAAACCGCTGCGCGACACCGATATTGGCGGCGGCGGCGCAGTGATGTTGCTGCGCGAGACCGGTTGCACGACGCTGGACGCGCTGAAAGCGGCGTTGACGGATTTGCCCGCGCAGGTCGCGGCGTATATTGATGCGTTAATCAAGGGTGGGTGAAGCAATGATACGAGAAAAAGACCAGTTTGATCCCAAGGGGTTGATCCGAGAATCCTATCGCATAGAGGGGATCAGCGCGGGCGAGTGTCGCACCATTTTTCTGGATTGGGCCTTGGGCCTGCCCGAGGGGATAGAGCAGCGTGTGGCGCTGACGGATCTATTGTCGCGCTATGGCGCGGTTGATCCTGACCATCCGATGAGCGGCATTCTGGCCGAGGGGCTGCACGCCATTGCACAACCGAAGAGGCGCGGAGGCTGGAAAAGCCGACCAAGGAATTAAGTGGCTGGAAAAGCCGACCAAGGAACTGAGGGGCTGGAGAAGCCGACCAAGGAATTGAGAGGCTGGAGAAGCCGACCAAGGAATTAAGAGGCTGGAGAAGCCGACCAAGGAATTGCGCTGTGGCAAGCGGTGGTTCTGGTTTTGCGTTTGGGGGGTTGAACGCCGGTCCTTGTGTTTCTGGCATGGTTTGGAGCCTCCGGCGGGAGGTATTTGTGGAACAATGAAAGGGTGGGGCGGCGCAAGTCCATGGGTGTGTCAGCTCAAGACATGGGGGTGTCAGCTCAAGGCTGCCGCCTCGCTTGCCAGTTTGGTGATGCCGCCCCAATCACCTGAGTCGACCATGGTGGCGGGGGCGACCCAGCTGCCGCCGACGCAAAGCACGTTGGGCAGCGACAGGTAATCGCGCGCGTTTTTCAGGCTGACGCCGCCTGTCGGGCAGAACCGGATTTGCGGCAGCGGCGATGACAGGGATTTCAGCAGGTTGGCCCCGCCTGCGGCTTCGGCGGGAAAGAATTTTTGCACGCTGTAGCCGCGTTCCAGCAGGCGCATGGCCTCGGATGCGGTTGCCGCGCCGGGGAGCAGGGGGAGGTCCATGTCCTCGGCTGCGTCCAGCACGCGGTCGGTTGCACCGGGTGAGACACCGAAGGTTGCGCCTGCCTCTTTGGCGGCTTTCACGTCATCTGGGGTCAGCAGGGTGCCTGCGCCGACAATGCCGCCCGCCACTGTGGCCATTTCGCGGATCACATCCAATGCGGCGGGGGTGCGCAGTGTCACCTCGAGCGCGGGGAGGCCGCCCGCGACCAAAGCGCGGGCCAGCGGGGCGGCGGTTGCGGCATCTTTGACCACCAGCACGGGCACCACGGGGGCGCGGCGGCACAGGGCTTCGGTGGCTTGGCTGATTTGGTGCGGGGTCATGGTTCGGGCCTTTGAATTGGGTTAGACGACGACGGCGGCGCCTTGGGCGGCGGGGCCGACATTGCGGCGGAAGGTTTCGAACAATTCGCGCCCGATGCCATGGGAATTTGCGCTGAGATCGGGCGTGGCGGGTTGGCGGCCGGACAGATCGGCCAGTGTTTCAATTCTGCCTGTGGTGGCATCCAGTCGCAGAATATCCCCGTCTTGCAGCAGGGCCAGCGGACCGCCTGCGGCTGCTTCGGGCGAGATATGGATGGCCGAGGGCACCTTGCCCGATGCGCCGGACATGCGCCCGTCGGTGACCAGTGCCACCTTTAGCCCGCGATCCTGTAGCACCGCCAATGTGGGGGTCAGCCCGTGCAATTCGGGCATGCCATTGGCCTGTGGTCCCTGAAACCGGACCACGATGATGGTATCGCTGGTGAATTCGCCCGCTTTGAATGCGGCTTTCACGGCGTCTTGGGTGTGGAACACCCGTGCGGGGGCTTCGATCACGTGGCGGTCGGGATCGACGGCGGATGTTTTGATCATCCCCAGCCCCAGATTGCCCGACAGTTGTTGCAGCCCGCCCGTGGGTTGAAACGGATCCGTGGCGGGGCGCAGTATTTTATCGTTCAGGGATTGGCGCGGTGCAGGTTCCCATATGGCGCGGCCATCGCGCAGTTTTGGTTCCTGCACATAGTCGGCCAGCCCGCTGCCCATCACGGTGGGGCTGTCGGGGTGCAGTAAGCCGGCGTCCAGCAGTTCGCCTATCATATAGGTCAGGCCACCTGCGGCATGGAAATGATTCACGTCGGCCAGCCCGTTGGGATAGACGCGGGCCATCAGGGGCGTGGCGGCAGACAGGGCGTTGAAATCGTCCAGTTCCAGTATAATTCCGGCGGCGCGGGCCATGGCGGGCAGGTGCAGCACCAGATTGGTGGACCCGCCCGTGGCCATCAGCCCGACGACGCCGTTCACAAAGGCACGTTCGTCCAGCACGTCGCAGGCGGGGCGGTAATCATTGCCAAGCGCGGTCATGCCAAGGGCGCGTTCCACACCCGCCACGGTCAAGGCGTCGCGCATGGGCGTGTTGGGGTTGACGAAGGACGCACCCGGCAGGTGCAGCCCCATGAATTCCATCAGCATCTGGTTGGAGTTGGCGGTGCCATAGAATGTGCATGTGCCCGGCCCGTGATAGGATGCCATTTCGGCGGCCATCAACTCCTCCCGGCCAATATCGCCGGTGGCGAATTGCTGACGCACCTTGGCCTTTTCGTCATTGGGCAATCCGCTGGTCATCGGCCCTGCGGGCAGGAATATTGCGGGGATATGGCCAAAGGTGGCGGCGGCCATGACCAGCCCCGGCACGATTTTATCGCAGACCCCCAGATAGACAGAGGCGTCAAAGCAGTTGTGCGACAGGGCCACACCAGCGGCCAGGGCGATGACATCGCGGGAAAACAGCGACAATTCCATCCCCGGTTGGCCCTGTGTCACGCCATCACACATGGCCGGCACCCCCCCCGCCACCTGCGCCGTAGCGCCGTTTTTGCGGGCTGTGTCGCGGATCAGATCGGGAAAGCGTTCAAACGGCTGATGCGCCGACAGCATGTCATTATAGGCGGTGATGATGCCGATATTGGGCGCACGCGCAGCGGCCAGATCGCCCTGTGCCTCTCCCATGGCGGCATAGGCGTGGGCCTGATTGCCACAGGTCAGATGGGCGCGGGCTGGCCCTGCCTCGGCGGCGCGGCGCATCCGGTCAAGGTAGGGACCGCGCGTTGCGGCAGAGCGCGCGATGATACGGGCGGTGACGGCTTCGACTGTTGGGTGCAGTGCCATATGGCGCGTTCCTTTTCTATCGCAAGCGGTGCGGTTGGCCTGTCATATCAAGCAATGTTTGCGCTAACAATCCCCCCGGGCGGAAATGGCCGGATCAGTTTCGGATCGCCGCCCTGTGGCATAATTGACTCATCCCGACCCATAAATCCAGCAATTGCACAGGTTTGGCCGCATTCCCGCCCCAATTCCCGGCGAAAAGTTAACCAAGATTAAAACAGGGCAGGGATTGCCCGCGAGGAGGCATCTTATGAAACATGCACGTATCATTCTGGCGATGACCGCCGCATTGGGCCTGACCGCATGTGGCGGCATGGACGTGGCAACCCGCAACGCGCCGCTGGAAAGCGCGCCCTTGGCCGCAGTGGACCAGACCAAACCGGTCGCGGCCTCGGTCACGATTGTGGATTACGAAATCGCCGTGCCACGCAGCCTGAAATCATCTGAGGCCAACATGTATTACCCTGTGGGGGATATCGTGTGGCGCGAGGACCCGCTGGGGGATCGCCATGCCCAGATCGCCGCGATTTTCGACCAGAGCCTGAAAATTGCACGGGAGGAAACCGGAAATGGCGCGTTGCCGGTCAAGGTGGAAATCACCCTGACACGGTTCCACGCCTTGACGCAGAAAACCCGCTATACCGTGGGTGGCGTGCATTCGATCGCCTTTAACATGACGGTGACCGATCCGGTGACGGGGGCGATTATCGTGCCAACGCATGCGGTGCAGGCCAACCTAAAGGGTTACGGCGGCACCCGCGCATTGATGGCCGAATCCAAGGGTCTGACGCAAAAGGTGCGCATTACCAAACACCTGGCCAATGTGGTGGAGCAAGAGCTGCGTTTCCCAGGATCGACCAGCGATGTTGTCGACAAACAGGTCGCCGGTCTGGAAGCGCCAAAACCGCGGTATTGATCGCGATATAATTCACCTTCCCACGGGTCGGGAAGGCAGGTAAGAGGGCGCTTATGACAGCGCCCTCTTCTTCATTGCCCGCCCTTCGCCTGAAACCCAAGGCCAACGCCCGCGCCATCCGGCACGGCGCGCCATGGGTTTATGACAACGAACTTGTTCTGGATCGCCGCAGCAAGGCGATTGCGGCGGGATCGGTTGCCCTGTTGCTGGATGACGAGCGCAACGAGCTGGGGCTGGTGGCCGTCAACACCGCATCGCGCATCGTGGGCCGGATGCTGGATCGCGACACATCGGCGGTGATTGATCAGGCTTGGTTTGCCACGCGGTTGCGCCGTGCCTTGGACATGCGCGAACGCCTGTATGATGCGCCGTTTTACCGGCTGGTCCATGCCGAAGCCGACGGTTTGCCCGGCGTGGTGATCGACCGTTTTGGCGATATTGCGGTGGTGCAACCCAATGCCGCCTGGGCGGACGTGCGTATTGATATGCTATGTGCCGCGTTGTGCGAGGTCACGGGCGTGACCACCGTCATCAAAAACGCCACCGGCCGCGCGCGATCACTGGAAGGGCTGGACGAGGACAGCGCCGTTTTATGCGGCGCGATGCCATCCGCCCCTGTGCCCGTGCCGATGAATGGCGCCACCTATATGGCCGACCTTGAGGGCGGGCAAAAAACCGGATTGTTCTTTGATCAGCGGCCCAATCACGCCTTTGCCGCCAGCCTGTGCAAGGGCGCGCGGGTGCTGGATGTGTTTTCCCATGTTGGTGGCTTTTCGCTGGCCGCATTGGCGGCGGGGGCCCGCCATGCCCTGGCCGTGGACGGGTCCGAACCTGCGCTGTCTTTGGCCACGCAAGGTGCTGAATTCACAGGCGTTTCCGACCGTTTCGAGGTCCGCAAGGGCGATGCATTCGACGTGTTGACCAAGCTGGGCGAAGAGGGCGTGACATTCGATGTGGTGATCTGTGATCCGCCCGCATTTGCCCCCACCAAACCCGCACTCGAGGCAGGGTTGCGCGCCTATGAACGCATCGCGCGACTGGCAGCCGGATTGGTGAGCGATGGCGGGTATCTGGGCCTGTGTTCCTGTTCCCATGCCGCTGATCTGGGCAAATTCCGCGCCTCTTCGACCCGTGGCATCGGGCGGGCGGGGCGCAGTGCGCAATTGATCCATACCGGATCGGCGGGGCCGGACCATCCGCTGCTGCCGCAACTGGCAGAAACCGGTTACCTCAAGGCGCTGTTTTACCGGCTGTGAGGGCGGTTCTGGACACCTGCGTGCTGTATCCCACAGTGATGCGCGAGGTGCTGTTGGGCGTGGCGCGGGCGGGGATGTTCACCCCGCAATGGTCGACCCGAATCATCGAGGAATGGACCCGCGCCGCGCGCAAACTCGGACCGGAAGGCGCAGCCCAGGCACAGGCCGAGGCGGCGATGGTGCAGGCGGCATGGCCCGCCGCCGCCGTGCAATATGGCAGCGGATTAGAGGCCCGTTTGTGGCTGCCCGACCCTGCGGATACCCACGTTCTGGCCGCCGCGATTGCCGGATCAGCCGATGTGATCGTCACCATGAACGCCAAGGATTTTCCCGCGAATATTCTGGCCGAAGAGGGGCTGTCGCGCATCGCACCCGATGAATTTCTGCTGGGATTCTGGCAGGTTAACCCCGATGCCGTGGCCCGCGTGGCCGAGTCGGTGCGCCAAGAGGCGCAGCGCCTGTCGGGCCAGCCATGGGAGATGCGCAAGCTGATGAAAAAGGCACGCCTGCCACGTCTGGGCAAGGCCCTGAGCGCGTGATCTGCACGCGATGTTAACGGCCTGTTAGACCCCTTTGTGTTTCAATCAGCCATGACTGGTATTTCAGCAGGGCAGGGCGCGGGACCAATCACGCGATAATGGGGCAGGGCAATAATGCGGCCCTTTTGTTCTGCCACACATAGGAATTGCGCGCGGCGCAGGGCGGCGGTGTCGTCCTGAGAAAAGCGCCAAGCTGCGCCATTAGGCAGGGTCACGGTGATTTCTAGGATCGGGCTTGCGGGGGCTTTGCCCTGATGGCTGGTGATGCTTGGCTGGGTTCGGGTGACGGGCACCAGATGCTGTGCGATATCCTGTTTCGGCTGCAACAGGACCAGCCCGCCCACCACGGCCACCACGGCCAGAATGGCACCAAACGCATATCCTATTCTGCGTATCGGGCGGGGCAGGTTCATGTGGTCCAGCGTTTGGAATGGGCGTCGATTGCCTGAATGCGGTCTTGGGTTTTGGGGTGGCTTAGCAGCCATGCGGGGGGCGTGGAATTGCCCGCTGTATGGGCGCTTAACTTTGAAAACATTGACTTTTGTGGCTCGATCCCGATGCCTGCCTTGGTCAGCAATGCGGCGGCGTATTCGTCTGCCTCGTATTCATCAGACCGCGACAGACGCGCGGCCAAAAGGGTGGTTAATAGGCCGGCCAACCACGGGCCAACACCCGGAATGATGCGCCCCAGCACCATCGACAGCGTGACGCGGATCGCATTCTGGCCGGAAAAATCAATCATCCGGCGGCGCGAATGGCCCAATGCGACATGGCCCAATTCATGGGCAATCACCGATGCGATTTCCTCGTCTGTGAATGCGCCGTCGCGAAATTTGTTGTAAAATCCACGGGTTATAAAGATGCGACCGTCTGGCGCGGCCAATCCGTTGATCGGTTCGATTTCATAGAGATGCACGCGGATGCGCGGAATATCCAGTGCTTTGGCCATTTTGGTGAACACAGGCTGCAACGCGGGATCGGCCAGTTCGGACGACTGGCGGTCAAGGTCTTTTAGCGTTTTCCACACTGAAAACCGATACATCACCAGCGCGTAAAGGATGGCCAACAGGATGGGCGTGAATTTGATCATAGGGGGAATATGGGGCCGCGCAGGATCTGTGACAAGGCGGGCGATTTCGTATGTTTCGTATAAAACAGGGGGGTAAATCGTATGTTTTTCGGGTTTTGTTAACCACTGCCGCGCTAGGTTGGTGCCAGGGGCATCAGAATTGCAACTGCCCCATGCGCCAGCCATTGACATAGGCGGGCAGGTCGGGCGCGATATGGTCATATCGGTCTTGGCCCGGGTGATAGGCGTAGATGCCGAATTGATGCTGGCGCAGGGTGATTTCGGCATGCCCCGCATCACCGATGATCAGGTCGCCGGGGCGGTCGGCGGGGTTGCGGGCATCAGTCAAGGGCAACAGAAACCAGAGAAAGGACTTCATACAGTATAATCCGGTCGGATATTGCGCCGCATAAAACCGGCCCAAGGGTTCCCAACGCGCGAAATCGGGCGTGGCGTTTTGCAATGCGTCATAGGCCGAAGAGGTGAAGGGCATATCCATGGTGGTTTCGCTGCTCCTGTTGGGTGCGGGCGATGCGTTGTGTGGTTTGGCCTGTTGTGCGGCCGCCGTGATGGTCCGTGCAGTTTGGGTTTTGTGGCGGTCGAAGGCAAGGGGGGCAGAAGGCGGTTTGTTCCAACGTGTCCGGCAGCGCGATCTGTTGGCTGTTGATGGATGGTGGCACAGGGTCAGTCGGTGGCGCAGGAAAAGGGCACAAAGGTGCTGGCCATGCCCTCGTTCATGGTCATCATCGTTAACAGGTTGGCCATGTCATATTCGGCCTTGGAACGGGGGCAAATTTTGCGCCCTGTCAGGCAACCGCTGGCGACAAAGGCATCGTTGCCCGCAATGAAACCGCGGCTGAGGCCGGTCGCATCGACAAGGCCAAGCGCATCATGCCACGCGCTTTGGTACAGGATGCATTTTTGTTCGCGCCATGTTTTGCCCGCCAGATTTTGGGCCAGATCTGGAGCCAGATCTTGAGCCAGCGCGGGGGCCGGGGCAAAGATAAGGGACACCATGGCCAGAAGCTTGGCTATGTTCATTGATCTGCCATTAGGGCGTTGAAATTGTTTATAAATTCCAGCTTTGCACGCTGTCCGGGGGATTGGGGGTGGCGCTGTTCGTCTTGCAGCAGATGCGCGAAAACCAGCCGCGTATCGCCCCGTTCTGCCCAGCCGACGAACCAGCCCCAGCCCTTGGAGTAATCAAAACTACCCGAATCCTGTCGCGGATAGGCGGTGCCTGCTTTGCCCTGGATGCGCCAGCCCTCGGGGGTATCGGTGGATGTGACAATGGTTCGGGTGGCATCGACCGCCTGGCGCGAAACCAGCAGATCATAGCGGTTCATACGCGACAAGAACCGGACCTGTTCTGCCGGAGAAATTTTCAAAGAGGAGGTCATCCATGCCCGTTCTAACCCGTTGGATTGCCCGTAATCCCCTGAAAAATCAGCATTCCCGTAGTCAAACGCAGAGGCATAGGCCGCCAGTTGCCGCACCCCGAGCAAGGGGGTGATCTGGCGGGAATACCACACGACCGAATATGCCATCCAGCGTTGCGGATCGGTGGGTTGGCGCCAGTTTTCGCCGCCCCAATCGGCATATCCGGCGCGAAATGGCAGTGTCGGATTATGCGCATCTTGCAAAATTCCGGTGTCATAGCCCATCAAGGCCAGCGGGATTTTGAAGGTCGATGCGGGGGTGACGCGGGTGGTGCAATCGCCTGTTTGCAAAAGGATTTCATCGCTATCGCCATTGGCGATCAGGGTGCAGATCGAGGCCGCCTTGGCACCGGATCCAAGGCAGGCGAGCAGGGTTGAGAAGGTGGCGATCAGTTTCATCAAGGCAAGCGCAATCGAGAAAATCGGGATTTTGAAAGTGCCGGGCGCGGGGTCAGCGCGTCAGTTCCTTCATGCCCTTTTCGATGCCCGACAGGGTCATCGGCACCATGCGGTTTTCGAAAATTTCCTGCACCAGACCGATGGAATGGGTGTAGCCCCAGTATTTTTCCGGCACCGGATTGATCCACATATGGTTGGGCCATTGTTCGCGGGCGCGGGTCAGCCATGTCTGGCCCGCCTCTTCGTTCCAGTGTTCATTGGCCCCGCCGGGATAGGCGATTTCATAGGGTGACATCGAGGCATCGCCGACAAATATGCATTTGTAATCAGAACCATAGGTGCGCAGCACCTCCCATGTGGGGGTTTGCTGGTCCCAGCGGCGGCGGTTGTCTTTCCAGACGCCTTCATAGAGGCAATTGTGGAAATAGAAATGTTCCAGATGTTTGAATTCGCTGCGCGCGGCCGAGAACAGTTCCTCGACCACTTTGACATGCGGATCCATAGAGCCGCCGATGTCCAGAAACAGCAGCACCTTGACCGCGTTGCGCCGTTCGGGGCGGGTTTTGACATCAAGGTAGCCGTGTTCGGCGGTGGCGCGGATGGTGCCATCAAGGTCAAGTTCGTCATGCGCGCCGTCACGCGCCCAACGGCGCAGGCGTTTCAGCGCGACCTTGATGTTGCGTGTGCCCAGTTCGACGGTGTCGTCCAGATTTTTGAATTCGCGTTTGTCCCAGACCTTGACCGCGCGCTGGTGGCGGGATTTTTCCTGCCCGATGCGCACCCCTTCGGGGTTGTAACCATCGGCGCCAAAGGGCGAGGTGCCGCCGGTGCCGACCCATTTGTTGCCCCCCTGATGGCGGCCTTTTTGTTCTTCGAGCCGTTTTTTCAGGGTTTCCATCAGCTTGTCAAAGCCGCCCAAAGCCTCGATTTCGGCTTTCTCTTCTTCGCTCAGGTGTTTTTCCGCCATGGAGCGCAGCCAGTCGGCGGGGATGTCCACGGCCTCCATCACCTGATCCATGCTGATCTGGTCCAACCCTTTGAAAGTGGTGGCAAAGGCGCGGTCGAATTTATCGAGGTTGCGCTCATCTTTGACCATCACTGTGCGGGCGAGGTAATAGAACCCTTCGACATCATAGGTGGTCAGCCCGGCTTTCATCCCCTCGAGAAAGGACAGGTATTCGCGCAGCGACACCGGCACGCCTTCGCGGCGCAGATTGTCAAAGAAGGGGAGGAACATGGCGCGCCCCCCTAAGCGACGTAAATGCGATGGGCGATGATGGTGATGAACAGGCCGATCACGGCGAATATCATCAGGTAAACCACTGCATATTGCAGGATATCCAAGGGTTTACCGCCACGTTTGGCGGCGATGCCCCCACCGATGATTGCGCCGATCAAAGCGCCTGCCAGAACGATCATATCCGCCCGTTTCTCCCTTTTAGCGGGCTGAGGGAACCGATTTCGCGCAGTTTCGCACGCACGGCCCAGTCCGCCCCAAAGCCGTAGCGCGCCCAGCCCAGACTGTCCAGACGAACGGCGCGTCCTTCGACGCCACGGCCCGACAGGTCCAGCGCCTCGGCGCGCAGCAGCATGAGGGTAGAGAGCAGGGCCGCGTTTTCATGGCGGGCGGCGGTGGTCAGGTGCGGCGACACCAGCGCAATGGTGCGGTCGGCATCCCCCTGCGACAGGGAAAAGGCGGCCATTTGCGAGGCAACATAGGCGCGGTGCAATTCGGTATGGGGCGTGCGGGCATAGATGGCATCGGCCTGTGTGAAATAGGTTTGCGCCGCTGCGGGGTCATAGGGTTGGGTCAAGCGGCCCATGGCATAGAGCGAAAAGGCGCGGCGGTGATCCTGCCAGCCCATGACGGTGGCAATTGACAATGCCTCGCGGGCGGCGGCGCGGCGTTCCATCGGGCCGGTGCCGGGGCCAAGTGCGGACTGGATGGATTTGACCCAGGCGCGGGGTGTGGTTGGCAGGCGGCGCGGGGCCATGCCTTCGCCAGCGGGATTCATGCGGGTCAACAGGGCGGGCAGGACCTCGGCCACCTGACGGCGGGTCATGCCAGAGCGCAATTCGGGCGCATACATCAGCCGCAGGATCAGCATGTCGTATCCGGTCAGCACGGTATGCACATTGTCATCGTTGAACACGGAATCGGGCAGGCGATAGAGGTCATTCAGCGGCCCGAGCGCCTGTGCCAGTTCCTCGTGCAGGCAATCACGCACTTCTTGGGGGGCGGCATCGGCGGGCACAAAGATGGCCATTTGTTCGCGGGTGCGCAGGCGGCCCCAATCGGTGCGCGGGGTGCGGCGGGCGCTGGCATATTGCGACAGTTGCGTGATGTTGGGCACCACGAAACAGGCGGCCTGCGGCAGGGCCTTGCGGATGGCCGAGCGCGGCACGGCCTGAATGGTGATATTTGCGGTTTCACCGTTGGTTTGGGCAATTTTCATGCCCGCTTCGCTGCGCAGCCGGTGCAGCACGCGGTTCAGATCCATGGACAGGGATACGGGCGCATTGCCGGTGACGCGCACCGAAATCGGCCCCTCGAAACGGGTCAGCACGGGCAGGTTGCGGCCGGATTCCAACTGGAATGTCAGGTCCAGAAAATCGCGGGCAATATCGCGGTTGGACTGGCGCACACGATCGGGGCGCGGCGCCGAGAATGTTTTCATCGGGGGCAGGGCGCTTTCATTCGTGGCGGTGAAAGCGCGGGTGGGTGTTTCGGGTGTCAGGCTGGGCACGCAGGCACCCAGCATCAGGCACACGGGCAAGACGATGCGGTAAAGGTTCATCCTATGCGCCCCCGATCATGGGGGCGGCATGGTGAAAACATATAGGGCACAGCCCCAGGCCCATGCGAGTGGCGCATGTGCAGGTCATCGTCCCGGTCATAGTTGTCTGCCTCGGTTTTATTTTTGTCTGAGGAAACTTCGCCCCTCTTAAAGTCGGCGTTAAGGATGAATTGTGGCAGAAATGGGGCAGGCGATTCTGGGGCACGAATCGGCGATTCGCTTTGCGGTTTGGCTGTTGTAAAACAGGCACTTAGGGTGACTGTTTCTGGTTAAGAAAAAGTTAATCAACATTGTTTCAGGTGACTTAGGGTCACTTTGTAGGGTGTTGATTATGCGTGGTTTTCGCGGGGAGCGGGTGCGCCGCACCGGGGGATCGCCCGGCGCAATGGGGCAGGGGCATGGCGGGGGTGTGCGGAAATTCTGACAGGGGGGCTTGTCAGGTCTGGAAAAGTCTGAATCGCTGCGCTGCGCGAGGAATTGGGCAGGTCTGCGCAGGGGGCAAGTGACGCATGTTCTGCTGCGTAATCGTGAAATATTCCGGGAGTTTTCTATCAAAGGAAAGAGGTCAATCGGAGGCGAAATATCGGTGGGCCGGTAGCGGCGCGCGCCCCAAGGCCCGGTGACCCAGCCCATAAAAGCCTGCGGACAGAAAAAGGGCGACCAGTTGGCCGCCCCTTTTGTTTTATCGAACCCTTACATCACCGTTGCGAGCGCGCCATGAAGGCCAGCCGTTCGAACAGATGCACGTCTTGTTCGTTTTTCAACAATGCGCCGTGCAGTTTGGGCAGGGCGTTGGCACCGTCGCGTTTCAGGTCTTCGGGGGTCAGGTCCTCGGCCAGGAGCAGTTTCAGCCAGTCCAGCACCTCGGATGTGGATGGTTTCTTCTTGAGCCCCGATGTTTCGCGCAGTTCATAGAACTGGGTCAGGGCCGTGGTCAAAAGCTGTTCCTTGATGCCGGGGTGGTGCACTTCGACGATGGCGCGCATGGTGTCGGGATCGGGAAAGCGGATGTAGTGAAAGAAGCAGCGGCGCAAGAATGCGTCAGGCAGTTCCTTTTCGTTGTTCGAGGTGATGATCACGATCGGGCGCACGCGGGCCTTGATCGTTTCACCGGTTTCGTAAACGTGGAATTCCATCTTATCGAGTTCCTGCAACAGATCGTTGGGGAATTCGATATCGGCCTTGTCTACCTCGTCGATCAGTAGAACCATTTTTTGCTCGGCCTCGAAGGCCTGCCAGAGTTTGCCCTTTTTGATGTAGTTTTTCACATCATGCACGCGTTCCTCGCCCAGCTGGCTGTCGCGCAGGCGGGACACGGCATCGTATTCATACAGGCCCTGCTGTGCCTTGGTGGTGGATTTGATGTTCCATTCGATCATCGGCACGCCCAGGCCCTCGGCGACCTGGCGGGCCAGTTCGGTTTTGCCGGTGCCCGGTTCGCCCTTGACCAACAGGGGGCGTTCCAATGTGACGGCGGCATTGACCGCGACCATCAGATCATCGGTGGCCACGTAAGAGGCGGTTCCTTCGAATTTCATGCGTATATCCGGCTTGTTGCTGTTCAATTGGTTCGCACCCTAATGCTTAACCATGGCGGGGTGCAATCCCGTAGCAATTCCTAATCTTTCGTGTAGTGACAAACTGCGACCAAGGGAGTAACAGGGCGCCCGAGGGAGTGCCGGATGCCTGATTCATTTGATAAATAGGTAAACGGCCAAAGTGAGGGAGCAAGTATGAAAGCGGATTCTGTTTTGACCGAAGACTACCGTCCCACCGAGGACGAACCGTTCATGAACGACCGTCAGCTTGAATATTTCCGGCAGAAATTACATGCATGGAAAGCCGATCTGATGGAAGACACACGCGACACCATCGAGGGGTTGCAGGACGGCACGCGCAACATTCCCGATGTCACCGACCGCGCCAGCGAGGAAACGGACCGCGCATTGGAATTGCGCACCCGCGACCGTCAACGCAAGCTGGTCAGCAAGATCGACGCGGCCCTGCGCCGGATCGACGAGGGTGATTTCGGTTACTGCGAAGTGACCGGAGAGCAGATCAGCCTGAAGCGGCTGGATGCGCGCCCGATTGCCACCATGACGCTGGAAGCGCAGGAGCGCCACGAGCGCCGCGAAAAAGTGCATCGCGACGACTGATTTGTTGGTATGCGCAAGAATTGGGGGACGCCGGGGTTGTTGCTTCGGCGTCCCTTTGCATGTCGGTTGGAGTAAGGTGCGGCTGGGATGAGCATTCTAGGGCAAAAGATTGTGGTGATCGGTGCGGGGATCGGCGGTTTGGCCGTGGCGCAGGCATTGGCGTTGCGCGGGGCCGATGTGACCGTGCTGGAACAGGCCGAAGCCATCACCGAGGTTGGCGCGGGATTGCAGATTGCGCCCAACGGGTTGCGGGTGTTGGCGGCGCTGGGGCTGGGCGATGCGGTGGCGGGCGCGGCTGTGCGCGGTCAGGCGGTATCGCTGCGCGACACGGGCGGGGCCGAAGTGGTGCGGCTGGATCTGACGCGGCTGGGCGATAGCCGGTATTATTTCCTGCACCGTGCTGATTTAATTGACATTCTGGCGACGGGTGCCCGCGATGCGGGGGTGAAAATCCGCCTGCTGCAACAGGTGGCCGAGGTCACGCCGGGGCCGCGCCCCGAGGTGCATCTGGCCAATGGCGCGCATCTGCAATGCGATCTGGTGGTCGGCGCGGACGGGTTACATTCGAAACTGCGGCAGGCGTTGAACGGCGGGGACCGCCCGTTTTTCACGCGGCAGGTGGCATGGCGGGCGATTGTGCCCAATACGGTCGGCGCGGGACCCGAGGCGCGCGTGCATATGGGGCCGGGGCGGCATCTGGTCAGCTATCCCCTGCGGGGGGGCGAATTTATTAACCTTGTCGCGGTAGAAGAGCGCAAGGACTGGGCCGAAGAGGGATGGAATATTCGCGATGATCCGGCGCATCTGCGCGCTGCCTTTGCCGGGTTTGGTGGCGATGTGCCTGCGATGCTGGCCTTGGTGGATCAGGTGCATTTATGGGGGCTGTTTCGCCATCCGGTGGCGGAGATATGGGGGCGCGATAACACCGCGTTACTGGGCGATGCGGCGCATCCGACGCTGCCGTTTCTGGCGCAGGGGGCCTGTATGGCGCTAGAGGACGCATGGGTGCTGGCCGATTGTCTGAGCGGGCATGACAGCACTGCCGCCGCGCTGGCCGCCTATGGGCGCAAACGCATCCCGCGTGCCATGCGGGTGATCAATGCGGCCAGCCGCAACGCGTGGAAATACCACCTGAAACCGGGGCCGTTGCGCATGGCGGCCCATGCGGCGCTGCGCCTTGGCGGGCGGGTCGCGCCGGACCGGATGATGCACCAGTTTGACTGGCTGTATGAATATGACGTGACGGCGGGTTAGTCGGTTCAGAGGTCGAGTTCGACCCAGACCGGCACGTGATCCGATGGTTTTTCGCGGGCGCGCAGGTCTTTTTCGATGCGGCAATCACGCAGCAGGTCGGCGCATTGCGGTGACAGCAGGAAATGGTCGATGCGGATGCCGTCATCGCGGTTCCAGGCGCCTGCCTGATAATCCCAGAACGAATAATGGCCGGGGCCAAAGTTGCGGGCGCGGAAGGCTTCGGTCAGGCCCAGGTTTTGCAAACGGCGGAATGCGGCGCGTGATTGCGGGCGAAACAGCGCGTCGTCGCGCCATGCCTCGGGGCGTTTTGCATCTTCGGCCTGGGGGATGATGTTGTAATCGCCCGCCATCAGGAACGGCTGTTCCTGCGCCAGCAACTGTTCGGCGCGGCGGTGCAAACGCGCCATCCATTGCAATTTGTAATCATATTTTCCGCCCTTGACGGGGTTGTCGCCATCCATTTCCACGGGGTTGCCATTGGGCAGATACAGCCCGCAGAGGCGCAGGGCGGTTTTGCCCACCACTGTGGCCTCGATATAGCGGGCCTGAATGTCGTCTTCGCCCAGGGGACCGGCGTTTTCAGGGTCGGGCAGGCCGCGGGTCACATCCTCGAGCGGGAGTTTCGACAGGATCGCCACCCCGTTGAAGCCCTTTTGCCCGTGGGTTTCCAGATTATAGCCCAGATCCTCGATCTGTTCGCGCGGGAAAGCGGCATCTTCGGATTTGATCTCTTGCAGGATGGCGACATCGGGGGCGCTGTCGCGCAGCCAATCCAGCAGGACGGGCAGGCGTGCCTTGACGCCATTGATGTTGAACGTGGCGATCTGCATCTGGTTCTCCGCTTGTCGGTTTGGCCGTTTCTCTATCGCTGATGGGGGGCGTGGTGGCAAGCGCAACGGGGAATCGCGCGGGTTTGGTCGATTCGATTCGGGGTTGGCCTGTGGATAACTGCGCGGTTTATCCACAGGGAGGCGTTAACGGGGTGGTTAACGGGGCGGGCGGTTTCTTAACAGGGTGGTTAAAGCGTTAACTCTCCCTATAGGCGAGTTGCCTGTGGGTGGGAAAAAGTTTCAACAAAATTGAAATACTTCTGACTGTTTCGTTTCAATCACTTATACGGCAAAATTAATGTGGATAGGTTAGCGCAAACACACGTTAAGCGGTATTAGTGCTTGGCTGATCTCCTTTTGCGTGCAAGCAATTTGGGTATCGAAACCCTGCTGCTAGGAGCGCAAAAATGACTGCCATTCGTAAAATCACCGCTGTGGAAAACTTTGCCGAAATCACGGGCGCCAGCCTGTTTGACGGGGGCGAAACCGGGCTGTTCACATCCGGCCTGTCGCCTGTCGGCGCGGCAAACGCCCTGATGGGGGACGCGGTTGAAATGTTCACATCGGGCCTGTTGGCGGGGTCTGATGCCGCCATGGGCGAGGCCACGGGCCTGTTCACATCCGGCCTGTCGGCGCGGGGCACTGACATGGGGGCCGGCGATGCGGTGGAAATGTTCACATCGGGACTGGCCGCATCAGGGCGCGATGTGACGGCGGGAGAGGGCTGCGCGTTGTTTACCTCTGGCCTGTAACAAACTGACAAGACGGGGCTGCGGCCCCACGCCAATGCAAAGGAAAACCCGATGACAAACGTGATCCAGCTGAACGCCCCGTCTTATCGTCAATCCGACGCCACGCGCCTGTCGCACCTGATTGACAGCTTTGCCTGCCATCGCCGTATGCGCGACGATGTGTTCTGGTTAAAGGAAAACGCCGAACTGTTGAACATACTGGAATGCAGCGGCGTTTCCCTGCCCGGGCAGGCGCTGGAAATACATGAGGAGTTTTACGCAACCATCGAAAAACGCATCAGTTTTTTTCCGCAATATTACCGGTTTTTGCTGTCGGTCTGTCTGGATCTGGAGGCATTGGGCATGCCGGGAAACAAGGGGCAGCGACTGGTGGATTGGGCTGTATCGCAGGGGGTGGCCGATGCCGAATTGTCAGACCTGCAACGGGGCGAAGCGCGGCGGTTGATGGCGCGGCGCGGGGTGGACCCGCTGCCACGGGACACCGGTTTGCACGACCGGATGCGCGGATTTTGCGCCCGTGCGGCGACATTTGCATTGCCTAACAAAAAAGCGGCATACGAGCTGACCCATACAGTGTTCTACCTGTCGGAATATGGCCGTCGCGACCCGCAGATGGCCGAAGGCACGGCGCGGTCGCTGGATTATGCCGGGACGCTGGCCTTTCTGGAGCAAAACGCCGATCTGTTGGCGGAAATCTGTGTGGCGATGCGGTTTGCCGGCTTGACCCCGCCGCGCGAATGGGAGGGCTGGTTGAGCCGAGAAATGCGTTATTTTGACGTGGCTTATGGCGATCAGGCTCCGGCGCAGGACAATTATCACGAATATCTGGTGGGCAATTGGGCGCTGGCGGCGCGGGGGCGGGCGGCATTTACCGCGCGCACCAAAGCCGGGCGGATGGGGTTTATCAACGCGGGGCGCGGGGCCGGGCCACTGCGGGACATGTCGGAATCCCTGTATCGCATGGCCGATACGCGCAGCGCTGACTGGGCGCAAATGCGGCCCCGCGTGATCACGGGCATGAGCGACGAGGCGCATCAGCTATTGGTCGCGGCCGAGGCGGGGTCGGCAGATTTCGAGGGCTTCTTTGCCAATTTTGCGCGCTGCGGGTTGTCGCATTAACTGGGCGTCGTAACGAGTTGGTATTAAATGGAAAATGATGTTCCGCAGCCGCAGGATGATGTGGCATTCGGGTTGTCGATCACGAACCTTGCGCCGATCAGTTCATCGGCGAAATCAATCACCGCGCCGGACAGGAAGGGCAGCGATGTGGCATCGACGACAACGCGCTGGCCGTGCCCTTCGAGCACCAGATCATCATCGGCGGGGCTGTCGAGTTTGATTTCATATTGAAAGCCGGAACAGCCGCCGCCCTCGACCGCGACGCGCAGGGCCTGACCCTGTGCATGGGCATCAATTTCGGCAAGCCGGTCAAAGGCGCGATCGGTGACTTTGGGGGGCAATTGCATCGCAGGGGTCCAGACGGTTTTCAGTGGCAATGGAATACAATATAGGTGGCACATATTTCGCCGACAAGGGACCATGCCAGATGAGCGCGCCTTATGCATCCGACCCAAGGGCCAGCCGTGGCCGGTTATACCCCGAGGAGGAAAGCGAATTTCGTTCGCCTTTTCAACGGGATCGCGACAGGATTATCCATGCCAGCGCCTTTCGCCGGTTAAAGCATAAGACACAGGTGTTTATCGAACATGAAGGCGATTATTTTCGCACCCGCCTGACCCATTCGATTGAGGTGGCGCAGGTGGCGCGCACCATTTCGGGCACATTGGGGTTGAACGCCGAACTGACCGAGGCCGTGGCGCTGGCGCATGATCTGGGGCATCCGCCGTTCGGTCACACCGGAGAGGATGCGCTGGCCGGTCTGATGGCGCCCTATGGCGGGTTCGATCACAATGCGCAGGCGATCCGCATCGTTACCTCGCTAGAGCGGCATTACGCGGAGTGGGACGGGCTGAACCTGACCTGGGAAACGCTGGAAGGGATTGCAAAACACAATGGTCCGGTGGTGGGGGAATTGCCCTATGCGCTGTCGCAATATAACGCGCGTCACGATCTGGAACTGCACACCCATGCCAGCGCCGAGGCGCAGGTGGCCGCGCTGGCCGATGACATCGCCTATAACAATCACGACCTGCATGACGGGCTGCGCGCCGAGCTGTTCAGCACCGATGAACTGGCCGAACTGCCAATACTAAAGGGCTGTTTTGCCGAGGTGGACGGCTTGTATCCGGGGTTGAATTATTACCGCCGCCGCCACGAGGCATTGCGGCGGTTTTTCGGGATTCTGGTTGAGGATGTGATTGGTGTGACCCGCGCCAATCTGGCCGCGCTGAACCCGCAGAACGTGGGCGATATCCGCCATGCGGGGCGGATGATGGTGCAGTTTTCCCCTGAATTATGGACCGATCTGAAGGTGATCCGCGAATTCCTGTTTCATCGCATGTATCGCGCCCCTGCGGTGGTCGAGATGCGAAAATACGTGACGGATGTGATCCGTGATCTATTTCCCCTGTTCATGGAGCGCACGGACCTGTTGCCAAAACAGTGGCGCAAGGACGTGGAGGAAGCCAGAGACGAGGCCGGGGACGAAACCGCATTGGCGCGGATCGTGCTTGATTATATCGCGGGAATGACCGACAGGTTTGCCCTGCAACAACATAATGTGTTGCTGGGCAGTGATCCGGCGGACAGGCCGCCCGGCGTGTAACGGGCGTTAACAGGGGTTAATAGGTAGAATGGCAGTGGCGGAAACGGGCGGGGCATTGGACCCGGTGATGGCTTTTGCGTTGGTTGGCGCATTGGGCGTGGGGGCGCAGCAGCTGGCGTGGCGGTTGAACATGCCCGCGATTGTTCTGATGTTGCTGGCCGGTGTGATTGCCGGCCCTGTGACGGGGATTTTCGACCCGGCGCGTGACATTGGTGTGTTGCAGGGGCCGATGATTTCCATTGCCGTTGCGATCATCCTGTTCGAGGGCGGTTTGACCCTGAATATCCATTCGCTGCGTGATGCGACGCAGGGGGTGATGCGGCTGGTGGTGATCGGTGCGCCGCTGGGTTGGCTGACATCGGCATTGGCCTTGCATTACGGGGCGGGGCTGGATTGGCAGACCTCGGCCGTGTTTGGCGGCATCATGATTGTGACGGGACCAACGGTGATTGCGCCCCTGCTGCGCAACGCCCGATTGTCACGCCGCCCCGCGCAATTGCTGCAATGGGAGGCCATCGTGAACGACCCGATCGGGGCCTTGGCCGCGGTGCTGGCCTTTGAGGTGGTGCTGGTGTTGAACACCGCCACCACGGTGGGCCATGCGGTGTCTGATCTGGTGGCCGGTTTGGTCGTGGCCCTGATACTGGGGTTCATCGGCGGGTTCGGTGTGGCGTGGTCGTTCAAACGTGGCAAGGTGCCGGAATATATGAAGGTTCCGGTGTTGTTTGTGGCGCTGTTGGTGGTGTTCGCGGTGGCGGATTCCGTGCTGCACGAAAGCGGGCTGTTGGCGGTCACGGTGATGGGCATCGCCATCGCCAATCTGGACCTGCCATCCTATGGAGAGCTGCGCCGGTTCAAGGAACATGCCACGGTTTTGCTGGTGTCGGGGGTGTTTATCCTGCTGGCGGCGGGTCTGGATTTTTCGGCGTTGACGCGGCTGGACTGGCGGGCGGTTATTTTTGTGGCCGCCGTGGTGTTGGTGGCGCGCCCGTTTACGGTGTTGATGTCGTTGCTGGGCACCTCGATCCCGTGGAAGGAGCGGATGTTGATCGCCCTGACCGGCCCGCGTGGCGTGGTTCTGGTGGCGGTGGCGGGGCTGTTCGGTGAACGGCTGGTCGCGCTTGGCGTTGAGGACGGCGCGCTGGTGGGGCCGCTGGCCTTTGTTCTGGTGGCCTTTACGGTGGTGTTGCACGGGTTCACGTTAACGCCGTTTGCACGGTTTCTGGGCCTGACCGGAGCCGAGGTTCCGGGGTTGTTGATCGTGGGCGGGTCGCGGTTTACCGCCGGATTGGCGGGGGCGTTGAAAAAGGCCGAGGTGCCGGTGCTGTTGACCGATCCCAACCATGGCCGCCTGCGCGCCGCACGCGAGGCCGGATTGCCGACCTATTACGGGGATATCCTGTCGGAAGCGGCGGAAAACAATCTGGAGCTGGTCAGCTATGGCACCATTCTGGCGGCCACTGACAATGACGCCTATAACACGCTGGTCGCCACCGACCTTGCACCCGAATTTGGCCGCGATAACGTGTATCAGGTCAAACGCGAGAAGGAGAGCCGGTCGCGTCACGCCCTGCCTGCCACATTGGGCGGCAAGGGGTTTGCGCTGGGTCAGACCCACAGCGAGCTGGAAACCCGCCTGCGCGAGGGCTGGAATTTTCGCGTCACCAAACTGTCCGAAGAATTCGGGCTGGAGCAGTGGCGCGAGGAAATGCCCGGTGCGGTTTTACTGATCGTGATCCGCCCCGGCGGCGACATGCGGTTGATCAATTCGGGCGAAAAGGCACGCGGTGGCGAAGGTGTGCGCCTGATCTATATGGCCCCGAAAGACCCCGAAGAGGCCCCATCCAGCGACAAGCGTCAGGCCAGCGCAGAGCGCGAAAAGAAAGCGCAGGAAAACGGCCAGACGAAGCCCTGAGGGTATAGCCCTGAGTGCGACCCTTATGCGGTTGACTTTGCTGGTGAAAAGCGGCCTGTTTGGGGTGTTCTTTTTATACTGCTTATCGGGTGACTGGGGTTTTGAACGATTTGTCAGGAAGGACGGTCATGCTCGTCGGGGCAGGGACACTGACCGGGCATGACCTGGCGCTGGCCCTGGCTGCGCGTGGTGCGACCGTGGTGATCACCGACCGCACGGCGGATGCATTGTTGCGCACGGCGCGGCATGCGCCGGAATCGATCCAGACATTGGAATGCGATTTGCGCCGTCCTGATATTTGCGCCCGCATTGGCGCGATCTGGGGGGCTGAACCCCTGTCGGGGGTGGTCAACCTGTTGCCCTTGGCGCAGCCGGGGTTGATGGAAATGGCGCTGCGGTCCAGCGTGGGGTTGGGGCGCGGGTTTCGCGGGGCATTGATGGCGGGGCGGGGGTGTTTGACTCTATGCGCGCCGCTGGCCGAACCGGAACACTGGGCCGGACTGGCCGCAGAGGCCGCGATGGAGCATCTGGTCAAGGAGATGGCCCAGAGGCTGGCACCGGGGCGGATTCGCGTCAATGGCATATTGGCCGAAGCGTCGGTGACGGGCGCGGCGATGGCCGCTGTTCTGGCGATGTTGGGCCAGCAGCGCGGTATCAATGGCGCGATGATCCCGCTGGCCGGGCGGCCCGTGGCGCTGGAAGCCGGAGGGGAGCGGCAAGCGCGCAGTGATTGACGGGCGGGCGCGGCACCGCTAACCCGTTCGGGTGCTTTCGTCAGGTTTTGCAGGGATAACATGGCCAATCTATTTGCTGACATCCGGACCGCCGTTTTGCAGGCCTTGGCCGAAATGCAGGATGCGGGGGAATTGCCGCAGGGGTTGGATATGTTGCCCGTTTCGGTCGAGCCGCCCTCGGCTGCGGGGCATGGTGAGATGGTCAGCAATGCCGCCATGGTGCTGGCGCGACCTGCGGGTATGGATCCGCGGGCGATTGCGCAAAATCTGGTGGCGCGGCTGGGGGCGGATGCGCGTGTGGCCATGGCCAGTGTGGCGGGGCCGGGGTTTGTCAATCTGGTGTTGCACCGTGCGGTCTGGCAGGGGCTGATCCCCGACATTCTGGCGCAGGGTGCGCGATACGGCGCGGGTGATATCGGGCAGGGCGCAAGGGTTTGCGTCGAATTTGTCGGCGCCTATCCGGTGGCGCCCTTGCAATTGGTGCATCTGCGCGGGGCGGTGACGGGCGATGCGATTGCCCGCATGTTAGAGCGCACGGGCCATCAGGTGACCCGCGAATATTATGTGAATGACGGCGGTGCGCAGGCCGATGTTCTGGCGCGGTCGGTTTATCAGGCCTATCTGGTGGCCCATGGGCGCGATGTGCCCGACCCGCTGGTTGCGGCCACGATGCAGGATATGGGCGCGAGGTTGAAACAGCAGGCGGGCGATCAATGGCTGGATCGCCCCGAGGCCGATTGGATCGCGCCTCTGCGTGATTTCGCGGTCGAACAGATGATGACCCGCATTCGCGACGATCTGGCCGGTTTGGGCATTGAAATGGATGTGTTCAGCGATGAATCCGCCCTGCGCGATGCCGGGGCGGTGGAAACCGCGCTGGCGGTGCTGGAGGCAAAGGGGCTGATCTATCGTGGGATGGTCGATGCGCAGGGCGGCAAGACCCGTGTCGAGCGGTTGCTGTTTCGCGCCACGCAACATGGCGATGAAATGGACCGCCCCGTGGCCGGGGCCGATGGCAAATGGACCTATTTCGCCCCCGATATTGCCTATCACCACGATAAAATCACCCGTGGTTTCGATGCGCTGGTGGATGTGTTCAGCACCGACCATGCCGGATATGTGAAACGGCTGGGGGCGGTGGTGTCGGCCCTGTCGGACGGGCGGGTGCCATTACAGGTCAAGCTGTGCCAGATGATCCGCCCGCTGCGTGATGGCGCCCCCCTGCGCGGGGTGCGGTTGTCGCTGCGCGAGGTGGTCGAGGAGGCAGGCGCGGGCGTCACCCGCATTCATATGCTGTCGCGCAAAAATGACGGTCCGCTGGATTTCGATCTGACACTGGCGCGGGCGCAGCGCATGGAAAACCCCGCCTTTGCCATTCAATACGCCCTGACACGGGCGCAATCGGTGATCAAACGCGCCGAGGCAGCCGGGCTGCTGGATGCCACGCCCGATATGGCCCTGCTGACCCAACCCGAGGACATCGCCCTGATGCGCGCCCTTGCCGATTGGCCGCGTCAGGTGGCCGTGGCGGTGCAACTGAAAGAGCCGCACCGGCTGGTGTTTGACATGGTCGATCTGGCGCGGCGGTTTCATGCCATTTGGGATGGCGCCAAGGCCCGCCCCGAACTGGGGTTTGTGCAGCAGGGTGACTCAGCCGCAACAGTGGCGAAAATAGCCATGCTGCGCGCCGTTTGCGTTGTTATTTTGTGCGGTCTTGATATGATTGGCGTTGATCCGGTGGACGAGATGCACTGAAAACCCGCACCTTTCGCCGGTCACGAGCAGGATCTGAAATAGAATTCGGGCATAAGCCCGGACAGATAAAACGCGCTTCGGCAGTGTGTCGGCGGCGCGACGAGAGGCAAAGATGGCGGATGTTTACGCAGGGGGGCGCGATGCCCCTTATTCGGGCAAGCCCATGGGAAATTTGGCAAATGTAGCCGGTGCGGTGGTGTCTTTGGCGCTGGTCGCCGGGGTTGGCGTTTGGGGTTACAAGCTGTTGGTGCGCGATGTGTCCGGTGTGCCGGTGGTGCGCGCCATTTCCGGCCCGATGCGCGAGCAACCCAATGACCCCGGTGGCATGGCGGCGGCGCATCAGGGGCTGGCGGTCAATTCGGTTGCGGCCGAAGGGTCGGCAGCGGCCCCTGCGGATCGGTTGATGCTGGCGCCCGAACCTGTGGATGTCACGGACGAGGACGCCGCTGGCACGGTTCTGGCGCTGAATGCCGCACGATCCGCGCCGCGTCTGCCGGACGTTATTCATGACGATGCGGTGCCGGCCAGCAGCGCCTATAACGCCGATGTTGTCGGTGGCGCGGATGACGAGGCCCGCATGAACCAAGAGGCGAGCGACACCGCCGCCACAGAAGAAGTCGCAGAAGCCGACACGGCCAGCGAGGTCTTGACCAATGCCGCGGGCGATGCGGTTGCGATCCGGCCTTCCTCGGTCGAGGATCTGGTGGCGCAGATCGCTGCGGACACCCCGCCGCTGAGCGATCTGTCCCCGGTGACGGTTGCCGCGCCTGTTGCAGCGCCCGTGCTAAAGGCGGCGATCAAGGGCGGGTTGAAACGGTCCTTGCGGCCGCGCCTGCGCCCGAACGGGTTGCAACAGGCGGTGGCCGTGGCTGCGGTGGCGGCACAGGCCGCGCCCGCAGGAACGGTGCGGGATCTGGACCCTGCCAGCATTGGCGCTGGCACCCGTCTGGCCCAGTTGGGCGCGTTTGAATCGCCCGAAATCGCCCGCAAGGAATGGGATCGCCTGTCGGCCCGTTTCGGTGATTTCCTGCATGGCAAGGACCGCGTGATCGAAAAGGCGCAATCGGGCGGGCGCACGTTTTACCGGCTGCGCGCGCATGGTTTTGCCGACCTGAGCGATGCGCGGCGGTTCTGTTCGGCCTTTGTGGCCGAAAAGGTAGATTGCATTCCGGTTGTGACGCGATGACGGCGCGCTGGGGCGCGACCATTCTGGACTCCGAGGGTCTGCGCCTGACGCCGGAAGAAAAGCGCCTGTTTGCCGATGCCGACCCGTTCGGGTTTATCCTGTTCGCCCGCAATATCGACACGCCCGATCAGGTTCGCGCCCTATGTGACGAGATGCGCGCCGCAGTGGGCCGCGATTGCCCGATCACGATTGACCAAGAGGGCGGGCGGGTGCAACGGCTGCGCGCACCGCAGTGGCGTGAATGGTTGCCGCCGCTGGAACATGTGCAGCGCGCGGGCAAGGGGGCGGAGCGGGCGATGTATCTGCGCTATCGCATCATTGCCGATGAATTGCGCGCCCTGGGTGTCGACAGCAATTGCGCGCCTTTGGTCGATCTGCCCAATGCCGATACGCATGGGTTTTTGTTGAACCGTTGTTATGGTTATGACGTTGAAACGGTTGTGAAAATGGGCCGAGCGGCGGCGCAGGGGATGCTGGATGGCGGCGTATTGCCGGTACTGAAACATATCCCCGGCCATGGCCGCGCCGTGGTGGATAGCCATTTTGATTTGCCCGTTGTCTCGGCCAGCCGTGACGATCTGCGCGGCAGCGATTTCGCGCCATTCCGGCAGTTGAACGACCTACCGATGGGGATGACCGCGCATCTGGTTTACGATGCGATTGATCCGGCCCCCGCCACCCTGTCGCCGGTGATGATGGATGTGATCCGCGATGACATCGGGTTTGACGGGCTGGTGATGACCGATGACATTTCGATGAAGGCCCTGCGCGGTGATCTGGCCGATCTGTCGCGTGACGCGATTGCGGCGGGCTGTGATGTGGTGCTGCTGTGCAATGCCGATCTGGATGATCGCGCCCGCGTGGCCGAAGCCGCAGGGCGCATGACACCGCAGGCCCAGACCCGCGCCGAGGCCGCCGTGGCCGCACGCAAAACCCCGGATGATGTTGACATTTCCGCCCTTGCGGCCCAGCTTGGGGCGCTTTTATCCGGGCGCATCGATGGCTGATGATGATCTATTCGAAGAAGAAGAGGGCGAAGCCCGCCTAAGCGTCGAGGACCGCCTTGCCGCCGAAGCATTGATTGTGGATGTGGACGGGTTCGAGGGGCCGCTGGACCTGTTACTGACCCTGTCACGCACGCAAAAGGTGGACCTGCGCAAGATTTCCGTGCTGCAACTGGCGCGGCAATATCTGGCATTTGTCGAACAGGCCAAGGCGCTGCGGTTGGAACTGGCCGCAGATTATCTGGTGATGGCGGCATGGCTGGCGTTTTTGAAATCACGGTTGTTGCTGCCCCCCGATCCGAGCGAGGAAGGCCCCTCGGGCGAGGAACTGGCGGCGCATCTGGCGTTTCAACTGGAACGGCTGGCGGCGATGCGCGATGTGGCGGCGCGGCTGATGGCGCGCGACCGTTTGGGGATGAATTTTTTCGCCCGTGGCATTCCCGAAAGCGTGGAGCGGGTGAAAAAGGTCACCTATACCGCCAATCTGCTGGACCTGATGCAGGCCTATGCCCGCATCCGCACCAAGGATGAATTCCGCCCCTTTGTGATGGACCGCGACCGCGTGTTCACCATGGAACAGGCGCTGGAACGGATGCGCGGTCTGATCGGGTTTGCGGGCGATTGGACCGATATTATATCATACCTGCCAGAGGGTTGGGAGGTAGACCCGGTCAAGCGCCGCTCGGCCACGGCGGCAACTTTCGCCGCGTCTCTGGAACTGGCCAAAGAGGGCAAGGTGGAAATCCGCCAATCGGGCACGTTTGAACCGATCCAACTGCGCAAAAGGGAAGAGCCGCGATGACGGATATTGAACAAGGCGCGGATGCCACCCCGCCCCGCGACACCCTGTTCGAGGCCCCCCCGATGGCCGAACAGGAACGCATGATCGAGGCCATCCTGTTTGCCAGCGCCGAGCCGGTTTCGGTGGCGGAACTGAACGCACGGATGCCCCATGGCTGCGATGCGGCGGCGGCCTTGGTGCATCTGACCAAACGATACGAGGGGCGCGGCGTGCATGTGGTGCGGGTCGGCGATGATTGGGCAATGCGCACCGCCGCCGATCTGGGATTTTTGATGCAAAAAGAAACGGTTGAGACGCGCAAATTGTCACGCGCCGCGATCGAGACGCTGGCGATTGTCGCCTATCACCAGCCCGTCACCCGCGCCGAGATCGAGGAAATCCGCGGCGTTTCGGTGTCACGCGGCACGGTGGATCAGTTGCTGGAAATGGAATGGATCCGGTTCGGGCGGCGCAAGATGACACCGGGGCGGCCCGTGACATTTGTGGTGACGGCCGGTTTTCTGGATCATTTCGGCCTGGAAAATGCCCGCGATCTGCCGGGGCTAAAGGAATTGCGCGCCGCCGGATTGTTGGAAAACCGCCCGCCGCCTGCATTGATGTCGGGACCGGACGAGGACGAGGAAGAGGACCAGCCCGAGCTGTTCGAGGAATAACATCTTGGCCCGGTCACGATAATGCCCTGAAAATCGCGTGATTTCATGCTATGTAATGTCAGAGCAGAACAGGAGGGCGCAATGAACGCCAATCAGCTAATCAATATGATCATGCGTATGGTGATGCGCAAACTGGTCAATCGCGGCGTCAATGCCGGTATCAATCGCGTCGCCGGAGGGCGCGGCAAAGGCGGCGGACATGGTGGCCAGAATGCTGCGGGGCAAGGCGGCGGTCAGGGCAATAAACAAGTCATCCGTCAGGCGCGCCAAGCTGCAAAAGCTGCGCAACGTATGCGAAAACTCTGAAGTCAACTTAAAATAGCATCTATATAGCGTCTATTTTTTGAATTTTTGACGTAGCTTTACCTTAGGTTAATCTATTTGCGCTTTCCTATGCAGGTGAAATGCCTGCTGGGGAGCCGCGCATGTGCAAAATTAATTTGCTTGAACAGATTTCGTTGACATATTTCAGGGTTCCCTTTTTGTTCGGGGGCTGCCCATGAGCGGCCAAAAGGATAGCAATCAAAGTTTTCTGGATCTGAAACTGCCCAAGGCGGTTGGCACAGATATCAGTCAGGCGGGGGTTGTCCTATATACGTTACTGCGCCGTCTGGTTTATCTGGCGCGGGCGGTTTCGACGCTGGTTCTGATATTATGTGCGCTGGTGTTTTTGGGTTATATATTTGATATTCCATCACTATTTCGCCCGATTTCCGATGGGCCGGCCACCAGTCCGCTGACCCTTGTTTTGGCGTCATTGCTGGCTGCGGCACAGTTGATGCACCGCCCGTTGCGCCGCGATACCCTGTGGATGGATCTGGTGTTGGGGTCGGTCGTTCTGATCACCCTGTTTCGCACGGGCGAGGTTATATTTGGCGAGGAGTTTCTAAGGCTTAGCACCTTGTTGGACCATCTTCTGCCCTTGCAGGATGGCAGCGTGCCAGCCCGGACAGGGCTGAACACATTGATCTGTGCCCAGTTGATATGTGTCGGTTTTCTGTTGCGAAGGCGATGGCCGCGTGGCGGTTTGCCAGTGGCGATGATGGCACCGCTGGCACCTATGGTGGCCCTGATCGGGTATCTGTTTGCGTTGCAAAGCCTGCATGGGCAGATGTCACTGATGACGGTTTTGCTGTTTCTTCCACTCAGCGGTGCCATGGTGGTGAACTACATCCATCACCGGCTATTGCGCCCCCTGGTTGCGGAGTCCACATTGGGGCGGATTGCGCGGGTGCAACTGTTTGCCGGTTTCTTTATTCCGCTGGTGCTGGGCATACTGATTTTCCGCGTGCCCGAAGCAATCTACAGCCCCTGGGCGGCTGTCTATGTGGGGGCCATTATATGGTTCATCGCGACCATGGTAATTGTATCGGCCGCAGCACATGAAGCCACGGACCAGCGCCGCCGCACCGTCGAACGCAAACTGGTGCGCCTGTCGATGCGCGACCCGCTGACAGGAATTGTGAACCGGCAGGGGGTCGCGGATGCCTTGCCCGATATTGATCGCTCTAGCCTGGGGGTGATGCTGTTGGATCTGGATTTTTTCAAACAGGTCAATGACATACACGGTCATGCTGTGGGTGATATCATCTTGCAACTGGTCGGAGAGGCCCTGCGCGCACGGCTGCGCCCCGATGATATCGTTGCCCGATGGGGAGGAGAGGAGTTTCTGGTCCTTGCCCCCGGATTGCAGCCCGACACCCTACAACGGCTAAGCGAGGATTTGCGCCATTGTGTGACGCAGGTGCGCGAAACCTCGGGGGTGGAATTGACCGCTTCGGTGGGGGCGACCCTGATGTCGGGCGCGCATGAAACGCTGGATAATGCGCTGGCGCGTGCAGATACCGGCCTGTATATGGCAAAATCCAAGGGCCGGAATATGGTGGTCATCCGCGATCAGCCAAACCGCCCCGATGGCGCAATCGAGGCGCGCAAGGAACAAAGAGCGAGCCAGCCACCGCTGAATTGAAACAGCCCCCGCCTACATGCGGAAATGTTTGGACAGCTTCAGCCCCTGACCCTGATAATTCGACGCGATATCCTGCCCATAGAGCTGTTTCGGGGCCTCGGTCATGCGTTCATACACCAGTCGGCCAACGATTTGACCATGTTCCAGAACGAAAGGTGCCTCGTGGCAGCGGACCTCTAGCACGCCGCGCGACCCGATGCCGCCTGCCTGCGCATGACCGAAACCGGGGTCGAAAAAACCGGCGTAATGCACGCGGAATTCGCCGACCATGGCCAGAAACGGGGCCATTTCAGCGGCATAATCGGGGGGGATGCAGACGGCCTCGCGGCTGACAAGGATATAGAATGCGCCCGGATCCAGAATGATCTGGCCGTTTTTACTGTGCAATTCTTCCCAGTAATCAGCGGGGTCATAGGCGCCGATCCGATCCAGATCAATCACGCCGGTATGGGGTTTGGCGCGGTAACCGACCAGGGTGCCGCTGGCCGGTTGCAGATCTACGGAAAAGCCCAGGCCCTCGTCGATCACGGCAGGGCCGTCAACCAGTGGGGTGTCATCATGCAGGGCGCGCAGGGTGGCATCATCCAGCACTGCCTGACCCTGACGAAACCGGATCTGGTTCAGCCGCATACCGGGGCGCGCCAGCACCGAAAAGCTGCGCGGGCAGATTTCGGCATAGAGCGGACCATGGTAACCCGCTGGAATCCGGTCAAATTCCGTGCCGCCATCGGTGATGGCGCGGGTCAACAGATCCAGCCGCCCGGTCGAGCTTTTGGCATTGGCGACGGCCTGCAACCCGTCGGGCAGGGCCAGTGATTCCATCAGAGGGACCACGTAAACGCAGCCCTTTTCCAGCACGGCCCCATCTGTCAGATCGACGCGGTGCATTTCAAATTCCGACAGCCGGTCGGCGACGCTGCGCCCTTCGCCCGCCAAAAACGAGGCACGCACGCGGTAAGCCACGGTGCCAAGGCGCAAATCAAGCGAGGCGGGTTGGATTTGATCGGGCAGGATCGCGGGCGTGGCGAACAATGCGCCGTTGTCGATCATTGCCTCGATCCGTTGGCTGGGTAGGACGCCGGTCATATTTCCCCCTCCTGATATACGAAACGCCCGGACCTTTCGGTGCCTGGGCGTTCGCTTACCGTCGTAAATTTTTGGTCGGGCTAGCAGGACTCGAACCTGCGACCTTCCGTCCCCCAGACGGACGCGCTACCAGGCTGCGCTATAGCCCGACGGTCTGGCCTACATACTGGTTTTCAGCACGGGGGCAAGTGTGTTTTTACGAATTTTTCGCCCGTGGTTTGATCAATGGTTTCGTGCGTCCTGCATTCGCTGACTGAGCGCAGCAAGACGGGCCAAAAGCGGTGCGATTGCATCGACATCGGGCGGGGCCGCGCCGGTTTGCACGGCATGGGCGATGGCCGAGAGCAAGCCCGGATCGGCGTCCTGATCCAAGGGCGGATCGGGCAGATCAACCTGCGGGATCGGGGCGGGCCTGTCCGCGGCGGGGTCTGTTGCGGCGCTGGCTGCGGGTTGCGGCGCGGGTTTGACCGGATCGGAATCCGGCGCGGCTGCGTGCTGTGGTTCGGCCTGTGGTTCCGGCTGTGGTTCCGGCTGTGCCGCGGTTTCTGTTTCCACCTTTGGTATTGATGGTGCCGCGCTGGCAGGGGCGGGTGTTTCAGGCGCTGGCGGCGGTTGATCCGCGGTTTGCGCATCATCCTGCGGGACAGAATCATCGGTGCCTGCAAGGTCCGGTTCCGGTGCCTGGGCCTGTTCGGGCGTCAAAGAATCTGTGGCAGCGGGCGCTTGTTCCGCGTTTGGCGCGGGGGCTGGCACGGGGTCTGGCGCGGCGGTTACGGGCGACACGGGCGTTTGCGGCGCGGCGGTGGTGACCTCGGGCGCAACAGGTTCGGGAATGCGGGGTTCGGGCGCAGCAGGTTCTGTGGCCGCAGGCTCCGGCAACTTGGGCTGCGGCGGCGCAGCGGGTTGCGGCGCAGGCGGGGCAGCGCGCGGCGTTGGCATGTCGGAAACGGGGGCGGCAGGCGCATCGGAATGAGCGGCTGCGCTGTCCTGTTCGGCGGCAGAATTGGCGGATGCTGGCGCGTCATTGCCGTGGGAAAACAGATCGGGTTCGGGGGCCGGTTCCCGTTTCGGTTCCGATGCCGGGGGAAAGGACACCACGGTGCCGGAATCCGGTTCGATATCGGTTTGCATCGGCGCCTCGTCCCGGGGGGCGGATGCGCGGGCGGCCTGCGCGGCCAATGCCTCGTTCAGTTGCGCGGCAGAAATATCATCCAAGGGCTGCGATAGCTCGGATACATGGGCAACCCCCTGATCACGCAGCATTTTTTGCACGCCTTTGATGGTCAGCCCATCGTCATGCAACAGCTGTTTGATACCGCCCAGCAGCAGCATATCCTGCGGGCGGTAATAGCGCCGTCCACCGGCGCGTTTCACGGGTTTTACCTGCGGGAATTTGCTTTCCCAAAAACGCAACACATGGGCCGGACGGTCCAGCCATTCTGCAACTTCCGAAATGGTGCGGAAGGCTTCGGGTGATTTCGCCATCCTCTGCCGCCTCCGTCCAAATCAGCGTTTGTTGCCGGTAGCGACGCGTTCTTTCATCAGGTGCGAGGGCCGGAAAGTCAGCACCCGGCGCGGTTCGATGGGAACCTCTTTGCCTGTCTTTGGGTTGCGCCCGACGCGGGCCGCCTTTTCGCGCACAGAAAATGTGCCAAAGGACGAAATTTTAACCTGTTCGCCGCCTACCAAAGCGTCGGACATATGGTCCAGAACCGTTTCCACCAATTGTGCGGAATCGTTGCGCGACAGGCCTACTTCGCGAAAGATCGCTTCGCTTAGGTCCATGCGGGTCAACGTCTTTTCACTCATTCCAAATACCCCCGTGTTTTGCCCAACCATAGGGGGAGGGGAATTTCCGAGTCAATATCAATGACTTGTAAGTGGCAGTTTATGCAAAGATTATTGCGAATTTCCGCCCGTTTAAGGCGAGTCACCAGCGCAGGACAACCGCGCCCCATGCCAGACCGCCGCCGATTGCTTCGGCAACCAGCAGTTGCCCGCGTTTGATTTTGCCCGAAGCGACGCCAACAGAGAGCGCCAGGGGAATCGATGCGGCAGAAGTATTGCCATGATCCTGCACCGTAACAATCACGTTTTCCATCGGCAGGCCCATCTTTTTCGCGGTGCCCTGAATGATACGGATATTGGCCTGATGCGGCACGATCCAGTCGACATCGGTTTCCGCAAGCTTGGCCTTGGCCAGCGCGGTATGGGCGGTGGAGGTCAGTTTTTCGACAGCCTGACGGAACAGGGGGTTGCCCTGCATACGCAATTTGCCCGCCGTTCCGGTCGATGACACACCGCCATCAACATAGAGCATATCGCGGTAGCGCCCGTCGGAATTGAGGTCGGTGGCCAGCACGCCGCGATCATCGGGGGTGCCTGCGCCGGTTTGCGATTCGAGGATCAGCGCCCCCGCACCGTCACCGAACAAAACGCAGGTGGCGCGGTCGTTCCAATCCATAATGCGCGAAAATGTTTCGGCGCCGATCACCATGACGCGATCGGCCTGACCCGAGGCGATGAGGGCGGAGGCATTGGCCAGCGCAAAGATGAAACCGGCGCAGACCGCCTGCACATCGAACCCGAAACCGCGGGTCATTCCCAGTTTGTCCTGCACCATGGTGGCGACAGAGGGGAATGTCAGGTCGGGGGTCGAGGTGGCGACGATGATCGCATCCAGGTCATCGGGGTTCAGCCCGGCATCTTGCAGCGCGGCCTTGGCGGCGTTTACCGCCAGATCCGAGGTCATTTCGCCATCGGCGGCGAAATGGCGGCGTTCGATCCCCGAGCGGGAGCGAATCCATTCGTCGCTGGTATCAAGTGTCTGTTCGAATTCGCTGTTGGGGACCACGCGGGAGGGCAGATAATGCCCGATCCCGATGGCGACCGCACGGGTTGTCATTCCTGCTCACCGTTTTTTGGATTTTCGTTAACGGTATCTTGCGGAAGTGCGGTGATAGTTGCAACCCGCGCTGCCAATTTGCCTGAAAATCCCTGCCGTGCCAGTTGGAACGCCAGCTTGACGGCGGCGGAGACCCCCATGGCATCGGCCCCGCCGTGGGATTTGACCACGGTGCCGTTCAGCCCCAGAAACACGCCACCATTGACGCGGCGCGGATCAATGCGTTTTTTCAGCCGCCGCATCGAGGTCAGCGCCAGCAGGGCGGCCAGCCGCGACAGGGGCGAGAATTTAAACGCCTCTTTCAGCAGATCACCGATCAGGGAGGCGGTGCCTTCGCCGGTTTTCAGCGCGATATTGCCGGTGAACCCGTCGGTGACGATCACATCACAGCGATCCCCCGGAATATCGCCGCCTTCGACGAAGCCGACGAATTCGAATTTCGATTGCGGGGCGGCGGCTTCGATCAGGTCATGGGCGGCTTTTAGTTCGGCGCGGCCTTTGTGTTCTTCGGTGCCGACGTTCAGCAGGCCAACGCGCGGGCGTTCCAGTGCCATGCCGTTGCGGGCATAGGATGCGCCCATCTGGGCGTATTGCAGCAGATCCTGTTCATCGGCGCGGATATCGGCACCCACATCCAGCATCACGTTGAACCCCTGCGGGTTGCGCGAGGGCCATAGCACGGCAATGGCGGGGCGGTTCACGCCGGGCAGTTTGCGCAGCCGCACCATCGACAGCGCCATCAACGCGCCGGTGTTGCCGCAGGACACGCAGACTTCGGCCTCGCCGTTGCGCACGGCATCAAGGGCGGACCACATCGAGGTCGCCTTACCGTGGCGCATGACCTGACTGGGTTTGTCATCCATCGTGACGACATCCTGCGCATCGCGGATTTCAACGCGGCCATGCAGGTTGCGGCGGCGCGCCACCAGTTTTTCCAGCTGGTCGGCGGGACCATGCAGGATAAACCCGATATTGGCGTTTTTCTTTGCGGAACGCGAAATGCCGGCAACAACAGTTGCCGGCCCACGGTCGCCGCCCATCGCGTCGACAGAAATAATGGTGCGCCCTGTGCCCGAAGCCGCGGTATCCTTAGCTGCGGTCATCGCTGGGCGCGCCCTTTCTTTGCTCAAGCTTTGCTTAGGCTGCGTCTTCGTCGAAGTCGATTTCGTCGTTCAGTGCAACGACCTGACGGTCGGCATACTGGCCGCAGGACGGGCAAACATGGTGCGGGCGTTTCAGTTCGCCGCAGTTGCCGCATTCGTTGGGGTTCGCTGCAACCAATGCGTCATGTGCGCGACGGTTGTTGCGACGGGATTTCGATACTTTGTTCTGTTGGACGGCCATGTCGCAACCTCAATTTTCAAGGGCCTTGCGGCCCGGTGTCTGTTCAGGGGCGGGTGCCCTTGGTGTGCGGGTGTTTGGGCGCTCATAGTCGGTGCAGAGCCGCCTGCCAACCCAAATTCGAATGAGCGGCGGAAAATACAGCGAAATTGCAAAGGCGCAAGGGGGTAGTTCAACCTTTTTTTATTGCGCCAAAGCGGGGCGGGTCAATCACTGCTGTCTTCGCCGTCGGTTTGTTTGCCCGCCAGTTGGTCGCGCAGGGCGGCCAGACCGGCAAATGGTTTCACATCATCATCGCTCAGCACCTTTTTGCCCGGTTCCGTGACGCTGATATCGCCTGATTCTGCGGTGTCGGCGCGGGGATAGAGGGGCAGGGCCAGCGCCAGGGATTCGATCATCACCTGATCCAGGTCGATCACATCGCGCAGGGGGTCTGTGCTGTCGTCCTCGGGCATTTCGGCCTCTTCGCCAGTGGGCTGGGAATCGTCGAAATCGGCCAGAAACCGCCGCATCACCGGTTCATCCAGCCGCGTCACCACGGGATCCAGCGTGACAACGCAGGGCTGGGTGACCGTTGCGCCAAGGGTGGCATCCAACCGCCAGTCGCGTTTGCCATCGGGTTGCAGCGTGCCGGAAAACGACAGTTTGCGCAGCCCCTGCAGGCCCAGTTCGGCCGCGATTGTGCGCAACTGGTCGCTGTCGGGGCGGCGTTCAAATGTGGTCGGGTGACTGGTTGACAGGCTGGACACCCGCAAAACGCCGGTGCTGTCAGGTGTGGTCGGTTCGCGCATCATAAAGCATCCATTGTTGAACCCATTCTTGAACATAGGGCAATCTATCTGTAAGCGGATAAAAGGCACATCGTGCGAAGACAAGAGGGCAGCAATGTCGGCAGGCAATAGAAACCGTATGAAATTCGCCCTGATGGGGCTGGTTCTGATGGCTGTGGCAGGTTGTGCTGCGCAGTATCGCAATCACGGCTATGTCCCCAATGACGAGGATCTTTCCGCGATCACGGTCGGTGTCGACACCCGCGACACGGTGCGCGAATCCGTTGGTGCGCCCTCTACAGACGGATTGCTGGCGGGGGGCGATTATTTTTATGTGCGTTCGCGGATGCGCCATTACGCCTATAAACGCCCCGAGGTGATCGAGCGCCAGATGCTGGCGATCAGTTTTGATCAATCCGGGGTGGTGCAAAATATCGAACGGTTCGATTTGACGGACGGGCAGGCGGTGCCACTGTCGCGCCGTGTGACCGACAGTTCTGTCACCAACAAAAGCTTTTTCCGCCAGTTGCTGGGCGCGATTGGCCGGATCGGGCCAAGTGGTCTGGGCGGCGGGCCGGGTTAAACCGGGGTCAATGGCAGGATTTATGCGGGCTGGTCTGTCAGGGGCTGGCCCGTTTTCGTTTTTGGGGGTGGTCAGGGACGGGGCATGGGCGGGGCGTCACCGATACGTCACATCTTGTATGATAAGCGCAGGCTACATAGCTTGAACCGGACCCAGAAAGGGATACGCAGGATGCTGTTACTGAAAAAGGGCCGCTATGCCACGCGGCTGGCCACCAGCCCCGCCGATATTGCCGCCGCCCAAACCCTGCGCCATCTGGCGTTTCACGGGGGCGAGGGGCTGGACGCCGATGATTTCGACGCAGAATGCACGCATTTCCTGATTTCCGAGGTGAAAACCGGCAGGCTGGTCTGTTGTTTTCGCATCCTGCCCCTGTCGGGCGGTGCCGAAATCGGGCGCAGCTATTCAGCGCAGTTTTACGAGCTGAAAGGGCTGGAGCGGTTCAACGGCCCGATGGTGGAAATGGGGCGGTTTTGCATCCATCCTGATGTGTCTGATCCTGATATCCTGCGCGTGGCATGGGGCGCGATGACCGCCTATGTCGATGAAAACGGGGTGGAAATGCTGTTTGGCTGTTCGTCGTTCAAGGGCGTCGAAGAGGGCGAGTATCTGGACGCATTCACCATGCTGCGTCAGGGGCATATGGCGCCCAAACGCTGGCTGCCGCGGGTCAAGGCACCGCAGGTGTTCCGGTTTGGCAAGCTGCGCCAGCGCAAGGCGGATAAAAAACTGGCGATGCTGCGGATGCCGCCCTTGCTGCGCACCTATCTGTTGATGGGCGGCTGGGTGTCGGATCATGCGGTGGTGGATCGCAAAATGAACACGCTGCATGTGTTCACCGGACTGGAAATCAAGGCGATTCCCCCCGCACGCAAAAGGCTGCTGCGCGCTGTGGCGGGGTGATCGCCGGCAACGGGGGCGGAATTCGTGCCGAATTCCGGTTCGAATTTCGAATACGAAATTCGCGCGCGCTTGACGGCGGGCGCAGGGGGGATTAGCTGCGCAGCATGGCACGCGCACCCCTTTTACAACTCACCGATATTTCACTCACCTTTGGCGGCGATCCGGTCTTTGACGACCTGTCGCTGGTGGTGCAACCCGGCGACCGTGTGGCCCTGGTAGGGCGCAACGGATCGGGTAAATCCACCCTGATGAAGGTGATGGCCGGACTGGTCGAACCCGACAAGGGGGCGACCATCATCAGCCCCGGTATCCGCGTCGGATATATGGAACAGGACCCCACGATGGAGGGATTCGCCACGCTGGGCGACTATGCATCCAGCGGGTTGGATATGGGCGAGGAGTGGCGGGTTTATGCCGTGGCCGAGGGGCTGAAATTCGACCCCGCACGCGACGTCAACGTGGCATCCGGCGGTGAACGCCGCCGCGCTGCATTGGCCAAGCTGATGGCCGAAGCGCCCGAATTGATGCTGCTGGACGAACCCACCAACCATCTGGACATCGAAGCCATCGCATGGCTGGAGGGGGAGCTGAAAGACACCCGCACCGGCTATGTTCTGATCAGCCACGACCGCGCGTTTCTGCGTGCCCTGACGCGGGCGACCCTATGGATTGATCGCGGGGCGGTGCGCCGTCAGGAAACCGGTTTTGATGGGTTCGAGGCATGGCGCGACAAAATCTGGGAAGAAGAGGACATGCAGCGCCACAAACTTGATCGCAAGATCAAGTCAGAGGCGCGTTGGGCAGTCGAGGGCATTTCGGCGCGGCGCAAGCGCAATCAGGGCCGCGTGCGCGCATTGCAGGAGTTGCGATCGGAACGCGCAGGCCAGATCAAGCGGCAGGGCGCGGCGGCGATGGCGCTGGAATCCGGGCCGAAATCGGGCAAGAAGGTTGTTGAAGTCGAAGGAATTTCAAAGTCTTACGACGGGAAGGTGATCCTGCGCGACTTTAGCATGAAAATCCAGCGTGGTGATCGCGTGGCCTTTGTTGGGCCAAACGGGGTGGGCAAAACCACGCTGTTGAAAATGCTGATGGGGCAGGAACAGCCTGATTCCGGCAGGGTCAGCCTGGGCACCAATCTGTTGCCCGCGATTTTCGATCAGGCGCGGGCGCAACTGGACCCTGACATGACCCTGTGGGACAGCCTGACAGGCGATCCAGAAATGCGGGTGTCGGGCAAGGCGGATCAGGTATTGGTGCGTGGCCAGCCCAAGCATGTGGTTGGATACCTTAAGGAATTCCTGTTTGATGAACGTCAGGCCCGCGCGCCCGTGCGGTCACTGTCGGGCGGGGAAAAGGCGCGGTTGTTGCTGGCCAAATTGATGGCCAAGGAATCGAACCTGTTGGTCTTGGATGAACCCACCAACGATCTGGATATTGAAACGCTGGACCTGTTGCAGGAATTGCTGGACGATTACGATGGCACGGTTTTGCTGGTCAGCCACGACCGCGATTTTCTGGACCGCGCCGCCGCGACCACCATCGCGATGGAGGGTGACGGGCGCGCCACTGTCTATGCGGGCGGCTGGTCGGATTATCAGTCGCAGCGCAGCGAGGTATTGGAAAAACAATCCAAATCAAAGGTTTCTGAGGCGAAGGTAACGCAGGAAAAACCCGCAACCAAGGCGAACGGCCTGTCTTTCACCGAAAAGCACCGCCTGGAGGAACTGCCCGCCGTGATCGAGCGGTTCGAAGCAGAGATTGCCAAGCTGGAGGCGTTTCTGGCGCAGCCGGACCTCTATGCCAAAGAACCGCTGAAGTTCAAAAAGGGCACCGAGGCATTGGTGGAACGCCAGCAGGCATTGGCCGCAGCCGAAGAAGAATGGATCGGGTTGGAGGAAAAGGCGGGTTGATTTAGCTACGCGCTTTAATCCATTGGTTTTATTAAAAAAGGGCGGTCCATATGGGCCGCCCTTTGTTGTTTGTGGGTGATGCGATGGCGGATCAGCCGTCGAAATCCACCTCTTCGGTCAGGCGCAGGGCATCGCCGCGTTTGGTGGCCAGATCCATCAGATTGACATCATCCGCGGTAAAGCTGCCCCAGCTTTTGACCAGATCGTCGGGTTCGACGCCCGGCGCGATCGGGTATTCGGTATTGGCCGCAGCATAGATTTTCTGCGCCTCGGGAGAGGACAGGAATTCCATCATTTTCAACGCGTTATCGTGGTTAGGTGCAGATTTCACCATGGCCACGCCGGAAATGTTGACATGGGTGCCGCCATTTTCGAATGTCGGGAAGATGATACGCACGGAATCGGCCCATTCTTTTTGTTCAGGGTCTTTCAACATTTTACCCATATAATAGGTATTGCCGAGCGAGATGTCGCATTCGCCTGCCCAGATCGCCTTGACCTGCGCGCGGTCATTGCCCTGTGGTTTGCGGCCAAGGTTGTCCTTGACACCTTGCAGCCATGTTTTGGTGGCCTCTTCGCCGTTGTGGTGCAGCACGGCGGCAGTCAGCGCCACGTTATAGGCATGGGTGCCGGAACGGGTGCAGATGCGGCCTTTCCATTTCGGGTCGGCCAGATCCTCGTAGGTTGTGACCTCGCCGTCGGCCACGCGGTCACGGCTGGCGTAAACCACGCGCGCACGGGTGGTCAGCCCCCACCAGTTGCCTTCGGGGTCGTGAAACGCGGGGGGCACGTTGGCGGTCAGAACATCGCTGGTCACGGGCTGGGTCAGCCCTGCTTCGACCACGGCGTTGAGGCGGGAAATATCCACCGTCAGCACCAGATCGGCGGGGGAGCGGTCTCCCTCGGCCTTGAGCCGTTCGACCATGCCTTTTTCCAGATAGGCCACGTTGACGTCGATGCCGGTTTCAGCGGTGAAGGCATCGGTCAGCGGTTTCAGCAATTCGGGCTGGCGGTATGAATATAGGTTCACTTCTTCGGCCAGAACCGGGGTGGCGACGGTCAGGGCCGTGGCGGCCATCAGGGCTGTTTTCAGTCTTGCGAACATGGAATCGTCCTTTCGGGGACTGCTGATTGAAATTGCAGCATCCGTAAACCCGACTATTTTCATCGGGTCAATGCCTGATTGTATCAGTCGGGATTGTCCGCGCGGGGTCTGGCCGCTTTTTCCGCCTGTTTGGCGCGGTCCCACAGGGCATCCATTTCGGCCAGATCACTGTCATCAGGGCGGCGCCCATCTGCTGCAAGGGCGTCCTCTATCATGTTGAAACGGCGTGTGAATTTTTGATTGGCGGCGCGCAGCGCAGATTCGGGTTCTACGCCCCAGTGCCGCGCCAGATTGGCCATGACGAACAGCAGATCGCCAAATTCCTCTTCGACCTCGGTCTGGGTCAAATCGGCGCGGGCCTCGCGCAGCTCTTGTGCCTCTTCGATGATTTTGTCGATCACCTGATTGTCTGATGGCCAGTCAAACCCGACCCGCGCGGCGCGTTTTTGCAATTTGACCGCCCGCAACAGCGCGGGCAGATGCACGGCGACCCCGTCCAATGTGCGGGTCTGCGCCTTGCTGGCGCGTTCGGCCGCTTTGATGGTTTCCCAGTCCCGCGTCTGTTGATCAGCGGATTTCGCGTTGGATTCATCGCCGAACACATGCGGATGACGGGCGACCATTTTATCGGAAATGTCGTTCACCACATCGTCAAAGGCGAACAGCCCCTTGTCTGATGCGATTTGCGCGTGAAACACCGATTGAAACAGCAAATCACCCAATTCGCCGCGCAATTCACCCCATTGCTGGCGTTCGATCGCGTCTGCGACCTCGTATGCTTCTTCAATCGTGTAGGGCGCGATAGAGGCGAAATCCTGTTCGATGTCCCATGGGCAGCCGGTTTTCGGGTCGCGCAGGGCGGCCATGATGGCCAGCAGGCGGGGCATTCCGCCCTTGGGGTTGTGGATCAGGGGATCGGCCATTGCGGTGCCTTTGTTCTAGTGGTTCAGTGTGACCCTGAACCGTGACGCGCAAGGAGTCCAGCCGATGCCGGTAATCAACAGAATTGCAGGATATTCCGATGAAATGCAGGGGTGGCGGCGGCATTTGCACGCCCATCCCGAACTGGGATTTGATTGCGTGAATACCGCCCGTTATGTCGCTGATAAATTGAACGAATTTGGTGTTGATGCAGTGCATGAGGGCATTGCGAAAACCGGCATGGTGGCATTGATCAAGGGGCGCGGCGATGGCCCCGTGGTGGGGTTGCGCGCCGATATGGATGCCCTGCCGATCACCGAGCAGACCGGCGCGCAATATGCATCATTGAATGCGGGCAAAATGCACGCCTGTGGCCATGACGGCCATACCACCATGTTGTTGGGGGCGGCGAAATATCTGGCCGAAACCCGCAATTTTGCTGGCACGGTGGCGTTGATTTTCCAACCCGCCGAGGAAGATGGCGGCGGCGCGGGCGTGATGGTGCAGGAGGGCATAATGGAGCGGTTCGACATCCGCGAGGTCTATGCGCTGCACAATGCGCCCGGCGTCGAGGAGGGCGCGTTTTTCACCACGCCGGGGCCGATCATGGCGGCGGTGGACACCTTTCATATTGATGTGACGGGGGCGGGGGGGCACGGCGCGATGCCCCATGACACCCGCGATCCGGTGATGGCCACGGTGGGGATTGTGCAGGCCTTGCAGACCATCGTCAGCCGCAACCATTATGCGCTGGATGATCTGGTGCTGTCGGTGACGCAGATCCACACCGGATCGGCGGAAAATATCGTGCCGGAAACCGCCTATATCAACGGCACGGTGCGCACCTTTGATCCTGCGGTGCAGGACATGGTGGAAGGTCGCATGGCGGCGATTGTTGCCGGGGTTGCCGCCGGATACGGCTGTGACGCGGTGTTGCGCTATGACCGGCATTATCCGGCGACGGTGAATGATGCGGGGCGTGCGACATTTGCTGCTGCGGTCGCTGCCGAAGTGGTGGGCGAAGGCCGTGTGACGGCGGATGCGGGCCGCGAAATGGGCGCCGAGGATTTTTCATATATGTTGGAGGCGCGCCCCGGTGCCTATCTGTTTCTGGGGCAGGGCGCATCATCGGGGTTGCACACGCCGCAATATGATTTCAACGATGCAATCGCGCCTGTGGGGGCCAGTTTTTTCGCGCGTCTGGTCGAGCGCGCATTGCCGGTGGAGGGATAAGATATGGCATTAGAGGATGCAAAAACCCAAGTAGATCAGGCGTTTATGCGTGATGATCTGCGCGGGCTGAGTTACGAGAATGCGTTCGGCGGGGCGACTTCGTTTTTGCGGCGCAGGTATACCAAGGATTTATCGGGGGTTGATCTGGCCGTGACCGGCGTGCCCTTTGATCAGGCGGTGACCAACCGCACCGGCACGCGCATGGGGCCGCGAGCCATCCGCGAGGCCAGCACCCTGCAACCCTATGATCCGCCCTATGGCTGGGGGTTTGACCCGCTGGGGGAATTTGCCGTGGCGGATTACGGCGATATGGCGTTTGATTATGCCAAGGTGGCGGATTTTCCTGCTGCGCTTCAGGCTCATGCGGCGGGTATTCTGGCGCAGGGCGCGGGGATGATCACGCTGGGGGGCGATCATTTCATTACCCTGCCTATTCTAAAGGCGCATGTGGAAAAATACGGCCCCCTGCGGGTGATCCAGTTTGATGCGCATTCCGACCTGTGGCGCGATGATGATATGGACCGGATCGACCACGGCACATTCATGTATAAGGCGGTAAAGCTGGGCTTGGTGGATGCTGCCAATTCGGTTCAGATCGGGATTCGCACGGAATGCGATGATTACTGCGGTATGAATTTCATTGATGCCCGCGAGGTGCATGAAAGCGGCGCGGCGGCGGTGGCGGCCAAGGCGCGGGGCATTGTCGGCGATGCGCCCTGTTATGTGACCTTTGACATTGATTGCCTTGATCCGGCATTTGCGCCGGGCACCGGCACGCCGGTTTGGGGCGGTTTGTCATCGGGGCAGGCGGCGATCATCCTGCGCGATCTGGCGGGAATCAATATGGTGGGCGGTGACGTGGTCGAGGTATCGCCGCCGTTCGATCCATCGGGCGTGACCGCTGTGGCCGGGGCGCATGTGGCGACAGAGCTGATCTGTTTATGGGCCTGGACGCGCCGTTAGGGCGGGGCCGAGGTATTTATTGGAACAATGAAAGGGGCCGGTATGGTTTGGGGTTTGGCATTGGTTTTGGTCGTGGGGGTTTTGGCCTTTGCGGGATGGGTGCGGGTTGCGCCATCTGATCCGGCGCGCTGGCATGTCACGCCGCCCGTGGCCAAGGACACTGACCGCCCCGGCGGGGTGATCCGCGTGGTGGCGGCGGATTTTGCGGCGCTGGATCGCGTGATCCGGTCCGAGCCGCGTTGCACCGTTTTGGCCGGATCGGTCGGTGAGGGGCGCGTGACCTATGTGTTGCGCACGGCGTTATGGGGGTTTCCCGATTATGCCACGGTGGAGCAGCAGGGTGATATGCTGGTGATCTGGTCGCGGTTGCGGTTTGGCAAATCCGACATGGGCGTGAACAAGGCCCGCGTCAGCCGTTGGTTGGCAGAACTGGTGCGGGGCTGATCCGCAGGCGCGATGCGGGGCAGCCATCGCTGATTTCGCGCCACATCGGCACGTTCAGCGACATCTGGCATTGCGCCATAAACATGCGCCCGTCGACATGGATGCAGATGCTTTGCCCCAGTTCGACGCGGCCACCGTTGCGGTCGGTGCAATAGCATTCCACCGCTGCTTTTTGCGGTTCGCTGCGTGCTGGCGGGCCAGTCAGAAAACCGGCCATCAACAGGGGGGCAATTTTCCACATGGTTCATGATAACACAGGCGCGCCCCTTGACCAAATCGCCCGAATGGGGAATGGAACCGCATGATTTCCTTTGATCGTCTTATGCAAATCACCCAGCGGTTCCAGTTTCTGGAGGCCAAGATGGCCGAAGGGGGCGGGGATATTGCCGCATTGGGCCGTGAATATTCCGAATTGCGCCCTGTGGTAGAGCAGATTGCCGCCTATCAGCGCCTGCTGGATGATATATCCGAGGCCGAGGCCATGCTGGATGATCCTGAAATGAAGGCATTGGCCGAGGAAGAATTGCCCGCCCTGCGTGCGCAATTGCCCGAGGCCGAGGCGGCGTTGCAACTGACCCTATTGCCCAAGGATGCCGCCGATGCCCGCCCTGCGATGATCGAAATCCGCCCCGGAACCGGCGGCGACGAGGCGGCGCTGTTTGCCGGTGATTTGCTGCGCATGTATCAGCGGTATTCCGAGGCGCAGGGGTGGAAATTCAACATTATCGAACATCAGGAAACCGAGCTGGGCGGCATCAAGGAGGTGATCGCCCATGTGCAGGGTTCGGGGGTGTTTGCGCGGCTGAAATTCGAATCCGGTGTGCACCGTGTGCAGCGGGTGCCTGAAACCGAAAGCGGCGGGCGCATCCATACCTCGGCGGCGACGGTGGCGGTATTGCCCGAAGCCGAGGATGTGGATATTCGCATTGATAACAATGATTTGCGCATTGATACAATGCGCAGTTCCGGCGCGGGCGGGCAGCATGTGAATACCACCGATTCTGCCGTGCGCATCACGCATATTCCCAGCGGGATCGTGGTCACCAGTTCGGAAAAATCCCAGCACCGCAACCGCGAGATTGCCATGCAGGTTTTGAAAACGCGGCTGTATGATCTGGAGCGAAACCGCGTCGATAGCGCGCGTTCGGCGGATCGCAAGGCGCAGGTCGGGTCGGGGGATCGCTCTGAGCGAATCCGCACCTATAATTTTCCGCAGGGGCGCATGACGGATCACCGGATCAACCTGACGCTATATTCGCTGGATAAGGTAATGCAGGGCGATCTGGACGAGGTGATAAACGCGCTGATTGCCGATCATCAGGCCACCCTGTTGGCCGAAATGGAATGAGCGTGGCGGGGGCGGTCAGCCCGGCGCAGGCATTGGCCCTGGCGCTGGCATCTGGCGGGGCGTGGTCGGTGGATGCGGGGGATCGCCGCGCATTGCTGGCCCATGCGGCGGGGGTGTCGGCAGGCGGGTTGATCATGCTGGGGTGCGATGATTTCACGCCTGAGGTGATGGCACGGTATCTGACGTTACTAGAGCGGCGTGCGGGGGGCGAGCCGGTTTCGAAAATCCGTGGGCAGCGGGCGTTTTGGATGCATGATTTCATCGTGACGCCCGATGTGTTGGACCCAAGACCCGAGACAGAGGAAGTGGTGCGGGCGGCGCTGGCCGCGCCATTTGAAACGGTGCTGGACCTTGGGTTAGGTTCGGGCTGTATCCTGTTGAGTTTATTGGCGGAACGTGCTGGCGCGCGTGGTGTCGGGGTGGACCTGTCAGCGCCTGCGCTGGATGTGGCACGGGCCAATGCGGCGGCGCTGAATGTGGCGGATCGGGTGGCGTTTTTGCAATCTGATTGGTTTACTGCGGTGCGGGGGCGGTTTGATTTGATCGTATCCAATCCGCCTTATATTTCCGATGCGGAAATGGCTGATCTGTCGGTTGAAGTGCGCGACCATGACCCGCATCTGGCCCTGACACCGGGGGGCGACGGGTTGGCGCCCTATCGGATAATCGCGGCGCAGGCAGGGGCATTTTTGACGGATCAGGGCCGGTTGGTTCTGGAAATCGGCTGGCAGCAGGGGGCGGGTGTTTGCGCGATTTTGGCCGCAGAGGGGTGGCAGGATATTACCGTTTTACCGGATATGGATGGGCGTGATCGTGTGGTGACGGCACGAAAATCCCGAAATCGGTGACGTTTTCCCGCCAATTGGTCGCATTTTAGATAAAACATGACAAAAGCCACTTGTCAGCGGGGGCTTGGCATGGTTACTCAAGGGGGTCAGCGCAGTGAGTGCCCTTTCTGGGTGATCCCGCATGACGTCAAGCCAGACAAAGTGGTGATCCCGGCGGATTTTTTGAGCGCAAGAGGCGTGAAACGGGTGACACAGGGCTGCATATCAAGGCTGGATTACTGGATATATGAGATCTTCGAAGTCACGCTCGCGGTCAAAGTCGAACCGCAACAATAACAATAACCGGTCCTTGGGCAATGTGGTCAACCGTGTGTTTGACAGTTCCGGCCCCGAGGGAAAAGTGCGCGGCACGCCGCAACAAATCATCGACAAATACAACCAGTTGGCGCGCGATGCGCAGCTGTCCGGTGACCGCGTTGCGACCGAAAACTTCCAGCAGCATGCCGAACATTACATGCGTATGCTCTCTGCTGCCATGGCCGAACAAGAGGCCAAGCGCGAAGAGCAGGAACGCCAGAACCGCGAGCGGCAGGCCGAGCGCGACCGTGACCGCGCCGCCCGTCAGGAACGCGAGGCCGCCAACCGTTCAGACGAGCAGAAACAACCTGATCAGCAGGCTGGCCAGCAGGGCAATGCGCAGGGCGGACAGCCGGACAACCAGCCGCGCAGCAACCCGCCCGAGGGCGAACGCCAGCCACGCCCGCGCCGCAGCAGCAATAGCAACAGCCGCGCCGATGATCCCGCCAATGCGCCCCAGCCCGATGTGGTTGATATGCGTTCGGATGACAGCGACAATCTGGTCGAAACGCCGGAAAACAAAACCGAAAAGCCCAAGCGCGCACCGCGTGCCCGCAAACCCCGTGCGCCCAAAGCCCCGGCCGCCGAGGGTGAGGCACCCAAAGCCGATTCCGGCAGTGACGGGAACCCGACAGCGGCTGAATAAGCCACGGATCAGCCCACTGTGAGTGACATTAAAAACGCCGCGCAACCCGATGTTTGCGCGGCGTTTTTTGTTACCCTTCAGGCGGTATTCAAACCGGTTTGATCAACTGCGCGAGTGCGCAGAATTGTTCCAGCCCGACGGTTTCAGCGCGGTCGGTGGGTTTGATGCCTGCCGCGATCAGGTGGTCCTCCAGGTCGGGCACCAGCCCTTTTAGCGCGGCGCGCAGCATCTTGCGGCGTTGGTTGAACGCCTTGGCCACCACCCGTTCCAGCGTGGCCGCATCGGCGGGATAGCGCGGTTCGGGCAGGGCGGCCAGATGCACCACGGCGGATGACACCTTGGGCGGAGGAGAGAATGCCTCGGGGGGCAGGTTCAGCACGATGCGCGGATCGGCGCGCCACTGCGCCAACAGGGCCAGCCGGCCGTATGCTTTGGACCCGGGCTGTGCCACGATCCGCTCGGCCACCTCGCGTTGAAACATCAGGGTCAGGCTTTGCCAGAACGGCGGCCATTGCGGGGGCGTCAGCCAGCGGATCAACAGTTCGGTGCCGACATTATAGGGCAGGTTGGCGGCGACCTTGATCGGCGGGGTCAGATGCGCCAGCGCATCAATCGCCAGCGCATCACCGGACAGCACCTGCAAACGGTCGGGATAGGCCGCGCCAATCTGGGCAAGGGCAGGCAGGCAACGCGGGTCTTTTTCAATCGCCAGCACACGCCGCGCCCCTTCGGCCAGCAAACCACGGGTCAAACCACCGGGTCCGGGGCCAACCTCCAGCACATCACATTCGGTCAGATCGCCCGCCATGCGGGCAATCTTGGCGGTCAGGTTCAGATCCAGCAGGAAATTCTGGCCCAATGCCTTTTTCGCAGCAATTCCATGGGTTTCGATCACCTGCGACAGGGGCGGAAGGCTGTCAATTGCGCTCATGGCTTCATTGTTCCTTAAATACCTTGTCCACGGGCAGCGGCCATATCCGCCGCCATATGCAGGGCGGAAATCAAGGACGCAGGGTTAGCCACGCCGCGCCCTGCGATGTCAAAGGCGGTGCCATGGTCGGGCGAGGTGCGAATGAACGGCAGGCCCAATGTCACATTGACCCCGCCGTCAAAATCCAGCGTCTTGATCGGGATCAGCGCCTGATCGTGATACATGCAAATCGCGGTGTCATAGCGCGCCCGCGCCCCGGCATGGAACATGGTATCGGCCGAGGATGGTCCGGTGATCTGCATTCCTTCGGCGCGTAAAATCGCCAGCGTCGGCGCGATCATCGAAATTTCTTCGGTCCCCATTTTGCCGCCTTCGCCCGCGTGGGGGTTCAACCCGGCCACGGCCAGGCGCGGCGCGGCGATGCCGAAATCGCGGATCAGGGCGCCATGGGTGATGCGGATGGTATCGGCCAGCAATTGCGGAGTCAGGGCGGCGGGCACATCGGCCAGCGCGATGTGGATGGTCACCGGCACCACGCGCAGGGCAGGGGCAGCCAGCATCATCACCACGCGGTCCACGCCCGCCAATGCCGCCAGAAATTCGGTATGGCCGGGATAGGCAAATCCGCAGCCATCGGCCAACACTTTTTTGTTGATCGGCAGGGTGCAGATGGCGCTGGCCTGACCCGATTGCACCAGATCAACGCCCGTCGTAATCGCATCCACCACGCCCTGTGCATCGGCGGGATCGGCCTGCCCGGGGGCTGACTGTCCGGCAAAATGCATGGGCAGGACGGGCAGCGCGGTTGCCGATGCCTCAATGGCGTCGGCGGGCGCGGCTATTTCGGTGAACGGGGTGTTTTCGGGCAGGTGGCGCGGGTCGCCGATATAGAAAAAGGGGCGCTGATCCCTCAGCGCCTCCCATGCTTTGGCTGCGATTTCCGGCCCGATGCCTGCGGGGTCCCCACAGCTGAGCGCAATCGGCAGGATCATTTGCGCACAATCCGCGCATCTGCCTTTAGCTGCTCCAGATAGCCGCTGGCATAGCGTTCCAACCGCTGGTTCTGGATTTGCAGTTTGATTTCCTCGGGGGAGGCATTTTCAACCGCTGTGGGCGTGCGCCCGCAGAGCATCAGCACCACCAGCGTTTGACCGTTGGCACGGGTCAGGGCGGTTGAAATCTCGCCCTTGTCCAGTTTCGCCAGTTCCAGCGCAATGTCCTGAGGCAGTTTCTCGGGTTTTTTCGCGCCGCGATCCAGCACCGATTCCGGTTGGCCCTTGGCCACGCCATACAGGTCATCACAGGTGTCGACCTGCGCCTTGATCTGGGCGGCGCGTTTCAGGGCCGCCTCGCTGCGGCCACCGTCGATATAATAGGCGGCGTATTCGATGGCGGCATATTCCGGCGCGACATAATCGGTTTCTTCGATCGCGCGCAGTTGGAACAGGGCAACCGCCCCTTCCAGTGGCAGGGGCTGGGTGACCTGACCGGGGGCCAGCGCCAGCAGCAGCGGGCGCAATTGTGGCGGCAGGTTGGTCAGGGGCATCCATTCCAGACGCCCGCCGCGTGCCCTGGATGGCACCGCGGAATAGCGCCGCGCAGCGGAAGAAAACGCATCCACGCTGGTGATTTCGGCCAGTTCGGCGGCGCGGGCGCGCACGGCGGCGGCCTGTGGTGGCGGCGCGGCCATGATCAGTTCGGACAGCAGAACCCGCACGCCCGATCCGGTGGAAATGGCGTTCAGCGCCTTATCGACATCGGCATCGGTGATTTGCACCCGTGGCAAAAACCGCGAGCGGATCAATTCGCGCCAGCCAAGGCCCGCGACCACGAAATCCTTGAAGCTTTCGGGGTCAACGCCACCCGCCTGAATGGCGCGCAAAAACTGTTCGCCATCCATATTGGCGCGGGCGGCGAATTCCTCGATCCCGGCGGTGATGCCTTCGTCGGTCAGGGACAGCCCGTTGACCGCCATGGCGTCCAGTTTCAGCCGTTCCTCGATCAGTTGATCGGTGGCATCGCCGGGCGCGTTCAGCATCTCTAGCAGGCGGGCGCGTTGCTGCACCTCGTATCCGGTGATGACGCGGTCATTGACGGTGACCACGGGCGCAAACAGGTTTTGCGCCAGCGCGGGCAGGGCGGCCCCCATCAGGGTGGCGGTGGCGGCGGTGGCAAGCGCGATCCGGCGGAAGGAAATGGTCATATCCGTGGCTGCTCCTTAGTTTTTACAGGTTCTTGTATAGGTTTTGTCGCCTGTCTTGGCAGTGAATCCCAAAAGCCCGACCGTAAAGTCGAAATCCGTGGACGGCGTCAGGATAGTCGAAGAGGTAAAGCGGCGCGAGAGGGAAAGGTTCACCTCGATGCATTCGTTGCGGTATTGCAGGCCCAGACCTGCCTCGGCGGTGCGATCCGATGCCACGTCATAGCGCCAGTTGGCGGTGCTGGTCCAGTGGCGGGCGAACCGGTAATAGCCGTCAACCGACCATTCCGACACGGTGCTGGGGCGGTTTTCGCCCGTGTCGGCCCCCAGCCAGACATAGGATGCGCCCAGCCCGTAATTGTTGCGCGCCCATGCGGCGCGGGCTTCGGCCTTGGACAGTTCGGCACCGTCGTCATAGATGGCGCGGGCGGTCAGGTTCAGCCCGAAATCGGCGCGCAATTGCCCCGCCACCAATAGGCCGGAATCCAGCCCCGACAGGCCCGATGTGCGGGTGAATTCGAAATTTTCATCGGCCCGCATGATCCGCCCCAGCGACAGGGTTGATCCCCATCCGGCGGCGGTTTGGCGCGACCAGTTCACGCCATAGGCCATCATCGCGCCGCGTTCATACCGGTCGGGTGCGGGAAAGCGCGACAGGTCCAGCAGGTTGCCTTCGTCGAATTCGACGCGGGTGGATTCGTCATTGGGCACGTTCAGGCTTTGCCCGCCGACCCAGCCCATCATCAACACGGGTTCGATGATATGGGCGGTGCCGCGGGCGGTGGTTTTCATCCATGGCCAGCGCAGGGTGGCGGCGACATGGGGGCGCAATTCGGTGTCGCTGTCGACCGATGTGCTGTCCTGTTCCACCAGAAAGCCGTCAATCGCCAGCCCGGTGTCGAATGTGGCCAGAATGCCCGGACCCAGCGTCCAGTTGCGCCGCCACGAAACCGAGGCATCTGCACGGGACAGGTCGCGCCCGACGATATCGGCGCTGGAATAGCGGTAATGGCTGTGCGCCCCCAGCCCCAGCCGCAATTCGCCGCCAAAGCGCGGGAAATAGCGGCGTTCATAATCAATATCGGCGACGATGGTGGGGATGGTTGCGTTGTCTTCGCCGGTGCGCAGGGATTGGAATGTGACCAGCGAGGCGCGGGTGAATTCATCGCGCCGCGCACGTGTCAGCGCCAGTTCCGATTTCAGGCGGTCGGCATCGGAATAGCCGTATTCGGTCAGATAGGCCTTGTCGCTGACGGCCTGTAGGGCAAAGGACAGTTTGTAATCGTTGCGCAGGTCGAACCGACCCTCGCCAAACAGGTAACCACGCGGGTTTTCGTAACTGCCCAGGTCATCATTGGACAGCGCCCCGTTGAATTCGATCCGCCCGGTGCGAAACGCCTGACGATAGCGGAATTCCAGCGTGCGGGTGTTGGTGGAAATGAACGGGGTCAGCGTCAGATCCTTATGTGATCCGATGCGGATGAAATAGGGCATTTTCAGCCCCAGCCCCAGTTCGCTGCTTTGATGCATCGAGGGGATCAGGAAACCGGACGCCCGTTTCAGCGTGGGGTCAGGCAGGCGCAAACGCGGGGTCCACAGCACCGGAACATCCATCAGGCGCAGCTGTGCATTGGTGAAATACAGCTGGCGTTCCTGCTGGTCATGCACCACCTTTTCGGCCCTGATCTGCCACAGCGGGGCGGTGTCCTGCCCGCAGACGCGGCAGGAGGTGACGGCGGTTTTGTAAAGCTGGGTATAACGCCCGCCGACGCGGTCGATTTGCGTGGCGGCCAGTTGCACCTGTTGGTCCAGCACCATGCGCGCACCTGTCAGCAGGCCGTTTTGCAGCTGGCTGTCCATTTGCCCCTGATCGGCCAGCACCACGACGCGATCTCCTTGGGTGATGGTGATTGGCCCTGTCAGGATCAGGTTGTCGGCCTTGCGGTCATAAATGATGCGCTGCGCGGTCAGGCGGGTGTCGCCCTGCAAGGCTTCGACGTGGCCTTCGGCGATCAGGGTGTCGCGGCCATCAAGGCGCACGGAATCAGCAACCAGCACCGCAGGGCCACGGGATTGCGTGGCGGTTGCGGTTGCGGCTGTGGTCGCTGCATCACCCACGCCCACGTCCTGCGACAGCGCAGGCGTGGCGGCAGTGGCAACAGCCAGTGCAATCAGAAAAGGGCGAAGCGGCAGAGTCATCCGTCCTCCATATGCAGCAGCAGGCCGGTTGCCAAGAAGGCAGCGGCGACAGGCGGCGCCCAAGCGGCCAGCGCAATGGGGATTTGTCCATTTTCGCCAAGTATTTGCGAGAAGTTTCTAATGTAATACATCAGAAACCCCAGCATCACGGCAAACAGCACCGCCAGCCCCGTGTTGCCCGAACGCGCCGGCCGCATGGTAAAGGCCGAGGCGATCATCACCATGGCCACCAGAAACAGCGGGCGGGCCAGTTCCATTTGCAACCAGACCGCATGGCGGCGCGCGGAAAACCCGGCCTGTTCCAGCTGGTGGATATAGGCGGGCAGATCCCAGACCGGAATGGTATCGGGCATGCCGAAACTGTCGCGGATGCGTTCCTGTGTCAGGGTCGACGGCAGCGACATCTGCGCCGCCCGCGTTGCGGTTTCTTCGGGGTTGCTATCCTCGGTCCCGTCGGGGGCCAGTTGCCATTCCTTGACGTTTTCCAACTGCCAGGCGCCACGGGTCAGGGTGGCGGTTGCGGCCTCGATCCGGCGGACGGGGGTGAAATCGGGCGCATAGGTCAGGAATGTCGCATCATATAGCGTGGTGCCATCGGAATTGGCGCGCACGGCGCGGATCAGGGTCTGGCCCTTGGCCGAGCCTTGCCGCAGCCACAGCCCTTCGGAGGATAGGGACAGCACATCGGACCCGCCGTTGCGGTATTGTTCGTATAGCGTGGTATAGCGTTTCGAGGTGGCGGCGACGATGGGGTTGAACATGGCCACGGCCAGCGTGCCGATGGTCAGCGCCACCGCCAGCGGGGCCAGCAGCGCCCGCAAGGCCGAACGCCCCGAGGCCCGCGTGACCACCAGTTCGGAGGAGCGCGACAACCCGATGAACAGCGCCACCGTGGACAGGATCATAATCAGCGGCAGGATATTATACAGGCCCGCCGGAATGTTCAGCAGGGTCAGCCCGACCACATCGGTAAAATCGACCCCCAGCGGCGAAAACCGGCGGATCTGTTCGACCAGATCAATCAGCCCCATCAGCAGGAAAAATATGCCAAGGATACCGGCAAAGATCACCGCGAAACGGCGGGCGAAATAGCGGTGCAGGATCATATTGCGCCCTCGGCCAGTGGTGCGCCTGCACGCGGGCGGCGGCGGTTGCGCCCGGCCCACCACAGCAGGGTGGTGGCGATCAGCGCACCGATCAGTGCGGGCAAATAGGACAGCGGCCAAAGGTCGGGGTTTTTGGTGACCGGATCGCTGACCAGGCCTTCGACCAGTTTGACAAACACCAGCAGCACCAGCGCCAGAATGATCTGCCGCCAGACGCCGAACCGCGAAAACCCGCCCACCAGCAGCGCGGCAAAGCCGATCAGCGCGGCGGCGATGGCCAGCAGGGGTTGCGCGAAACGGCTGTGGATATGTTCGATCACCGCGCCGACGCTATTGCCGGTTTCAAGCGCGATGGCGGCGGGGTTGCGCAGGGTTTCCAGCGTGCCCACATGTTTGATCGACCGGCGCGGGGTGCTGTTGGCGCGGATCAGGTTGCTGATATCATAGGAAAAATCGGCAAACCGCGTGGTGAACAGCCGCGCCCCTGCGGCCATCAGGGTTTGCGACATGCCATCGACCATCACCAGCCGCGTGCGGTCGTCATCGGATTTGACCAGATATGCCTCGGATGCGGTATAGGTCATGGTGCGGGCCGGATCGCGGCGATCCGACAGGTAGACATCGGTCAGCGCCCCCGATGGCGTGATTTCGCGGATGTAGAAGGTGACGCCATCGGTGGGGTGCAGGAATGTGCCCTCGGTCAGCAGTTTGGCGGTGACGTTCTGGGTGACCTCGCGTTCGCGCTCGGCCAGTTGGGCCAGCGATGCGGGCACCAGAACATGGGTCAGCACCATCATCATGCCTGCCACGATCAACCCGTAATATAGCGCAGGCCGCGCCAGCCGCCACGGCGAAAACCCCGTGGCCTGCATCACCACCAGTTCTGATTCCTGGCTCAGGCGGTTGGTCACGTATACCGATCCGGCAAAGACCGACATGGGCAGCACCAGCCGGATCACATTGGGCAGGGTCAGGGCGGTGAATTCGACAAAGACAAAGGCCGACTGCCCGTCGCCCACCAGCCTGTCAAACAGGCGCACGGCCTGATTGATCCAGTAAACCGACACCAGCACCAGTGCAAAGAAACCGAACAGCACAAGAAACTGGGACAGCATATATCTGTCGAATCTGGACAAATTTCCCCCCCAGGGAACCCCACATATTGTGCGCGACACTATCGCATGGCTGCGGCGGGTGAAACTGCTATCTGGTCTTGGCGGCGGTGGCGCGCTAGGTATCGGGCCAAGAATGACAGCAGCAGCAGGAGAACCGCCCATGACCACCCCCGTTTCCGTCGCATTTCAAGCCGTAGATCTGGATGCCATCGCCACCGTTACCGGCCGTCTGGCCGTGATCATCGGTGACGAGGGCAAGATGGACCCGGCTGCGCGCCGCGTGAACCGCCTGTGCAAGGGCGCATTGGCGCGGCTGGCGGAATCCGACAGGTTTGCCAAGATGAAGGCGGGGGATGTGGCGACATTGGCCTATCCCGTGGGGATGGCAGCCGACGCGGTGGATGTGGTCAAGCTGGAAAAACGCGTTGACCCCGATCTGGCGCGCAAGGCGGGGGCCAAGCTGGCCATGGCCAAGGGCAAATCGGCGCTGGCCCTATGTGGCGGCAACCATCCGCGCCTGGGCGAATTGGTGCAGGGGGTGGTGCTGCGCGCCTATGCCTTTACCGATCACAAATCCAAAAAGGATGACGCCGTGGCCGAGGGCATCACCGCCTATGTCACCAAACCCGAAGAGGCCAGCGCCGCCGCCGCGCCGCTGCTGGCCGTGGCCGAGGGCGTGTTTTTCACCCGCGATCTGGTGAGCGAACCCGCCAATGTGCTGACCACCAGCGAATTCGCCACCCGCCTGCTGGCGCTGGGGGATCTGGGGGTCAAGGTGCGGGTGATGGACGAACCCGAACTGGAAAGCCTGGGCATGAATGCCCTGTTGGCCGTGGGTCATGCCAGCGTCACCCCGACCAAGGTGGTGGTGATGGAATGGCAGGGCGGCGAGGCGGGCGCGGCCCCGCTGGCGCTGGTCGGCAAGGGGGTGGTGTTCGACACCGGCGGCATCAGCCTGAAACCATCGGCGGGCATGGAAGACATGACCATGGACATGGGCGGCGCGGGCACCGTGGCGGGCGTGATGAAAACGCTGGCGCTGCGCGGGGCCAAGGCCAATGTGGTTGGTCTGGTCGGATTGGTTGAAAACATGCCTGCGGGCAATGCGATGCGCCCCGGCGATATCGTGACATCCATGAAGGGCGACACGATCGAGGTGAACAACACCGACGCCGAGGGGCGTTTGGTGCTGTGCGATGTGATGTGGTATGCGCAGGAAACATTCAAACCCTGCGGCATGATTGATCTGGCCACGCTGACCGGCGCGGCGATTGTGGCGCTGGGGCATGACAATGCGGCGACCTATTCCACCGACGATGCGCTGTGCAAATCCTTTCTTAAATCCGCCGAGGCCGAGGCCGAGGGCGCGTGGCGGATGCCGCTGGGCGAAGGCTATGCCAAGTTGATGGAAAGCCGTCTGGCCGATGTTAAGAATTCGGGCGGACGTGCGGCGGGGTCGATCACCGCGGCGGAATTCCTGAAACGGTTCGTGCAGGACGGCGTGCCGTGGATCCATCTGGATATCGCCGGTGTTGCCTTTACATCGGGGCCGACGCCGCTGGCGCCCAAGGGGCCGACGGGCTGGGGCGTGCGTGCGCTGAACCGGATGATCGCCGATCATTTCGAACCGCAGGAATAACGCCTGATGGGACAGGCCATGTTTTACCATCTGACCCGCAATCCGTTGCAGGTGACGCTGGGCGATCTGTTGGATCGTTCACTGGATCAGGGGTGGAATGTGGTCGTGCGCGGCAGGGATGCGGCGCGTCTGGCCACGCTGGACGCGCTGCTGTGGCAGGGACCGCAGGCGCGGTTTCTGCCCCATGGTGTGGCGGGCGGGGCGCAGGATGCGGACCAGCCCGTATTGCTGACCACGGGCCATGACATTCCCAACGGGGCGGTCACGTTGTTTTCGGTGGACGGGGCCGATGTGACAGCCGCAGAGGTGGCGCAGATGCAGCGCGTGCGCATTCTGTTTGATGGCAATTCGGACGCCGCAGTGCAGGCCGCGCGGGTGCAGTGGAAGGCGCTGACCGGCGCGGGCTGCAAGGCGGAATACTGGTCCGAAGAATCCGGCAAGTGGCAGAAAAAAGCTAAAAATGAACGGGTTGCGGCGCGTTGTTAACGTGTCAATGTCAGCGCGCCATCGGAAATTTCGATTTTGCTGAACCGGTGCAGGTATGACATGCCCAGCAATGACCCGCGCATTTCACCGTCATTCACAAACACCATCTGGCGCGCATCGGTAAAGGGGCCAAGGGCGATGGAATCGAGCCGCACTGGCGCGGTGCGCACCCTGCCGTTGGCGGTATTGGCGCTGCCGGTATAGGCCAGTTCATCCACCTTGATCCCGGCGCGGGCGGCATCGCCACGCGACAGCACCACCTGAGATGCGCCGGTATCGACGACAAACCGGATCGGGGTGCCGTTCACATCCAGCGTGGCATAATAATGCCCGTCCTGCGCAATGGGCAGCACGATCTGGCCAGTGTCTGCGATCACCGACTGGCGCGGCAGCACCGATTGGCGGATGTCACCCCACAGCCCGATGCCCGCAACCGTGCCCGCAAAAATCAGCCCCCAGACGGCGGCATATTGCAGGGTGCGGCCCTTGCTCTGGCGGTTTTGCGCAAAAAACCACAGGGCAATCGCGCTGCCCAGCACGGCCAGATACAGCAGGTTCATCATATGATCAGTGGACATCTATTCCCCCCTAGCTGGCATCAATATAGGGGCGGGGGCGCGAAATGGCAGGGGGTCAGCCGGAAAACCCGAATGCGCGCAGCCCGTCCAGCACGAATTGCACCGAAAGCGCCGCCAGCAACATGCCCAGCAGACGTGTCACGACGTTGATGCCCGTCTTACCCAGGGCGCGTTGCAACAGGCCCGCGCCCATGAACATCACCAGCATAATCGCCAGCACGCCCAGCGTGACCAGCAGGGTGCCCAACCGCCCCGTCATGGCCGAATGTTCGCCCGCCAGCAGGATCACCGTGGCAATCGAACCGGGGCCGGCGATCAGGGGGATGGCCAGCGGAAACACCGATGGATCGGGGCGTTCGTCTGCCTGATCTTCGCGGCGTTTGGTGCGTTTTTCAAACAGCATTTCCAATGCGGTCAGGAACAGCAAAATGCCGCCCGCGATGCGGAAGGCGGGCATGGAGATACCAACAAAGCCCAGCACGGCCTCGCCCAGAAAGGTGAACAGGGCCAGCAGCAGCGCGGCGATCAGACAGGCACGAATGGCAATGGCGCGGCGCTGTGCGGCATCCATCCCCTGGGTCAGGGCGGCAAACAAAGGCGTCAGGCCAATCGGGTCGATGATCACGAAAAGCGTAACAAATTCAGTGACAAGCAGTGCGTAGTTCATGCATTACCCTTCGGCTTTTTCCAGCTTTTCCAGCGCCTTTTCCCACATGGCTTCGGCGCGTTTCATGGCTTCGCGGACCTCGGCGTATTTGCGTTGCCAGACCACGGCCTCGTCCTTGCGATCCTCGTATAGGGTGGGATCGGCCAGCTTTTTCGTCAGCTTGGTTTCCATATCGCTGATCTTGGCGACGCGTTCCTCGCATTTGCGCACCTCGGCGCGCAGGGCAAGGATGTCATCGCGGCTGGCGCGTTTGGGGGCAGGTTTGGGTTTATCGGATTTCGCGGGCGCATCGGATTGCAGCAACATCTTGCGATAGCTGGGCAAATCGTCGTTATAGGGGCTGACCGAGCCATCCTTGACCAGCCACAGCCGGTCCGCGACCATCGACAGCAGGTGCATGTCGTGGCTGACCAGAATCACCGCGCCGGAATAGGCGGTCAGCGCCTCGACCAGTGCTTCGCGGGATTCGATATCCAGGTGGTTGGTCGGTTCATCGAGGATCAGCAGATGCGGCGCGGGCAGGGTGGCCAGCAGCAGCGACAGCCGCGCCTTTTGCCCGCCCGACAGGCGGCCCACGGCGGTTTCGGCCTGATCGGGGCCAAGCCCGAAACCCGCAAGACGGGCGCGCAGTTTGGATTGCCCTTCTTCGGGGCGTTCGCGCAGCAGGTGTTGCAGCGGCGATTCATCAATATACAGCTCGTCCACCTGATGCTGGGCGAAAAAGCCGATGCGCAGTTTCGAACTGGTCTGCATCTTGCCCGACATGACTTCAAGTCTGCCCGATAACATCTTGGAAAGGGTGGATTTACCCTGACCGTTCTTGCCCAGAAGGGCGATGCGGTCATCCTGATCAATGCGCAGGTTCAACCCCTTGAGGATAACGGTATCGCCGTAACCCACACTGGCGCCTTCGGTGGCGATGATGGGGGGGGACAGTTCCTCGGGTTCGGGGAAGGTAAAGACGGTGCGCGCCGCATCCTCGGGGGCGCGTATCGTCTCCATTTTCTCGAGCATTTTAACGCGGGATTGGGCCTGTTTCGCCTTGGATGCCTTGGCCTTGAACCGGTCGACAAAGGATTGCAGATGGGCGCGGCGCAGGTCCTGTTTTTTGGCCTGTGCGGCGATCACGGCGCGTTGTTCGGCGCGTTGGCGGGCGAACTGGTCATAGGGGCCCGTGTAATAGGTCAGTTGGCGGTTTTCCAAATGCAGGATCGCGCCCACCGCACGGTTCAGCAATTCGCGGTCATGCGAGATGATCAAAACCGTGTGCGGATAGCGGCCAAGGTAACTCTCCAACCACAGCGCGCCTTCGAGGTCCAGATAGTTGGTCGGTTCATCCAGCAGCAGGTAATCGGGTTCGGAAAACAGCACGGCGGCAAGGGCGACGCGCATCCGCCAACCGCCGGAAAAGGCGGAGCAGGGCATCAGCTGTTCTTCGGCGTCGAATCCCAGACCCTTTAGGATAGAGGAGGCGCGGCCTTCGGCGCTCCATGCGTCGATATCGGTCAGGCGGGTCTGGATATCGGCGATGCGGTGCGGGTCGGTGGCGGTTTCGGCCTCGGCCAGCAGTTCGGCGCGTTCGATATCGGCGGCAAGCACGGTATCCAGCAGCGATACCTCGTTTCCCGGCACCTCTTGGGCGACGCCGCCGATGCGGGCGCGGGCGGGCAATTCGATCTTGCCCCCGTCCAGGTGCAATTCGCCACGGATCAGTTTGAACAGCGTGGTTTTGCCCGCGCCGTTGCGACCGATCAGGCCGACCTTGTGACCCGTGGGAATGGTGGCCGATGCCCCTTCAAACAGGGGGCGGCCTTCGATGGAGTAGGAAATATCAGATATACGCAGCATGGGTGGCGTTTGCCTGAACCCGTGGGCGGCGTCAATCACAGCTTTTCAAAGCGGCAACCCCATGTTAGATGCGCGGCGAAACCAGAGCCGGATTTGCCCGCGTTCTGGTCGCGAAATCCAGACCCTATTCAGACAGGAAAGAGACCGACATGGCCGTTCAACGCACTTTTTCGATCATCAAGCCCGACGCAACCAAACGCAACCTGACCGGCGCTATCGCCGCCAAGTTCGAAGCCGCTGGCCTGCGCATTGTCGCATCAAAGCGCATCCACCTGAGCAAGGCACAGGCCGGTCAATTCTATGCCGTTCACAAAGAGCGCCCGTTCTATGACGAATTGTGCGAATTCATGGCATCCGAGCCGATCGTCGTGCAGGTTCTGGAAGGCGAAGACGCCATTGCGAAAAACCGCGAAGTGATGGGCGCGACCAACCCCGCCGATGCCGCCGAAGGCACCATCCGCAAGGAATTCGCCCTGTCGATCGGTGAAAATTCGGTTCACGGGTCGGACGCAGCTGAAACCGCAGCAGAAGAGATTGCCTTCTTCTTCTCGGGGCTTGAAATCGTCGGCTAAGCCGTTTGATATGTGAATGAATTGGGGCCGTGCCGTTTGGTGCGGCCCTTTTTATTCAGGTATTTATAGAACAATGAAAGCCCGTGGGGGCATGGCGCGTCGTCAGGCGCGCAGGCCGGTGCCGATTTGGTCAAGGATGCGTTCTATTTCGGTCGCATGGCCGGTTTTGTCGGGTTTTGCCGCAGCTTTGATGGCGTCGAATGTGACGCGCAGCGCGTCTTTTTCGGCGCCTTTGCAGTCGTTCCACGGGCGGCCCTGTAGCGCCATATGCAGCACGTAATAGGCGATGAAATGCGCCCGTGTGCCGGTTTCCAACAGGCGGGTATAGGCGGCATCGGCGCCGGTTTCGCGCAGTTGTTCGGCCGAATGGATGCCCGCGCGCGCCAGTTCGGCGGCAAAGGCGGGGCCAAGGTTGCGCAGGGATGTGACGGGTGTGGACATGGCGCGAGTTTAGCGCCCGTTCCGGTCCGCGTCACGCATTAGATGCTGGCGTAATCCGTGAAAATCGGCGCGGGTTTCGCGGGGGTGCTGCCTGCGGATTGCGGGGCGGGTTTCGGGGTTGGTTGCGGTTTTGCGTGCTGTGCCATTGTGGTTATCCTTTTTAAGCAAGCGCCGCGCCGGAACTGTTGCGCGACTGGTGACTGAAAACAGGATGGCAAAGGAAATGGGCGAAACCGTGGCCAATGCGTGCGCAATCATGTCAGCGTTAACGCATTGTTGCCCCGCGCCGAACAGCGCGGGGGGTGTGCAGGTGCGATCAGGCGGTTTGGGCCGCGATCACCACGATTTCCACGCGGTATTCGGGCGCGGCCAGTGCGGCCTCGACTGTGGCGCGGGCGGGAGTGTGGGTTGCGGGAATCCATTCATCCCATGCCTGGTTCATCTGGGCGAAATCGCTGATATCGGCCAGATAGATGGTGGTTTGCAGGATGTTTTCGCGGCTTGATCCGGCCTGCGCCAGCAGGGTGTCGATCTGGCCAAGGCAGGCGCGGGTCTGGTCCAGCACGCTGTCGCCCGATGCGATCTGGCCTGCCAGATAGACGGTGCCGTTATGGGTGACGGACTGGCTCATTCTTGGGCCGGTTTCATAGCGTTTGATCATGGGTTTTCTCGTATCATTCAGGGGTGCGACGGGTCGCTGGCATTGGCGTAGCGGCGCGGGGAGGCGGGTGCAAGCGGTGTCAGGACTTTGGCATGCCTTTGGCGCGCATCAGGCGTTTTTGCGCGGCGATGCGGAAGGGGGCATTGGGGGCGCCGTAGCCCGTGTAACCACCGCTGCGTTGCACGATTTCGATGAACATGCCGCCCGCAAAGGGGCGCGAGTAGAGTTGGAAGAACTGACCGCCGGTTGCGTCTTCGTCATAGAGGATGTTCATGGATTGCAGTTTGGCTAGCAGGTCGGGGGCGATGGTAAACCGCGCCGCCAGATCATCGTAGTAATTGGCGGGCATCGGCAGGGCATTGAACCCTGTGCCCTGCAATTTTTCCGCCGTGGTGATCATGTCGTCACTGGCCAGCGCCACATGTTGCACCGAGGAGCCAAAGCTGTCGGCCAGAAAATTACCGGCCAGTGTGCGGTGGGTTTCGGCCCCGTTCAGGGTAAAGCGCAGCGCGCCGTCGCCTGTTTGCAATGCCTGGGAACGCACCAGCCCGTCGGGGTCGATCACATCGACCATCGGGGTTTTGTCGATTTGCATGAGGGAGGTGTAAAACAGGGTCCATGACAGCATTTCGTCATAGCTCATGGTTTGGGCCAGGTGGTCGATGCGGGTCAGGCCGGTGCCCGCCCTGCGCGGCGCATCATCGGGGCGGAATTCCACGTTCCAGACATCGCCAAGGCCAGAGGAGGCATCAAGGAAGTGCAGCACGCTGCCCGACAGACCGCGAATGGCGGGGATGTCCAATTCGCCCGGCCCGATGGGTTGACCAAAGGGTTGCGCGCCAAGCGCGGTGGCGCGGTCCAGCGTGGCGCGGGCGTTGTCGACCTTTAGCCCGATGTCACAGATCGTGGTGCCGTGGCTGCGATAGGCCGAGGCCGCAAGCCCCCGGGTTTCGCCATTCAGAATGAACCGTATTTCGCCTTGCTGCCACAGGGTTACCGATTTGTTCAGGTGGTGTGCCGAGGGTTGAAACCCGAGGCTGCGCAGGATGGTTTCGATTTCTTCGGCGTCTTTGCCACGGGTGGCGAATTCGACGAATGACACGCCAACGGGTTTGGTGCGGGCCGGAATCGGGGGCAGGGTGACATTGGATTCAGGTTCGGCGCGGCGCACGTCATCCATCAGGCAGATCAGCGAGCGATAGCCGTCCTTGGCGATGGTGGTGGCCGATCCGCCGCGAAACTGGTCGTTAAAAATTTCCAGCGATATTGGCCCGTCATATCCTGTGGCGGTGACGGCGCGCATGAAATCGGTGACGGGCAGGTCGCCTTCGCCCGGCATATTGCGAAAGTGGCGCGACCAGTAAAGCAGGTCCATTTCGATCTGCGGGGCATCGGCCAGTTGCACGAAAAATATCTTGTCGCCGGGGATAGAGCGGATTGATTCAGGGCTGAGTTTGCGGCCAAGGGTGTGAAAACTGTCAAGGATCAGCCCGACGTTGGGATGGTCGGCGCGGCGCACGATTTCCCATGCGTTGCGGTGATCATCAACGTGTTTGCCCCAGGCCAATGCCTCGTATCCGATGCGCAGCCCCCGTTTGGCGGCGCGTTCGCCCAGTTCTGCGAAATCATCCGCCGCACGGTCGACCCCGCCCAGTGAGGCGGGGTGGCAGGTGGAACAGACCAGCACCAGATCGGTGCCCAGCTGTTGCATCAGGTCGAATTTGCGCTCGGCGCGATCAAACGCCTTGGCGCGCAGGGGGGCGGGCAGGCCTTCGAAATCGCGGAAGGGTTGGAACAGCGGGATCTCCAGCCCGTGGTCACGGATCATCGCGCCCACCTCGGACGGGGAGCCGTCATGGGCGATGAAATCCTGTTCGAAAATTTCGATCCCGTCGAACCCTGCCGCCGCGATGGCCGACAGTTTTTCACGCAGGGTGCCAGAGATTGAAACGGTCGCGATGGCGGTTTTCATGGGTCAGGCTTTCTGTGTGGGGTCAAGCAGGGCGGTGCGCAGGGCAGGTTCGTCCAGCGGCAGGTTGTCAGAGAACAGCGCCCAGGCGTGGACGCCCTGATAGATGAACAATTCATAGCCCGAGATCACGGCCAGCCCCTGCGCGGCGGCATCTTGCAAAAATTGCGTGTCGGCGGGGGTATAGACCGCATCAAACGCCCATTCGGCCCCGGCCAGCGCGGCGCGGGGGATTGGTGTGCCTTCGTATCCGACCATGCCCACGGGGGTGCAATTGATTACGCCGGTGGCGTTTTGCGCGGCCAGTTCGGCGCTGGCGTGGGTGGTGATGATTGTGTCGGGTGCGGCGGCGCGCAGGTCATCGGCCAGTGTTTCGGCCTTGGCCATATCGCGGTCGGCCAGCCGGATTTCGGATGCGCCAAGCGCCACCAGCCCGAAGGCCACGGCGCGGCCCACGCCGCCGGTGCCGATCATACAGACCGCCCCCGCAGGCGCATCGCGCCGCACCAGACGATAGGCGGCGACGAAACCGGAATAATCGGTGTTGTGCCCCTTTGGCCCGTCAGCGGTGAAAATCACCGTGTTGACCGCGCCGATGCCGCGCACCAGCGGGTCATCGACGGTGACCATGGGCACCACCTTTTCCTTATAGGGGTAGGTGACATTGATACCGCGATAGCCGCCCGTGCGGCAGCCATTGAATACGGTTACAAAATCCTGTTTCAGGCTGGGCGGGACAAGGCGGGTATAGGCCACAGTCAGCCCGTTTTGCTGCCCGACAAGGCGGTGCAACAGGGGAGAGCGCGAGGCGGCGATGTTATCGCCAATCAGGCCAAGCTGGATATCGGGATCAGGCATGCAGGGCCTCTTGTTCATGGGGGTATGTCAGGGTGATTGTGCGGCCTGTGGCGGCGGCGGTCAGGATGGATTCGACCACATCGAGGGATCTTGCGCCTTCGATCGCGGGGACCATCGGTGCGCTGCGGCCACGGATCACATCGGCGAAATGGCTGATTTGCAGGGCCAGCGGGTCGTCATGATGCACATCCAGCGTGGTCTGGCGCAGGGGCGAATGCCAATCGGGTTGCCGGGCCGCCCCCCATAGGGTCAGGCCGGGCAGGTCCAGCATCCCATGGGTGCCGGAAATGCGGTAACAGCTGTCGCCGGTGCTGGGATAGTCGGGGTTTTCGCCTGCGGTCAGTTCCCAACTGGCGGGGGATAGGGCGGTGTCGGACAGGATCAGCGTGACGATTGCGCCGCTGTCCATGCGCAGCACCGCGCCTGCGGTATCTTCGACCTGAAACCGGCGGGTGGCAGCCGAGGTCAGCGCGGTGACCTGTGTCACCTCGCCCAGCAGGTGGCGCATCAGATCCACGTCGTGGATCAGGTTGATCATCACAGGGCCGGCGCCCGGTTGTTTGCGCCATGCGCCTGCATCGAAATAGGCATCGGGTTTGCGAAACAGGGTGGTGACCTGCGCCGCCACGGGTTGGCCGATGTCGCCACGTTTCAGGGCGGTGCGGGCGGCGGTGATGACCGGGTTGTGGCGGCGGTGGTGCCCGACCAGCAGCGGCGTGCCGGTCTGCGCCTGAAGCATGACCAGTTGCGCTGCCTCGGCCCCGTTGGCGGCGACGGGTTTTTCCACCAGCACCGGAATGCCCGCGCGCAGGCAGGACGATGCGCCCGACAGGTGCAGCGCGTTTGGCGTGGCAAGGATGACCCCGTCCAGCCCGCCCGCATCCAGCATGGCATCGACATCTTTATAATGCGCCGCGCCATGCCGGTTGGCCAGTTCCGCACCCGCAGCGGCCGGATCAGCCACCGCTGCCAGACGGGTGCCCGCGCATTGTGCCAGATAATCGGCATGGCGTTGCCCGATCAGCCCCGCACCTGCCAGACCTATGGCCAAGGGGTGTGTCATGGTTTGCCCGCTTTCGATTTGGTTTTTGCCTTGGCCTTGATCCGCGCCCAGAACGGGGTTTGCGTGAAAAAGATCATCAGCACCGCCAGAAACAGCACCAGTGACAGCGGGCTGGTTGCGATGCCTTTCATCAGCAGGCCCAGGCTTTCCTGATCCGAAATGATGGCGCGCCGCCAGTTTTCATCAATCAGCCGCGACAGGATCACGCCCAGAATGACAGGGCCGACCTGATAGCCGTAGACCTTCATGAAATAGCCGAACACCCCGAAACCCAGCATGAAATAGACATCGGTGAGCGAATTGTTGACCGCATAGGCCCCGACGATGGACAGCATCAGGATCATCGGGATCAGCACGGCGCGGGGGGCTTCGACGATTTTGGTAAAGATGCGGATGCCGGTCAGCCCGAAAATCAGCATAAAGATATTGGCCAGAAACAGCGCGCCGGTGATGAACCAGAACATATCGGGTTTGTCGATCATCAGCATCGGGCCGGGGTTCAGCCCGTGGATGAACAGCGCACCGATGATGATGGCCGTCACCGCATCGCCCGGAATGCCCAGCGTGATCATCGGGATAAACGCCCCGCCCACGGCGGCGTTATTGGCGGTTTCGGGCGCGACCAGCCCTTCTTCGGCTCCTTTGCCAAATGGCACCTTGGGGTTTTTTGTCACGCGTTTGGCGTGGTCATAGGCCATCAGCGCGGCGATATCGCCACCCGTTCCGGGCAATGCGCCAATGATCACCCCGATCGAGGAGGTTTGCAGCGACAGCGGCAGGTGTTTGCGGATCGCGCCCCATGTCGGCACGATGCGGCTGATTTTCTGTTTCACGGGGGTGGTATCGACATGGCGCAGCTGGATCAGCGCCTCGGCGACGCCGAACATGCCGATCATGACGGCAATAAACGACACGCCCCCCCATAATTCGACCACGCCGAATGTGAAACGTTCCTGCGCGGTCAGCGGATCCAGACCCACGGTGCCGATCAGCAGGCCCAAGGCACCGCAAAACAACCCCTTGAGCAGGCTTTCGCCCGACAGCGACCCGACCAGCAACAGGCCCAGAACGGCCAGCAGCAAATAGTCGCGCGGCTGGAATTTCAGCGCGAATTCCGACACGGCAGGGGCGGCAACCGCCAGCACGCCGATGCCGATCAACCCGCCGACAAATGACATGGTGGTGGACAGGCCGATGGCCTCTCCTGCTTTGCCCTGTTGCGCCAGCGGATAGCCATCCAGCGCCGTGGCAATAGCCGATGGCGCGCCCGGAATATTCAGCAGGATCGCAGTGCGCGACCCGCCATAGACCCCGCCCATATAGATGCCCACCATCAGACACAGGGCCGGATATACCTCCCATGAGAAGGTGAAGGAAATCAGGATCGACACCGCCATGGTGACCGACAGGCCGGGGATCGCACCGACATAAATGCCCGCGAATGTGCCAATGGCGACCAGCGCCAGCAGATCAAGGTTGATCCAGGGAATAAAGAAATAGCTGAGCGCGTCCATTATTCTGCACCTCCGGCCATCAGGTTGCGGAAAAAGGCAAGGATTTCACGTTCGGGCACGATGCCTTCGGGCATCAATACGGTGAACACCAGCCGGAACACGATATAGATCACCACCAGCGACACCAGCGATATGCCAAAGGCACGAACGAAGCCGCGCTTGTGCAGCGCCATGATGGAAATCGTAAGGAATATCAATGAGGTAGGCAAGAACCCCAGCGGCACCAGCGCCACCGCATAAAGCAACAGCAGAAACGCCATCAGCGCCGCAAAGGGCGGCACCACGCCATAGATAAACCCGCCACCCGCCGGTGCGGCGCGCAGGGTTTTTATGGCAATCATCAGGGCGGATACGAACATGATCGCGGCCACGGCCATGGGGAATGATCCGGGGGCGGACAGGGCTTCGAACCCCGAAATGCCATAGGCCTGCCATAGGGCGACAAGGCTGATCGCGGCCAGTATCAGGGCGAAAATGGCCTCGCCGGGTTTGCGGGTGTGGTCGCGGTTCATGGGGGTTCCTCCGGTTTGCGTGCTGTGCGCGGCGCGGTCGCTGTTTCGAGCGGGGGCGCGCATTGCCGCGATATGCAAACGCCGCCCCGTCCGGATGGAACGGGACGGCGTGCGTCTGTTAGTCGGTCACGTCAGGTTACGGGCGTGCGATGCCGAACTCTTCGGGTGACTTTTTCGCGATACCTGCATCAAACACGATCCAGGAGGTGACAGACTGCCATTTGGTCAGGAAATCCGCCGCTTCGTCGCCTGCGATGTTCATCATGGCAAAGCCGCGCTGATCCATCAGAGCCTTGAAATCGGGGTGTTCTGCGCCGGTGGCAAATGCCGCTTGCAGTTTGGTGACGACATCATCGGGGGTGCCTTTTTTGACGAACACACCAAAGAAGGGGCCCCAGGGCAGGTATTTGCTGTAGGCGGGGAAGTCTTCGGTGATGGGGGCCAGATCGGGCAGCACGGCATTGGGGGTGCTGTCGATCAGGGCGATGGGTTTCATCCGGCCGGCTTTCACGCCTTCGATTGCGGCGCCCAGAACGGCGGGCATCACGTCGATTGCGCCGCCTTGCAGGGCGGTCAGGGCAGGGCCGTCGCCGTCATAAGGCACGGTGATCACATCCAGATTTACCTCGGTCGACAGCATGGCGGTCACAACCGAAGGCAGGCCGCCGGGGCCGGTCGAGCCGAATTTCACGGTTTTGGGATTGGCGGCGATGTAATCGACCATTTCCTTGAACGTGTTGAACGGCGCGTCGTTGTTGGCCACGATCAGCGGCACGCCACGGGCCAGAATGTTGATCGGGGTGAAATCGGAATAATCCGTGTCGCCAAGGCCCATGACCTTGTAAAGCTGGGGATTTTCGGCACCCATCAGAAGGGTGTAACCGTCGGATTTTTGTGCGCCGGAATATTTCACCGCGATGGCACCAACGCCGCCGGTCATGTTTTGCATGATGATCTTGCCGCCCAGTGCCTCTTCGGCGTGGGGGGTGACCGAGCGCATAACGGTGTCGGTCGAACCGCCTGCACCCCATTGGATGATGCCCTGGATTTCTTTTTCCGGGTATTCGGCCATGGCCGGTGCGGCCAGTAGGCCAACAGATGCAATCGCACCAAGGATGATGTGTTTCATGTGATCCTCCCTCAGGATTTTAATCGCCGGGTTGCGGTCCTCCTGCACCCGGAATGGTTATCAGGTTTGCCATCCTGCTAGAGTAACGTCAAATACCAACATGTGCCGAGCATTAACTTGATGTTAAGGCTGGCGAGGCAGCCGCCAGACGCAATCTGCGCGGGGGGGCATCACTGTGCAGGCGGCTGTTCCCATGGGCGTTGCGCCACGGCGCGGTTCAGTTCGCGGCGCAATTGCTGGATCGCATATTCCGCAAAGCTGGACAAAACGCGGTCTTTCTTGCGGGTGACATAGGCGGTCAGTGTGGCGGTTTCGCGCAGGGGCAGGCGGGTCAGGCCGGGCATATATACCTCGGCCACGGAAAATTCATCAATCAAGGCCACGCCCAGACCATGGCGCACCAGCGACACCACGGTTTGCGCGAAACGCCCGCGCATGGAATGGGTCAGGGCGATGCCGGCATCGGTGAACGGGCGCATCAGCATCGCGCCGTATGGGTCGCCCGGATCGACGCCGATCACCGGTTCGCGGGCCAGATCATGCAGCGACACAACACCCGCCGATGCCAGCGGATGCCCGTCCGGCACGATGGCGACCAGATTGCCGGTGGCCAATGCCTCGTTTTCCACGGCGTCGCTTTGCACCGGGGTGGACATGACCACGAATTCGCCGCGTTCCAGCAACAGGTAGTCCACCACCTCTTCGATTTTCAGGATGTTCAAATCAATGAACAATTCGGGGAATTCACCGCGCACGTGCTGGATGGTGCGCGCGGCGATGAATTGCGCAATTGATGGGGCAGAGGCGAAACTCAGCCCCGCATCATGGCCTTTTTGCAGGGCCGCGACCATCTGGTTCAGGTTTTCCACATCGCGGTAGACGCGGCCAACCTGTTCAAACACCGATGCGGCCTCGGCTGCGGGAATGAACAGGCCGGCCTTGCGTTCAAACAGGCGCAGGCCCAGCGATTCCTCGGTGTGTTTGACCAGCCGGCTGATGCCGGGAGGGGATACGCCCAGATGTTCGGCGGCGCGGCTGATGGTGCCGGTCAGCATCACGGCGCGGATCACCTCGATCTGGCGCAGGGTCAGTTCTTTCACGTATTGGGTCTCCGGCATTTTGCCGGATGATCCTAGCGCGCCGCGCCCTAGCCGTCGAGGTAGTCGCAAAAGGCCTGACGGATCACGCTGTCGCGGGTCACGCCATGATCGGCCAGTTCCTGATCTGACATGTCCAGCAATTCTTCGGCGTGGTGGGCGGCAGCCAGGGCCGCACCAAAGCTGGCAACGGGCGCAAGGATTGTGCTGAGTTTGGGCAGGTGAAACGAAAAGTGGCGGGCATGGGCGATGGTGGCCATTTGGCAATTCCTTGCGGCTGAATTTCGGCCCTCCCTATGGGTTAGAATGGGCTATGCCGCAGTGCGGCACAAGGGATGATTTTGCACTGCGGACATGCGCGGGGCGCAAGGCGAGTGCTTGAACATGGGCTGGGCCGCTGTCATGGAATGCGGGATCCTGACCATTTTGTTGTCAGTGGCAATTACCTGTTTTCATAAAGGATTCACCTGATGTCAGCCCCGAATCAAGTTGCAGAAACTGATTGTGATCTGTTGGTAATCGGGTCCGGCGCCGGCGGGTTGTCGGCGGCGGTGACAGCCGCGCATCACGGTTTGCGCGTGATCGTCGCGGAAAAAGAACCCGTGATGGGGGGCACCACCGCATGGTCGGGCGGTTGGATGTGGGCGCCATGCAATCCGGTGGCGCAGCGGGCCGGAATAGTTGAAGATGTGCAAGCGCCGCGCTCCTATCTGGCGGCCGTTCTGGGCAATGATTTCAATGCGGAGCGGGTGGATGCATTTTTGCACAACGCCCCGCGCATGGTCGGATTTTTCGAAAGGCACACGGCGCTGGAATTTCAGGGCGGGCTGGCGATTCCCGACACATATGGCGACCAGCCGGGGGCGGGCACGGGCGGGCGTTCGGTGATTGCCGCGCCCTATGACGGGCGGGCGTTGGGGCCGTTGATTGATCTGCTGCGCAAACCGATGGCGGAAACCACATTTCACGGCATGACCATTCAGGCGGGGCCGGATTTGCGGGCGTTTATGACGATGACCCGCAGTGGCCGTGCCTTTGGCCATGTCACGGCGCGGGTGGTGCGGCATTTCGTTGATCTGGCGCGTTTCGGGCGCGGGATGCAGCTGCGCAACGGGCTGTCGCTGGTGGCACGGTTGCTGCGCTCTGCCGCTGATGCGGGGGTCGAGTTTCGCGTGAACGCGGACGCGTCAGAGGTGTTGACGCAGGGTGGCCGGGTGACGGGCGCCATGATCAACGGCAAAGCTGTGCGGGCGCTGCGGGGCGTGGTTCTGGCCACGGGGGGCTTTCCCCATGATGATCTGCGCCGCGCCGGATTGTTCGCCGCCAATGACCAGCATTTGACGGTGGCGGTGCCATCGGCCAGGGGGGATGGTGCGCGCATGGGCGAGGGCGCGGGCGGGTCGGTGGATACCACGCTGGCCGCGCCGGGCGCATGGTGCCCCGTATCCGAGGTGCCGCGCAAAAACGGCAAAAATGGCCGTTTTCCGCATATTATCGAACGTGGCAAACCCGGTTTGATCGCGGTCACACGGGACGGCAAACGGTTCTGCAACGAGGGGCTGGGATACCACGATTATGTGCGGGCCTTGTTGGATAAAACCGGCGGCAGTGATGCGGTATCGTGGCTGATTTGCACCCGTGCGTTCCAGCGCCGCTATGGTTTGGGCATCGCACGCCCCGCGCCTGTTCCGGTGGGCGCGATGATCAGGTCAGGCTATATCATAGAGGGCAAAACCCCTGCTGAACTGGCGCGCAACTGCGGCATTGATGTGGATGGTTTCACCACGATGCTGGACGAATACAACCGCCACGCTGTTCGGGGCGAGGACCCGGAATTCAACCGTGGCACCACGCCTTATATGCGGTTGCAAGGGGATGCGGATCACGGGCCGAACCCCTGCGTTGCCCCCATTGAAAACGGCCCGTTCTATGCGGTTAAGGTGCAGCCGGGCAGCTTTGGCACCTTTGCGGGGCTGCGCACGGATGGCGCGGCGCGGGTGTTGGGTGCGGGTGGCGTGATTGACGGGCTATATGCGGTCGGGGCCGATATGGCATCGGTCATGGGCGGGCATTATCCGGCCGGGGGGATCAACCTTGGCCCTGCCATGACCTTTGGCTATATCGCGGGCCGCCATGCGGCGGGCATAACGGAGCAGGACATATGAGAAAACTGTCGCTGGCGCATCTAGGCGCGATTGAATTGTCACCGCCGGAACTGGTGCAGGTGGCGGCGCGGGTGGGGTTTGATGCCGTTGGTCTGCGCCTGATTGCGGTGAATGACGCCAGCCCCGGATATGCGTTGATGGATGATGCGCGCCTGATGCGGGCCACAAAATCGGCGCTGCATGATTGCGAAATGGCGGTGCAGGATATTGAATTTGTTCGGGTCACGCCTGAACTGGCGCATGATCTGGATGCGCTGTTGCCATTTCTGGATTGCGGCGCGGAACTGGGGGCGCAGCAGGTGATCTGCGCGCCCTATGACCCTGATCTGGCGCGGCTTTCTGACAGTCTGGCGCGGATATGCGATGCGGCGGCGGGGCGTGGTATCGGCACGCTGTTAGAGTTCTTTCCCTGGACCAATGTGCCCGATCTGGCGACCTGCCATGCGGTGGCGCAGCAGGCGGGGGATGTGGGCATTCTGGTGGATGCGCTGCATTTTGATCGCTCGGGGTCAGCACCGGGTGATCTGGCGCAGATCCCACCGCAGCGCCTGGCGATGTTGCATCTGTGTGATGCGATGCGGGCCGGCGAATACAGCACCGATGAATTGTTGTTCACTGCCCGCGAGGCGCGGCTGCCGCCGGGGCAGGGGCAGATTGATCTGGCGGCAATCATCGCCGCGATGCCAGCGGATTGCCCCGTGGGGGTCGAGGTGCCGATGGCAGCAGCGCAGCGCCGTCACGGGGTGGAATATGTGCTGCGCCAATGTCACGACGGGGCGCGGGCGTTGCTGGCGTGATCGCCTGAGTGATCGCCTGAGTGATTACCTGAGTGATTACCTGAGAGATTACCTGAGAGATTACCTGAGGCAACCATTTGACAAACAACAAAAAAGGGGGAGCAGAATGGCTGCTCCCCCTTGGTCTTGGTCGGGCGGAAAACCCTTAGCCGATGATGGCGTTCAACGTGGCCGAGGGGCGCATCACAGCGGCGGTTTTTGCCGCGTCGCCGTGGTAGTAGCCGCCCAGATCGACGGGCTTGCCTTCGCCTGCTTGCAGCTCGCTCAGGATATCGGATTCCTTGCCTGCCAGTTCTTCGGCGATGGGGGCGAAATGCGCGGCCAGATCGGCGTCATCGCCCTGCGCGGCCAATGCTTCGGCCCAGTAGCGTGCGAACCAGTAATGCGAGGTGCGGTTGTCGTTCGACCCGACCTTACGTTCCGGTGAGTTGCCGTTTTCCAGAACCTTTTGGGTGGCATCCTCGATCGCGGCACCCAGGATGCCCGCCTTGGCGTCGCCCTTGTCGGCCAGAAATTTAAAGGATTCGCCAAGGGCGCAGAATTCGCCAAGGCTGTCCCAGCGCAGGTGGTTTTCTTCCATCAGCTGTTGCACGTGTTTGGGGGCCGAGCCGCCAGCACCGGTTTCAAACAAACCGCCGCCCTGCATCAGTGACACGATGGACAGCATTTTGGCCGAAGTGCCCAGTTCCAGAATCGGGAACAGGTCGGTCAGGTAATCGCGCAGCACGTTGCCGGTGATGGTGACCACATCATTGCCCTTGCGCATTTCCTCGAGCGTGAAACGGGTGGCTTCGCGCGGGGCCATGATCGGGATGTCCATGCCTGCGCCCTTGAGCACGGGTTCGACATATTTGATCAGCTCGGCGTCATGGGCGCGGTTCGCATCCAGCCAGAATGCGGCCAGACCTGTCGCCTTGGTCCGGTTGATGCCCAGTTTGATCCAATCCAGAATCGGCGCCTTGTTGGCCGAGGCAGAGCGCCAGATGTCGCCCTTTTCGACATTGTGTTCGGTGATCACATCGCCGTTGGCCAATTCGATGCGGATGGTGCCCGCAGCAGGGGATTCAAACGTGGTGGGGTGAGAGCCGTATTCCTCGGCTTTTTGCGCCATCAGGCCGACGTTGGACACGGCACCGCAGGATGTGACATCCAGTTTTCCGGTTTCTTTGAAATAGTTGATGGTTTCGTCGTAGACGCCCGCATAGCAATTGTCGGGGATGCAGCATTTGGTGTCCGCGGCCTTGCCATCGGGGCCCCAGCCGATGCCGCCTGCGCGGATCACAGCAGGCATGGAGGCGTCGATGATCACATCGGACGACACATGCAGGTTGGTGATGCCCTTATCGGAATTCACCATATACATCGGGGGTTTGGCCGCCATCGCGGATTTCAGGGCGGATTCCAGTTCGGCGTTGCCTGCAATGCGGTTTTCCAGATCGCCGATGCCGGAATTCGGGTTCCAGCCCAATGCGGTGACGGCCGCGCCGTGCGCCGCAAGGAAATCATCCAGATAGGCCGCGACGAAATGGCCGAAAATGATCGGGTCCGAGACCTTCATCATTGTCGCCTTGAGGTGGACGGAAAACAGCACGCCGGGTTGCATGTTGGCCAGTTCGGCCTTGGCGAAATCACGCAGTGCGGCGGCGGACATGAAAGTGGCATCAACGATGGTGCCCTCGGCGTAGTTCAGCCCGTCTTTCAGCACGGTTTCGGTGCCATCCGCAGCGGTCAGCACGATTTTCGCGCCACCGGCCTGTGCGGCGGTGATGGTGGTGGATTGTTCATTGGCAAAGAAATCATTGCCCGACATCGACGCCACATGGGTTTTGCTGTCGGCAGTCCATTCGCCCATCGAATGCGGGTTGGCCTTGGCGTATTCCTTGACCGCTTTGGCAGAGCGACGGTCCGAGTTGCCCTCGCGCAGGACGGGGTTCACGGCAGACCCTTTCAGGCCGTCATAGCGTTTGCGCACGTCTTTTTTGGCGTCGGTTTGCGGGGTTTCGGGGTAATCGGGGATGGCATAGCCCTGACCCTGCAATTCCTTGATCGCGTCGGTCAATTGCGGCACCGATGCCGACACGTTGGGCAGTTTGATCACATTGGCGGCGGGGGTTTTTACCAGCTCGCCCAGTTCGGCCAGATCATCGGAAATCTGTTGATCGGGTTTCAGGTAATCGGGAAAGGCGGACAGGATGCGCGCTGCGACCGAAATGTTGCGGGTGGCCACGTCGATATCGGCGGCGCCGGCGAATGCGCGGATGATCGGCAGCAGGGATGCGCTGGCCAGTTCGGGGGCTTCGTCAACGATGGTATAGATGATGTCGGGGGTTTCGGTCTTGGCCATGGCTTGCGTATTCTCCATCCTGGGGGGCGCAACGCCGGAATGGGGCTGCGCCTATGGTCGCGCGTGGCGGTGTTTGGTCGCGAATCCGGCCGCACCACCGCGCCTTCTGTTTCCGATTAGAACGCGAGGCGCGGCAAGTCAATGTGTGCCATTGTATACAGTCGAGAATGTCGCAGCAATTGCAGCTAAATGACCTGCGCGAAGCAAAAAGCCGCGCACAGCCCCCGTAGGGTGGCGCGGCGGTGCCTGTGAGGCGCGGTTTACCACGCGTTATAGGACAGGTATTTGCCCGACATTTCGACCTTGACCCTGTCGCCCTTGGGGTTGGGCACGCGGGTCACGGACATGTCGAAATCAATCGCCGACATGATGCCGTCACCGAATTCCTCGTGGATCAGCGCCTTGAGCGTGGCGCCGTAGACGCCGACGATTTCATAAAACCGATAGATGCAGGGGTCGGTCGGCACCGCCTGTTCCCAGATCTTGGTCGGGCTTTCGATCAGGGCGTCCTCCGCTTCGGCGGGCAGGTCCAGCAGGGCGGTGATTTCGGCGGCTTTGTCTGGCGGAAATGCGTTCATGCCCATGCAGGCGGAATGGGTCCAGACCGGATTCATACCGATTTTACCGGCGATCTCCTCCCACTTCAGGCCTTGTTTTTTCTTGGCCATCAGAATGGCGGCGGTGGCGTCTTCTTTGGTGAACATCTCTGATAGAATGGCGTCTTTCATTTTGGTTTTTCCTTAATTGGTGAGTTGAAACAACAGGATAAGGCAGGCCAACCCCAGCAGGGCCGACAACCCCTGCCAGAACCGCAGGGGGTTGCGCTGCATCAACGGCACGGGGCGGGTGAGCGATGCGCCGGGGCGTTTCAGGTCCATCTGGAATTCGGACAGCGCGTTATAGCGGCGCATCGGGTCGGGGTGCAGGGCGCGGCGCAGCGCACCGTCCAGCCATGCGGGCACCGCGTTGTCGTCGTCGCGCGCCGTTGCATAGGTCAGCCGCGCCACATCGCGGCGTGACCGGATGCGGGCCACGCGGGTGCCATAGGGCAGGCGGCCGGTCAGCATTTCATAGGCAATACAGGCCAGTGCATATTGATCCGACCGCCAGCTGGCGGGATCACCGCACAGGTATTCGGGCGCGGTATACTGGAACGTGCCGGGCAGTTGCCCCAACAGGCCGGGGGCGGCTTCTTCTACTCCGGCCACGGCGACCGATCCCAGATCAATGATGCGCAGGGTGCCGGTGTCGTCGATCATAATGTTTTCGGGGCGCAGATCCTGATGGATCATGTCGCGGCGGTGCAGGGCGCGCAGGCCCATGGCGATCTGGTCAATCAGCCCGCGCATCTGGTCCAGCCTGGGCTGCGGGTTATCGGTCATCCATTGGCGCAGGGTGATCCCATCGACAAATTCCGAAACAGTATACAGCGCGCTGCGGTTGCCCTGTGGCGGCACCCGCAGGATATGAGGCGAAGATACGCGCCGCGCGATCCATTCCTCGAGCATGAACCGTTTCAGGTAATCGGGGTCATCGGCGGTTTCACGGGCGGGGATTTTCAGCGCCACACGGGTGTTATCGGGCGCGGTGGCCAAAAACACATGGCTGCGGGCCGAGGAATGTATCGGGCGGATGATCCGGTATTGATCCAGCATTGCGCCGGGTTCGGGCAGGCGGGCCACGGGCAGGTCGGACATGTCCAGCAGGGCGGCGGCATCCTGTGGCAGGATGTCAACGCGGGCCAGTTGCACCGTCAGATTGTCGTCAGACCCGTTGGCCAGCGCCGCATCGGCAATGGCGCGGGCGGATGCATCCAGATCGGGGCCAATGGCGGCGCGGATCACGGCCCCATCGACAAAATCATGGATGCCATCCGTGGTGAGCAGGAAAATATCGCCCTCGCGCAGGGGGATTTTGCGGTAATCAATATCAACCTGATCGCTGATGCCCATGCCGCGTGCCAGATAGTTTTCGCTGGCGGACAGGGTGACGCGATGATCGGTTGTGAGCGGTTCCAGACTGTCACCGGACAGGCGGGCAATGCGGCTGTCACCGACATGCAGGATATGCGCGCTGCGCCCTTTCAGGATCAACGCCGACAGGGTGCAGACGCGCCCGGCGTTGATGTCATCGACCGATCCGTTTTGCCCGTGCAGCCACGCATTTGTAGCCTGAATCACGCGGCTGGCGGCGGTTTGCACGGTCCATGGGTCGGGGGTGGCATAGTAATCTGTCAGCAGGGATTTGACGCAGGTTTCGGCGGCCTCGGCGCTGGTGGTGCTGGTGCTGATGCCGTCGGCCACGGCCAAAGTGATGCCCTTCAGGACCAGCGCCGCGCCCGAAGGGGTGGCCGCGCCGTGAAAATCCTGATTTTGCGGTTTGCGCCCCGCCGCGCTGTAACCGCCGATGGCGATGGTCAGTTGCGGGGTGGGGCTGGCATCGCGGGGCATGGGGCATTCCATCTGAAAACCGGCCCCGCATCACTGTGCAGGGCCGGAAAGTTGCATTTATTCAGCAGGTTGCACGGCGGCGTCATCGTTGCGGGCCAGCGCGTTGCGCTTGGGCGCCTCGCGGAAGTGGGTGGCATAGATCATGCCGCCAACAAAGGTCAGACCGCCCACCAGATTGCCCAGAACAACGGGGATTTCATTATAGGCAAAGTAATCAACCCATGTGAATTCGCCGCCCAGCATGATGCCCGAGGGGAACAGGAACATGTTCACGATCGAATGTTCGAACCCAAGGTAAAAGAACACGATGATCGGCATCCACATCGCCATGATTTTCCCCGACACCGAGGTCGACATCATCGCGGCGACAACGCCGGTGGACACCATCCAGTTGCACATCACGGCGCGCACGAACACGGTCAACATGCCCGCACCGCCCGCTGCGGCGTAGCCCAGGGTGCGCGCCTCGCCGATCTGGCCGATTTTCTGGCCCACCGCGTTTGGTTCCTGACTGAACCCCATGGTGAAAATGATCGCCATCATCACGGCCGTGGTCAGAGCACCGGCGAAATTCCCAACGAAAACAAGGCCCCAGTTGCGAAACACACCGGGCCATGTGCAGCCGGGGCGCTTGGCGATCACCGCCAGCGGGGCCAGCGTGAACACACCTGTCAGCAAATCAAACCCCAGCAGATACAGCAGGCAAAACCCCACGGGAAACAGCAGCGAGGCCACCAGAAAATTGCCGGTGTTGACGGCGATGGTGACAGCAAATGCAGCCGCCAGCGCAAGGATCGCACCGGCCATAAAGGCGCGGATCAGGGTGTCTTTGGTCGCCATGAAAATCTTGGATTCGCCAGCATCGACCATTTTGGCCGCGAACTCTTTGGGCTGGATATATGACATGTTTTCAATGTCCTTTCATCAGGAGGAGGAGAGGCCGCTAGGGCCGGTCGGGTGTGGAAAAACAGGCGCATTGCAGCCAGGCAGCGCGCAAATGATGCGTGAAAAACAGGGCAGCGGCTGCGATGGTGATCGGGAACATAACGGTTCGGTCTTTTGATAAGGCGGAACCGGATGGGAACGGCGCCGCAGCGATTTCTGTCAGGGATATGAAGGGGTTGATTTGACCCCTTGGTCCCGCGACCCCGCATGGGGATCGAAGATGCAGCGCCATTGCTGCGCCCCGTTTGGGGCATCTTGACGAAAAAGCCGCGCCGTTGCGGCGGAGTATCGGGGCGATGTTTTATAACCCCGTTTCCTAGGGCCATTGGATAGGTGGATCGGCATTCCGTTCAAGGGGCCGCCTGTAAAAAACTCGAAATTTCGGGCGGCAATTTGCATTTTTGCCTAAATTTTATACATACTCGCCGGGCTCCGCGAGGCAGATGGGTATCCCGGTTAGATATCCGCATTCCTGCAAAGACATAGAATGCCCTGAGCATGGGTAAATCAAAATCCAGCGGCATGTTGTTGACCACCCCTACTGACAGAGCTTGCGCGTCATGCGGTCGTAGACCTCAGGTGCCAGTTGGATATAACCATCGACCCTCCTGTCGCGGATGTCTGCGGGGTGGTTTTGCCAGCCCAATGGCCATTCCAATGGAAGGTCGTCGGGATAGAGCGGATCTCGCGACGCGTAGTCACGCCGTGGCTTGCGCGAGATACCGGCAAAGCGCGCACAGGCCGCCAGATTCTGTGTAGCTGCCCGAGAAGACACAAGAGGCGGAGCTTCACTGAAAATGTTGTAGAGTTGTCGCAGAGCCTACAAAAACGACGAAGGCCGCCCATCAGGGCGGCCTGTATCGTGTTGTAATCTCTAGGAGATATTGGCTCCGGCGGTAGGGATCGAACCTACGACCAATTGATTAACAGTCAACTGCTCTACCGCTGAGCTACGCCGGAACTGGGGGTCGTATAGCGAGAGTGATTTACGGCGTCCAGTGGGTTTTGCAGATTTTTTCGCAAAACTTTCATCTAGCTGGAAACAAGGGAAAATCGGGCGGTTGCGGAGAGGGGACCATCGGGTTGCACGATGTTTTTGCCATGCAGATCAACAAGATGGGCAAAGACGTTGCGTTCGGCTGCGGGCAGCAGGGGCGGGGGGGTGTCGGTATAGATGCGTTGTGCCAGCTCGCGGGCGGTTTCGTGGCGGTGGTGCAGGGCGTCCAGAATGGATGCCTCGCGGGATTTGCGATGCGCGATCAGCCAGTCCAGCCGTTGCTGCGGGTTGGTCACGGGCGCGCCGTGGCCTGCGTGATAGACGCTGGCGGGGATGGCGCGCAGCCGTTCGCAGGACCACATGAAATCGGTCAGGTCGCCATCGGGAGGCGATACCAAGGATGATGCCCAGCCCATCACCAGATCACCGGTGAACACGGCATCCCCCCATTGAAACGCCAGATGGTTGCCGAAATGGCCCGGCGTCCACAGGGCGGTGACCTGCCAGCCGTCGCCGGTGATGACCTCGGTATCTGCCAATGTGATGTCGGGGGAAAAGCTGCGGTCTACCCCTTCGCCGCCACCGGCCAGCCCTTGGTCCGCCAGCGCGGTCATCACTGCGCTGCGCCCGGCGGCCGCGTCGCCATAGGCATAGATCGGCGCGCCTGTGGCCTGTGACAGGGCGGCGGCAAGGGGGGAGTGATCCAGATGGGCGTGGGTCACCAGAATATGGGTGATCCGCTGCGCCGATTCCACCGCGCCCAGAATCGCCTGTAGATGTGCGGTGTCATCGGGGCCAGCATGGGGGCCGGGGTCGATCACCGCCAGACCGCGGGTGCCCAGCAGATAGGTATTGGTGCCGCGATAGGTCATGGGCGAGGGGTTGGGCGCCACAATGCGGCGCAGACCGGGGGCAAGGGTTTCGGCCACGCCATATGGCGGATCAAAGTCGTCAGGCGCTTGCATTGGTTCTTCCTCTTTCCCGTTGTGCGCCTTAGGTTTAGCGCATGTTCTTTCAATGGCTCAAACGCTATTTGCCCCGTGGACTCTATGGCCGTGCGGCGCTGATCCTGATCCTGCCGGTTGTGACGCTGCAACTGGTGGTTTCGGTCGTGTTTATCCAGCGGAATTTCAACGGGGTGACCCAGCAGATGACATGGGCCGCCGCGCGCGAGGTGCGTTTGGTGCTGGCAGCGCAGGATATGGGCGGGCAGGCGGCGATGGATGCGTTGGCCGTGCCGCTGGAAATGACCGTGCAGGCGCTGGATGGCCCGCCCCCTGACGATATGACGCGCTGGTTCGATCTGTCGGGGCGCATTGTGATCGCTGAGCTTAAGGCGCAGATGCCCGATCTGGTGGCGGTGCGCCTGCCCGATGACAGGGTGGCGCGCCTGTATCTGGCGGGGGATCACGGCACCGTTCTGATCGCATTGGACCGCCGCCGCCTGTCGGCCAGCAATCCGCATCAGTTGTTTGTGAATATGGCCTTTTTCGGCGTGTTGATGACCCTGATTTCATTCATTTACCTGCGCAATCAATTGCGCCCCATCACCCGTCTGGCCAAAACAGCCGAGGCATTCGGCAAGGGCCGCAATATCCCCTATCGCCCCACCGGCGCGATCGAGGTTCGCGCGGCGGGCCATGCCTTTCTGGATATGCGCGCCCGTATTGAACGCCATATCGAACAGCGCACCCTGATGTTGTCAGGGGTCAGCCACGATCTGCGCACGCCGCTGACGCGGTTGAAACTGGGTCTTGCCATGCTGGAGGACGAGGAGCGCGAACCGATGGAGCGCGACGTGGCCGAAATGCAGGAGATGCTGGACGAATTCTTGGCCTTTACCCGTGGTGCCGCCGAGGGAGAGGCGGAACCCACCGATGCCATCGCCCTGATCCAGCAGGTTGTTGCCGATGCGCAGCGCGCAGGCAGGGCGGTGAAACTGGTGCAGATGGAGGGACAGGAGCAGCGCGAGGATGGCGCTGACAATACGGCGCGCCTGCGCCCGCAAGCGATCAAGCGGGCATTGAACAACCTGATCGGCAATGCGGTGCGATACGGCGATCACGCCGAGGTATCGGTGGTGATGACCGAAAAATCCCTGCGCATCAGGGTCGAGGATGACGGCCCCGGCATCCCGCCAGAGGCACGCGGGCAGGCGGTCAAACCGTTCACGCGGCTGGATGCAGCGCGCAACCAGAACCGCGGGTCGGGGGTGGGGCTGGGGCTGGCGATTGCCACGGATATTGCCCATGCCCATGGCGGTGTTTTGCGGTTGGGTGAAAGTGCGCGCATGGGTGGGTTGCGCGCCGAAATCGTGATTGCGCGTTAGGGCGGTGTGCAGGCTGTGTTACGGGGTCACTCTGCCGCCTGGGGCAGTTTGAACCGCTCCAGCAGGGTGGCGATTTCGGGGCGGCATGATCCGCAATTGGTGCCGGCTTGCAGCGCATCTCCGATCTGTTCCACCGATGTCAGCCCGTCGGTTTCGATTGCTGTCAGGATGGTGTTGACACCCACGCTGAAACAGGAACACAGGATCGGGCCGGCATCGGGCACGTCGTTGCCAGACCGCCCCGACAGCACCATGGGTGCGTCCTGCCCCGGCAGGGTGGCCAGATAATCGCGCATCACCGCCACGGGCTGTGGCCCCACGAACAGCGCCGCCACCAGTTCTCCGTTCTGGTGGAATGCGATGCGGTGCAGGTTGCGGGCCGCATCATTGATCACCTGCACCGTGACGGTATCAGCAGACAGGCCGAACAGGTCCAGCGCGGCCTGTTTCCAGTTTTCCGGCGATTGCAGCCCCGCCAGTTCGGCGCGGTATCCGGTGTTTGTGCGGGCCATGGCCCAATAATCGCTGTTCAGATGCATCGGTGCGCGCGACACGGCAAAGCCGTACCATGCTGCGTTGAACCGGTTCACGGCGACCACGGCGGATTTGCTTTCGGGTTGGCCTGATACGGGGTCGGTGACCGATGGCACCACAGCATCAATCCGTGCGCAGGGCGCGGTTTCGCCGGTCCAATGCATGGGGGCAAACACATCGCCCTTGCGGATGCGATCGGTGATCAGGGCGCGCAATATGGCGGTTCCGGTAGGGTTTTTCACCTGCACCAGCGATGCGGGGGTGATGTTCAGCCCCGCGGCGTCATCGGGGTGGATTTCGATGAATGGTTCGGCCAGATGCGCCGACAGGCGCGGCGACAGGGCGGTGCGCGTCATGGTGTGCCATTGGTCGCGAATGCGCCCTGTGTTCAGGCGGAACGGGTATTTGCGTTCGGTTTTTGCCACAGGGGCGCGGGCGGTCAGGGGCAACATGCGCCCCTTGCCGTTGGGGGTGAAAAACTGCCCGTCGCCAAAGAAGCGACCGCCCTGACGGGTGGGGCTGACGGGCCAGCGGGTCGGGGGCAGGGTGCTGTATTCCGCGTCCGAAACATCGCTTAGGCCGGAAATGTCGAAATCGCGGCCAAACCCGCCTGCGATGCCGGAAAGGGCGGCGTGTTCGCGAAAAATCTCGGCCTCGCTGGCGTAGTCGAATGCGTCGTGCCAGCCCATGCGGCGGCCCACATCGGCCAGAATATCCCAGTCATGGCGCGCCTTGCCCGGGGCGGGCAGCACGGCGCGTTGGCGGCTTATGGTGCGGTCCGAATTGGTGACGGTGCCGGATTTTTCACCCCATGCGGTGGCGGGCAGCAACACATCGGCCAGACGCGCGGTATCGGTGGCGGCGGTGATGTCGCTGACCACCACGAAATCGCAGCCCTTGATCGCGGCGGCCACGGCATCGGCGTCGGGCATGGATACGGCAGGGTTGGTGTGGATCACCCACAGCGCCTTGATCCGCCCGTCACCCACGGCGCGAAACATATCCACGGCTTTCAATCCCGCCGCTTCGGGCATTTCAGGCGCGTCCCAGAATCTGCGCACCGCGTCGCGGTGATCGGCGTTTTCCAGATCCAGATGACAGGCCAGCATATTGGCCAGCCCGCCGACCTCGCGCCCGCCCATGGCGTTTGGCTGGCCGGTCACGGAAAACGGCCCGCAGCCCGGTTTGCCGATGCGCCCCGTGGCCAGATGGCAATTGGTGATCGCGTTCACCTTATCCGTGCCGGACGACGACTGGTTCACCCCTTGCGAAAACACGGTGACCACCTTTTGCGTGCCGATCCACATGTCATGAAAGGCGCTGATCTGGTCGGGGCTCAGGTCGGTGACGGTGACATCATCGGCTTTGGCTGCGGCAATGGCGGCATCAAACCCGTCGATATGTTGCAGGAAATCGGCATCTTGCGCCCCACGCGCCGCAATTTCGGCCAGCAGGCTGTTGAACAGGGCCACATCGCTGCCCATGCGCAAGGGCAGGTGCAAATCGGCAATGTCACAGGATGCGGTGCGGCGCGGATCAATCACCACCACGCGCATTTCGGGGCGGGCATTTTTCGCAGCGACAAGGCGCTGATACAGCACCGGATGGCACCATGCGAGGTTGGACCCAGTCAGCACCACCAGGTCGGCCTGTTCCAGATCTTCATAGGTGCCGGGCACGGTATCGGTGCCGAATGCGCGTTTGTGCCCCGCCACGGTGGACGCCATGCAAAGCCGCGAATTGGTGTCGATATTCGCCGACCCGATGAATCCCTTCATCAGCTTGTTGGCGATATAGTAATCTTCGCTCAGCAATTGGCCCGAGACATAGAATGCCACAGAATCCGGCCCGTGTTCTGCGATGGTGTCGGCGAACCGCGTGGCAACCAGATCAAGAGCTTCGTCCCAACCCGCACTGCGCCCGCCGATCTGCGGCGCAAGAAGACGACCGTCCGTCAGGACGGTTTCGCCGAGCGCCGAGCCCTTGGAACACAGGCGCCCCTGATTGGCGGGGTGATCGGGATCACCCTTGACCAACAGCCCCCCCGCACCGTCCGGCTGCAACAAAACCCCGCAGCCCACCCCGCAGTAGGGGCAGGTGGAACAGGTCATCGGGCCTAGGTCTTTCATCGGGGGGGCTCCTGCTTTTCTTGCTGGCTTAGGCGGCGTTGCGTTTGCCGACGGATTCACCGTCCAGCAACAGGCGGCCTGCCTTGATTTGCAACGGGTAGGTGGCGATTTGCCCCTCGTCCGCGCCCTGGGCTTCGCCGGTTTCCAGGCTGAAAACCCAGTTGTGCAGCGGGCAGGTCACCGAATTGCCATGCACGATGCCATCGGACAGGGGGCCGCCCTTGTGCGGGCAGCGATCCGATGCGGCAAAGACTTCGGTATCAGAGGTGCGAAACAGCGCCACGCAGCCCACGGGGGTTTTCACAACCCGCGCACCGCGCAGGGGGATGTCGTCGATATGTCCTATGTCGATCCAGCTCATTCTGCGGCCTCCAATGTAAGATCTGCGAGGGGGGAAAACTTCTTGGCTTCCGCGGGCTTGGCGTGTTCGGCCCATGGGTCCTTGCGATAGACGCTTTGCGAAATCTCGAACCGTTCGATCAGGGCCGCACGGTTTTCCAGATCGTCAACCACCTGTTCCTTGACCCAGTCCAACCCGAACTTGGCCACGAATTTATAACCGCGATCCAGATATTTGGCGTTTTCACGATACAGCTGGATATAGGCGGTGGTCAGGGCAATGGCCTCTTCTTCGGTGGCGACCTTGCCCAGCATTTCGGTTTCTTTCACATCCATACCGGCGGCACCGGCGACGGACACTTCGTAACCGGAATCGACGCAGATGATGCCGACATCCTTGCAGGTGGATTCCGCGCAGTTGCGCGGGCAACCGGATACGCCCAGTTTCACCTTATGCGGTGTCCAGGACCCCCACAGCAGTTTTTCCAGTTTGATGCCCAGTCCGGTGCTGTCCTGCGTGCCAAAGCGGCAGTGATCGGACCCGACGCAGGTTTTCACCGTGCGCAGCCCCTTGGAATAGGCGTGGCCCGATACCATGCCCGCCTGATTCAGGTCATACCACATGGCGGGCAGGTCTTCTTTTTTCACGCCCAGCAGGTCGATGCGTTGGCCGCCTGTGACCTTGACCGTGGGCACCTTGTATTTATCGGCCGCATCGGCGATGGCGCGCAATTCGTCCGGCGTGGTGATGCCACCCCACATACGCGGCACCACGGAAAATGTGCCGTCTTTCTGGATGTTTGCGTGGTTGCGTTCGTTGACGAAACGCGATTGCGGGTCGTCCTGATATTCGATCGGCCAGTCGGCCAGCAGGTAGTAATTGATCGCGGGGCGGCAGACGTGACAGCCGTTGCGGGTTTTCCAGCCCAGCTCCTGCCACACGGCCTCTTGCGATTGCAATTCCGACGATTTGATCAGGCGGCGCACGTCCTCGTGGGTCAGGTCGGTGCATTTGCACAGGGTCGCGGCGGCGGGCAGCACGAAATCATCGCCCAGCGTGACGGCCAGCACCTGTTCCACCAATCCGGTGCAGGTGCCGCAAGACCCGGATGCCTTGGTCGTGGCGCGCACCGCATCCAGCGTGTCGGATCCGGCATTGATTGCCGCCACGATGTCACCCTTACAAACGCCGTTGCAGCCGCAGATTTCTGCGTCATCCGGTAATGCTGCAACGGCCGCCAAAGGGTCCGTTTGGGCACCCCCCTGAAAGGCAGGCCCGAATATCAGGGTTTCGCGCATATCCGATACATCGGCTGCGTCCTTGATATGGTTGTAAAACCATGCGCCATCGGCGGTGTCGCCATACATGACTGCGCCGATCACCCGGTTGCCCTCTAGCACCAGACGTTTGTAAACGCCGCGCGACGGGTCGCGGAACACGATGTCCTCGCGGCCTTCGCCCTCGGCGAAATCACCGGCGCTGAACAGATCACAGCCTGTGACCTTCAGCTTGGTCGATACCTCGCGGTTGATAAACCTATCCTCGATCCCCAGCAGGGTTTTGGCCAGCACCTTGGCCTGATCATACAGCGGCGCCACCAGACCAAAGATCGCGCCGTTATGTTCAACGCATTCCCCCAGTGCCAGCACATCGGCATCCGAGGTAACCATCTGGTCATCCACATGCACGCCCTTGCCCACGGCCAGCCCCGCATCGGCGGCCAGCGCGATATTGGGGCGGATGCCCACTGCCATGACCAGCAGATCACAAGGCAGTTCAGACCCGTCATCCAGCAGCAGCGCCTTGGCGCGGCCATTGCCATCGTCCAGAATGGCCTTGGAATTGGCGCTGCACAGCACCTTGATGCCCTTTTCGACCAGCGATTTGCGCAGCAGATACCCTGCGGCCTCGTCCAGCTGGCGTTCCATCAGGTGACCCATGATGTGGACGACCGTCACGTCCACACCACGGGCCGCCATACCGGCGGCGGCCTCAAGACCAAGCAAGCCACCACCAATCACCACGGCCTTTGCGCCCGGCTTGTCACCCAATGCGATCATTTCCTCGGTGTCTTCCAGATCACGATAAGCGATCACCCCGTCCAGATCATGGCCGGGCAGGGGGATGATAAAGGGGTTCGATCCGGTGCCGATGACCAGTTTGTCATAGGGCACTTCGCCGTTTTCACCGATCACCACCTTGCGGCTGCGGTCAATGCTGACCACCTTTTCGCCAAAGCGGCAGGTAACGCCGTTTTCCGCATACCAAGCATCGTCATGGGTGACGATTTCATCATATGTTTTTTCACCCGACAGCACAGGCGACAGCATCAGCCGGTTATAGTTGCCACGCGGTTCGGCGTTGAACAGGGTGATGTCATATGCATCGGGATCGGCTTTCAGCAATTGTTCCAGCGCGCGGCCCGAGGCCATGCCAGCGCCAATCACAACAAGTTTCTTTGTCTCTGTCATGGGTTTACTCCGCAGCTATAGATTTAGGAGAGGGTTTGGGCGCGGGCTTGGCGCCATGTTCATACTCTTCAAGGAAATCAAGGACTTCTTGGCGGTAGTTATAGTAATCAGGATGTTCCAGCAGCGCCTTGCGGGTGCGCGGGCGCGGCAGGTCGACATGGGTGATCTTGCCGATTGTGGCCTGTGGTCCGTTGGTCATCATCACCACGCGATCGGCCAGCAAAATGGCCTCGTCCACGTCATGGGTGACGCAGATGGCGGTCACCTTGGTGCGCGACCAGACCTCCATCAGGACCTCTTGCAGCTCCCAGCGGGTCAGGCTGTCCAACATCCCGAAGGGTTCGTCCAGCAACAGCAATTTGGGGCTGAGGGCAAAGGCGCGGGCAATGCCGACGCGCTGTTTCATACCGTTGGACATGGACGCGGCGTTGCGGTCCATCGCATCGGCCAGCCCGACCCGTTCAAGGTAGTATTCCACCACATCCTGCCGTTCGGCCTGTGATGCCTTGGGGTATACCTTGTCCACGCCGATGGCGCAGTTTTCACGCGCCGACAGCCAAGGGAACAGGTTGGGTGACTGGAACACCACGGCGCGTTCGGGGTCGGCCCCGATGACGCCGCGCCCGTCCAGATTGATCACACCCTTGGAAATCCCGTTCAGGCCCGCGGCCATGGTCAGCACGGTGGATTTGCCGCAACCCGAATGGCCGATCAGCGAAATGAATTCGCCCTTGTCGATTTTCAGGTTGAAATCCTCGACCACGGTCAGCGGCCCCTTGGGGGTGGGATAGATCTTGTGCAGCTGCGAAAATTCCAGAAAGCGGTCGGTGCGGGTTGATCCCGATGCCTCGGCCAATGCGGTCGGGATGCCGTGGATCGGGGTGACAGAGGGCAATATTTTGCTGCCCTCGACCTTGGCTTCGATGCCGACATCCATCAGGTATTTCGTGACCTCGACCCGCAAGGATTTGAAGGTTTCATTGGTGTTCATCGCCATGCGGTCGCGCGGGCGGGGGATGGTGACGGGAAATTCATCGCCCAGCGTGCCATCGGGATTCAGCGCGATGATGCGATCCGCCAGCAGGATCGCCTCGTCCACGTCATTGGTGATCAACACACAGGTCTTTTTGTCGGATTCCCAGATGTGTTCGATTTCATCCGCCAGATTGGCGCGGGTCAGCGCATCCAGCGCCGACAGCGGTTCATCCAGCAGCAGCACCTCGGGGGACATGGCCAATGCGCGGGCCACATTGACCCGCTGGCGCATCCCGCCCGATAGTTCCGCAGGGCGACGGCTGCCTGCGTGGGACAGGCCCACCATGTTGATATAGTGATCAACCTTGGCAGCTTTTTCGGGTTTTGGCATGTTCGGGAAAATCGTGTCCACCGCCAGGCGCACATTGCCGTTCACCGTCAGCCAGGGCATCAGCGAATAGTTTTGAAAAATCACGCCGCGTTCCGGGCCGGGGCCGGTGATCGGCTTGCCCTTGAACGTGACCTTGCCCGATGTCGGCGTATCAATGCCCGCCATCATGTTGATCAGCGTGGTTTTGCCGGAACCGGAGAAGCCCAGCAGGACCAGAAATTCGCCCTCTTGCACGTCAAGGTTGATGTTTTTCAGGACTTCGGTGTGGCGTGTTCCCTCGCCGAACCCTTTGGATACGTTGTCAAATGTCAGAATGCCCATATTGATCACCGATTGTTCGAGAAGGTGAACAGGGATTGCAGGGCGAACATCACGCGATCCAGCAAAAAGCCGATGATCCCGATGGTGAACACCGCAACCATGATGCGGGCGAGGCTGGAGGAGGAGCCGTTCTGGAATTCATCCCAGACGAATTTGCCCAGACCGGGGTTTTGCGCCAGCATTTCAGCGGCGATCAGCACCATCCAGCCCACACCCAGTGACAGGCGCAAACCGGTAAAAATCAGCGGCAGGGCCGAGGGCAGAACCAGTTTCACGATCTTTGTATAGGTGTTCATTTTCAACACCTTGGATACGTTGACCAGATCCTTATCGATGGAGGCCACACCCAGCGCGGTGTTGATCAAAGTGGGCCAGAGCGAACAGAGCGTCACAGTGATGGCAGAGACCAGAAAGGATTTCGAAAACATCCCGTCATTGGTGGCGTAAACGGCCGATACGACCATGGTGACGATGGGCAACCATGCCAGCGGCGACACAGGTTTGAAAATCTGGATCAGCGGGTTCAGCGCCGAATTGGCGGTGGGCGACAGGCCCGCAGCAATGCCCAGCGGAATGGCAATGACCGATGCCAGCAGAAAGCCGAAGAACACCGTTTTGATCGAGGTCCAGATCTGGTTGTAATAGGACGGCGCGCCGGTATAGGAGATATCCTTGACCTGATCGGCCTTGCCTGCGGCGATCAGTTTTTCGTTGCGGGCATCAACGCGGGCGTCGAATTTTGCCTCTTTTTCGGCTTTGCGCACCGCGTCGGCGTGCAGCACCTTGGTTTCGTTCCATACGGCGGCAGGGCCGGGGATCGCACCCAGAGAGGTTTGCACCTTGGGTGCCAATGCGCCCCATGCGAACAGGAACAGGCCAATCGCCAGCAGGGGCACGCCCAGCAAGCGCCAGATTTCTTTGGCTTGGGCCTGGGGGTTGTCGCCTGCGGCGGCTTTCAGGATCGGGGTGATCCATGCCAGCCCCAGCACCTGAAACCATTTGTCGGCGGTGTTGATGCGGGTGAACAGGCGGGCGCGGCGGGCCTCTTTTGCCTCGGCTGCGGCGAAGTCGGGATCGACGGTCGTCATGGCTTGGTCCTCATGTCGGGGCGAAATGCCCTGTGTCGTGTCGGTATTGGGGTCGGGTCGGTATCGCGACGGTGCGATTTGTCGCTTTGCTGCGACGGTTTGAATTGTCGCTTTGCTGCGACGGTGTGATCGGGCGCGGGACGGTGCGCGGGTCATTGGGATGGCAGGTACGGCGCTTGCGCTATGCGCGTCGCCCCGCCCGCCATCCCGTCAGGCGGTTAGCCTTTGACTTCATTGCCCTCGACCACCTGTTCGGATTTCAAACCGATGGGCAGGCTGTCGAGGTAGGCGTTGGGGGTTTTGCCGTCATATTCGATGCCGTCGATGATATCGGCGGCCGGGGTCGGGGCCTTGTATCCGTCACTGTCCCAATCGAAATCGGCAGCATCGGCAAGACCTTCGTCCACCAGCATTTTCGCGGCTTCCAGATAGATCGCGGGTTTGTAGACGGATTTGGCAACCTCGTCATACCAGCTGTCGGGCTTGGCTTCGGCGATCTGGCCCCAGCGGCGCATTTGCGTCAGATACCAGACGGCATCGGAATAATAGGGGTGCGTCGCGTGATAGCGGAAGAACACGTTGAAATCGGGGACTTCGCGTTTGTCGCCCTTTTCATATTCAAAGGTGCCGGTCATCGAATTGGCGATGACCTCGTAATCTGCACCCACGTATTCGGGGCGCGACAGGATTTCCACCGCTTCGGGGCGGTTGGCGTTGTCGTTTTCATCCAGCCACATGGCGGCGCGGATCAGGGCCTTGGTCACGGCCAATGTTGTGTTGGGGTTTGCTTCGGCGAATTCTGCCGAGATGCCGAACACTTTTTCGGGGTTGTTTTTCCACAGTTCGTAATCGGTGATCACCGGCACGCCGATGCCTTTGAACACGGCCTGCTGGTTCCATGGTTCGCCCACGCAATAGCCGCTGATTGTGCCTGCTTCCAATGTGGCGGGCATTTGCGGCGGCGGGGTAACAGAGAGGAACGCCTCGGCGCCGATCTGGCCGGTGACGTTTTCGGGCGAATAGTAACCGGGGTTGATACCGCCAGCCGCCAGCCAATAGCGCAATTCATAGTTGTGGGTCGACACGGGGAACACCATGCCCATGTTGAAGGGCTTGCCCTTGTCGTTGAAGGCCTTGATCACCGGTTTCAGGGCCGATGCCGAAATCGGGTGCGATACCTTGCCATCTGCATCCTTGGGCAGTTCGGGTTTCATCATCTCCCATACTTCGTTGGAAACGGTGATGCCGTTGCCGTTCAGGTCCATCGAAAAGGGGGTGATGATATGGGCCTTGGTGCCGTAACCGATGGTTGCGGCCAGCGGTTGACCCGCCAGCATATGCGCGCCCTGCAACTGGCCATCAATCACGCCGTCCAGCAGCACTTTCCAGTTGGCCTGCGCTTCGAGCGTGACGAACAGACCCTCGTCATCGAAAAAACCCTGTTCATAAGCGACAGCCAGCGGTGCCATGTCGGTCAGTTTGATAAAGCCGAAGGTCAGCTGGTCCTGTTCCAGTTCCAGCATTTCGGCAAAGGCCGGTGTGGTCAGGGCCGTGGTGGCAGCCAAGGCGCAGATCAGTTTCTTCATATTCATAAGTCCCTTTGTCGTAGGCCCGAAGGAGGAGGTTCGGACACAATAAAAAAGCCGCTGACGCACCCCGCCTGTGTGGCGGAGGGTCGAGCGGCTTTGCTCAGGTCACCCCAGATTCATTGGGAAATTCGTGCAGATCAGACGCCATTGCCTATCTGGTAGGTCTATCTAATGCCTGAATGGGGTGTTCGATCAAGGGCGGGATGTGCGATTGCGGCGAAAAAATGCGGCAATGCAGCAAGGGGGGTGTTTTTTGCCCAAAAAATAATCAGCTACGTTGTGAAGGGTCAAAAACGCGGCCATCAAAGAACGCATTGGGTTGCAGAAACAGCCGACCGTTTTCGGATGAAACGGCGGTTTCCATCTGTAATGCGCCTTCGACCTTGGAGGAGGCGGCGGGCATATCCGCGCCGCTGTCGCGCATCGCCGTTCGGTATAGATCGGAGCGAAACACGTGATATGCGGCGCGGGTCGCGGCGCCGCGATCCATGCCTGTGCGGGCGGCCAGTTGCGTGGCAATCCATTCCGCCTGACTGCGCCATGGAAAATTGGCGGCGCCGCGGTGGAATTCGATAAATCCGGGGATGTGGCGTTCGCCGCCCTGATCCGAAATCACCAAACGGCCCGACAGGGCGCGGTCCAGCACATCGGAAGGCAGATCCAGATAGGATTGCCGCCCCAGCATTTCCGCCGCCAGCGTGCTGGATGCCGGATCGGACAGCCAGCGGCCTGCGCGCCACACTGCGCGGATCAGACGACCCAGCAGGGCGGGTTCCTGTGCGGCCCAATCTGTGCGGGTGGCCAGCACCTTTTCCGGTGCGGCGTTCCAGATCGCGCTACAGGGCAGCAGCAATTCACCGACGCCGTTTTCGACGGCAATAGATCCCCATGGCTCACCCACGCAAAAGGCGTCTATTTCATCCTCGGCGATGGCATCGGCCATCAGCGAGGGCGGCACGGTGCAGATGTCCATGCTTTGCGGGGCGGGCAGGCCAAGGGCAGACAGCCAGTAATACAGCAATTCGGCATGCATCGAAAACGGAAAGGGCACGCCGATGCGCAGCCGCGGTTTGGCGGCAGCGATCAGGGCCAGCCCTGCGGTGCGGGCATCGTTGAATGCGAAATCATGGCCAGCGTCGCGCAGCCGTTTGGCCAGCGCACGGCTGACGCCGATCACATTGCCATTCATTGACAGCACAGAAACAGCAGACAGGGCCGCGCCGCCACCGCCCAGCCCCATGGCCGTGGCCACGGGCACGGGCGATAGCATATGGGCTGCTTCGACGCGGCCAAACACCAACATATCGCGCAGCGATGACCAGGAGGGCGCGCGGATCAGGTCCAGCGATATGCCTTCCTCTGCGGCGAATCCCATTTCCTGCGCCACGATCAGCGGTGCGGAATCCACCAGCGGCACATAGCCGACAGACAGCGCCGCGCCCTTCATGACAGCAATCCGGCGGCTGTGACCAATGCCTCGGCCACATCGGCGACGCGGCGGCCCTGATCCATCGCGGTTTTGCGCAGCAGGGCATAGGCCTGTTCTTCGGTGATGCCTTTGGCCTTCATCAACATGCCCTTGGCGCGATCAATGACTTTGCGTTCTTCCAGTGCCTGTTTGGTGGCGGCCAGTTCGGTGCGCATCCGCTGGAACATGTGAAACCGCGTCACGGCGGCATCCAGAATCGGTTTCAGGCGGGCGGGTTGCAGGCCATCGACCACATAGGCGGACACGCCTGCCTCGATTGCGGCCTTGGTCAGCCCGTCGTCGGACCGGTCGACAAACATCGCCACGGGGCGGTCCAGCGGGCCGGATGCCAGTGCCAGTTCCTCTAACATATCGCGGGACGGGTTGGTGATGTCGATCAGGACCACATCGGGCTGGCGTTCGGAAATGCGCCGCGCCAGTCCGGTGGCTTCGGCAATGACATGGATGTCGAAATCGCCCGCATCACGCAGGGAATCGACGATCAAAAGGGCGCGGTCACGGTCCTTTTCGACGACAACAATGGAAAGCCGGTTGCTCATAGCCATTGCATCATGCTGCGCGTGCGAATTGTAAATGGAGCGGGCGCGTATTTTGGCATTTTGCTGCGGTGTTGCCTAATTTTTGGGCGGAGGGGCAAGATGGTAGGCCCGGAGGGATTTGAACCCCCAACCAAAGCGTTATGAGCGCTCTGCTCTAACCGTTGAGCTACAGGCCCGCCATGCGCCCTTTGCTAGGCACATCACGCCCGATGGTCAAGGCTTTCGCGGCGCCTTTCACATTGCGTTGCGACCCCGTTTCATTTAACCCGCGCGGCAAGACACGCACAGCCGAAAACGGAGCCTGCCATGACCGATAAGAAGAACGCGATCACCTATGCCGATGCGGGCGTGGATATTGACGCAGGCAATGCGCTGGTGGAACGGATCAAACCGGCGGCCAAACGCACCACGCGCCCCGGCGTGATGTCGGGCCTTGGCGGGTTTGGCGCGTTGTTCGATCTAAAGGGCGCAGGATATGATGATCCGGTGCTGGTGGGGGCCACCGACGGTGTGGGCACCAAGCTGCGCATCGCGATTGACACCGGGTATTATGACACCGTGGGCATTGATCTGGTCGCCATGTGCGTCAACGATCTGGTGTGTCAGGGTGCCGAGCCGCTGTTTTTTCTGGATTATTTCGCCACCGGCAAGCTGGAGCTGGATCAGGCCGCAACCGTGGTCGAAGGCATCGCAGAGGGCTGTGTGCAGTCGGGTTGCGCATTGATCGGCGGCGAAACTGCGGAAATGCCGGGCATGTATCATGACGGTGATTTCGATCTGGCCGGTTTTGCCGTGGGCGCGATGGAGCGCGGCGCGACCCTGCCCGATGGTGTGGTGGCGGGCGATGTGTTGTTGGGGCTGGCGTCTAACGGGGTGCATTCCAACGGGTATAGCCTGGTGCGCAAGCTGGTTGAAATGTCCGGCCTTGGCTGGGAAGCGGATTGCCCGTGGGGTGATGGCACGCTGGGTCAGGCGCTGCTGGCGCCGACGCGTTTGTATGTGAAACAATCGCTGGCGGCGGTGCGGGCAGGGGGCGTGCATGCGCTGGCCCATATCACCGGCGGCGGGTTGACCGAAAACCTGCCCCGTGTCCTGCCCGAGGGCATGGGTGCAACGATTGATCTGGACACATGGGAATTGCCCGGCGTGTTCAACTGGCTGATGCAAACCGGTGGCATGGAACAGGCCGAGATGCTGAAAACATTCAACTGCGGCGTGGGCATGATCCTGTCGGTATCGGCGGAGCGTGCCGATGCCTTGACCGCGCTGTTGCAGGCCGAGGGCGAAACCGTTTACCGGCTGGGCCATGTGACGGCCGATGCGGGCATGGCCTATTCGGGCAGCCTTGCATGAGCAAAAAACGCGTTGCGATCCTGATTTCCGGTGGCGGGTCCAATATGGTCCGGCTGGTGCAGGATATGCAGGCGGGTGGATGGGCCGACCCTGTGTTGGTCGCCTCCAACGATCCTGACGCGGGCGGGCTGGTCAAGGCCGCGGAAATGGGTGTGCCCGTGGCGGCGGTGGATCATAAACCATTCGGCAAGGACCGCGCCGCATTTGAAGCCGCCCTGTTGCACCATATTGATGCGGCCCGGCCCGATATCCTGTGTCTGGCCGGTTTCATGCGCATTCTGACACCGGAATTCACCCGCCGGTTCAATGGCCGGATGCTGAATATCCACCCGTCATTGCTGCCGAAATACAAAGGGTTGCACACCCACGCCCGCGCGATTGAAGCAGGCGATGCACAGGCGGGATGCACGGTGCATCTGGTCACCGCCGAACTGGATGACGGCCCGATTTTGGGGCAGGCCCATGTGACCATCACCCCCGATGACACGCCCGATTCACTGGCCGCCAAGGTGCTGGTCGAGGAACACAAACTATACCCTGCGACCTTAAAAGCATTTGCATTGGGCGAGCATCATTCGCCGCAAGGTTAGGCGCGCCCTTTTATTTGGCGCCGCATTGACGTAAGACGCCGCATCCATCAACGGGGCGACGAACGCCCGCACCCAACCGGAACACAGAACCAAATGAAAACACTGACGACCACGCAAGAGCTGGCAGTATTCTGCAAAGAAGCCGCCAATCACCCCTATGTCACCGTCGATACCGAATTTCTGCGCGAACGCACCTATTGGTCGAAACTGTGTCTGGTTCAATTGGCGATGCCCGGTGACGGCGATGAAAACGCGGTATTGGTCGATCCGCTGGCCGATGGGATTGATCTGGAACCGATGATGGACCTGTTCCGCGATCTGAACGTGGTCAAGGTGTTCCATGCCGCGCGTCAGGATCTGGAAATCTTTTTCGTTGATAACGGGGTGATCCCCGCGCCGATGTTTGACACGCAGGTCGCCGCGATGGTCTGTGGATTTGGCGAGCAGGTGGGTTATGAAACCCTGGTGCGCAAGATTGCCAAGGAAGGGCTGGACAAAACCTCGCGCTTTACCGATTGGTCGCGCCGCCCGCTGACCGATGCGCAAAAAACCTATGCGCTGGCCGATGTGACCCATCTGCGCAAGATTTACGAATATCTGAAAGCAGAGCTGGAAAAAGACGGGCGCGGCAAATGGGTAGAAGAAGAACTGGCCATTCTGACCGATCCAGAAACCTATATCACCCGCCCCGCCGAGGCATGGAAACGGGTGAAAACCCGCACCAATTCCAGCAAGTTTCTGGCCATCGTGCGTGAATTGGCCGCGTTTCGCGAAGAATACGCACAGGCGCGCAACATTCCGCGCAGCCGCGTCTACAAAGACGATGCATTGGTGGAACTGGCATCGACCAAACCCGCCAGTATGAACGATCTGGGCCGTTCGCGCCTGTTGCTGCGCGAGGCCCGCAAGGGTGACATCGCCGATGGCATTCTGGCCGCCGTCAAACGCGGGTTGGATTGCAAACCCGAAGATATGCCCAAACCCAACACCAGCCGCGACAAATTGCAGGTCAATCCGGCATTGGCCGACCTGTTGCGGGTGCTGCTAAAGGCCAAGACCGAGGCCACGGGCGTGGCCGCACGGCTAATCGCCCCTGCATCCGATCTGGACGGGATCGCGGGCGGTTTGCGCGATGTTCCTGCGCTGAAGGGCTGGCGCAAAGAGGTGTTTGGCGATGATGCGCTGCGCCTGTGCAATGGCGAAATCGCATTGGCAGCCAAGGGCAGCACGGTCAAGGTGATCGAGCTGTAAGGCATTGATCGCTATTGGAATATAAAAGGGCGGCCTGATCGGGGCCGCCCTTTTTCGTTGAAATGGATCGGGCGGCCTAGCGGCGCGAGGTGGCGGCGTTGCGCGCACCCTGCACGCGGATGGTGCGGATGCCGAACAGGTCCTGTTCCGTCAGATCAATCGCGGCGGTTACCGTGCGGCTGGCCGTGGTGCCTTGGTTGGTGCGGCGTCCGGGCAGAACCGCCAGCAGTTCCAGCACCAGTGTGCCCTTGGTTTCTTGCTTGGCTGCGGGGGCAAGGCGCACATCATAGGAGCCCTGACGCACAGCAACGCCGGTCACGCGCACCACGGCACCGCCGGGGATTCGCTCGACCTTTACGTCGGTGATCTGGTCGATCAGGCGGCCTTGGTATGGCACCTCTTTTGGTTTCAGGCGCGAGCGTTGCGGCAACAACGGATTAACGGTGTCGCCGGTTTGCACCGCTTCGACCTGACCACGGCCAAACCAGTTGAACGGGTTTAATCGTGATCCGCATCCGGGCAGGATCAGGGTTGCAATCAGAAGGGCCGCCAGTGGAGTCCGCATGTTGTGCCTCACGCTCTTTTTCAACGGGTTACCGCAAATTTGACGGCTTGAAAAGGCGCAAGGCACTGGACCTTTGGCATCGGGGTGCATAGTTGATGGTCGCAACCGCAAAGGGCAGGGCCATGGCAAGCGCAGCATTCGAAGATATTGTCGAAGATTTCGAATTTCTGGAGGACTGGGAAGACCGGTATCGCCATGTGATCGAATTGGGCAAGGCAATGGACCCGCTGGATGATGCGCTGAAGGTGCCCGCCACCAAGGTGGACGGCTGCGCCAGTCAGGTCTGGTTGCACACCGATGTGACGGGTGGAAATTTCCGGTTTGATGGCGACAGCGACGCGTTGATCGTGCGCGGGTTGATTGCCGTGTTGCGTTCATTGTTCAATGACCTGCCCCTGGCGGATGTGGCGGGTGTGGACGCTGCGGCGGAACTGGGGCGGTTGGGGCTGACAGAACATTTGTCGGCGCAGCGATCCAACGGGGTGCGTGCCATGATCGAACGTATCCGCGAGGTTGCCGCGGCGGGCTGATCAAACGGCGCTCGCTGGCGCATCGCCCCGCCCGCCATCCCGTTTGCGGTGAATGGGCGGGTTTGCGCCGGATTGCGGATGTTTCACAACTTGTGGTTTAGCGAATCCGTTTTGCCCTTATCCTGTTGGCATTTGTTAAAGCCATAAGGAGAAGAACCATGGGCACATTGGCCGATTATCAGGTGATTCACGCCGGTCCGTTCAAATTACAACAAGAGGCCGCAGGCGACGGGATTGAGCGCCGTTGGAAGGATTTTGACATCCGTCTGCCCGACAATCTGGTGCTGGGAGCGGATAAAGCGCAGCTGATTTTTCAATTCGAAGTGCAGCCCAGCAAACGCACCACATTACAGATCGAAATGAACCGCCGTGTCATTTCAAAGGAGCCATACAACAAATCCAACACCCGCATGGTGCAGGTGATATTCCCCTACAAAGCAGCTGTGCCCGAGGTCTGTATCAAGCCGAATTACCCGATCCGGTTCATTCTGGATGGTGGCGATATCTGGATCAAGGATGTGGTGCTGTGGTATCAGCTTCACGTTTGATCAGGCGTGGGTTTTTAGTTCGCTTTCCAGATCGCCATAGCCGGTAAAGCGGCGCTGGTATTGCAGCCCCAGCCGTTTTGCGGCCTGTTCCGCCTTGGCGTTCAGGGCGGGGTCATCGGTTTGGGCCTGATAGACCAGCGTGGTGTAATGGCCAAAATACATGTCCCGCAAATCGGGGTGGCGATCAAGGCCAAGCGGTTCCCAGACAAAGGCATCGAACTGGCGCACCAGAAAGTCGGTCAGGTAAAAGCTGGTGAATTCACTGTCACTATGGCGGGCAAAGCGTTCATTTCCCTCGAAAAAGCTGTAGCAATGCGGACCCTGCAACATATCCACGCCCATGTCATTGCAGGCGGTTTGCAACTGCCCGCCGGTGCCACAATCGGCATATAGCACGAAAATGCGTGCGTAATCAGCGCGGTGTTTTTCGACGGCGGCGCGCACCGCATCGGTGATTTTATCGGGAGTGTTGTGCAGGATCGCGGGCAGGCAGGTCAGGTCCATATGGTCCCAACCATTGGCCGATGTGATCGCCAGCACCTCGCGGGCGATGGCACCGCAGGCGATCAGCAGCAGGCGCGATTTCGGGGTTTCGGGAGCAGGCAACCCGTTGCGGGTCAGGCTGTCATCGCTGGGGATTTGGTCCATGTCCTGCTCCTGAATGCGAAACGGCCCGCAGGTGGCGCGGGCCGTTCCCTGTGCAACTGCGCAAAAAGGGTCAGGCCCCGGCGCGTTGGTTGTGTTTGCGCGCCACAAATGCCTTGGCGGTTTCCACGGCCACTGCGGCGTCACGGCAATAGGCATCGGCGCCGATGGCCTTGCCGAATTCCTCGTTCAGGGGGGCGCCGCCGACCAGCACGATGAAATCGTCACGCAGGCCTTTTTCAGCCAGGGTATCAATCACCACCTTCATATAGGGCATGGTGGTGGTCAGCAGGGCGGACATGCCCAGAATATCGGGTTGTTCGCTTTCCAATGCGCCCAGATAGCTGTCGACATCATTGTTGATGCCCAGGTCGATCACCTCGAATCCCGCGCCTTCCATCATCATCGACACCAGGTTTTTGCCGATGTCGTGGATGTCGCCCTTGAC
>JBOEGO010000001.1:0-67938 GCA_050633465.1 Paracoccaceae bacterium | reverse complement strand
AATTCGCGGTCCAGCCGCAACCTGACCATATCAGGACGGGCTGACCATATCATTGTAGCTGTTCAAAATTCGCGGTCCAGCCGCAACTGATGGAAAGTGGAGCGGGGACGGGGAGGTATTGTAGCTGTTCAAAATTCGCGGTCCAGCCGCAACGGGCATCATTGTGGCCCGATCAGCCTGTGATTGTAGCTGTTCAAAATTCGCGGTCCAGCCGCAACGGAAAGGTTGCGCATTTGGCGATGACCAAGATTGTAGCTGTTCAAAATTCGCGGTCCAGCCGCAACAAGCCGTGACGGTGATAGTTCGGATGGGATATTGTAGCTGTTCAAAATTCGCGGTCCAGCCGCAACCCAAACAGGTCGACAGCGTGGTATTCGTCTATTGTAGCTGTTCAAAATTCGCGGTCCAGCCGTAACAAAGTCATGGACGCCAATGTCCGCTAAGCGGGTTGCAATTGCAGTATTCAATCCTCACGCTCAAAGGCAGCAATGGGCCGTCACCGTCGGCCAAGTCGACCCAGTCTCGCCAGCTGCGCCAGCATTTTTGACCCCGAGTCTGCAGACCCTGTGCCGCCTGCGGAACCCGTCTGCCCCATGCCTTGCCTTGCAGGCATCTGCTGCACGCCAAAGAACTGCCGCGCCCTGAGGGCTGCGTATTCTGCGCCGCTCGCCCCGCCGATCAGATAGCGGTTGTAGGCTTGCTGGCTGCCCATCGCTGCGCGAGCGAAGCTGTAGCCGCCGCCGAGACCACCGGAGAGGGCGGGCATCATGATGTTGCCGGAGATCGCGCGGACGATGAAGGGTGTTGCGATGATGAACCCTTTGGCCATGAGCACCATCATAAAGAAGGGTATGAGCGCGCCGATGTTGGAAGCCCCTTCCGGATCACCCAGCTCGCCGATGAGAGCCGAGGCCACCCCTGTAATGGTCGCGAAGACCCCTGCGATCACGATAGGGTAGATCGCGAAGGAGATAAGCGCGGATAACCAGCGCGCGAAATAATCCTTGGTGACCTCGAAGAGGGTCAGGAAAATCATCACCGGGGCGATCCCGATCAGAAGCGCTATCATCAGTCGGGAGGCCACGAGGATAAAGGCGGCCAGCCCGCCGAGGATCGAGAGCAGAAGCACCCCGACGATGTCGAGCATGGCACCGGCCATCCAGTTCAGCTCGGACCCGGCAGCGTTCAGATAGTCGCCCAGCTCCGCGATCAGCCGGTCGAATTCTTCGGCGAAAGTTCCAGAGGGTCCCGGACTGCCGCCGCCGACCGAGGCCACCAGCGCGCCCGCGATACTGTCGATCCCATAGAGAATGGCAGACGAGAACGCGTTGAACTGCATCCAATTGGTCGCGAATATCCCGATGAGCCCGATCTTGACCGCGAGCCAGAAGGCCGTGTGCCCATCCATGGCCCGATATTGATAGATCATGTTGATGCCGACGAGAATCACCACCAGCGTTGTCCCCAAAACCAGGAGCGTGCCGACCGTTGCCGCAACCGCACCAAACTGGGTTTCGGCAGCGGTATCGAGATAGGCTTGGGAGGTTTCAACGAAATAGGTGACGACGCTCATCGGGGATCAGCCTTACCAATTGCCCGCGGCGTCGCAGATGGCCTTGGCGGCAGGGCGGGCGGCGTTGGCGCGGCGGTTGTAGGCGTCCGAGGCCTGCAGCATCTCCCATCGTTCGTCACTCGCGTGGACCTCGCGAAACATCGCCTCGGCATCGTCCCAGGACGGGAACCGGATCTCGCAATCGCAGCTGCCAGTCTCGACGATGCGCTCAAGGTTTTGGGCACGGTATATATCTTGGACCAGCACGCGCTGATAGGCTTGGCGCAGGGGGATTTCTTGCATCCAGCTAAGTTCAGTGGGGCGGTCCGGACAGACATCGAAGCGGCGCTCCAAGGTAGGGACTAGGTCGCGCTCGGCGAACGCGGGGGTGAACGTCAGGCTGAGGCCGAGGGCGAGCGCAGCCAGGATGAGGCGAAACCGCGTCACTCTCATGCCGTGACTCCAGCGGCTGTGGTCTCACGCTTCAGGAAGACCGTGTGTCCCACATTGGCGAATTCCGAGGAGCTGATCGACACCACCTCCCAGCCTTCCGCACCTTTGGCATTCAGGCTGGCTTGCATGTCGGCAAGGCTGGTTTTGCGGGTCATGGGAAAGGACAGGATAACGTACTCAAAGGTCTTCATAGGGAAGTTCCAATCTCATTAGCGCCGGGGAGGTAGAATTCGGTAATGCCGCGTTTGCCGTCATGGCGACCGGCCTGGATGATCACATCGATGGAATTTTCGATGTACTGGATCATGTCGGCATAGGTCATCGGGATTTCGGTCTTGAGTGCCGCGATCGCGAGCCGCTGCACGGCGAGTTGCGGGGTTTCGGCATGCAGCGTGGTCATGGAGCCGCCATGGCCGGTGTTGATGGCTTCCAGAAAGGTCATGGCCTCCTTGCCGCGCACTTCGCCGAGGATGATCCGGTCGGGGCGCATGCGCAGCGTGGCGGTGAGTAGCACATCGGCGGTCTGGAATTCTGCGTCGCGATTGGCGATGAGGGTCACGGCATTTGGCTGGGTCGGTAAAAGCTCGGCCGCTTCTTCGATGGTGACGATGCGTTCCTCGGCCGGTACGTGAGAGAGGATCTTGCGCGCGGCGACGGTCTTGCCGGTGGAGGTGCCACCCGAGACGATCATGTTGAGTTTGTTCTCGACGCAGAAGGCGAGCGCATCATCGATCAAACCCGCGGCCACCACGGCGCGCAAGGCGCGCTTCTTTTCAACGCGCAGGTCTTCGACCTTGCGTTCTTTGCCATAGAGAAAATCGAGCGCAATGCCTTCGAGTGGCAGGCCTGAGAAGAACCGCAGGCTGATCGACATGGCCGAGCGCACGGCGGGCGGGGTGATGACCTGTGCGCGGATCGGGCGACCCTTGTAGGTGATCGAGACCGAGACGATGGGGCGGTCCTTGCTCATCGTGGTATTGGCCGAGGAGGCGATTTGGTTGCCGAGGTCCCTGACCTGAACGCCCGTCAGCCTTTGATCCAGCGCGCGCATGAAGTGATCGCCCTGGAATTCTCCCCAGCAGGTCCCGTCGGGGTTGATGCAGATCTCGATGACATCGTCGCGGGCGGCGGCGTCGATCCGGTCAAGCGAGGTTTCCAGATAGCTCGGCGACATGGGCTCAGAATATCTCCAGATCGCGGTCGACCATGACCGTGACGCGAGCGCCCTGGTCGACATAGATGACGGGTCCGATGGAGAGGTAATCGCCAATGACGCTGTCCGTGGCATTTGCCAGATCATCGCCAACGTCTTCGAGAACGTCGGCGGCAGTCTCATCCTGGACCTCGGAGGCGGCGGCACTTGGCGCGGCCGAAATCAGCGAGATCAGGGCGGCCGACCCGAAACGCTCGGCAAAACGCGTGTCCACGAAACCCGTGACACCGGAACGTCCCAGTTCATCGCCCCCGAATGAGCTGATCTGGACGGTCTGGCCCGCGGGCAGGATGATCCGGTCCCAGGCGATCGTGACGCGGCGCTGCGCGATATCGACGCCAGCGCGGTAGCGCCCGACGAGACGGGATCCGCGGGGGATCAAGAGGCGCGCGCCATCGACGCTGTAGACATCCTCGGAAACAACGGCACGGGTCTGGCCGGGCAGGGAGCTGTCAAGGGCGGTTTCCATGACGGCCTGGATCATGGTGCCCTGGATTATGGTGTTGGAGGGATTGGCGATCACCTCGGCCTGCGTCACGGTGGAGGGCAATGCGCCGTTCAGCACGAAATCCGTCACCTCGCCGAAGGTGCGTTCGGTGAGAGCCGTTTCATTCGCACCAGAGGTGCCACCAAAAGCGATGGTGGGCGAGGTGATGCGGCGCTCCTGAAACGCACGTTCCTCAGCAGCGCGGCGTTCAAGTTCCGCGAGCCGTCGTGCTTCTTCCTCGCGGCGCAGCCGTTCTTCTTCCCGCGCGCGCAACTCGTCCTCCGAGGGACCAATTGGTGCGGGGAGGGGGCGGTTGGCCTCGAGCTGTGCAAGTTCGAGGTCCATGCGGAGTTGTTCCAGCTCGCGATCGCGCGCCGTGAGTTCATCGCGAAACTGCTGTTGCGCGGATTCTGAGGCCGCTTGCAGCGCCGCGATTTGCGCAGTCAGCGCATCGATGGCTTCGGCGGCAGCCGTGTCTTCCTCGACGACGGGTTCGGGCGCGTTGCGCAATTCTTCGATCTGGGCCTGAAGGGCTGCGAGTTGTGCGAGAAGCTCGGCGTTGGGTTCCACCGGCTCGGGTGCGACCAAAACCACTTCGGGCTCAGGCGGCGGCAGGGTTTCGATGGCGCCAAAGCCGTCGCCTTCGTTCTGGAACACGTCCGGCGTGGCCGTGGGCAGGGCTTGTTCTTCCTCGGGCTGAGACATGAGATAGAGCAATGCACCGCCCGCGCCGATCACGAGGACGACAACCAAAGCGAGCAGCGGTGAGCGCCGTGGGGCAGGGGGCGAACTTGCGCCCTTGCCTTGTTCGAGAGCGGCGAGGCGTTTCTCGAGGTCTGCGTTTCCGGTGTCGCTCATGAGCCCACCCCCGCAGGCGCTGTTGCTTCAATGCAGACCACCTCGTCATCGATCCGCAGAACCCATTGCCGGTTCACACCCGAGACCCGGATTACGCCTTCTTCGGTGGCTTGGGTGTTGACCGTCCGTTCACGCCCATTGGCGTAACGGAAGATCGCCGGCACAGGTGCGTTTCTCGGAAAGTCGAAATACGTGAACGTCCCGTCGTCCCAGATGCGCGTTGGCGTGAACTCGGTCCGCGCGCTGGCGCCGTAATTGTAGTTCGGCGCTTGGGCGGCGATGGCCCGGGTCGGGCGCGCATCGTCCTCCGGATAGCGGAACTGCACCACGTAGAAGGTTGGGCTGCGGACCTCCTGGACGTTGAAGTAGTAGCTCCGGCGGTTCGTATAGACTGTCACATTGGTATGCACCCCGCGCGCCACAGGCTTGATCGCGAAGGCCTGACCGCCCGGGACGCCGTCGATCTCGAAGCCCTCGGTGTCGCCCGCGATGATCGAGCGGATGCTTTCGCCCTCGCCGAACTCGATGGTGGTCACATGGGTGAGCGANNTTCTCCAATCTGTCGGAGCGGATGGAATATTCGAGGACGGTGAAGCCGAATGGATTGGTCCAGACCTCATCGATGGAGCGGCGGGTCTCCGGGCGGAACTCGAACAGAAGCGTCGCAGTGAAGAGGCCGGTCTGGGTGCCGTTAATGGACGTCAGGCGCTTGCGCAGGCGGACCGTGGCGCGGTTGGTTCCGATCCGGTTGATGCTGAGGATTTCCACGTCGAGCCGAGCATTGGGGCCATAGACGGTCGGCGGGTAATTCTCGTTGGCGCTGTTCCAGATCTGGCGCAGCCCGCTCTCGGCAGCTCCGTCCGAGCGGCGCAGGACGCTGCGGATGCGCAGATCGTTGTCGAGCTGGTTATAGACCTCGCGGTCGGTCACGTAGCGGAAGACCTCCGCCTCGATGATCGCCTGGTTGGCTGTGACAGACGTCGCGCCCACCGAAGCCTCGGGCAGGGCAAAGCCGGTGGCGGGATCATAGGGCACGACCACAGGCGGCGGATCGACATCGAGGATCGCGACAGCCGCCGCGCTCAGGCATCCGAGAATGCCGAAGATGAGCCCGATGAGCCCAAGGCGCTGCCAGAGGCGTTCACGGCGTAAGGCACCATAGACCAGTTCTTCTTCGATGATTTCCTGTTCACTCGCCACGCGTTACACCCCAAGTCAGTCTGCGCGCAGATCCGGCAGCGTGAAGTCCATGAAGCGCTGCTCTTCGGCGATGGTGGCGGCATCGATCACACCGCCGGTGCCGTCGCCCACGGTCTGCACCGCTTCGAGCTGCCACATGGCGACCAGCGCGATGGCCAGTTCCGCCGTGACGCGGGTGTTGAGATCGACGCTTTCCTTCAGCTCATCCATGTCGTCGATGAGCCCGACAAGGCGGTCCACCCGCTCGAGCGATTGGCCGGCATCCTCATAACTGTTCTGGGCCGCCGCCGAGACAAGGGCACCGGTGGTGGCTTGGGTTGCCACGCGGTTGGCCCCGGGATTGCCGCTCGTGGCCATTTCCGAGAGGGTGTCATCGTCAAATCCGAGATCGGCCAGCACCCGATCCATCTGGGTTTCGATTTCGCCTGCGCCGGAGCCCGAGAGGCCGGAGAAATCCCCCGTCTTGATCGCCTCAATCGTGGCGAGGATGTCGCCGAACTCCTGGTCGAGCAGACCATTCAACTCGTCTTCCATTTCCGTCCGGATGATCTCCGGCAGTTCGGCAAGGCGGGTGAGGGCCTCGTAGGTTCGTTGCAGCTCCGCGAGTTGGTCCGTGAGAAGGCCGAGCTGTTCGCGGAGCTGCGTCAGCTGCTCGTTTTGCAGAATCTCGTCCTCGATCATCTGCCGCAGCTGCTGGATGTTTTGCGCGATGTTCTGGGTGTCGACGACGGGCACGCCTTGCGCGAGGGCAGGGGATAGGGCGCCAAGATGCAGACCGATCCCCAGTGTCGTGGCCAAGGCCGTCCTCAAGAGCAGATGTCCCATCATTCAATCTCCCTGATCGTAAAATCCATGAACGCGCCTTCGGCCATGCGGGCGCTGGCCTGGGCCAGCTCTTCGGCGGAGAGCACGCTGGTGCGGGCGGCCTGAAGCCGGATGCGTGCAGCGACGAGGCGCACGAGTTCGGCGCGGGCATAGGTGTTGAGCGCGACGCTCTCCTGCACGTCCTCGGTTTCGGAAATCCGTTCGACGATATCCGCAATACGCAGGGCGGCTTGCCTTATCGCGGCGGGTGAGTTGTTGCCATAGAAGGCTGCCCCATGACCCGTGAGCGAGAGGTTGGCATTGGCCAGAAGCGCCGGATCGATCGTGCCAAGCGCATCGATCCCGCCGATACGGCTTAGATAGAGATTGTAGCGCTCCGGGATGACCTGGACGTAATGCTGGGTCTCTCGGAAGGGGGGTACCCCGCCATACTCGAAAACCCGGCCGGGTCCGGCGTTATAGGCCGCGAGCGCATTGATGATATTGCCATCGAATGTGTTGAGCTGGGTCGCGAGATAGCGCGCGCCGCCATGCACCTGCAGATAGGGGCTGTCATAGTATTCCGGGTTGATGCCGAGATCGCTGGCGGTGCCAGGCATGATCTGGGTGAGGCCATAAGCGCCAACGGGAGACCGTGCCCCAATCGTAAACCGGCTTTCCTGCCAGATGAGGGCTTGCAGCAACGCGCGCCACTGGACGGGCGAGAGCCCTGCGCGGCCAACACCCGCAAAGCCGCTGGTCTCCTGAGCCACGCGGATGATGAGCTGCTCGATGGTCTCAGACGCGTCCCCGAACATCTGCGCACCGCCGGGATTGGGGTCGATGTCGGCATTGCCATAGACGGCTTCTACGGCGCGGTCGGGATCGCCGATGCCGCTTTCCAGCCCCGAAACCATAGCCGGCAAGCCCTGACCGCCGAAGCTGGTCTGGGCATCGAGGATGCGTTGCAGGGTTTCCAGCTGCTCCCGTTCAATCTCGGCAATGAGCTCGCGTACGGCGAGCTTGTCGGCCTGCAGGGCCAAGTCGGCCTCGCGATCGCCTGTTTCGACGATATCACGCGCGGTCAGCCCACTGTCATTGGTCGGCACACCTTGGGATAAGGCGGCGCCAGGCAGCAGGCAAAGGGCCAGGATATGAGGCAGGCTAGACTTCAATGTCGCGATCCGGCGCATCTAGAGGCGTGAAGGTGCAATCAGGCGCGACAGGGGCTGTCGATGCCAGGAAGGTGAAGCAATTGGCCTGCGGTTCCTGGTACTGGGCGCAGGAGGCTAAAGCGCCGAGCGCGGTGAGAAGAAACAGGATACGGATCATGAAAGCCTCCAGAAGTCCGGGCGGTCGCGGTAATCGGCGCCGACAAGCGCTTCGCCCTTTTCCATGCCGCCAAGGATGGTGAGATTGGGTCCAAGCGCGCTCAGATCGGCATCGACGACGATCGAGCCCTGATCGTCGCGGATCAGCGCCAAACGGCTGTTGCTGCCCGTGTTGAGAAGGACGTCGAGCTCCTTCTCCGTGAGGTTCAGCATGGCGTAATCCGCAGGCTGCGCGCGGATATTGGGCAGCAGGATCTGCGTCGGCACGGCCTCGACGATGGTCTTGCCGGTCCGGGTGCGCTCAAGCTGGCTGGCGTATTGCGTCATCATCACGGCGACCGTGTTCTGCTTGCGCGCGGTCACCAGCCAGTTCGAGAGCCGCTCGGCGAAATACGCGTTGTCGAGCGCCTTCCAGGCCTCGTCGATCACGATGATGGTGGGGCGGCGATCCTCGATCTCGCGCTCGACCCGGCGGAAAAGATAGGACAGGACCGCCATCCGCTCCTTGTCGGCCTCGCTGTCGAGAATGCCGGTCAGATCGAAGCCCACGACATCGCCTTTGAGCGAAAAAGTGTCCTCAAGGCTCTGCCCGAAGATCCAGCCATAGCGGCCGTCTTCGGTCCACTCGAGCAGGCGCTGGTGCAGATCGCCGCCATCATCGGTGGACACAAAAAGCGATGCGAAATCCCGCCAGTTCCGCAGGGCCGGATTGGAAGCCTGGGCGTTCTGGCGCACCACTTCCTGGATGCGATTGGTCTGTGCCGGTGTGAGCGGCTTGTCAGCGCGGTAAAGAAGCGTGGCAAGCCAGTCCGAGAGCCAGGCGGTGCCGCGCGCATCGGTCTCGGTCCAGAGTGGGTTTAGGCCCGTGGGTTGCCCGGCGTTCAGGGAGGCGTAGCGCCCGCCATTCGCGCGGACCGCCATCTCCATCCCGAGGCGGTAGTCGAAAACGAAGATCCGGGCGCCCGCGCGACGGGCCTGGGTCATCAGGAAGGCCGAGAGCACCGATTTGCCCGACCCGGGCCGCCCCATGATCAGGGTGTGCCCGCTGGTGGGTTCTTTGTCGGGCGATCCCTGCTCGTGATAGGAAAACCGGTAGGCGCTCTGCTCCGGCGTGGGCAAATATGTGACGACCCGGCCCCAGGGGGTTTTCGCGGCGGGTTTGCCGAGCTGTGTCCGGTGAAAGGCCGCAAAATCCGCGAAGTTGCGATTGGTGACGGCGCTGGCACGCACGCGCTTGGGCTGGTTGCCGGGATGCTGGCTGAAGTAATGGGCCTTTGCGGCGACCCGCTCACCGATCATCTTCACGCCTTCGGTCGCGGCGGCGTTCACGATTTCGGCGCTGAGCGTCTGCAGCTCATCCAGCGTTTCGCAAAAGAGCGTCACGACCATATGATGCTCGCCGAAGCTTTGGCGCTTGGCCTCGAGATCATCGGCGGCGATGTCGAGGGCTTCCAGGAGCGAGAGGGCTGCGTCCTGGCTGGCCTGCATCTGGCGCTTTTGCCGCTTGATGCGGCCCGCCATGAGGTTCGAATTGATCGGCGTGAAGGAGTGCGTCACGATCATGTCAACCGGCAGGTTCAGCATGTCGAACATGGTGCAGGAGGTGCCTTCCGAGTATTCTCCGATGGTGAAACTCTTGCCGTAGCGATGGCCCACGACGCCCTCGGAAAGCTTGAAATGATCGCCGTGGAACGTCACGCGGGTATTGGCGACGTTGAAGGACAGAAAGCCGTAGGTGTTGGCCGGGTAGAGCGGCAGCTCGGTGCCCGTGTTGAGCGCGCCCAAAAAGCCCACCAACTCTCCCGATCCGGCTGACAGCAGGCGCGGCTTGAGCTCGGTAAGCCCCGAGAGGAAGACGTTCACGGCCTCGCCCAGGCGCTGCTGGCGTTTGCGGGTTTCCTCTCTCAGCCGGTCCGGCGCGCTGCGGCTGAGGAACGGCAGGAGGCTTTTCGGGGGTGGGCGGTGAATGACGGTGAGCGTCAGTGTTTTGTCGCGGAGCCCGCTGGTCTCGAGTTTCGCGCGCCAGCGCCGGTCGACCTCGCCTGCGAAGCTGTCCTCACGGATCGGGTCGAGATCAGGTTTGATGGCCTTGGAAACCTTGTGGACGTAATAGCTGAATTCCGGCCCGAGCTGCGCGACGATCCGGGCAAAAAGCGCCGTCACCTTGTCGAGATAGGCATCGTCGGTCGTGTAGCTGTTGATCCCCTCGAGCCGGATGCACTGGAAAAGCTCGTTCACACGGGTTCGCACGGTGCGGTCATCGACCAGACTGACGTAAGGAAGCATATGCGCGAGGCGTGTCTCGCGCGCATACCAGTCCGGCGTCATCGTGCGGAGATCGAGCGCTTCGTCCACGGCTGTACTAGGGCGCATAGCTGTCCCCGCCATGAACAGAGCGGTTCCGCGTCGGCGGTGTCTCCTGCAGTGCGGTCATCATCACGTCGATGAAACGCGGGTCCCAATCCGCGGCCTTCCACAGCACCGGATAGAGCAGGGCGGCGACAGCCAGCACCGCGATGTGCTGGACCCAGACGAACAAGAGCACCGAACCGAAGAGCCAGACCATCGCGTACATGATGGGCAGGCCCAGAAGCTTCGGCGGGCGCACGAGGCCGAGAAAGAGAGGCGCGCGCTCAGCCACCGGCAAAGACCGCGGCAACGATGGTGGGGGCGGCGGCAACACCAGCGATGCCCACGAGGACCCAGAGCGCCTGGCGCAGATCGATGATGTTGAAGAACCAGCTGAGAAAGACCCCCAGAACGGCAAGCGTCGCGATGACAACGCCAAGTGGGCCGGTCAGCGCATCGACGATGCCCTGTAACAGGCTCTGGATCGGGGAGAGATCAATGCTCTGGGCGAGGGCGGGTTCGGCAATCAGCAGGAATAGCGCCAGCGAGGCGACAAAGAGGTTTGAAATCTGTCTCACGAATTTGATCCTTCCAATCGGGCCACGACAGCCATGACGCGGGCCACGTGGTTCTGGGTTTCTCGGTAAGGGGGAATGCCACCGTGTCGGCGCACGGCGTCCGGCCCGGCGTTGTAGGCAGCCAGCGCCAGACGCGGATCGCCGAAGCGCTCCAGCATCATCGCAAGGTAGCGGGCGGAGCCGTCGAGGTTCTGCAGGGGATCACGCGGATCGACGCCGAGATCGCGTGCCGTGGCGGGCATCAGCTGGCCAAGACCGACGGCCCCCGCGCTGGAGACCGCTTCCTGCCGATAGGCGCTCTCCACTTCGATATTGGCGCGGTAGAGGGTCAGCCAATCGCGAACCGAGATCTCCGTGCGGCGTAGCCCAGGATGCCCGGCATAGCGCAGGGCGGTGGCCTCGATGGCTGCCAGAACATCGGCGCGGGGCAGGGGAGCGGGCCGCGCAAGGGCAGCCGTCTGAATTTCGTCTAGCCCAAGGTCAGTATCACCGAGGATGGCCAGTTCATTAGCAACGGATCCCTGACCGATGCCCTCATTGTAGTTGCGGGCAAAGCTGTTCTGGGATTGGGAAGGCGTCAGAGAGCCATCGGTCTCCATGATCAGCACCATTTGCGCCGAGACTGGTGCGGCCAAAAGACCAAGGAGAAGAAGGCTAGTCGTTACCGCCCTTTTCGTTGGCCGTGAGCTTGTGAACGGTCCGCTGACCTTCTTCGAGCGGCACATCGGCATGCGAAAAGCCGATGCCAATGAGGAAAGACACCACGCCAGTAATGGTTTTGAATTCGCGAATCTTGATGTCGTTGTAGGTCGTCCGTGTGCGGGCAGTGACCAGGAGCTTCTCCACACCGTCGTCAGACACGGCACGCATGATCCAGACCCCGTAATAGCTCGGGCCCTTCTTATGTGCCGACTCCTGGCACAGGATTTCTGCGCTATAGCCGCTTTCCACGAGTTCGCGGAACCTGGCTTCCGTAACCACATTTGGTGCTTCGATGTCCCAGTTCATGGCCCAGATCACGCTTTCTTTGAATGCGCAACATCCGGGCGGTTCAATTGAAGCCCAGAGTTACAATATTATATTATAGACCGCAAGATATATTACGGCGGATACGGCTGTATCTCATTTACACAGACACTAGGCACGGTCATTGGCGTCTATCAAGGAAATAAGTTAAATTACAAACCTCTGGGTGAAGCGCTGGTTCAATTTTCTTGCAATGCCCATGTTCGTACTTGTTCAAGTAGCGGAGACGCGCCTCGCACCGAGCAGACTGTTCATTGCAAGTGATTCGGAGGTGGCCGGGGACTATCGGACATCATCCTACCGTACGTCAAAAACTGCATCACGGACATCCTGGTATGTTTTTGGTGCCTCGATAGGGAGCGTGAATGGGCGTTCGAATAAGCACGCGAGGTCAGCCAAGACTCTAGATGAATAATGCAATTGGTAGTGGATTTACGGGTCGGAAATTCTTCGGCTCAAGGCATTCAGGTCTTAAGGATTGCACACGAGCCCGACTGATATTCGCTGTATAATTGCGACCTATTGCTGGTCTATGGCTTCCTCATACACAACATCGTCCCGGTAACTGGTTGTCCACATTTGGCCTCGCTCGCCGGTGTTCCATTCATAGATCCAACCGACAACTTCTCGAGATTGTCGATCCAGAATGCGGCCTATGGCTTTTGCCTCGAGCCGGTCTTCATCACAGTGTTTAGAACGTTCCAAATTCTTCTCCAATGTGGATGACGGGGGACAAATTTCGCCTGCTCTTGACCCACACACCACTTAGGGTTGACTTTAGCAAGCAGAAGAAAGCACGAATCGATGTGAAATTCGGCGAATCAAAACGAAACGCGGGCGTTCAGAATATTGATTAAAAATGGAAAATATTTTGTCCCACCACCTGATGCTGACAGCGACTTCAAGCGGTTGTTCCAGCAAATGGCCGCAGCGGGTGCCGGTCGGCCAGCCGACAAAGATGGATTTCCAGTCGGTCAATGGACACCTGAGCTTCTTGCTGATGCAATTTCAAAGATCGATGCAAATCGTGATGGTATCGACTTACGGACTGTGCAGCACTGGTTTCAAGAAAATGACAAAGGGATAAGCGCCGACAATATTCGCTGGTTGTCACGAATATTTGGATGCGGCGATCCAGAAGCGTCGAACTTATGGCAAGTAGAGCTTAGCTTGGCGAATAGGCGACTCGCCGCCGAACGGAAAAAACGAAAATCTAGCAGCCAACCCCAATCAGGTTACACGGATGTATTGCAACAAGTGGGGCCGGACCAAAGCCGTGCAGGCGAACCGTCTACAGTCGCTGAAAGGAGGCGTGCGCGCGTCAATCCAGCGAGACAAACTGAAGCCCTATTTACCGGTGAAAGCTCAATGGCTTTACCGCTCGTGGTTTTTATAGGCGCCAGCGCACTTGGGCTGATCTCGTTTACGCTAAATATCCACGATACAATATTCACGACTGAAAGTGGCTCGTCCAAGCAGGTTGGGTTTTTATGGGCGCCGAATTGGACAATCACTTTCCTGATTGTCCTGCCCCTATTCTTGGCTTTGGTGATAGACGTGTTGCGTTGTTGGAAAGAGGAATGGCGACACAGAATGGAGGAAATTTCTGACCCGGCTTTTCCTGCGGTTAGTTGGGATCAGCGAGTTACGGCGGCCTCTTATACCTTTTGGGCGACGCTTGTTGTGACCGTTATTATAGCGTCCGGGTACAATTGGGTAGCAACCCACTTGATCCCGTTGCTGAATGGCGATCCAGGCAATTGGGCGGTAGATTGGGGGCGAATTGCTATTTTTCGCCCAGACTTGATATCTTTATACGGCGCAATTGTTTTCACAGGTCTTGTGTTTCTGTACAATGGTTTCGCAGCTTACATTTTCTTTTCGGGCCTCATCTTTCTCCATTTGATCAAACACGACTATCTATATCTGATAAAAGGTCTTGAGGGCAGACCCGAGGAGACCTCAACTCCGGTGATTGAACACATTAGTTTTTCACTGATAACCGGCATATTTCGTTGCGTATCCTTGGGTATCGTCATCACCATCCTGATGAAACTTCAGTCCAGCTATCTGCAATCCAATAGCACTGACATTGTTGACTGGCTGGCCGCAGATTTTTTATCGCCTTTCAGCGGCAAAGACTCTCTCGAGAGAGAATATTCAACGTTCGGAACAGCACCCGGGAGTTACTACAGTTTCTTTTGCCTTCTGGCGATTACAGGAATATTCGCCAATGCGTCATTTGTAATAGGGGGGGTCTTGAAACGCCTCAGTGAACCACAATCGCGAAGCGGATTTCTAGTACCGTGGGTGTTGATGAATGGATCTGTGGCTCTGTTGGTGGTGTGTTATTTTCTGACGGGCATTCTACCCGGGTTTACAATATTCTTGCTATTTTCAATGCTCTTCACGGCTTACCTGCTTGCCATGCCTGCCTCAGCTTGGAGCCGTTCACCACGCAAAGGTAATTGACGATGAACCACTCTGGTTTGATGGATGATGCCCCATTTTTCCCTCAGGTAGCAGAAGGTCCCAGCAACGTGGATGCGTATTGGGTCAAGGCCGACGATGGTGTGCGCCTTCGAGTTGCACATTGGCGCTCGGAGTCCTCTCCCAAAGGCACAGTCTTTGTGTTCCAAGGACGCACGGAAAACATCGAAAAATATGGTCGCACAGCGGAAGCATTTCACAATGCGGGCTACGTGGTCTTCGCCATTGATTGGCGTGGTCAAGGACTCTCTGACCGGCTCGCAGATGATCCAATGACAGGCCATATCGGCCAATTCTCTGACTACCAAAAAGACGTTGCGGCAATGAATGAGGCCGCAGAAGTACTTGATCTCCCGAAACCTTGGTATCTGATTGGACACTCGCTTGGTGCTTGTGTCGGACTACGCGCGATCATCGAAGGATTGCCGGTTTCTGCCTGCGCTTTCACGGCCCCTTTGTGGGGCGTAAACCTTTCTAATGTTCAGCGGCTCGCTGCTTGGCCCCTGTCGTGGGCAGCTCAATTTATTGGTAGGGGCCACAAGTACGCTCCGGGTACGCGTGGCGAGAGTTATGTTCTCAACACAGCCTTTGAGGACAATAGGCTTACACACGACCCGGAAATGTACCGATATTACATCAGCATTTCGGAAACACTGGTTGATCAACAAATTGGCGGACCAAGCATGGGGTGGCTTTTTCAGGCGCTGAAAGAAACGAGATCATTGTCAAAAATACCGTCCCCGGACACGCCATGCATCACGTTTTGCGGTGTCGAGGATAGCATTGTCGCAATTTCAGCGGCGCAAGATCGAATGGCCCGTTGGCCGCACGGAAAACTCGAGTTGGTCGAAAATGCGAGGCACGACATTCTCTACGAAGTTCCGAATATACGTAACGAAGTTCTGGCAAGAATTTCACAGCTGTTTTCATCAACTTAATCTAAGCTTCGTTAGTAGTTGACTTGCTCGAACCCATAGTTTCCGTCGTAGTCGTGCCAGTCCACGAAGACTGACCGATGGTAGATGCTTGGACAATGGTCCCCCCACAGTTCAAGCCCCACGTGGGCCACGGGCAGGGCGGCGGCTGAAGATCTCTGCCATAAGAAGTCTCCTTGAGTCCCGTAAGTGCCAAGTACGACTACGGCGCTTCGATTGCAGTCGCCGTCAGGCCCGGATTTGTACTGCTGCGCGTACCGGACGTCAAAGACACGAATGGACCGCACAAAATTGAATTCCGGTCCGCTGATATCTATGTCTGCACGGTCCTGAACGCGTCGCAGGGCAAAATCCACGGGAACAAGCTTGTCTGAAGTTCCGCCAAAGCCCAAAATGGCCGGTTCTGTCATTGAGTTCGGTGCACGATTTGTCGCGGGAAGGGACTGGCTTGTTTGAAAATCATCGGCTTGGAAAAGGACGTCAAAGATCCGATCTGTTTCGCTTGGCTGCGGTTTGAACCTGTAAGTGGCGCCCATGGGACAGCGCCAAATTTGTAACGGTGGTTCCACGGGCCATGGTGTGATCCGCCGGATGAATTCGGCGCGCGCACGGGAACATGGTACAGACGTCGGCCAACCACCAGACAGGCAAAGAAGAATCGCGCAATCGATAGGATAGGTTTGAGCCTTTGAGCCAGAAGGCAACGAAATGCCCGTCAATGCGAAGGCCATGACTAACGGTATAAGTCGGGTTCTAGATAAGACACGCATGCTGGAGTTCCTTAGCAGGGACCCCCAGTGTACATACAATAATATACTATTGCAACGCTAGGTATATTTAACGCATAAGGTGATGGATTGGATGCCCCTCCTGTTGGTCTATAATTGGACCGGAGCGACCCTGATGGTCGCGAATAGGGAGGATAAGACTATGGAAAACATACATATTTTAGGCGTAGACTTGGCCAAGCGCACATTCGCGATCTGCGGGGCTGATAAGAACTGTTATGTTAATTTAAGACAGAAACTGACACGTCCGCAGTTCCAGAAAGTGCTTTCAGATCTGCCGCCGTGCATTGTCGCTATGGAAGCTTGCGGGTCTGCTCATCACTGGGGTCGTATTGCTCAAGCTGCCGGTCACGAGGTCCGGCTCATTCCCGCACTTTACGTCAAACCGTTTGTCAAACGCCACAAAAACGATGCGCTGGACGCGGAAGCAATTGCCGAGGCCGCATCTCGGCCATCCATGCGCACGGTCGCCGTGAAAGATGAGGAACAGCAGGCTCAGGCCATGTTGTTTCGAACACGCGAGATGTTCGTCCGGCAGCGTACACAGCTCATCAATGCTGTTCGCGCGCACTTGGCTGAGTATGGAATCGTGTTGCCTCAACAGCGCCGAAATGGCCGGTTGTTCGCTGAGCGATGTCGCGCAGAGTTTGGCACCGCTCCAGAAGCCGTCATCTCCATGGTGGAAGCCTATCTCCGCAGATCGAGGCCGTCGATCGTGAAGTCGCGGAGCTGGATGTCAAAATCAAGAAAGGCGCATTGCGCAACGCTGACGCGCGGCGACTACAGACAATGCCAGGAATTGGGCCGATGTCAGCGATGGCAATTCAAGCTTTCTGCCCCCCTGCTCAGAACTTTAGCAAAGGTCGCGACTTCGCGGCTTGGCTAGGTTTGGTCCCGCGACAACACTCAACTGGTGGCAAGGATCGGCTTGGGCGCATTACGAAGATGGGCCAGCGAGACGTGCGAAAGCTGCTGATTATCGGCGCGATGTCTGTGATCAGCGCAAGCGAACGCAAAGGCCGTTGCGAAGATCCATGGCTTGCGCATATGCTTGAGAAGCGGCCACGCATGGTTGTTGCCGTTGCATTGGCAAACCGCATGGCCAGACGACTTTGGGCAATGATGACCAAAGAACAGGATTACGAAATTCAGGTCGCCGCTTAACCGCGGGATCCGGATACCGGCAGGACTGAGAGGACGAAGGACAAGTTACGGAACACGACGATCATGAGATCGGCAGAGGGAAAACCAGGATAATAAAGCGGCCCTCGAGCCCGCTAAGGTGATCTGGACCCACGCCTCGCATCTCCATAAAGGCCCGCCGCCAGTGTTGCGGCACATCAGAGGCCGGACACATGACTGCACCCGATCAGACGTTCTATGACTTTGAATTCACTCACAGTAACCGGGGCATCCACACATTATTATGTAATATATTGGCAGTATCAATCAGCTTTCCTTCGCTAATCAGCAATCCAAGCTTGACCTTCCAGTTGCTGGAAGCCCCATCTTAGGAATTGGCATCATTTTGGAGGGCAAGAGCATGATACAGGTAACAGAACCGCACCCGCGAGAGCGGTCATCCGATCAGGCCAAGGATCCAGTTTGCGGCATGTCCGTCACTATATCTCCGCAGGCCCGTCAGGCGGATTATGACGGTGAAACCTTCTACTTCTGCTCCGATAAGTGCCAGACCAGGTTCGAGGCCGATCCGATCTACTTTGCCTCAGGTACGGCATCGGATCACAGCATGACCCCGAAAGCCGGAACTCAGTACACCTGCCCAATGCACCCCGAGATAGTTCGTGACGAGCCCGGCGCCTGTCCGATCTGCGGCATGGCGCTTGAACCGATGGTGCCGTCGGATGAACCCAGCGAAGAACTGACCGACTTTACCCGCCGGATGTGGATCAGTGCCGCCGCAGCCGTTCCTCTGGTTATCCTGACTATGGGAGAGCTGGTCGGTTTGCCGGTCCGGGACTTGATCGGACATCGGCTGGCGACATACATCGAGTTCCTGCTGGCGACGCCTATCGTGTTGTGGGCAGCGAAGCCGTTTTTCGTTCGGGGATGGGCGTCGATCGTGAACCGCTCGCCCAACATGTGGACGCTGATCGCGATTGGTGTCGGCGCGGCCTACATCTATTCGCTGGTCGCCACATTCCTTCCGGGCGTGTTTCCGGAGGCTTACCGGATGGGCGCGGGAGTCGGCACCTATTTTGAAGCCGCCGTCGTTATCATCACTCTGATTTTCGTCGGACAGGTTTTGGAATTGCGGGCGCGGGAACGGACCGGCGATGCCATCCGGGCACTGCTCGATCTGGCCCCGAAAACGGCGCGGCGCATCCTGCCCGACGGCACGGAATATGACGCGCCGCTGGAAAACATTGTGGAGGGCGACCGGTTGCGGGTGCGCCCCGGCGACGCGGTCCCCGTCGATGCCAAGGTCGTCGACGGCACGTCATCCATCGACGAGAGCATGATCACTGGCGAGCCGTTGCCGGTCGAAAAAGGTCCGGGCGATACGGTCACCGGCGGCACAATCAATAAGAACGGCTCCCTTGTCATAGAAGCCGCTCGTGTAGGTGCCGACACGATGCTGAGCCAGATCGTCGAGATGGTCGCGAACGCGCGGCGATCCCGCGCACCGATCCAGGGGCTTGCGGACAAGGTTTCTTCCTATTTCGTGCCGACCGTTGTCGTGGTCGCCATCCTTTCCTTCGCCGCTTGGCTAGGCTTCGGGCCCGAACCTGCGCTCGTCTTTGCCATCGCCTCGGCGGTGTCAGTGCTGATCATCGCCTGCCCCTGTGCATTGGGCCTTGCGACGCCGATCTCGATCACGACGGCTGCAGGGCGCGGTGCACAGGCGGGTGTCCTGATCAAGGATGCCGAAGCGCTGGAACGCATGGCCAAGGTCGATACGCTGATCGTCGATAAGACCGGCACCCTGACCGAAGGCAAGCCGAAGCTGACCGATGTGAACGCTCTGGGCGACGAGACCGAAGAAACCATTCTGAGCCTCGCGGCTGCCTTGGAAAAAGGCTCTGAGCACCCGCTGGCAGAGGCCATCGTCGAAGGCGCGAAAGAGAGAGGTATCAAAGTCGGCAATGCCGAGAACTTCGAAGCCGTGACCGGCAAGGGTGTGAGCGGAACCGTCTCGGGCCACGCCGTCGCGCTTGGTAACACCGCGATGATGCGCGACATGTCCCTCGACACCTCCGCAGCAGAGGAGGCGGCAGACGTTCTGCGCAGCGAAGGCAAGACGGCCATGTTCGTGGCCATAGAAGGAAAACTGTCCGGCATCGTCGCCGTCGCCGACCCGATCAAGGAAACGACGGCCGAGGTCATCAAGGAACTGCACGAGGCGGGCCTGCGGATAATCATGGCTACGGGGGATAACGAACGCACTGCAAGGGCCGTGGCGCAGCTCCTCGGCATCGACGAGGTCCGGGCCGGAGTTCTGCCGGAAGACAAGAAGGCGCTGGTGGACGAGCTGCACGCGAATGGCAAAAAGGTCGCCATGGCCGGCGATGGTGTCAACGATGCACCGGCGCTGGCCGCAGCGGACGTCGGCCTGGCCATGGGCACGGGTGCGGACGTGGCGGTTGAAAGCGCGGGCATCACTCTCTTGAGCGGCGATCTGAACGGTATCGTCAAGGCACGGACGCTGGCCGTGGCGACGATCGGTAACATACGCCAGAACCTGTTCTGGGCCTTTGCCTACAACACGCTCGGTGTGCCCTTAGCTGCGGGCGTGCTCTACCCGGTATTCGGGCTGTTGATGTCGCCCATGTTCGCCGCCGCCGCAATGAGCCTCTCGTCGGTCTCGGTCATCGCGAACGCGCTCAGACTACGGCGATTGAGGCTTTAGACGATCCGCGTATTGAACGTGAAGCTGAACGATACTTCTATTTCAGCAAAACGTGTATTGCTGCATGAGGTTGCTGACCTTTGCCACTGGAAGCGTTCACTGAGAAAGCCGGAAAGACGAGCGCAAGGGCGCATGTGCAGGTTATCAGGAAATTCATAATGCTCGGCTACCTCCGTAGCGCTTGATTTAATTGCCTCAAAGCGTTGGGGCCGGGCGTGTTCGCCTCGGCCCCATTGTCTATCTTCACTTCATCTGCGTGACAGTAAGCTTGCCCTTGACCCGGTCGGCAACGAACTCGATGTCCTGACCTTCCGCCATCTTGGCCATCATCGCTTCGTCCGCGCGGAATACCATCGTCATCGCGGGCATATCGAGGTTGACCAGAGGGCCATGGATGATTGTGACCTTGCCGGCCTTGGCGTCGATCTTCTTGATGGTCCCGCTCGTATATTCCACGTCAGCCTGAGCCATCTGGTCCCCCACTGAGACCGCACGGTGCATTCCGGATTCGTAGTGACCCGGAATCAGGCACGCCGCTTCGAACGTACCAGCATTCGCGAACGTCCAGACGACCTCACCCGAAGCGCCCGCATCGAGACGGATTCGGTTCGGGTCGTCGTGTTCCATATCCATCTTGGCCATTTCGATCTTGTGCTCGGCGTTGCGCTCGACTGTATCAAGGACGAATTCATGCTCCAGCTCACCCTTGTTTGTGATGTTGAAGCGGATGGTTTCACCCTCCTTGATGGTCATCTCTTCGCTCTCGATCAGCATTTCGCCTTCGTCGTTTTCGAGCAGAGTGACATCAATTGTGCGGTCCACATTGGCGGCTTCACCCGGCATACCGATCATCATTGCGGCCGGCTTGGTCTCACCGTGCCCGCCATCATGTGTGCCTGCGGCAAATGCTGGTGCCGAAAGCACCAACGCGAAGCTTGTCGTCAAAAGAAGATTTCTCATTTCATTGTCCTGTAGGTTGGTTTGGTTGGAGTTGACGAAGGGCCGTTCAGCCCTTCGAGTTTGGTTTTGGTGTGAGAATGGTCTTGGGACTGTTGTTCGAGGCGAACTCGGGCAATTCGCCGGTCCATTCGTAGGCCATCTCGCCCGGAGGATTTTCGTACCAGCCGGGATCGGAGTAATCGTCCGCGTCGATGCCGTCCCGCACCTTTACGACCGAAAACATGCCGCCCATCTCGATGGGGCCGTAGGGCCCCCAACCCGTCATCATCGGGATCGTGTTGTCAGGCAGCGGCATTTCCATTTTCGCCATGTCCCCCATGCCGGACATCCCCATGGGCATGTACTCCGGCTGGAACTGACGGATCTTCTGGGTCAGCGGCTTCTTGTTGACCCCGATGAACGTCGGCACATCGTGACCCATGGCATTCATCGTGTGGTGCGACTTGTGGCAGTGAATCGCCCAGTCACCCAGATGGTCTGCGACGAACTCATAGGCGCGCATCGCGCCCACGGGGATGTCGATGCTGACCTCCGGCCATTGCGCTTCTGGCGGTACCCAGCCACCATCCGTGCAGGTGACCTTGAAGTCATAGCCGTGCATGTGGATCGGGTGGTTTGTCATCGTGAGGTTGCCGACGCGTACTCGCACCTTGTCGCCCTTGTTCACGACCAGCGGATCGATGTCGGGGAAGATCCGACTGTTCCACGTCCACAGGTTGAAGTCCGTCATCGTCATGATGCGGGGCACGTATGTGCCGGGATCGATGTCAAAGGCATTCAGCATGATCAGAAAATCGCGATCCACCGGCATGAAGGTGGGATCCTTGGGATGGACCACGAACATGCCCATCATCCCCATCGCCATCTGCGCCATTTCGTCGCCATGGGGGTGGTACATGAACGTGCCGGACTTCACCAAGTCGAATTCGTAGACAAACGTTTTCCCTGGCGGGATGCTGGGATGACTCAACCCGGAGACCCCATCCATGCCCGAGGGCAGGATGAGCCCGTGCCAATGCACCGTGGTGCCTTCCGGCAGCTTGTTGGTGACGTAGATGCGGACCCGGTCGCCTTCGACTGCTTCGATCGTCGGCCCGGTGGATTGGCCGTTGTAACCCCACAAATGCGCGATCATCCCGTCTGCAAGTTCGCGCTCTACCGGTTCGGCGACGAGGTGAAATTCCTTGACCCCGTTGTTCATCCGGTGCGGCAGGGTCCACCCGTTCAGCGTGACCACAGGTGTGTAGTCCGGCCCTGACGACGGACGCGCCGTAATCGCCGTTGCCGCACTGTCCATCTGCGCGGCTTCAGGGAGGCCCATGTTCAGGGTTTGACCCCAGGCTTTTGAAGAGACCAGCGTTGCACCTGCGGCGCCGGCTCCGAGTAATTGACGTCTGTTCAACATGTCAGTTCCTTTCAGTGTCCTGCGCCGCCACCGGCGGCAAGCGTTGCGCCTTCTCCACCAGCACCACCGCCGCCTTCGCCGCCGCCATAGATCGCGGCGGTCAGATCGGCCTGTGCCATATAGAATTCGCGTTTTGCATTTGCCGCTTCCAGGGATGCGCCAAGTTTCTCGCGCACATCAGTCAGCAGCTCGAAAGTGTTGGTGATCATGCCGTTGTAGGACAGCAAACCCTCTTCTTCGACGGTCGTGCGTAGCGGCACCAGAACGTCGCGGTAGTGGCGCGCGATTTTGTATGCGGCATGATAAGAGGCTTCAGCACCCCGCGCTTCGGACCGGACGTTCACGGCCTTCTCTGCGAGCACGTTGGCCGCTTGTAGATAAGACAATTCTGCCTTGCGCATCCGGGCCTTGCCGGTGTCGTAGATCGGGATCGCGAACTCCACTTCCACCTGAGGCAAAGCCTTGGTTTCAATGTCGCCATCGCCGCCAACTTCACGCTCAAGCTCGGCTCCAGCAACGATCTCCAGATCGCTGACAATGCGGGTCTGATCGGTCAGCCCAAACGCCTTGGCCTGCGCTTCCAGGCCAAGTTTGGCAACACGCAGATCCACCCGGTTTCGGAGTGCCTTGGCCTCGATGTCGGTCACACGGCCGACAGAACGCGGCAGTGCAGGAAGGGCATCTGGCACATAGTAATCGACTTCGGTGCCCCAGAGGCCCATCAACCTGGTCAAAGCCTCCTTGGACCGAGTGGCGTTCAATCGTGCCTGTGCAAGTTGCCCCGCCAGTTCGGCATTGAATGCCTGTTCGCGGGCCTGCCCAGCTTTGTTGAGTGCGCCGGTCTCGCCTAACCGCATAGCCAGTTCCGAGCCGGCGTCAGAGGTCGCTTTCGCGCGCCGCAGATAGCTCACTGCCTCGAAGGCGGCGACTGCATCGACCCATGCCTTTCGCGTCTGATTGGCCAGTGCAAGTGTGTCGTTCACGGCATTGAGCTGAGCCTGCCGGAAGCTTGCATCAGCAATGGCCATGCGCTGTTTGCGCGTGGTGGCATCGAGGACGTTCGACCGGATCAGCCCTTCGATCGCCCTGTAGGCACCGAGCTCAGGCGCACCGATTCCCAGGACGCCAATTGAGACGATGGGGTTTTCCGGCGTCGATTGCTGCCAAGCCTCAGCGGCCGAGAGGCCAACATTGGCGTAAGACGCTTGCAGACCCTTATTGTTCAGCAGCGCAACCTGAACCGCCGTATCGGCCGAGATCGTCTTCCGATGCACCATGCTGTGCACCTGTTTCTTGAGAGCTTCGTTTTCGGCCTGGGTTTCGGCGAAGGCCGTCCGTTTGCCGATGGCCGGTGTGACCTGGCTGGAAATGTTGGCGAAGCCGGCTTTCGGTTCCGTGTAGATACCCGGTACTGCGGTAGCGCAGGCACCCAAAATTAGGGGAAAGCCAAGAACCAGCGGAATCTTAGATACCCGCATCAGTTGCCCTCCGTCTGCTCTTGATTGACGGAACGCCAATCACGGGGGCCGGTCGGACCACGATAGGTGTAGCCAGCCAATGGATCTTGATAGCTGATCGGAGACGAAACGGTCGCGTTGACGACAGCCTGTTGTGTCGCAACGGAGGGCAAAGGGGTAGGCTCATAGGCGCATGCGCCAAGCCCGAGGGCCGAAGCCCCCATAAGTAGATGAATTTTCATGAAGGTATCCTGATTGATGAACGATGTCTCACGCAGAGTCTGCGCAAGGCTCACACCCGGATTGGGCGCCGTTTCAGATCAGGAATCGAGGGGGCCGCAGAAACCCTGATGTTTCGACGGAATGCGTCTGACCGCTCAGGATCATATATTCTTTCGCAGCAATAGGATCCGGGAATACCAAGTCTGCGTCTGGAATGACGACAGAAATGCATATTCCGTTACAACACTGAGTTGATTGATGCTCTGTTTCTCCAATGTCGGAGGATATGTCATCCACGTCAACTGTCGCCGGGTGTTTCATGTGGTCGGCGTGGATATCAGTTCCCTGACCAACTGTCGGTTCGCTGAGAAGGGCGCTGATCGATCCAGAATGCTGACCATCATGCATTCCCGAGGCCGCGTGTGCCGCAGAAGGTGGAGACAGAACCAATGCCAACGCAAAAGCGAAGCAAGTGAGGAATTTCACCCATACCGAAGTGGCGACACGCATTCTCATGAACGCCAACTTGGACGTTTTGACAAATTAGTCAACGCTTACAGCGCGGGAAGGTTTGGCACAATCTAGCGAGGCAGGCGAATTCTCGCTGCGAGCGCTCAAAACTGTTGCGCAATAGGTACATAGCAACGTTCACCAGTCAGACAGAAGACGCGAAAATGGTAGTGAGTACTTCAGTAATGACTGGAAGTGCCGGGACTAACTCAGTCTTTGCGATCCGTAGCCCGCATCGTGAATCGCTGCCTTCAGAGCGCTTTCATCCAATGCGCTATCTACCTCGACGGAACGCGCAGTCAGGTCACAGGTGACAGTCGCGTGTGGGTCTATCGTCACAATGGCCTTCTCTATCGACGCGGTGCAATGTCCGCAGTTCATGTCCGGCACGCTGAACCTGATCATCACGATCTCCTTCTTGCTGCTGCTATCTAGGGCGTTCCCCTATGGGAAGGTCAATGCCCGAAAAAATTCCTCGATGCACCTGTTGACCTTCCAGTGAATGGAACCCTTATGTGAGGGAGGATCAGAATCAGGAGATTTCCATGTCCGGTCCGCACAACGTCCGAATTTCCCTTCAAAACATGTCCTGCGCCTCTTGCGTCGGGCGGGTGGAGCGTGGGCTTTCCGGCCTGCCGGGTGTCAGCGACGTTCGCGTCAACCTCGCCAGCGAGACGGCCCAGGCGCAGATCGACGGGCCGGAGCGCATCTCGGACATCGTCGAGAAGCTGGAAGAGATTGGCTATCCGGCCCGTAAGCAGAGCACTCGCCTGAACGTGGCCTCCATGTCTTGTGCGTCCTGCGTTGGGCGGGTGGACAAGGCGCTGGCGGCGGTGCCGGGCGTGCTGGACGTGAACGTCAATCTGGCATCGGAAACTGCGACGGTAACGTATCTCGAAGGCTCGTTTGCGGTTGCGGACCTGCTGAAGGCGGCGGGTGACGCAGGCTATCCCGCGACCTTGCCGCCGGACAGCGCGCCGGAAGACACGAGTGCCCGCAAGGATGAAGAGGCGCGGACGCTGGCTCGCAGGACCGCGCTGGCGGCGACCCTCGCCCTGCCTGTGTTTCTGCTGGAAATGGGCGCGCACCTGATCCCCGGCATGCATGGTCTGATCGGCGACACGATCGGCCATCGGGCAAGCTGGCTGATCCAGTTCGTCCTGACCACGGTGGTCCTGCTCTGGCCGGGGCGCAGCTTCTATACGCGCGGGTTTCCCGCGCTGTTCAAGGGTGCGCCGGACATGAACAGCCTTGTCGCTGTCGGCACCTCTGCCGCCTATCTCTATTCTCTGGTCGCTCTTTTCGCGCCCGCGCTGCTGCCCGAAGGGTCGCGCGCCGTCTATTTCGAGGCGGCGGCGGTGATCGTCGTTCTGATCCTGCTGGGCCGCTGGCTGGAGGCACGCGCCAAGGGCCGCACCGGCGCAGCGATCCAGAAGCTGCTGGGCCTTCAGGCCAAGACCGCCCGCGTGCTGGTGGACGGAGAGCCTGAGGACGTGGCCATCGAGCGCATCGCCGCGGGCGACATCCTGCTCGTGCGCCCCGGAGAGCGGATTGCCGTGGACGGTGAAGTGACCGAAGGCAGCGCCCGCGTCGATGAGAGCATGATCACCGGCGAGCCGGTGCCTGTGGCCAAGTCGTTGGGCGATCCCGTCACCGGCGGGACCGTCAACGGTTCCGGTGCCTTCCAGTTCCGTGCGACACGCGTGGGAGCGGATACGACGCTGGCGCAAATCATCCGTATGGTCGAAGAGGCGCAGGGTGCCAAGTTGCCGATCCAGGGTCTGGTGGATCGGATCACCCTGTGGTTTGTGCCCGCTGTCATGGCGCTGGCGCTGCTGACGGTGATGATCTGGCTGCTGGTCGGACCGTCGCCCGCCTTGTCCTTTGCGCTGGTCGCCGGAGTATCGGTGTTGATCATCGCCTGCCCCTGCGCGATGGGGCTGGCCACGCCGACGTCGATCATGGTCGGCACCGGCCGTGCCGCCGAAATGGGTGTGCTGTTCCGCAAGGGCGACGCCCTGCAACAGCTTTCGACCGTCGATGTGGTCGCGCTGGACAAGACCGGCACGGTGACCGAAGGACGCCCCGAACTGACCGATCTGGTGCTGGCCGACGGCTTTGAACGGGCCGAGGTGCTGGCTCTGGTCGCGGCGGTCGAGGCGCGGTCGGAACATCCCATCGCCGAGGCCATCCTGCGGGCGGCGAAGGCCGAGGGCGTTGCCCGGCACGACGCGCAGAAATTCAAGTCCATCACTGGCCACGGTGTCCGGGCAGAAGTCGCGGGCCGGGACGTACTGGTGGGCGCCGACCGTTTGATGGCTCGCGAAAGGCTGGACATCGGCGCGTTGGTCGACGAAGAGCGCCGCCTGGTCGAGCGGGGCCGCACCGCGCTTTACGCCGCCATCGACGGACGCGTTGCCGCCGTCATCGCCGTGGCAGATCCGGTGAAGCCATCCAGCGCGGCGGCCATCCGGGCGCTGCACGATCTTGGCCTGAAAGTCACCATGATCACCGGCGACAAGCGCGAGACGGCAGAAGCCATCGCGCGCGAGACCGGCATCGACCATGTGATCGCGGGTGTGCTGCCGGATGGCAAGGTCGCGGCATTGGACGATCTGCGCGGCACGGGCCAGCAAATCGCCTTCGTCGGCGACGGCATCAACGATGCGCCCGCGCTTGCCCATGCGGACGTGGGCATCGCCATCGGCACCGGCACCGACGTCGCCATCGAATCGGCCGACGTGGTGCTGATGTCGGGCGATTTGCGCGGCGTGGTCAACGCGCTGGAAGTGTCGCGGCGTACGATGCGCAACATCCGCCAGAACCTGTTCTGGGCCTTCGGCTATAACGTAGCCCTCATTCCGGTGGCGGCGGGGCTGCTCTACCCGGTGTCGGGCCTGCTGCTGTCGCCGGTGCTGGCGGCTGGGGCAATGGCGCTCAGCTCGGTCTTCGTACTGACGAACGCGCTGCGCCTGCGCCGTGTCCGCCCGGCGATGGACGACGCGGCGAAGGCCGCGACTGCCCCCCGCATGTCCCCCCTCCCGGCAGAATGAAACAAGGAGAAAACGATCATGAATATCGGAGACGTGGCCGACCTGTCCGGCCTTCCTGCGAAGACCATCCGCTACTACGAGGACATCGGGCTGGTCGAGCCGCTGCGCAGCGCGAACGGTTATCGCAGCTTTCGGCAGAGCGACGTCCACAAGCTGGCGTTTCTCGGGCGAGCGCGTGCGCTTGGCTTCACCATCGAGGACTGCCGGAGCCTGCTGAAACTCTATGCCGATACCGACCGCGCCAGCGCGGAGGTCAAGCAGATCGCCGAGGAACACCTCGACCGGATCGACCGGAAAATCGCAGAACTGACCGAGATGCGCGCGACGTTGTCGCACCTTGTCGATGCCTGCGCTGGCGATCACAGGCCTGATTGCCCGATTCTCGCAGATCTGGCGATGGAAGAGGGTAAGACCCGGACCGCAAGGGCAGCGGATTAAGCGGGCTTCGATCTGTCCCACAGCGGGCCGCGCCACCCATAAGGTGCGACTGGCTGCAGCTATTTCGGAACATTCCAGCGCGGGAAAGTTGTTCCACCTCTAGACTTCACGATTTCGAGAGAGGACAACTTCATGTCATATGGCCGCTTTTTCGCGATGATCGCCACGTCTACCGTCGTCATGTTCGGTCTGATGTATCTCAATACCTACCTCTGGACGCATGTGTTCTGGTCGGAAACGCGGGCCTACATGGCTCTCCTGATGGGTGCCACCATGGCGATCATCATGCTGGGCTTCATGCTGTCGATGTATTCCAGCAAGATGGCTAACGCCACCATCTTCATCGGTGCCGCTGTGGTCTTTGCCGCCTCGCTTTGGCTGGTCCGCAGCCAGGTGACGGTGGGCGACACCAGCTACATGCGGGCAATGATCCCGCACCACTCGATCGCGATCATGACCTCCAGCCGCGCCGATATCTCGGACCCGCGCGTGCGCAAGCTGGCGGATGAGATCATCTATGCGCAGGACAAGGAAATTGCCGAGATGCGTTATCTGGTGAACGATATCGACGCCAACGGTGACAGTCCGGCACAGTCAGAAAGCGGACCGACGCAGATCATGAGCCTTGACGAGGCGCTATCAACCCCGGAAATCGCCATTCTCGACCTCGAATTTCTGACTACGGAGGACATTGCGCAGATGTTTCCCGGCGGCGCCGCGTGCACGTTCACCTACACCACCACAAGCAGGCCTGCGCTGGCGGTGGGCCGCATCGACGGTGGGAGTGTAGCTCTCGCCAAGATCAGCGGCGATCTGGTGCGGCTGGAGGCTGGCGACGCCGGAAGCACTTGGGGCACGGAAGGCATGACAGTGGCGTTGAGCGCGCCGAGCGGAACCGGCACATTGGACGCAAATAGTGGCGAAATGCAGGACGCCGATCTCGTTCTCGAACTTGGGTCCGGTCTGCGTGCAGGGTATCGCGGATATTACGGTTGCGGTGCCTGAACCAGAAACTGGAGGAAACACCATGCCGAAAGACGCATCGAAATCAGCCCAACTCTACCGGATGGTCATGCAGGATCATCTTTGCCCTTATGGTCTCAAGTCCAAAGACCTGCTCGAACGGGAAGGGTACGAGGTCGAGGATCATCACCTGACGACACGTGAGGAAGCCGATGCCTTCATGGAAAAGCACGGGGTCGAGACCACGCCGCAGACCTGGATCGGCGACAAGCGGATTGGCGGCTACGACGATCTGCGGGTCCATTTCGGCCTCGACGCGCCGAAAAGTGAGCGCTCGGACACCTCCTATCAGCCGGTGATCGCGATCTTTGCCGTCGCGTTTCTGATGGCGCTCGGCCTGTCATGGTACAGCTTTGGAACCATCCTCAGCCTGCGCGCGCTGGAATGGTTCGTCTCGATCTCGATGTGCTTGCTTGCAGTGCAGAAGCTTCAGGATGTCGAGAGCTTTTCGACCATGTTCCTGAATTACGACCTGCTGGCGCGCCGCTGGGTGCGCTACGGCTATCTCTATCCCTTCGGAGAGGCCTTCGCCGGTATCCTCATGGTCGCCGGGGCGCTCACCTGGCTGTCGGCACCCGTGGCCTTGTTCATCGGCACCGTCGGCGCGGTTTCGGTCTTCAAGGCCGTGTACATCGAAAGGCGCGAGTTGAAATGCGCCTGCGTCGGGGGAGACAGCAACGTGCCACTAGGGTTCGTCTCGCTCACCGAGAACCTGATGATGATGGTCATGGGTATCTGGATGCCGATCCGGGTCTACCTGATCGGTTGACGGCCCCGCGACCTCTACAGAGGCGCGGCGTGTACGACCTTTTTGACTGGTGGAGATGATCCCCACTTACCAGCCATCGCGCCAAGAGCTGGTTCGAGGTTCGTCAGCCGATCGTCGCGAGAAAGGGAAACGTCCCCAGCAGCCAATAGGCAAACCGTGACAGTTGCCCGGTCATGATGGCAACTCCCATGATGATCATGGCAACACCCGCGCCCTTGTAGAGCCAGCGACCGGCCTTGCCGATCTGCCTTACCCGCGCGGCGATGGCGTCGGTAAACAGCGCAGCCAGCAGGAAAGGCACCCCCAGACCAGCGGAATAGATCGACAGCAGCCAGATGCCGTCCGACATGCCGCCGGAGGTCGAACTGAGTGTCAGGATCGCGCCGAGGATCGGTCCGATGCAAGGTGTCCAGCCGAAGGCGAAGGCAAGCCCCAGCACATAAGCGCCAAACGGGCGACCGCCGGGAATGTCGAGATTGAAACGGGTATCGCGCGAGAACGCATCCAGACGAAAGACACCCAGCATGACCAGTCCGAACAGAATGATGATCGCGCCGCCGAGATAGTTCAGCTCGGTGCGCCACGTCAGCAGCAGGGACCCTAGCGCGCTGGCCCCGGCCCCGAGGGCGACGAAGACCGTCGAAAAGCCGAGGACAAAGCAGGCACTCAACCCGAGCGCCCCGGCGCGCGCCCGCAAGCCGACCGACCGCGTCGTGCGCAAATCCGGCTGACCCGCGATATAGGATACGTAGCCCGGCACAAGCGGCAGGACGCAAGGCGACAGGAACGAGATGGCCCCCGCCAGGAAGGCCGCGAAGATGCCGATGCCGGAGATGCCCATCACGCGTCACGCTCGGTGCTGAAGGGCCACACGGCCCACCAGAACGCGACCAGCGGGACCACGATCCATTGCAACACAGGTGACAGGCCCGCATCGAGGACCGGAATGATTGGCATCAGGTCCGAATAGGCCCAGGCGGCGCGGATCACGATGTTGAGCCATTCGCTGAACAGCGTGTATCCGAGCCCGAACACCACCGTCAGGACGGTCACAGACCGCCGCGTCGAGGCGACCAGGGGCCAGCCCCAGCCCGACAGCATGAGGGCAAGCATCAGCGCGCTCATGGCGATCAGGATATCACCACCCGTGCAATGGACGGCTGCGAAGACAATCTCACCCCAGGTGCCCTCGTTCCATATCGTGTAGAGCGGCATATGCGCGAACTCCCAGATCAAGTTGGCCGGGATGATCACCGCAAAATACCGACGCAGAGCTGTCAGGGAAATTCCGTCTGTCGAGGACAGCCTGACGCCAGTCTCGACGACACTCATTGAAACACACCTGTCAGCCGGTCCCACCAGCTGGGCTCCCGGCGTCGATGCTGGGCGTTGTTGGTCAACTCGCTGACATAGAGGATCAGGTTCACGTTCTTGAAGTCCATGCCATAAAATTTTGCAGCGAACCGCCCGCCGATGTCCACGACATGGGTGACCGCTCCGTGCATCATCATGTCGCTGTCGGCGGTCATCGTGAACTCCAGCCCATAGTCCCGCGCCAGAACGCGCGTTGCATTTTCAGTCTGATCGGGACGTTTGGTTAGAATAACCCAATTGCTTGGATCGAGCCCATGCCGGTCCGAGTAATCGCGCAACACGTCTGGCGTGTCGTTCACAGGATCGGTCGTGATCGAGATGAACTGCACAAGCTCCTTCATCGGCCCGTCGTTGATCGAAGCCTGGACCGCCGCGATCTTTTCCGCATGGAGCGGGCAGATATCCGGGCAGTTGGCATAGATGAAATGCAGGATGACCACCTTGTCGCTGAAATCCGACAGGCGCACAGGATTCCCCTCGGAATCCTGCAACTCGAAACCCGGAGCCTGCGCTGCATCGATAGCCTGGAAGTATGGCTCCATCTCGAACATGCGCGCATCCAGGTTTTGCCCCGGATGATTGGCGAAGGCCGGCGAGGAGATCGTGGCCGCGATGGTCGCCAAGGCGGCGCGCCGTGTCAGTGCTGTCAATTCTTATATCCTTACAATAAATGCCTGTCGATCCGTGGACCAACAGGCATCATTAGCAACTCTAGCCGTCCGATTTTTCCGACGGCATCATGCCACCGTCCATTTTCTCGGTCATGGACGCCATCATCTCGGTGCAGGCTTCCATCATGGGCTTCATTTCGGCCATCATCTTCATCATGCCCGCCATGTCGCCGTCCATCATACCGCTTTGCATGGCATCATCATTCTGCATCATTTCGCCCGTTTCCAGGGTGGTCTGTTCCTGGGCGCTGGCGGCAAATGCACTTGCGGTAAGGGCCATCGCAACGACGAAAGTTGTAAGTGTTTTTCTCATGGTTTTCTCCTTGGGTTGATCGTGTGGTTATCGAAAGAACTCAGTCGGGAGACGCCCCGTCCGGCGATTTGGAGCAGCCCTTTCCAGCCCCGCCCTTCATGCACAGACCCAGGCCGCACATCGCGGCACAGGGGGCCAGCGAGACCAGAACGGGCGCGAGCCCGATCGCGGTGAGCCATCCCCAGTTCAGGGCCATGCCGCCCCCCATCACGGTTGCCGCACCGACGAACAGCAATCGTCTGCGCGTCAGCCACCGGGGCCAGTTGCCTGCGCTTTCAATGTCGGTGGCACCCGCAATGCTGGAAGGTGATATGTCGGTCATCCGAAAAATCCTTTCGATGTTAGTGAGATAGTCATTCCAGTAACTGGAAGGTCAAGGGTGAGGGAACGTCTTCTGGGGAACTCATTCGATAAATCCGCGCAGAAAGGACACCATTTCGGGGTCGTCCCACTCGGCTGGTCCGACCAGTCGCCCGAGCTCCCGCCCCTGCGCGTCGATCAGGATTGTCGTCGGCAGGCCAACGGTGCGCAGCGCGGTCATCGAGAGCATGGTCTGATCGACATACATATTGAGGTTGGTAACACCGATTTCGTCGTAGAAGCGCCGAACCACTTGTGATCCGGCCCGGTCGATGGAAAGGGCGACCACTTCGAAGTCGTCGCCGCCAAGTTCCGCCTGAAGCGCATCCAGCGTCGGCATCTCTTCGCGGCAGGGGACGCACCAGGTTGCCCAGACATTCACGAGGATCACCTTGCCGCGAAAATCTTCCATGTCTCCCCGGTTGCCGTCTTCTTTCTCGTAGCGCACATTGGCGACAGGCTGCGGGGTGTCATGCAGTGCAAACCCCTGCGGCCCGGCAAACGCCGCGCCGACGGACAGTGCCCAGGCGATTAGCACCGGTTTCAGAATTTTCATGGCGTTGTCTCCTTGGCGGATTGGGTTTTGAGGTCACGGACGATCGGCAGCAGCGTATCCTGCAGGATCGCTCGCGTGATCGGACCGACATGGCGGTAGGCGATGGTGCCATCGGCGATGACGTAGGTTTCGGGCACGCCATAGACGCCCCATTCGATACCGGCGCGTCCGTTGATGTCGGCCCCGATGCGCGCGTAGGGATCACCCAACTCGTCGAGCCAGGCGCGCGCCTGATCGGGCGGGTCCTTGTAGTTGATTCCGTAGATCGGCACCTCACCGGTTGCACTCAACTCCATGAACAACGGGTGTTCGGCACGGCAGGGCACACACCACGAGGCGAAGACGTTCACCAGTGACACGTGTCCGATCAGGTCCTGCGTCGAAAGACCTTCTTCTCGGCCGAGCACCGGGGGCAGCGCGAAGTCGGGCACGGGTTTGCCGAGAAGTGCCGACGGCAAGTCGTCGCCACCCCTGAAAAGCCCCCAACCGAACAGGACCATGAGGGCAAAAGCTATCAGCGGCACCAGCAAGAACCCGGAGATACTACGTCGCGACACAGGGTCGGCATTTCCCTCGACCTCTTCCGTCATGGCTGCGCCTGCTCATCGGCAAGGGATCGGCTTTCCTGCGACGCGCGGATCCGGTTGGGCCATGTGCTCTTGATGTAGTCAATGATCGCCGTGATCTCATCGTCTGTCAGCACATCCTCATATCCGGGCATGTCGCTTTTGTACCCGTTCCCGACAATCGCCGCCGGTCCGCGTTTCACGATGTCGAGCAATACGCGGTCGGGGTGATGCCAGGTATGGCCCGACGCATCGTGCGGTGGCGCAGGCAGCCTTCCGCTCGGCAGTCGTGTGCGCCATTCAGGTTGCCCCTCCAAGTCCGTGCCATGGCAACTGGCACAATTCTCCTGATAGAGGCGTTCACCCATGAGCAAGTCGCTCTGCGCCGATACGGGCACGACCGTTGCTGTGAGCAGGAATGCGGTGAGCCTAAAGGTGTTTTTCAAGGCGCTTTTGCCTCCTTTTCGCGAGCCGCATACAGAGGATGAAAAGTGCCGCGAGCAATGACAGGAAAAGCAGGACGCAAAGCGCCCAGACCAATCCCATCGACAACAGGCTGTCGCCGCTGCTGGCACCTTCAGTCCGCATTTCGGCGCATTTCTATTTTCCGTTGTCCGAGCGAATGTATTTGACCAATGCGATCGCCGCGAGCACCAGCACCCCCACGATCAGCAACCAAACGAGGCCCATCGCGATCATCATGCCGCCGCCCATCATTTCACCGTTCATCATCATACAATTCATCCTTTGCTTTTCCTTGAAGCCGGTCTGGCACGGGTTAGCACCAGACCGCGCAATTGATCATTCGACCGCATATACGGTCGGGCTCACACCTTCCTCGACGGTGTAAATCTTGAACGGCTCCTGTTTTGCGCCGCCCATACCCGGCGACCCCAATGGCATGCCGGGAAGTGTCACACCGGCAATTTCCGGGCGCTCTTCGAGCAGCCTGTTGACGACATCGATCGGCACGTGTCCGCTGACGACGTAATCGTCAAGAAAGGCGGTATGGCAGCCCTGGAAATCGTCCGGGATGCCAGCGTCGCGGCTGATCTGCGCCAAGTCGTGGGTCGGTTTCACCTCCACCGTGAAACCGTTCTCCCGCAGATAGTCCGCGTAGCTTTCGCAGCATCCGCATTGCGGATTCTTGTAGAGCGTGACCTCCTGCGCCGCGACCGGCGCGGCATTCAGGCTCATCGCAAGGACAGCGGCAGCACCTGCGGTGCCGAGGCTGGCAAATCCAAGTATCTTTTTCATCGGTTCTTTCCCTTCCGTCGTCAGTGATCTGTGAGCTTTCAGGTTTTGGTCGTGTCAGGATCGACACGGATGACGCCCATCATGCCCGCCGCCTGGTGTTCCAGAATGTGACAGTGGAACATCCAGTCGCCTGGGTTGTCCGCGACGAACGCGATTTCGACCCGTTCTTCGGGGGCCATCAGGACGGTGTCCTGCCATTCGCGATGCCGTGTCGGTTGCCCGTTGCGCGCGATCACACGGAACGAATGTCCATGAAAATGGATCGGATGGTGCCAAGCCGTGCGATTATCCATCTCGAACACGTGCGACGTGCCCTGCGGCAGGACCAGCAACGGGTCCATCATGTGACCCGTCGCGGCTTCGCCGTTGATGAACCACATGTTTCCTTCGCGCATCTGGCCCATCATTGACCCCATGCCGCCGCCCATCATCATCTGCCCCATCATTCCGCCGTTGAAGACGATCTGGTGCCGCGCGGCCGACGCCATGTCCGGTTCGGCCAGCGGGTTGGGCGGCAGGTCCATCGACCAATCCGGCACACTGTCCCGCAGCCTGTCAGGCCCGTAGACGAGATCGACCAGACGGTATTCGAGGCCTTCGTAAAAGACATCGGTGACCGTGACGGCCTCTCCGGGTTTGCCGGTCATGTCGATTACCAGATCGACACGCATCGCCGGGCCGATCACCACGACCCCGCCGTCAGGGGCATGGGGCGTCACGGGTTGACCGTCCAGCGCGACCACGACTGGTTCAAAATCTCCAAAATCCAGCCCGAATATCCGCGCGTTCGCCGCGTTGATTAGCCGCAAGCGGATGCGCTCACCGGATTGCACCGAGATCCGTTCGGGGATCTCACCGTTGATGGTCACGGAATTGCCAATACGACCGCCGTGCATCGCGTCATGGCGGTTGCCGAACTCATCCGACAACTGCCCCGCCCGCGTCATGCGCCAGTCGTCCAGCATCCAGGTCAGGTCACGATCCACGTGGATCGGGTCCACCTCCTCGACGATCAGCGGCCCGTAGAGTCCACGTCCGACCTGTTCCGAACTGCGCTGGTGCGGGTGATACCAGAACGTGCCCGCATCCAGTGCATCGAATTCGTACAGGAAATCGCCATCAACCGGGATCGGGTCCTGCGTGAGGAACGGCACTCCGTCCATCGCATTGGGCGTGCGGATGCCATGCCAGTGGATTGTGGTCCCTTCATCCAACCCATTCTGAGCCAAAACCAGCACTCGGTCGCCCTGCCGGGCCCTGATTTCAGGACCGGGGACGGACCCGTTATAGCTCCAGACATTAGTCGGGCCGTATGGTGACGGGCGCAGGGCGGCCTGTCCGGATGCCGCGCGTAGGACGAATGGGTCCCCAGTTGGATCGGCCATTGCCATTCGTGCAGGTGATAGAGCGGATAGGGCTGTGAATGCGGCACCTGTGCGAAGCACGTGCCTTCGTGAAATCGGTCTGTGGAGGATCATCGCAACTGCCTTGATCTGAAAGGGTCGCACTCAGCCAGCTTCGGCCAAGGCAACAATCAGGCCTCGCAGCAGGCGAGGCCGGTATCAGGTTCAAACAGGCAGTTTGGGAGGGAACGGATCAAGCGACGGATTTGCGCCGACTGGGATCAAAGGTTCGGCACCCCGGATGGCAGTACCAAAGGGCATCGCGAGCCGCTCTGACGGCATCTTGGCAAGGAGGCCAGCCGTACCGCTGGAGCCGCAAGGAACAGGACACCCACCTTCACAGGCAGTACCGTCAGCAAATCCAGCGGGATCGCAACCATTGCAGAGGCCATCGGCGCTTTCGGTGGGTTCCATCTGCGCCATAGCCGTGATTGACATACTGGCCGACGACATATCCGGCGCAGTCACTGCACCGAAGGTCAGCATGAGAATCAAAACAAGGCGAAAAACGCAGGTCATACAGTTACTGCTACAACCTTCCAGCAAGGGGAGGTCAAGTGACATTCTGTAACTTGGACGTGATACCCCTGTAGTGTATCCGCCTCAGACCTTCGTTACTGCCCTTCGCAGCCAGTTGCTCATGCAAAGGTTCATCAGTCCACTTGACGTTGGTCGACGTCAACTTGCCGTCGCAAATGAGGTAATGATGTCCTCATGCTCGGTCAGCTTTTTTCGTGAGTATGAGTTTCCTCCCCATCTCTCGAATTACCGTGACCATAGAGATCGGCGTTCTGATGAGCGCGATCCTCGTGCTCGAATTCGAGGCTGGAATGGCTGATGCCGAATTCTCCCTTCAGCCGCTTCTTAATCGCGCTCTTGATCTCTTCAATCTTCGACCACCCCTCGGCTGCCACGACGACATGGCAGTCGAGCGCAGCCTCGTGCTCTTGCATTTGCCAGAGATGGACGTGGTGGACGTCGGCGACGCCTTCGACTTTCCGCATCGCTTCGACGACGGCCTCGTTGTCGATGTCCGGCGGGCTCCCGAGCATCAGGGTTCGGATTGGGCCGCCTATTTCGGTGAAGGACAGATACAGGATGTAGAGCGCGATGCCGATGGTGATGGCCGGATCAACCCAACGCATTTCATAGAGTATAATGAGCGTCCCGCCGACTATCACGGCCACTGAAGCCAACGCATCCGAAAGGTTGTGGAGAAAAAGCGCACGGATGTTCACGCTCCCCTTCTGCATCGAGTAGGTCAGCATTGCGGTCAGCGTGTCGACCACAAGCGCGATTCCACCGAGAATGACGACGGTCCACCCCATGACTTCGGGTGGATCAATCATGCGCATGCCACCTTCGTAGATCAGATAGAAGCCGATCACGATGAGGGTGGTGTAGTTGATCAGGGCTGCGACGATTTCGACCCGGCCATAGCCGAAGGTCATGCGCTCATCGGCCGGGCGGCGCGCGATCTTGCGTGCGGCGAAGGCAATGACAAGCGAGGCCATATCGGAAAAGTTGTGCAGCGCATCGGCGATCAGTGCCAGACTGCCCGAGAATATGCCCCCGACGACTTGCGCAACGGTAAGTAGCCCGTTTGCCCAGATGGCGATGGCAACCCGCCGGTCCCCAGAATTCGGATCGATATGCGCGTGCCCGTGGTCATGTGGCATTGGCAGGCTCCGCGTGCGCGTGTGTCGCGCGTCGGTCAGTCTTCAGGCGGCCGCTGCGGAAACCACGTACGCGCGCATTCATCCAGTGGCGTATTATATGACGGTAAAGGGCGCCACGCAGCCATCCAAAGGATTGCTCATGGGACAAATAGAAGGCGTCCGGCGTATCGTACACGCCAAAATCTTGCACAATGCCGGTTTTCTGAATGTAGGTATCTTCTCCGTTCCAGGCGACGGGAGGCGCGCCAAGGCAATCCGTGCCCGCGCCATAACCGCAGAGACTTTCTGTGTTCGAGAATGACGTTTGCAGGACATCGAGGAAAGCGTCATCCAGGATGAAGCCTTCAAGGTTGATCCAGGCAACTTGAAATTCGATCTCGACCCATGAGTGGAGAATTTCCTGCGGAGCAAGCGGATACACCAGCTCAGGGACAACACCGCGCTGCAAGCCTTTGTGGATCGTGAAGCCATGCAACCGGCAACGAATGCCAACACCACGCAGCAGCGCCATCAAGAGCGTCCCTTTGGTATTGCACTGCCCATAGCCGTCGGAAAGCACATCCGAGGCGGGGATGTCGTCGGCTCGATTGTATCCGAACGCGATTTCATTCCGAACGAAATCATAGGCAGCTCCGGTCCGATCGTATTCGGATAAGCCGCGCCAGCCGCGGGTCTCAATTAGATGCGCAAGAGGCGCGGCCTCAAAATCCAGTAGTTTGGTGGGTGCAAGTAAAGGGTCGGTCATCTGCAACGGAGTCGCTCCTCGAATCGTCTTGGAACAAACCTAATTGCTATAGTCACTATAGCTTCAACCCTTACTTTAGAAAGAATCTCCCGCAACTATTTGCCCGTGTGAACCGCTTTGTGGTGTTCGCCGTGTGCGTCGCGTAGAATATCGATACCGCCCCAGGCCGCGATCCCGGCGACAATCACGCCGACGACGAGGTCCGGCCAGTTGGTTCCCAGCCAGGCGACGAGGCCGCCAGCCAAGACGATTCCGAGGTTCGCGGCGAAATCGTTGTAACTGAAGGTGTTGGCCGCGCGGATGTTGACGTCCGGATTTTTGAGCTTAGCGAGCAGCCAGACGCAGACTGCGTTGATCGCCGCCGCAAACAGGGCCATGGCGATCATGATCGTGCCGAGCGGATCTGACCCGCCGATGTAGCGGCGCCATGCATCGTAGAGGATACCAGCGGCGAACAGGATCAGCAGCCCGCCGGAAACGTTCGCCGCCCCGCGTTTCCATTTGTCGGATCGGGACAAAGCGAAAAGGCTGATCGCGTAGACGAAGCTGTCGGAGAGGTTATCGAGCCCGTTGGCGATCAGGGCACTTGAGTCGCCGAAGGCGCCTGTTGCGAAAAAGGCCACGGCCAAACCGATATTGAGCGCCAGAACGATCCAAAGCGTCCGTCTCTCCATTGAATTTTGTCTAGCAGCCATTTTGTGGTTCCAGCCTGTGTTGTACGACACATTAACTTCTGCGGCTGATCTGCGTTCCAGCCGGAATGTTGGCTGAATTCCTTCAGGCCCCGATTTCCTCGTGCTCGGTCAGGCATTCCGAATGGTCCCGCAACACCTCAAGCACCTTGCAGTCTCCCGTCCGCCCGCCGCTGCATTCGTGAACCATGCGTTTCAGTTCCATGCGCAGCGCCTCCAGGCGGGCCATGCGCTGCTCCACCTGTTTGAGCTGCCGGCGCGCGATCGCATCGGCTTCGTCACAGGGTCGGTTGGGATGGTCGCTGAGGTCGAGCAGCTCGCGGATCGCATCGAGCGAGAAACCGAGTTGCCGCGAATGGCGGATGAAGGACAGTCGGTCGAGCTGTGCATTGTCGTAGCGCCTCTGTCCGCCTTCGGTCCTGCCAGGTTCGGGCATGAGCCCAATCTGTTCGTAGTACCGGATGGTCTGCACCTTTGTGCCAGTCTTCTTTGACAGAGTACCGATCGTGAGCATTTTCGCCTCCATGAAAAAGATACAGTTTGTGTAGGTTTTGCCGTCGGAATAAACAAGTGTCGGATTCACAGACGCGTGAGTTGAAGCTATACCATGATTTCGTGCTTGAACCTCTAGCGGCTAGAGGATGTATCCGCACATGCAATAAGAATCAAAATAAGGCGAACAGGATTGTCCCTTACATCGGCACAGAAGTTGCTTTGGGTTTTGGCAGGCGTGGCAGCGCTTGCCTTCGTATGGCTTTTGCTCTGGTCCGATTATCGTGCCGACAGCGCCCGAACTGACGCCGAGCCGCCTTTTTTCGCTGAATTCGAACTGACAGACCACCGGGGTATGGTTCAAACCGAGGAGGACTTTGCGGGGCGCTGGATGCTGGTGTTTTTCGGCTTTACCAACTGCCCCGACGTCTGCCCGACGACCCTATCTGAGGTCGCGGCGGTGATGGACGGTCTGGGCGACGATGCCGCCAAGGTCCAGCCGATTTTCATAACAATCGACCCTGAACGAGACACGCCCCCAGCACTCGCCGAATACGTCCCGCTGTTCGATGCGGGCATCATCGGGCTGACGGGCACGCCGGAACAGATCGCCGCCACGTCCGAGACGTTTCCAATCTTCTTTGAGCGCGTCGAAGAGGCCGCAGCGCCGGATGGGTACACCATGGGCCACACGTCGCATCTGTTCCTCTTCGACCCCGAGGCAGGTTTTGCCGACTCGTGGCCCTATGGCACCTCCGCCGAAGAGATCCTCGCCGATCTGGAAGAGAGGATTTGACCGACATGAACCGCATATCCGGAGAAACAGCCCTCGGGCTGGCGTGGATCATCGCGCTCGTCGCCTCGCTTGCCGTGCTTTTCATCGGCGAGGTGCTGGGGCAGACGCCCTGTGTGCTGTGCTGGTTCCAGCGCGCCTTCATGTTCCCCTTGGCCATTGTCCTCGGGCTCGGCCTTTGGTGGCGGGACGGCCGCGTGGGACGCTACGGCATCGCATTGGCGCTTGGCGGCGGCGCAATCGCCCTCTGGCACATGGGGCTGTACGTCGGTCTTGTTCCCGAACGCATCCAGCCCTGCACGGCCACCGGCCCCTCTTGCACCGATGACAACCAACTGGTCTTCGGCGTCCCGATCCCGCTGATGGCGCTCGCCGCCTTCGCGCTGATCGGGGCGCTGTCGGCCCTTTCATTGAAGGACACACGAACATGAACCGACGCGGCCTGATCCTGTCCGTTCTCGCCCTCGGCGTCGCCGGTTTCGGCGGAGCCACCTGGTTTGCAACCCGCCCCGGCCCGGTGGCCGAAGTGGAGCCTGTTGCGCCGGAACTCGCGGACGCGATGATCCGCCCCTACTCGCCCATCCTCGGGCCTGCGGAAGCGCCCGTCACGATCGTCGAATTCTTCGATCCGGCCTGCGAGGCCTGTCGCGCCTTTCATCCCATCGTGAAGGACATCATGGCCGAGCATGGGGATGCTGTCCGCGTCGTGATCCGCTACACGCCCTTCCACGGCGCGGCATCCGAGGAAGCGATCCGCGTGCTCGAGGCGGCGCGCATGCAGGACATTTACGAGCCGGTGCTCGAGGCCGTTTTGCGGGAGCAGCCGAGATGGGCGTCGCACGGTGCCCCGGAACCCGGCCTGATCCTTCAGATCGCCGCCACGGCCGGGCTCGATGCAGACGCCGCGCGCACGCAAATGCTGGCACCGGATGTCGTGGCGATCCTGAACCAGGATCGTGCTGACGTCGAGACCGTGGGAATTCGTCAGACGCCCACATTCTTCGTGAACGGCATGCCGCTCGATCCATTCGGAGAGGCAGAATTGCGTCGTCTGGTGGCTGCCGAAGTCGCTGCCGCGCAAAGCTGAATGGAAAGGGCAGGATCAGAACGATGAAAAAGTATATTTTGACCAGCACACTGGCGGCGCTTTTGACCCTTGGAGGGTTCTCAGCGCCCGCGCTGGCCGGACCCGAGGATGTTGTCGTCGAGAACGCGTGGTCCCGCGCCTCCATCGGGATGAACCGTCCCGGGGCCGCTTACATGACGATCCGCAACACTGGCGACGAGCCAGTGACGCTGATCGGCCTTACAACACCGCTCGCGATGATGCCCGAAATTCACGAGACGAAGACAAATGCCGAAGGTGTGAGTTCCATGAGCCCGGCGGGGGAGATCGCGATCGCCCCGGGCGAGAGCGTCGCGCTCGAACCGGGGGGCCTGCACGCAATGCTGATGCGGCTACAAGAACCGATGACGGAAGGGGACACCTTTCCGCTGACCCTGCTTTTCGACGACGGAGGCGAAGTGACGGTCGAGGTGCCGATCCTCGGAATCGCCGCGCGGGGGCCAGAGGACTGATGCGGCGACGGGCGATCCTGGGGTACGGCGCGGCTGGTGTCGGGGCGGTCGCCCTGATGCTCTTCGTCGGTTGGTGGCAGGTCGATGGACCCGGTGGACCCGAACCTGTCGGGCAGCGGCCTGTGGCCCTGACCGAGATGGATTTCCGTCTGACGGATCATGAGGGCAACGCGGTCGGGCCAGAAACCCTGATCGGTCGCCCGACGATGGCGTTCTTCGGCTTCACCTACTGTCCCGATGTCTGCCCGACCACGCTCTCGGACATTTCGGGATGGCTCGACGATCTGGGAGACGAGGCCGACGAGATGAACGTGGTTTTCATCACGGTCGATCCCGAGCGCGACACTGTCGAAACGATGGCCGAATATGTCGGCTACTTCCATCCTGCGATCCGTGGCTGGACGGGACCGGAAGAGCAGATCGCGCGCGTCGCGGACGGCTTCCGCGCCACCTACGTGCGGGTGCCGACGGAAAGCGGCGATTACACGATGAACCACACCGCGAGCGTCTTCCTCTTCGCAGCCTCTGGGCGGTTCGTCACCATGATCGACTATCACGAACCCAGAGAATTCGCGGTGCCGAAAATTCGCCGCGCGCTGGCAGAAGAAATGGAGGGGGCGACATGAGGCTCAGAACTTTGGCGGCGGGTGTCGCAATTGCGGGGACGGTTTTGGGAGCGGCTATCGCCATCTCTGATTTCATGCCGAAAGAACCCGTGCCGCCGGAACTTGCCCAGGCAGGTAGCTGGATGCCCCAAGGTCCTGAAGCCCCTAGAAACGTTGAAATCCTCGTGACGCTGCCCGCGACGGCATGGGCAGAGGATGCACCCGACCTCGGCCCCCTACCCCTTCTGCAGGTCGCGTTTGCCGACAGGCCGGTAAGGGCGATCGAGCCACCGCTGTTGACGTGGTCGCGCGACATTGCACCTGGCGAGACGCTCGATTTCTTGCTGTCCGAAGCTGGACTTGCGGCACCTGACAGAGCCGAAGTTGCCCTCGCGCTTGGCGCGGAATACGATCTGCGACGGCTGCGGCCGGGGCACTCGGTCACTGTCGCTTCGACCGTGGACGGCAGCCCCCGCACCGTCTCACTCGCCGTCGAGGACGGAGTGCGGATCGAGGTGGTTTTCGGCGAGCAGTTGTCCATACAGGTCGTGGCTCCGGATCCGGAGATCGTAACCCTTGTCGGCGAAGCCGTGATCGACAGCTCGATCTTCGCGGCACTCGACGAAGCCGGCATACCCGCCCGTTTTTCCGTGGACCTTGCGCAGATGCTGGGTGGGACCGTGGATTTCCGCCGCGAGATGGCCGGCGGCGAAACACTAAGGCTTCTCTGGCGTGAGGCGCGGGTCGGCGAGGACAGGATCGGACAGCCCGAACTCGCCTTCGCCGCACTGGAGATCGGCGGTTCGCTTTACGAGATCGTATGGCCGGACGACGGCAGCGGTCAGGCGACGATCTACGTCGATGGCGAGGTGCTGCGCGTCTTCGCACAGCCGGTCGAGGGTGCGCGCCTCAGCTCGGTGTTCGGACGCCGCACGCATCCGGTCTTTGGCAACGTCCGGATGCACACCGGCGTCGATTTCGCAGCGGCACGCGGGACACCGGTTCAATCGACGGCACCGGGGCGGGTCAGTTTCATCGGCTGGCGGGGCGGCTATGGTCGAGTGGTCGAAATCGCCCACGGCTCCGACACCATGACGCGCTACGCGCATCTGAGCGCCGTGCCGGAAGACCTGGCACAAGGCCAACGCGTTGCGGCGGGAGATGTGATCGGCCGCGTCGGCGCGACTGGTACGGCGACAGGTCCGAACCTGCACTACGAAGTCCTCGTGGATGGGCGCCCGACTGACCCCCTCTCTGACGACCGGCTCGCCGAAGCGGCCGAGAGCGATGCGGATGATACCGCCGCGCTCTCGCGTCTGGCCGAGGCGCGGGCGCTTCTGAATGAAAACCTCGGCAGCGAGATTGCCAAAACGACAACCGAAAGGCTCTGACCCATGAAACGCATGACGCAAGCTCTTGCCATCACGCTCGCCCTGTTCCCAGCGGCCCAGGCCCTCGCAGAGGCAACGGCGATCGACGTCCGCAAGACCAACGGATGCGGCTGCTGCCTCTCGTGGATGAAACATCTCGAAGAGAACGGGTTTGTGCCGACCGGCCAGGACATGTTCGGCGGGCTTCTCGTGCGCTTCAAGCTAGACAACGGCGTGCCGCAGCGCATGGTCTCCTGCCACACCGCGCTCATTGACGGCTACGTGATCGAGGGCCATGTACCGGCCGCTGACATCCGCCGCCTTCTTGATGAGCGCCCGGACGCCGTCGGCCTCGCCGTTCCGGGGATGCCCTATGGCTCGCCCGGCATGGGGCCAGAAGACGACCGCGAGGCCTATGATGTCTTCCTCATCCGCAAGGACGGGTCGACGGAAGTCTTTTCGAGCTACGTCGAAGGATAATCTGGCCCAATTATGGAAAATCTCTCTCCGATCATGCTCGGCTTTCTCGGAAGCCTCGCCGCCGGATCGCTTACGGCGGTCGGAGCAGCTCCCGTGCTGTTCGGGCGCATCCCGTCGCGGGCCACACGCGATCTGTCGCTCGGCTTCGCTGCCGGTGTGATGCTCGCCGCTTCCTTCTTTTCGCTGATCATCCCGGCATTGGATGCGGCAGAGCCAATGTTCGAAAACGGCGCGATGCCTGCGGCCATCGTATGCGTCTCGATCCTTCTGGGCATGGGGGCTGTCGCCCTGATGAACGAAAAGCTGCCGCACGAGCACTTCAAGACGGGACGCGAAGGGCCCGAAGCGGCGTCTTTGCGGCGGGTCTGGCTGTTCATCATCGCGATCACGATCCACAACTTCCCCGAAGGCCTCGCGGTCGGGGTCGGCTTCGGATCCGGAGGTATGGAGGGCGGTCTGCCGCTCGCCATCGGCATCGGGCTTCAGAATGCGCCCGAAGGATTGGCCGTCGCTGTATCTCTGCTGGGCGAGGGATATCCGAAGCTGCGCGCCTGGGGCATCGCGGCGCTGACGGGCATGGTCGAGCCGATTGGCGGCCTGCTCGGGGCCGGGATCATCACACTGTCGGAACCGCTGCTTCCATGGGGTCTGGCCTTTGCCGCGGGAGCGATGCTCTACGTCATCAGCCACGAAATCATCCCCGAAACCCATCGCAGCGGCCATCAGAACAGGGCGACGCTCGGTCTCGCAGTCGGGCTCGTTCTGATGCTGTTTCTCGATGTCTGGTTGGGATGAGGCAATGTCACTAAACAAGGTATCTCCGGTGATCGGCGTCTTCGCGGCGCTTGCTGCGTTCGCGATTGATCAGATCACCAAAGCCATTGTTGTTGCGAATGCCGCCACTTTAAGCGCCGGGATTTCCGTGTTTCCGGGATTCAACCTCGTCTTTTATCGTAATGACGGCGTCACTTTCGGGATGCTGGGCGGCGCTCCGTGGTGGAGCCTAATCGCTCTCGCTCTTGCCATCTGTGTTTGGCTAGGGGTTATGCTGTTTCGCGCCGAAAATGCGGTCGAAACACTTGCCTATGGCGCGCTCATTGGCGGAGCCCTGGGCAATGTCATCGATCGTGTGCGGTATCGGGCTGTAACAGACTTTCTCGATTTCTACATTGGCACAACACATTGGCCTGCCTTCAACTTGGCCGATGTATTTGTCGTCAGTGGCGTGGGGCTCTTGCTCGCCGCGGCATGGATCAGCGCGCGGCGTTCGATCAAGTCGTGAAGCCGGAAATTCTGAACCGCATCGCTCTGCGCCACCGTTTTCTTTCGCGGATGACGCTTGGTTTCGTCGCCGGGGCGCTGACCGTTCTGACTTTCCCGCCTTTCTCGCTTCTCTTGCTTGTTCCCATTGCCTATTCCGCGTTGTTTGTCGGTCTTCGCGATCTCTCCTTCGGGCGCGCTTTCCTCGTCGGCTGGGCGTTTGGTCTTGGCCAGTTCGGTTTCGGGATTTCGTGGATCGCGGAAAGTTTCTACGTCGAGGCCGAGCGGTTTGGGACGATGGCGATTCCGGCGGTCGCGGGATTGTCCGCAGGTCTCGCGATTTTCCCAGCCATTGCCGCTGCGCTTTTTGCCGAAATCGCGCGGCGCGGAGCCATGGGCAGCCTCCTAGCCTGCCTCCTGTTCGCGACCTCCTCGACCGCGACCGAGTGGTTGCGAGGTCACGTTTTGACAGGATTTCCGTGGAACCTCGCCAGCTACGCTCTGGTCGATTACGCCGCTTTTCGCCAGCCCGCCGCCTGGGTCGGAAGCTATGGGTTAAGCTTTCTCACCGTGTTCGTTGCGGTACTCCCCGGCGCGGCTGCCATGGCGTCCGGGCGGCAACGATTGACCATCTCGCTCGTGGCGCTGGCCGGCATCGCGACGATGTGGGCTGTCGGCACGCTTCGCCTCCAGTCGGATGCACAACAGCCACCCACTGTCGACCTGCGCATTGTCCAGGGCAACATTCCACAAGAGGAGAAATGGGCGCCCGAGAACCGCGAGGCGACATTCGCGCGCTATCTTGAGCTTTCAACCCTGCCCGGCGATTTCGACGTTCTTCTCTGGCCGGAAACCGCCTTTCCGGGTTTCCTCGATGAGGATACGGAGGCGCGGGCCCGCATTGCCGCTGCGCTACCGGAAGGCAGCGTGCTACTCACCGGAGTGCCGGACCGTGTACCGAGCGAGGATGGCATCCGATATTTCAACACGGTCCAGGCTTTTGGCGATACCAGCAAAATCCTGACCGGATACGCGAAACACCATCTCGTGCCCTTCGGCGAATATGTGCCATTCCGCGGCTGGTTGCCGATCGAGCGGCTGACGGCGGGGCTCGGCGACTTTACGCCCGGACCGGGCCCACGAACGCTTGCGCTTCCGGGTGTGCCGCTGGTCGCCTTGGCGATCTGCTATGAGATCATCTTCCCAGGGCATGTGGTCGACGACCTGTTCCGGCCGGACTGGATTTTCAATGCGACCAACGATGCTTGGTTCGGAACCAGCATTGGACCGGAGCAGCATCTCGCCTCCGCACGCATGCGCGCTGTCGAGGAAGGGCTTCCCATCGTCCGGGCCGCAAACACAGGGATCTCCGCGATCATCGACGCAAACGGTGACCTCGTCGCGCGGCTCGGCAACGGAGAAACCGGTGTCATAGATGCGGCTCTGCCCTCTGCTCATCCGTCAACGCTCTATGCGCGCTTCGGCGACTGGGCGCTGCTGGCTCTCATCTTCACTACTTGGGCCGTGGGACTGGCTGCAGGTCTGGTCGGCACACACCGGTGCAACAAGAGAACAAGAACGGAGAAAAAGTCATGCTGGTAATCGCGGGCATTGTCGCGGGTGCGATCTGGGGTGGATATCTGGCGCGACGCCGAAAAGGAAACCGGCTGGATATCCTCCAGTATGCGGCGAGTTCGGCGATCGCCTTCGGTCTTCTCACCTATTTCATATCGGTGGTCCTCTTGCGCATCTTTTTTTAAGAAGGGTTTCGAAACAGCACCGACATGAGACGGCTTTTCAACATATTGCTGTACGGGTTTCTGGCAATCTGCATCACGGTATCGGTTGGTTCCGGGTTGGTCTATTTTCTGCTGAGCGCATCCGTTCCCGATTACGACGAGGACTTCACGGTCGCAGGCTTAGGCGGACCGGTCGACATTCTGCGAGATTCTTCGGCAGTCCCGCACATCTCCGCAGCTTCCGCTGCAGATGTTTACTTCGCGATCGGCTTCGTTCACGCCCAAGACAGGCTCGGTCAACTGTTAAGGGCAAGGCGAAAAGCGGAAGCTTCGTGGCCATCGGATGAGATCTTGGACCTTGAGCCAGCGGTCTCAGACGCGCTCGCATCCTATGCCGCCGGCGTTAATGCGTGGCTGGAGCTAGTGTCGGAAGGCGGGCGTGGCCGAGGCTCTCCGGAGCTGCTGATCGCAGACGAACGGTCGATCGCGGCCTGGACACCCGGCGATAGCCTGAGGATTGCCCGGTCTTTCCTGAATGGCCTGCGACCGGGAAGCGCACGGGAAGGAATGCCGAGTATATCAGGTGCCATTATACCGGCGGATCGCCTGAGAGTGCCCGAACTGTTTGCGACTGATCCGGAGCAGCGCCTTGATGCATGGGCGATCGACGGCGACCGAACAGCGACCGGAACGCCAATTCTAGCCGCCGATATCAGCGGTTCCCTGTCGCTTCCCTCGGAATGGTATCTCGCAGATCTTCAATTTTCGACAGGGCCGGCCATAGGGGCCACAATACCGGGCGTACCTTTCGTTATTGTCGGTCGCAATGCGCGCGTCGCCTGGGCCTTCCGGTCATTTCCCGTGCCAGACGAGGAGGCACCAAGGGGGCCGTCACCCGTGCGGGCGGCAGGTTTCCTGACGATGCTGGAGCTGTTCGCGCGTTCGGCCGACGCGATCGATGCCATCGGAGTTGCCGCAGACATGTTGCCGAAGGGCATGGAGGCATTGGCCATTGACCGAGAGACCGTTGCCCGATGGCCAAGAGCGGAGGCCGTACGGGCGTCGTCTTTTCGCGACATTCGACTGGCGGAGCTTGAAGCGCGGCAATCGATCTTCTCGACGGAAGGCGCCATCGGTGTTCAAAGGGACACCGTAAGTTCCGTGGCGCGAACCCTCCTGCCCCTGATGGCGAAAGAGCTTTGGTTCGTGCAGCCCAGAGACAGCATCGAAGGCACCGATGCGGACAGCCTTCGTCGTGAGCTTCTGGACAGGCTTGCCTCGTGGAATGGCGAAATGGATCGCTATTCACCGGAACCTCTGCTGTTCTGGACCTGGGTCCGGGCTTTGCAGCAGCGCATTTTGAAGGACGAGTTTCCGACAGCGGAGCAACTCTGGACCCGTCCGAACCCAAACTTTCTTTATGCGGTACTCAGCGATCGTCGCGGTAGCGCGATCTGGTGCGACATCCGCCTATCCTCACCTCGCGAGACATGTGAGGAGCAGGTTCGCGTGGCCCTGGATGATGCCCTTGGCTGGCTGGTCGATCGATATGGGCGCGATCCCTCGACGTGGACCTGGGGGGAGGAGCATAGATTGGACATGCAGTGGTCGCCAATCAGTTCACGTGGGTTGCTGACCGACCTGCTGTCCCTTCAAGCGCCGATTTCAGGCGATCCGTATACGCTATTCTTGACATCATTTGGTGTCGAAGAAGACCGTCCATTCCTTGTGAGTGCCGGAAGCAATTTTCAGGCGGTCATGTCGATATCGGAAGCAGCGGGATCATACTACATCTCGCCCACCGGACAGTCGGGACATCCGCTATCTCGATTCTACGACAATCTCTTTCCCTCCTGGATACGAGGCGAATACCTGGCCATGTCGACCGATCTGTCACTGGCCCGTGGCGGCGCTTCCGGGATCTCGCGACTCACACCGGCTACCTCGGACAGTCCTCGGATGAGCGAGGGCCAGAGCGAATGATCACGAACCTCTTCTTTCTTTACGACCCTTTCGGCGATGCGCTGTCACCGGTGTCGCTCATTGTTGTCGGCCTTACAGCATGGCTGTTTTTGCGTGGGCTCAAAATACACGTTCGCTGTCTCGGAAGGGTTTCTGGCTGGCGTCGAACCGTCTTCTTTGTCGGCCTCGCGGTCGTCCTCGTCGCGACGAATGGGCCGCTCCCGCCATTGGGGCACAGTCTGTTTTCTGTACATCAGGTCGAGCATCTTCTTCTGCGACTGGTAGGACCGCTTCTTATCGCGGTTTCTCAGCCCCGGCTTGGCCTTCAAGCCGGATTGAAAAGGGAATGGCGCCGACGCCTTGCCGCGATTGGGCGTGCGCGCATCCCGCGATTCTTGGCGCTTCCTGCATCTGCCACCTCCCTGTTGATTGGCGCGCTTTTCGTCTGGCAGATCCCGATGATCTACGCCCTTACACAACGTATTGCGGCGATGGAAGCGCTGGCACATCTGTCTATGGTGCTGGCGGGGCTTTGGTACTTTGCTATGCTGTTCGATCCGCGTGATCCGCCTGAAGGAGCGCGGCGCGGTGCTCGACTGATGTCAGGGTTCGTGGTGATCGTTTCCAACATCTTTCTGGGCTCCCTGACAACGCTCAAGGAGGTGCCCCTCTATGGATCAGAAATCATCGCAGCGAGCGGTGGTCGACTTCGCGCCCTGGCTGACGAGACAATCGGCGGCTACGTAATCTGGGTCCCGTCGTCGATGGTTCTCATCGTGGCAATCATCCTGGTGCTGAACGGCTGGAACGCGGCGGAGGAACGGCGCTGGACGTCCCGCTACGACCTGATGCGCCAATCGAATGCGGCGGCGCTTGAGTTTCCGGAAACCGCGGAGGAACTGCGTCTGAAAGTAGAGAAGCCGAACCGGGACATGGGCCGTACCCTCGCCCTTGGCGCATTCGCCATGTTCATGGTTGTCATGATTACCGTCGTGACCATCGTCTATGCCCTCGGATAGATTGAATTCGACATGATACCAGACGTATTCTTCCCCGCTAGGGCCCGCCTGTTTCGCCACTGCCACGGCTGGACACATATTGTAGTGTCCTTACGCGTACCGGGTGCTTGCGCTGGCCCACGGCGGCGAGCGTCACTTTGGCCGTGATCGCCATCGAAGCGATCAACGTGGCCCTGTGCCGACGATTTGCCTGATCTGACGGAAGATCATCTCCTCCCATCAGGCGTAGATGTCGATCGGTGTTCCGTCTTTCACCATTGCATAGATGTCCTCGATCTGCCGATCTGTGACCGCGATGCAGCCAGCTGTCCAGTCGCGGACGTCCGTTGGGTCGATGCCTGGGCGTGGACCACCATGGATGAAGATGTCGCCGCCGGGGGAAAGGCCCTGCGCTTCAGCAAAGGCGATGTCGGCCTCATTCGGATAGGAGATGCCAACCGAAAGATGATACGTACTTTCGGGGTTGCGCTTATCGACTACGTAAGCGCCCTCAGGGGTCCGGCCGTCTCCCTCGAATTGCTTGTGACCCTCAGGAGCGAAACCCAGCCCGACCGGATAGGTTTGCAATACGCGATCGGCTCCGTCCAGAACAAGCAAACGCTGCCCCTTGTAAAGCCGAACACGGGTCACCTCGGGTCCGCCATAGCTGCGGAACTTGCTGGCACAGCCAGACAAAACCGCTGCCAACCCGCCCAACAGGACGGCGCGGCGGGGAAATCGGATGGTTTTCACTGCTCGATGCCTCTTTCGTGAGGTCTGATATGGACATTACGTTACCTTGCAAATGCTGCGTGATCAATGTCCGTGGGCAAGCGCGGCCTTTGCCATCTCTGGACCAACCTGCTCACCGCTGAATGCCTTGCGGGCCTACCGCAGCGCCTTGAGGGCGACCGGCAGGGAGGCCACGGCAAGCCTTAATCGAACAACTCGTGAAGCCAGGATTTGCGGCGATAGCCGTGCTTGCCGTCGCCGCCGCCGTGCTTTCCGCGCCGGTAGCCGCGATCATCGTCGTAGCCGCGCGGCTCAGGCACCCGCTGAGGCGCCACATCGGGTGCCGAACGCTCGATGATCTTGTCCAGTTCGCCCCGGTCTAGCCAGACTCCCCGGCAATCGGGACAGAAGTCGATCTCGATCCCCTGGCGGTCGGTCATGCTCAAGGGCACCTCGCAAACCGGACACATCATCCTGCCCTTCACGCTCATGTCTCGTCTCGGCTCCTTTCCGGGTTCTCCCAGTTCAATGACCATGTGCCAGCGCCCCTTTGGCCAAGCCTTCGCCAACCTGCTCACCGCCGGACGGCGGTGCCTTGGCCTCTTGGCTGTTCAGCAGGCGCAGGGCGTTGGCCACCACCAGCAATGACACTCCTACATCGGCTGCAATAGCGCCCCACATCGATGCCACTCCGAACGCAGTAGCGACGACGAAAACGCCCTTGGTCGCCAAGGAAATACCGATGTTCTGATGGATAATCGACATTGTCCGGCGCGAATGACCGATCAGCCAAGGCACCTTGCCGAGATCGTCGGTCATCAGGGCTATATCCGCCGTCTCGATTGCCGCGTCCGAACCAACGGCACCCATTGCGATGGCGTAATGCGCGCGCGCCATGGCCGGGGCGTCGTTGACCCCGTCGCCGATCATGGCCACCATGTCATGCGTTTCGACCAGTTCTTCGATGGCAGTCACCTTGTCTTCGGGCAGAAGCTCGGCACGGACCTCGTCGATGCCGACCTCGGCTGCAACAGCGCGCGCTGTCCGCTCGTTATCACCGGTCAGCATGACGATGGTCTTCACACCCTGCGCGTGAAGCTGCGCCACGATGCCTTTGGCATCCGGGCGGATACGGTCGCGCAATTCCAAGATGCCGGTGACACCGGTGTCGTCGCCCACGGCAACAAGGGTGCTGCCAGCCCCTTCGATGCGGTCGCGCAAATCCTTCGGAATGGCGTCGCCGAAACCCTTCTCCTCGGCAAACCGGTCCGACCCCAGCCAGATCAACCGGCCGTCTGTGCGTCCTTCAAGTCCCCTGCCCGGAACGGTTCGGGTATCTTCCGCGGCGGATACCTTGATGCCGTCGGCTTCTGCCCGCGCAAGAATGGCGCGCGCCAAGGGATGCGAGGAACGTGCCTCCAGCCCAGCGGCGAGGGTCATCAGATCTTGCGCCGATGCTTTGCCCAGCGGATGCACCGCCGCCACCTCGGGCTCGCCCATGGTGATCGTGCCGGTCTTGTCCATGGCCAGTGCAGTGGTCTTGCCCGGTGCCTCAACATATGCACCGCCCTTGATCAGCACCCCGGCCCGCGCTGAGGCGGTGAGTGCAGCGACGATGGAGACCGGTGTCGAGATGACCAGAGCGCATGGGCAAGCGATCACCAGCAGCACGAGTGCGTTGTAGAACCAATAATCCCAGGCCCCCCCGAAAATGAGCGGCGGCAGCAGGGCAATTGCAATGGCGAGAGCCATGACGATAGGCGTATAGATGCGGGCGAATTTCGCCACCCACTGCTCCACCGGCGCGCGGCGGGCATGGGCGTCACCGACCATGCGGATGATCTTGGCCAATACGGTGTCCGAGGCGGCCTTCGTGGCGCGCACCGTCAGTGTGCCTTCGCCGTTGATCGTACCGGCATAGACTTCGTCGCCCCGTTCCTTTGGGACCAGCGCACTCTCTCCGGTGATTGGCGCCTGATCGACGGCCCCTGCCCCATCGACAACCTCACCATCCAATGGGATGCGGTCTCCGCCGCGCACGACGAAACGTGCGTTGATAGCAACCGCGGAAGCCGGTACGTCCGCTTCCGAACCGTCATCATAAAGAATTCTTGCCGTCGGCGGCGCCAGGTCCAGCAGAGCTGAAACCGCATTCCTCGCACGCCCGACGCTCCAGCTTTCGAGGAAAAGCGAGAGCGAGAAGAAGAACGCAACCGTCGCCGCCTCGAAAAATTCGCCGAGGCTAATTGCACCCGCGACTGCGATGACCATGAGCAGGTTCATGTCGGGCGACAGCCGCCGTGCGGACGACCATGCCTTGGGCGCCACGAGCCAAACACCGAACAGGATCGCAACCGCGAATAACCCTGCCTCGACCAGTGGCATCGGCGCTTCGCCGTGCCCTGCGAAGAGGCCGAGTGCCCCCCCCATGCCGGTCTCGATGATGTGCCACAGAAATCCCGCGGCCCAGAAGCCGCCGCTGAGTGCCGTAAACAGCCGCTGGCGTGCAAGATGGGCCGCCTGGTCGACCGACGCGTTTTCGGCATCCCAAGGCTTGGCGGTCATGCCGGTGCTTGCGACCAGTTCTGCAATTTCGCCGTTCGATACACTCTTGGCGCTGTCGAGAATAGTCATCCGTCCATTGATCACGTCGAACGCAAGATGTTCGGCCCCGCCGATCTTCGGGCCGACCACCTTGTTCAGGATTGCTACCTCCTCGGCGCAATCGAGGCCGGACACCTGAAAACTGCGCCCGCCCGCTGGCGCGGGGGTCGCCGGAACGGTGTCGCCGCACGTTCCGGCGCTCCCGCAGCAGCTGCCGCCGCTTGTCTGGGCATCTTCGGCGTGATCGTGGTCGTGACGATGGGTGTCGGACGGCATGAATGGACCTCTGGATTCGGGTGCTTTACCATGACATAGCCCCTACAGTGGCTAGAGCTTCAAGAGCAAAATACGGTGGTATTTCAGATTGTTTTATTGCTAGAGGATGCGGTGACTGGCTCTATCACGCCTTGAGGCATGAACAGCCGCTGCAAAGAAAAACAGTCACGAAAGGAAACTTAATGCGGGTTTTGATTCTGAAGCAAAAAATGATGGTTGCAGTGGCGCTGTCGCTCACGGCCGGGTGCGCAGTCCAGCCGACTGGACCGGGCGACGCGGCAAAACAGGGGGGCAACGTTCCCGAAGCCGTGATTGCAATGGCTGCACCGGATCAGGATGTTGCAACCGCGCGCTTGGTACCGGAAGACGGGTGCTACTGGTACGAACACAGCGGCCCCGTTGAAACGACCTTGCTGCCGCTGCGCACGGCGAACGGCAATCCGATCTGCACCCCTCGCGAAACTTAATTGCGTTTGCCGTCCGCTGCTTGGCTTAGCTGCGGGCAGTCACGCTGTCCTCCGCCGAGTAAAGATAGGCCGTAGAGCCGGTCTCGACGTTCGGGTAAAGATCATTGATATGAGCCATGACCATCCGTACGCAGCCCGAACTTGCGCGGCCACCGATACTCCGTGGGCTCGGAGTGCCATGGATGCGCAAAAGGGTATCGCGATCCCCGACGTAGAGATACAGCGCCCTCGATCCAAGCGCGTTTTCCGGTCCCGGTTCCATGCCATCGGCAATGTCAGCATAAAGTTCGGGGTCGCGATTGATCATGCTCTGTGTCGGTTGCCAGTGCGGCCACCTGACCTTGCGCTTGATGGTATAGACACCCGGCTCGTAGAGGTTCCCCCGCGCGATGGCCACGCCGTAGCGCATCGCGGTTCCACCCTCTTCAATGTGGTAAAGATATCGTGCGACCGCGTCGACATGGATATCTCCCGGCACGAGACCGGCCTTCGCGACCACACGTTGCGGTAGGAACCGCAGGTGCAATCCCCATGGGTTGGAAGTCTCGGCAACATAACCCTGAGGCGTCACCTGTGCGTCCCATTCAGCCTTCTGAGCCTCGGTGGGCCAAGTGTCGGCAAAAGCCATACCGGGACCGGTCACCGAAAAAAGCGCCGTTGTTGTCTGAATGAAGTGTCGTCTTGTCAGCATTTCGTACCCTTTCGGTTCTCACCGGCGATTGATGGCAAGAACGGTATGTGTTCTCCTTGAACAGATAGGACTTCTAGTGGCTAGAGGTTCAAGGGCAAATTTTCGTGAGTAAACATGCGATCCTTGCAGTTTCCAGTTTGCTTGGGAGGAGAAAACTGCTCGCACGATACCTGGTCCGAAGTTGCACAGCGACAATTCGTTAAGTCGCAGATTGTCTGGAAATTTAGGCACAGCGGCTTCGATATCGCGACCATGAGATCGGGAACGTCACGGCACAGGGAACTTACGCCACTCGCAAATGCTACGATGCCATCTCTGGCTCCGGCTCTCATTCCGTTATTTCGCCCCGTTAGAACGCAAAGCTTGGATGGAGATCATAGCTGTAGCGGCGGCTCTTAATTAGGCCATACGGGCATCGCAGTATCTGGGCTGCGCGCTCTGGCGACAATGGAGCGGATATCCCCGCCGAAGCCGAGACGAGACGAGACGAAGATGCAATGTGTGAAACTGCTTGGCCAGCCGCTCATCGCGTCGGACTTTGGCCGCCATGGTGCGAAGCTTCAGTTCCGCTTAGCAGTCGTCAACAGCTACACCGCCCTTGGAATCCCCGTCACAGAAGCTTTGGAATAAGTCCGTCCGGAGAATGGTTAACACCGCCTATCAGCCTATTTGTAGAACATTGCCTCGAGGACCCCTCGATTGGTAGGTTAAAGTCTAAGGTCAACCCGCTTACTTCAACGGCAACCACCCGACTATGACCGCTGGGAAAACGCCGCGAACAGCGCAAGCGTCCGTTCGCTGACATGGTGCTCGATGCCTTCGGCATCGCGTTCAGCCGTCTCGGGGTCGAGCCCGAGGCTCAGGAGAAACCGCAAGACGATCTCGTGGCGATGTTTGCATTCCTTGGCGAGCGCCCGGCCTTCCTCGGTCAGGAAGACCGAGCGGTATTTCGCGCGAGTGATCAGGCCGTCCCGCGCCAGACGGCCAAGCGTCTTGGCGACTGTTGGCGCGGTCACGCCCATGCGTGTCGCAATATCGACCGGCCGGGCCTCGCCGTTCTCGTGGATGAGTTCGGCGATCAGTTCGACATAATCTTCTGCCACTTCGCTGCGCCGCGCTTCGCGCACACCGATGAAGGCCTCGGCGCGGGATTCGACCGCACGTGCCTCTGCCTCGGTTGAATCAAGGTTCTCATCATCCGTCATGTCGTCACCCTCGCACGATCGGGATTGACTCGTAAAGCCTAAGCGATGATTATTAGCCGAAGCTAACTTTTTGCGCCGGGACTTGGCCTGCGTGTCATCTGAGGGGACATCGTCCATGCCTGTCGATACCAGCAAACGAGGGCGCGATGTGTCGTCCGCCGTGGAGACATCTCGGCCCACAGCGCCACCTGCGATGGTCACGGAGCCAGTATCGGCGTCGCGACGCGCGTTGTTGGTCGGCGGTCTGGTGGCTGCCGGCGGAGCGGCCGTGGCCGCGAGCCGCGCGCAATCCCAGGCAACGCCCGACCCGATGGCGGGGCATGCTATGCCCGGCGGGGCGGTCGATCCGTATTCGGCCCATGACAGTGGCATGGCGCATGGCAACATGACGATGGTCGGCCAAGTCGACCACGCCCGGAACGGGTTCGACCCGACGGCCATGCTGACCGACTGGGAGACCGGTCGCACCGAAGTCCTGCCGGATGGGCGCACGTTGCGAACGTTCGAGGTGGACGCCATCGACGTGGAGATCGAGATCGCTCCCGGCGTTTTCTTTCCCGCCTGGACGTTCAACGGCCGCGTGCCAGGCCCCGCCCTGCGAGCGAAGGAGGGCGAACGACTGAGGATCGTCTTTCGCAACCTCGGGTCACACCCGCATTCCATGCATTTTCACGGCATTCACTCGGCGCGGATGGACGGCGTTCAAGGCGCCGGGCTGATCGATCCGGGCGAGGAGTTCGTTTACGAATTCGATGCCAAGCCCTTCGGCTGCCACCTCTACCATTGCCATGCCCTGCCACTGAAACGGCACATGCACAAGGGCATGTACGGCCTTTTCGTGGTCGATCCGGATCCGGCGCGCCACCCCGAATTTGCGGCCGTTGCGGCGTCGCGTGTGCTGGGCAGCCCGGAAAACGCCGAATGGAAGGAACTGGCGATGGTGATGAACGGCTTTGACACCAATTTCGATGGTGAGAACGAGGTCTATGCCGTAAACACGGTCGGCCAAGCTTACATGAACGCGCCGATCCGGATCGACAAGTCGCGCCCGGTACGTATCTACCTCATGAATGCGACCGAGTTCGATCCGATCAACTCGTTCCACCTGCATGGGAATTTCTTCGACTATTACGACACCGGCACCCAGCTCACGCCGACCCTGCGCACGGTCGATGTGATCATGCAGTGTCAGGCGCAGCGCGGCATCCTCGAGTTCAGCTTCGCCGATCACGAGGACGGGATGTATATGTTCCATGCGCACCAGGCCGAGTTCACCGAACTTGGCTGGATGGGCTTTTTCGACGTGCGGGAGGCCGGAGCATGACCGATCATATCCAACGCAGCCGCCCGCCAATGACCCGTCTGCTTCTCGCCCTCGTGCCGCTGGCCGTCATGCTGGGCGCCTTTGTCTGGATCGCCTCGCTCGATCCCTTGCGCGGCTTCAACAACGGCGCCCCCCCGGTCGAAGCGCTGACCGTCGAACGGACGATCCTCGATGGGTCGGGGATATCGCTCAGGGCGCGCGCCGGCGGATCGGAGCCGATGGTGGTCGCGCAGGTCGCAGTCGACGATGCCTACTGGACCTTCACGCAGGAACCGGCGGGGCCGATTGCCCGAGGCGACGCGGTCTGGCTGCGTATTCCCTATCCGTGGGTTATTGGCGAGGCCCACCATGTCAACCTGCTGACCAACACGGGCGCGACCTTCGGGCATGAGATAGTGGTGGCGGTTCCGACTCCAAAGGCGTCCGCGTCGCAGTTGCGTCTTCAGGCAGTGATCGGGGCGATCGTCGGCCTTTTGCCGGTGGCGCTTGGCCTGATGTTCTACCCGGCGATGAAGGGCGTCGGGCGAAGCGGGATGAACTTTCTGCTTGCGCTGACGGTCGGGTTGCTGGCCTTCTTGCTGATCGACACGATCTCCGAGGCGCTGGAGTTGTCCAACCGGGCAGCCGCGATATTCCAGGGTTCCGCCATGGTCTGGTTGGCAGCGCTGGCAAGTTTTCTGTTGCTGATGGCGATCGGGCGCTGGCGCGGCAATCCGGAAGGTATTGCGCTGGCGTTCTACATCGCGCTTGGCATCGGGCTGCACAACTTCGGCGAAGGGCTGGCAATCGGCGGCGCATTCGCTGCCGGGGCGGCCGGGCTTGGCACTTTCCTCGTCCTAGGCTTTGCCTTGCACAATGTCACCGAGGGCATCGGCATCGCCGCCCCGATGCTTCGTGCCCGGCCAACGCTTTGGACGTTTGCCGCCCTTACCCTGCTCGCCGGTGGCCCGGCCATCCTCGGAATGTGGGCGGGCAGCCTTGCCTATGCGCCGCAATGGTCGGCACTGGCACTCGCCGTCGGAGCGGGTGCGATCCTGCAAGTCATGGTCGAGGTCAGCGCCTACCTTGTACGTCAAAACGCCGACAGGCAGGCGGCGCTGATGGCACCAGCCGTACTGGTCGGGTTTCTGGGCGGCATCGCCTTCATGTATGCGACGGCGGCATTGATCAAGATCTGAGCGGTGATCGGCTGTTTCGGCCTTATGGGGCGGTCGCCCAGCTCTATAAACTGACCCCGTCTGTCCACGGGGAGATCGCAATTTCCGTGCCCCAGTTTGTGCGCCCAAGAGACTTATTCTTTCGTGATTTCGAAATGAAGAATTTGAGGCTAGAGGGACTAGAGGATCCACCTAAGATATCACAGATAGGTGAAAACACTGCAAATCCATCTGACCACTATTGCTGAGCCGCCGTCGAAATCGACTGTCTGATATTTTTGTTCTGTCACGATTCTGGGCCTCCGTTGAACTATCAACAGATGCTACACACCAAAACGAGTGCTTCTTTAGAGGTGTTTCATGGCATCGCCCGCCACATGCGGAAACATTCCTTTCCGGTCACCTCGCAGATTAGACCTTGTGCTTCCATCCAAGCAAGGTTGCGCTGGACGGCGCCCCGGCTGGCACCGGTCAAGGTCTCGGCCATTGGAGCGGAGACGACGGGCCATTCGGTCAGCACCGCGCGCAATGCTGGTGGTGTCTTGCCAGAAAGCGGGGCCATCATGGTTTCCGCCTGCGCTGACCATGCCTGGATATCGTCGAGGTGCCGCATCGCGGTCAGGCATGCTATTTCCATATCGGCGTTGCGACGTCAATCGCCAGCGTGACCCAAGGCCGCCCAATTGGTGCCAGTTCTTTTGAGATATACCTGAACAAGCGGACGCAAAACGGCCGCCCCGCGCGCTTCCTCATCACCATCGGCAACAGAGTCGTCGCCATCATTCTCCATCGATATCTGCCGCACAAGTCTGTGAACTCTGTCTCAGGATTAAGGGCAAGAATATCGGAGCAAAAAGCAAAATCTCATATTCAGGGGCAAAGGACAGCCGTTGATCTTGTTGGATTTCTCATCTCACAGTTAGGGCTACGCGACACCAGATTTACGTGCGTCTCAGAGGCACCCAATACCGCGCTCAAAGCCTTTTCCACACGGCCAACACAAGATGAACAACTCATCTTTTGAGTGCCGTACGTGAATGATTTTTCGTTTTCGATATTGAGACCTCTTGCTCCGGACAACTTCAGAGATAGAGGGTCCAGCAGGCGGAAGGTCAAGGACTTTAAGGTCCGATTTCACAATCGTCGTCCGTTTCACTCGGGGACGAGGGCTGCAATCTTTTCAAGAAAGGTGCCGCGCTCGATCACACCGGGGATTATTTCATCACCCAATACGAACGTCGGCGTTCCAGTTATACCCAAAGCTTCTGCCAGACGCAGAGAGCCAGCAATGTGATCGTTCACTAGGTCTGATTGCATGTCTGTTTTCAAAACTTCGAGATCGAGCCCCACATCGCCTGCAACTTTCATAACGCTTGCTCCAACGGCTTGCCCGTTCAATGCCATCATTGCCTCGTGAAACTGCTGATATTTACCTTGGTTTCTCGCGGCAAGTGACGCGCGCGCCGCAATTTCGGAACCGGGCCCTAGGATCGGAAATTCACGATAAATAATGCGGACATCCTTGCTTGTCTCCAGCACGGCTTTGACTTCAGGTGCTGCGCGGCGGCAATATCCACAGTTATAGTCAAAAAATTCGACTAGCGTGACGCTACCATCCAGATTCCCGAAGATGGGAGCGTTCTGTTCGAAGTCGTCGCGCAATTCAGTTAAAGCTGTAGACTGCGCTTCAGCAAGTGCTGCATTTTCACGTTCTTGTAGGATTGAGAGCGCTTCGATCAAAATTTCGGGTTTTTCCAAGATCGCTTCAAGCGCCAGACGCTTAATATCTGCCTCATTGAGTTCTTGTGCGGCCACAGTAGTGAAAGAAAATGCAGTGAAGACTGTTGCAAGAACAATTTTTGAAAGGTCGCGTCGCGCTGATAACATCATAAATACTTCCTAGAAAGTTGCGGGGTACAGGATCACACGCGTGTCCAGCGGAACCATATCATACAACTGGACAATCTGATCGTTCACCAATCTGGCGCATCCGTTTGAAACGGCACGGCCAATAGTGCTTGGGTCATTTGTGCCATGCACACGTAAAAAGGTATCCCCGCGTCCCGGTTGAAAGAGGTAGAGGGCCCGCGCACCTAGAGGGTTGCTCAGACCGCCAGGCATTCCATTCCGAAACGGTCGATATTTCTTCGGTTCACGACGCAACATGCCCGGGGTCGGTGTCCAGCTGGGCCACTCCTTCTTTGCCCCCACATAGAATTCGCCTGCCTCGTAAAGGCCCGGGCGACCGATCCCGACAGCGTAGCGAATTGCAGTGTTATCGGGTTGGGTCCAGAACAGGGCAAACTGGCTTGGAACAACATGGATTTCGTATGGAGCGGAGCCCTCTGGAATGCTCACTACTTGAGGTAAATACTCCGGCGGTAAATCATACTTTGGCAGCAGTACATGGGCTGAAACTGGCTGACTGGCCAAAGTGCCAACAGCCCCGGCGGCAAAGAGGAATTTTCTTCGATTCATGAAACTGTGGCTTTCGAATGGTGAACGTTGAATGAACGCCGGTACACGAGAAAAGACTTTAACAAGTCATGCTAGGTGCGCGATCAGAACAATTTCACTTGTGTTCCTACCTCAGCCAAAGCGAACAGTTCTTTGATATGTTCGTTGTAAAGGCCGATGCATCCGTTCGACGATTGGCGGCCAATTTTCCGCGTGTCGCCCGTTCCGTGGACGCGGTAATATTGCCATGAAAGGTAGAGGGCGTGTGTGCCCAAGGGGTTGTCAGGACCGGGTGGAAAATAGTCTGGCCAATCCGGATTGCGGATCTTCATCGAAGGCGTGGGGCGCCAGCTTGGTCCTTCCACTTTCTTGATAACGCTAGTGTATCCGCGTTTTGTCAGTTCTTCGGATTCCGGAACGCTCGACGGATACAGCTTATAAACACTTTCATCCTCTGACCAATATTGCACCGCTCGGGAATCAATGTCGCACAGGATTGCACCGTGGTTTAGATTATCGAAGTGATCCCGCCAGTTTGAGGTGCTGAAGGATGAAATATTGCGGCGCACTGGTGGCGTAGCAAGTGGTGCAGTGGTTTGCGCGGTTGCAACGCCTGCTCCTAGGAACACCCCACTTGCGGCCGCACCGAGCAGCGCTCCGCGACGTGAGATAGATGAGTCTTTAATTAGCTTCATGATTAATCCTTCAGTCGTGCCTCTTTCGCCCGTTTACAACCTTCACCCACTGGAGCTTCAAGCGATCAATTGTCACAAAAACGTGAGACGAATAGCGAACGAACGCTCTGGGCTGGAAAAGCCCTGTCGCATTCGAACGGAAAGTGGCTTAAACGATCATCTGGGGCGGCACTAAAGCGTGCCAGGTCAAGCCGGTGTCAGCCTCGACAAATGACCTATACTAGGTCGGCTTTCCACATGCGATACCTCCCGTGCCCCGTCACCTCGCGGATCAAACCGCTTGCCTCCATCCATGCGAGATTGCGCTGAACGGCGGCGCGGCTGGCTCCGGTCATGGCCTCAGCCATCGGGGCGGAGACCAAGGGCCATTCCGTGAAAACCTTTCGCAAGGCAACCGGCGTGCGGCCAGATAATTGCGCCATGACGTTTTCTGCCCGCCCGATCCACACTTCAATATCATCAAGTGTTCGCATCGCCGTTAGAATTGCGCTGTTCATCCCATCCAACCAGCGGGCCAAACGCTCGGGTGGCAAGCCCGAAACGCGCAGCCCCCCGGCCCCGGCCATAGCGAGCGGCGCGAAGATGGCACCGCTTCCATCGCTGGTCGCGATCCTGGACGCGGTGACGGCAGCTTCGATCTGGTCGCCGTGGCGTCCGAGGCCCGCCAAGCTCCACAGGTGATACCCCATGCACGCCCGCGTGATCGGGTGGAGACCCTTTGCGGCTGCCATGACGTCCAGCCACCCACCCGCGCGATCCTCGAAACGCTCAGCGCTGTCTTCAATGTTCTCGGGATCGCGGCGATCCAGGAAGGCGGCCAAGTCAGCTTTCGGTCCAGGACCGCCTGTTAGGCGCCGAACAGCCCATCCAACTCTTGCCAGTGCATTTGGGTCATCCTGTGCACCTGACAGCCGCATCGATATCCAGAGCGCCAGACGATCAGAACTCACCCGATCCCCTGCGAACCAGCTGAGATCCGCTGCCTCGATAAGAGCGAGGCGATGCCGCCAGCCTTCCGGGCCACGCAGCAGCCGGTCATCCAGAGCTCCCAGGCGTCCAGCCACTCTTGCCAGTCGCGCAGCGTGAACGCCTTCTGCTTTTGCCCAGTCTTCGACGACAGCAGTGTCGGGCGGTTCCGCCCGTGGCCCTGGAGGCAAATCATCCGGTTCTTCTTCAAGTGACCTAGGTAGAAACCAGAGATCGTCTTCGTGAGCCTCTTCATCCTCCTCGATGGTGATAAGGGGGTCGTCGTAATCATCAGTCAAAGAAGAGGCTTGCGTCATCATGTGTGCAAAATACTGATTTTTTGCACATTGCCCAGGCGTTTTTGTGGCCGCTGCCTGCGCCCTTTATATAGTACGCGCGCGCGACTGCAGGTGAAACCTCTCAGATCGCTTTCAGCGCAAGGAAACCAAAGGTTTTTGGACGAGCACGACGAGAGAGCACCTACTTGCATTTGTTTACAAACGGTCGTTTAGTAGCGATACATGAAACTGCAAAAAAGACTGTTTTGATGCCACTCATCGGTTATGCTCGCGTATCGACCGAGGATCAGACCCCCCTGCCCCAGTCGCAGGCCCTGGAATCTGCTGGCTGCGCCGAGATCCATGAGGAACAGGCCTCGGGCGGCAATCGTGCGCGGCCGGTACTGGCGCGGGTGCTTGAACGGATCAGCAGGGGCGACACGCTGGTCGTCGTTCGGATCGACCGCCTCGCGCGATCCCTGTCGCATCTGCTGGAGGTGATTGAACGGCTGGAGGCCAAGGGTGCTTTCTTCCGCTCGATACAGGACCCTATCGATACCGGATCCCCGCAGGGCAAGTTCACGTTGCAAGTGCTGGGGGCCGCGGCCGAGTTCGAACGCGCCCTGATCCGGGAACGCACCAAGGCCGGCCTCGCCAGCGCGCGCACAAAGGGCCGCGTGGGCGGGAACCCTGGGCTGCGGGCCAAAGACCCTGCCGCTCTTCGTAAGGTACGGCTGGCAAGACAGGACGGCTACATGGAGCGCCTGAACGAGACGGCACAAGACTGGATGCCCCATGTGCGCCGGTTGCGCCCCGACTTGGCCTGGGAAGACGTGTTGCGCATCATCAACGGCCCCTTGCCCGAGGCGCGTCGCTGGACCCAAAGCCGTCTCTTACGCGCTGTGAAGGCTTATGTCCGCGACGGCTTCCTGCCTGCCGAGGTGCTGGCCCGCGCCGGCCGCCGCGAAACCGATGACCGCTTGCCCGCCATTATTGCTGGCATCAAGGGTGCAGATCCTGACATCACGCTTCAAGCGATCTGTGAACGGCTGGAATCTATGCGCGAACGCACGCCCCGTGGCCGAACGAGATGGCAGCCCTCATCGGTCAAGATGCTGTTGGAGCGAGCCGAGAGTCTGGGAATGATTTAAGAGACTCAGATTCGTTCTTTGGAAGCAAAACCGCCTATGTGAATCGGGTACATCTTGCGTTTAAGAGATGGCAGCGACACAAGCACTTGACGCGCTGGATCCGCAAAATAAGATAAGTCATTGTAAATAAATGATTTCACGGGATACCAACCCACCATTTGAAAAAATCCTTGCCTGTCAAACGCTTTCCTGACATTTTTGCGGAAGAACGCTAACCATCAGTTTCCGGCGGTTTTGCGTTCCTTCTCAAGATAGACCCGGAAGACGGGCGGCGGGACGGGCATGAACGAGCAGCGGATCAGAATGGATCAAAAGATCCAGACGATGGCGACACGTCTAAGCAAATCGCTTGATGTGAATATGCGCAAGTCGTTTCTACCTGATGAACGAAAGGCTCTCAGACGCTTCTCATCCACGGAAGTTGCCCAGATCCTCGGCGTAAGCCAAGATTTTTTGCGGAAGATGTTTTTCGAGGACAAGCTCGATCTCGGTGAAATCGAGACAGACGCCCGCGGCCGCAGGTTCTACACTGCAGAGCAAATCGATATAGCGCGCCACGAAATAGCCCGGTCAAGCACCAAGTTCCAGCATATCGTTCCTCGTCGTCGGGATGGGGAGCATATCCAGATCATTTCGATCGCCAACTTCAAAGGGGGCGCAGGGAAGACGACAACAGCGATCCATCTGGCCCAAAAGCTTGCCCTTGATGGTTATCGGGTTCTGGCAATTGATCTCGACCCACAAGCCTCAATGACCACCATGTTCGGTTTCCGGCCGGAAATCGACTTCCCTGAGGCCGGAACGGTGTACGATGCCCTTCGGTACGAGGACCCTATCCCCTTTAGAGACGTTGTGCGCAAAACGTATTTCCACAACCTCGATCTAGCCGCGGCCGGCTTGCTGCTCTCTGAGTTCGAGACCGAAACCGCACACGCCCTTCGAAACAATATCAGGCCGCCGTTCTATCAGCGGCTTGCCCTTTGCATTAATGAAGTCGAGACAGACTACGACATTGTCGTCATCGACTGCCCACCGCAACTCGGGTTTACCACACTATCGGCTTTAGTAGCGTCGACATCCCTAGTCGTCACTGTCATTCCAAGCATGCTTGACGTCGCCTCGATGGCCCAATTCCTGCAGCTCACATCCAGCCTCATGGCAACAATTGCTGATGTGGGCGCATCGCCCGACTGGGACTTCATGAGATTTCTAATCACTCGTTTCGAGCCCAATGACGGCCCCCAAACCCAGATGGCGGCATTCCTGCGGACCATGTTCACGGATGACGTTCTTACTCAGCCTTTCCTGAAATCCTCCGCAGTCTCTGACGCTGGGCTCACGCAACAGACACTGTTCGAGATCGCCAGAACGGATTTTCATCGCCAGACGTACGATCGGGCTATCGAGTCCATCAACGGGGTTGTGGCGGAAGTCGAAGGGCTCATCAAAACGGCATGGGGGCGCAAGTAATGGCCCGCAAAGTCACATTCGACATTCCCGAGGATGAAGAAAAGCAGCAGAGCTCGTCGATTTCTCCGACTCGAACCCAGTCACGAGCCCCTGCCCTTTCGGGAATGGCCCGTTCTCTTCAGGATGCGGCACAATCTTCAATTCAAGAAATCAGTACCGACCTTATTGATGATTCCGAGTTCCAGGATCGTCTGGCCCTGGATGACGAAGATGACATCAGGGAACTGGCTGAAAGCATTGACAAGCAGGGACAGCTTATCCCGATACTTCTGAGCCCCGAAGGGGGGCGGTACAGGATCATCTATGGGCGCAGGCGATTAGCGGCCCTTCGACTTATTGGCAAGCCCGCAAAGGCTCTCATCAGAGGCTTGGATGAGGATCAAGCGATTCTTGCACAAGGCCAAGAGAACAGCTTCCGAAAAGACCTCAGCTGGATCGAGAAAGCCCTGTTTGCACGTTCTCTCATAGAGTCAGGCAAGGATGAGGGACTGGTCTGTGACGCCCTCAACATCGATCAGAAAGCCAGGAAAGCCGGTGACAAGCTCACGGGACTTGCTCGCATGAAACAAGTCACTTCCTGTATTCCGACTGAACTCATCCAAAAGATCGGGGCGGCACACGGGGTTGGACGGGATCGTTGGTATGCTGCCGCAAAGTCTTATGAGAGCCTTGGCTTCTCTGGAGATGAAGGGTTTCCGGCCGGAAACCGAGAATTCCATGATGCTCACATGGAATCCAGAGGTTCAGGCAAGACCTCCGACGAACGCTTTGCGATCTTCGAAGGGCTCCTGAAACAGCACAAGCCCCCTGCCCCATCGGCAATCAAGACAAAACTCGGGATGGTGAAGGTCACCAAAAGAAACGTGATCATCACCGTCAAGAACGGAGATGACGGGCTTCATAAGTGGATCTCTGAGAATCCAGAGGCCGCTCTTCTAGCGTTGGCGAACGCGAAGGCCGCTGGTCCAGGGCAGATCATTACCCCAGAGAAAATGGAACCCATAGGTAACCCAGTCTCCGGCAGGGATCAGGATCTTGATGGTCCTGACATAGACGATAACAAAAACTGAGCAGAAAGGAGGACAGGCCAGAAAAGGAAAGACCCCCCGAAAGCAGTGCTTCCGAAGGGCCTCGATTAGCTTAGACACCTGATTGATACCCCGAAGCCGAATCGTTTTCAACACCGTTCGCGGTGAACGGGGAAGCTTTTTCAGCCGAAATCATCATGAGACAGGTATTTTCTCACACACCCGCCTTGGCGGAACGATCGTCTGTACCCAGTACGAACCCGTACAGGGTAATCGAGCCGATCCGAGCGCTTCGCAAAGAACTCGGTCTGACACCAAATGACCTGGTAACACTGCAGGCCTTGATCAGCTTCATGCCGAAGAAGGCCGGACAAACAGCTCCAATGACTATCGTCTTTCCCTCAAACGCATCATTGTCTGAGAGAACGAACGGCCTGAACGAGAGAACGATTCGACGGTGTATCGGACACCTCGTGGATGCCGGGCTGATCCAGCGCAGGGATAGCGCAACCCGCAAACGGTTCCCTCTTCGCTACGGTGGATTGATCAGAGATGCCTTTGGCTTCGATCTGCAGCCAATGTATGATCGGGAAAGAGAGCTCACCGAACACGCAGAACAGCTTGTGGGCGATCAGGAAAAGCTACGGTCACTCAAGGCGGAGGCACTGGCTCTTCGTGTCGAGGCTTTGCGCCAAGCAAAGGATGTTGAGACTGTCTCATTTCTCCAGAACGTACGAAACATCCTACGCCGTGCAACTCTCAAAGCCGACGA